>NZ_FNZU01000001.1 GCF_900109325.1 Alkalibacterium pelagium
AATGGAAAAATAGAAGGAATCAATAATAAGATCAAGGTTCTTAATCGTGTGGCCTACGGCTACAGGAACTTTGCCAACTACAAGAATAGAATTATCATTCACTTTTCTTTAAAATCAGAAGCATCTCAACGTAAACATGCACAAAAAGAAGTGTATAGCATGGTGGCCTAGGCCACCATGCTATACACCCTATATAAACTCTCTGACATTTACTTATTATTCTTTACCAACGTTATTTGACGTAGAACCTTTTTATTTGGAGGAAAAGATACTCATCTCAGTAAGGATTGGCATAGAATTAGCTCTGACTGTATTTAAGTAACCTTCATGATTGAGTGATGACTCTCCATACTCTAAGACTATTTATCAGGGTGTAATCTTAATACATGCGGTGAGATGAGACAAGTGTCATTTTGTTTCAGTTTAAACTACGATTAGTTTAGTTCAATTTAAATATGAAAAAAGTTAGAGTTTTAAATTTAATCACATTTGAAATGCTTAACTGAGCCTTATATATGTTATACTTACTCCGTGTATGTGCAGATTTTGGAGGTGGCAGCATGCCCTTAGATTCTATTACAAATTTTGACTGGTCAAGACTTCTGGCTTGGCGTACAGCAGTGAATGTCATTGATATTCTGATCGTTGCTTTCTTTATCTATCAGCTGATGCGGATTGTTAAAGGCACTCGAGCAGTCGAACTGCTTAAAGGAATTGGAGTAATCCTGCTCCTGAAAGTCATCAGTGTATTTTTCCAGTTGTATACGACAGAATTCGTCGTAGATTTCGTTATCCAGTGGTCGGCACTTGCGCTGATTATCATATTCCAGCCGGAGCTCAGACGGGGACTTGAACATCTGGGAAGAGGCTCCCTTTTTGGACGGAAACGTCGATCTAATGCAAGTGAGATCATTGTTGATAATCTATCTCATGCGATTCAGTATATGAGTAAAAGACGGATTGGAGCGCTTATTTCGATTGAAATGGAAACCGGCCTGGATGAGTATATTGCTACAGGAATCCCGCTCAATGCAGAACTGAGCTCTGAGCTTCTGATCAATATCTTTATTCCGAATACCCCGCTTCACGATGGAGCTGTCATTATAAAAGATTACAATATTGCGACGGCTGCAAGTTACTTACCTTTATCAGAAAGTCCGGCCATTCCTAAAAAGCTGGGAACACGACATAGAGCGGCAATCGGACTATCGGAAGTTTCGGATGCAATAACGATTATCGTATCTGAAGAAACAGGTGAAGTCAGTATTTCTCGAAGAGGGAACCTGATTAACGATATGACGCAGGACGAAGTATTGAATTATTTGACTAAAGAACTCGTAGAATCAGAGAAAGAAAAAGAAACACAAGGACCGCTGCAGCAGATCGTCGAGGCCGTACGGAAAGGAGTGTCCAGCAAGTGAAGTTGAATTTGGACAACCCGTGGATTACTAAATTAGTCGCACTTATATTTGCCGTGACGTTATTTTCATTTGTTGCACTGGAGAATCAGTCACGTATTCGGTCAACAAGCCCGACCGACGGAGCAAGTATCACCAGCTCGGAAGTCATTACTAATTTGCCGATCGACATAAATATTGACCGGGACTTGTATTTCGTATCGGGCATTCCGGAAACAGCAACGATTCGTCTTGAAGGCCCTCAGGCAGTGCTGACACAGACGTTGGCTACTCAGAGTTTCAATATAGAAACGCCTGACTTGAACCAGATGGGCCCCGGCCGTCATACTGTTCAGCTTGAGGCAGAAGGATTGAGTGGTCAGCTGAATTACAGCATCATGCCGGCAGAACTGACGTTGGAGATCGAAGAAAAAGTTATAGAAGAACACGATGTCAGAGTCGAATTCAATGAAAATGCACATCTGGCTGATGGCTATACTGCTGATGACCCTGTTCTGTCTGATGAAACAGTGACCATATCCGGTGCTGCTTCGACAATGGAACAGATCAGTGATGTGATGGTAGTTGTCATGCCGGAAGAAAGTGACGTAACAGACGATATAGACATGCTTCTTAACGTCCTGGTTCTTGATGAAACAGGCGATCCACTTAATGTGAATATCTCTCCTCAACAGATTGAGGTGACGATTCCAGTTCAGGGAACTGAACGGACCGTTCCAATGAATCTGGAAGAGATCGGCACGCCTCATGAGGATTATGAGTATGCTCTGGAATTTGCTCAAGGAGAACCTGAACAGATTACTGTGATTGGTGAATCGGGTATTCTTGAAGAGATGAATGATTTTTCTGTAGAGGTAGATGTATCGGGGATTACTGAATCGACTATCAGAACCATACCGATTCCTCTACCCGATGGGATATCAGACAGTAACCCGAGAGATGTGGATGTACTGATCAGAGTGACGCCTGTTGAACAGGAAGCAGAAGACGATGATGAAACTGAAGAAGATGAAGACGATACTGTATAACTAGACTATTAGGATGAGGAGTTTGAACAATGGGAAAATATTTTGGAACAGATGGTGTTAGAGGGGTTGCGAATAAGGAACTGACCCCTGAACTGGCTTTTAAACTGGGGCGTTTTGGAGGATATGTGCTGTCTCAGCACGCTGAAGAGGAAACCCCTAGAGTACTTGTGGGAAAAGATACACGTATATCCGGTAGAATGCTGGAATACTCCCTTGTAGCTGGACTATTGTCTGTCGGGGTGGAAGTGTTGAGACTTGGTGTCATTACTACTCCCGGCGTGTCTTACCTGACACGTCAGCAGAACGCAACGGCAGGAATTATGATATCTGCCTCGCATAATCCTGTAGAAGACAACGGCATCAAATTCTTCGGATCAGATGGGTTTAAACTCTCTGACGAACAGGAAGCTGAAATTGAAGAGCTGTTGGATCGTGAGGGAGATGACCTTCCTCGCCCAAGTTCTGATGGCCTTGGAACATCTGAAGAATATAAAGAAGGAATTCTGAAGTACATTCAGTTCCTGACTCAGACGATCAATGGAGATTTGTCAGGCATCCATGTAGCTCTTGATGGAGCGAATGGAGCAGCAAGTCCGCTCCTCAACCGCCTGTTTGCCGATCTTGATACTGATTTCGATGTCACTGGTGCCTCACCAAATGGTCTGAACATCAATGATGGAGTGGGGAGCACGCATCCTGATTATCTAGCTGACTTTGTACTGGAAAAAGGCGCAGATGTAGGATTGGCTTTTGATGGAGACGGAGACCGTCTTATTGCTGTAGATGAACTAGGTAATATCGTCGATGGAGACAAGATCATGTACATCTGCGGGAAGTTCATGCATGAAGAAGGCCGCCTGAAGAAGAATACGATCGTTTCAACAGTCATGAGTAATATCGGTTTCTACAAAGCACTGGAAGTCCACGATCTGGAATCTGTAAAAACTAAAGTCGGTGACCGGTATGTTATGGAAGAAATGGTCAAGAATGGCTATAATTTAGGTGGAGAGCAGTCAGGTCACCTGATTTTCCTTGATTACCATACAACTGGAGACGGCCTGCTTTCAGGAATTCAGTTGCTTAACGTAATGAAACAGACAGGCAAGAAATTGTCAGAACTCGCTGAAGAAGTGACCACGTATCCTCAGAAACTTGTCAATATTCGCGTGACGGACAAGCATAATGTCATGTCCAATCCGGCAATTAGTGAAGTCATTGAGCAGGTCGAACAGGAAATGGCAGGAAATGGTCGCGTTCTGGTGCGTCCAAGTGGAACGGAGTCTCTTCTACGTGTCATGGCGGAAGCTGAAACGGAAGAAGCAGTGAATGAATATGTCGACCGTATTGCGGACGTCGTCAGAAAAGAATTAGGTACCGAAGAAGCGTAACAAAGTATATTAGATTACCGCAGATTGCTTGACGAAAAGCGGTCTGCGGTTTTTACATATTGAAGCAAAGGAGCAGGTGCTATGAATGCAGAAACCTATCTATCCCCGGCCTCTATCAAAAGACAGGCCAGAGAGGAATTAAGTGGAAAATGGAGAGATGTCATTCTTCTCTACCTCGTACCGTTTGTGATCAGTCTTCTGCTGACTGGCGGCATATATGGATTCGATCTGACATCCATTCCTAGAATTATTGTTGGCGAGGAAGAGGGCAATATACTGATCAATTTTCTCGTAACATATTTGACGATAGGGATATCATTTACCTTACTCGATATGATCCGCTCAAGCAGTTACAAAATAAAGCCTCTGCCTGATGCTTTTCAAGTGTTTTCAAGACGATTCTTTATTCCTGTCTTTCTTATCCAGCTTCTTCAGACCTTGTTCATTGTGTTATGGACGCTGGTCTTTATTATTCCTGGAATCATCAAAACCTATTCGTATTCGCAGGCATTTTTTATTTTTAAGGACAAAAAGGATCTCGGAACTGAAGAATACCCTGCAGCGTTCGATTGTATAACAGAAAGTAGGTATTTGATGGACGGGCACAAGCTGGAACTCTTTTTTCTTCACTTGTCCTTTATCGGCTGGTACCTCCTGGAAGTGTTCACCTTGGGTATTGCTTCTTTATATGTCAGACCGTATCTTAACATGGCGGAAGCTGTCTTTTATTCCAGACTGAGGTACGATCATAAAGAGACAGACGATGCCCAAGTTGACGGGTATTATCATGAAGCCGGTTTTGAAAGTAAAGTGCATGAAGAAGAAAAAGAGGACGAGGAAGATGAAGAATATGACGATTTTGCGGAGTACTAATTAGAAATCAGAATAGTCCCCTTTCTGCCATCGATTGGTGTTAGCAGGAGGGGGACTATCTGTCTCTTAAGAAAGATACTCAAGTAATGGTAATGATAAAGTCGAGGTCAGGCGAGTCAAAGCCAGATGGCGATTAAGAACCAGGTAATCATAATCAATTGAATGATCCCTTCTGCAATTCGTCCACTAAGGAATCCGATGAGCGTTCCGACAGCCGCTCTTAAAGCGTGAGCGAAGGTATCCTGTATCCAGAATTCTACGATCAGAACGGCAATAAAAGGGAAAATCAGGATCCCGAATGGTGGAAAGATAAATGTTCCGGCGATGATGGCAATCGTCGCAGTTGTCTCTCCGATTTTACTACCGCCGAATTTATTAACAGCGATTGATCCCGCAAGCAGGTCGGCCAGCAGGAGGAAGACAGTAAGTACGCCCATTGATACCCAGAAGACCCAAGTCAGGACTGCTGAGTTGATGAAAAAATGATAAATGAGAAAGCCACCCCAGACAGCTAGTACTGAAGGGACGACGGGAGAGATAAGACCCACAAAACTCAATATGAACAGACCGATGATTACGATCCACAAAATAGTATCCATTTTATCTATTCCTTTCTTAAATGATATATAACTCAAGTATACTAGAGTCAGAGCATATACGAAAAAGATAGACTTTTAGTTTTAGACTGGGATTCATTGACAATAGATTTAGATAATGCTAATATCAGAAGTGAACAAACTATTAGTAAGTAGATTAGGGAGTGTTTGATCGTGCCAATCACATTTTTAGAGAAGCAAAGCGAGTGTTGCTGTACAAGCGTACAGTCTATTTCTCATGCTCTCAAAAATGTTCTAGGCGATTAAATCGATAACCTCCTGATATTTTCTATCACTATCAGATCAGGAAGAAATCACTAACCGTTAGAATAATTAGAGTGAGCGCATGAGGGCCCCCCCTTGTGCGCTTTTTTGACGAAAGGAGGATAAATTTGATTATACAGACAGTAAATGAGCTGATCGGCCGGACACCTATGATGCAAATCAATGGCTATGACCTTCCGAAGAACACACGTATACTTGCCAAGCTTGAGCAGTTCAATCCTGGAGGAAGCATCAAGGATCGCCTGGGTGTCAAGCTCATTGATACAGCATTTAAAGAGGGAAGAATTAACAAAGAGTCAACGATTATAGAGCCGACTGCTGGGAATACGGGAATCGGACTGGGACTGGCTGCCATGGCGTATGGTCTGAAACTGATTTTCGTCGTACCTGAAAAGTTCAGCATTGAAAAGCAGGAGCTGATGCGGGTCCTGGGAGCTGAAATCGTCCACACACCTACGAAAGAAGGGATCAAAGGTGCGGTGGCTAAAGCTAAGGCGTTAGGCGAGAAGATCGAAAACAGTTATCTCCCGCTTCAGTTCGAAAACCCTGTCAATCCGTTGACTTATTATGAAACTTTGGGACCTGAGATTATCAATGACTTAGATGGCGAGTACCCGGATTCTTTTGTCGCAGGGGCAGGAAGCGGAGGCACGTTCAGCGGGGTTGCTCAGTACTTCAAGGAACAGTCAGAGAGCATCCGAACAGTTGTCGTCGAACCGGAAGGATCCATTTTAGGTGGAGGCGAGCCTGGACCGCATGAGACGGAAGGCATTGGTGTCGAGTCGTTCCCGCCTTTCATGAAAAAGGAATGGATCGACCAGGTCTATACCATTTCAGACGAAGAAGCATTCTATTACACAAAGGAACTGGCTAGGAAAAATGGACTTTTTGTAGGGAGCTCGAGTGGAGCTGCGTTTGCCGCAGCACTCAAAGAAGCTCAGACGTTACCAGCAGGCAGTATGATTGTGACTGTCTTTCCGGATGGAAGCGAACGGTATTTATCAAAAAACATATACAAATAAAAGCAAATGAGGAGACGATCAGTTATGCGAATGAAAACAACTTTTATACACGGTGGAATCAGTCATGATGAAGCGACGGGATCAGTTAATGTCCCGATTCACCAGACAACCACATACAAACAGGAAAAAGTAGGGGTCCACAAAGGATTTGAATACTCTAGAACAGGAAATCCGACTCGTCTGGCGCTGGAAAAGCTGATTGCCGATATGGAAGGCGGAGTCAGAGGACTGGCCTTTGCGTCAGGTTCTGCTGGAACGCATAATATTTTTTCCCTGTTTTCTCAAGGAGACCATATCATCGTCGGGGATGACGTTTACGGCGGAACTTACCGTCTGATCAACAAAATTTTAAAGCGTCTGGGACTGACCTTTACTGTCGTCGACACGAGCGACAGTTCTACAATCGAAGGAGCCATCAAGGACGAAACGAAAGCAATCTTCCTTGAAACACCGACTAACCCTCTGCTCAAGATAACAGATATCAAGGCTGTTGCTGAGATTGCTAAAGCACACGATTTGATTACTATCGTGGATAATACTTTTGCTACACCTTACAATCAGCGTCCACTTGAACTTGGGGCTGACATAGTTCTCCACAGTGCATCAAAGTATCTTGGTGGACATAGTGACGTGGTGGCAGGTCTTGTGACGACCAACAGCGAAAAACTGGCAGAAGAACTAGGGTTCCTTCAGAATGCTATTGGTGGAATTCTTGGGCCTCAGGACAGCTGGATCATTCAGCGAGGCATAAAAACGCTTGGTATCCGCATGGAAGCACATGAAGCAAATGCTAAAAAAATCGTCGACTATTTGAGTAGTCATGACAAAGTAGAGAAAATTTACTATCCTGGTCTTGCTTCTCATCCAGGCCATGAAACGGCTAAAAAGCAGACAACTGGTTTCGGAGGCATGGTTTCTTTTGAATTGAAAGAAGGCTTGTCTGCAGAGACATTCGTTGAAAGCTTATCTCTCATCACATTGGCAGAGAGTTTAGGTGCAGTAGAGAGTCTGATTGAAATTCCAGCACTCATGACACACGGAGCAATTCCTTCGGCAGACCGTCTGAAAGCTGGTGTGAAAGATGAACTGATTCGTCTATCAGTCGGAATAGAAGATGTCGAAGATCTGATCGAAGACCTGGAATCAGGATTCAGTAAACTATAATCCAACAGATAGAGGAGCAGACATGAGCGCATTCAAAGAACTGATGCAGACTTATAAGAAGAATGACCCGGCTGCTGGCAGCTCAGCTGAAATCGTCCTGACTTATCCAGGAGTCTGGGCAATATTCTTTCATCGAATCTCCCATTTTTTATATAATAAAGGAGTAAGGGTACCGGCTCGTATGCTGTCCATGTTTGCTAGATGGATCACCGGAATCGAAATTCATCCCGGAGCTGTGATCGGTCGTCGTCTGTTTATAGACCATGGCATGGGTATCGTGATTGGTGAAACCGCAGAGATCGGAGATGACGTCAAGATGTTTCACGCCGTCACTCTAGGTGGACGGGGCGATCAGGCAGGCAAACGCCATCCGACTATTGGTGACGGAGTCCTTCTATCCGCACACGTTCAGGTAATCGGTAATATCACAATAGGCAAACAGGCTAAAATAGGAGCCAGTGCAGTCGTTTTAAAAGACATTCCGGAAGGGGTAACGGCTGTCGGTATTCCCGCCAAAGTAGTGAAGACCAAAGAAGAGAACATCAGGGAAATTGCAGATAATCACATGATGTAAAGGAGTGAGCGGTATGGGTCGAGAATTTATAGAAGTATTTACTGGATGGGCCAAGAATTATGATGCTTCCGTCAAAGGTAATGATGAAGAATATAAAGAAGTGTTCGCAGGATATGAGGAAATACTGACAGAAATAGTGAATAGAAGCGGCAATCATGTACTTGAGTTTGGTATTGGAACTGGGAACCTGACTGAAAAACTGTTGAACGCCGGTAAGGAAGTTTTTGCTGTCGAGCCCTCACCAGAAATGCGTGAACTGGCTAAAGAAAAGCTGCCGGACGATTTTACGATTCACGATGGGGACATGCAGGAGTATCCGTTACCCGACAAACCACTGGATACGATCGTCAGCTCATACGTTTTTCATCATCTGGATGATGAAGAAAAAAGCGAAGCAGTAAGATTCTATGCCCAGCAGCTGGCCGAAGGTGGGAAGCTCGTTTTTGCTGATACGATTTTCGTATCTCAGGATGTCTATGACAGTGTCATTGAAGAAGCCGAAAGCAGGGGCTACAGTGATCTTGCTGAAGACTTGAGAAGAGAGTACTATCCTCTACTGGACACCGTTTATACTGCTCTGAACAAAGCTGGATTTTCCCAGATATCCTTTACTCAAATGAATGATTTCGTCTGGGTATTTGAAGGCACGAAAGTAAAAGATGTAAAAAATATGGATATTTTAAAAGGAGATAATCAATAATGGCTGATAAAAAAATGAACGTCGAAAGTTTTAACCTTGACCATACAAAAGTACAGGCTCCTTATGTCCGAGTGGCGGATAGAAAAACAGGAACGAACGGCGATCTGATTGTTAAGTATGATGTCCGGTTTTCACAGCCTAACAAAGAACACATGGACATGATGGCCGTGCATTCCCTTGAACATCTGACTGCCGAGCATATCCGTAACCATGCGGATTATATCGTCGATTTCGGTCCTATGGGCTGCCAGACAGGGTTTTATCTGACTGTTCTGAACCACGATAATATCGATGAAATCCTCGAAGTACTTGAAAAGACGATGGAAGACGTACTGGAAGCTGACGAAGTACCGGCAAGCAATGAGGTACAGTGTGGCTGGGCAGCGCATCATACTCTTGAAGGAGCAAAAGAAGTTGCTGAACGCTTCCTTTCAAAACGTGATGAATGGTCAGTTGTCTTTGCAGAAGATGCAGTAAAGTAATTGCTGAAAATACAAATTAGCTCACACAGGCTAACCGGTCAGACGACACTATTATCGTCTGACCGGTTTTTTCTTCTTTTAATGGCAATGCTGTTCGATTCGTCCGACGAATCGTTTTTTTTTTTGTAAAAGAGCGGTGTTGTGGGCAGTACTATATATGTGTAATAACGAATTTAATAAATACATAGAGAAACTTCTTCTGATTTTCAGAGTTATTTGAGCACAAGTGGGTTATAGATGTAATTCCGACTGTTTGATAAAGGAAAAGGTATCGCTAGCGTGCCGGCCAGTTGCAGTTCCGGAACTTCAGCAGAGTCTAAGGTATAACTAGCAAGGTTCTAATTACAGTTCCAGGAAATTATAGTTTCCAAAGTGTCACTAATCAGCCTCTAGTTATAGTTCTGAAAAATCAATGTGTACAAAGTGTTGCTAAACGACCTCTAGCTACAGTTCCGAAAAATTGCTGTCTCTAAGGTGTCGCTATTCGCCCTATAAGTATAGTTCCGTAAACTGAGGGGATCTAGATAAACTATTAGGTCCTCCCAGCTTAAGGGTTTTGCATGTCATATACTATAGTGAGTCCTTTATAAGATCCATTCCCTTGTGGTGCAAGTCCGTTAGGCATAGAGGCCATGGAATCAGGTTTCTGACCGTGAGTCGTGTGTAATTGAGTTAAGTCATGCTATAATAAACTCAATAATTCCGGGGGAGAGGAACATATGACTAAAAACACATTTGATTTGGAACGGCAATTACTTTCAGACTATGACAGTAAGCTGACTGTTGAAGGAGTATCTGGGGAGAGACTCGCGTACCGTCTGGGCGTACTTTCTAAGATAGGGCTTACTGAGGATAATGGCTCACGTCGTCCGGGATTCTCAAAGGAAGAGCGGGATGCTAAAAACTGGATAATTAAATGGATGGAAGAAGCCGGAATGCAGGTGAGAGAAGATGGAGCAGGCAATATTATAGGCAGATTGGACGGGAAACATCCTGACAAACCAGTTATTATGAGCGGATCCCATGTCGATACTGTCCCTAACGGAGGACATTTTGACGGGACAATAGGTGTGCTCTCAGCTCTAGAAGTTGCTCAGTCATGGAAAGAAACAGGGTATGCACCTGAAAAACCTTTGGAAATAGTGGCTTTTACTGATGAAGAAGGGTCGCGCTTCAACGGAGGGCTGACAGGCAGCGAAGCCATGATGGGGGATACGGATATTAAGGCTATGCAGGCTAAGGAAGATTTTGACGGCCGCTCCTTTGAAGAGGTCATTAAGGATGTGGGATTAAGTGTTGAAGGATTCAAATCGGCCGAACGTCCGCACAGTGATATCGAGTCCTATGTCGAAGTGCATATCGAACAGGGCAAGCGGCTTGAAAAAGAGCAGCTGCCGTGTGGAATTGTAACTGGAATTGCCGGCCCCTACTGGTTGAGACTGACATTTAAAGGACAGGCTGGTCATGCCGGAAACACGCCTATGACTGATCGACAGGACGCGTTGGTTGCGGCTGGACATTTTATCCACTATATCAGTCATCTTCCTCAAAAAATAAACGACTCTGCAGTAGCGACAGTTGGGAATATTGAGGTCAAGCCGAATGGAACGAATGTGATTCCTGGGGAAGTCATAGTTTACGTGGATATCAGGGATATTTTTGAGAATACACGTCAGCAGCTGATTGACGCTATTATACAAACGGCAGAGGATATCAGTGAATCCTGGGCAATCACTTTGACTTGCGAAACGGTACATAATGTGCCGCCAGTCCCTATAAAAAAGGACCTTCAGGACAAACTGAAAACAGCGATGCAGGAGAAAGGAATCAGACCCTTTTATCTTCCTAGTGGAGCAGGTCACGATGCCATGATCGTCGGTCAGCATGTTCCATCCGCTATGATTTTCGTTCGTAGTAAAAATGGGATAAGTCACAATCCTGCAGAATGGTCTGATTTGAACGATTGCGTTCAGGCAGTGCATATACTTAAAGACTATATCGAAAGCTGCCAGTCCCTATAGAAGATTCACAAGAAATGGAAAAAGGAGGACGACCTTATGCCGATAATTTCTTATTCGACACTGCCCCTTCTGGAATCTCAGCCTATGGAGGCCGTAAACTCATGTATTGAACTAGGTGCAGATAAAGTAGAGCTGTTCATGGATGGTACTCACTGGTCTCACATTACAGACAATCACAAAGAGGGACTTATTCAACAATTGAGAAGAGCAGGCGCTCAATATAGTGTCCATGCCCCTCACTATGATTTGAATATGGCTAGTGAGTGGGGACCAGTCAGGATTGCAGCATTGGAACAGTACAAAAAAACCATCCGTTTTGCCGGACGGATCCAGGCATCTCATGTGGTCATCAGTCCAGGTGTCATTCATCCGACGACATTTGACAAGGAAAAAAGCCGACACTATGCTCTTAAAGGAATAAGGACTCTGATTCCTACTGCTAAACAGTGCAAGGTCAGACTGGCTATAGAAAATGGTGGCGATCGGCAGAGAGAATTGTTTGATCACGACGCTTTTATTTCTTTTATTCACTCGTTCAAAGAAGATGTGGTGGGTGCAGTCCTCGACGTCGGCCATGCTCAGATTACCAGGTGGCCCATTGCAACTGTCATGAAAGAACTGAACAGCAAGCTTCTGGCCCTTCATATTAATGATACGAGGGGAAATGTGGACAATCACCTGCCTATAGGGCAAGGAGCGATTGACTGGGAGAGTGTCTTCCAGACACTAAAAGAACTGGATGCTGAGCCTGACCTTGTTTTGGAATACAATATGAGGACCCCTGTTGAAGAATTGTCCAGAAGTAAAGAGACCATTCATCAGCTGCTTAAATAAATAATCGTCAAAAGAGGTTGGATATGGATCGAATAGAAAAGTTATACACTTGCTATAAGAAGAACTGAACTTGAATTAAGATGTCCTCTTATCAGATTTCCCCGCAAAGACTGAAATTAAAAGTAATACGAAATTTCTTTAGAACGCATCTCGATTCACAAGGAAATCAGCTGTAGAATTCTTTCCGTTGTTGATACAGTATGCATCAATTAAATAATAATAAAACAGCCTCATCGTTAACCTTTAACAAGGTGACGATGAGGCTGTCTGTTTCAGTTCGAGTTATCTGCGACGTCTGCCGCCTCCACCAAAAATCAGGAAGAGTCTCAAGACGCTAAGGAATGAAGCAATTGCTGCGGCAATATAAGTCAATGCTGCGGCGTTCAGGACTTTCTTGGCTTGAGGCAGTTCTTCAGTTGTAAGAAGGCCTTGCTCTTCAAGGATGCGAATGGCACGTTTAGACGCATCGAATTCTACCGGTAAAGTGACCAGCTGAAACAGCAGGGTCAGTGAGAAAAGGAGAATTCCAATATTGATCAGTGTCTGCTGATACCCCATGAAAAATCCAAGAAACAGGATAGGGAAAGCAGCTGTCTGTCCGAAGTTCGTCACGGGTACAAGTGCTGCACGTAGACGAAGCGGACCGTAGTTGTCGCGATCCTGCATGGCGTGTCCAGCCTCGTGGGCTGCTACACCGATAGCGGCTACTGATGTTGAATTCCTAGTGGTATCGGATAATCTGAGGACATTGTCCTGTGCATTATAGTGGTCTGTCAGGTTACCCCTGATCCCTTCAAGTCGGACATTTTTCAGCTGAGCAGCGTTCAAAATCTCACGGCAGACATCGGATGCGGTATACCCTCGTTTACTCTTCACGTTGCTGTATTTACTGTAAGTGGACTGCACGTACATACTTGCAAATCCGGAAATAATCATACCTATGATAATCAGGATCATTGTGGGATCCCAATAAAATGGAAAGAATGGCATGTAAGTCCCTCCTATGCATTATAAATTGTATTAATATTGGACCTGTTCATATTATACCATATCGAACTGCAACATTTTAGAAAACCGGACTAATGTTATGTGAGTTCTTAGTGAATAATGAATGGTCTGTCACATTTTGATGCTAGCTTTCATCTTATTACTAATATTTTACATTACTGACTAAGGTTTTACTATCCATCCAGAGACTGATTTATTATGCACAAACAAGTTTAGTAAATTTACTTGTATAGTTTTACTAAAAGGGTTACAATGTTAATGACTACAAGTAGAGGAGCGTATATACTATGAAGAAGAATGAACTGATGGAGGGATTTAAAGAAGCTTTTGGATATGAAGGGAAGCGTGTTTTCTTTTCTCCTGGGCGAATCAATCTGATAGGCGAGCACACTGACTATAATGGCGGAAAAGTGTTTCCATGCGCAATTACTATGGGAACATATGGAGTTGTTAAGAAGAGGGAAGATCAGATGATTCAGGCGTATTCCGGAAACTTTCCGGAAGTGGGCATTCTGACAGCTGGTCTTGAGGATTTATCCTATAAAAAAGAAGACAACTGGCTGAATTATGTCAAGGGGATGGTGACTTATATTCAGGAAAAAACTGGAAGACTATCCCATGGATTCGATCTTTATATTTATGGGACAATCCCTAACGGGGCGTCTCTATCATCCTCAGCTTCTCTTGAACTGCTGACAGGAGTAATCGTCAGAGACCTGTTCTCGCTGGACATCGATCAGCTGGATCTAGTCAAACTGGGGATGAGGACTGAAAATGAATTTTTAGGCCTTAACTCAGGTATTCTGGATCAGTTTGCTATCGGCATGTCCAAAGCAGGCAGTGCACTGCTTCTTGATACAAACACACTGGAATTCGAAGAGATTCCAGTCGATCTGCCCGATCATAAAATAGTCATCATGAATTCAATGACCAGAAGAGAGCTGGTCGATTCTGAATACAATACCCGTCGTGAGCAGTGTGAGACGGCGTTAGAGCAGCTTCAGACAGCAGTGAATGTCAGGAGTTTAGGTGAACTGACAGAAGAGGCCTTTGAGGCGCATAAACGTGTCATATCAGATGAGATTCTGATCAGACGGGCAAGACATGCTGTCTATGAAAGTGCAAGGACTGAACGGGCTGCAGAAGCTCTGAAGAATAATGACCTGAAGGCGTTCGGTCAGTATATGAATGAATCTCACGAGTCCCTTCATCAAGATTATGAGGTGACTGTCAGAGAAACGGATCTTCTGGTGAGGCTGGCCTGGCAGCAGAAAGGCACAGTTGGTGCTCGTATGACAGGCGGAGGCTTTGGAGGCTGCTGTATTGCCATCGTCGAGGATAATCACGTCGATGAGTTTATCGCTCAGGTGGGTCAGGGATTCAAGGAAGAAATTGGATATGAAGCAGAGTTTTATATTGCAGAAACGGAAGATGGCACAAAGGAATGGGTGAATAATGACTAAGATATACACTACACATGGGATTAATCAGACTATTGCTGACTTTATAGAGTCCCAGGTAAAGTCGGGCCTCGTTCATCAGACAGACAGAATTTATCTAGCCAACAGACTGGCTGCGTTGCTGAAAGTGGATGCATTGGAAAATCTTTCTCCTTCAGATAGGAAAAATACCGCGTTGGAGCTATTGGACGAACTGATAAATTACGCTGTTTCAACCGATCAGATCGAAGACTTGCCATCCTCTAAAGATGTATTTAGTGCAAAATTGATGGATCTGTTTACTCCTGCCCCGTCCCACGTCAATCATCAGTTCTGGAAAGATTACAATCAGAGTCCCCAAAAAGCTACTGATCAATTTTTTGGGCTGAGCCGCCAGACCAATTACATCAAGACAAGAGAAATAGCTAAAAATATAGAGTATAAACATGAAACAGAATATGGTGAGCTGGAGATTACAATCAATCTGTCCAAACCCGAAAAAGATCCAAAAGAAATTGCTCGAGCCGGAAAGAACAAGCCGAATTATCCAAAGTGCATGCTTTGTATGGAAAACGAAGGATATGAAGGGCATTTGTCTCACCCAGGTCGGGCTAACCACCGAATCATTCGCATGACCGTCGGCGAGGAAGACTGGGGATTCCAGTACTCTCCTTACGCGTATTACAATGAGCACTGCATCTTTTTATCCCATGTTCATCGAGAAATGAATGTCGGGATTCAAGCAATCAGAAACCTGACGGATATTTTGACCGTCCTGCCGCATTATTTTGTTGGATCCAATGCTGGTCTGCCAATCGTAGGCGGCTCAATTTTATCTCATGACCACTATCAGGGTGGGCGCCATACGTTCCCGCTTGAGCGAGCTGAAGAAGTGTTTGCTTTTGAACTCGAAGGAATGACGGATGTCAAGGCGGCTGTCATCAAGTGGCCAATGTCAGTGATCCGTTTAACAAGTAATTCGAAGGATAGTCTGATAGACGCCGCAGAAAAAGTAATGATGGTCTGGGAAGGCTACTCGGATAAATCCGTAGAAATATTATCCGAAACAGGTGGTGTACCACATAATGCTGTGACACCGATTGCCCGTAGAAAAGGGAAGGCATTCGAACTGGATCTAGTTTTACGGAATAATCGGACATCTGAAGCCTATCCTGATGGAATCTTTCATCCTCATCCACCTGTTCAGCACATCAAAAAGGAAAATATCGGCTTAATTGAGGTAATGGGTCTGGCAATCCTGCCCCCTAGATTAAAAGACGAGCTGAATCAGGTCCGTGACTACCTTCTTGGACGAATCGAAGCAGTCGATCCTATCCATCAGTCATGGGCTGACGAGCTGAAAAGTGAGCATGAAATAACCGAAGAAACTGTTGGATCGATTGTTGATAAAGCTGTTGGAGAAGTGTTTCTGCAGGTACTTAAAGATGCAGGAGTATTCAAGACGGATTATAATGGAAAAGAAGCCTTTAAACGGTTTATCACTCACTTAAAAAAGGTATAATGGAAACGTATTAATTTAATCGGTAAACAAACGGGAGGAAAGAATATGGAGATTACTAGTAAAAGTTTTGGAAAAGTTGATGGAGTTGACGTACCTGAGTATACACTGACTAACAGTAATGGGGTAGCGATCAGTGCCATGCCGTTCGGAGCCACTCTGACTAAAATAGTCACGCCAGACAAAAATGGTAAAAGAGAGAATATTACGTTAAATGTAGAAAATCTCGAAGATTTTATTGCCCACCGTCCATTTTACGGTGCAACAATTGGAAGAGTTGCCGGTCGGATCACTAGAGGTCAGTTTACACTAAGCGGGATCGATTATCAGCTGGATGTCAACGAGGGAGAAAATCTGCTTCACGGTGGACCAGAAGGCTTCGATACGAAGTTATGGGAAGTCAGAACTGAAGAAAGTGACTCGCGTGCAAGTCTGATTTTTACTTTTAACAGCCCTGCAGGGGAAAACAGATTCCCTGGAAATCTATCAGTAACTGTCACGTATACATTGACAGAAGAAGATGAATGGATAATTGATTATCAGGCAGAAACAGATGCTCCAACATTGTTCAATCCGACAAATCACGTCTACTTTAACCTGACTGGTGACATCAAAAAAACGATTCTGGATCATCAGCTGATGCTGAACAGTGACTTCTATGCACCACTGGGAGGAGAAAACCTGCCAAAAGGAGAGCTGGATAAGGTAGAAGGGACACCTTTTGACTTTACATCCTTCAAAGCGGTTAAAGAGGCCGTACTGGCTGATCATCCGCAAATCTCACCTTTATCCGGGTTAGATCATCCATTTGTCTTAAGCCTAAAAAATGACGGACCGGAAGGGATTCTGTTCGATCCTGAATCAGGTAGAGAAGTGAAATTCTTTACAGACTGCAACAGTGTCGTTATCTTTACACATAATGCGGAAGTGGACGACTTTGAGATTCAAGGTGAACCGGCTGGTCAATATGCTGGAATCACTCTGGAGACTCAAACCCTTCCGGATGCGGTCAATCAACCTGGATTCGGAAACATCATTCT
The DNA here is from genome assembly GCF_900109325.1 of Alkalibacterium pelagium. Classification (GTDB taxonomy): domain Bacteria; phylum Bacillota; class Bacilli; order Lactobacillales; family Carnobacteriaceae_A; genus Alkalibacterium; species Alkalibacterium pelagium. The sequence goes on from NZ_FNZU01000001.1 coordinate 17,392, forward strand.
AAGACCTGGTGAAACATTTACGTCGCAGACGACTTACCAGTTCGGTGTAAGAGCAGACTGAACCATTTGATCATAAATTTTTTACTTAAGGAGGGAAGGGATGGCCACTCTTAAAGACATTGCAAAAAAGGCTGGGGTATCAACTTCTACTGTGTCCCGAGTACTCAACTATGATCCGACCTTGTCTGTCGGCGAAGAAACAAAGAAACGAATATTCGAAGCTGCAGAAGCTTTGGAATACCGAAGTCACAAGAAAGTGATGACTAGAAAAAAAGGGACGATTGCCATTGTCAACTGGGTCAGTGAGTCTGAGGAACTGAACGACCTCTATTACATGTCGATCCGAATAAGTGCTGAAAAAAAAGCCCAGGAGCTCGGTTACGATTTCATACGACTATATGATCAGGATGAACTGATCGATCATGACAATCTGGCTGGTATACTGGCTATTGGGAAATACAGTCAGCATCAGGTGAAGCAGTTTCGGGATAAAGAGCTTCCTTTGTGTTTTGTTGATTTCAAGCCTCAAGCAGATGTTGACTGTGTATTGGTCAATTTCAAAGATGCCATCAAGGGAAACATCGAATACCTGATCAAGCAGGGGCATAAGCGTATCGGCTTCATCGGAGGGGAAGAATCCTTCAGTGACGGTACAGGGAATTGGATCGACCCTCGTGAAAAGACGATGAAGGAATATCTGAAGCGCAAGCGGCTTTATTCATCTGATTATTTCCAGGTTGGTGAATTCCGAGTGGAAGATGGTAGGAAGAATATGCTGAAGATACTGGATCAGCTAGATAAAAACGAGCGGCCTACTGCGTTTGTGGCAGCAAATGATGCAATAGCAATTGGCTGCCTGAAGGCTCTATATGAAAAAAACATTAAAGTCCCTGAAGACATGAGTCTTATCGGCTTTAACGATATCTCTACAGCGAAATACATTACGCCCTCACTGACAACTGTCAAAGTGTATACTGAAGAAATGGGCAGCAGCGGGATCCAGCTACTGCATGAACGGATACAGGACGGACGCGATGTTACGAAGACTGTCATCACGTCAACGAAACTGATTGTCCGGGAGAGTACGTAACGAGCATTGAAAAAGTGAATTAGAAAAGACCTGCTACTCTTTAAGCAGGTCTTTTCTAATAGATTTCGAAGATTTATCCTTTATTCAAAATAGCAAAAGCATCATCTTGTGGAGTATAGCCCAATTTTACTCGTGCAGAATCGATATCCAGTCTCGGGAAGGCATTGTTGGATACCCCGTTGACCAGCAGATAGGGTTCCTCCAGTTCAGCTTTCAGACAGCAGTCGATCAGATGATTCATGTCACGAGCTGAAAAGTACATGCCCATTGAATGAAAGTCTGCTTCAGGATCCAGCTCACTTTCATCATCTTTGTAATCCCCAATTCGAATCCCAACCGACTCGATCCCTTTTTTATAGGCATAATAACTGGCCAGTGCTTCGAGATAGGCTTTGGATACGCCATACAAGTCATCGGGCCTGACCTGGTCCGTTGTTTTTACCTGAACGTTGTGCGGATAGGCATCGCTTGCATGAATCGAACTTGCAAAAATGATCCGTTTTAATGAGGGGGACTTCTCGGCCTGTTTATATAGATTCTGAGGCAGCACATAGTTCAGATCCACTAGTTCATCATAAAAATCTGCGTCCGGATCAGGATTTCCTGCCAGTTGAATGACATACTCGACACCGTCCAGAGCATCCTTCCACTTGTCGAGCTTAGACAAATCGGCTTCTACGAGTTTAGCCCCGTCCTTCAGTTCTTCAGGGAAATCAGAAAAATCGATATCAGCCAGTACTAGATCATGTTTTCCTTTTAAGTGTTTTGTCAGGTTCGCTCCAATCAGCCCTGTGGCACCTGTAATCAGTATTTTGCTCATTTATAATCTCCTTTCAACTTATGCAGGGTATAAATAAATCCAGCCTCAGTCACTGAAAACCGAAGCTGGACAAGATGTGTAACCGGTAATCCTCAGTCTCTGTTGTCGTCTTCTTTAGCGTCTCCAACTGCATCATGACCGTGCCCTTTAGCTTTCTGAGCTTTCCCTTCAGCTTGTTTTCCTTTGTCGTCGGTCGCATCACCGAAAGAATCTTTTATTCCACCAACTGCTTTATCTTTGGCACCTTTAGCTTTATGCTTCAAACTGTCTTTATTTTCATCCATTTGCTTCTCCACCTTTCAATTGATAATATAGTTTTAATTTTAATTTCATTGTAAGTAGTATGCGGGAATAATTCAAAAGAAACGATTTGTCACACACTGATTCGTTTCTCAAGACACACAAAATGTGCTAAACTAAATTTAAATAGATAGAGATTGAGGAGCTGTAGAATGAAAACTCTCGGGATCGACACGTCCAACCAGGTGATGTCTGTTGCATTAACAGATGGAACTGAACTGGTTATGGAAAAGACAGTAAATATAAAAAGAAACCATAGCATTCAACTGATGCCGGCTGTAGAAGAGCTGGTCAGCGAAGCCGGTTGGAAGCCACGAGACATTGAACGAGTGGTCGTTGCTAAAGGACCCGGGTCATATACAGGAGTAAGGATCGGAGTTACGGTTGCCAAGACACTGGCCTACAGTCTGAATGCAGAGCTGGTTGGTCTGTCAAGTCTGCACGTACTTGCAGGTAATGGAGAGAGAATTCCTGGCAGCTTTGTCGTGCCTGTTTTCGATGCCAGAAGGGGTAACATCTACACAGGACTTTATAGATATGAAGATGCCGGGTTCGGTGTAGTCGCTGTAGAAAACGACACTCATATCTCTGCAGAGAAGTGGGCGGATTACCTGAGTACACTGGAAGGAACGGTCCAGCTGGTCGGACAGGATGCTGCCCGTCATTTTGAGACATTCAAGTCAAAGCTGGGTGACCATCTAATTGCACTCCCATCCAGTCGTCACTATCCTAGAGCAAGTATAGCAATCGAACTCGGCCAAAATCTTGAACCAGAACCGGCCCATTTATTTGAACCTGAATACCTGAAACGTGCTGAAGCTGAACAGAACTGGATGGATGCCCATCCTGAACATGCCCAAGGAGGCGGGTGGATTGAAAAACTTTAAAGACTGGTTTTCTGACAGAGTCACCAAGACGACGACGCGGACATTCGTCCCTATAGCAGCACGGATCAAACTGGATCAGCCTTTCTATCCACTTTCTGATGAGCGTTTTTTAAGCAGCCGTATTGCAAAAGAAGAGGATGTCAACAGCATTCTCACAATCGAAAAACGATGTTATAATGGACAGACACCTTGGAACAGGTCCGCCATACTTCATGAAATACGCTATAATAAGAATGCTTTTTACATTGTAGTTTATGAAGGAGAAGAGGCCGTCTCGTTTGTTGGGGCCTGGGTCGTCGGACAGGAAGCACATATTACAAATATAGCGACTGTCCCTGAATATCAGAACAAGGGAATCGCGACATATTTACTGAGAGAGATAATCAAGATCGCGGAAAAAGAAGAGATTTCAGAGGTAACTCTGGAAGTAAGAGTTTCTAATGAAACAGCACAGAGTCTTTATACCACGCTTGGATTTGAAAAAGGTCGAATAAAGAGAAATTACTATGCTAACGATCATGAAGATGCTCTGGAAATGAGTTTTAGAATCAAGCAGTTAACTGATGAACAGAAATAGAAAGAGGCACCGCTTATGGAAAACAGAAAGGTCAGAGTCCGTCTGTATCAGACAGATGAAGAATTGGGGCATGACTTCTATAGACTAGCAGAAGAGGCATTTGCCTATGGATCACCTTGGACAGAAGAACAATATGAACAAACTGTAGCCCGATCTGACCTGACATTTTTCATAGCGGAAATTGAGGATAGGCCAGTCGGCTATGTCGGTGGGAAGATTATTCTTGATGAAGCTGAAGTTTATTCTATTGCAGTAGAACCAGCCTCTCAGAATCAGAAAGTTGCCTCTCAACTGATTGAAGCCTATAAAACACACTGCCGGGCAAATGGGGTTAAGATTCTTTTTCTCGAAGTCAGAGAATCTAACTTAACAGCCCGGACTTTTTATGCCGCCCATCAATTCAAGGAAATTTCCATGAGAAAAGGGTACTATAATGAGCCTGAAGAAGATGCAATAATTATGTTATGTGAAATTAGAAAGAAGGAAAAAGATGACAAATAAGCTGATATTAGCTATTGAAACAAGCTGTGATGAAACGAGTGCAGCAGTGATTCAGAATGGAGACACGATTCTGTCGAACATCGTGGCCTCACAAATTAAGAGCCATCAGCGTTTTGGAGGGGTTGTCCCGGAAATTGCCAGTCGCCATCACGTGGAGCAGATTACGTTGATTATAGAAGAAGCAATGAAAGAGGCCGAAGTGTCTTACGCAGAACTTGATGCAGTGGCCGTAACAGAAGGACCTGGCCTGGTCGGTGCGTTGCTGATCGGTGTCAATGCAGCAAAAGCGATCGCCTTTGCTCACGACCTTCCGCTGATCGCAGTCAACCACATTAAAGGCCATATATTTGCGAACCAGTTAGTATCCAGACTGACTTTCCCGCTTTTGTCACTGGTTGTGAGCGGTGGACATACTGAGCTGATTTATATGTCAGGGCCAGATTCCTTTGAAATTGTTGGAGAAACACGTGACGATGCGGCAGGAGAAGCCTACGATAAAATCGGACGGGTGATTGGTGTGCCATACCCTGGAGGCAAGCATATAGATGAAATGGCCCATCGGGGAAAAGACACTTACAACTTCCCGCGAGCGATGATTCAGGAAGACAATTACGACTTCAGTTTCAGTGGGTTGAAAAGTTCCTTTATCAATACAGTCCATAATGCCCGACAAAAGGGAGAAGAGATGGACTCGAACGATCTGGCTGCAAGCTTTCAGGCTGCAGTAGTGGATGTTCTAGTTGATAAAACGATACGGGCAGCGAAGGATCAAAAAGTAAAACAGCTTATTCTGGCCGGAGGTGTAGCGGCTAATAAAGGTCTTCGTACATCACTGGAAGAGGCTGTACGTATGGAACTGCCAGGTGTCGAGCTGCTTATCCCACCGTTGAGTTTATGTGGTGACAATGCAGCGATGATTGGTGCCGCAGCATTCGTTCAGCTGGAAAAAGAGGAATACTCGGATTTTACGTTAAATGGACAGCCGGGCTTGTCAGTGTAATGATATCTGATTGGGACCGAGAAGCAAATTATTCAAATATATTATACACCGTTGAGTCAGCTATTCTGATTCGACGGTGTTTTTACTTGTTATTCTGTTTGGATCATCTAGGGGAAGCGACAGTCTACTCAGTCTCTACTTTTTTGGGATCTGCAAAGGAGTTTTCCACTGATCAAATAAATTTCGCTACTTTGAGAGGGATATCTGAATGGATATGGTCTACTTTAGTAGATGCATAACCAACTATTGTCCACTGGCTGAGATGTAGAGTTTGAATGGGCATTAAATAGTAAACAAGTGCCCACTCATCGAGGAGTAGAGTTTGAGTGGGCACTAAATGGTAAACAATTGCCCGCTGGTCAAGCATTAAGATTTGAGTGGGCATTAAATGACCGATAATCGCCTACTCGTTGAGTCAGCAGCACTTGAGTGGTCACTAATTGACCAATAGATTAGCAATCCGTTGTCATAAATTAAAAATACCACAAGACTACTCTAGTTTGCTTAGTAAATTTCGGACTCCAGCACAGCTACTACTCGTAGGGACAGAAAAAAGCAATGAGTCCCCATCTTAAACAGATAATCCTCATTGCTTGTGTGATATGTGGCGTAAAACAACTCCAGCTTCACTCTTTTTTCTTAGAGCTTATTCGTCAAAATCGTGCAGGGTCAGGCCTCTTGTTGGAACTGGAGTAGAAAATACAATCTGTGTATAGGTCTTACCGAACTGCTGCAAGTCGTTGATGAAATCATCCAGTTCTGTAGTTGTGGGATAGGATACTTTGATAAGCATCGAGAATTCGCCAGTTACACAGTTGCACTCCAGTACATTAGGCACATGTTCGATGTAAGGGTAGAAATCCTTCTTCTGGTTCGGGCTTAAGTCAAGCTGAATGAATGCCTGTATGTGATAGCCGAGTTTTTTTAAATTGACTCGAGCCATGTATTTATCGATAAATCCTTCTTTTTCAAGCTTAGCTATCCGATTAGAAATAGCAGGGGAGGAAAGATAGGTCTCACTGGCTATTTCTTTTAAAGATGCGCGGGCGTTTTCCTGCAGAATCTGCAGTATTTTCAAATCCATTTGATCCATAGTCATATCCTCTTTTCCGCAGTTGAGACTAGTTAAGGTATCTTTTTATCCGTTTTACAAGTTGTCCAACGTATCATGCAGTGATTCCCATTCAATCAGCAGATTTTCCTGCTTGCTGGTAAGGGCCTCATTTTCATTAGATAACCGTTCTGTTTTGACACTGTCAGAGAAAGTTTCCGGCTGGCTGAGTTCGTGCTGAATCTTCAGCAGTGCAGTTTCCAGATCTTCAAGTTCAGTTTCGATTCGCTCAATTTCTCTGGTAAGTTTACGCTCCTGTTTCTGACGCTCTTTCTGTGCTTCAAATGTTAGCTTGGCAGTCTGATCGGACATACTGTCTGAAGATTGAGCATCAGTCGTTTCAGGAAAGTCACTTGTAGAATCGATCGACTCAATTGCCTCAAGTTCAGCCTTTTTCTGAAGGTAATAGTCATAATCACCTAAATAAAGTGTAGCTCCTTTTTCCGATAGTTCAATGACTTTTGTAGCCAGCCTGTTGATGAAGTAGCGGTCATGAGAAACGAACAGCAATGTACCTTCAAAATCGATCAGAGCATTCTCAAGTACTTCTTTTGAGTCGATGTCCAGGTGGTTAGTCGGTTCATCCAGCAAAAGCATATTGTTTTTTTCGAGAGCCAGTTTTGCTAGTGCAACTCTAGCTTTCTCACCACCGCTTAAAGAAGAAATAGACTTATCGACATCTTCCCCGCTGAATAGAAAGGATCCTAGCAGGGTCCGCACAGATTGCTCTGGGAGCAGAGGGTGGTCATCCCAGACCTCATTCAGTACAGTCTTCTTGTCATTTAAAGTTGTCTGTTCCTGATCGTAATACCCCATATCGACTTTCGTCCCATACTTTATTTCACCGCTGATTGAAGGAATCAATTTATATAGCGTCTTGAGGAGAGTGGTTTTACCAACCCCATTAGGACCTACGACTGCAATGGAATCTTCCTTGCGAATATTGAGATCCACATGTTCGGATAATGGAATAGAATCGTATCCGATTGTCAGATCAGCTGTCTGAAGCACGACTTGCCCTGAAGTTCGTTCAGGAATGAACTGGAAATGCGCACTTTTTTCATCACCTTGAGGCTTGTCCAATGGATCCATCTTCTCAAGCTGTTTCCTTCTAGCCTGGGCTCTTTTCGTTGTAGAAGCTCGCACCAGATTACGGTTCACAAAGTCTTCCAGTTTAGCCATTTTCTTCTGCTGCTTTTCATATACTTTCCATTCACGCTTGATCTTTTCAGCCTTCTGTTTCAGATAATTCGAATAGTTTCCCGGGTAATTTTCTACAGAGCCTCTACTGACTTCGTATATATTTTTGACAACCTTATCCAGAAAGTATCGGTCATGGGAAACGATGAGAAGGGACTTGGAATAATTCTGGAGGTAACTTTCCAGCCAGGATAATGTATCGATATCCAAGTGGTTGGTCGGTTCATCTAAAATAAGAAGGTCCTTTTTCTCAAGAAGAAGTTTGGCCAGCGCAAGTCGGGTTTTCTGCCCCCCCGACAAATTTGCTATAGGTGTATCATAATCTTCCGGGTAATATCGGAAGCCATGAAGTACTGAACGGATCTCGCTTTCGATGCCATAGCCGTTATGCTGCCTGAACGACTGCTGCAGAAAATCATACCTGGACAAAAGATCCGTATAGCTATCAGACTGCTTATCGATAGAATCATCACTTAATTTATGCTCGATAGCATGCATTTCTCTTTCTATCTGTTTAATAGGTTCGGTTAGTTTATCCATCTCTTCCCAGATAGTCAGATCAGATTCCAGACCGGTATGCTGATCAAGATAGCCGATAGTACAGTCTTTTTTCTTATGAACGGTGCCTTCATCCGGTTCTTCTCTTCCAGAAAGGATGTTAAGAAGGGTCGTTTTACCGGCACCATTTCTACCCACCAGACCGATTCTGGCATTTTCCTTTATTTCCATGCTGACATTATCGAAAAGTGTTTCAGCACCGAAATGTCTTGCTATTTTTTGCGTGTGTAAAAGTATCATACTATTCCTCATTTTCTAACCTAGTCATCTGTCAATATCTAACAGTTTAGCATACAGGAGCAAGAATAAACTAGTCTAAATGAAAAACCTGCAAGGCTCAGACAGAGGACGATTTAGGCTTGTTCCCTTTTTTACATTCTCCGAAACTTGTTCAATAATAAACGATTAATTATTGAATATTATTGAAATATTTAACAAATTCAGACCCGATTTACTTTATTTTACTGGGATTAGTGGTATAATATAAAATGGTATCTTATGTAAGTTTGTGAATACACAAGGTAAGAAAAGATACACCTTTGGAAAAGTTTGATAAGATCCAGAGAAGCTGTTTATTAAATGAATTGAGACGAGGAGAATGACAATGGCTGATAAGAAAATCCCGAAAGCTACTGCACGCAGACTGCCATTATATTACCGCTACTTGCGTTTCCTATACGAGGCAGGTAAAGAACGTGTGTCATCAGCTAAATTAAGTGAAGCAGTTAAAGTGGATAGTGCAACAATCAGACGTGATTTCTCGTATTTCGGAGCTTTAGGTAAAAGAGGCTACGGGTACGATGTAGAAGCTTTAATGAATTTTTTCAGTAAAACACTGAATCAGGACCGTTTGACCAATGTTGCATTGATTGGTGTCGGTAACCTTGGACAAGCCTTGCTAAACTATAATTTTCGCAGAAACAACAATATCCGTATCAGTGCCGGATTTGATGTGAAAGATGATCTGATTGGAACGATCCACCAGGGCGTACCTATTTACGATATCAATGAAATGGTCGATCAGCTTGAAATGCAGCAGATCGATGTAGCTATTCTCACGGTACCTTCTGAAATAGCTCAGGAGATGGCGGATAAACTGGTCAAAGGCGGAGTTAGAGGTATTATGAACTTCACCCCAATCCGTGTGACTGTGCCAAAAGAAGTCAGAGTACACAACGTTGACCTGACAAACGAATTGCAGACACTGATTTACTTCATCAATTATTACCAGGACTTTGATCAGAAGACTGAACCTGAAGAAGATGACAATCCCTTAAACGACTTATTTTATAATGAATAAAAAGAAAATCTTCAAAGCTGACCTTGATTGGGTCTGTAAGCTTTGAAGATTTTTTTTATTTGCTGTTATTTTTACTTTTTTTGATACGAAGATACGCTGCAGCCATTCTTGTACCCTGTACAAAGTCTTTTGTAGCGAAGAGAGCAAATAAGAAAGAGAAAAACCCCCATCCACTGCTGCCGACTGAATCGATCGTAAAGAACATGAACAACAGGAAGAAAATATACTTAAATGCAATTTGAAACATGATTTGTTTTTCTGTCATTATAAATCCTTTCTACACTACTCGTCTTTTTAAGAAAAGTACAAGTTGATCAGGACAGCTGCCACATTCATCAGACAATGTGCCAGAATTGGTGTCCATATGTTTTTAGTTTTAAAGTACAACCAGGCGAAGACCAGTCCCATTGAAGAGTACACTAGGAGCAGACCGTCAAAGTGAATGAATGCAAAGAGCAGTGAACTGATGACTGCAGCTCCAATGCCGCCAATCCGATCAATCAGAAGACCAAAAATTGCTTTTCTGAAAACAAATTCTTCCATTACTGGCCCTGCTACTCCAACTAGGAGAAGAAAGAACGGATAATTTCTAACCACTTCCATCAGAAACTGAGTGTTTTCAGACTCCATAGAAGAGCCCAGAAAGTTTACTTCAATAATACTTGAGAAGGACTGCACGACTATAGCGATAAACATTCCGATCAGCCCCCATAAGAGAATTCTGACAGGATTATGACTGAAACGCTCTTCGAATTCAAATCTCATCTGCTTTCTTCTCTCAATCACGATCATGCCTATAGCGCCTATTGCAAACAGCACCATGGAAGGGAGAAGAAACCCAACGATCCCTATGTTTTCAGGTAAGAAGAGAGGGATTACAGCAGAGACAAGCTGCACGGCAAGAAACAAGCTGATCATGTTAATAGCCGCTTTTTTATTTATTTCATTAACTGACATGTTGTTCATCCTTTAAATGATATTCCCACAATATATAGTAATTTAACACAAATACCAGCCGGTTTCCACCTGGGAAATTTATCAGAAAAAATTAAGGTTAGGGCTTGCAAGAAATCACAGTTTTGAATATACTAGGTAATGGAGTTAGCACTCGAAGGTCGAGAGTGCTAACGCTCACATCTCACTACATGTTTAGTGAAAAAATAAAAACTACTTATTTTGGAGGGATTACATCATGTTAAAACCTTTAGGAAATCGTGTACTTCTTGAAGTGAAGAAAGAGGAAGAGAAAACTGCAAGCGGATTAGTTTTACCTGATTCAGCAAAAGAGAAGCCGCAATCAGCAGTTGTTGTAGCTGTTGGAGACGGAAAACTTCTTGATAACGGAAGCCGAGCTGACGTATCAGTTTCTGTCGGCGATCAGGTTATCTTTGAAAAGTATGCCGGTTCTGAAATCAAGTATGAAGGAACCGATTATCTAGTAGTTAAAGATACAGACATCATTGCAATCGTTGACTAATTTGAACCACTGATTCATTAAAAAACTAATATTGAAGGAGCGGTTATTACCATGGCTAAAGAAATCAAATTTTCTGAAAATGCACGTGCAGCAATGCTGCGTGGCGTAGATAAACTTGCTGATACAGTTAAAGTGACATTAGGACCAAAAGGTAGAAATGTTATCTTGGACAAATCTTTCGGTGCACCACAAATCACTAATGATGGGGTGACCATCGCGAAAGAAATCGAACTGGATGACAAATTCGAAAATATGGGTGCTCAGCTTGTAGCTGAAGTAGCAAGCAAAACAAACGATATCGCAGGTGACGGAACAACCACTGCGACTGTTCTAACCCAGGCAATCGTCAATGAAGGAATGAAAAACGTCACTGCAGGTGCTAACCCTGTAGGCATCCGTCGCGGAATCGAACTGGCAACTAAAAAAGCAGTCGAATCTCTACGTGACATCTCTACTAAAGTAGAAGACAAAGAGTCTATCGCGCAAATTGCTGCCATCTCATCTGGCGACGAAGAAATCGGTAAGCTGCTTGCAGATGCGATGGAACGTGTAGGAAGCGACGGCGTTATCACAATCGAGGAATCTCAAGGAATCGAAACTGAACTGGATGTTGTTGAAGGAATGCAGTTCGATCGCGGCTACCTGTCTCAGTACATGGTAACGGATAACGAGAAAATGGAAGCAAACTTGGATAATCCTTACATCCTGATTACAGACAAGAAAATTTCTTCTGTACAGGAAATCCTTCCTGTTCTTGAAAACATCATGCAGCAGAATCGTCCGCTTCTGATCATTGCAGACGACATCGAAGGAGAAGCACTGCCTACGCTTGTATTGAACAAGATCCGCGGAACGCTTAACGTTGTTGCTGTTAAAGCACCAGGATTCGGTGACCGTCGTAAAGGGATGCTGGAAGACATCGCTATCCTTACAAACGGAACAGTCATCACAAGTGATCTTGGGCTGGACCTTAAAGATGTGACGATCGATCAGCTGGGAACTGCAGGAAAAGTTGTTGTAACTAAAGACGACACAACTGTTGTTGAAGGTGCTGGTGAAAAAGAGAATATCGAACAGCGTGTGGCGATGCTTCGTGCTCAAGCTGAAGAAACAAACTCTGAATTCGACCGTGAAAAACTGCAGGAACGTATTGCTAAAATGGCAGGCGGCGTTGCAGTCATCAAAGTTGGAGCAGCAACTGAAACTGAAATCAAAGAACGTAAACTGCGTATCGAAGACGCATTGAACGCTGCGCGTGCTGCAGTTGAAGAAGGTGTCATCGCTGGTGGTGGAACTGCCTACATCAACATTCTTGATAAACTGGAAACAATCGATGTTGAAGGTGACGAAGCAACTGGTGTGAAAATTGTCCTTCGTGCATTGGAAGAACCTGTGCGTCAGATCGCTTCAAATGCTGGTCTGGACGGAAGTGTCATTGTTGAACGTCTGAAACACGTTGAACCTGGCATTGGATTCAATGCAGCTACAGGCGAAATGGTCAATATGGTACAAGCGGGTATCATTGACCCAACAAAAGTAACCCGTTCAGCTCTTCAAAATGCTGCATCTGTTTCAGCGCTTCTGCTGACAACTGAAGCTGCGGTAGCAGAAATTCCATCTGAAAACGATGGACCTGCTGGCGGAATGGACCCAAGCGGAATGGGCGGCATGATGTAAGAAAAGTCACCAAACTGCTGTCGTGTCATCAGACACATAATGAAAGCATTGAAAGCAGGAAAAGCTGGAGAGAATCTCTCTGCTTTTCCTGCTTTTTTTATACGCAGTATCTTTATAAACGGCATTCAATAAAGTAACCATTATCATTTGAAATTTAAATGACTGCCCTTGAGTTGATTCATTAGATAGTGGATTATCTCATGAAGCTTAGACCTAATGCAGAGATCGTGTCGTTCTGACCGGACATGTCTGTTTCTGCGAGCCACTTAAATAATGTCTGAAATATTCTGATTGTATGATAAGATAGTAAAATAATTTACATGAGTATACGGGGAGATTTTTTATGAATGAGAAGACAGTTGCAATAATCGGATTAGGGGCTTTGGGTGTGTTGTATGGACAGCACTTGTCAGAAGCTTTAGGCAAAAATCGGGTAAGAGTGGTAGTAAATCAAGAAAGAAAGAGAAGATATGAAAGAGAAGGAGTGACATTAAACGGTATTCCATGCGATTTCAATTATGTTCTGGAATCCGAAAAGAGTACCCCAGCGGATCTGATCATAGTCTGTACCAAATCGCTGGCACTTGATAGCGCGTTGAATTCTATGAAAAATCAGGTGGGAGACGAGTCTACAATCCTATCGTTAATCAATGGGATTTCCAGCGAAGGTATTCTTGGGCGAGAGTTTGGCTATGAAAAAGTCATTCCTACAGTAGCGATAGGAATGGATGCAACACGAGATGGTCAGAATGTTCGGTCCAAAGTAAAAGGCTGGCTCCAGATTGGAGTGGATAGATCAGATAAACAGAAAAGACTGGAGGCTGTTAAGTCAATATTTGACGAAGCACAGTTTCCATATGCAGTCGAGGAAGATATTACTTTGAAAATTTGGGAGAAGTTCATGATGAACGTTGGTGTAAACCAAGTGGTTATGGTCAACCAGTCAAATTTTGGTGGCGTTCAAACGGGCGGAGAATATCATGATCAGGCAAAATCCGCCATGGAGGAAGTAGTAATGATTGCTCAAGCAGAGAGGATCAAGCTGGAGAACGAACATATACAAAAGGCTTTCGACATAATAGACACCGTGGATTCGGATGGCATGCCATCAATGAGACAGGATGGCCTGGCCAAGCGTCTATCAGAAGTGGAGCTGTTTTCAGGAACGATTTTGAAAAAGGCCGAGAAGTATGGGCTGGATTGTCCAGTCAACCGTTATTTATATGAAGAAGTTCAGAAAATTGAAGCGGAGTACTCATAAGGAGGAATCAGTGTGAAGGTCAGTGCTATTCAAATGGATGTGGCATTTAATGAGCCTGGTAAAAACAGGGACAGAATCCGTAAGTTAATTGAGAAATCTGTTAAGTCTAGTAAACCGGACACCATCGTTCTTCCAGAAATGTGGAATGTATCATTTTTTCCTGACAATATGAGTGCTACTGCAGACGAGGAAGGGTATGAGACCCAAAATCTTCTGAGTGAGCTGGCGAGCAAGCACCAAATCAACATCGTCGGTGGGTCGGTGGCCGTCAAGAAAGATAGCGGCTACTACAACACAAGTTACAGTTTTGACAGGAAAGGGGATTTGGTGCATGCGTACGACAAAGTCCATCTCTTCTCACCTGCAGATGAGCATACTATATTTAAATCAGGAAATGAGCTAGGGGTTTTTGAGCTGGATGGTGTGACAGTGGGCGTTGCGACCTGCTATGATTTAAGGTTTGTAGAGTGGATAAGAATGATGGCTCTGAAAGGGATAGAGGTACTGTTCGTTCCGGCTGCCTGGCCGCATCCGAGATCGGAAGTATGGCGGACTCTGCTGAAGGCTCGGGCAATCGAAAACCAGTTTTTCGTTGTCGGAGTAAATAGTGTCGGGAAAACAGAACGATTGTCTTTCTGCGGACTTTCAACGATTTATGATCCATTAGGTCAAGTACTGGCTGAATCAGGAGAAGATGAAGTGGTACTTACGGCAGAACTTGATCTGTCGCAACTGCGGACAGTGCGGGATGATATTGGTGTCTTCAGGGATAGACGACCAGAATTATATAATTGAAGCGGAAGCTGACTATCAGTCAGCTGAAAGCATTGAAAGCAATGAGCGGTCATCGTTAAGGTGGATTCTCATTGCTTTCACTTTGTCTTGCTTTTAATTAAAGCAAGCGTCAGTTGACGCTTTCCTTATTAGGTTTTCTCATGTATAGATTGCTCTTCTGTTGAAATGGAACCAACTCGCTGTAAGAGTATCAATTGAGACTGCTGTAAGATGGATCTTGGAACCAACTCACTGAGCGAAAGCCATCCGAGCGTGTTGTAAGATGGATCTTGGAACCAACTCACTGATCGAAAGCCCATTGAGTGTGTTGTAAGATGGATCTTGGAACCAACTCACTTAACAAAAGCCAGTCGAGTGTGTTGTAAGATGGATCTTGGAACCAACTCACTGAGCGAAAGCCATCCGAGCGTGTTGTAAGATGGATCTTGGAACCAACTCACTGATCGAAAGCCCATTGAGTGTGTTGTAAGATGGATCTTGGAACCAACTCACTTAACAAAAGCCAGTCGAGTGTGTTGTAAGATGGATCTTAGAACCAATTCACTTAACAAAAGCCTTCCGAGTCTGCTCTAAGGAGGTCTTAAGACGAACTACAAGGAAAAGCCACCC
This sequence comes from Alkalibacterium pelagium, assembly GCF_900109325.1. Lineage (GTDB taxonomy): Bacteria > Bacillota > Bacilli > Lactobacillales > Carnobacteriaceae_A > Alkalibacterium > Alkalibacterium pelagium. The sequence continues at coordinate 32,555 of NZ_FNZU01000001.1, forward strand.
GAGTCACCCGCTCCATCCCACTAAAGCAAAAAAAAGTACCCAAAACTAAAAAGACCGTTGAGCCCAGGACAGATCATCCGTGACTCAACGGTCTTTTCATATAAAAATTCTCGTCAATCATAATTCCTTATAGGGAACTCAACGCTGAGTTCCAAACAACTGTGTTGCGTATAGAAATTCTCCATCGTAGTGTACGCCGACTCCGATTTCTTCAAAATCAGGCCGGATCATATTCTCATAATGCCCTTCACTCTCGACCCATCCATTAAATATCAGTTCGGCCATTTCTTCATCACTCAGATAATAGGTAGCCATCCCTAAGTTTTCACCGGCAACTCGGTAAGGGTAGTGATTGCCTTCCTCATCGAACACGGCAAAGGCATCAGAGCCATCCGGACGTGTGTGAGAAAACAATTCCTCTGTTTCGATTGCTCGAATCGTAGCGGCTGACCGAAGCATATCATTACTGGTCAGCGTTCCGACTCCCTGCTCTTCTCGAAGATCGTTGACTAAACGGATGATAGTCTGTTCGATTAGTTCCACATCGATATCATCAGTCTGTTCACTGGAAACGGAAGGGGCTTTAAGTTCTTCGTCATTAGAATTGGAAGAGGGTAGAGTGAATGAATTGTTAACGAAAGGAGTCTGGTCAAATGACAGATCAAGGCGGTCAAAGTCTTCCGATGACGGAAGATAGCTGACGATGGTGTTCATCAAGTTTCCAACGGTCGTTCCATTCAGAATGCCGGAGGTGCCCAGCCAGAAGCCTAAGATCAAGGTTATGGTCAGTACAAGCAGTTTTCTGATAAATTTCATAGTTTTCAACCTTTCTAGTCTAAAAGTATTGTATCAGAAAGCCAATTAACTAAAAAGAAAAAGTGTTTGATTTATTTATGAAAAAACTGATGTTATTTGCTTCATTTTACTCAGGGTGTTTTGTATAATAGAGAAGTTACTTACAGAAGGTTAGTTATATGAAAATAGGAGCGTAGCGATCATGAAAAATATGAGTTCTGAACAAATGGGTACCATGCCCATCAATAAATTAGTCCTGACCTTGTCTCTACCGATGATGCTGTCGATGTTTGTGCAGTCACTTTATAGTGCTATAGACAGCATGTTTGTTGCACAGATCAGTGAAGAAGCACTTGCCGCTCTGTCACTTGCTTTTCCTGTGCAGATGCTGATGATTGCAATACAGATCGGCTCAGCCGTAGGGATGAATGCTGAACTGTCCAGACGTCTGGGAGAAGGGAAAAGAGGATTAGCCAGTGCAGCGGCCAACAATGGAGTATTTCTGTCTTTCTTCCATTACTTTATTTTCCTCATTTTTGGTCTGTTTCTAGTCCGTCCATTTTTTGAAATGCAGACGGATAACGCGCAAATTATTGAGTATGGAATTGAGTACACATTTATTATTACTACTCTGTCGATCGGGAAGACGATGCAGATTATGTATGAACGGATCCTTCAGTCAACTGGACGGACATTTTATACTATGATTACCCAAGGGTCGGGGGCTATCTTGAACATTATTCTGGACCCTATCCTAATTTTTGGACTGCTGGGTATGCCTGCTATGGGTGTAAGAGGCGCAGCCATTGCCACCGTAATATCGCAGATGATCTCTGCACTGATGGCATTTATTATAAATGCTAAAGTAAACTCAGACGTTGATATGGAGTATAGAGGCTTTCGTCCTGATTTCAGTGTGATCAAGCGAATCTATTCAATTGGTGTCCCTTCAATGGTGATGACCTCAATCACATCGGTTGTTACCCTGATTTTCAATAATATTCTGCTGCAGTTCACATCGACAGCAGCTGCAGTTTACGGGGTCTATATACGAGTACAAGGCTTTGCCTTCATGCCGGTTTTTGGTTTGAATAACGGGATGATCCCTATCGTTTCATACAACTTTGGAGCTAAGAATAAAGAACGTCTGACTCAGGCTATCAGGGTTTCCATAATGTATGGAATAGGAATCATGTTGTTGGGTACTCTAATTATTCAAGTCTTTCCTGACCAGCTGCTTGCATTATTTAATGCCTCTGGAGAAATGCTTGAGATCGGACGAGCAGCACTGCGCATCATCAGCTTAAGTTTTGTGTTTGCCGGTGTCAGCATCATGCTTGCCTCAGTCTTTCAGGCATTGGGCAATCCGATGTATAGTCTATGGATACAGGTCATCCGTCAGTTCATTGTGCTTGTTCCGGTCGCCTATGCTCTGTCCTTAACAGGAGACGTTAATGCCGTATGGTGGTCAAAACTTATCTCAGAAACCGTAACGATTATTTTGGCATTAATTACTATGCGCTATATCTACAATAAGAAAATCGACCCATTGGACGAACTGGATCTTGAAACTGAAAGACGGCCTCTGAAAAAACAGGTCGCAACAGATAATCGATAATCAAATTAGTTAACCCGTTTCTGGTGAAATGGAGCTGCCGCTGGAAGGTTTCCTTTCTGAACGGTTCTTCGGTTCATTATAAACGGGTTTTTCTGTTGTTCAAAAAATAAAGTGATAGAAAGGGACTAGCTTCCAAAAATCAGTTGCCTTAGATTCAGTCAAACTCCAAGTAATACTTCTCAGAAGTTAGATCTAACGTTCGCGCCATCCAAAGAACAGGTCAGTATAAACGCTTTATACCATCATCTTTCACTCCCCGATAGCTATTAATCGATTTTTCACTCTACTTTTTGTTAAAATGGTAAAGAGTTCTCATGAAAATTTCATAAAATAGTGACCATAGAAGGAGAAGATGAAATGATTCCAAAGATTATACATTACGCATGGTTCGGGGGAAATGAATTAGGTCCCCTTGAGGAGAAATGTCTGGCAAGCTGGAAACGTTATTGTCCTGACTGGGAAATCAAGAGGTGGGATGAATCCAATTTTAACCCCGAAGATCACGGGATATACACACAACAGGCTTATGAAAGAGAAGAATGGGCATTTGTATCCGATGTGGCCCGTCTGCACGCTCTGAAAGAATACGGAGGCGTATACTGTGACACGGATATGGAACTGATCAAGCCGATCGATAAATTCAGAAAATTTCCTGCTTTCTTCAGTTTTGAAATAGAAACTGAAATCTCTACCGGAATCATTGGAGCAGAACCGCATCATCCATTTATAGAAGAACTGTATAATGATTACGACGGGAGAGAGTTCATTCTCCCTGATGGATCGCGAGACGATAAAACTAACGTGATCCGTATTACAGAAATCATGACTGAGCGAGGACTGAAACCTAACAATACTTACCAGGAAGTGGAAGGGTGCACCATCTTTCCGAGAGAATACTTCTCTCCTAAAGATTACTGGACCAGAGAAATCGATTCTACCAAAAATACACACGGCATCCATCAGTTTACAGGAAGCTGGTTATAAAAAGAAAGCGAGCCGGGACCTTGGAGTCCCGGTTCTTTTTTCTGCAATCTGTTCAAACGGGTACACACTATCTTCCTTAAAGAGTATAATGAATACTGATGAAGAGAAGATCAGTATGAGGTCAGGAGTTGTGAAAATGACATGGTTTAAAAATGGAAAAATTTATCTGAATGAATCAGAATTTGCAGAGAGCATGGTCATAGAAGGCAATAGGATCAAAAAGGTTGGGAGTAGCGAGTCGTGTGAGGCCTTCTTTAAAGGAAATGAAATCATTGATCTGGAAGGGAAAACGGTAATCCCGGGTCTAAATGATTCGCATCTGCACTTTCTCATGACTGCCGAATTTTTGTCCCTTCTTCCTATAACCGGTGTGACTTCAATGAAAGAACTGATCGATCGCTGCAGAGTTTACATAGAGGACCAGCAGATGACTAAAGAAGATGTCTTATATTCAGAGGGATGGAATCATACTTTGTTTACTGATGACAAGCGGATTCCTGACAGACATGATTTGGATCAGGCCTCTTCAAGTGTGCCGATCGTTCTGGTCAGAGTAGACCGTCATGTCATGAGTCTGAACACTGCAGCACTTAAGACCTTTAATATTACAGAGCACAGTCAGGTAGAAACTGGTGGTGAGATTCTCAAAGATTCCGACGGATTGCCTACTGGTGTTCTGACTGAAGGGGCTCTGGATCTAGTCAAAGCTCAGCTGCCTGCGAGAACCAGAGAAGAGAAAAAAGAAGCAATCAAAGAGACGATGAAACTGGCTAATCAGTACGGCATTACGTCGATGCACACTAACGATGCCAAAGACGATACTGTAGAAGAAACATTATCATTATATGAAGAACTGGAGGAGGAAAAGGCGCTGACGGCACGCTTTTACCAGCAGATCTGGTTCAATAACGGCAAGTATCTGCCCGGTTTTCTAAAAATGGATTATCCTTTCCATAAAGGGAGCGACTGGAACCGTATCGGACCGATCAAATTTTTTATAGACGGCACCTTAGGGTCGAGAACAGCTGCATTAAGAGAAGCGTATTCTGATGATCAGTCAACTAAAGGAATATTGACGAAATCACAAGAAGCCTTGTCAGACGAAGTGAAGACAGCTGTCGACCACGGTTATCAAGTGATTATTCATGGGATAGGGGATCAGGGTATTGAGACGATCCTCAATGCATACGATTCGGCCCTGGGTGATAAAGACAATGACTTGCGTTTAGGGATAAATCATATGCAGATCACCGGACTGGATCTGATTGACCGGGTAGCTGACAAAGGATACTTGACCTATGTTCAGCCAATATTTCTGGAAGATGATATTCCCATCCTGTTTGACCGAGTAGGAGAGGAGCGGGCAGAGACATCTTACCTATTTAAAACGATGAAGGATAAAGGCATTCATCAGTCATTCAGCAGTGACGCACCAATCGTGTCGTTCGATCCATTTGAAAATATTCAGTGTGCGGTCACACGAAACAGACTCAATGAGCCACTTGAAAAAGCTTATCTTCCGAACGAAGCGATGTCTGTCTATGAAGCAGTCGATGCCTACACTTATGAAAGTGCCTATGCGAGTTTTGATGAAGCAATCAAAGGACGGATAAAAGAGGGCTATCTGGCGGATTTTGCTGTACTGAATCGGGACATTTTTTCAGTATCGCAATCTGAGATCAAAAATATAACGGTTCACTCCACTTATGTAGATGGAAGAAAAGTTTACGAGGAGGGCAAGGGATGATCAATGAGCTAATTACTAAAGCACGTCTGAAGAATTTCATGCTTATTATTATAGGATCAGTTTTATACGCGATCAGCGTCAATGTCTTTACTGTACCAAATGATCTGGCTGAAGGTGGCCTGACTGGGTTCTCTCTGATCCTCTTTTATCTGGCCGATATCCCACCATCCTATACTATTTTTATTGTCAATATATTCATATTGGCTATTGGATACAAGTTTCTTGACAAAAAAACGCTTCATTATACTCTTGTAGCCAATGCAATCATTTCGGTCATGCTTCTAGTGGTCACACGCTATCAGTTTATCCCTGAAACGACTCTGCTGGCTCCAATCGGATCAGGTATTTTCATGGGTGCAGGTATTGGACTGATTATGCTGGGGCACGGGACAACAGCAGGCAGTGACATCATTGCCAAGCTGATGGAGAAATATCTGGGGATAAATATACCAACTGGTCTTCTGATGATCGATGTGTTTATCGTCCTGCCCAGTGCATTTATAATTGGTGCAGAGAATGCATTTCTCACATTAATCAATCTCTACATTCAAAGTAAAGTCATCGACTTTATTCTAGAAGGGTTGAATCCGAGAAAATCCTTCTTTATTATATCGAAGAAGCATGTGGAAATTGCCGAAGCCATCGAAAACCAGCTCGGGCGAGGCATTACCATATTGGATGGACGTGGTTACTACACTAAGGAAAGAAAAGATATTCTCTATATCATCATCAGTCGACGGGAAGTTCTTCCGATCAAACGTATCGTAGAGGCTATCGATCCGAATGCCTTTATGACCGTCTCTCATGTTCAGGAGGTTACGGGGGAAGGTTTTTCCTATCTGTCACAGGAAGTACAGGCAGAACGTATTACGGAAGCGGAAGAAGAATGGATTGAAGAACAAAGAGTTGCGAATGAAAGTTAATAGTTTATAATGATTATTACATGATAAAAATTATAAAGGAGTGTCATGATGTCTGACCACCAGCTCGAAATCAGTAACATTTCATTTAAGACAGACAGTCAGTCTATCCTGGAGTCGATTTCTTTTTCTGTCGAGAAGGGGGAAAGGGTAACGATAACAGGACCGTCTGGCGGAGGAAAAAGTACCTTATTAAAGATCATTGGAAACATTATTAATCCGACTGACGGAAAGGTTTTGTTCCATGGAGAGAATATACAGGAAACCGATCCTCTAAAGTATCGCCAGAAGGTGTCCTACTTTTTCCAGAATGCCTCGCTCTTCGATCAGACCGTCAGGGACAACCTGTCTTTTCCATATGATATTAGAGACGAAGAGTTTAATGAAGAAAAAGCGAGAGATATGCTTGAACGAGTCAGCCTGAGTCGATCGTATCTCGATAAACCAGTCAATGGACTCTCTGGTGGGGAAAAGCAGCGTGTAGCTCTGATCAGAAATATGATGTACCTCCCGGAAGTTCTTTTACTTGATGAGGTGACCAGTTCGCTTGATGCTGAGAATAAGGAAATTATTCACAAGATACTTAACACTTTGAATAAAGAGAGCGGCCTCACTACATTATCTGTAACCCATGATGAAAATGAGATCAGTCAGGCAGACAGAGTGATCACGATTATCGACGGCAGACTGGAGGACTCTAAATGAACGCCAATCTTGAAATCAATAATTTTTCGCTGTTTCTTTCTACAGGTCTGCTGATTATTGCCATACTTATTGCATACAAAGAAAAACTTGGACTTGGGAATGATATTTTTGTTGCAGGCATACGAGCTGTCATTCAGCTGTTTATTATCGGCTATGTCCTGAGCTATGTGATCCAGCTTGATAATGTACTGGTCACACTCGCAATGGTACTCTTCATCGTGTTCAATGCAGGATTCAATGCACACCAGAGAAGTGACGGGATTCCGCATTCCTTAATTATTTCACTCTTTTCCATATCCATAGGGACTGGAATAACTCTGGTCATTCTTGTGCTATCCGGGGCCATTGAATGGCTGCCGTCCCAGATTGTTCCCATTACAGGAATGATAGCAAGTAATGCAATGGTCGCAATCGGCTTGACCTTTCAGTCTCTGAACTCTAAATTCGCTGATCAGCGTCAGCAGGTACTGGAAAAGCTGTCACTTGGAGCGAATGAAAAGCAGGCATCTATGAGCATCATTAGGGCCAGCGTAAAAACGGGGATGAGCCCTTCAATCGACAGTACAAAAACTGTTGGACTTGTCAGTCTGCCGGGGATGATGTCCGGTCTGATTTTTGCTGGCGTAGAACCTACAGAAGCCATCAGGTATCAGATCGTTGTTATGTTCATGATTATCGCAGTGACGAGTATCGCAAGTTTCAGTGCCAGTTACCTGGCATATAGACAGTTCTATAATGAGCAGAAGCAACTGACATTATAAAATAACATAAGCTATTATATATCAAAAAACGTCTTATTTGTCACATAATTGACACTAAGGCGTTTTTTGAAATAGTCTCGTAAGGATGTAATGGTAACAATACAGACTGACTAAAAGGAAGTAACAGATAGCCCAAACCCCTTTTATTTTAAAAAGTGCATGGTAAGATACATACAGTTATCCGGGCAAGACCTAGGATAAATAGCATAATGACACTACAAAAGACACACGTAGTAAAATATGAAAAGGGGTATAAACTTGTTTATACAAAAAAATCAATTAATCAAAGCCGGTATTACATTTTCAGCAGCGGGACTATTATTCCTGGCTAACGAAACGGAAGCCAGTGCAAATGAATTCACCAGTTCCAACTGGCAGCCGACAACTGTATCTCAAATCGAACAGGAAATAGCAGCACAGAAAGAGAGCCAGGGAAGCGACGATGTCCTTAAATATACCTTCCAGTGGGGAGACACATTGTGGGGCATATCTCAAGCTACAGATATTTCAGTAGATAAATTGGTAAACATCAATGATATTGATAACCGTAGTCTAATTCATGTGGGATCTACTATTTATCTAAGCAGAGACCTGTCAGTCATTTCCGTACAAAATGGTGATGAAGAAGTTGTCAGTTATGACGTGTCAAATGGTGATGCAGTTGAAACTGAGACACCTGAAGAAGTAGAAGAAGCAGCTGAAGAAGCGGTAGTAGAAGAAGCAGTTGAAGAAGTAGTTGAGCAAACTCAACCAGCTGAAGAAACTGTAGTCGAAACACAACCTGAGCAACCAGCAGAAGAGCCGGCTGAAGAAGAAGCAGCACAGACGTCTTCATCAGAAAACGGCCGTTGGATGTCTGTTGAAGCGACAGCATACTCTCGTAATCAGCCAGTATTGAGTAATCACACATTTACTGGAATTGATCTAAGAGAAAATTCACGTGTCATAGCTGTAGACCCTGATGTTATTCCTTTAGGATCAACAATTTATGTACCTGGATACGGAGAATACATTGCAGGAGATACTGGTGGAGCAATCATTGGTAATCGAATCGATATTCACTTCGAAAGTCTAGATTCTGCAATTCAGTTCGGCAGACAGAACATTGATGTACAAGTATTCGAATAATTTTTAACTTCTAATAAGCTATAAGCGATCATTGATTTCGCTTATAGCTTTTTTTGCATAAAAAATGAGTATTTTACCATTGTTTAACAACTGGCTGGTCAATGTAACAGAATGTGATTAAATTGTAAAAGCCTTTTCTTTTGAAATAATCTTCATTCATGATAGAGTATTTCTATAACAGATTTCGGTTGTTTATTCTATCAAACCAAAGCAGGAATGTTTTGATATTACTATTATGAGCAGATTCGCCTGATTATGAGAGAACGGTGTCATGCAAGGCTTATTGCTTTAAATCAATTAGAAATTTTGGTAATGTTTCGGTAGATAGATGAATAACTGTATAAAAGGAGAGAGATATATGAAAAAACTTGCTAAGTTCACCGCATTGTCTCTAACCGCAGGCATGCTGCTTGGTGCTTGTGCTGATGGAGAGGATATGGAAGAAGACTTTCCAGGCGTTGAAGATCCAGCCACTGAAGATGAAGTGGAAGATAACGGGACAGATGACGGTATGGACGGCGATTTAGATGAAGATACAGACGAATAAAAAGCATTAAAATAGATAAAAAATTACAGAGGAGAGATAGATATGAAGAAATTAGCGAAATTAACTGCCTTGACGATGACAGCCGGGATGCTTTTAGCCGCTTGTGGAGATGCCAATGATGTCGACGATGACCTGCCAGGTATGGAAGACGATATGAATGGTGGACTTGAAGACGACGGCATGGATGATGGTCTAGAAGATGACGGCATGGATGATGATGGTCTAGGCGACGACCTGGATGATGACACTGACGAGTAATTTTTGTCTTTGATACTATTAGCTTAAATGAACGATAAGAATACTAAGGAGAGATTATTAATGAAAAAATTAGCGAAATTAACTGCCCTGACGATGACAGCCGGAATGCTATTAGCCGCTTGCGGAGATGCTAATGATGTAGACGACGATCTGCCAGGAACTGAAGAGCCTGCTGATGATGATCTGGATGGTGGCCTTGAAGATGACGGCATGGACGACGGTCTAGAAGATGATGGCATGGAAGATGACGGTCTAGAAGACGACATGGACGACGATGAGTAACACAAGACATTAAATCAGTAATTCAACTCAATAGGGAGCGATTAGATGAAGAAATTAGCAAGACTGACAGCACTGACCATGACAGCCGGAATGTTATTAGCAGCCTGCGGAGATGCAGATGATACTGATAGCGAATTGCCGGCAACTGAAGAGCCAGCCGATGATACGAACGGTGACTTGGATGATGATGGCATGGACAATGACCTCGACGGGGACCAGGATGATGATATTGACTCCGGTCTGGACGAGGAAGGTCTTGACTTCGACGAAGACGATCCAGACGATGAAATGGGTGACGACGGACTAGAAAGCGAAACCGACGATCTGGATGAAGACCTGGACGACGAAGACGAATAATTTCTAATCGAATAAGATAAAAAGACGACCTGTTTAAAGGGTCGTCTTTTTTGAGAGAAAGTAAGCTTTGAGTATCAATCCAGTAGCACATTCTGCTTAGCAGTAACACTATCATCTTCTACATATATGCGGGGAATTCTTTTTCCAATGCCGCAGAGTATTTCATAGTGAAAGCTGTCGGTTAAATCAGCCATTGTATAAATAGAAGGCTGACCTTTACCAGGGTCTCCTATAAAGACAAGCTCATCTTCTTTTGAAAAGTTTTTGATTTGACTGACGTCGACCATGAGCTGATCCATACATATGCGTCCGACGATAGGGGCTTTATCCTCTCCACACGTCAGATGCCATCTATTAGAAAGCTCTCTTGGTATCCCATCCGCGTAGCCAAGAAGGATCGTTGCGATCGTTTCCTCTTTTGAAGTCTTATAGGTTCTGCCATAGCCGATGCTTTCCCCTTCGGTCATCTGCTTTAAGAAAGCAGCATGAGTTGACAAGGTCATGACCGGCTTCAAGTCCAGCTTATCCTCCAATGCCTTATCCGGGTGATAGCCAAACAAGGAGATACCAGTACGGATCATATCCAAGTCAAACTCAGGATATAAAAGTGCAGCAGCTGTATTGCTGCAGTGACGCATCTCAAAAATGAAGCCTTCTGTCTCCAGATAATCTGCAATAGATTGAAAGAATGCAAACTGCTTTTTCGTGTAAGATGGATCTTTAGTGTTTTCTGCTTCTGCAAAGTGAGTGAAGATGCCTTCAAACTTAATAGTGTCGGCTGTAAGTGTCTGACACAAATCCAGAGCTTCTTTTTCCGACCGCACACCTATTCTGCCCATCCCGGAATCGACTTTTATGTGGATGCGTACTGCTTGCTCTGTCTGGTTGGCATAATAGTTGACGGCTTCAGCAATCTCCTGTGAAAAGACAGTAATCGAAATATCATGTTCGATAGCTGCCGGAATCGTATCTGGCTCAATCGGACTCAGCAGAAGAATCGGTTTTGTAATTCCGGCGTCTCTCAGTTCCATTGCTTCATCCAATACAGCAACAGCCAGGTAATCTATGTCTTCCTTTTCAAGGTGGCGCCCAATTTCAACTGCACCGTGTCCGTATGCATCAGCTTTAATGACGCCCATGAATTTAGTTTTTTCAGATATATGATTTCTCATTTGATGATAGTTGTAAGATACCTTGTCTAAATCGATTTCTGCTTTAGTGTATCTGTAACTCCCATAGCTCATCTGTTTCATCTCCTTTGTACCTATTATTCTAACATGAACAACCTTGATGAGAACTGAAAAATGCTAAATCTTAGTGATTTTCATTTTATATTGGTATGATATGGATACAATAGAAAGTTTATAGAAATGAAAGAGATGGAAGGAGAACTATGCATGTTAAATAAAACTAAACTAGCTCTACTAAGCGGAACAGCCTTATTTCTGGTAGCCTGTGGAGAGGATGAGGTCACTCAACTGGAAGACAGCGGCACTGAAGATGTCGCAGAGGATGAAGGGGAAGTTGATGAAGACTCTCTTCTGGAAGATGCAGGTACGGATGAAGAATTTACTACATTAGATGTCGATATGGTCAACAGTGATGGAACTTATGTAGGGTCTGCGGTGTTTGATGAGGGCGATGATGGTGTTACACTCAATTTAAATCTCGAAGGATTACCGGCCGGAGAATACGGTATGCATATTCATGAAGTCGGACAGGCGACCCCACCTACCTTTGAAGATGCAGGCGGTCACTTTAATCCTACTGACGCAGATCATGGATTTGAATCTGAAGATGGTCATCATCTAGGCGACTTACCAAACCTTGTTGTACCTGAAAACGGCATTGTCAGCGAGACGATTGAGATACCAGATGTTTCTCTGTTGCCTGATGCAGAATATACTTTGGCTACAGAAGAAGGAACCTCCCTGATCATTCATACTGAAGCGGACGATTATGAAACACAACCTACTGGGGATGCCGGGGATCGTATGGTTGGTGGCGTGATTTTTGCACCTCAGGAATAACTGACTAGAGTTAACTTTACCGAATCAGCCAGCGCTGGTTCGGTTTTTTTATTATATAGGTCTTGTTTACTTTTAATCCTGTTCAACGGCAGAATAAATTGAGATACAACTAGTGCAATATAATAAAAATTATTAAGAGTATGTAGCTGAGTTCATGATTATACTAGTTAAGGACTTAGTAGGGAAAGTGATTGGGGTAAGGTGCATATTTAATTACACTGGAAGTCGGCAAGAAAAATTGTGTGAGTAAAAAATCTATTCCGATAGCTACCGAACTCGAGACCCAAATCTACCTGAATAACGGTGCAATCCCGATAGCCAGAAAACTAACTTAAAACTCCTTTTAAGTAAAGAGACAATCTAAAGATTTGAGAGTACCAGATGAAAATGACACCTTGTCATGCACATGAATTTTAGGTATGATTAATTCAATCATAAGAAAAGGATGAGAGCCAGATGAAAATAACTACAGATTTACTGAGACAGTTTAAACATGATTTTGACGGGAATCCGGTCAATCATGCCGTAAAGAATGCCATGTCAAAGGTAGGACTGAACAAGTCATCTATAGATAACAACTTGACCCGACGTCACTCTTTTGTATTCTCCCACGAAACGAAAAAAGGAGACATCACTAATCAGCAGTCCTCTGGGCGATGCTGGATGTTTGCTGCATTAAACACTGCAAGGGTAGACACAATGAAAAAGCTGAATGTCAAGACCTTCGAATTTTCTCAGAATTACACATTATTCTGGGATAAACTGGAAAAATCAAATTACTTTCTGGAAAGTATCATTGAAACAGCCGATGAACCTTTGAACTCTCGTCTCGTTCAGCACTTGCTGCTTGATCCAATTCAAGATGGGGGACAGTGGGATATGTTTTCAGGTCTGCTTGAGAAATATGGTGCTGTTCCAAAATCAGTTATGCCGGAAACTTACCATTCATCTAATACAAGAGAACTGAATCAGCTCCTGACTGCCAAACTCAGAGAATTCGCTGCTAAACTGAGAGATAGTCATAAAGCTGGAAAATCATCAAAAGAGTTGTCTGAGCAGAAAGAGACCTTTCTATCATTTGTTTACGGCCTGCTGACAAAAACACTGGGAGAAGTTCCTCAGGTTTTTTCATACGAGTATAGAGATGAAGATAATCAGTTCCATAGGCTGACTGACATCACGCCTCAAGAATTCTTCAAGCATTATGTATCCTGGGATCTGGATGAACGCATTTCTCTAATCAATGCACCAACGGAAGATAAGCCTTATGGAAAAGCGTATACCGTCAAGTATTTAGGAACGGTCAAAGAAGGAAAAGCAATTACTTATGTCAATGCACCAATTGAAGTGCTGAAAGAGGCAGCTATTGCTTCTATTAAAGATGGTGAGCCGGTCTGGTTTGGCTGTGATGTCGGGAAAATGCTTGAACGGGAAGCTGGAATCATGGATGATAAAGCTTATGATTACGAAGCAACATTAGGTGAAACGGTCGAGCTGACGAAAGCTCAGCGCCTTGATTATGGTGAGAGCCTGCTGACGCATGCGATGGTTTTTGTGGGGGTAGACCTGGACGATCAAGGTAATCCGATAAAATGGAAAGTCGAAAACAGCTGGGGAGATAAGAACGGTGACAAAGGAATATACTCTATGAGCGACAAGTGGTTCGATGAGTACAATTATCAAGTGGCCGTCAAACGCCAGTACATTGATGAAGAGTGGCTGAAAGCTCTGGACCAGCCAGTCGTTGAGCTTGAGCCATGGGATCCGATGGGGTCACTGGCATTAGTTAAATAATTGAAATAAAATACGTATACGCTCTCATTAATCTGCGGGTATACGTATTTTTTCATGTTTAACATACGGTATTCGTCCAATCATTCCACTCTTATGAAAAGAGCTCGATGGCTAGAACTATGGAAGAGCTGATAGCTCCGCCTATAATAAAGTACATAATCATCTGTAGAGGAATGAACCAGGGGAGATCATCTAGATGCTTGTCATCATCCGATGCCACTCTGGAGGATATGAAGTATCCAATCCCTACGCCTATCCCAAGAATGGGAAACAGCTGCTGTATCTGATCTGGACGAAGCAGGCCAAACAGGAGACCAATAATAAAGCCGAAAAGCTGGAGCCACCGTCGTTTAGTTTTCTTAGACATGATGATCCCTCCTTTATATGTACTTCAGTCAATCATTGGTTATCCTAACTATACCATGTCAGAGCTGAAGAGTAATGAAAAAGACATGCTTCCATTTTCTGGAAGGCATGTCTTTATTCTGATTATTGTAATGTAACAGGTGCACCAGGTCCAAGTGGCAGTCCAAGAACATACCAGATAACCAGTAGAAGTGACCAAGAGATTAAGAAAGCCACAGTGTAAGATAGCATCGTTGAAATGATGGTACCCAATCCACTCTTCTTGTCGTAACGCTGAGCGAAGACAAGAATCATTGCAAAGTAACTCATTAATGGAGAAATAACGTTTGATGAAGAGTCCGCGATACGGTAAGCCATCAAGGTCATTTCAGGAGCTATATTGACACTGTACAGCATAGGAGCAAATACAGGGCCCATAATTGCCCATTTAGCTGAAGCAGATCCCATGAACAGGTTGATGAACGCTGTTACTAGGATGAATGCAAGAATAAGTGGCAGTCCAACAAATCCGATAGCTTCTAGGAAGTCAGCACCGCTTACAGCCAGGATGAATCCCAGGTTAGTATATGAGAAATAGTTGATGAACTGAGCTGCGAAGAAGGCCAGTACAAGGTAGCCACCCATTGAGCTCATTGATTCTGACATCCCTTTGACGAAGTCATGAGAAGTGTCGATTTTACCTGTTGTTTTACCATACACATAACCAGGAATGGCAAACAGCAGGAAGATCATGAACAGAAGTCCTTGAGAAAGGAAGTTATTCAGTGTCATTTCGCCAGTTGCTTCATCTAGCATTCTAAGTGGCGCATTTTCTGGAATCATCAGCAAAGCCATAATTCCCAGGAAGACAAGCAAAGCAATCAGAGCATTGCGCATTCCTTTGTTTTCTTTGTCAGTAATTGGTTCGTCATTTGGCTTGTAGTCGCCATCGTATTCACCAAGCCGTGGCTCGACAAATCGTCTGGTGACAAAGGCCCCGACAATTGTCAGTACAAAAGTAGAGACGATAAGGAAGTACCAGTTTGCTGTAACAGCAACTTCATACTCGATACCAGCAGAAGTAAGTGCTTCATTAGTAATACCAACAAGCAATGCATCGGTCGGTCCGAAGATCAGGTTGGCAGAGAATCCGGCAGAGACCCCTGCGAAAGCTGCAGCAAGACCGGCAATCGGGTGTCTGCCTGCTCCAGCAAAGACAATTGCTCCAAGTGGGATAACCACTACATAACCTGCATCGGAAGCGATATTGGATATAATACCCGCAAATACAACCGTTGCTGTCAGTAAGTTGGCAGGGACATTACTTAGAAGTTTTTTCAGCGAGACAGAAATCAGGCCTGTCCACTCGGCAACTCCTACCCCCAGCATAGCAACAAGAACTGTACCTAAAGGCGCGAATCCTGTAAAGTTACTTACTGCACTGTTGAAAATATGTGCAATACCATCTCCATTCATTAATGAAATGGCTTCGATCGTTACTTCTTCACCAGCGCTTGCATCGAAATAGTCGACAGTTACGCCAAGTCTAAAGACGAGTTCAGAAATCAGGACGATGAAAAGAGCTAAAGCAATGAAAATAATAACTGGGTGTGGAAGTTTATTTCCGACACGCTCGATCATGCCCAGAAATCCTTTATTAGTGTTCTGTTCAGAATCACTCATAAGTTTGTTTCCTCCTTAAGTAATTTTGAAGCGTAAGCTAATCTTACTAATGACCATCATTTAGGAGATAATCATTAGTAAGATTAAAATTTGGCTCCATTTGATATTGTACTATGAATCCTATTTTAATACAAATACCATTTTAATTTCAATATAATATAATCAATTATATCGGTTTTTTTTAGTTATTTTTAAGAATGACCAGTTATCAATGGTTGGATACGGTTTTATACAAGAGAAAGGAATGAGGGGATGATTAGAAGGGGAGGATAGGAATAAGAATTGTAATTCGCTATCTTTGCTTTTATAATTTAAATAGAATGAAGAATGAGGAGAAGACTAGTGTACCTATCATATGAAGAAACGAAAGATATTGCCTACTATATGTGCGACCGGACTCAGCGGCTCACTTTACCTATGCTTGTGAATCTTCTGCTGGATGTTTCTGAAAAGCAGTCAGACTCTCTGGAACGTGGAGAAGCATACATCAGAGACAGAGGGTTGAACTGGATCATTCTGCACTATGCCTTTGATATCGGCCGTATGCCAAGGCTGAATGAGAGAGTCTACATTGAAACTTTTGCGACAGAATATAATAAGCTGTTTACCTATAGAACGTTTATTGTAAGAGATTCGAACAGAACTGAATTGATTAAAGTAGAAACGACCTTTGCATTACTTGACAGCAAAAAGAGAAAAATGGCACGCATACCTGAAGATATTGTTGCTCCATACAAAGCTGAATATTCAAAAAGAATCAGACGAAATAAGAAGCCGGATGAGGTCAACTCAGAAGAGTATAATGAGAAGCAGTACGCTGTACGCTATTTCGATATAGATGGGAATAACCATGTTAATAATTCCCACTATATTAACTGGATTCTAGATAGTCTCGACAGCACATTCCTGCTGGACCATGATATCACTAGAGGGGTCATTACCTTTAATAAGGAAGTCAGTGAGAACCAGCTCGTTTTCAGTCAGTCCAGTATACGGGAAGAAGAGGGGCTTAATTCTGACCATATTATAAAGACAGAAGACACTGTCCATTGTTCTGCTACATTTACATGGGACAAAGTCAAAAGGAGGAACATGAATGGTTACGATCAATGATATCGCCAGAAAGGCGGGTGTAGCAAAGAGCACTGTCTCACGGTACCTAAATAACGGATCAGTCAGTCCGGAAACACGAAATAAAATCGAAGAGATAATCAGAGAAACAGGCTATACACCTAATAATTTTGCGCGTAGTCTTAAAGCGCAGAAAACGAATATGATTGGTGTGATTATTCCCAGACTTAGTTCCGCGTCTACTAATGAAGTGTTGTCTGGAATAGATGAGCGCTCCAGACAGCTGGGCTATCAGCTGATCATAACCAATTCCGATCAGGACAGCGCTCGAGAATTTGAGAATATTCAGACGCTGGCGAAACAGAAAGTAGAGGGCATCATCATGTTTGCCCGCGAACTGACGCCTGAACATATCGAAGCTGTTAAACAGACGGAAACCCCCTTTCTATTTATTGGTCAGAAAGCTGAAGACATACACAGCATCATTCATCAGGATTACGAAGCGGGGGAGAAGGTTGGGAAGTATGCGCTGGAGCTGGGGCATCGACATTTTCTTTTTGTCGGTGTGCCGGAAAAAGACCGGGCCGTAGGGGTAGAACGCAAACAGGGATTCCTGGACACGGTTAGAGCTGGCAATGGGGTAACCGTTGACACAATAGAAACAGATTTCTCCCGTTCATCTGCTTATCAGAAGGCGCTTAAGTTTCTCCCTGAAACAATGGCTACTTATATTGTATGTGCGACTGATAACATAGCCGTAGCGGTGCTTAAAGCTTCAAAAGAACTAGGGTATAGTGTTCCAGAAGACTTTTCTTTATCAGGGTTTGGTGGGTATGAAGCAACGGCTTATGTATCGCCGACGATTACTACAGTAAGCTACCCTTACAGAGAAATGGGGCTGGAATCAGTGGATAAGCTGGTCAAGCTGATAAACAAGCAGGACATCGCTCAAGTCAGTGAGATGAAAAATGAGCTGGTTATCAATCAGTCGACAGCTTTTTTGAAGAAAGTATAGAAAGTGCTTTCTTTTCTCTTGCAAATAGAACCGGTTCCTGTTATCCTGTATAGGAACCGGTTCTAATACAGGAACAGGACAAATATGAAAACGGTTAAAAGAAAGGATGAAAAAAATGAAGTATCAGCAAACGGTTGATCAGATCATTGAAGCAGTCGGCGGCAAAGACAATATCAAGAACTACGAACATTGTGCCACCCGAATGCGTATCATACTTAAGGATGACAGCAAAGTAGATAAAGAGAAAGCAGAAAATGTTGCTGAATCCAAAGGTTATTTCTTCAATACAGGACAGCACCAGTTCATTATGGGAACAGGTAAAGTCAATGCAGTTTACAGTGGATTCCAGGCTGAAATGGGTGATTCTGGAGAAAGCAGTTCAGGAGACTTTAAAGATGATGTCTACCAGAACTTAAATCCCGCTCAGAAAGTTGTGCGTATTTTAGCAGATATTCTCGTTCCACTAATTCCAGTACTTGTAACAACCGGTTTATTGATGGGGGTCAGAGGACTTCTTCTTGAACTTGGACTTGAAATGGACGAAAACTGGCTGGCAATTTTTGAAATGCTGACAGATACGGCTTTTGCATTCTTACCTGTTTTAATTACATTCAGTGCGACACGAAAATTCGGCGGAAATCCAAGTATCGGTATCGTTGTTGGTCTTATGATGGTTGCACCTCAGCTGCCTAATGCATGGGCGGTTGCAGGTGGAGATGCTGAACCGATGCGTCTGCTTGGCCTGGAAGTTGTTGGGTATCAAGGATCTATTATCCCAGCGATCGTTGCCGGTTATCTGATTTCCAGACTTGAAAAAGGGTTGAGAAAATTCGTTCCGGAAATGCTTGACCTGATTGTTACACCATTTGTTACATTATCAGTTACTATCTTCACCATGCTTCTAGTCTTAGGTCCGATTTTACAGACTGTAGAGACAGGCGTGCTTGATGGAATTGTCTGGCTTGTAGAAGCACCATTAGGTATCGGGTATATTATTTATTCTGCATTACAGCAAGTTATAGTTATTACAGGACTGCACCACTCATTGAGTATCGTTGAACTTGGACTCTTGAGTGATACTGGCGGAAACGTATTGAACGCTCTGGGTACTGCTTCAATGGCAGGACAGTTTGGTGCTGCCGTATCAGCTGCGCTTCTTATGAAGAGTCAGATCAAACGTGCCAATGCGCTGTCTTCTTCAGTATCAACCCTGTTCGGTATCACAGAACCACTGTTGTTCGGTGTGAACCTTAGAGCGATGCGTATCTTCTTCTCCGGAATGATCGGCGGAGCAGCTGGTGGACTGATGGTATCTATCTTTGGACTGGCGGCTTCTGGTGTAGGAATTACATTTATTCCAGGAATTCTTCTTTACACGTACAGTTTCTCAGCTATGATTCAGTATATTGTCGTCATTGCAGTCGCATTTGCTGTTTCATTCATCATGGTCCGTGTTCAGAGCAAACAGATCAAAGCAGAACTGAACATCGAAGCATAGTATAGTAAAGGAAGGGTATAATGAGTGAATTGACTGACCAGTACTGGCAGAACTTAGAACAGAAACAGGCTGAGTTGAAAGAAAAAATCGAACGTGACCCGTGGCGTCTGTCTTTTCATCAGATGCCAGAAACGGGATGGCTTAATGATCCAAATGGGGCTGTCCAGTTTAAAGGGGTCTACCACTTGTATCACCAGTATGTACCGGATAATCCTGAAGGAGGACTGGTACACTGGGGACATAAGACGTCTAAGGATATGGTGCAGTTCCAGGAAGAAGAGCTCTTCCTTTCACCAGATCAGTCTTACAATAAAGACGGGGTGTACTCAGGAAGTGCCTTTGTAAAGGACGATGAGATCCATTTCTTTTATACCGGTAATGTAAAACATCCGGGTGAGCACGATTATACTTTCAGCGGACGTGAACAGAATACCGTTCATATTGTCAGTAAAGATGGCTTCACTGTCGACTATGAAGAAGTCGTGATTCCTCACGAGGACTACCCTGAAGGATTTACGGATCATATCCGTGACCCGAAAGTGTTTGAAAAGGACGGAAAGTATTATATGGTACTTGGTTCTCGGGCCTTGAATCATCGAGGAAAAATTCTGCTTTATCGTTCGACGGACCTTTATTCGTGGAACTACGCAGGTGTCTTTCTCGAAGGTGAAAAAGAAATGGGCTACATGTGGGAATGTCCGGACTTCTTCGAAACTGATGATAAAGACGTTCTGATTTTCTCGCCTCAGGGACTGAAAGCGACGGCTCATGAGTTCGAAAGCACGCATAATTCGGGTTACTATTTGGGTTCAGTCGACTGGGGTTCAGAGAAGTTCATGCCTGAAAGTACATTTAAAGAACTTGACCGTGGCTTTGATTTTTACGCCCCTCAGACATTCGAGGACGAATCCGGACGACGCATTCTCTGGGGATGGATGGGGCTTGGAGATATAAGTCCCGAGTACTCCAATCCTACAGTAGCTCGCGGCTGGCAGCACGCCATGACTCTACCCAGGGAACTCACTGTAGAGAATGGGCAGCTGAAACAGCGGCCACTCAAAGAATATGAATCACTTAGAAAAAATGAAGAGAAGACAGCCGTAAAAGTGTCTGGATCATATGAACTGGATAATCAGAACCCTCGGACATTCGAACTGATTGTTACTTTAGAGCAGCTTGGTGAATCACTGTCTGTTCATATGAAAGAGGACACGGTTCTCTCATATGACGGTCATATCTTCAGCTTAGCCCACGGACCGTCCGGCTTTGGACGTTCTGAAAGAACAGTAGAAGTCGAGGATCTGAGTCGCATTCACGTCATTGCTGATACTTCATCGATTGAGATTTTTCTAAATGACGGAGACTATGTCCTTTCAACACGTGTCTATCCGAAACATGAAAAAGATACGATCCGTTTCGAAGGGGATGCTGAATTGTCCATTGAGAAATGGGATCTTGAAAACTGATCATTAACACATTTAGTTTTTGTATATAAAGCAAATAAGCCTGAGATGAGCGACATGTATCGCTTACCTCAGGCTTATTTGTAGTTTGAAATAAGGTGTACGCTTTATTTCTGAAAAATTAAGTCGATCTGCTCATTATCAAATGATTGTTCTAAAAGAATCACAAGTTTGATACGAGCTTTGGGACCGGAAAGTCCTGGAGCAAATATCACTCCAAGCTCTTTTAAGTGTTTTCCACCACCTGTATAAGCATAGATATCCTGAGCTATTCCATTAAATGCTCTGGAAGTAATGACGACAGGAATATTTTTTTCAAGAATTTTTTTAAGACCCGGTAAAGCAGCAGGGGGCAAATTGCCAGCTCCCAGTGCCTCTATGACCAGGCCATCCAGGTCAGTGCTGAGCAGAGCATCAAACAGGGTACTGTCCATCCCTGCATAAGCTTTTAGCATGCAGACATTTTTATCAGCTCTATCAATTTGATAGGTTTCGTTGAAAATCAGTTTCTGAAAGAACCGGACCTCATGCTTTGAAACAATGCCGATTGGTCCGAAAGTAGGTGTTCTAAAGGTAGCAACATTTGTCGTATGCGTTTTTGTGACATACCGGGCGGTGTGGATTTCTTCGTTAAGTACGACCAATACTCCTTTGTCTCTGGCCTCTAGAGATAGAGACGTCCAGATAGCATTCTGCAAGTTACGTACACCGTCTGAACCAAGTTCATCAACGGGACGCATGGCTCCTGTGAGAACAACAGGAAATGGAGTATCTAGTGTAAGGTCCAGAAAATAAGCTGTTTCTTCAAGTGTATCAGTGCCATGCGTGATGACTGCTCCATCATAAATGTCTTCTTCAGCAGCTTGAATCAGTCTTTTCTGAAGGATGAGCATATCATGCGGGGTCACATGAGGAGAAGGAAGCTGAAAGATATCCTCTTCAATGATTTCAAGGTTTTCTTCGAACAGATGGCTGTACTGATGTAGCGGATGCTCTTGGCTTGGTTTTACCGCACCTGTCCGCTGGTCTGTACTCATTGAGATGGTTCCTCCAGTGTGGAGTAATAAAATTCGTTTCAATCGCATAAGCCTCTTTTCTAATTAAAATATGGATTTGTCAGTTTTTCGTTACCGATCGTCGTCTGCATGCCATGTCCTGCATAGACAATGGTGTCATCAGAAAGTTTGAACAATTCTTTTTTTATAGAGGGAATCAGTTTTTCCGGTTCGCTTCCAGGCAAATCGGTTCTGCCAATACTGCCTTTGAATAAGGCATCTCCTGAAAGAACGAATCCATCTTTTTCAAATATTAAACTGACGCCGCCAGGAGAATGTCCTGGAGTTGAAACGACTTCAAATGTAAACGGCCCGACTGATAGTGTTTCAGATGGGGTGAAAGTAAATTCTGCTTCTCTTGCTGTTATTTTATGCGTGCCGTAAACAGAGAGATTTTTAGCAGGATCCCCAAGCCAGTCATTCTCTTCCGGACTGACATAAACAGGCAGATCATAGTCGACTCTGAGATCTTCCAGCGCGCCAATGTGATCATAATGCGTGTGTGTCAATAGGATAGCTATTGGACGAACACCCAGTTCTTCCAGCTCATCCTTGATTTTACTCGTTTCATCCCCGGGATCGACGATAAGAGCATCTGTTCCTGAATAGAGGATGTAACAGTTTTCCTGGATCACTCCAGTAATTATTTTTCTTACTTGAGTCATAGATATTCCTCCTTGTCATTCATGTATAAGTATAACTGATTAAGGTAAACCTGTCGAAAAAGATACAACTTCTCCTTTAAGAAGAACAGACAAGATAAGTCATGCAAAAAAAGTCATTACTAGAACAACTTGAATATAAATAGTAATATTTCGTTTATGTTATAAAAAGTGTTGCAGTTCATATTAAGGTATGCTAATCTTTTTATTAATATCTTATTAGAAATAATGGATATTTATTACAAAATGTTAATGATTGGATTATAGAGAAAAGGAGTAGTCAAATGAAAAATAAGTTCACTTCAATTTTCGCAGGATCGATGTCTCTTCTGTTAGGGATTTCTTCCGTCTCGTCTATCAGTCAAGTCAGTGCAGAAGGAAATGGTGGTAATTCAGAAGGATCTGTTCCAAAACTTCATCTGGATTCAGATCTGCTGTCTGATGAGATTTTAACTGTAATTGTTGAACTTGAAGAAGAAGCGGTCCTTCAGGCAAAACAGCAGGGACGTTCTCAGTCAGAGTTTAGATTATCTGTAGAACGGGAACGCATTTTAAATGAATTAGCAGCAGCCGGTGGACAGGCCGAAGTCAATCAGGAATATGATCAGCTTTTCTCCGGCTTTTCCGTCGAACTCTCTGAAAGTGATATCGGAAAACTTCTCATGATCGAAGGCGTCAAATCAGTCTATCCTGATCAGGAGTATGAGGTGACTGATACGCAGCAGTTCGATGTCAATGAAGTTACTCCGGAAATGCTGGACAGTGCACCGTACATAGAGGCTTTTGAAGCCTGGGATGCTGGCTATACTGGTGAGGGAGTAACTGTAGCAGTTATTGACACTGGGGTGGACTATACTCACCCGGATCTGGTCCATGCTTTTGGAGATTACAAAGGATGGGATTTTGTTGATAATGACGATGACCCTCAGGAGACCTTAATTGAAGATGTTCTGAATCCAGCTCTGGCTACTAATCATGGGACGCATGTAGCAGGAACAATTGCTGCAAACGGACAGATCAAAGGAGTAGCACCTGATGCCAGTTTACTTGCCTACCGTGTGCTTGGGCCAGGAGGAAGTGGAACAACAAGTGATGTCGTCGCTGCAATTGAACGGGCAGTGGAAGATGGGGCCGATATCATGAACCTTTCATTAGGGGCTACAGTCAATAATCCTGACTTCCCTACTTCTATAGCTCTGGACACCGCTATGGGTGAAGGCGTAGTGGCTGTCACTGCTAACGGAAATGCTGGACCGCAGAACTGGACAGTAGGTTCCCCAGGAACATCGAGAGATGCCATATCTGTTGGGGCTACACAATTGCCTTACAATGTATTCGATGCATCTGTCCACACAGAATCAGCTCAAGTCTTCCCTTCAATTGAAGTCATGGGGTACCCTAGTGAAGATGCACTGCTTGCGCTCAACGGTCAGACGTTAGAATATGTTTATGCCGGACTGGGTAGTCGTGAGGACTTTTCTTCTATCGATGTCGAAGGTAAGATTGCCTTGATTCAAAGAGGAGAATATCCATTTGTCGAAAAAGCTCAGAATGCGGCTGAGGCTGGAGCCGTTGGTGCGATTCTTTTCAATAATGTAGCAGGTACTCAGCCTGAAATACCTGGAATGGCAGTTCCAACGTTGATGGCTTCTCTTGAAGATGGACAAAAGCTGCTGCAGGATCTGGAAAATGGATTTAATACTGTGACACTTTCGGCATCATTCAGTCACGTCGTAGGAGAAACGGTAGCTGATTTTTCATCAAGAGGACCTGTCATGAACAACTGGATGATTAAACCGGACATCGTTGCACCAGGGGTCAGTATTGTCAGTACTGTACCTGGTCCAGCCTATGCTTCTCTTCAAGGGACAAGTATGGCAGCGCCACATGTTGCGGGAGCAGCTGCGCTTATACTGGAAGCTCATCCTGATTGGAGCGTTGATTATGTCAAAGCTGCATTGATGAACACAGCTGAACAGCTCACAGACAGAAATGGCCAAGTATATCCGCACAACACCCAAGGGGCGGGGAGTGTTCGAGTGCTTCAAGCTATCGAAGCTGAAACGCTGATCATACCAGGCAGTCACTCTTTCGGAATTTTCAATAAGCAGAATGGGAAAGAAGTGCGCAGACAGAGTTTTGAAATTCATAATCTGTCCAGCAGCAGAAAACGTCATACGGTTAGTTTTACTGGGAATAGTGGAATAAAAGTAAGTAACAGCAATAACCTCAACATTCCAGCTGGTAAGTCAAATACATTTAACTTCAATGTGCAGGTGGATGCGTCGAACTTGACACCTGGGTATGTAGAGGGCACGTTTTTAATTAGTGATGGAATAAAAACATATGAAGTGCCGACGATTCTGTTTATCCATGAGCCAGACTTCCCATTGCTGAACGACGTGCAGTTCGGTCTGATGGATGGTCTGCTGGTTGGTCTAGCCAATCTGACGACTGATGTCGATCAGTTCTCACTGCGTGTCCGAAATGCCGATACAGGTGAATTATTGACTGAGACATCCGTGAGTCAGAATGTACCGAGAGGCGAGCATTTCTTCGTCTGGGATATGCTGATCGACGGTCAGCCGCTTGGACCAGGAAATTATGCACTGAATCCTACGGCAGTATTAGGTGAAAGAGTAACTGAACTTGACGGTGCTGTCCTTACAGTCGGACCGTAAATAACAAGCTATAAGACCAGAAGAAGGGAAAAATTCTTCTGGTCTTTTTGAGCGTTTTAATTGAGATTGTGAGGGATGTATCATAAACTATAATAAGAACAATATTTTAGGAGGCGTTTGATCAATGGCAACAGAATCAGTCACAAGTTATCTGAACAATCTGGTAGCAACTCAGGGCCTTTTCTATATTAAACTGCATCAGGCACACTGGTATATAAAGGGACCGGCATTTTTCGAATTGCATGAGAAGCTGGAAGAGTACTATGACGAATTGACAGAACACTTTGACGCAACCGCAGAAAGACTGCTACAGTTGGGCGGAGAACCATACTCTACTTTGAAAGAATTTATCGATCACTCAACAATCAAAGAAGCACCGGGCGAGAAGCATTTAGGTGAAGAAGACATGATCGAATCAGTCGTTCATGATTTTGAAACATTGAGAGATGATTTATCTAAGGGAATCGATATGTTCGATGAAGCTAATGATGATGTAACCGTAGATATACTGACAGAACAGAAAACTTATGTCGACCAGACTATCTGGATGCTATGGGCATTTTTAGGTAAAAATGTATTAGGTGAATAACTGGATAGCAAAAGGAGTCAGCACCTGCTGACTCCTTTTTTTAATGTGCACAAGTACGTGCAGGTATGGTACTATAAAGTATATTTTTTATGATGAGGGATTATGATGAAAGTGATCACACACAGTGAGGAAGAAACCAAAGCCCTGGCTAAGCGGCTTACTGATCAGCTGAAGCCCGGGATGACACTCCTTCTTGAAGGACAGCTCGGAGCGGGGAAAACAACCTTTACAAAAGGGATCGCCGAAGCTCTCGGCATCAGCAGGGCAGTAAAAAGTCCAACCTACACATTGATTAAGGAATACACAGATGGAAAATTCCCATTATACCATATGGACCTTTACCGGCTGGAAGATTCAGAAGATGAAGATCTGGGACTGGATGATTATTTCTTTGGTGAAGGAATAACAGTCGTCGAATGGGGATCATTTATGAAAGAAGATCTTCCTGAAGAATTTATAGCAGTGACGATCCGTACGTCAGAAGATCTGAATGATCGGGAGATTATATTATCGGCCCAAGGAGACCAGTACAGCGAAGTATTAGAACGATTGGAGTGGATTTGACATGGCAAAAGAGGAGACACTGGACTGTATTATTAGAGAAGCAATTCCGGACGACGCCAAAGAAGTAATCGATCTGCTGAATCGGACAGCGACTCAGACAGGGTTTATGACCCAAGGTGAAGAGGGGCTGGGAATCACTGTTGAAGAAGAAGCTGAAGAGCTGGACAAAATTTATCATTCGGATAACAATACGATCCTCCTCGCAGTGGTTGATGGACAAGTCATCGGCATTGCTTCGATCCATGCATCTTCAAAACCGAAGATCAGACACATTGGAGACATCGGCATTGTGATCGACAAGGAGTACTGGGGCATGGGACTGGGTCGACTGATGATGGAGGACCTGATTGAGTGGGCACAGGAGTCCGAAGTGATCAAGCGTCTTCAGTTGCAGGTTCAGCATAGGAACACACGCGCCCGAGCTCTTTATGAGTCTTTAGGCTTCGAGCTTGAAGCGATTATGAAATACGGCGTCAAGGATGCTGGTGAATACCTCGATGTCTGTCAGATGAGCAGGCTGGTACTATAGAAAAAGCTGGACATTCCCTGAATGATTGGGGAGTGTCCAGCTTTTTCTACTTATTATCCATTTTACTTAATAAAACGGGCCAGCGTTGACTGTCCGAACTCTTTTTCCTGATTCAGCAGAATTGTCGCGCAGGCACGTGCATCTTCCAAAGCATGGTGGTGATTAAAGGGAATGCCATAATGTGCCGCTACTGTATTCAGCTTATGATTCGGCAGCATCTTAAGCAGAGCCCGGGAAGATCGGACGGTACATAAGGTTTTAAACTGAGGAATCTGTAAGCCGTAATAAGACAACGTGCCAGTCAGGATACGTTTGTCAAATGGCATATTGTGAGCGATCACCAACTGGTCTCTAGTGAAGTACTGATTCATTTCGTCCCATACTTCAGGAAACTTAGGTGAATCAAGGACATCCGTTTCACTAATGCCGTGAATTTGAGTATTGAAGCGGTCGAACCATGTCTCAGGCTGGATCAGGGAATAATACTCGTCGACAATTTCACTGTCTCTTACAATCGTCAATGCCACGGAACAGGCACTGTGTGTCTGGCGGTTGGCTGTTTCAAAATCTATTGCAGTAAAATTCATAAATGCCCCTCTTTATCTTTGGTTATAATTATCATTGTTCAGTATGTCAAAGTATAGCATGACTGTCCGATCTTTCAAGCGAACAAACCGCATTAATTGTGTAGATTCCTTTACAAAATGGTCTTTCTGATCTTACTCAAGCTTAGTTAGAAGGTCGTTATAGGTGATAAATCTGACTGATTACAAAACAAATAAAGAAAGCGCTTGTCTGTAATCAATTACATACATTAAGCTTGGCTTGTAAAGAATTTTTGCAGCCTAAAACTAGGAGGAGACAGACATGTCAAAAGATGGATTGAAGATTGTAACAATCGGTGGAGGATCGAGTTACACACCTGAGCTAATCGAAGGATATATTAAACGCAAAGACTTGCTTCCTATCAGTGAGATCGTGCTTGTAGATATCGAAGCCGGCAGACACAAACTGGATATTGTCGGCGAAATGGCCAAACGAATGGTCAAAGCGGCAGGACTCGACTGGACAGTCACGCTGACATTAGATAGAAAATCAGCTTTAAAAGATGCTGACTTTGTCACTACACAATTTAGAGTTGGACTTCTGGATGCACGAGTGAAAGATGAGCGTATCCCGTTGTCACATGGAGTACTGGGGCAGGAGACAAACGGAGCCGGGGGAATGTTTAAAGCCTTCCGTACGATTCCCGTTATTCTCGATATCATTGAAGACATGAAAACACAGTGTCCGGATGCCTGGCTGGTTAACTTCACAAATCCAGCTGGAATGGTAACAGAAGCGGCAATCAAGCACGGCGGATGGAAGAAAACAGTTGGTCTGTGTAATGTGCCGATCGGCCACCGGAAAATGGCTGCCGAAAAACTGGATATTCCGGAAGAAGACTTGTTCTTCAAGTTCGCCGGAATCAACCATTTCCACTGGCACCGTGTCTGGGACAAGCAGGGACAGGAGCGGACACACGAAGTCATCGATGCGATTTACAAACCAACGGATGAGGATCAGGAAAGTCATTTGAAAAATATACACAATGCCAGTTTCCATTACGAACAGATCAGAGCACTTGAGATGCTTCCATGTGGTTACCATAGATATTATTATGCAGAAGATGAGATGCTAAAGCACTCGATCGAGGAATTTGAAAAAGGGGAAACGCGAGCTCAAGTCGTTAAGAAAACTGAAGCGAGATTGTTCGAGCTTTACAAGGATCCTGAATTGGATTATAAGCCTGAAGAGCTGTCCCAGCGTGGAGGCACACACTATAGTGATGCAGCGTGTGAAATCATCGCTGCGATTCAAAATGATCTACGCACAGAAATGGTCGTTTCGACCGAGAACAATGGAACAGTTACAGACCTGCCATATGACTGTGCTGTAGAAGTATCTGGTGTGGTCACATCTCACGGATTTGAACCATATAACTGGGGAAGCTTCACTCCTGAGGCGAGAGGTGTCATCCAGGGTATGAAAGGGATGGAAGAAACTGTCATCCGTGCTGCAATCGATGGGGACTATAATCGTGCATTAAGTGCATTTATCGTCAACCCGCTTGTGCCAGGTGGAGTTGTTGCTAAAGATATCCTGGATCAGATGTTGTATGCTCATAAAGATCATCTGCCTCAGTTTGCAGATAAGATCAGAGAAATTGAAGAGAACCAGCCTGATACAATCAACTATGTCGATGAGCTGATGAAAAGTAATTAAATTAAAACAGTGCGACTCCCAAAAATAAGGGAAACGCACTGTTTTTTGATGACATGAATTTATTTAAACGGCAGAACTTTCTTTCTCAGCTCCATGATGAACGTCGTGCTGAGGGCAAGTCCGGCAGCGATAGCCCATTGCATAAATCCAAATGTGTCAGGAATCGAGAAGACTCCTCTGACACCAGGAAGTAATGTCAGTCCATATAAACCGGAACAGACCACAAAGGCGAGGAGGACAAACTTGTTTTTGAAAAAGCCAGCTTCTACACTAGTCTGAGTGATGGACCGGGCAGGAAAAACCTGCAGGGTACGAGCTAAAATCAGTGTGGTAAAGGCCATGGCTACACTAATCTCAGGTGTGTAGTTCAGCAATCCAATGAACTGAGAAATAATAACAGCCAGTCCGATCAGGCTTCCTCTGAAAATTACTGTTTGAAGGGTCTGACCTGAGAAAATAGTCTCATCAGTATCCCGCGGCTTTTCATTCATGACATTTGGCTCTTTTGGTTCGAGACCCAAAGCAATCGCAGGTAATGAATCGTTGACCAAGTTGATGAACAAGAGCTGAAGAGCCGTAAATGGACTGATCCAGTTCATGATCAGAGCAAACAGGATAGCAATAACAGCTCCGAGGTTACCGGAGAATAGGTAAGCGATAGCTTTCTTAATGTTGCTGTAAATCGTTCGACCAACAGATACTGCCTTGACGATCGAAACGAAGTTGTCATCGGTAAGAATCATGGCTGATGCATCTTTAGCCACATCTGTACCACTTCCCATGGCTATCCCAATATCGGCCTGTTTAAGAGCTGGCGCATC
The DNA here is from genome assembly GCF_900109325.1 of Alkalibacterium pelagium. GTDB lineage: Bacteria > Bacillota > Bacilli > Lactobacillales > Carnobacteriaceae_A > Alkalibacterium > Alkalibacterium pelagium. The sequence continues at coordinate 62,722 of NZ_FNZU01000001.1, forward strand.
ATTGACACCGTCTCCTGTCATCGCAGTTATCTGGTTTTTATCCTGCCAAGCCTTTACAATACGTATTTTGTTTTCAGGTGTGACTCGAGCATAGACAGTGATTTTTTCCAGGTTTTCCATTAGTTCATTATCAGACAAGGCATCCAATTCCTGCCCGGTAAGTGCCAGGTCGCCTTCACTGGAAATATTCAGATCTCTGGCGATTGCCCGCGCAGTCGTTTTATGGTCTCCTGTAATCATAATTGTCTTGATTCCTGCAGCAGTAGCATCTTCTACTGCGTGGTAGACTTCCTGACGAGGAGGATCGATCATAGCCAGCAGTCCAACAAAAATCAGATCATTTTCGTCCTCCACATCAATGTCTTCTTTATCGATTGGCTTATAGGCAAAAGCCAGTACACGCATAGCCTGATCAGAAAAGTACTCGTTCTGCTCAACCAGTTCTTTCTGAAGTTCTTCAGTTAAGTAGACGACTTCACCGTTCATTTTAATTTTTGAACATAGGGAGAAGATGACATCAGGACCACCTTTTACTAGAAGTCTTTTCTCTCCGTCGATGTCATGAACCGTGGACATACGTTTACGGCTGGAATCAAAAGGCAGTTCCGCAAGACGCTGATAGGTTTTACGTACAGTGTCGTAAGGAAGATTCTGTTTATTGCTGTATGCAATCAGTGCAACTTCAGTGGGATCGCCACTTGATTCTCCGTTTTCACTTAATGTGGAGTCATTCGTCAGGGTAGCCACCTGCATCAGGATCTGTTCGGACTCAGTCCATTTATCAGGATCACCGGAGAACAGATTGGATTCACCATTTGGAATGTAGGCATCGACCACAGTCATTTTATTTTGAGTCAAGGTACCTGTTTTGTCTGTACAGATCACACTGGTGGATCCAAGCGTTTCTACAGCAGGTAACTGTCTGATAATAGCATGCTGTTTTGCCATTTTATTCGTACCTACCGACAGGACAATCGTCACAATTGACTGCAGTGCTTCAGGAATCGCAGCAACAGCGACAGCAACGGCAAACATGAATGCATCCAACAATGGGACTGTAATATCTTCAGCATTACCTAGGAAGATACGGCCAGCTTGAATAGCGAATATAAGAATAGATAGAAGCAGGATAGCCCAGCCCAGTTTCTTGCTGAAGTGCTCCAGTTTACGCTGCAGTGGCGTCTGCTTATGTGAGGCACCTTGAATCAGCTGAGCCACTTTCCCCATTTCAGTGGATTCTCCGATTGAAGTCACGACAAAGTTTCCTCGTCCGTAAGTGACCAGCGTTCCACTGTAGACCATGTTGATGCGGTCGGCAAGGGGCGTATCTTCAGTCAGCTCATTTGTTCTTTTTTCAGATGAAACTGATTCACCAGTCAATGATCCTTCCTGAACTTGAAGTGATTCAGCTTCAATCAGGCGACCGTCTGCTGGAATATTATCTCCCGCTTCCAGTATAACAATGTCACCCACAGTAATGTTTTTAGCCTCGATCGATTGTGTTGACCCATTTCTTAGTACCTTAGCATTCGGTGAGGCCATTTTTCGTAATGATTCCAATGAATCTTCCGCTTTTTTAGTCTGAACGACACTGAGAATAGAGTTCAGTATCAGAACGGTAAAGATGATGAGTGATTCGAGCTGCTCGCCGATCAGAATTTGAATGATAGCCACAATCAGCAGAACGATGACCATAGGATCCTTAAACGATTCGATAAATAGAGAAAGAATCGAGCGTCGATCTTTTTGAGCGATTTCGTTTAAGCCATATTGCTCCCGGCGACTGGTTACCTCCTCTGTAGTCAGCCCTTCACGGGAAGCATTGAGTTCTGTGAGAACTTCTTCACTCTTACGTTTATAATAGTCCATGCAATTATCCTTTCTACTCATCGGGAGTATTAGATAAAAAAAGACGCATACGGAAGGCCTATTCCGTATACGTCTCACAATTTAATGCAGCACCAGCAGATGAGTCATCTACGATTGGTGGCACTGCAACAGAATGTATTCTGCCTGTTACTCCCGTACAGTATTCATTTGTCGTGATAATTATAATCCCTCTTCAATAAAATAGCAACAATTTAATTTTCTGCTCGCTTTTCAGAGGTTATTCGTCTGACTATGAGTCATTCGAGCACTTTAAGCCGATGTTTTCAGTCCACTTTTAAAGGTGATTTTGGTACACTGGATTAAACGAATAAAAATGAGGTGAACACATGACTCAGCTGCTTTTAAAAATAAGAAACTGGCCGAACAGTTTAAAAATCATTCTCGCAGCACTTTTGTCCATCCTGATTGGAGGCGTTCTTCTTTCCTTGCCAGTAAGTCATCAATCTGGACAAGAAGGGTCAGTTTTCGATCATTTTTTCACGTCGGCTTCACTTGTGTCGATCAACAGCATGACGACTCTCGCTTTCTCTGATACATACTCTTACTTCGGCAAAACTGTTGCAATCCTCTTGATGCAGGTTGGAGGGTTGGGGCTGATGACATTTTTAGCTATGGTTACGCTACTTATGAATCAGCGGATGAGTCATACTCAGAAAGACCTTCTGAGTGATGTGCTTAACCGGTATCGAATCACGAATATGAAAGATTACCTTAAGCAAGTATTCAAGTACACTTTCATTATTCAGCTGGTCGGACTCGTTTTGCTGTCTTTTCGTTTTATTCCGGAATACGGCTGGATTGAAGGCTTGTTTCACTCTTTGTTTCTTTCTGTCTCCTCCTTCACCAATGCAGGATTTGTAAGTTTCAGTACACAGAGTGTCATGTCTATTTCTTCCGATCCGTACAGTTTGACTATAATGATGGCACTGATAATAATGGGCGGACTGGGACATATCGTCTGGTTCGATATCAGGGCAAAAGGCCGATTTTTTGTCAGAAATTACAGGAAAATGGGATTTAGGCGCCTGTATAACCGGTTGGAAGTAACAACTAAAATGATATTGAACACGACACTCATTCTTTTGATTGTCGGACTTTTATTTGTTTTAGTGACCGAATGGACCAATCCGGATACTTTGGGGCAATATAGTGGACCGTACAGGATCTATCTTTCCCTATTTCAGTCTGTGACGATGCGGACCGCTGGATTCTCTGTGATTGAATTCAATGCCTTTTCTAAGGGAACAAAACTGATCCTATTGACTTTGGCCATGATTGGAACGGCTCCGGGCAGCACAGGCGGGGGAGTAAAAGTGACAACCTTTGCAGTGATCATCCTGTCGTTTATCAGTGAAGTAAAAGGTCAGGAAAGTGTCGCTTTTTCAAAAAGGGATATTCACATAAAGACCGTCAAGCAGGCTATGATAATTTTTATTGGTCTGTTCGTTCTGCTCTTTTCAGGTATTCAAGTGCTCTTATGGACTGAATCAGCTGATTTTACGACTATCGCCATTCAAGCAACTTCGGCTGTTTCGACAGTAGGAATCACCAGCACCGAACTAGCTGATTTTTCGATAACCGGTCAGCTGGTGATTGCAGGACTGTTCATAGCTGGACGAGTCGGCCCGCTGTCCGTATTCATGGGACTCATTGGACGACAGAAACAGAAACGGGAAAAAATCTATCCGACGATCGATATTATGCTTGGTTAAGCATGGAGCAAACGATGACAGATATATAGTAAAGGGTGATAAGAATGGATTACAAAATAGTCGGAATTATCGGCCTCGGCATTTTTGGAAGAGCATTGGCAGAAGAGCTGATGCATTACAATACGGAAGTTCTAGGGGTAGATAAAAATCAGGACAATCTGGACGAATGTAAGACCTTTCTCCAGGAGGCTGTTAGAGCATCACGCATAGACAGTGGGTTTCTGAAGGAAATCGATTTTCAAAGTGTAGATATAGCGGTCGTCGGATCAGGAATGACCTTGGAAGAAACAGTTCTTGCTTTGGAACATTGTGAAGATCTGGCAATTGATCAAGTATACGCTATAGCCAATACGACTATCGAAAAAAATATTTTTTATAAAATGGGAGCCGATCATGTCATCATACCAGATGTGCAGATGGGAAAAAATACAGCAAGAAAACTGATGCGGTCATTTGTTAATGAAATGGTCGAAATACGGCAGGATGTTTTTGTTGCAGAGTTTAAAGTGCCTGAAGAGTGGATCGGAATGACACTACAAGAATTGAATTTGTTTGAAAAGTACAGTGTGTCCATTATTGGAAGTCAGAAAGGGAAAGGAAAGCTGAACCTGAAGATTGATCCGACTGTCGCTCTTGAGGAGGACACGCACTACTTAGGTATCGCCCGAAAGGATCATTTTGATAGATTTGCAGAAAAAACCTCTTTAGGCTATGATTTAAGACTTGACGATTAGATGACAATTCCCGGTAATTGTACACATTCAGTCGTATTAGTGTTAGAATTAGTGTGATTTGCATGCTAACAAGATATGAATACCATCAAGTCATGAAATTGGATCCGTGGCAGATCATTAGAGGATCCAGGCGTTAACGAGAGGACAATCGATTATAATGAATGCAAAAAAACTAAGAAAACACTTTCCAAATGCATCAATAAAAGAAAATGAACCGTTATCTAAATATACTTATACTAAGACTGGTGGACCAGCAGATGTGCTGATCTTTCCCAAAACGAAAGAAGAAGTTCAGGGATTGGTCAAGTGGCTATATGAGCAGAACTGGCCAGTCACTATTCTTGGAAATGCCAGCAACCTTATTGTGAAAGACGGAGGTATCCGTGGAGCTGTGATTATCTTGACGGATATGAATCAGATCGTAGTTAAAGACAACAGCATCAGAGTACTGACAGGCGCACCACTTATCGAAGTCAGTAAACGGGCCTATCAGTCCAGTCTGACCGGCCTTGAATTCGCCTGTGGAATCCCTGGAAGCATAGGTGGGGCAGTATACATGAATGCGGGAGCTTACGGCGGTGAAGTGAGAGAAGTGATTCGTAAAGTAACGGTTCTTACCCGTGACGGTGAAATGTTTGAACGGACGAATGAAGAAATGGAATTTTCTTATCGTCACAGCAAACTTCAGGAGACGGATGAGATCGCACTGGAAGTCGTATTTGAACTGACAGAAGGCGATCCGGAAACGATCAAAGAGAAAATGGATGAGCTGACTTATCTCAGAACATCCAAGCAGCCGCTCGAATATCCATCCTGCGGGTCTGTCTTTAAGCGTCCTACAGGCTATTTCACAGGTAAACTGATTCAGGATGCCGGCCTTCAGGGACTGAAATGGGGAGGCGCACAAGTATCCACTAAACATGCCGGATTTATTGTCAATATTGACAATGCGACAGCAACGGATTATATCGAGCTGATCGAACACATTAAGGAAGTCATTCTGGATAAAGATGGCGTCCAGCTGGAAACAGAAGTCAAAATCATTGGAGAAGACCATCCTGCTTTTATCGGGGCCAATGACACATTGATAAAAAAAGCGACTAGCAGTTTCAAGGCGAAACTTGAAACGATCATGCCTTTGACAGAAGAAAATTAAATGCAGGAGCAGCTGGTGACCACAAAGCGGTGAAACGTCGTTAACAGGTTGCAGGCTGCTCTTTTACATTGGACAGATGGAGGAAATCAGATGAAAATTGGTGTTATTGGACTAGGAACTATTGCACAGAAAGCATATCTCCCACTCTATACGACTCATTTTGCCGAGCATGAGTGGCACTTTTCAACACGCAGTCAGGAGAAGTTGGAAGAGCTGGGGAGACAATACGGCTTATCACCTGATCAACTGCATACATCCTGGAAAGACTTGACGGAGATAGTAGATGCCGTGTGCATACATACCCCGACTCATACGCATTATGAGATGGTTTCATATTTTCTGAATCATTCGATTCCAGTGCTGATCGACAAGCCACTTACAGAAGAACTGGATAAGACTAAAGAGCTGATGACACTGGCTGCAGAGAAACAGGTGCCGCTGATGATCGGGTTTAATCGACGTTTTGCACCCAAAGTAAAGGAACTGGCTGATGTCAAAGATGCCAATATGCTGATCGTTCAGAAGAATCAGTCTGATGCCACAGACTTTCCGGTCAGATACCGTATCTTCGATATGATGATTCATCCAATTGATACAGCGGTCTTTTTGTTAAATGACCAGCATATCGACGTAGTAGATTCTGAAGTTGTCGAAGAAGGAGGCCAGTTCAAGCGCGCGTGGGTCATGCTTAAAACGAAACAGATGACTGCGCTGGTTTCTATAAATAATGAATCAGGAGCTAAAAGAGAGACACTTGAACTTCAAAGTGCTTCCGGAACATACACAGTTGAAGACCTCACAGATTTATCGATTTACACTAAAGAAGGAAGGCTCACTCAAACTGCCGGCGACTGGACTGAAACTCTGGTAAAGAGAGGCTTTGAACCGATGATTCAGTCATTTCTGGAAGCTCTAAAGAAGGATGCAGCTGTCCCCGTGTCTCTTGACTCCGCACTGATCAGCCATTTTATATGCGAGTCGATCTGCTCGAAGTATGAAAAGGAGTGACAGGGATGGATTATGTCACTGATCTAAGGGGGAGGGTCGGGACCGATCCACTGATTCTAAATGGGTCCGTGCTCTTTTTTCTTAACGAACAAGATGAGGTTCTGCTTCAACAGCGTCTCGACGGATCATGGGGGCTGCCCGGTGGCCTGATGGAGCTTGGTGAGAGCTTTGAAGAAACAGCCGTACGCGAAGCCAAAGAGGAAACGGGACTTATTATTCAAAGAATGTCTTTTCTAACAGTCTGTTCGGGAAGAGACTATTTCGTCACCTTGAAAAACGGGGATCAGTACTATTCTGTGAGTGCCTTATATCATGTAACAGCATATACGGGAAACTTATATAACGACCAAAAAGAATCACTGCAGCTGGCATATTTTCCACTTGATTCTCTGCCAGATAAAAAGAATGACCGATGGCGTCACTTTTTAAACATATTTAGTGACTATTATAAGAAAAACAACTGAATAAATATTGCTTTTCACCCCTTAATCGCTATAATTATAAAGGTTAATTAAATCGGTTATAAAGGGGTGTTTTTTGTTGACTGAAGAGATAATTGTTTCCTTCGATCAGGTAGAAAAAAAATATGATAAAGAGAGTGTCTTAAAGACCATTTCGTTTGAATTGGAGAAAGGAAAATTTTATACCTTGCTCGGTCCTTCAGGATGTGGAAAGTCGACGATATTGAATCTGATCGCCGGATTTACGTCACCTACTGAAGGGTCCATTCGAATTAATGGAGAAGAAACAAAAAACACACCTCCAAATAAAAGAAAAGTCAATACAGTTTTTCAGGACTATGCCTTGTTCCCCCACATGAATGTTTTCGATAATGTGGCTTTTGGGTTGAAAATGAAAAAAACGAACAAACAGGACATCAGTGAGAAAGTCAGTGACGTGCTCAAACTCGTCAGACTGGATGGATTTGAAGAGCGGGGGATAGCTGAAATGTCCGGGGGGCAGAAACAGCGAGTAGCAATCGCCCGGGCTCTTGTAAACGAACCGGACATGCTTCTGCTGGATGAACCGTTATCCGCATTGGATTTGAAACTGCGTACAGATATGCAGTATGAACTGCGTGAACTTCAGCGGCGTCTTGGAATTACTTTTCTTTTTGTTACTCATGATCAGGAAGAAGCTCTGGCGATGAGTGATGAAATCATGGTTATGAAAGAAGGTCAAATCATTCAGACTGGTACGCCGAATGACATCTACGATGAGCCGATCAACCGATATGTGGCTGACTTCATCGGGGAAAGCAATATCGTAGAAGGCCGTATGGTTGAGGATTATGTTGTGTCATTTGCCGGCAAACGTTTCGCGTGTGTTGACGGAGGCATGACATCTAATGAGAAAGTTGATGTTGTGATTCGTCCGGAAGATCTGGTAGTTAGTCAGGCTGATCAGGGAGCTCTGCAGATCAGTGTTCAAAGTCAGTTGTTCAGAGGAGTCCATTATGAAATCATTGGACTTGATGATGAAGGAAACAGCTGGATGGTTCACTCGACGAAGAAGACAGAAATCGGCAAACGTGTCGGTCTTCAATTTGATCCACAAGATATCCACATCATGCGTATAAATGAAACGGAAGAAGCCTTCGATGAGCGGATCGAGCAGTTTTCCGGATTATCCTCGACATCAGAGGTGAGAGGAGAAGGGGCGAATGACTAGACAGCGCAAACTTCTTTCGATCCCTTATTACCTGTGGATCGTTTTATTCGTCGTTTTTCCCGTTTTGTTACTGCTTGTACAGTCATTTCGGGGCCTTGACGGATCATTTACACTGACGAACATACAGACTTATTTTACGTCTCAAGTCTATCTGACGATGACGATGCAGTCGTTTTTATATGCTTTCCTGATTACTGTGCTGACACTAGCCATCAGTTATCCGGCTGCCTACTTCCTGACGCAGACTAAGCACAAACAGTTATGGCTGCTGATCCTGATTTTGCCGACATGGATGAATATCCTGCTGAAAGCATACGCTTTTATAGGCATCTTAAGTCAGACCGGCTTTGTCAATCAGCTCCTGGATAATATAGGCATTGGAGCACAGCCGCTTCTCTTCACAAGGCTCAGCTTTCTGATTGTGGCTACTTACATCGAAATTCCGTTCATGCTTCTTCCAGTCTTCAATGCCATTGACGAAATCGACGGATCGATGGTTCTTGCAAGCCGGGATCTGGGGGCCAATGAGTGGCAGACTTTTAGATCTGTGATCTTTCCAATGTCTCTGTCTGGTGTGAGAAGTGGGATCCAGGCCGTATTCATTCCTTCCTTGTCTCTTTTCATGCTGACTAGACTGATTGCAGGGAACCGTGTCATTACTCTGGGTACAGCAATCGAACAGAACTTTCTGGTTACACAGAACTGGGGAATGGGATCAACGATGGGTATCATCCTGATTCTGATCATGTTTGCGGTTATGTACGTGACACGTAAACGAAGAAAGGGAGTGCCGGGAAGATGACCAAGAATAAAAACTGGGCAAAGCTCTATTTATTCGTCGTATTCATTCTGCTGTATACACCAATTGCCTATCTAATATACTATTCCTTCAATGAAGCGGGTACGATGAACCAGTTCAGCGGATTTACACTGGAGCATTATGCAGCATTGGCAGAAGACTCCAGACTCCTGATCATTGCACTGGACACGATCCGGGTCGCTCTTTTATCAGCACTTATTGCAACAGTGATCGGAACATTTGGCGCTATTGGGATTTACTTTTCAAGGAGACGTCAGACTCAAAACATGCTTCTGAGTCTGAATAACATTCTTCTGGTTTCACCTGATGTGATTATAGGAGCAAGTTTCCTTCTGCTCTTTACTTTAGTAGGATTCCAGCTGGGCTTTTACTCTGTTCTGCTCTCACATATTGCTTTCAGTATTCCTATCGTCGTTCTGATGGTCCTTCCTAGGTTGGAAGAAATGAACGGAAATATGATTACGGCTGCAAGAGACCTAGGAGCAAACCATTTACAGGTGCTCAAGGAGATTATTCTTCCAAGCATTACGCCTGGGATATTGGCCGGTTACTTTATGGCGTTTACCTACTCGATCGATGATTTTGCAGTAACCTTCTTTGTAACGGGGAACGGCTTTGCGACATTGTCTGTAGAAATTTATTCCAGAGCACGCCAAGGCGTCAGTCTGGAAATTAACGCGTTGAGTACGATCCTCTTTCTTGTTGCATTCAGCCTTGTTGCCGGATACTATTTCATCCAGCAGCAGCGTACACGACAGAAACTGGCACACATGGATCCGACAAATCATGAAAAGGCGGTGACACCATAATGAAAAAACTGATTAATTTGTCACTGGTTATTATTGGGCTGACAACGACTGCTTTCCTGGGAGGACGTTACATCGAGCAGGCTCAGGGCACAAGTGGAGCAGATGTTTTTCACTTGTACAACTGGGGGGACTATATCGATTCCGATCTGATTGAGCAGTTTGAAGAAGAAACGGGTTACCGCGTTGTCTACGAAACGTTTGACTCTAATGAAGCCATGTACACTAAGGTACAGCAGGGCGGGACGGGGTATGACCTGGCGATTCCAAGTGAATACATGATCGAGCGGATGATTGAAGAAGACTTAGTCGTGGAGCTGGAACATTCTAGAATCGAGGGCCTGGAACACATCGATCCTGATTTTCTCGATCTGAACTTTGATCCAGGGAACCGTTACTCGATTCCTTATTTCTGGGGAACACTCGGAATTGCATACAACGAAGACCTGTTGGAAGGTTTTGAACCGGAAAGCTGGGAAGACTTGTACCGACCTGAACTGGCGGACAGTATCCTGATGATCGACGGGGCCCGAGAAGTTATAGGGATCGGCCTTCAGACTTTAGGCTATTCACTCAATTCAAGAGACTCATCCGAACTTCAGCAAGCAGCAGACCAGCTGACTGAACTGTCACCAAACATCAAGGCACTGGTGGCTGACGAAATCAAGATGTATATGATTCAGGAAGAGGCTGCGATTGCGGTCACTTATTCTGGAGAAGCTGCAGATATGATGTGGGAGAACGAATCCATTGTCTATATTCTACCCGAAGAAGGATCGAATCTCTGGTTCGACAACATGGTGATCCCGCACACTGTACAGAATGAAGAAGCGGCGTATGCTTTCATCAACTTCATGCTGGATCCTGAAATAGCTGCCCAGAACGCAGACTATATCGGATACAGCACACCCAACCAGACGGCAATGGACTACCTGCCTGAAGAAACAGTGGAAGACGAGCAGTTCTATCCGAGCCAGGATATGATGGACAATCTGGAAGTCTACGAAGACCTCGGACTGGAATACACCGGGATTTACAATGACCTGTTTCTGGAGTTTAAAATGATCAAATAAAGTTAGTTTAAGAAGTGAGACTTAATCATCAAGTCTTACTTCTTTTTTCTATGCTATAATTTAATTACATATATACGAAGGAGAGAGACGGATGAACTTAAAGAAGATGGTCGGCTACAAAGCGGCAGAATTTGTAAAGGACGGAATGATTGTTGGGCTAGGAACAGGATCTACGGCCTACTACATGGTTGAGGCGATTGGAAAACGTGTGAAAGAAGAAGGCTTGTCTATTGTTGGCGTCACAACCTCTCACAGAACAACTGATCAGGCAAGGGAACTTGGAATTCCGTTAAAAGATATTGATGAAGTCGATCATATTGACGTGACCATCGATGGGGCGGATGAAATCTCAGATGACTACCAGGGCATAAAAGGAGGAGGAGCTGCGCACCTCTTTGAAAAAATGGTCGCAAACCAGTCTGAAGAAATCATCTGGATCGTGGACGACAGCAAAATGGTATCTAAATTAGGCGCATTCCCTCTCCCAGTAGAAGTGGTGAAATTCGGATGCGGACAAGTACTGAATCTGTTAAAAAAAGAGAATCTGAATCCCGAATTTCGTCTGAATGACGACGGGAGCAAACTGGAGACTGATTCAGGCAACTATATCATTGATCTGCATTTGGGAACGATCGAAGATCCTCATAAACTCGCATCCTTCCTGGACTCTGTCACAGGTGTAGTGGAGCACGGGCTGTTTCTAGATAGCGTCACTAAGGTGATCGTCGGAAGAGAAGACGGACCTGAAGTGATCGATGTAGAAAGATAAAAGAGACTAATAGACCTGCAGAGCGGCTGGACGGATAGTCTGTCGTTCTGCAGGTCTTTTTTTTGTTTTTATAGGGTTTGAATGTAGTAGCTCCGGCACTCGGCCTAGAAATCGATTTGAATTAAGGCGCAATTGCCATAGCCCCGGCACTCGGATGCAAAATCGGTCTGAGCTCTTAACCAAGTGTAAAAATAGAGTAATTGATGCCTCAATACAGCAAAACTCATGACAAAACTACCGAAGCGTTCATCCCCGTATCATTTATTCAGATAAATAACCCATCTTCTTCCATCATACAGCCTATATGCAGTAACCAGTGCTCCTTGCCTTTCGGAGCGGTGAACTGGATTCCCAAAGGCATGCCTTCTTTTGTCAGATGTGTGGGCAGACTGATCGCAGGCTGGCCAGTCAGATTGGCTTGTTGAGTAAAAGGAGTCATCGATAGACTTTCTTCCCACATATCCCATATCAGCTGCTGCTGGTCGTCTGGTGAGAAGCTGTCAATATGTCTCATTTTCTCTTTAAAAGATTCAGACCAGTAGACCTTGTCAACTCTGGGAGCGGGCTCAGCTGTTGTCGGCTGAAGCAGCAGGTCGTATCGTTCATTAAATAAAGCAGCTTTTTCCGCAGCCTTATCCCAAGTGCTCAGTGTATTTGAATACTCAGCTGCACTGACTTTTTTTCCAGCCTGATACAGGACCCAAGTCAGCAGTTCCACTTCATCCATCGTGATCGACCTCCCGAGCACTTTCTCCATATTCCCCAGCATAGCTGCGGTTTCTCCGGAATTCATAACATAGTAGGATTTCATCAGATCTATACCATCGATATCAGGTTCACTCTGGTCTACCGCAAACCCTTTTTGTTCGAGCCAGTTGACAGCGTTCAGAACAGCGTCTTCAGCTTCGCTGCTTACCTGACTGCCGATCGGAGATTTCAGGGAAAAGGCGATTCTCATCTTTTTATTAAGTGGGGCAGTCAGACTGTTAAGATAGCCTTCCCTGTACAAGGGTGTCTGAAAAGCAGCTGCAGGCTGTACGACTTGCATGTGGTCGAGCAAAGCAGCAGTATCTCTGACTGATTTTGTCAGAGCGAAGCTGATGGCAGCACCTTGCCATGCCCGCCCGGCTCCAGGGCCAATAGGTGTTCTGCCGCGAGTCGGTTTCAGTCCGACTAAACCGGTAAATGAAGCCGGTATGCGAATCGATCCACCGCCATCACTTGCTCCAGCTATAGGCACCATTCCTGATGCGACTGCTGCGGCAGCACCGCCGCTTGATCCTCCTGCGCTGAACTCAGAGTTAAAAGGATTACGTGCCGGCCCAAAAAGATCGGAGTGCGTGATATTGGTAAAACCGAACTCTGGTACATTAGTCGATCCAATTGGGATAAATCCAGATTTCTGAAGCTGGGCAACAAAGTGGCTGGTGTATGATGATCTGTTCTCTCTCAACAGTTTGGAACCTGCGCGAGCAGGTTCTCCGATCATGTTCTGACCCAGTTCCTTTAAAAGGATCGGCACACCACTAAAAGGACCATTTAACTTCGATTCATCACGCGCTTTACTAAGTGCTTTAGCTTCTCTCGTATGGACGACTGCATTTAACAGCGAATTTTGTTCATTAATGGACTTGAAGCTGGCCTTAAGGAGTTCTTCAGATGAAACGTGCCCGTTTCTGATTTGCTCCGAATAATACAATCCGTCTTTAGTCCGGTCAATATGAAAGCTCATAGGTTTCCCCTTCCTTATTCAGTCAAATTTTTTTCAGTATATCAGTCAGAGGTAAGGAATCAATAGTGCAGCTGGGAATATACTTGTAGAATCAGACTGATTATTGAAGCAGAAAAGTGAACAGAGGGTTAAATCAAGTGTTTATGGAATCTTCATTATAAATAATGAGGAGTTTATTGACTAAAAAAAGACAAAATTGTATATATAAATAAAGATCAGAAAGCTGGTAAAACAAAGATAAGCAAGTGATTTATTTCTATGTGTCTTCTCTTCATCAGACAAAATCGACTATAATTTTGACTTAAAAATTTCAGGTTGCTATGATTTTGAAGGAAAAACGAAAGGGGATAATAAAAATGAACAAATCATTATTGATGAAGACGGTGCTGCTTGGAAGCGTCATAACGCTGACAGCCTGTGGGGAAAGTGGTGCTAGTGAGAATAGTTCAGATAACTGGGATGAGATACAAGAAGCGGGTGTGATCCGGGCAGCGACATCTGGTACATATTTTCCAAATTCATATCACGATGCTGAAACAAATGAACTGACTGGCTTTGAAGTTGAAATATTGAGAGAAGTTGCTGATCGTCTGGAACTGGACATTGATTTTACTGAAATGAATGTAGACGGCATGCTGACGTCTCTGAACAGTGAACAGATTGATGTTGCCGCCTTGAGTATCAGTCACGCCGGAGAAAATGCGGACCGATACAACTACACAATTCCCTATAAATATTCCTATATGTCCATGATTGTTCGGGAAGAAGATAACTCAGGGATTGAAGAAATGGAAGACCTTGACGGAAAACGAGCAGCCGGAGCGGCTACGACTACGTATATGCAGATTGCAGAGCAGTACGGAGCAGAGCTGGCGATTTATGACAATGCCACAAACGATCAGTATTTATGGGACGTAGCAAATGGTCGAACTGACTTGATCATTAATGATTTTTACGGTCAGACAATGGCGCTGACGGCCTTCCCGGATATTCCAGTTCACATTCATGAAGAGCTGTTCTTCAATCCGAGCTACACTAACTTCTCTCTTAAACTAGGCAATGATACACTGACTGAGCAGATTGATCAGGTACTGGAAGCCATGCATGAAGACGGCACACTCAGTGAGATCTCAGAGACATTTTATTATGGGGAAGATGTGACAGTTGAAGAGGACTTTGACATCATGACCATCGAACTAGAGGGGTAGCCATGCAGTCTATTGAGTGGCAGTATATATTTGATCCGGAACTGGCCTGGGAATCATTACCGTTTTTATTAAGAGGCGTGCCATATACATTAGGCATTGCCTTGGTCAGTACGGCTATTGGTGCAGTAATAGGAATGGCCATCGCTCTGATGAGGTTGTCTCCATCCAGAACATTAAGATCGGTCGCCCGCTTGTATGTTTCCTTTATGAGGGGGACACCGGTACTCGTCTTTCTTTTCCTGATTTATTTTGGTCTGCCTTTTGTAAACATTCAGTTCAATGCACTGACATCGGCTATTATCTGTTTCAGTTTGAACGGGGCAGCCTATATTTCGGAAATTTTCCGCTCGTCCATTTCATCCGTGAATCGGGGACAATGGGAAGCGGCAACCGTTCTCGGAATGACTCCTTATGTCACGCTGAAAGATATTATTCTTCCGCAGGCTTTCAGAATAGCGATCCCACCTTTGAGCAGCGTTCTCCTGGATGTTATTAAGGGAACATCTCTGGCAGCCATGATTACAGTCAATGAAATTTTTCAAAATGCCAGAGTGGTTGGAGGAAGAGAGCATGATTATATGACGATGTACATTCTAGTTGCAGCAATTTACTGGGTAATCTGCAGTCTATTCGGACTCTTTCAGGATTATCTTGAAACAGTCTCGTCCAGGTACATCGTCAACTGAGGTATTCTCTTTTAAGGCAAAAGAAGACCCCGCACTATTTTATAAGTACAGGGTCTGTCTTTATATATCATGCGTATGAAAGAATGCCCTTGTTTTTCAATTGCTTCAGCATATCTTCAGTCATTTTTTCAAGATCGTACTTAGGTGAGAATCCCCATTCTTCTTGAGCTGCTGTTGTGTCGATGGCATTTGGCCACGACTCTGCGATCCCTTGTCTGACAGGATCAACATCATAACTCAGCTTGAAGTCAGGCAGATGTTTCTGGATAGCTTTCTCGACATCTTCAGGTGCAATGCTCATAGCACTGACATTGTAGGCGTTACGGTTGACCAGCTGGTCGCTAGGTGCTTCCATCAGCTGAATGATCAAGTCGACAGCGTCAGGCATGTACATCATATCCATATATGTGCCTTTGTCGATAAAGGATGTATATGCATTGTTTTTCAATGCTTCATAATAAATATCGACAGCGTAGTCTGTCGTTCCACCACCAGGAAGTGTGTCGTAGGAAATCAGACCAGGGAAACGGACGCTTCGTGTATCCACGCCAAATTTCTGGAAATAGTAATCCCCGAGCAGCTCTCCGCTGACTTTAGTGACACCGTACATGGTAGTCGGACGCTGGATCGTGACCTGTGGGGTCTGATCTTTAGGGGTCTGTGGTCCGAAAGCTCCGATTGAACTGGGTGTAAAGAACTTCAAGTCATACTCGCGTGACAGCTCCAGTGCGTTGATCAGTCCGCCCATGTTCAAATCCCAGGCTAGCTGAGGTTTTGCTTCGGCAACAGCTGACAGTAAAGCAGCGAGGTGGATAAATGTATCGACTTCATACTGCTCCACCAGATCCTTCATGTGATCGGCATCGGTCACATCCAGGATTTCGAAAATACCATCAGTGACCACTTTAGAATCTTCGGGCTGTCTGATATCAGTAGCGATGACGTTTTCTTTTCCATAGACTTCGCGTAATCTGATTGTAAGCTCTGATCCGATCTGACCTAGAGCTCCAGTAATGATAATTTTTTTCACTCGTAAACCTCCGACTTTTTGTCTATTATTTATTACCAGCAGAAAGAGAAAAGATGAAAATCACCTTTTCTCTAAAAGTCTATAAGTTAACTGATAACATCGAGTTCCTTGCCGATTTTTTTGTAAGTTTCAAGCACAATATCGAGCTGGTCCTTGGTGTGAGCGGCACTTGGCATATTTCTTACTCGACCTGTTCCACGAGGGACTGTAGGGAAGACGATCGATTTTGCGTAGACGCCTTCTTCTGTCAGACGTTTGGAGAAACGCTGAGTCAGTTTTTCTTCACCGATAATACACGGGGTAATAGGTGTTTCTGAGTCACCGATGTTGAAGCCAAGATCTTTAAGTCCAGCTTTCAAGTAACGGCCATTTTCCCAAAGACGCTCGTGTTCTTCAGTTGAGCTGGACATGATATCGATGGCTTCGATACAGGCTGCAGCAGCTCCTGGAGTCAGTGAGGTAGAAAACAGGAACGGACGGGCACGTACTTTAAGCCAGTCGATCAGATTCTGAGTTCCGGCAACATATCCACCGACCACACCGACTGCTTTAGACAGGGTTCCCATCTGGAAATCAATTTTATCCTGGAGACCAAAATGTTTAACTGTGCCGGCACCTTTACCCATGACACCTGATCCATGTGCATCATCAACATACGTGATCAGATCGAACTCTTCAGCGATTTCAACGATTTCAGGCAATTTCGCAACATCCCCATCCATTGAAAAGACACCGTCAGTGATATACATAATTTTTTCATACTGTCCGCTTTCAACAGCTTCTTTAGCTTTTGCTCTCAGATCATCCATATCCTGGTGTTTGACACGAATAACTTTTGCTCCGGATAAACGGCATCCGTCAATGATCGACGCATGGTTCAGTTCGTCAGACAGGATGGCATCGTTTTTGTTCATGACCGCAGAAATTGCTCCCATGTTGCAGTTGAATCCGGACTGGAAAGCGACAGCTGCTTCAGTGTGCTTGAACTCAGCTATTTTTGCTTCCAGCTCGTCATGGATAGACTGAGTTCCGTTAATCGTTCTAACGGCACCGGCACCTACGCCATATGTGTCAGTTGCTTCATTTGCTTTTACTTTGAGACGGTCATCATTTGCAAATCCTAGATAGTTGTTAGAAGACATATTGATCAGTTTTTTTCCATTGATCGTAATTTCAGATCCGTTTGGTCCCTGGATCGTATCGATTTCATTATAAAGGCCATTATCCTTTAATTCCTGAAGATTATTTTCGAGAAAGGTATTCAACTTTTGACTAGTCATAAAATCGCTCCCTTGAGTATTTGGTTGTGCACTTCCTTATAATTCTACCACTCTTTTAGAAGGACGTGTAGTATTGAAAGGCTTTATTGGAAGATTCTTATCGACTCTAAGGAAATTCTACTTAATAGAACAATCAGGTGTGATAAAATAAGGCTTACATGATAATGATGAATGGAGTGTTACGAGAATGAGAATGATCGACTTAATCGAGAAGAAACAGCACAGACAAGCGCTGACACAAGATGAAATAAAATGGATGATCGACCAGTACACGGCCGATGTTGTTCCTGATTACCAGATGAGCGCGATGGCTATGGCGATTTATTTTAATGGGATGAATGAAGATGAACGCAGTGCCCTGACAATGGCTATGGTTGAATCTGGGGACCAGATCGACTTGTCCGACATCGAAGGCGTAAAAGTCGACAAGCATTCAACTGGTGGAGTAGGGGACACAACTACACTGGTCCTTGCCCCTCTTGTGGCCAGCGTAGGGGTTCCGGTAGCTAAAATGAGCGGACGCGGACTGGGACATACCGGCGGAACAATCGATAAGCTTGAAGCCATCCCAGGTTTTCATGTTGAACTGTCTCAGCAGGACTTCTCTGAACTGGTCAATAAAAACAAAGTGGCTGTAGTCGGGCAGTCAGGAAATCTGACACCGGCTGACAAGAAGCTATATGCCCTTCGTGATGTGACAGGGACTGTAGAATCGATTCCTCTGATTGCAAGCTCAATAATGAGTAAAAAAATTGCCTCAGGTGCGGATGCGATCGTTCTGGATGTCAAAACTGGAGCAGGCGCATTCATGAAAAATGTTGAGCAGGCAAAAGAACTGGCTGAAACTATGGTCAATATCGGAAAATCAGTTGGAAGACAGACGATGGCCGTCATTTCTGATATGAGTCAGCCACTTGGAAATGCAATCGGAAATGGTCTGGAAGTAAAAGAAGCAATCGATACGCTTAAAGGACAGGGACCGGAAGACCTGACTGAACTGTGTCTCGTTCTTGGAAGTCAGATGGCTTATTTAGGAGGAGCGGCAGACTCTCTTGAGGAAGCACGGACCCTACTGGAAGCAAACCTTAAAAACGGCAAAGCGCTTGAGGTCTTCAAGACGTTCGTTGAAGCTCAAGGTGGGGATGCTTCAGTAGCAGATGATCCTGACTCGGTTCTTCCAGTTGCTGCATACACTAAGGAAGTTTTAGCTGATCAGGATGGAGTTGTTTCTGAAATCATTGCTGATCAGATCGGAATTGCAGCGATGATGCTGGGTGCCGGACGTGAAACGAAAGAAAGTCAGATCGACTTATCTGCAGGACTTTACCTTCATAAAAAAGTTGGAGATAAAGTCAGTGCGGGAGAGTCTATCGCTACCTTGTATTCCAACAAAGCAATCAGCGATGAGGTTGGCGAGAGAGTTCTGACTAATGTCAAACTGTCAGACAGCGCAACTGAACCGACATTGGTGTATGACATCGTTCAGTAAATAATGGGTGAGTGAAGCAGTCTTCTGTATCTTGAAGGCTGCTTTTTTAATAGCCGAAAAACTATGCTATACTATTATAATATTTACATAGAAGTAGAGGTGCTGAAAATGAGTAGAGATACGATTATGAGTGGTGTAAAAGCCAGTACACCCATTATGGCGAGCTATATTGCCTTGGGAATAGCCTGTGGAATCGTCCTATATGATGCCGGCTTTACGGTCGGACAGATCATGATGATGAGTCTGCTGGTTTACGCGGGAGCAGCCCAGTTCCTTGCGGCAAGCCTGGTGGTCATGGGTGCGTCTGTTCCGTCGGTTATCCTTATGGTTTTTTTCCTGAATCTGAGACATGTTCTGATGTCTGCCAGTATATCGAGCTTTGTCAAAGATAAGTCCTTACTTTATCTAGGACTCTTCGGTCATACCTTGTCTGATGAGTCCTTTGGCATCAACTACTCCAGGTTTCAGAATAATCAGTGGCACCCAAATGAGGCATTGGTGACCAGTCTGTCCAACTACAGCACATGGATCGTCAGTACTATTATAGGTGGAGTGATTGGAAGTCAGTTTCCCATCAATACGCTCATCATGAACTATGCACTCATTGCTATGTTTCTGTGTATGATGGTGATGCAGTTCGTGTCTAAAGCACATATTGTGGCGGCAATTGCTTCAGTCGGCTTTACAGTCATTCTGACAGTGATTCTTCAGCACAACATCGCACTGGTCATCGCGACAGTTTTAGCTTCATGCATAGGCTATATAGTTGAAAATAGAACCGATCGCATTAAAGGAGGAAACAGCCATGCTTGAACATCAAGTCGTACTAATAGCGGGAATGGCTGTCGTGACATTCATTCCACGCTTCTTTCCGCTGCTTCTGTTGAGTAAAAAAGAGATTTCACCTTCTTTAAGCCGCTGGATGTCCTTCATCCCGGTGTCTATTTTTGCGGCTCTTGTAGCCTCCGATGTGTTTTTCTGGGAGGAGTCTTTTAATCTGAATCCTGTCATGAATATAAAACTGCTGCCTTCTGTTCTTGTCATTTTACTGGCTATAAAAACTAGAAGTCTGCTCTGGTCTATGATTCTAGGAGTCAGTGCGATCACCTTGATGTGGCTTATCGTTTAGCGGCCCAACCGGGGAGGGACAAGGGACTGAATGTGTTCTAAGTCGTGTCTTGTGACAAACTGGGGAGAAAAAAGAGCTCGAGTGGGATCTGAGGCAGACTCCAGACAATATCAACGCTTAGGCAACTGAACTTAAGCATTAAGAAGATTCTGACGTCTGTCAGAATCAACCTAATAAATCTCAGCCTGCTCAAAAGACCCCAGCCGACCTCGAACAAGTCTAAATCCAGAAAAGAGAGTAGGAGTTCTTGGTACATAAAAAGCACAGTTTAGGGGAGAGAAGTCAATCACCCAAGCTGTGCTTTAAGTATGCTTTAAATTAATGTCTGATCGATGGCCGTCCAAGTACTTTTTCCCCCAGATTGTTAGCCCACCGCTCTGTCCATAATGAAGAATACGGAATCCCGTATTCTTTTCGTAATTGCTTGTAGCGATTCAGTCGGGACCAGCCCAATGAAGTGATGCCCACTGTGAAGAGGTAGAGCGGACCAAGAATGAGCGACTGATAGGTGTGGCCATATTCATGAACTGACATGCGTTCGCATTGGTCAGTCAGACGAAGCTGGTTCCCATTATATCTTCGGAGAAGTCGACTATGTTTGTCGTTGGGCGTGAAAATGAACAGGCCCAGCGATATGCCGTTCAATGTTGACCATTTTGTACGGATGCTGCCATGAAAACGGTCATGAGGGCATCGGAAATGAATTAGAAATAGAATGAAACCAAGAGTGCTCTGAAGAAGCCCCCATGTGCACTGTAAAACAATATAGATCAGCTGCCATAATCCAAAGTGAAAGAAGTTGTTTTTCCTGTCTGCCATTAGATCACCTTTCCTTAACTTAGGTTACTAAATTTCATAGCACATCTCAGATGATATGAAAAAACTTCCCGTTTAGGTACGGGAAGCATATTTCTGGATTGAGATGTTTCTTGCATGACACCATTGCGCAGTCTTGCCAGAGATGATGACATCAGTTTTCCTTAAGTCAGTTACTGTTTTGGCCCCCAAGAGCGTCATGATATGCGCCAGTTCAGTCTTCCACTGACTGATCGTTTCAATGGCCTGGTCCACGTCTTTGAGTGCCATATGCATGAATTGGCTTGACAGTCCGTTGAGTGATGCACCGAGTGACAGGGCTTTGACCATTTCCATCGGACGACGAATACCGCCGGAGGCAATGACGTGGGCATTCACTATGCTATCTCCCGCTTCTAATAATGACACCGCGGTTGTCTGACCCCATTCTTCCAGATCATCCAGTTTAAAATCTTTGCGACGGAAATTTTCGATCTGTGCAAAATTGGTTCCACCCTGACCACTGATATCGATCAGCTTTACACCAATAGATTCCAGTGAACGGATGGTTTCTCGACTCATGCCGAAGCCGACTTCTTTAGCTATGACGGGCACATCAAGTCCATTTACTATGGATTCAACATTGTCCAGCCATCCTTTAAATTCGCGGTCACCTTCCGGCATGACAATTTCCTGAGGCGCATTGATATGAATCTGAAATGCATCAGCGTCCAGCATATCCACGACTTTTTTTGCATTTTCCAGTCCATGTCCAGCTCCTAGATTAGCAAATACCAGGCCATCAGGATTAACTTTACGAACGATCTTAAATGACTCTTCCTGTTCAGGATCCTTTAAAGCGGCACTCACTGAGCCGGTAGCCATAGCCAGACCTGTTTCACGTGCAATGATGGCCAGTTTCTCATTTACTTTTCCGGTCCATTCGCTTCCTCCAGTCATAGCGTTGATGAAGAAGGGGACAGAAAAGTTGAGTCCTTCTAGAGAAACGGACAGATCGACATCGGAGACATCCATTTCTGGAAAAGAATGATGGACAAAAGAAATATCTTTAAAAGACGAGACTTGTCCGTCATAGAATTTTTCTGACAACGAAACATGTTCGTTTTTTCTGTTATTTGATTTAGGCATAAGGTCACTCCATTAAGTCAGTATAGTTGGCTCATGATAAACAGCCAGTGAAAGTGGGGTGATCCCCTCTTTTTTCCATTCGGACAAAAGAGGTTGAGGATCCATTTCATCAGGTAAAAAGGCGATACCGCAGTCACCACCGCCAGCTCCGGAAATTTTGCCAGTAGCCTGATGTGCATCGGCTGTCTGAAGCAGTTTTTCTAGAAGAGGTGTGACATATACACGTTTCTGGAAAGCCGTCATTGCATATAGAATGTCCTGGTTCCGGGAGAGGGCTGCAAGAAACCCTTCCTGATTCTGTTTTTTGATGGCATCGATCAGATCGGTTACACAGTGCCTGCTTTCTTCGAGGAATCGAGTGTAAGTCAGTGCATCATCTGAACGGGAAACCGTTTTGACCAGGTTTTCAGTGGACGCGGGTGCTCCTGTCCAGCCTACAAGGAAGTGTAAGTTATTGATGGGTGGCAGGGACTCGATCATCAGATCAGGCCAGTGTCGCTCGACTGATTCTCTCGTACTGAGAGAATCAAGCATATCGTAAACAGGCTGACTGCTGAAACGGGTATAGGCTATCCACCCTGTAAAGCTGGCTGCAGCGAGATCTCCGAAGGATCCTCTGCTTCCCAAAGATAGATGGGAGAGACAGGCGAGCTTATAAATCTGTAAAGGGTCCAACTCCAATGCGTATGCTCGAGTAACGGCCTGGATGAGAGCGACTGTTACTGCACCGCTGGACCCTAGCCCATATTTCAGGCCATCGCTGCTGACCATTTCACTTGTTACATAGATATCGAGAGGAGCAAGCTTGATGCCGCAGTCATGAAGATATCGTGATAGTGCTGTCAGAGTTGCTGTTATGATAGACGCTCTCTGATCCGGTTCCTCCAGGATGACCTCATGATCACGGATAATCCAGCCTAACGGTTCATTTGAAAGAACAGAGGAGTGGATCGTCCCTGTCTCTTTTCTTGCAGGTGAAACTGAAACAGTAATGAACCGGTCAACAGCAGCGACGACTGCGGGATACCCAGGTTCGACGACTGCATATTCACCGGCTATAAAGAGTTTTCCAGGAGCTTTAGCTTCTGCTTTTTGCAGCATGAATCTTTTCCTCCAGTAATATAGATGATAACAGGAATCAGTTGAGAAGATGCAGGCCTGGACCTGGTTTGGCAGCAATCAGCTGTTCATCGCCAAATGTTTTAGACAGTTCCTGTTTTAAAGCAGACAAGTCTGACTGTCTGCAGATGATTTTTACATTCGGGCCTGCATCCATTGTGAAGTAGGCTGTATAGCCCAACTTTCTTAATGCACGGACAGCATCCATTGCTTTCATGCTTTCAGCTGTCCAGTAAGTAAAGGGAGGAGAAGCGCCCAATGTTGTTGCATGCATCTTAAGCGCATTCCGTTCGGCAATCTGACCGACCTGCTCAATATCACGGTCGGAAACAGCCTGCTTCATGGCAGACAAATCAGCGTCCAGTGAATTCAGCCACCCGTCGTAGAAGGGAGATGTCTCGACTGTCCGTTTCATTCCGTCCCGGCTTGAGACATCTTTTTTAGCATCGTTGACAATAATGAACAGCATACCGATATCCCATTGGGCGTCATCAACTGGAACAGCGTAAGAAGAATCGTGATCATGCCCTTTGATCCATTCAGCAAATCCACCGAATATACTTCTAGAGGCTGAACCGGATCCTATGCGTGCAAGCTTGGATAATTCTTGATCAGATAAATCTAGTCCGGCTGCCTGACTTGCTGCACCGGCAAGAGCCGCGAGACCAGATGCTGAGGAAGCCAGTCCAGCTGCAGTTGGTACATGATTGATGCTTTCAATACGTGCTTTAGATTCGAGCCCTGCGAGTGTCCTTACTTCATCCAGAACTCTCTGAACCTTGCTTAATGTTCGGGCATCCTGCTTATCTCCATCAAGGATGAGTTCATCTTCAGTCAGTGCATCATCAAATGTTACAGAAGTATCTGTATAAAACGCATCTAATGTGAGTGACAGAGAGTTATTTTTAGGAATGATCAGGTCTTCATTCTCTTTTCCCCAGTATTTAATCAGGGCGATGTTTGTGTGTGCACGTACCCATTTATTCATTGCTATTCTCTCCTAATGCATGGATCCAGGTTTCGACTGCTCCGTTCTCCATCAGTTTATGTGCGATCAGTTTAGCCTGCTTAGCTGTACGAGCCAGTGCGATCATACATCCACCACGACCGCCACCCGTCAGTTTTGCTCCCAGGGCATGATTCTTTATAGCGGTGTCTACCAGATGATCGAGTCGGTCATTGCTCACATTGATCTGCTTGAGGCAGTCATGGGAAAGCGTCAGCAGTTCACCAAGGCGCTCAACATGATCATCTTGAATGGCCAGCCTTGCTTCTTCCGTCAGATGACCGATTTTCTTTATGATCGTCAGTGTTTGATGCGATGCCCGTTCCATCTGTCTCGCAACATCTCTGACTGCTTTCTTGGTCTGACCTTTCATGCCGGTGTCTGCAGCGATGAGGTAGCCTGAGACATGCAGAGGGATCGAGGCAAAGTGACTGTCTTTTTTATAGTAAATAGGAGATGCACTGCTGGTAACACGTGCATCCAGGCCACTCGGGTTTCCATGAGCGATCTTTTCAGAAATTTCAACATAATTCAGTAAAGTATTATGAGCAATATCTCTTTCGAAATAGGCAAATAAAGCACGAACAAGTGCCGTTGCCACCGCTGCACTGGATCCCATCCCTCTTTCAGGCGGGATCAGGCTGGATATGGATATGCTCAGACCATCAACAGGCTGATTCAGATCACTGCAGATCGACTGGATCAGACTTTTTAAGTTCTTAAGTGAATCAGGGACTGTTTGTAAAAGACCCTGGTAATAACTGGAAGATATGACACTCTCTCCGTTGATTTTTTCTATAATGACCTCAACTGGAGTGGCCAGAAAGGGCATGGCAATAGCCGGTTCATTGTAGACGACAGCATGCTCGCCAATAAGAATGATTTTTCCATGTGCAGTACCGACTGCCTGATCTGATAGGGTCTTCATGAATTCACCTCGGTTGTTCTAGTAGGATTGATCTTATTTATCTTAACTTATATTATACAAAAACACTAATTTATCATAACAAGTGATCTTTAAAATTAATTAAAGTTTTAATTTAGGCTTTAAAATAAAAACAGTGATATTGTGAAGAGGCCTGAACATTTGGTAAACTAGGAGAGATTATTAGCATAGAGCGGAGGGAACCGGATGAGAGAATCCGATTCGTTTTATATCATTAACAGAGAAGAATGGAAAAAACTGAACAACCATACGGAGATTTCTCTATCAGATCAGGAAGTGGAATCACTGAGATCATTGAATGACCAGGTGTCTGTCAAAGACGTGAAAGAAATATACCTGCCCATTCTTCAAATTTTGCATCAGTATCTGAAGCATTATCATAAAAGACAGAAAGAAATTAAAAAAATCCTGAATCGACCAGAGTCAAAAGAGCCGTATGTAATTGGTATTGCCGGAAGTGTGGCAGTTGGAAAAAGCACACTGGCTCGTTTTCTTCAGACCATGATGGCCAGGGCCTATCCGAATAAGAAAGTTGACCTGATTACGACTGATGGGTTCTTGTATCCGAATGAAGTCCTTCAGGAAAGAAACCTGCTTAATCGTAAAGGCTTCCCTGAAAGTTATGACATGCACAGGCTTATTTCATTCATGGGAGATGTAAAGAGCGGACGTCGGAATATTAAAGTCCCACTGTATTCACATAAGTTATACAATATCGTTCCTGATCAGTTTGAAACTATTGACCAGCCGGATATCCTTATTGTAGAAGGAATTAACGTCCTTCAGCTTCCTGCCAATGAAAAAATATTTGTGAGCGATTTCTTTGATT
The DNA here is from genome assembly GCF_900109325.1 of Alkalibacterium pelagium. Classification (GTDB taxonomy): domain Bacteria; phylum Bacillota; class Bacilli; order Lactobacillales; family Carnobacteriaceae_A; genus Alkalibacterium; species Alkalibacterium pelagium. The sequence continues at coordinate 88,759 of NZ_FNZU01000001.1, forward strand.
TCAGTTTTTATGTGGATGCTGAACCTGATCGTATCGAAAAATGGTACCTCGAACGTTTCGGTCTTCTTTTACAGACTGCCTTTAAGGATCCAAGCAACTACTATTATCCATACGCGGTAGGGGACAGAAAAGAGGCGTTTATAATGGCGAAGAATGTCTGGCGTACCATTAATTTGAAGAATCTGCAGGAATATATTCTTCCAACACGTTTTAGAGCCGACATGATTATTCACAAAACCACTGATCATTTTATAGATCAGCTGCTTCTTAAGAAACATTAAGTCAAGCGAAAGAAGGGATGAAATGAAGAAAATAGCAGCCTTTATGGCTCTTTTCATCATCGTTTCAGCAGGATGCAGGGCACAGGATACAGGTGATCCAGCTGACAGGGAAGAACCGTCTGTATTTTCAGGCACAGTAATTCGAGTAGCAGAAGATGGCACGTTGATTATCGAGCCGGATGAAGGAGAAGAAATTCGACAATCGGGTACTGAAGTTTCTATCAATCCAGGAGATAATCAGAACTTCGAACTGGGGGATCAGGTAATGGTTACTCATGAAGGGCCAGTTATGGAGAGTCATCCTCTTCAAGTTCATCTGATTTCGATCGAGAGATCTGAAGATTAATAAAAAAATATTAGATAAGCATCGAGCTGTCTTTCCTTTAAAATCGACAATTATGTGAACTCTCTCTTATTTCTCTGATTAGATCTTTCCAGATGTATAAATAGTAAGCTTTCTGTATTATACTGGATATACTAAAGGAGACGATTTTATGAACGAAAAAGAACAGGAAATCGAACGATTGAAAGAAGAACTGGCGACCGTCAGAAGATTAAATCGAGAGTTGCTTGATCAGCAGGAACAGCAGGATTCGCTCGAATTTGCATGGACAGGCAATTTGGGACACTGGTTCTGGGACTTTCCGGCTAATAAAGTCACTTTCAACCCCAAAAAAGCTACAGCGCTGGGATATACGAAGGAAGAACTTCCCGACTATGTGGATTTTCAGTTCTTTACTGAGCGTCTCCACCCGGATGACTATGAACGTGTTATGGATGAAATGAGAGATCATCTTGCTGGTAAAATACCCGTATGGGAAGTCAGATATCGGATCAGGACAAAAGATGGAAGCTATAAAACGTATTATGACCGGGGTAAAGTTACTCAGCGGTCAGAAGACGGGAGTCCTCTTTTCCTCTCAGGAATCGTTTTTGATGTTTCTGACTATGCAGAGGAAAAAGAAGAGCTGTTGAGAAAAAACAAAGAGTGGGAACTTCAGTCTAAACGGGACGTGATGACAGGGCTGTATAACCGGTCTAATATCCTTGTCAAGCTGGGCAGTCTCATATCAAAAACAAGCAAGAATAAGCTGGAAACCTTATCTATGATAGTTTTTGACATAGATAATCTTCAAAAACACAATTCTCTTTATGGTCCTCTTTTCGGGGATGAACTGATTAAGAAAGCTGCAGTGATTATACAGGAAAAACTTCAGGAAGGTCATCTGGCGGGAACTTTTGAGGGTGGCAAATTCCTTCTCGTTCTTCCAGGTACAAATTTGAGAGAAGCGAGAGATTTAGCTGAGTCGATTCGCCTTTCTTTTCATGGGAATGACTTTACTGAACCGGCTGAAGTGACCAGCAGTGCAGGAATTGCTGAATTTCGTCCGTCGGAAACAGTTAGTCAATTCTTTAACCGTGCGGACCGTCTGCTTTATAAAGTCAAACAAAATGGTAAAAATCAGGTAGCTATAGACTAACTAAATGCTCTGAATGTTACCTGCTTCTGACTATGTATCTTCAGCTTTACTTTTTTTAACAAGAATGGATGAACATTTAAATGCAGAATAAGATAACGATTCTTGGTATTCCTTTTGACAATATGACACGAAAAGAATTTCTGGAAAGACTGTATGAACGTATGAACAAAAAAGAAAAGACTTTTCTTGTGACTGCTAATCCTGAAATTGTCATGTATGCTCATGACAATCCGGACTATTATAAACTGTTGATGGAGGCTGATTTTATTGCACCGGACGGAATCGGGATAGTTCAGGCCTCCAGAAAACTTCAGACCCCAATCAAGGAGAGAGTTCCTGGATTCGAATTGATGCTGGGCCTTCTTGAGCTAGCAAGCCTGAGCAATAAACGGGTGTATTTTATCGGCGCCAAAGAAGACATCATTAATCTGACTGTCAGTAATGTCAGTGAGAAATGGCCAGATCTTGAAATCGCCGGATACCATCACGGCTACTTCAATCACGAAGACCCTCAGATGATTGAGAAGGTCAAAGCCACTCGACCTGATATTGTTCTGGTAGCTTTCGGTTTTCCCAGACAGGAGAAATGGATTAAGTCTTATCTGGCAGCGGCTGATTATGGGATTGCGGTCGGAGTAGGCGGAAGCTTTGATGTCCTCTCGGGTAAAACCAAACGTGCCCCGTACTTAGTTCAACGGTTCCATATCGAATGGCTTTACCGACTCGTCAAGCAGCCGTCAAGATACAAGCGCATGCTTGCCCTGCCTTATTTCATAAGGGAAGTTTACAGACAGAACAAGAAGGAAGAAACGATATGAAAACAGCCCATATCAACGCAGGAAACGAGTTTGGTGGTGGACTGGTCCATATCGTTTCTTTACTCTGTGCACTTGAGGAGACAGGTGAGTCAGCTGAACTGCTCGTTTTGGAAGAGGGGCCGGTTGCTCAGGAAGCTAGGCAAAGAGGGCTGAAAGTCACAGTATTTGAGCAGAAGAGCAGATATGATCTTCGTGTACTGATACGCCTGTTAAAGTACATTAACAGTCAGGAGTTTGATATTGTCCATTCACACGGCCCTCGCGCCAATCTCTTTATTCGACTTCTAAGCCCCTTTATAAAAGCCAAATGGGTGACAACGATTCACAGCAATCCTTTACTCGATTTTGAAAAGAATAATTTAAAAGGGAAAGTATTCGAAAAAATAAATACGACCTGTCTGACTGGAGCAAATGGAGTTATTGTAGTTTCCAAGGAAATTAAAGACATTATTATCGATTTAGGTGTTCAGACAGATCGGATAAGAGTTATTAATAATGGTATCGACTTTGCTGCACCTAAGCCCATCGATTCATCAGATAGAAGTACAGATGTATTCTCAATTATCACAATTGGAAGATTGCATCCTATTAAAAATCATGACCTTCTATTTGATGCTTTATCAGATATGAAAGAGTTTGAATGCCAGGTTCATATTTGTGGAGAAGGGGAAGAATATGAGCGGCTAAAGGTACGAGCAGAGAAGCATGAAGGACTTGCTAAGTTTTATTTCAATGGATGGCTAGGTTCTGACGAGCTAAAAACCTTAATCAGGCACAGTGATCTTCTAGTCCATCCCTCTAGGAGTGAAAGTTTTCCCCTCGTTTTGCTTGAAGCAGCTGAACAAGAGGTTGCTGTAATTGCTACTGATGTAGGGGATGTAAACAATCTTCTGAACACTCCAGATATTGGCTGGTTGATTAAGAACGAAAGCCGAGAAGAGTTGAAATCAGCTTTGATCTCCGCTCAAAAAGAATGGCAACAGGGAAGTTTGCAGATGAAAGGCAGACAATTGAGAAAAGCAGCATTAAAGTTCTCCTTAAGTGAACAGTCTAACAAGGTGATCGCATTTTATAATAGTATAATCTAAAATCAGAGACCTGTATCAACAGGTAGCTGGTTTTTTTGTTTCAAAAAACTAGTCATTCCAGACAGACGAGGCGCAGGTCAGTCAGAATTATGGTATACTTGCATACAGAGAAGTGCCCGTTTTAAGGAGGAAAAAGAATGTATCAAACTTATGCAGATGACAGTATGGCATTGCATACCGATTTTTATGAACTCAATATGATATATACACATTGGAAGAAAGCCAACCATACAAAAAAAGCAGTATTTGAAGTCTATTACCGATCCAACCCATTCGGCATGGGGTATACGATTTTCGCCGGACTTGAACGCGTCGTCGACTATATTACTAACATAAAGTTCTCAGAGTCAGATATTGCGTACTTGCGAGAAATTAAAACATTTCCTGAAGACTTTCTGGACTATCTTAAAGAGTGGCGTTTTAAAGGAACGATCCGCTCTTTTAAGGAAGGCGAGGTTGCTTTTGCCAACGAACCACTCATTCAAGTGGAAGGGCCGCTGGCTGACTGTCAGCTGATTGAGACCGCTCTATTGAATATTGTCAATTTCCAGACTCTGATCGCGACTAAAGCATCGCAGATCAAAAGTGCTGCCGGAAATGATCCGGTCCTTGAGTTTGGAGCTAGACGAGCTCAGGAATTTGATGCAGCGTTATGGGGAGCACGTGCAACTTATATAGGAGGCTGTGATTCGACAAGTAATACAAGAGCCGCAAAAGTATTCGGTATTCCGGCTGCGGGAACCCATGCTCATGCACTCGTGCAGGCTTATAGAGATGAATACCAGGCATTTAAGGCGTACGCCGAAACACACAAAGATTGTGTGTTCCTTGTTGACACGTATCATACCCTGGATTCTGGTGTCCCTAATGCAATTCGAGTGGCCAATGAAATGGGCGACAAGATCAACTTCCAGGGTGTAAGACTGGATTCAGGAGATTTATCCTATTTATCCAAGCGAGTTAGACAGCAGCTGGACGAAGCTGGCTATCCAGATGCCAAAATTTTTGTATCTAACGATCTGAATGCTGAGACCATCCTAAACCTTAAGATGCAGGGAGCAAAAATTGATGTCTGGGGAGTCGGGACTAAGATGATAACAGCCTATGATCAGCCAGCTTTAGGAGCAGTCTATAAAATCGTGTCGGTCGAAGGAAACGATAGAGAGATGCACCACACACTTAAGCTGACAGCAAATGCTGCTAAGATTTCTACTCCAGGCAAAAAGCAGGTCTGGCGCATTCGTTCAAAGAACAATGTGAAGCCTGAAGGGGATTATATTGCACTGGATGGGGAACGTCCGGATCAGCAGGATGAATTGTACATGTTCCATCCTCAGTACACATACATCAACAAAACGGTAAAAGATTTTACTGCGCGTCCTCTTCTGCAGGATATCATTGTAGACGGTGAACTGGTGTATGACATGCCTGAACTTGAAGAAATCAAAAGATATGCTGAAGAAAGCCTGTCGGAACAATGGGAAGAGAATAAGCGCCTTCTGAATCCAGAACCGTATCCAGTCGACTTGTCCCAGGAGCTATATGATGCGAAAGTTGAAACGATCAAGCTGTTCAAGGAGATTGCGAAATCTACACATTCAGAAAATGATGCCTTGTTTTAAATCGATTCATATGTAAAAATCAAACCGAAGGAGCGATTGTTATGATGTCAGATTTACAGAAACAGATTGTAGAGGAAATGCAGGTACAGCCCGAAATCAATCCTAAAGAAGAGATTAGAAAATCGATCGATCTTATGAAAGATTACCTTAAGAAGCACAGCTTCTTGAAGACACTTGTCCTGGGTTTGTCAGGAGGACAGGATTCCACTCTTTTAGGGAAACTTGCTCAGATGTCTATGGAGGAGTTAAGGAAAGAGACTGGTAGAGAAGATTATGCCTTCATTGCTGTACGTCTGCCATATGGTGAGCAGGCAGATGAAGCTGACGCCATGGATGCTATCGAATGGATCCAACCTGACAAAGTGTTCAAAGTTAATATCCAGGGATCCGTGGATGCACTGGAAAAAAGTCTTGAATCAAATGATTTTGAAGTCAGTGATTTTAACAAAGGAAATATCAAAGCTCGCGCTCGAATGGTCGCTCAGTACGCCATAGCTGGAGATACTGATGGCGTCGTACTGGGAACAGATCATCCGGCTGAAGCAGTGACAGGATTTTTCACCAAATACGGAGATGGTGGGACAGATCTTAATCCTCTGTTCCGACTGAACAAGGAGCAGGGGAAACAGCTTCTACGAGAACTCGATGCACCTAAGCATCTCGTAGAGAAGACACCAACAGCAGACCTCGAAAGCGACAAGCCTGGTCTAGCTGATGAAGAAGCTTTGGGAGTTACTTATGATGAAATCGACCGTTATCTAACTGGCAAAGAAGTGTCTAAAGAAGCTGCTGAGACGATTGAAGACTGGTATCTCAAAACACAGCATAAACGGCATCTGCCTATAACCATATTTGATGAGTTCTGGAAGTAAGGTTAACCGTAGATTAATTATGATAAAACCCTTTGCTTACCGGTGAAGGGTTTTATACACAAAAAATATAGGGGGATTTTCATGGCAAAGGTAATGATAAACGCCTGTATTTATACTGGCGAAGGAAAAATCGACAACGGCTATATCCGCTTCACAGATGAAATCACTGGTGTAGGTAAAATGGAAGCCTTTGAAGAAGAAGAATCGGATGAAGTACAGGATCTTGATGGGAAAATGATCATTCCAGGCTTTATAGACGTCCATAGTCATGGCGGATATGGAGTGGATGTGATGGATGCAGATGCTGATAAGATAGATGAAATGGTCAATAAAATGCTTGAAGAGGGAATCACTTCTTACTTTGCAACAACGATCACTCAATCCGATGAGCAGATCGAAGCTGCTGTAAAAGCCGTAAAGGAAGCTGCTGAAAGCAATTCACTTATTCAGGGTATTCATATTGAGGGCCCCTTCATATCAAAAGACTTTAAAGGAGCTCAACCTGAGGCTTTTATTCGACCAGCTCAACTTGATACGCTTAAAAAGTGGCAGGAAGAAAGCGGTGGGATGATCAAACTAATCACTTATGCACCGGAGAATGGAGACATTGAGGAATTTGAGGCATACTGTTCTGAAAATGGAATCGTTCTTTCAGCTGGGCATTCAGGTGCTTCTTACGAGGAACTGAAGGCTTCCAAAGCGACACACATCACACATCTCTTTAATGGACAGAAAGGCCTGCATCATCGTGACATTGGTGTCAGCGGCTATGGTCTGCTTGAAAAAGATGTGATGGTAGAGATGATCGTGGACGGCTACCATATATCAGAACCGATGGTCAGACTTGCTTATCAGACTAAAGGAGCGGACGGCATTCAGCTCATCACAGATTCTATGCGTGCCAAGGGCTTGCCTGATGGAGAAAGTGAGCTGGGGGGACAGACTGTTACAGTCAAAGACAAGCAGGCGCGGCTTGAAAATGGATCGCTCGCAGGCAGCGTTCTGACCTTTATTGAGGCATTCAGAAATATGATCGACTATACAGGCTGCTCCATAGAAGAAGCTGTTAAAATGAGTGCGTTCAATCAGGCTAAAGAGTTCGGACTCGAAAAGAAAGGTCAGCTAAGACCAAGCTGCGATGCAGATTTGCTGGTCATTGATGAAAATCTGACTATTTTATCTACCGTTTCAGGAGGAAAGATAAATGAATTCAACTAATAGCACTATCAAAGTTATAAAAGTAAAAGATAAAAACGAAGGAGGGAAAAAGGCATATGAACTGATCAAAGAAGCTGTTCAAAGTGGGGCTGAAGTGTTTGGTCTGGCTACCGGAAGCACACCTGAGACACTGTATAAAGAATTAAGATCAAGTGAGCTGGACTTTTCAGATAAGACAGCCATCAATCTGGACGAATACATTGGTTTATCAGAAGACCACCCTCAGAGTTACCATACTTTTATGAAAGAACACTTATTTGATTCTAAGCCATTCAAGCAGACATTTATGCCGGATGGACTTGGAGACGAACACACAGAACCGGAAAATTATGATAAAATAATTGCTGAACATCCGATCGATGTTCAGATACTTGGTATCGGAACAAATGCGCATATCGGATTCAATGAACCGGGAACATCATTCGATAGCAAGACCCATAAAGTTTCTCTGACACAGGAAACAATCGATGCTAACAAACGCTATTTCGATTCCGAAGAAGATGTACCAAGACATGCTTTCTCTATGGGGATTAAATCTATTATGTCTGCTAAGAAGATTATATTAATGGCATATGGTGAGAACAAGGCGGAAGCGATAGAGAGAACCGTCCACGGACCTGTAACAGAAGAAGTTCCTTCGAGTATTCTTCAGACACATCCTGATGTCGTTATCATAGTAGATGAGGAAGCTGCCAGTCAGCTGTAATATCGTCTCTTTTTTAGAAAGGAATGCAAATGACTAACAGAATTCCTGTATATATTGAAATGCACAATAAAATGAGACAAATGATTGTTTCAAATGAATGGAAAAAAGGGCAGAAGATACCCTCAGAAAGAGCGCTTGCTGAAACCTTTGGTGTAAGTAGAATGACAGCAAGACAAGCAGTGAGTTCGCTGGTGGAAGAAGGGCTGCTTGAAAGACGAAGGGGTGCCGGTACATTTGTGGCTTCTGATAAAGTCCGGGAAAAACTGAGCGGCATACCAAGTTTTACAGAAACCATAGAACAGCTCGGAAAACAGCCATCAAGCACATTGGTGTCTTATTACTCAAAACGGGCAAGTGAAAGTGAAGCTGAAAAACTTCAGCTCGGACGTGGAGAAGCAGTCCTGGTCATGGAGCGGATTCGTTTTGCAGACGGGGAACCGATTTGCTTTGAGGTGGCCACCCTTCCTCAGCGAATCGTTGAGAAGTTCAGTAAAGAACAGCTGACCCGTCATCTATACCGCACATTATCAGACGAGGGATTTGAAGTAGCCAGAGCCGAGCAGACCATATCGGCGACATGGGCCTCTGAGAAGGTAGCAGATCTGCTTCATGTCAAAAGAGAATCTCCTATCCTGAGACTTAGACAAGTCAGTTACACACAGGATAATAAACCGTTTGAATATGTACGTGCCCAGTATGTAGGGGCAAGATATGAGTTCTTTTTGGAAGCTACTAAATAAAAAAGTGAAGACAGACCCGGTATAATTGGGCTGTCTTCACTTTTTTCTGTTTCACGAGTATTGAATCAGTCTGTACCTGTATCATTTCCAGATTCATTTGTGGTGTCATCTGAACTGTCGTCTGTTTCGAGAGGTATGTCCTCATTTATGTCAGTCTCAAGGACATCGTCCAGTTCCAAATGGGCCTGCAGTTCTTCCTGGACAGCAAGCAGGCTTTGTTCATAAGGGCGGTAAACATACAGCTCATGACCATACTCCGGGAAGTAGACAAAATCTTCTGTCCCCCCGATTTCTATAGATTCTACTGTCTGTGCAGCTGGTCTGTAGTTTGAAGCCACTGCCATAATCTGCTGTCCAGTCATATTCGTTTGCAGATTGGGGCGAATGGCATTTAGTATGGGTGTCAGGTTGGCAATCGATCCGAAAGAAAGCAGCTCTTCTGCCAGAGCTTCGATTACCTGACGCTGCCTTTCCTGTCTACCGAAATCCCCCCGCGGATCCTGCTTCCTCATTCTGGCATAACCCAGGGCCTGTTCTCCATCAAGTTCCTGAATCCCTTCTTCGATTTCAATGGCATGTGAGGTTTCTTCACTGTCCTGTACGGTGAAAGACAGTGGGGAGTCAACGGTGATGCCTCCAACAGCATCTACTAAATCGACCAGACCTTCAAAATTTAAAGTTGCATAGAAAGACAGGGGAATGGCAAGGTAATCTTCAATATAATCGATAACACCAGGAATACCGTATATGGCATGAAGAGCGTTCATTTTTTCCTGTCTGTTGCTGTTCGGCAAAGTAATTAATGTATCTCTAGGAATAGACACGATTTTTGTAGATTCCTGACCAGGGTTGAGCGTAATGACCATCATTGAATCAGAACGGCTCGATACATCATCTTCGTCTAGTCCAAGAACGAGGATTGAGATCGGGTGCATGGATCTAATCGATTCGTCACTTTCTGAAGTATCCCTCAGTTCTTCAGGAGTATCTTCAGATACATCAGCCAGGAGCTGAACGATTTGATAACCATAATAGCCGGAAAGCGTACCGACAACGAAAGCAAGAGCCACCACGGCTGCCAGAATGCTGCGTTTGATCCATAATTTTCTTTTATCATTTTGTGTCTGTCTATCTGATCGCATAGAGTCCTCTTTTCTAAAACGGGAATGTGTGTTATTAATAAGTTTAATTCAAGTTGTTTTTAATTGCAATTGGGATTTTTCCATATAGGATGCTATAATTATATAAAATGTTTAAAGAAATGAGTACGGATATGTATAATATGTTTATTGTGCTGATGGTTTGTATCTTCACCATGCTCAGCACACTGATTTTAACACCAGTATTTAAGGTGGTTGCTAGAGTATTTAATATTCTGGATGTCCCTGAAGAACGGAGGGTACATGATAAAGTCATGCCGACGATGGGGGGCATTACTATTTTTATTGCCTTTTTCTTCTCGTCATTTGTTCTGCTTCCAATCCCATCCTCGCAGATTGTTCCTTTATTCATTGGGGCTTCTGTGGTTGTCATTACCGGAATGATCGATGATAAATATGAACTGAAGCCTCTGGTTAAGCTGATGGGAATAATAACTGCTGCAGGGTTGGTATACGGGCTGGGGAATGTAGCTCTGGAAACAATGACGATTCCTTACTTCGGCACCATTTTCTTTGGATCATGGCAGATGCCATTTACTATACTTTGGATTGTCGGACTGACCAATGCGATCAATCTGATCGATGGTCTGGACGGGTTAGCCAGTGGGATTTCTATGATTGCCCTGCTCACTATGGGAATCATCGGTTTTTTCTTCCTCACTGTTGAAGAAGTGTCGGTTTCGATCATGACATTCGTCCTGGTAGCGGCAATAGCTGGATTCTGGCCTTATAATTTTCAGCCGGCCAGTATTTTTCTAGGAGATACAGGAGCTTTGTTCCTCGGATTCATGATAGGGGTATTCTCCCTTCAAGGGCTGAAAAATGCGACACTAATTTCCCTGATCCTCCCGATCATTATTCTGGGGATCCCCGTTACGGACACGTTATTTGCCATGATAAGAAGAAAACTCAACAAGCAGTCGATATCAACTGCAGATAAAAATCATATTCACCATCGTCTGATGTCGCTAGGTTTGTCTCACAGACAGACGGTGCTTGCTATCTATTGTGTATCGGCTATTTTCTCTGTAATCGCCATGCTTTATAATTTTTCTACATTAATTGGATCCGTTCTTCTGACTGTTTTCGTATTGCTTGGTGTAGAGCTCTTTGTGGAAATAATAGGGCTGGTAGGTGAAGAACGGCGGCCGCTTCTAAAAAAACTGAAAGAGTTCGGGAGAAAACTGAACGGGTAAAAATATTGCTGAATAGTCCAGAGACTAATTTTCAATGCTTGATGTAAGCTTTTCCTCGAATACAAATAAAGCACGTGTCCGGCTCAGTAGAACATGCTACTGAGCCGGACACGTGCTTTTATAATTTGTAAGTTCTAATGACTGAAGCCAATTAAAATCAGTCTGACGAATCTGCAGATCCAGTTGCCTCTTCATTGGAACTGCTGGTCTGAGTTTCTGTTCTGTCTTCTGATAAACTCGACTGATCATCTTTTTCTGTACGGGTCAAGGAGTCCTGAAGGGCGGACTGAATGGCAGTGAAACTTTGAGGCTGAATCCTGACCAGATCCATGTCTCTTTCAATGAAACTTGACCATTCGAATACATGAGATTCGACCGTAAATGCCTGATTTAATCCAGTCTGCGCAATAGCTGTCATATCTCTCATTCTCATGTTCGTGCGCATGTTGCTACCTACTGTCTCAGCAATAGATGTATACCGGGACACTGACTGAAATTCAAGAGCTTTCTGAATGATCGCTTCAATGATCAACTGCTGACGATGTCCGCGTGCAACATCATCGTCAATTTTTCTAGTTCGAGCTAATGCCAAGGCTTCTTCTCCATTAAGAGTCTGGTACCCTTTTTCGAGTCGGATTGCTCCGGACTGATCGGAAGAGTTCATCTCAGTAATCGTGACAGGCACTTCCATTTCGATACCGCCGAGTTCATCAATAATATCTAAAAAGGCATTAAAGTTGAAGGTAGCATAATAGTGGACAGGAACATCCAGCCATTCCTCGATCGTCTGAACCATGACGCTTTCTTCGCCGATTGCATAAGCGGCATTGATTCGGTCCCATCGAACGACTGTACCGTTTCTCATGATCGGGACATAAGTGTCTCGAGGAATGGACAGCATGTTCATTTCGTGTGTTAATGGGTTTAATGTGGCATAAATAATGGAATCTGCTCGGGTGGATTGAAGTCCGCGTACATCATCGTTATCGATGCCCATGAAAAGGAAAGAGACCGGCTGATCGATCGGGTTGACTTCTTCAACAGGTTCCGGCCGATCGATTTCTACGAACGAAGCATCGATTTCATTTTCGATCGTGGCAAATAACCGTGCAGCATACATGGCTCCTATTAAAATGACAGTAAATAAAGGAATAAGAATCCCTAAAATAATTCGCTGCTTTCTCTTTTTTTGACGGTGATTTGAATACATTCTTGAATTTGGTTTTAATTTACTCACTTTACTGTCTCCTTCGATGCCTTACTTATAATTAAAAAGAGTAATCCTGTATTATTATCGGCTGAAAGACGATAAGTGTCAATAGACTCAAAGAAAATAACAGTCTGATTTGCTCACTTTTCACTAATTATTCTTATTTCAGCCATCGACAGGGACTTCGACCCATGCTTCGGCCCCATTAGTTTGAGAAAACTGGGCACTGGTCCACTCAGTAATTTCTTCTTCGAACGTTTGAATACGTTCACTCTCGATGAGACAGATAAATGTGACCTGGTCAGTATAGTCAATGGACTCCAGACGATAAGTAGACTGATGGAGAGCATTCTGCAGCTTGCCGCTCACAGGGTATGAAACAGTGATCTGTATAAACTGATGGCGTCTTTTCTCGACGATACCAAGTTCTTTAAGTGTTTCGCTGACAGCCCCGCTATATGCTCTGATCAGCCCTCCAGCTCCCAGCTTAGTGCCTCCGAAATAACGGGTCACCACGGCGGTCACGTTTTGCAGGTTGTTTTTTTTCAGAACTTCAAGCATGGGAACGCCGGCTGTTCCGCTCGGTTCACCATCATCAGACGCCCGCTGGATCATTCCATCTTCACCAATGAGATAGGCAGAACAATTATGATTAGCTTTCCAATGCTCTTTCTTTAACGTATCGATGAACTGCTGGGCTTCTTCTTCAGTCTCTGTTCTTGCCAATGTACAAATGAAACGTGACTTCTTAATGATCAGTTCGTGCTGACCATTTTGTTTCAAAGTTCGATAGTTTTTCATACTCAGGTCCCTTTCAATTCGTTATTAAGTTGGTGTATAATAAAAGTCAGCCTTTTAAATAAGGCCTAGTCAGCCCACATAGGGCGGATTAAGTTTACCAGGTCAACTCTTTTATGACGGAGGTGAAAAATAAAATATGCGTATTGCAATTGTAACAGATAGTACGGCTTACTTAAATGAGAAGGAATATACAGAGGACAATATACATTTTGTACCTTTATCCTGTATCTTTGGAAAAGAAGTGTATAAAGAAGAAGTTGATATAACCACTGATGAATTCTTTGAGAAAGTCAGACATGCCGAACAGCTGCCGACGAGTTCCCAGCCAACTGTGGGAGATTTCACGGCTTTGTATGAAAGTCTGCAAGATGACTATGATGCCATCATCAGTATTCATCTTTCCAGCAGGATTTCCGGGACTTTCCAGAATGCGTTCAGCGTCGCAAGATCTATGGAAAACATATCTGTCCATCCAGTTGATTCAGGTCTGGCTGGAGCAGGATTGGCATTTCAGGTCAAGGAAGCTGCACGAATGGCTAAACAGGGTAAATCAGTGAACGACATCATTGAGCGTTTGGAAGAACTGAAATCTGAGACTGAAATCTATTTTGTTGTTGACGATCTGACAAATCTGATTAAAGGCGGACGGTTATCCCGAACAGCAGGTGGCGTTGCAACTTTATTGAAAATCAAACCTGTTCTGACTATGAGAGCTGGAGAAATCATTCCATTCGATAAAATTAGAACTAAGAAAAAAGCAGTCAGAAAGATGGAGGAATTGTTTGAAGAATCGGTTAAGAATTCTCCTTTTCCTATCCAGGCTACTGTAGTCCATGCCTACTGTGAAGAAGAAGGCAGACAATTCATGTCATCGCTGGAAGAAAAGTACCCGACTGTCCGCTTCAACTTCAGTTTTCTTGGACCCGTCGTCGGTGTTCATACTGGCGAAGGGGCTATCGGAATGTCCTGGACAAAAGATTATTCCAGAATGTAAACCACAGCATTTATATATTCTATTCAAAGGTCACCCAGAGCGGTGGCCTTTTTTCGTGAGTTTTGGAATAAACTGACAATATACTAGGTAGAGGTTAATCATAAGGGAAGGTGGTGCGGGGAGAATGGGGGAACTGACAAATCTGATCGGCCGAGATATCCTGCTCAGTGAACTGCTCGCTGAATATAATGAAACTGATCTGGCTGGCTGTACATTCCGGCCGGCTTTTCAATCAGCTAGAAGAAGGGCCAAATGTGGTCGATGTGGCTCTTTTACCAAGCTCGCAGATACTTACCCGTGTATCTGCGGAAACAGCTGTTTTTATTGTCGGAACTGTATCCAGCTTGGAAAGGTAAGGGCGTGCGACAAACTGGTATCCTTTAAAACAGTCGATTCGTTTCCCGAACAGTCTACACCCTATTTAAAGTGGGAAGGAATATTGTCCGCTCAGCAGGAAAAGGCATCTAAAGAAATTGTTCTCTCTGTGAGAGAATATACAGATCGTGTGGTATGGGCCGTTACGGGAGCGGGTAAAACAGAGATGCTGTTTAGAGGACTCAGTGAGGCGATGGAAGCGGGTAAGAGAGTCTGTGTGGCTTCGCCTAGAATAGATGTCTGTCTGGAACTTGCCCCAAGGATTCAAGCTGCTTTTCCTGACATCCAGATTGCTCTGCTATACGGAGGAGAGGGGGCTGTCTATGTCTACACTCAACTGGTGATCGCCACAACACATCAGCTGCTTCGGTTCAGAGAGGCTTTTGATGTACTGATTATAGATGAAATTGATGCTTTTCCATATTATCAGAATAAAGGGTTGTATTATGCATCAGAAAAAGCAGTCAAAAAAGAGTCAAGTACCATTTATCTGACGGCCACACCTGACAGGAAGCTGCAGAGAAGAATTGCAAAGAATCAAATCAAAGCCAGTATCCTGCCTGCACGCTATCACGGCTATCCGCTTCCTGTTCCAACGATCATAAGGGAGAAAGACATATTTTCAAAGAAAGAATTTTCCGTCTCCAAAGCCTATAAACAGATTATGACGCTTATTTCCCAAGGACAGACCTTTCTGCTGTTCATTCCGACTATCAGATTGATGGATAGCATTTTACCAACTTTCAGAAGGCTTTTCAGTTCCATCAGGTTTGAAAGTGTCCATTCTCAGGATCCATTAAGAAAAGAAAAAGTTGAGGCAATGCGTAATGGAGAGCTTGAGTTCATAATAACAACCACGATCCTCGAAAGAGGTGTTACTTTCAAAAATATTGATGTTATCGTTCTTGCTGCCGATCATGACGTCTATACGGAAGCGGCACTCGTACAGATTGCAGGAAGGGCCGGTCGTTCTGCCGCCTATCCTGAAGGTAAAGTGACTTTTTATCTCCAGGAGTGGACTAGATCCTCCAAAGGTGCAGTACGGCAGATTAGACAGATGAACAAAAGAGCAGCAAAGAAAGGACTCCTGTTATGAGCAGATGTAAATGGTGCGGGGCAATTCATCCGAATTCCCTGACGATACATGCGCTGATCCGATTTGAACTGCAATCCGACACCCTTTGTTTCCAATGCAGAGAGAAACTGGAGTGTCTGAATAATCAATTGACGTGCAGAGGATGCAGCCGTAATCAAAATAAGACCGATTACTGTACAGATTGTCTAAGCTGGCAGAAGAAATATGAGGGACGCCTCCATACTCATGAAGCACTATATGCGTACAACGATTTCGCCAGTCAGATTATTGAACAGTTCAAGTTCACAGGCGATTGTGCCATTGCAGAGCTGTTTGCTAAAGAAATAAAAGAATATTTCAAAAAAATGTCGCAGACAGCAGTGATCATTCCCATTCCAGTATCCAGAGAAAGTTATTGTTCCAGAGGATTTAACCAAACCGAGCTTCTTCTTGCCGTCGCAGGCGTCACCTACAGGCCGGTACTGGAAAACAGATATCAGCTTGGCAGACAGTCAGGGAAAAACAGGAGACAGCGTCTGGAAAGTCCGCAGCCCTTTGCAGTAGAGCCCTGTCATGACGAACTGATTCGAGGAAAAGCCGTTGTGCTGGTAGATGATATCTATACTACAGGACGAACAATTTATCATGCCTTAGATCTGATTCTTCCAATGAGTCCCTCTAATGTCCAGTCCTTTTCACTGTTCAGATAATGAAGAGAAGACCAGATACAATTTCATTGAGAAAGTAACCGTTCTCATGTATAATTGAATTAAGCAATAAGGGAAGATAATTGCTTGATGATAATATTGGTTGTATAATTACAACTTATATTATACTAGATTTGGAAGGGTGAAGTATTATGCTTAGATACAATGTTAGAGGAGAAAACATTGAGGTGACTCAGGCAATTAGAGAGTATGTGGAGAAAAAGGTAGGGAAAATTGAAAAGTATTTCAATGATGTTCCCGAGGCCAATGCACATGTTAATCTGAAAACATACTCTGACAAGACAGCAAAAGTCGAAGTCACTGTACCACTTCCGTATGTTGTCCTTCGTGCGGAGGAAACTTCCCCAGATTTATATGGAAGCGTAGATTTGGTCGTTGATAAACTGGAACGACAAATGAGAAAATATAAAACTAAAATCAACAGAAAAAATCGCCGTTCTCAAGGCGTAGATGCACCACAGCCGGTCGATTCGGACTTGTGGGCAGATTTGAATATTGAAGGCGACGAGGAAGAATTGAGCGCATCAATCGTTAGAACAAAACGTTTGAGCCTGAAACCGATGGACGCAGAAGAAGCAGTACTTCAAATGGATATGCTGGGACATAATTTCTTCATCTTCGAAGATGCAGATACAAATGGAACAAGCATTGTTTATAAACGTAAAGACGGAAAATATGGACTGATTGAAACAGATTGATTCATCAATTCCAGAGGCGGGCAGTCTGCCCGTCTTTTTTTATGAACAAAATCAGAACACTGCTGTGGATATACGCTCAGAAGCCTTTTTTTTGCAGGATAATAGTGGTATGATAATAAAGTATGAGAAAATCCGGAAGTGTACGAAGAATCAACGAATAGAGGAGATTTGTATTCATGGCTCATTTATTAAAGCAGATTTTTGAGAACGACAAAAAGACTTTACGTCGGTATGGGAAAATCGCCGATAAAATCGAAGCTTTGTCAGGCGATATGGAAGCACTGTCTGACGATGAACTGAAAGCTAAAACAGAAGAGTTTAAAAAGAGATATTCAGCAGGAGAATCCCTGGACGATCTGCTTGTAGAAGCCTTTGCATCTATCAGAGAAGGAGCGAGAAGAGTCCTTGGACTTTATCCGTTCAGAGTTCAGCTTATGGGTGGGATCGCTCTTCACGAAGGTAATATCTCCGAGATGAAAACTGGTGAAGGTAAAACATTAACGGCGACTATGCCTGTGTACCTTAATGCGATTTCTGGTGAAGGTGCTCACGTGGTTACAGTCAATGACTACCTGGCTACACGTGATGCTGATGAAATGGGAGAGCTTTACCGCTGGATGGGATTGACTGTCGGACTGAATCTGAACTCGAAATCATCTGAAGAAAAACGTGAAGCGTATAAATGTGATATTACCTATTCCACAAACAACGAGCTGGGATTCGACTATTTAAGAGACAACATGGTTGTTTATAAGGAGCAGATGGTTCAGCGTCCTTTGAACTTTGCGATCCTGGATGAGGTCGACTCGATCCTCGTGGATGAAGCGAGAACTCCGCTGATCATATCCGGTCAGGCTAACCGCTCGACTTCTTTCTATACGCGCTGTGACTTCTTCGTCAAAGGCTTGAAAGAAGAGGAAGACTACACAATCGATCTTCAGTCCAAGTCGATTTCCCTTACTGAAGAAGGGATTGAAAAGGCTGAGAAGACTTTCCGTGTCTCCAACTTGTATGACATCGAAAACCAGGCTTTAGTGCACCACCTGGATCAGTCATTGAGGGCAAACTTTATCATGCACAAGGACTTCGATTATGTTGTTGACGAAGGTGCAGTAAAAATCGTTGACCAGTTTACAGGTCGTATCATGGAAGGGCGTCGTTACTCTGACGGACTTCACCAGGCGATTGAAGCAAAAGAAAACGTTGAGATTCAGAAAGAATCCAAAACTATGGCCACGATCACGTTCCAGAACTACTTCCGTATGTACAAGAAGCTGTCAGGGATGACGGGTACTGCTAAGACAGAGGAAGAAGAATTTAGAGAAATCTACAACATGAATGTTGTAGCCATTCCAACGAACCGTCCGCTTATCCGTGACGACCGTGACGATCTTCTATATCCGACTCTTGAGAGTAAATTCAATGCTGTGGTTCAGGATATCAAAGAACGTCATGCCAAAGGACAGCCAGTACTTGTCGGTACGGTTGCAGTTGAAACATCAGAACTGATAAGCAAGCTGCTTAAAAAAGCCGGTGTGCCTCATGAAGTACTGAATGCCAAAAATCACTTCAGAGAAGCTGAAATTGTCGTGAATGCCGGACAGCCCGGTGCGGTAACGATCGCAACGAATATGGCTGGTCGTGGTACTGATATCAAACTGGGACCTGGAGTCAAAGAACTCGGGGGACTGGCCGTTATCGGAACAGAGCGACACGAATCCAGACGTATCGATAATCAGCTGCGTGGACGTGCCGGACGTCAGGGAGATCCGGGAGTATCACAATTCTATCTCTCTCTTGAAGATGATCTTATGAAACGATTCGGTTCAGAGCGTATCCGCATGGTTCTTGAGCAGCTTAAAATTGCAGAAGACGATGCTGTGATTCAGAGTAGAATGATCAGCCGTCAAGTGGAATCAGCTCAGAAGCGTGTGGAAGGGAACAACTATGATACCCGTCGTAATGTCCTGAAATACGATGATGTCATGAGAGAACAGCGTGAAGTCATTTATTCCCAGCGTCAGGAAGTGATTCTGGAACAGGAATCCCTTGGTTATGTTACAATTCCGATGATCAGAAGAACGATCGAACGTTATGTTCAGCTGAATACTCAGCAGGAAGACAAATCGAAATGGAACCTGGCACACATTGAAGAATTTGCGCATACTGTACTTGTTCATCCAGAAGACCTGACCCAGGATGACCTTAAAGGGAAGTCGGCTTCTCAAATCACTGACCTGCTAGTCGATTTGGCACGTGCCAATTACGATGAGAAAACATCTCAGCTTAACGGAAAGGAACAAGTCCTTGAATTTGAGAAAGTGGTTATCCTCAGAGTCGTCGACCGTAAATGGACGGATCATATCGACCAGATGGATCAGCTGCGTCAGGGAATCGGACTGCGTTCATATGGACAGTTCAATCCACTGACCGAATATCAGCAGGAAGGTTTTACGCTGTTTGAGGAAATGATCGGAGAGATCGAGTACGAAGTGACTCGTCTGCTGATGAAATCTCAAATCAGACAGAACCTGCAAAGAGAACAGGCTACTCCTAATGGCGGGAAGAAACAGAATGTCCGACGTAAAAACGAAAAGCCAACTTATTCTCACGATGAGGAAACACATACGAGAATGGGATAAGAAGAATAATGGGAGAAAGGAACGGATAACCCTATCTGTTCCTTTTCCTTACGATTAAATGGAGGATGACTATGGAAATTAGTGAAATGTCTCAAAAATTAACTTCAGCCAAACAGAAGGTTGAAGACTTCAGGGGGTCTCTTTGACTTAGAGGCACTGGAAACAGATATAGCAGAGTTTGATCACATGATGGCGGATCCCGATTTCTGGAACAATCAGGAGTCTGCACAGAAAGTCATTAAAGAAGCAAATGAAGTAAAAAGTGTATACCAGTCATTCACATCACTTGAAGCAAAAACTGAAGAAGTAGAACTTCTGATAGACATGCTCAGGGATGAAGATGATCCGGATATAAGAGAAGAAATAGTTTCAACGTTAGCAGTGCTTGATAAAGCCGTCGAGCAGTTTGAGCTGGATATGCTGCTTAGCGAGCCTTATGACAAGAACAATGCGATTATCGAGCTCCATCCGGGTGCCGGCGGAACGGAATCTCAGGACTGGGGAGAAATGCTTTACCGTATGTATACACGCTGGATCGATAAAAAAGGCTTCAGCTATGAGGTGCTTGAATACCAGAGTGGTGACGAAGCAGGAATAAAAAGTGCCACCCTGCTGGTTAAAGGGGTGAATGCATATGGCATGCTGAAAGCTGAAAAAGGAGTTCACCGTCTAGTGCGGATCTCTCCATTTGATTCAAGTGGTCGCCGTCACACGTCATTTGTCTCGATCGATGTGACACCTGAGATCAATGAAGATATTGATATTGAGATCAACCCGGATGATATACGGGTCGATACGTTCAGAGCGAGCGGAGCAGGTGGGCAGCACATCAATAAAACAGAGTCGGCTGTCAGGATCACTCATAAAGAAACAGGACTTGTCGCATCCAGTCAGGCTGGACGATCACAGCTGGCTAACAGAGAGACAGCTATGAACATGCTGAAAGCTAAGTTGTATCAGAAAGAACTGGAAGAGAAGCAGAAAGAAATGGATGAAATAAGAGGAGAACAAAAAGAAATTGGATGGGGATCTCAAATTAGATCTTATGTATTCCACCCATATTCAATGGTGAAAGATCACAGAACAAACTACGAAACGGGTAATACTGATGCCGTTATGGATGGGGATCTGGATCCGTTTATCGAGTCTTATCTTCGTGCATCAATGCATCGGTCATAAATGAGCTGTTTAATATAAGCAGGTATAAATATGCATATAAAAGAATGATCCAGTATCAGTCGGATCATTCTTTTATTTTTTATAGCTTGAATTTAGTACTAAGTAAAAATATATGACTAAGCCGTCAACGTTGTCAGAGGAGATTTTAAAAAAGAATAGAAAACTTAATTCAATATATATATTCATTAATATAAGACTTTTCGCAGACGGAGTGAACATTTATTAATATGTCGACAATTGTCAAAAATCGGACATAATTATATGTCAAGACGACGTTTATGTATGTAACAAACGATTTGGCTACGTTTACCCATTTTGTTCAGGTTAAAAAGTCTTTTTATATTGCGCATTCCCAAAAAAATGGCTTACTAGCACTTGTAATGGAGAATTAAACCCGTTATGGTTAGGTAAGCAATGTTATCTGTTTCCAAATAATACGGTTTCCTTACAATGAAATATTTTTGTAATTGTTTTAAAACAGACATCTGTTTTCCCAATGATATACTAATGAAGGCTGGAAAAAGCCATAGCACATAGCAGACCAGAAGTAAGAAGTTAAAATCTCAATAGATAGGTGATTATTTAATGATAGAAATGACTAATGTCTACAAAAAATACCCTAATGGCATTACTGCTATAAACGGTCTTGATGTAAGAATCGACCAGGGTGAATTTGTATATGTTGTAGGTCCAAGTGGAGCGGGTAAATCTACATTTATTAAAATGATTTACAGAGAAGAAGTTCCAACTAAAGGAAATGTAAAAGTAGGAGAATTTGACTTAGTGAAACTGAAAGCTAAGAAAGTTCCTTTCTTAAGAAGACATGTCGGTGTGGTTTATCAGGATTTTAAACTGCTGCCAAGACTGACTGTATATGAAAACGTCGCTTATGCGATGCAGGTAGTGGGAAAAAATCCGAAACAGATTCAGAAACGTGTACTGGAAGTCCTCGATCTTGTTGGACTGAAGCACAAAGTACGTATGTTTCCAAATGAACTGTCTGGTGGAGAACAGCAGCGTGTGGCGATTGCACGAGCAATCACTAACATGCCACGAGTACTGATTGCAGATGAACCGACGGGTAACTTAGACCCTGAAACAGCATGGGGGATTATGGATTTGCTTGAAGAAATCAACAACCAGGGAACAACGATCATTATGGCTACACATAATAGTGATATTGTAAACCGAGTGAGACACAGAGTACTGGCAGTTGAAAACGGCCGTATTGCCCGTGACCAGGAAGAAGGGGTGTACGGATATGAAAACTAGAACATTCTGGAGACACATAAAGGAATCATTTAAAAGTATTAAACGTAATGGATGGATGACAGTCGCTGCGGTCAGTGCAGTTGCAGTTACGCTGCTTCTTGTAGGGAGCTTCATTGCAATCCTGATGAACGTCAACAAACTTGCGACGGATGTTGAAGAGGATGTCAGTGTCAGAGTTTACATCGATCTGGCTGCCGAAGAAGAAGATCAGGAAGCTCTGCAGCAGAATCTTGAAGAACTGGATGAAGTGGAACAAGTTGTTTTCTCAAGCAGAGATGATGAACTGAGTCAGGTTATCGGAAGCTACGGAGACGAGTTCGGGCTGTTCGATGGTGATGACAACCCGCTTTACGATGTATTCATCGTCAATACTGCTGCTCCTGAAGTCACATCAGACGTAGCTGATCAAGTCGAAGATATGAACTATGTGGCAGATGTAAACTATGGTGGAGCGACAGCTGATCGCTTATTCGAAGTCATGGCTACAGTGAGGAATGTCGGAGCAGTTATCATTGTTGCACTGATTTTCACTGCTGTTTTCCTGATTGCAAATACAATCAGAATTACGATATTCTCAAGACGTACTGAAATCGAGATCATGAAACTTGTAGGAGCAACCAACTGGTTCATCCGCTGGCCATTCCTCATTGAAGGAGCGCTTATCGGATTTATCGGAGCACTGATTCCAGTTTCAATCATCTCTTATATTTATCTTAGCGGATTTGATACCATTATGACTTATCTGTCAGGAACCTATTTTGCCTTACTGGCACCCAATCCGTTCCTGGTTCAGCTGGTTGCACTTCTTCTGACGATTGGTGTCGTCATTGGTAGTGTCGGATCATCTCTATCCATCAGAAAGTTCCTGAAAGTTTAAGGTCATTTAAGGAGAGGGGCTTCCCTCTCGTACATATAAAAACAGAATAGCAGAAAAGAGGCAGACAGACGTGGATAATAGAAGTAAATTGAAGAATGCGATTGTAGCAGGGATAATAGGAATGACTGTATTGAGTGGGATACCGTTTAAAGCGGGGGCTACTCCTCTTACAGAAGGCGACTATTCTGAACGAATGGACGCTCTTGATTCGAAGGAAGAAGAAGCAGAACAGAAACTGAACGACATTGCCGGGAAAATCGAAGCGACTGAACAGGAAGCTGAAGAATTAATTCAGCAGCTTGAAGAAACAGCCGACGAACTTGAGGCAATTCAGGATGAAATAAGTACCGTTTCTAAACAGATCGAACAGAGAGAAGAACAGCTTCAGTCTCAGATTCGTGCGATGCAAGTCACTGGACAATCCGGTAATGTTCTCAGATTTATTTTAGACTCCGAGTCACTTAGCGATGCGTTCGGACGTATCGATGTAGTGAATACCTTGTTTTCTGCGAACCAGAACCTTATGGAAAAACAGATAGAGGATAAAGAGCTGATTGCAGCGAATGAACGTCTGACAATCAAAAAACAGGAAGAGCAGACCCTTTTAGCAGCAAACTTGGAAAACTCTAAAGTTCAGCTGGAAGAAAGTCTTGCCGAACAGGAAATGATGATGGCTGCCATAGCAGCAGAACGCTCCCAGGTAAGAGAAGAAAGAGAAGCATACTTAGCACAGCAGCGCGAAAGTCAGCGTCGATTGGAAGAAATTCAGACCTCAAGAACAGCTGCTGAATCTGCGGCACCAGTCAATGTGTCAGAAGCATCTGAGGAGGCTCAGGTCAGTACGAGTTCTTCCAGCAAACCAGCTGAAGAAAAACCAGAGCCTGCAGCACCAGCTGCATCAGGCGGAGTGATCAGCAATGCTCACAGTCTGACAGGATCACGTTATTCATATGGCGGGACAACACCTGCAGGATTCGATTGTTCAGGATATACCCAGTTTGTTTTCCGTCGTGCTGGAAGAAGCATTCCAAGAAGTGCGGCAGCACAGTTCGGAGCCAGCAGACGTGTTTCTTTATCAGAAGCACAGCCTGGTGATCTAATTTTCTTTAATCAGTCAGGATCAGTCGATCACGTAGGTATTTACCTTGGCGGAGGCCGCTTTATTGGTGCACAGACATCAACTGGTGTAGCGGTGGCTTCATTTACGTCAGGTTACTGGTCTAACTATGTAGCAGGTTTTGGACGTCCATAAACTAATAGAACCTCTCACTCGTCGACGATGATCGATTAGTGAGAGGTTTTTTATTTATCCAGAAGTTTTTGCTAGAACCAGCCCCTATTTTCAGGTGGGTATGATAAAATGATGAAGAGAAAGAAAAGAAGGGATGACCAGCATGACCGTATTGCAAAATATTCTACTCGCACTAGTTTTATTCATCTTACAGCCGACCTTTCTTGTCGGAACAGCACTCGTCTTTATAGCTAAGAGCAGACGTTTCAAGTACTCACGTCACCAATTGAGAGCCAGCATATACAAGGATCACTATGAATTGAAGCGATTCTTCTTATGGGGACTTATACCTGGAGCAGTCTTATCTGCTGTGTCTTTCATTGCGGGGCTGCCGGTCAGTCTTGACTGGATCATTGCGTATCAAATCGTTACGCTGCTCATACTTGGCTTTGGCTACCGTTTTCTTCATCCGGTGTTTACATTCAGTCTCTCAGCATTGCTGATTCTTGCTTTGGGATATTTTGTTCCAGAAAATATGAGTGTCACAGTAATTGTCGGTCAGTTTAACAGCCCCCTCATACATGGAGACAGTTTATCTTTTCAGGGGCTGCAGCCGATACTGGCACTGGTTATCCTGATTTTACTGAGCACGATTCTTACTCTTCATATTGCTAAAATCAATCAGTTTACACCACGCTTTCTGAAAACAAAGCGAGGAAAACTCGTTGCCCGATACCGTATGACACCATTGTGGCTGATTCCACTGGTGGTTGTCGTTCCCGGGACTACCTTTACACAATTGTTTGACTGGTGGCCAGTCTTCTCAATAGGCGGTCAGCCTTATTCTTTCCTGATTTTACCTGTTCTGGTAGGCTTCAGGTACACAGTACAGGCTCAGATGCCGACTCAAGCTAAAAATTTGCTGGTAAAAGATTTTGTTGTATTATCGGTTATCGGGGTTATCTTGTTTGGACTGACATTCTGGCAGGTTGAATTAGCTGCTGTTGGATTAGCTCTCCTTGTTATCGGAGGAGTTATAGTGCTGTATAGACACAGATTGAGGGAAAGAAAATGGAACTTCCGGTTTGGGCCGGCTGAAGAAGGTCTGCGTGTAGTAGCCGTAAGACCTGGCAGTCCAGCCGAAAAAATGGACATTGAAATTGGAGATGCGATTCTCGAGTCCAACCAGAAAAAACTTGAGAGTGCCGAAGATTTCACCGAATCACTGTTCCTGAGCCGCTCATACTGCAAGCTGAAGATAAAACGCATTGATGGTGAGCTTGTCATGACGGAGACTGCACTGTATGAAAATGATCCGCATGACTTAGGCGTCATTCTCTTGGAAGAAATTAGTGTGGTTAAATAAAAGGATCTCACTGGTCTAATTAAAGACTGACAATTTAATATAAAATGATACAGCACGGTCCCGGTTCTTCCTTTGGTTTTCGGGAGGTCGGGACCGTGCTGTTTTACTTTTCTTTTTTAGTGAAGAATGGCTTCATAGATATAAAAAACTGACATATACGATACAGTTTTTGACAGGAAGAGTTGATTAAATAATTAAATATGTTAGAATGAACATATGAAGATATATTCATGTAAAGTACATATAACGATTAAGGAGAATGACTATGACCCTTTCCAATCAGACGATCAGCGAAGTAACTGATCTGTTTAAAGCGTTAAGTGATCCCGGGCGTCTAAAAATAATCTATGCGCTTTCTGATTCTGAAATGAGTGTGACTGAGCTGGCTGAAAGCCTTGATATAGAACAGTCATCGCTTTCTCACCAACTCAAGATACTTAAAAATGTCCGGCTTGTCAGTGTTAGAAGAGAAGGCAGAAAAAGGCTGTATTCGCTAGCTGATGAACATGTTTATACCTTACTGACACAAGTCATATCACATGCAAATGAAAAGAGGTAATCATATGATCACGTATGAAATCAAAGGACTGCATTGCGGGAACTGCAGTACCGAACTGGAGACAAAGCTCAACGCGAGTCAGCACGATGCAGCAGTCAGGATTGATTATGACCACAGAGAGCTGACTATCGATGAAAGTAAAGCGGACCTTACTGCAATTTTTAAAATACTGGAGTTTAATAAATTGACATTAGTTGACAGTCATGAGAAGACTGATTCAAGTGGTCATCAGCATGGGCATGTTGGCCATGCTCATCATGGACTCACAGGTATGCAAAGTCAGTCAGCAACGACTAAAATCACGGTTGTGTTCTATTTGAACCTCATGTTTTCCATCCTTGAATTTATTTTTGGTTTTCTTTTTAACAGTATGGCCATCGTCAGTGATGCCGTTCATGATTTAGGTGATGCTTTGTCCGTTGGGGCAGCCGGGTATTTTGAAAGACTGTCAGGTAAAGAAGCTAACGACCAGTACAGTTTCGGCCATCAGCGCTTTTCCCTTCTTGGGGCTCTGCTCACCTCAGTTGTGCTGATTGGGGGATCTACGCTTGTTATCTTCCATTCTATTCCACGTATCTATTCACCGGAACCTGTCAATTATCAGGGGATGTTCTGGCTGGCAATAGCGGCAATTGGAGCAAACGGGTTTGCCGCCTGGCTAATGAGTAAAGGACACTCTCATAATGAATCCCTGATCAATCTGCACATGATTGAGGACTTACTGGGCTGGCTTGGGGTACTGGCAGTCAGCATTATCCTGCATTTTACTGACTGGTATTACCTTGATCCTCTTTTATCAGTAGCTGTCGCTCTCTTTATAATGGTCAAGACATGGCCTTTGTTCAAAGAGACGATTCAAGTCTTTCTGGAAGCTACACCTAAAAATATCTCCAGGCCGACAATTGAAGAGCTGCTCTTAAGTTCTGACGAGGTAACAAATATCAGTCACCTTCATATCTGGTCGATCGATGGGCGGGAACATGCAATGACAGTTACATTAAGTACAGGCTGCTCTGATCAGAAGCGACTCGAAGAGGTCAAGACGAGTATCAGACAGGAGCTGGTCAAGAAGAATATTACTCACAGCACAATCGAGTTTGTTTATGACCCAGCTGATATTTTGAAATAAAGATTTGAAAATGGCTGAGATAGTTGTTAGTATAAAGTAACTTTAGGCACAAACAGGGGGAGATACAGTATGGGAATGCATGAATATTTTAAAAGTTTAAGTGATCTGGAAAAAATATATCGCTGCCCGGGAAAGTTTAAGTTTGAGGAACATTCTGTTGCCTCGCATTCATTCAAAGTCACAAAAATTGCTCAGTTTCTGGGGACAGTAGAGGAATATCATGGCAATGAAATCAATTGGAAAGCCTTGTATGAAAAAGCATTAAATCACGACTACGCGGAGATCTTTATCGGGGACATCAAAACGCCGGTAAAATATGCTGATCCAGACTTAAGAGAGCGGCTGGCTAACGTAGAAGAATCGATGACGCATCATTTCATTGAGCAGGAAATTCCTAAAGAGTTTCAGGCGATATACTATGAGCGGCTGAAAGAAGGAAAAGATGATACCCTTGAAGGGAAAATTCTTTCAGTAGCTGATAAAGTCGATCTTTTATATGAATCGTTTGGAGAAATTCAGAAAGGTAATCCAGAGCACCTCTTTACCGAAATATATCAGGAGTCACTGGATACCATTCTTGAATTTAAAGATATGGAGTCTGTAAAATATATTCTGTCCGAAATTCTGCCTGACCTGCTAAGCGGGGAATTTACAAATCAGTCGGAACTTGAGAAGATTTCAGAAAAAATACTCAAGCACCACAATATAGAACAAACATTCGCTTTAGGAGAGTGAGTGTGATATACTATCAGAGTAATTTGAAGGAAAGGGTACGCTCTTTCCTTTTTATGTACCATTAAACCAAGTCAAATAGTCGAATATTCAGAGTGAAAAACGTACAATATAGATACCATAAGAGAGATAAACCAGATTAAAGGCAAAGGAAGGCAATAGAATGGCAAACGATAAAATAGAAGTGAGAGGCGCAAGATCGCATAATCTGAAAAATGTCGATGTGACGATTCCAAGAGATAAACTGGTTGTAATGACTGGGTTGTCCGGGTCAGGAAAGAGTTCATTGGCATTTGACACATTGTATGCAGAGGGACAAAGGCGCTATGTTGAGTCACTTTCTGCCTATGCTAGACAGTTTTTAGGTCAGATGGATAAACCGGACGTCGACAGCATAGAAGGGCTCAGTCCAGCAATTTCGATCGATCAGAAGACCACGAGTAACAATCCCCGTTCAACAGTAGGAACGGTTACTGAAATCAATGACTACCTGCGCCTGATGTATGCCCGTATAGGTAAGCCGATCTGTCCGAACGACGGCACTGAGATATCAAGTCAGTCCATCGAACAGATGGTGGATCGTATACTGGAGTATCCAGAACGCACACGTCTGCAGATCCTTTCACCGATCGTCAAAGAAAAAAAGGGACAGCATAAGAAAGTGCTAGAGAAAATAAAAAGCGAAGGGTATGTCCGCTTGAGAGTCGATAACGAAGTCATGGATATCGGTGATGAGATTGAACTGGATAAAAATAAAACGCATTCGATCGAAGTCATCATTGACCGTATCGTAGTAAAAGACGGTATCCGTTCCCGGCTGTTTGATTCGCTGGAAGCAGCTTTATCACTAGCGGATGGTTATGTCATAGCTGACATTATTGATCAAGAAGAAATCCTGTTCAGTGAGCACTATGCCTGCCCGGTCTGCGGATTTACACTACCTCCATTAGAGCCACGTCTTTTCTCCTTCAATGCACCATTTGGAGCCTGCTCTGAATGTGACGGACTCGGCACGAAACTTGAAGTAGATGTCGATCTTGTGATTCCGGACAGAAGCTTGTCGCTGGATGACGGAGCGATCCTCCCATGGCAGCCGATCAGTTCCAATTACTACCCTCAGATGCTGTCTCAAGCATGTGATGCTTTTGACATTGATACAACTGTGCCTTTTGAGGATCTGCCTAAGAAAAAACAGAATATCGTATTGAATGGATCAGGCAACAAGAAATTCCATTTTCACTATAAAAATGATTTTGGAAGTGTAAGAGACACAATGATTCCCTTTGAAGGGGTGCTGAATAACATCTCAAGACGCTACCATGAAACGAACAGCGATTTTACTCGTAATCAGATGCAACAGTATATGACAGAACTGGAATGTCATGTCTGTCATGGCAAACGTCTTAATAGAGAAGCTCTGTCTGTTAAGGTCCGAGGAGAAGATATTGGAGACATCAGCGGCTATTCAGTTGAAAAAGCACACAATTTTTTTGACGAGCTGTCTCTTTCTGACACAGATACGACAATCGCTGCCCCAATTAAAAAAGAAATCAAGGACCGGTTGTCCTTCCTTCGTAATGTCGGTCTGGATTACCTGACTTTGAACCGAAAAGCAGGAACTCTGTCAGGTGGAGAGGCCCAGCGAATTCGTCTGGCTACACAAATTGGGTCAAATTTGTCCGGCGTCCTCTATATTCTTGACGAACCTTCCATTGGGCTGCATCAGAGGGACAATAACCGGCTGATTGATTCCCTTAAAAAAATGAGAGATCTTGGTAACACCCTGGTTGTCGTGGAACATGACGAAGATACTATGCGAGCAGCTGACTATCTGATTGACATTGGTCCCGGTGCCGGAGAAAACGGGGGAGAAGTAGTTGCTATGGGTACGCCCGAAGAAATCGAACAGCATCCTGATTCTATTACTGGGGCGTATCTATCCGGTAAGAAAGCTATCCCTGTTCCTGCCGAACGACGACATGAAGACCATGGATCAATCGAAATTAAAGGAGCAGCCGAAAACAACTTGAAAGATGTGGATGTCACTTTCCCTTTAGGCCGATTTACAGCTGTCACCGGTGTATCCGGATCAGGTAAAAGTTCATTGGTCAATGAAATACTGAAAAAGGCTCTGGCACGTGAAGTAGGGCGTTCCAAAGCCCGTCCTGGTAAATATAAGTCGATCAAAGGATATGAACAGCTTGAAAAAGTCATCGATATCGATCAGAGTCCGATCGGAAGAACGCCTAGAAGTAACCCGGCAACCTATACGAGTGTATTCGATGATATCAGAGATTTGTTTGCCAAAACGAATGAAGCCAAGATGCGTGGATACAAAAAAGGACGCTTCAGCTTCAACGTCAAGGGCGGACGCTGTGAGGCGTGCAGAGGAGATGGCATATTAAAAATCGAGATGCATTTCCTGCCTGATGTATATGTCCCGTGCGAAATCTGTCACGGCACACGCTACAACTCAGAAACACTTGAAATAAAATATAAAGGAAAGAATATCTCAGAAGTGCTCGGCATGACGATCGAAGAAGCTGTCGACTTTTTCTCTAATATTCCCAAAATCGAGCGGAAACTCCAGACGATTATTGATGTCGGCTTAGGTTATATGACTCTTGGGCAGCCCGCTACGACATTATCAGGAGGAGAAGCTCAGAGAATGAAGCTGGCCAGTGAGCTGCACAAACGTCAGAATGGCCACAACTTCTATATTCTAGATGAGCCGACGACAGGCCTGCATGCCGATGATATTGCCCGTCTGCTGGAAGTTCTCGACCGACTGGTTGAAGCAGGAAATACCGTTCTTGTTATCGAACACAACCTTGATGTCATCAAAGTCGCTGATCATATTATAGATCTGGGACCTGAAGGAGGAGCTGGCGGCGGCACGATCATCGCAACCGGAACTCCTGAGGAAATCGCAGAGTGTGAAAACAGTTATACGGGTCACTTCCTGAAATCAATTCTGGAGAAAGTCCCGCATTAAATGAGTCTATAAAACCTGTCTTTTAATTAAGGCGGGTTTTTATGTCTGTTATTAGTGGTCAAAAATCAGTCGTAAGACCTATGACAAATCAGCTTTATTCAGTCATAATGTAAGTTAGATAGGAAGCTAATATAGACTTGGATAAAATTAAATGAGGATGAACCATATAGGAGGGTGTACCATGAATGAAAGAGAACGTATACTTGAGTTGATGAAAAAAGGAATTATTTCAACTGAAGAAGGATTGGATCTTCTGGAATCACTTGCCAAGAAAGATGCCAGAAAAGAAGATGCAGCGGCATTCAATACAGACGAACAGACCGACGATGAAGATGTACGCACTGAAGAAGTGAAAGAAGATGACAGCAGAGAGAAGCAGAAAGAAGCAGAAGCTTCACTTGAACAGCTGGTTTCTGAAATCAATCAGTACTCTGTAGAGCTAGATACGATCAATGAAAACCTGGCAAATAGAAAAAAATCTCTTGAGTTGAAGAAAGAAGAACTTGAAGGACTTAAAGAGTCAGGAAGAAAAACCGTTCAGGACGAAAAAGACAGAATTATTGAAAAAATCAGAGCCATCCAGAAAGAACTTGAACTGATCAAACAGCTGGATGATGTAGACACCACTGATGAAATCGTCACGTTAAGAGAAGAAATCAGTGACCTAGATGAACAGTTGTCTGATGTAGAAGAACTGGAGTCTGAGAAAGATGATGAAGCGGTCGAGCACCTTCTTGATGATATAGAAGAACTTGAGGAAGAAGTCAGTGATCTGGCTGCTCAGAAAGCTGAACTCATGAAGAAACTCCACCGCAGTAAGATGAAGCAGTGGACGCTGAAAGCTAAACAGGCAACTTCACAATTCGAGCTTCCTGAAGACTGGGAGAAAAAAGCGACCGAAGAATTGTCCAAAGCTGGAGAAAAACTGGACGCTGCAGGTAAAGAGTGGTCTAAGATCATCAAGACTAAAGTGGATCAGGCATCTAAAAGTGATGTGTCTGAAACGATTCGTACGAATATTGAGCAGGCCATGAGTCATTTCGACTGGAAAGACATCAACTTGAAAATCCCATCTTTAAGCACAAGAGAATTTACTAAAGAATGGCAGTACGATGCAACATCAGCGACTATTCTTGATTTCAAGCTGGCAAATGGTAAGCTTGTTCTGAAACCAAGCCAGGGAGACACGATGTCATTCAAGGCAAAAGGTAAATTATATGGTAAAATGGATGAAGATTCACCTGAAGAATCGTTTGATGCCAGAAGCACATTGACGATCGACGAAGACAAACTGTTGTGTCATATGCCTAACAAACGGGTCTATGTTGAACTGGAAGTGACTTTACCGCAGAGAACGTACGATTATATTTCAATTACTATGCTGAATGGTAAACTGTCTCTTAAAGATATAGAGGCAAAAGATGTATTTGCAAAATCTACTAATGGCTCACTTACCTTCGAAGGATTGTCTGCAACCATGCTTGAAGCTAAAGGGTCGAACGGACAGATCACTATCAGTCAGGCAGACTTAAGAGATGTCCTCGCAAGTTCAGTGAATGGATCGATCGTCTTTGATGGGAAAACTGAAAGTGCTGATTTCACTACAACAAATGGAGAGATCAAAGTCACATTATCAGATGAAAAAGTCGTCAGAGTGAATGCGACCACAGTCAACGGCAACGTCAAAATGGCTCTTCCAAAAGAACGGGCTATTGAAGGAAAAGCTAAAACAACTTTCGGGAAAGTGAAAAGCCGCTTGTCAGACACTGAACCGATGGAAAAAGTCGAGCATACGATGCATGTCAAACGTGTTACAGGGGATACCCCAATGAGCTTTTACGCAGGGACGACAACAGGAAATATTTTAATTAAAGATACAGATAAATAATTGTACGGAAAGAGGAGTGTAAAATGAATAAGTTATCAAAATCAAAAGACAATGCAGTCATATTTGGTGTGCTGGGTGGTTTGGGTGAGTACTTTAACATCGATCCTGTTCTTCTAAGAGTGATCGTCGTTGTTGCTACATTTATCGGCGTAGGGTCTACTGTACCGATATACCTCCTTTTAGCACTTGTCATGCCGGAAAGTGATGATCAGACAACTAAACCAGCTTCTAACAAGAAAAAAGCTTCTCCTTTCGGTGGCGACTCAGACAAACCGAAACGTAAAGAAGCCGAAAAGCTAGAAGAAGACGACTGGAGTGACTTTTAATCTATGAAATGGTGGCAGCGTATTTTAGCTAATACTCTCATATTTTTGGCACTGGCAGGATTCCTCCAGGGGTTTCAAATCGATTCATGGGTGACTGCCCTTGTAGCAGCTGTAGTTTTTGGTGTTCTTAATGTTATAGTCAAGCCTCTACTGGTAATACTGTCATTACCCATAACTGTCATGACGCTGGGCTTGTTCTATTTCATAATTAACGGCTTGATGCTATGGTTCACGGCCGCACTAGTAAGTGGCTTTGCTTTCAGTTCCTTTACACTGGCTCTAATTGTTGCCCTTGTGGTGTCAGGACTCAATGCGTATTTCAATAATGCATGATAAAAAAGCTGATCGGCATAAATGCTGATCAGCTTTTTTGCGTGGAAATACTTATAATACGAGCAGGGCACAGGTTTGCTAGTTTTTACTTTTGTACAGATACATTGTCAAAGGGCCGAATATGGCTAACAGAACACCTGCAGATACCAGAGTCCACATTATTTCTGTCCCGACAGTATACCCGTGCATCAAGCCTCTTACTGAATCCACCAACATGGAAATGGGATTGACGCTTACAAATACTTCCAGTACTCTAGGCATGGTTTCAGGATCTACAAACGCACTGCTGAGGAATGTCAAAGGGAATATAATCATCATCGAGGTAGCCATTAAGGCATTCTCAGATTCCATGATGAGAGCTAGTACGGTCCATATCCACGACAGGCTGAAGGAAAAGATCAGGAGAAGGCCGACAGCAGAGACAAGCCCTATAAGTGTACCTTGAGGACGAAATCCCAGAATCATTGCAAAACCTATCATGATGAGACAGGCAATGCTGTACCTCAGCACATCAAAAGTCATTGATCCTACTAGGGATGAGGGAGACCAGATGGGTAAAGTACGCTGACGGTCAAAAAAACCTTTCTGCAGATCCTTATTTAAGTCCAGACCGGTATACATTGTAATCTGAATAACCGTCTGTACTAGAATTCCTGGAAGAATAAACTGTAAATAGTCCTGAACTGAACCTGCTATTGCTCCACCAAAAAGATAGGTGAACATTATCAGAAAAAGAATAGGCATGGCAGTGATGTCCATAAGGGCCATGGGTGTATGTTTAGTCTTGAGTAACGATCGCATAGCAAAAGTGCCGACAGACGACAGTGCGTGTGGCGGGGTTGGACGATGTGATGAGATGATCGTCTGCTGAAGATTATCTTTTGATTTATTCTGATTGATTTCCATTTTAAGTTCCTCCTTCTTATTCCTCGTCATCAGTTAAAGCTAAGAAAACTTCATCTAAACTCGGCTGGCTTAGGGAAAAAGTCACCAGCTCAATGCCTTCAGATTCCAGATTGTTCAGTGCTTTTAATGCTTCTGATGAGCTGCTGACGTTAACTATAATTTCAGATTCTCTGGATGATCTGCGGATTAAAGCATAAAACCTCGTTTCCAGCACTTTTTCTGCTTGTTCGATATCTGTTTTATTTTTAAGAGTAATATGAAGCATGCCTGATCCTACTGAAGCTTTCAGTTCGGAGGGTGTCCCTTCAGCAATGACCGCTCCTTTATTAATGACAGCTATACGGTCAGCTAGCTGATCGGCTTCATCAAGATACTGAGTTGTCAGCAGAACAGTTGTGCCGGCTTTAGTCAGTGCCCGAACGACTTCCCAGACCTGGTTTCTGCTTCGAGGATCCAGGCCAGTTGTCGGCTCATCCAGAAACAGGAGGTCCGGAGTGATAACGATACTGGCAGCAATATCTAGTCTACGTCGCATCCCTCCAGAATAATTTTTGGCCTGCTTACTTGCTGCATCTGACAGGCCGAATGCTTCCAGCAATTCAGCTGCCCTCTGTTTGGCCTCTTTTCTTTTGAAGCCCATTAATCTGCATATCATGACTAAATTTTCAGTTCCCGTCAAATCTTCGTCAATGGACGCATGCTGCCCAGTCAGAGCAATACGAGGACGGATTTTTTTAGGTTCTTTAGTTACATCATATCCGAAAATATGCGCCTCGCCTTCATCAATTTTCAATAATGTAGTGAGCATGCGAACGGTTGTCGTCTTTCCTGCTCCGTTAGGGCCTAAAAAGCCATAAACAGTTCCTTTTTCGATAGCCAGGTCAATGCTGTCCACTGCTGTAAAGGATCCAAACTGCTTTACTAGACCCTTTGTTCTGACTGCCAGATCGATTGTCTGATCCATCTCTACCACTCTCCTTTTTTGTTGAAGACAGATACTGATAATGATTTTAAAGTGATCAGCTGCCTTTTCAGCCTTCTCTACTAGTGTACTACATTGATGCAAGTTGTAAGGTGTAAAAAAGTAAAAGCTGTGACTACAGGCTCATAAATACTTAAATTTACTATGTACTTTAATCTTTAACTTTATATTAGTGTATACTGAAATGGTCAGAGCGAGTCAAATAATGACTAGCCCAGTGTACTTGTAACTAGGGAGGACAGACAATGAGAGGCATAGACATTGCCAGAATTTGCGTTATATCTACCAGCACGTTGAAACACTATGAAGAGTGGGGACTAGTTCCTGAGATCCCAAGAACTGAAAGTGGGCATCGTCAATACTCAGATACTCACCTCAGTTATTTCAAAAGCATAGTCAAGTTGAATATCGGATACGGAATGGGGTTATTCAAAGAAATCATGCCTCTGATACAGCAGAAGGAGTTTCTAAAGGCGCTCTGGATAGTTAACGCTTCACAGGCTGATCTTCAGAAAGAAAGAATTCAAGCTGAACAGGTCATTACTATGCTGGAAACAGAAGAGGTAGAATGGATCGATCAGATGAAACATAAGAATGTGACCTATACTATCGGAGAAGTTGCTGAAATAGCGGGAGTAAGAACATCTGCCATACGTCACTGGGAAAAAGAGCAGTTAATCATACCTACACGTGATTCAAGAAGCGGGTACCGTCTGTACACTCAAGCAGAAATAAAGCGTGTCATGATTATAAGAACGGTATCGCGAGCAGCATGGTCATTGGATATTGTCAGGGAAGTACTTGAAGGGACAGATGTTGAGAATCTTAGACGTACAAAGGAACTGGCAGTTGAATCACTGACTTATATCGATCAGTCACTCATTGACGGCATGAAAGCTATAGCGGAACTGACATTGCTGATTGACAGCCTAGCAGAACCTGGTGATGAGTGGACGGCTGAGAACTTAGGAAGCTATGCGTACTTCAGATAATAGGTCGCAGAGGAGACAGGAGAGCAGGATGTTTCCTGACAAAAATCGAGGGGAAAGATGAAGGGGTAAAAAGCGATAATCCAATCGCAGTTCGGATAGGTTCGACCTATAAAGCCTTCTCTAAATATGATATGATAAAGTCATGTTTGATAAATTGCAAAGGAGCTAAACTATGACTACTGCAGTAGTAAAAATTCACGAGCTAGTAGATGCGATGGACGATATCACCGTTGTCGTCGGTGAAGAGCATCTAGATAGAGAAATCACAATCAGTGATCTGTCCCGTCCGGCCCTTGAGCTGACAGGGTATTTCAGCTTTTATCCACAAAATAGAATGCAGCTGCTAGGCAAAACTGAATTGTCATTTGCAGAGCGTATGACAAGTGATGAGCGTTATATTGTCATGAAGAGAATGTGCCAGGCCGATACACCTGCATTCCTCGTATCGAGAAATCAGGAACCGCCTCAGGAACTGATCAAGGCAGCTGAAGAAAAAGGTATTCCTGTTCTGTTATCTAAACGTTCAACAACCAGACTGTCTTCAAATGTTACGAATTTCCTGGAAGAGAGACTGGCTGAGCGTATTTCTCAGCATGGTGTCTTAGTCGACATCTACGGGATGGGTGTCCTGATCATCGGAGACTCTGGTATAGGAAAATCTGAGACGGCACTTGAACTGATCCAGCGTGGGCATCGCCTCGTTGCTGACGACAGAGTCGAACTTTACATGATGGATGAGCGCCGGATCATAGGAGAACCGCCTGAAATCTTAAGACATCTGATCGAAATCAGAGGGATCGGTGTTATCGATGTAGTCAATCTGTTTGGAGTAGGATCGATCCGTTCCAAGAAAACAGTAGATCTGGTCATCAACCTGGAACATTGGGACAAGAACCGCCAGTACGATCGTCTAGGACACAATCTTGACAATATGCGTTTCTTTAATGTCGATATTCCAAAACTGTCGATTCCAGTGAAAGTTGGGCGTAACCTATCTATCATTATTGAAATAGCCACGATGAAT
This sequence comes from Alkalibacterium pelagium, assembly GCF_900109325.1. Taxonomy (GTDB): domain Bacteria; phylum Bacillota; class Bacilli; order Lactobacillales; family Carnobacteriaceae_A; genus Alkalibacterium; species Alkalibacterium pelagium. The sequence continues at coordinate 126,255 of NZ_FNZU01000001.1, forward strand.
ATTCGTGCTAAAGAAATGGGTTATGATGCGACTAAGACATTCGAAACGAACCTGAATAATCTGATTCAGCAGAACACTCTGGATAATCAGCAGAATAATTAATGGAGGAAATTGTATGAACAGTATTATAAGTAGCGTAGATCCTATCGCATTTCGTCTCGGCCCATTAGAAGTGGCCTGGTACGGCATTATCATTGTGACGGGGATGTTTGCGGCAGTCTGGCTGAGCATGAAAGAATCGGGTAGAAGAGGCATCGAAGAAGATTTTATTGTCGATATGGCCTTCTGGATCATTCCTGCCGGTATAATTGGAGCACGGTTGTATTATGTGCTATTCGAACTTCAGACCTACCTCGCCGATCCAATCAGGATCTTTTACTTCTGGGAAGGTGGGCTTGCTATATATGGCGGTCTGATTCTCGGTTTTATTACACTATACTGGTACGCGAACAAGCGGAACGTTCCTTTATGGTTGCTGGTTGATATTCTCGCCCCTCACGTTATGCTAGCACAGGCAATCGGCCGCTGGGGCAATTTCATCAACCAGGAGGCTCACGGAACAGAAGTCACACGACAGTTTCTGGAAAGGCTGCAGCTTCCTGATTTTATCATTAACCAGATGAACATCGACGGCAGTTACTATCACCCGACGTTCCTTTATGAGTCCGTTTGGAATCTGATCGGCTTTGCCATTCTTATGACTCTGCGAGCTAAAACGAAACTGTTCAGACGTGGAGAAGTGTTCTTCAGCTACCTCATATGGTACGGATTCGGTCGTTTCTTTATCGAAGGTCTGCGTACAGACAGTTTATATATTGGTGGAGGACTGAGAGTATCACAAGTACTTTCACTTGTGCTGTTCGTTGTCGGTATTGGACTGATCATCTACAGAAGATTATATGTCTACCCGACACCGCCTTATTATGCGGTCGGTATCGAACCTGAAAAGATATTTGAAGAGAAGCGCCGGAAATATGAGAAAAGTAAGAAGTAAGTCATGAGTGAGGAGAGAAAGCAGTGAACAAGACGATTGCTGTACTAGGAGCAGGATCCTGGGGAAGTGCCCTGGCTACTGTCCTCTTTGAGAACGGACATGACGTCAGACTCTGGACAAGAGACCCTCATCAGGCAGAAGAAATTACCCGGAACCATACAAATAAACACTACCTTCCAGAATTCACATTTCCTGAAGGAGTTACGGCTAGCATTGACCTGAAAGAAGTGATAGCAGATGCAGATATCATTCTGTTTGTCATTCCGACAAAGGGGATCCGACAGACTGCAGAACAGGTCAATGCACTTCTCGACCATAAAGTGACGGTGGTCCATGCTTCAAAAGGACTAGAGGCCGACACACATAAACGTATATCGACCATACTTGAAGAAGAGATTGAGCCTGACCGGATGACCGGTATTGTAGCCCTGTCCGGGCCCAGCCATGCAGAGGAAGTCGTAGCGAAAGATCTGACGACTATTACGGCCGCATCTGAAAATATAGAAGCAGCCAGACTGACTCAGAATATATTTTTAAATGATTACTTCAGAGTTTACACAAATGAAGATATCATAGGAGTGGAAATCGGAGCGGCATTGAAGAATATCATTGCTTTGGGAGCAGGAGTGATTGCAGGCCTGGGCTTTGGTGACAATGCCAAGGCCGGTCTAGTGACACGAGGCCTTGCTGAAATCAGCAGACTGGGGATAGAGCTGGGCGCAGACCCATTGACATTTATGGGATTGAGCGGAGTTGGAGACCTTATCGTCACTTGCACGAGCCCACATTCCAGAAACTGGCGCGCAGGCTATCAGATCGGTAAAGGTAAAAAGGTGGAAACAATTCTTGATGAAATGGGCATGGTTGTTGAAGGAATCTCCACCACCAAGGCAGCATATGAACTGGCTCAAGAGTTCAATATTGAAATGCCGATCACGGAAGCTATTTATAACGTCGTTTACAATGACTCTGATGTGAAATATGTTATACTTAATCTAATGCAGCGTGAAGGAAAGTCTGAATAAATTAATGTTGAAAGCGCGTATACTTAAGATAAGAAGGAGTAGAGAAGTATGCAGAAAGTAAGAAAAGCCATTATTCCAGCAGCGGGATACGGCACACGGTTTTTACCTGCAACAAAGGCTATGCCAAAAGAGATGATTCCAATTGTGGACAAACCGACGATTCAGTTTATCGTAGAGGAAGCTATCGCATCTGGAATCGAAGATATTCTGATTATTACGGGTAAATTGAAGCGCCCCATCGAAGATCACTTTGATTCTAACCCGGAGCTGGAAGAGAATCTTCGAGCAAAAGGAAAAGATGAACTGCTGGAACTAGTTGAAGAAACAACTGGACTGAACCTGTATTTTGCCAGACAGGCGTATCCTTTGGGACTGGGTCATGCAGTTCTTCAAGCGAAAGCTTTTGTAGGCAACGAACCTTTTGTCATTATGCTGGGAGACGATGTCATGGCTGATGAAGTGCCTTTGACTAAGCAGCTGATCGAGGGATATGAGAAGACTCATGCCTCAAATATTGCTGTAATGAAAGTGCCGCACGAAGAAACATCCAGTTACGGTATCATCGATCCTGAAGCTGAGGCAGGGGAAGGTTTATACAACGTACGCAAGTTTGTTGAAAAACCTGATCCGGATGAAGCGCCCAGTGATCTGGCGATTATCGGCCGTTATCTGATGACCCCGGAGATTTTTGATATCCTTGAAAATCTTGAGCCTGGAAAAGGTGGAGAAATCCAGCTCACCGATGCGATCGATATACTGAATAAGACACAGCGCGTGTTTGCCAAGGAATTCAAAGGTGAACGTTACGATGTTGGAGACAAGTTCGGGTTCCTGAAAACAACAATTCAATATGGTTTGAAACATCCTCAAGTGAAAGACAACTTAAGACAGTACATTGTTGACCTTGCTAAAGATCTTGAGAATGGCAGCGTAGATAATAAGATGGATGCAGAAGCTCATGAACTTGAGCATGCAAAAGAGTAAAGCAGACAGAAGACGATAGTCAAGTCAGGCTCCTTTTATAGTAAACAGAAGAGCTTTAACTGTTTATTGTAAGGGGAGTTTTGCTCTTGACTTATTGTTTATATCTAGTATACTTATAAAGGAAGTAATTAACTTACAAAAAGTAAGTAGGAATGATTCAAGTCATCGAATAATGTCTTCAAGGAGGCTCGCATAATGGAAGAAGAAAAACAAGTGTATGATGTCATCGTGATTGGAGCTGGCCCTGGTGGGTTGACGGCAGCCTTATATGCCTCCCGATCAAACCTGTCTACTCTAATTCTTGAAAAAGGAATACCAGGCGGACAGATGAACAATACCGCTGAAATAGAAAACTACTCCGGCTTCAGCAGTATCATGGGACCGGATTTATCAATGAAAATGTACGAAGGTGCAAAACAGTTCGGTGCCGAGCATGTGTACGGCGACGTAAAAGAAATCATCGATCATACAACGGAAAAAGAACTGGTTGTCAGTAACAAGTCTTATTTTGCTAAATCTGTCATCATCGCAACTGGTGCAGAGCACAAGAAACTTGGAGTACCAGGTGAGGCTGAGTACAATGGGAAAGGTGTATCTTATTGTGCCGTCTGTGACGGAGCATTCTTTAGAGACAAGCATGTAGTGGTTGTCGGCGGAGGAGATTCTGCCGTTGAAGAAGGCACGTATCTGACTCAATTCGCCAGCAAAGTGACAATCGTGCATCGACGCGACGAATTGAGAGCACAGAAAATCCTTCAGGACCGAGCATTTAAAAATGATAAGATCGATTTTATCTGGGATTCTGTAGTTGAGGAAATCGAAGGCGACGACAAAGTAACAGGTGTTCAGCTGAAAAACGTCAGAACTGGTGATGTGTCCACGCTTGCTGCTGAAGGGGTCTTTATTTATATCGGCCTTCTGCCTAATTCCGACAGTTTCACTAATCTGCCGATCACTAACGAGGAAGGCTGGATCGAAACAGACAGTCAGATGATGACTGCCGTTCCTGGTATCTTTGCTATCGGAGACGTAAGAGATACTGTGCTGAGACAAGTGGCTACAGCGGTGGGAGATGGATCTGTAGCAGGAAATGCAGCTTATCAGTATGTTGAAGAACTGAATGAAAAGATGGAACAGCAGCACGCATAATTTAATAAGAAGATGAAGCAGAGCCAGGAATAACGCATTTCGGGCTCTGTTTTTGTTCCAACGTGTATACTTTTTTCATGCAAGATTTCAGTAAAAATGTTACAATGGAAAAAGAAAAGAAAGCGGATAATTAATCATGCAGAAAAGAGGGTATATAATGGAATGGAAAGACACATACGAAACATGGCTTGATTTTGATGACTTGGATGAACAGGTGAGATCAGACCTTGAAAAGAACAAAGATGACGAATCAGCATTGGAGGAGGCTTTTTACACTTCTCTGGAATTTGGAACAGCAGGCATGCGTGGGATCATTGGAGCTGGAACGAATCGAATGAACTATTACACTGTGCGTCAGGCAACTGAAGGACTCGCCCTGTTTCTGGAGAGTCAGGGAAGAGAGTTTGCAGAACGCGGCGTTGCGATTGCTTATGATTCACGTCATATGTCAAAAGAATTCGCACTGGAGTCTGCCAAGACATTAGCTGCGCATAACATTAAAGCTTATGTTTTTGAAGACCTTCGTCCGACGCCTGAACTGTCATTTGCCGTTCGCCATTTCAAAGCAGCAGCAGGAATCATGATCACTGCAAGTCACAATCCACCTGAGTATAATGGGTACAAGGTATATGGAGAAGATGGAGGCCAGCTGCCACCTAAAGAAGCCGATGAGCTGACCGACTATGTCAGAAGTGTCACCGATATTTTGTCTATAGACACACTTACCGAAGACGAAGCAAAAGAAAAAGGACTGCTCAAAATCGTCGGTAAAGATGTCGACCGTGTGTACTTAGATTATTTAAGAACAGTGACAATCGATCAGGAACTGGCAGATCGTCAGGGACGCCACATTAAAATCGTCTTTACTCCTCTTCACGGAACAGGAAAAATGCTCGGAGTCAAAGCACTTGAACAGGCTGGATTCAAGAAAGTATCTCTAGTCGAAGAGCAAGCGGAAGCCGACCCGGATTTCTCGACTGTAAAATCACCGAATCCTGAAGATCCTGAAGCCTTTAAACTGGCTATCGAACAAGGTAAAAAAGAAGATGCAGATGTGCTGATAGCAACTGATCCCGACGCAGATCGTCTGGGGATGGCTGTCAAGACTTCAGATGGACATTACGAAGTACTCAGCGGAAACCAGATTGCGAGTCTGATGATTGAGTATATCCTTAAGGCTCATACTAAAAAAGGAACACTCCCTGCTAACAGCGTGATCATCAAATCGATTGTTTCCAGTGAACTCCCATCTGTCATAGCTGACAAGTATGGAGTGGAATCTGTCAATGTGCTTACTGGATTCAAGTTTATTGCAGAAAAAATCAAGCAGTACGAAACGAGCCATAGTCATACGTTCATGTTCGGATTTGAGGAAAGCTACGGGTATCTCGTCCAGCCGTTTGTCAGAGACAAAGATGCCATCCAGGCTCTAGTTATGGTCGCTGAAATGGCTGCACATTATAAAGAAGAAGGCTTCAGCTGTTTTGATGCCCTGCATGACTTGTATCATCAGTATGGACATTTCAAAGAAAAGACCATATCCATCAAGATGGAAGGGATGGAAGGCACCAAGAAAATTAATAATCTTATGAATGCTCTGAGAAACCAAGCTCCATCTCAGTTTGGTGATATCAAAGTCTGCAAAGTGGAAGACTTCCAGGAACAGACAGTAAAAACTAAGACTGGTGAAGACGCAATTGATCTGCCAAAAGCCAATGTTTTGAAATACACGCTGGCTGATGGAAGCTGGATCGCAGCTAGACCATCAGGAACAGAACCTAAAATCAAGTTTTATATTTCAGCACAGGATGACTCTGGCGTAGTTGTAGAAGAGAAAATCTCATCGTTCGAAGCAGATATTAAATCAATCATTGATGCAAATTAAGGGCTGATTGTTTAGGGGGGTGATAAAAAATGAAAAAGAATGTCGGGAAAACTGACCGTACGATTCGTCTCATTTTAGCTGTCGCAGTCTTTCCTATGCTGTTCGTTTTAGATGGACCGGCAAGATTTATGGGACTGGCTTTTCTCCCGCTTTTAGGGACTGCGCTCACCCGCCGTTGTGGGGCCTACGCTTTGATTGGGACCAGTACATGTGAAAGAGAAAGTTAAACTATTAGACCATTGGACAGTTAAATCAGTCCAATGGTTTTTTAGTATGAACAGGATATGACTATTCATGAGCAGAGTATACATGACACGCCAGGAATGTTATAATAAATAAACTGCTAAGGTTAGTTGATAGGTATGTGGTCAGAGTAAAGGAGTGGCATAATGAACGAACATTTAGAATTGGTGATTATTACAGGTATGAGCGGAGCAGGTAAGACAGTAGCCATGCAGAGTTTTGAAGATATGGGATACTATTGCATCGATAATATGCCTCCAAACCTCCTTCCGACCTTCTGGAAACTGGTTAGAGAAACTGGACAGTTCAGTAAGATTGCCTTAGTTATGGATCTTAGAATGCAGGATTTTTTTGAAGAGATAAATAAGGCAATCGCGACGATGGACAATACGCCTCTTATTCGAACGCGTATTGTGTTTCTGGACGCGACTAACGAAGAACTGGTCACCAGATATAAAGAATCTCGTCGGGCTCATCCATTGGCAAAAAATGAACGAACTATTGAAGGAATCAAGAAAGAAAGAGAGCTGCTGAAGGACATTCGTATGAAAGCTCAGGTCGTTATTGATACCAGCACTATTACGCCACGTCAGTTGAGAGAAAAACTGATCGAGAAATTCAAAGTACAAGAAAAAGAAATGTTCAGAGTTGAAATGGTCTCATTTGGTTTCAAATACGGTGTACCTATTGATGCTGATATAGTAATGGATGTCAGGTTCCTTCCTAACCCGCACTACATCCCAGAACTGAAGCCACAGACTGGACTGGATAAAGATGTGTATGATTACGTCATGCAGCAGCCTGAGACTGAATCATTCTATAAGAAATTCACAGATCTGCTGGAATATACACTTCCAGGGTATAAGAAAGAAGGAAAAAGCAATCTGACTGTTGCTATTGGCTGCACTGGGGGTAAACACCGATCAGTTGCCTTAGTTGAACGGATTGCGAATAAAATCAAAGCTGACGGCTATCCTGTCAATGTTTCACACAGAGACAAGGATAAAGTAAAGGAGTCCATTGTACGGTCATGAAATCATCACTAATCAATAAAAGAAGACCAAAAATTGCCGTGATCGGCGGTGGAACAGGGTTGCCAGTTATTTTAAAAAGCCTTAAGGAAAAAGATGCAGATGTAACGGCGATCGTGACCGTTGCAGACGACGGAGGGAGCAGCGGGGCGTTGAGAAAAAGCTTCAACGCCGTTCCTCCAGGCGACCTGAGAAATGTACTTATTGCTCTGTCAGAAATACCAGAACTGCAGAAAGAGATTTTCCAGTACAGGTTCAAGTCTCAGGACGAGGCATTATCAGGGCATACAATCGGAAATCTGATTATTCAGGCTACAGCCGATATGCGGGGGAATATCTATGATGCGGTCCAGCTGCTGGCTAAAATGATGCATGTGAAAGGGCACGTTTACCCTGCTGCCGAAGAACCGCTTGTCCTTCATGCGCGCTATATGGATGGATCGACCCAGACCGGAGAATCACAAATTCCCAAAAGTGGTAAAATGATCGATTACGTTGCAGTTTCATGTGTGGAAGGAAGAAAGCCCGTTCAAGCCAGTAGAAAGGTCATTTCAGCTATTATGGATGCTGATATGGTTGTTCTGGGACCAGGAAGCCTTTTTACCAGTATTCTCCCGAATCTGATGATTCCTGATATTGGAAAAGCAGTTATGGAAACAGAAGCCAATGTGGTATACATCTCTAATATCATGACTCAGCTGGGTGAAACGGAAGGCCTGTCTGATGCGGATCATCTCCGTGTCTTGCACAAACATCTCGGGAAACGATTCGTGGATATCGCAATTACTAATATTGGGAAGGTACCTGAACAGTATATCGACCAGGAAGCCAATGAAGAATTTCTGCTTCAAGTCGATCATGATTTTAAAGGGCTAAGCGATGAAGTGCCACTGATTATTTCTGATGATTTTCTGGAATTGACTCCAAAAGGTGTCTACCATGATGGAGAAAAAGTTGCTGAAGAAATATTCCGTACAGCATTTAACAGCCAGCGTAAGATTAAACAGTATTTTGAAAACAACTAAAATTTAGATAAGCCGAGTCATTGAAAGTAAGGAAGTGAACCTAATGTCATTTGCTTTTGAAGTAAAAAAAGAACTCACACTTCTGGAAGTTCATCCAGAGCATGCCAAAGCTGAACTGGCTGCTCTGATAAGGATGAACGGAACATTGAGTATTGTCGACCACGACTTCTTATTAAATGTCCAGACAGAAAATGCTGCAATAGCCCGCAGAATATATTCGCTGATCAAAGACAATTTTGATGTAGAATCAGAGCTGCTGGTCAGAAAGAAAATGAAATTAAAAAAGAACAATGTGTACATCGTCCGACTTAAAAGTGGGAGCAAGCTCATATTAAAGGAGCTCGGGATCATGGACGGTATGCTCTACAGTGGGCATATCCCCGAAGAAATAAAATTAAACAAGCAGAAAGCCAAATCTTACTTGAGAGGAGCCTTTCTTGCCAGCGGATCTGTCAACAGTCCGGATACAAGCCGTTACCATCTTGAAATTCATTCGAGTTATGAAGAGCATAATGAAGACATCTGTGAGATGATGCAGATGTTTGATATGAATGCACGTATTCACGAGAGACGGAACGGGTATATCGTATATCTAAAAGAAGCAGAAAAAATAGCTGATTTTCTGGCTATGATTGGAGCTACTGGAAGCATGTTCCGCTTTGAAGATGTACGGATCGTTAGAGATATGCGAAATTCAGTCAATCGTCTGGTCAACTGCGAGAATGCAAATATGAACAAGACTATCGATGCAGCAAGCAGGCAAATCGAAAATATTCAGCTGATCGCCCAAGTAAGAGGTCTGGATACATTACCGGATAAATTAAGAGAAATGGCGAAATTACGCATTGATCATCCGGACGTGAGCTTGAAAGAACTAGGCGAACTAGTGCCTAATGGTGGAGTCTCCAAGTCTGGAGTCAATCACCGGTTAAGAAAAATCAATCAGATAGCCGAAGGTATCAGGTCGGCGCAGAAAGTCTGACAATCTATTATTCTCTTGCTTTATGCCGGGGGATGATAGATTTTTTATTTGTCTGAAAAATATGAGGATATGGAAGAATACTCATTTCTGAAAGATTAATTTGTGACAAATTAAAAGGAATCTTTTTTAACAGGATAATGACAAATATTAAGTAATTGTTGAATTATATAAAAACGCTCTCTTGACATCGTTCTCAATAACTAGGCTAATTGAGAACGATAAATAAGAATATAGCTTATTGCAAATAACTCCTACAAATTTAGTTTATAATATGTATTAAATAGAAGCTCAGAAAGATATGAGCGAACGATCAAAAGAACTTTTTTCACAATAAATCTCAGTTTAAAGAGAATAAAGTGAATGAGAACCATTTTCATTTGTAATATTTTCGGATACAATAAATGTAAGAAGCCCGATGTTACTTTACTTTTTATGTATAATTCGTTATTCTTAAGTCAGATGATGTAGCGATAGACTCATGAAAATTATTGTGAAATTATTATAATGCAATTGAATTTAGACTAAAGCAAGTTGTTACACAGTTAGGGTTGAAATAGGAGTTACATATATTTGAGGAGGAAAGCGAATGCGTTTCAAAACAGTACAAAAAGCCACATATCCTAAACATAATAAATCGCGTACACATCATAAGCCGATTGAAAAAATTGATGCACCTGCTATCATGGTTTTCCCAATGTCCATGCACTTAGGAGCTCCAGCCAAGCCAGTTGTGGCAGTTGGAGATAAAGTTAAAGTTGGAACGTTGCTGGGGGAAGCTCAAGGCTTCATTTCTGCAAATGTTCTGTCATCCGTCAGTGGGGAAGTCATCTCTATTGAAGAACGTGATGTGCTCAGTGATGTTTATACCTGTGTCATCATAAAAAATGATGGAGAATACACAGAAGAGCCGCCGTTTCCGGAAGCGGGAGATAATGTAGATCCTGCACTTGTCCCTGAACTGATCAAACGAGCCGGTATTTCGGGGATGGGTGGAGCAACTTTTCCGACGAACGTAAAAATGTCACCGCCTAAAGACAAGAAAATCGATACGCTTATTTTAAACGGGGCAGAATGTGAACCGTATTCTACATCTGACTTGCGTACGATGATCGAATATGCAGATGAAATTATTGAAGGTGTCCGCGTGATCGATTCAGTCTTCAATGTCGACAAAGTCTTCATCGGTATTGAAGACAATGCAAAAGAAGCTGGAGAGGCACTTAGAAAAGCGGCTGAGGGTTACGATAAAGTTGAGATCAAAGTCCTTGAAGCAAAATACCCTCAAGGGTCTGAAAAACAGCTGATCGAGAACTGTACTGGACGTCAGGTGCCTGCAGGAGGTCTACCAGCTGATATCGGCTGTGTCGTGTCCAACGTTGGGACATTTCAGATGATTTACCGTGCAGTACGTCTGGGCAAACCTATGGTAGAACGTGTCTGCACGATTTCAGGGACACCAATTGCTGATCCTAAGAACCTGCTCGTACGTCTGGGAACACCAATCGATGACGTGATTGATTTTTGTGGAGGCTTCCAGGAGGCACCACGAAAAGTAATTCACGGTGGACCTATGATGGGTAAAACAATTAAAGACGGGGCGATTCCTATCTCTAAAGGAACAACACATGTGACGTTCCTTACTGCAGAAGAAGTCGAGGATGAAGAGCGTATGGATTGTATCCGCTGTTCAGAGTGTATCAACGTCTGTCCCGTGAGCCTGCAGCCTATACTCATCAGCAATGCTTACGAGCGTGGAGATATCGAAAAAGCTGAACAGCTTGGAGCAATGGATTGTATTGAATGTGGAAACTGTTCATATATCTGTCCATCCAAAATTCCTCTACTTGATAATATTAGAAAAGCTAAAACGGCTATCAGACAGAATGTAAAGGCGGTGTAGAAATGAGTACGAATAAAACAAAAACTACCTTGGCCGATTACGATTTAGTGCTGGACAACTCACCGCACATATTTGAAAAATGGTCATCACAGTGGATCATGCTGCAAGTTATTGTTGCCATGCTGTTTCCACTAGCAGCAGGTGTCTATTTCTTCGGATTCCAGACACTTTATCTTACTGTTCTTGCTGTGATCACGTGTGTGATCAGTGAGTACCTGTACGAAAAAATTGTTAGAAAACGTGTAACTGTGACCGATTTATCAGCAGTAGTTACAGGTATGGTTATTGGATTAAGTATGCCAAACGGTGTCCAATGGTACAGTATTATTATTGTCAGTCTATTTGCGATTATTGTTGTCAAGATGATTCCGGGTGGAATCGGCAGAAACCGGTTCAATCCCGCGGTAGGCGGACGAGTCATGTATTTGATGGCACCTTGGATTGTAAATACATTTGTTGCAGGAGAAGATATAATAACCACAGCAAGTCAGGCAGAAGCTATTACAACTGCAACTCCAGATGACCTTGTTGCTGCTGCAACACCCTTGTACTACATTGCAAGTGGTGCGCAGGAAGTCCCGGAAGGCGCGCAGACGCTTTGGAATATGTTCCTGGGAAATCAAGGTGGATGGGGCGGGTCTCTTGGTGAAACAAGTGCAATCGCATTACTCATCGCCATGGCATTTCTGATCTTCCGACGCATTATCAATCCTAAGATACCGGCACTGTATATCGGAACAGTTGCTCTGATCATGCTGGTTTACTCAGGATTTGATTTCGAATTCATGATGTATCACATTCTAAGTGGAGCCTTGCTTCTGGCAGGAACTTTCATGGTCACAGACTATGCTTCAGGTGGCCTGACTCCTCTTGGTCGAACGGTATTTCCAATCGGCGCTGGCATCATTACTGCGGCTTTCAGAATTGGATATTTTTCACCTGAAGGGGTTGGCTTCTCAATACTTATTATGAATGCGATCATTCCATTTGTAGACAAACTGGTTATGCCGCGCATTTACGGTCACAAGAAACGTCCCGGAGTTCATCCGGATTATGATCTGACAGAGCCGCTTACCAAGCGTGACGTGCTGACATACAATTGAGTAGATAATAAAACGGCTGGAGAATGATCCGGCCGTTTTTTTTTTACGTATTATTCAGTGTATACTTAAGAAAATAGAAAAGGGTGTGCTAAGTATGCTGAAAAAAACACTTGCAGCAGGAGCAGTTTTTATCATTGGAATGGTTTTAAGCGGGTGCGGAGATACAGGAGAACCGTCACCGTTTGAAGAAGTGGATACATTGGACGGCGTATCTATAAGCTTGAATCAGGAAGTGTATGATTCAGAAGGAGAGACATTCATTCTTACTGTGTCGAATCAGTCTGAAGAAGAGATAAGCTATGGCATTGCATTCACTGTCGAAAAGCAGGAAGGGGACCAGTGGATAACCGTTGAACCAGAGGAAGAGATGTCATTTATTATGATTGCCCATATACTGGGTCCGGGAGAAGAGGCAGAAGACGAACTGAACATGCATTACTATGAGCCCTTCGAACCAGGTGAGTACCGAGTCGTCAGACAGATCGAAGGAGAAGTGCTGACTGCCGAGTTTACTGTGGAATAAAAAGATAAAGCAATAAAGATAAGTCAGCTTGTTAGCGACAACTGACATCTTTATTGCTTTTCTTTAATTGCCTGGTGTAGTTTTGATGGTATTGATCTTAAGAATGTCTTCATAATCACCAACCTGAGATATGAAATGTATCATGTTAAACTGTGCGGGAAGGTGCAATGTATACATATCTTCACAAATTGAACTTCCGTCTTCCAAATAGGTAATAGAATGATCTGTTGAAACAACCGTAATGTTGTTTGCTTTAAAAGTTTCCATTAGATAAGCAAGTGTAGCATCTCTATTTTTATACTGAATCTCCAGTTGTTTAGTACTGTCGATTTTGAATAATCCTTTAAGCAGACGTAAAACGATCAGCATGATAAATGTACTGGTGATTGCCATGAAATAATAACCCATACCCACGGCAATACCTAAACTTGCTACAGCCCATATTGAAGCAGCCGTTGTCAGTCCAGTCACTGTGCGTCTACTTACAATAATTGTTCCTGCGCCCAGGAATCCAATCCCGTTGACAATCTGAGCGGTAAGACGAGTAATGTCTGATGATAATATTGTTGAAAAATCGGGATTGTCTATGGCGAAATTCAGGACCCATCTGCTCGCTTCCAGTTGTGTCATCGTAATGATCGCTGCACCCAGACTGACTAGAGTATGGGTACGTATCCCAGCATCGCGACCCTTAAGTTCTCGTTCGTAACCAATTACCCCGCCGACGACTGCAGCGAGAATCAGTCTTAAAAATAATTCTATCTGAGTAAATTCCAAACCGATTCCTCCCTCATACTTTTATAACACTATTATCGTTAACTTGACAAATAAATACAAGAATGAATTTGTACAGATCACAGGGAATTACTTTCATCTTTCTGCTACATATTGTATACTAAAATTATTAGCAAAACCTACCAGTTTTTTCACATGACATAACTATAAGAAAGTATGTGAAAAAAGTAATTAGGTTAGACAGGAATTATAGAGAGGATGAATGTGATGCGTTTTTCGTTCATGGGAAAACACGGTGGTTCCCATCCAGAAGAGAATAAATCACGAACAAGCAAGTTACCGATAGTAGATGCATCAGTCCCTAAAATCATGGTTTACCCTGTGTCCATGCATATAGGCGCACCTGCTAAACCAATTGTGGAAGTTGGAGATAAAGTAAAAGCTGGTCAAGTCATTGCAGAAGAAGGTGGATTTGTATCAGCAAATGTATATTCTTCAGTTTCAGGTGAAGTGATCGCTATAGAAAAACGTGGAAAAATTGGTGGCGGAGAAGTGGACAGTATCATTGTCAAAAATGACTATGAATATACAAAAGCTGATCCAATCGTCGAACCAGGACGGTCTCAGGACATGTCAAAAGATGAAATCATTCAGACAGTCAGGAAAGCTGGAATCGTTGGAATGGGTGGAGCAACGTTCCCTACAGCTGTTAAGTTGAGTCCTCCACCGGGGATGACGATTGACACACTTATCATCAATGGGGCCGAGTGTGAACCGTATTCTACATCCGACCACAGAGTCATGGTGGAACATGCAGATGAAATTATTCATGGAATTAATCTGTCTAGAGCATTGTTCCCTCAATTACGTCGCATCTTTATCGGTGTAGAGGATAATAAACCGGATGCCATCAAGGCGCTTGAGGAAGCCTCTGCTGAATATGACGATATTTTCGTCCGTCCATTGAAAACAATGTATCCACAAGGATCAGAGAAAAACTTGATCAAGAGCATGACTGGAAGAGAAGTATCGCCTGGTGGCCTTCCTGCTGAAGTTCGCTGTGTCGTGGCTAATACATCAACGATCCGTTCTTGCTACCGCGCCTGCGAGTTTGGCGAGCCTTTAATCGAACGTATTGTATCAGTGTCCGGAACACCAATAAGAGAACCTAAAAACCTTCGAGTTAAAATCGGTACTCCTATGGATTCGCTTATTGAAGACTGCGGCGGATTTGCTGCCGTACCAGGAAAAGTCCTGGGTGGTGGACCGATGATGGGTAAAACTGTTTCGGATCTCGGGGTTCCAATTATTAAAGGAACGACAGCTATAACAGTTCTGACTCCTGAAGAAGCTGAACAAGGGGACAGTCACGACTGTATCATGTGTTCAGAATGTCTAAATGTCTGCCCGGTCAGTCTGCAACCTATCCTTATCAGTGAAGCTTTCGAAAGAGGAAATATTGATAAAGCTCAGGAGCTGGGGGCAATGGACTGTATCGAATGTGGAAACTGTTCATTTATCTGTCCTTCAAAAATTCCTCTTCTAGAAAATATTCGTTCCGCTAAAGCTGCTATAAAAGCGAAGGAGGAGAAGTAAGATGGCTCAGGCAATTGATGTAAAAGGTAAATTGCAAGTCGGTCCTTCACCTCATGTTCGCAGCAAACGCACCGCAGCTTGGGTTATGGACCAGGTTCTGATTGCACTGATTCCACCGACCATTGCCGCAACGTTTTTCTTTGGCTGGTGGGTACTTGGAATGGTGGCTATTGGTATCGGAACAGCCGTTGCTTCAGAGTATATCTATCAGAAACTTACGTATAAGCCGATCAAAATCCACGATCACAGTGCAGCTGTGACCGGTATGCTGGTTGCATTAAGTTTACCTGTGACTGCCCCTATATGGATGATCATGTTTGGATCGATTTTTGCTATTGTTATCGTTAAGCAGCTTAATGGTGGGATTGGAAGGAACTACTTCAACCCAGCCGTAGCCGCCCGAGTTACTATTAAGGCACTCTTTACTCCCTGGCTGGCTAATTGGGTCCTGCCTGGTGGGTTGCTGGGAAGTGGATTCAGAGGGGTCGATGCTATAGGCTCTGCCACACCTCTGGAATTCATTGGTAACGGGGCACAGGTCGTACCTGAACAGGTACCTGAGCTGTTTGATTTGTTTATGGGATTCAATCTCGGTGGAAACGTAGGAGAAACATCTAAATTTGCAATACTTATTGGAATGCTTTACTTAATATTTAGAAAAGTCATCAACCCTAAAGTACCGATATTGTATATCCTTACAACATTTGTGGTTATGGCATTATGGTCTAGCTTTAACTGGAATTTTGAAATGACGCACATTTTGACAGGAACACTGTTCTTTGGTGCGACTTATATGGCAACAGACTACAGTTCCGGATCATTGACACCGGAAGGAAAAACTGTGTTTGCTATAGGATGTGGGCTGCTGACAGCTATATTCAGGATCACCTTGGATCACCCGGGTGGTGTAGGGTATTCTATCCTGATCATGAACGCATTGGCGCCATTTATTGACAGCAAGCTTATGCCTCGTATCTATGGACACAAGAGAAGACCTCAGACTAAATTTGATCGTCAAAGTAACAACGCTTAATACGAATAGAATAATGGAAAAGAGGTCGGGATCTCCCGGCCTCTTTTAGTGTTGAGAAAAGGTGATATCAAGACAAGCTTATATGTGTGAGTAAAAAACTGGAAAAAAGCCCCACATCTTCAGTGACGATTGCACTGAGGAAGTGAGGGCTTTTTAAGTAGCATCATTGGAAAATAATAGTCTGAAGGCGCTAGCCGTTCAAATACACTGCTCTGCAGGGCTATAACAAGCTGTAGACAATTCCTCCGGCGACACCGGTAACTAGAATAATCTGAATAGGGCTTGCCTTGAACTTTCGCATCAGGAATAGTCCGACAGCGAAGAAAATAACAGAGACCCAATTGATTTCTGAAAGGGCGATCGGCCAGTCACTATGACCAAACATAGCTGTCATGAAAATCGTTACACCTGCAGAAGCAATCAGAGCGACAACTGCCGGGCGAACACCTTGGATCACACCTTGAACAATTGACAGGTTCTGATACTTGAAGTAGAAATATGCCAGAAGTTGAACAATAATGACAGACGGTAAGGTTACACCTATTGTAGCAATGATTCCGCCCATGATTCCTGCAATCTGATTGCCCGAAAAGGTTGCTGCGTTAATGGCAATAGGGCCGGGTGTCATCTCCGACAAAGTCAGAATATCAATGAACTGCTGGTTAGTGATCCAGCCTTGAACCGTAATCAGTTCCTGCTCAATGAGTGGCAGAGAAGCATAGCCTCCTCCAAAACTGAGGATTCCAATTTGGAAAAAACTGAGAAAGAGTTCTAAGTAAATCATTTGCTCTCCCCCTTGTCGTGTTTATTCTTTAAGTCTACTAATGTCATGATCAATCCGATAAGAGCCGAGACAAAGAGCAGCCACAGAATATTGACCTGGAAGACAATGCCAGCGATCAGTGCCGCAATCATTACCAGTACAGGCACTATCTTTTTTTGTTTTATGATTCGAAGAGCCATGTTTATGACGACATTTACAATGATTGCTGCAACCCCGGCCTGCATACCTAGAAGCACATTGTTAACTAGGGCATTATCTCTCACTGCCAGATAAATATATGCCAGGCCCGTCATAATTGCCAAGGGGGGAAGAATGGTTCCAAAAACTGTGACCATTGCTCCAGTGAAACCGGCCATCCGATAGCCAATCAGTATGGATGTGTTCACAGCGATCGGTCCAGGTGCTGACTGTCCAATAGCAATTAGGTTCAGCATTTCATCCTCATCGATCCATCCCAGTTCATTTACAAATTTCTTTTCCATCAGCGGAACAATGACATAGCCTCCGCCGAAAGTGAACATGCTAAGAAAAAATGTCGATCGAAAGAGAGTTAAGTATAATTCTTTTTTCTTCATATGATTCCTTCTTTCATAAAATCAGTCCTTTATCCATTATAGTGGAATTTATAGAGCATTAAAAGAAAAAGAAAAGTGTGATTTGAGTGAGTTTTCCATATAGAATAGGTATAATGATACAAAGGAGTCACGAAACAGGTGTGACTGTTGCTGGAGGTATAGGAATGATCAATTTACTTTTTTCATTGAACGAAGGCTATGTCTATCCCCTTAAGGTGCTGATCCGGTCCATTATAGATACGAATCCGGATGAGAGATTCTGCATGTATTTGCTTCATGCAGGGATATCGGATGGAACTGTAGGAGAACTGAGGACGTTTATTGAAAAAGAAGGGCATGTTTTTGAACCGATTTACAGTAAAAACTTTTTCAAATCATCAGATAAAATAGCGATAACCAGATATTATGCATTGGAAATGTACTTATGGATGTTTGCACCATATCTACTTCCAGATCATGTCGATCGGGTGCTGTATCTCGATCCGGATATTATCTGTATGAATAATCTGAGACCCTTGTACACTAAACCGTTTCATGGGTACTCATTCATTGCGACAAACTATAAGTATAAAACTAAGTGGGTTCAGCCGTTCAATAATTTAAGGTTAAGAAATTTTGAGTCTGATGATTATTTCAACTCGGGTGTTGTACTGATGAATCTCGATAAATTACGACAAATCGAAAAGGCAGATCATATTGTTGAAACGATTCGTGAAAATAAGCCATTTCTTATTTTACCGGACCAGGACATCTTCAACTTGATTTTTGTCAATGATATTAAAGAGGAAGACTGGCGGATCTATAACATGAATCCAAGAGTTTATGAAAAACTGAAGATCCTTTTTCCACATAAATATAATTATAGTAAAGTGGAAGAGAACGTGGTATTTATTCATTATTCAGGGAAACATAAACCTTGGGATGAACGGGAAAAATATAAGTATGCTTTAGGCAGATATTACTTTGATAACGAAAAGAAAGTGTATCCGGTAATTGAAACATTAGAAGCCAGCAGGAAAGGAAGAAAACGATGACGAGAACGAAGGATTATGATTATTTAGTGATTGGCGGAGGGAGCGGAGGGATTGCCTCTGCTAACAGAGCAGGCATGCATGGAGCTAAAGTTGCCCTTATTGAAGAGCACAACTTGGGAGGCACCTGTGTCAATCTGGGATGTGTGCCTAAAAAAGTCATGTGGTATGTGGCCGATATGATGGAATCGATCAATCATTATGCTGAAGGTTACGGTCTCGAGATCGGTGGCAAACCCTCACTCAATTTTGAGAAGCTGGTTGAAAATAGAGACAAGTACATTCATTTCCTTCATGGAGCGTATAAGAAAGGCCTGGACAGCAATAAAGTTGATCTTATCAGAGGGAGAGCAGTCTTTGTTGACGAATCGACGGTTGAAGTTGATGGAAAGACGTATACCGCTGACCATATAATGATCGCCACAGGTGGAAAGCCTAAGCGGCTGCCGATTCCTGGTGGCGAGTACGGTATGGTATCTGACGATATCTTCGGTTTGAAAAAATTGCCTGAAAGCATCGCAGTGATCGGAGGCGGGTATATTGGGGTAGAAATGAGCGGCATTTTCCATGCAATGGGGGTTGATACTCATTTATTCGTGAGAAAGCCTCAGCCACTATATAATTTTGATTCTATAATCTGCGAGGGATTCTCGGAACTTGCTGAGGTTGAAGGAAGAAAGATCCAGACTAACAAAACAGTCACCGAAGTGAAAAAACTGGAAGATGACAAGTATGAGCTTGTATTTGAAGATGGCAGCACGCATGAAACGGAAATGGTTCTCTGGGCGACAGGGCGCACACCGAATACCGATGGGCTTAATTTAGAAGCTGCAGGAGTTAATCTATATCCTGGAGGGTATGTAGAAGTCGATCAGTATCAGAATACCACAGGAAACAATATTTATGCAGTAGGAGATGTGACTGGAAGAGTTGAACTGACTCCAGTGGCAATTGCTGCAGGAAGACAGCTGTCTGAACGTCTATTTAATGGCAAGCAGAATGCTAAAGTCGATTATGATAATATTCCGACTGTCATTTTCACCCATCCGCCTATAGGGACTGTTGGGATGACCGAGGAGCAAGTCTATGACCTATATCCTGAAGACTATATCAAGATATACAAAACATCTTTTACTTCGATGCACAGTTCGATCACTGGGCATAGACAGAAAGCATACATGAAACTTGTCTGTGTAGGAAAAAATGAAAAAGTGGTTGGCCTTCATGGAATCGGAAAAGGGATGGACGAGATTCTTCAAGGCTTTGCAGTAGCGATTCAGATGGGAGCAACCAAGAAAGATTTCGACCGGACGATAGCTATTCACCCGACTGCTGCTGAAGAATTTGTTACAATGAAATAATCGTTTTAGCGAACAATGGTTTTAATCTCATACAATAAGAATAAAATGTGTCAAAATATACGAATGATACTTATGTATTTCGGATTAATTTTTCGTTTATAGTTGAAAAACCTCTCAGAATATACTATGATTAAGGCAACTTAATAAGAGTGTTATCTAATATAATTTAGCGATATGGGCTAGAGTCTCTACCAATCCCCTTAAAGGATTGACTATTAGATTAAACAATTGCGATTGTTTAAGATGTAGTTAATTAAAGGCGGTCATCCGTCTTTTTTTGCTTTCTTGAACTTTATCCTATACGTTATATTGTTAGATAACCCTTGATTAATGACTCCATACAAGTGGAGAATTATAGAAGAGAGAGGGTTTTATCTTTGTTGGAAAAGTTTTTTCAATTAAAGGAGAATAATACAACAATCGGACGGGAGGTCACTGCAGGATTAACGACATTCTTTGCTATGTCTTACATTATATTTGTTAATCCTCAGATTCTGTCATTAACAGGTATGCCGACTCAAGCGGTCTTTCTGGCAACTGTATTATCTACGGCAGTTGGTACATTAATCTTAGCATTGTATGCGAATGTACCTTATGCACAGGCACCGGGTATGGGTCTGAATGCATTCTTTACCTATACAGTCGTCTTTGCACTGGGTTTTTCATGGCAGGAAGCTTTATTCATGGTTTTCCTCACCGGGGTAGTCGGAATTCTAATTACCGTTACATCAATCAGAAAGAAAATCATTCATGCGATACCTGAATCTCTTCAGCATGCTATAGGCGGCGGAATTGGTGTATTTATTGCTTATATCGGATTGAAAAATGCACAACTATTGGAATTTACATCTGAAGGACAGGATATTATTTCTGTCAACAATGAACCTTATACAGCTGGATCTGAAATCACCGGACCGATCAATACTGTAGTCACTGGCGGAGGGATCATTCCTGACATGGGAAGCCTCGCTAATCCTTATGCGCTGCTTGCCATCATCGGTCTGATCATCATGGTCGTTCTAATGATTGCCAAAGTTAAAGGTGCGATCCTTATCGGAATCGTTGCGACGACAATCATCGGAATCCCTATGGGCGTTACGGATTTATCTGGATTGAGTAATCCTGCAAACACGTTTATGTCAGCCTTCAGTGATCTAGGTGTCACGTTTGGTGCGGCTTTCGGCTCGCAAGGGTTAGGGTCACTTGTGGCTGATCCTTCACGATATGCTTTGATTCTTATTACGGTCTTTGCATTCACCCTTACAGATGTCTTTGATACGATCGGAACCTTTATCGGAACAGGCCGTAAATCTGGTATCTTTACACTTGAAGATGAAAAGGCGATGGATCAGGGTAAAGGACTTAACACAAAAATGGAAAAAGCACTTCTGGCAGATACCGTTGCTACAGCAACTGGAGCAATCTTTGGAACGTCACCTGTTACGACATTTGTTGAAAGTGCAGCGGGAATTGGTGCTGGTGGGCGGACTGGGCTGACCAGCTTGACAACTGCTACTATGTTCCTTCTTACAGCTTTTATTGCACCAGTGATGTCAGTCGTTCCTGGAGCTGCCACAGCGCCAGCACTAATCGTAGTCGGTATTCTGATGCTGTCTGCATTTGCTGAAATTGACTGGAACAATCTTGAAGAAGCAGTACCTGCATTTTTTGCTTCTTTATTCATGGGATTCTCCTACAGCATTTCATACGGAATCGCAGCAGGCTTCCTGTTCTACATCATTACCAAAGCAGTTAAAGGAAAAGCGAGAGTTGTTCACCCGGTTCTTTGGGCAACAACAGCTTTATTCATCGTCAACTTTATTGTCATGGGAATGTTGTAAGAAAAAATATAAATCTAATATAATCGAATGTCACTGGAAAGAATCCGAGGATTCTCCCAGTGGCATTTTTGTTTTGTGATTAGTGTAAAAGACCAAGGGTTACATTAACTGTTCGGGCTGGGAAGTGGTAGAATGAGCGTATAAAATAGCGGGTCAAATCTAGAAATAAGTCAAGAGTGACAGTTGAATGATGGATAAGGAGGTCAAGATTTGGGGTAGAAAATGGGTGAAAGGCAGGTACTGATTTTCAGAGAGGAGGGTATACAGATGGTTAAAAGGAAGCGTGTGTTAACCATGTGTGTAGGTATAATTAGTCTGCTGGCAGCCGTTATCGGACTGGCTATTTTTGCTCGTCAAGTTTCAGCTGGAACACATATGGGCGACCGATTAAGCAGACAGACGCTGGAACAGGGAGAGATCATCGAAGGACCGGGCTGGTTTACAGGAGATGTCATTACAATAGATGGAGAAGTACAAGGAACTACATTTGCAGCTGGTGAGCAGATTATTATAAACGGAAGGATTGATGGGGCTCTGTTTGCAGCAGGGCAGCGTGTCCTGATCAATGGAGAGGTGACTGGTAACATATACTGGGCAGGTGAAATCGTCCGCTTCGAAGGAAACGCCGAACGCGAGGTTTTTCTGGCCGGAGAAACAGTTGTCATCGAAGAAGGTGCCATGGTAGGAAGAGATGGGTATGCTGCAGGAATGAATGTAAGAATAAATGGAGAAGTAGAAAGACATCTAATGGGTGCAGGGGAGTCGGTTATCCTTAATGGAGCTGTCAGCGGAGATGCTGATTTGAGAGCGGATTCGCTGACCTTAAATGATACCTCCGAGATCGGGGGAGATTTCAGATATGAAAGTCCCAATGAAGCATCAATTTCTTCAAATGCTGTGATTGCCGGAGAGACGGTCTGGACTGAATCGGAAGTCTGGCAAAGAGGACCTCAACTCACTCGTCAAAACCGGTTACTGATCAGAGGCATGTTTCTCATCTGGAGTCTCCTCAGCTCACTAATTGTCTGGCTGGTAATTAGACTCGTCAGTCCTTTGTTCTGGCAGGAACGTATTCGTCCCGTTGAATCTCAGGTTTTAAAAACGGTTGGAGCAGGTACGCTTGTTCTGTTCGGGATACCCTTATTGTCATTGCTTCTAATGGTTACTGTGATAGGGATAACCATGGGAGTGATCCTTCTAATCACATACGGTCTGGCATTATATTTAGCCAGAATCATAACAGCTGTACTGATCGGCAACATCATTATCAGGCGTGTCGGACAGGTAACATTCTGGACAGAGTTGCTGCAGATGCTGATTGGGCTTCTCATTTTCGAGATTCTGTCTCTCATCCCAGTCGTGAATATTCTGACTGGTATTGTGGTAGTCGTCATTGGACTGGGAGCTATGACTCTATCGAAACGGAGAACCAAGCGGCAGACGGATGAGTATCCTGAATATTAGTTTGATGATTATGCTTTGGGACTTCATTTGTGAGGCGACTACTGAGCAAATGGGAGAGCACTGAAAATCACATTGGAAATTTGGCCGAATACATGAGCAAATACGATAGCACCGGAACTCAGACGGCAAACTCGACCGAGTACCGGTGCTAGGGTGATAATATCAGCTGAATGCCTATCTTAGAGATGAAAAAGCCGTCAGACGGCTTTTATCGATATTTAAGACACAAAACAGTAGTCGTCCTGTCCGTCATACAAAAGTTAAACAACAAAAGACCAGCCGCTGCAGGTATAAGCAGTTGACTGGTCTTTTGTCAGTTCACTTGAACATTAAACTATTCGTATCTCAACGCATCAATCGGGTTGAGTCTAGCCGCTTTACGTGCCGGATAAATTCCGAAGAAGACACCGACAGCAGTAGAGAAGAGCAATACCAGCGCCACACTACCCAGTGTAATGATCGGTACAATATCTAGGGCTCCTGCGATAATGTTAGACAGGATAATGCCTAACGTCAGTCCAATCATTCCTCCAATAAGACTTAAAATGATGGATTCCATCAGGAATTGCACCAGGATCGTACGCGTCGTAGCTCCCAAGGCTTTTCTGGTACCAATTTCTCTCGTCCGTTCAGTAACAGATACTAGCATGATATTCATTACTCCAATACCACCGACCAACAGAGCAATGGCAGCTACTGCAGCAATAAAGTTGATAAACAGGCTCAACACATTGTTGACCTGGTCAAGCGCTTGAAGGAAATTGGTCGCATTATATACGTTATCTCCAACTGTATTATTTCTCAGTTCGAGAAGTCTGACGACTTGACTTGATACAGCATCGATCTGATCAGTACTTTCGACCTCTATGGATACAGAATCCATACCTGCCATCTGCGGTACCTGATTGCCTAATGTAGATTGAGGCATAGCAGCGAACAACGGAATCTGGCTGATGTCGAAAGCACCCTGCATATCTCCGAAAGATCCTTCGACCACACCGACAATTCTAAGGTTCATCTGGCTCTGAGCGACAGTGACACGCAACGTCTCACCGATCACATCTGTCGTTCCGAATAAAGCTTCTGCACCGTCTTCGTCTATCACAACGACATCCTGTGATTCGTCAAAATCAACCTGATTGAAATAACGCCCTTCAACTAATGTCGAGCTCATCGATTGACTGACAAATTGAAGATCCGGTGTACCGTACGATATGACGGCCTGCCGCGATTCATCATCTGACGAAATATTTCCTGACGTCGTTTCATTAGGAGAGATATAGCGGATTTCATCGATAGAATCTCTCAATACAATCAGATCTTCATTGGATATCAAATCTCCTGACTGATCAGGATCGTTGGCATTTAGACTGATAGTAGTTGCTCCAATGTCATTGAAGGTACGTGTGATTTCATCCGTTGCACCATTACCAACTGCAAGAATCGCAATAACTGAGGCAATTCCGATAATAATCCCGAGCATGGTCAGAAAAGAGCGCATTTTATTGGCGAAAATACTATCTATAGCCATCTTAAGATTTTCTTTTATAAACATTTACTCCACCTCCCGCTTTGAAATCCGTTTAGGAGTGAGCTGTTCATCTTTTTTCATGACACCGTCTTTAAAATGAACAATACGTTTTGTGTATTCTGCCATTTCAGGTTCGTGAGTAACCATAACGATCGTCGTGCCTTCATCGTTCAACTCCTGAAAAATTCTCATAATATCCTCAGTGGTTTTAGAATCCAGGTTTCCTGTAGGTTCATCAGCCATAAGAACAGATGGTTCATTAACAATTGCACGGGCAATTGCTACACGCTGTTTCTGACCGCCGGATATTTCGTTAGTTAAATGTTCCAGGCGATTGCCCAGACCGACTTTTTCGAGAGCTTCTGTGGCTCGTCTACGTCTTTCTTTATATGGAACTTTTCCATATACTAGGGGAAGCATGACATTTTCGAGGACATTCATTCTAGCCATAAGATTGAATGACTGAAAAACGAAACCGATCTCTTTATTTCTTATTCCCGCAAGCTCCGCATCCGACAAATCGGACACATCCGTACCGTTGAGCAGATAGCGGCCACTGTCAAATCGGTCCAGGAGTCCAAGAATATTCATCAGCGTGGATTTTCCGGAGCCACTAGGTCCCATAATAGAGGTGAACTCGCCTTCCTGGATTTTAAGAGATACCTTGTCCAGAGCACGTACGGTTTCTCCGCCCATTTTATAAATCTTTTCAATATCAGTGATTTCTATCATGAGCACACCTCCTCATTACTCGTCTATTTCCACTTCTGCTCCATCTTCAAGATCTTCGCCAGGAGAAAGAACAACTTGGTCGCCTTCACTTAACCCGTCAGTTACTTGGATGTAGGCATCAGACTGAATACCCGTTTCGATCATGACCTGACTGACTTCACTTCCAGATAAAACAAACACATACGGTTCGTTATCCTGATTGTAATTCAGTGCTTCAATAGGGATGACTAGTGCACCTTCTGCAGAATCAACGATAATGTCCACATCTATCTCAAATCCCGCAATCAGATCATCTGTATTTGAATCAAAGGCAATCGTTGCACCTAAACTGGTCGATGACCCTATCTGAGTCTGCTGGGTGGTTGCTACAGGATCGATTGAAGCGACCGTACCGTCATACATAGTATCGGCATATTCCAATTCAACAGCCTGATCTTCTTCCACAAGTCCGGCATCTGAGCGGGACAACTGGATAGAAACTTCTAAATCACTCAGGTCAGAAATGACAATAGACGACTGGCCCTGCTGAGCATTTGCGTCAGCTTCCTCTTCGGTCACATTGACTTCCGTTACTGTTCCATTGAAATTAGCGGTGAAGCTTGTTCCATCGACGTAACTGACAAGGGTATCGCCCTCTTCGACTGAATCTCCTACAGCAACATTCAGTTCTGAGACGACACCCTGGCCGACAATCTCCTGAGTCTGAGCGGGTTCGATCATGCCGGTCGTCACGACCACCTCTGTAATATCACGTTCTTCTACTTCAGCTGTTCTTACTGAAATAGTCTGATCTTCCTGAGTAGAGCTGTAGATGCTGTAACCTACAAAGCCCAGGAATAACAGGAATATAATTATTCCTATCCACTTCTTTCCTTTCATTTTATCTTCGTCCCTTCTATATTAAAGTACAATTTTTAGTTACAACTTTAATTATACAGGTAGGCATAGGCCTTTTCTATGAATACGAGTGGAAGTCATGAAATCTTCAACGTTTAACGCTTTCACACCTAGGTATTGTGAGACGGGATTTTGGGCCGCAGAAAGTGTATGTGGTAAACTATACTTAGCTAAAGAAGAGACTGGAAAGAGTTACGGGGAGGAAATCTGTCATGAAAAGGAAAGTATTCGTGGTTGGAGATGTCCACGGTCAATATGACATGTTCAAGGAGCTGCTGACGCACTGGAAAGAGGAAGAAGAACAGCTCATTTTACTGGGGGATCTGGGAGACAGAGGTGAGAACCCAAAAGCCTGCTTTGAGATGGCGCGCGATCTCGTTGAGAATAAGGGAGCGGTCTGCCTGAAAGGAAATCATGAAGACATGCTGCTGGACTTCTTAAATCGTCCGCAACATTCAGCTGCCCTTTATGAGATGAATGGGGGTATGGTGACAGTGCAGTCTTTTCTCAATATAGAGGAAGGACAGTATGATACTGTTGAGCTGGCCGCAACCGTACAATCTCAGGCGCCCTGGTTGAAGCCATTCATCGAGTCCCTGCCATTAAAATATGAGTGGGAGGATTATGTCTTTACGCATGCAGGTGTAAATCTTACATTAAAAGACTGGACTGAGACATCAGACAGGGATTATGTCTGGATCAGAGAAGGATTCTTTGATCAGCCTAACGATACTGACAAGACCTTTGTATTTGGCCATACCGTTACGGCAATGCTTCATGAAAAACGGTCCAACACAGATATCTGGCTGTCGGGGGATGGCAAGATCGGACTGGACGGAGGAGCTGTTTATGGAGGAACGCTCCACGGAGTGGTTTTCGATAAAGATGGCATCGTCGATCACTATAAAGTCAATAACACTGGCTATGCATTCAGCCAGTTTTTCGGAGGGAATTAAAACAAAGTATGAAGATAGCGACAGTATCTGATCTGCATATCGATCGTAATGATGCATTTATCGAATGGGATCTGGAAAAACAGCTGACAGACAGGCTGTATGAGCACAAGGTGGACTGCCTGCTGATTGCAGGAGATGTGTCGAACCATTACGACACCACACACCGGTTTCTTAAAAAACTAGAAGAGATAAGTGGCATTCCGGTGCTGTTTGTTCCAGGGAATCATGACTACTGGGCGAGAGACCATGATATAGTAAATACGAATGAAATCGATCAGTTCTTTAACCGGCAGTCCTATTCACTTGTCGGTCGTCCTAAATTATTCGGAGACGATCTTGCTGTGGTCGGAACACCCGGATGGTATGATTACGGTTATGGCAACCATGAGAAGTACAGCAAGGAAGACTTTGAAAAGAAGCAGTATGGATTTGCCTCCTGGAATGATCGACACTACGTTAATTGGGGGCGATCGGATCAGACCGTCAGTCAGGATATGCTGGATCAGCTGCTGCAGGATCTCGAGGCAGTAAAAGACAGACAAGTCATTTTAATGACCCATGTGGCGACTCATCCTGAATTTGTCATTCCGCTACCACACCGGGTTTATAATTATGCCAACGCCTTTCTCGGTGCTAGAGCTTATGAGAAACTGTACGATCTTTATCCAAATATCACATTCAGCATCATGGGACATGTGCATCTGAGAAAAACTGTCAGAGATGAACGACGGACATTTATAAGTGCCTGTGTGGGCAATCATAAACACTGGAAAATAAAGGACTTTACGACACAATTGAATAAAAGTATGGTGACCTTCACCACCAGCTGACGGACGGACAGGGGCTATCAATTTCAGATAATCCAGTTCGTTCGTTTTATTTTTATGTTAAAATAGATGGGATGAAGACTTAGAGGAGATGACCGTTTTGACAGATACACCTAAAGAACAGATCATACAACTTTTAAATAAAGAATTGACCGATTATACGAAGAAGCAGATTCTGTCCGTTTTGGACTTGCTTCAAGATGGCAATACTGTTCCGTTTATTGCCCGTTACCGGAAAGAAGTAACCGGATCACTCGATGAAGTACAAATCAGGGAGATAGAAGAACGTCATACTTACCTGACCAATCTAGAAAAACGAAAAAGCGATGTTCTGGCTTCGATCGAAGAGCAGGGTAAGCTGACACCGGAACTTGAAAAGGATGTTAAAGCAGCTACTCAAATGCAGCGTGTTGAAGATTTGTACCGTCCGTATAAACAGAAGCGTCGCACGAAAGCTACGATTGCTAAAGAGCAGGGACTTGAACCCTTGGCGGAATGGATTCTGACTTTCCCTGCAGGTGATATTGAAGGTGAAGCCAGCCGGTTTATCGATGAAGAAAAAGAAGTTGAAACCGTTGAAGATGTGCTCAACGGTGTGCATGAAATTCTTGCTGAGTATATTTCTGACAACCCGACATACCGGACATGGATCAGAGAGTATACTTTCAACAATGGAACCGTTGAGTCCAGAGTAAAAGACAAGTCCCTGGATGAAAAAGGTGTCTATGAAATGTACTATGAGTATTCTGAAACAGTCAAGTCACTGGTGTCTCACCGCATTCTGGCATTGAATCGTGGGGAAAAAGAAGAGGTGCTGTCGGTATCGATCGACAGTGATGAAGACCGTATCCACGGGTATATGATGAAGCAGGAGCTGCCGGATGGGAAAGCGACACCGGCAACAAATAAAGTGAAACAAGCTATCAGTGATGCGTATAAACGTTTCATTGGTCCGGCTATCGAACGAGATATCCGAAATGAACTGACTGAAAAAGCAGAAGATCAGGCCATCGAAGTGTTCGGTGAGAACCTGAGCAACCTCCTGCTGCAGGCCCCGCTGAAAGATCAGACGATTCTTGGACTGGATCCGGCCTACCGTACAGGGTGTAAACTAGCCGTCATCGATGCGACAGGAAAAGTATTGGCGATCGATGTCATTTATGCGCATAAACCGTCTTCAGGCAGGAAACGTGAGGAAGCAGCCGGTAAATTTCTGAACATGGTCAAGAAGTATAAAGTTGATACAATTGCTATTGGAAATGGTACAGCCAGTCGGGAATCTGAAACCTTTGTCGCTGAACAATTAAAATCCATCGACCGTCAAGTAGCTTATGTCATTGTAAACGAAGCGGGTGCCTCTGTATATTCAGCGAGTGAAGAAGCCCGGAGAGAGTTCCCGGATTTCCAGGTCGAAGAACGGAGTGCGGTCAGTATAGCTAGACGCCTGCAGGATCCTCTGGCAGAACTGGTAAAAATCGACCCTAAATCAATTGGTGTGGGACAGTATCAGCATGATGTGTCTCAGAAGAAACTGACTGAACAGTTGGATTTTGTGATCGAAACTGTCGTGAACCAGGTCGGTGTCAATGTAAACACGGCCAGTGCGGCACTGTTGAAACATATTTCCGGTCTGACAAAGACCACTGCAGAAAATGTCGTGACGTACAGAGAAGAAAACGGAAAATTCACCAGTCGGTCTCAGCTGAAAAAAGTCAAGCGTCTGGGACCTAAAGCCTTTGAACAAGCTGTCGGATTTCTACGTATTCCAGATGGCAAAGAACCCTTCGACAACACCGGCATTCATCCAGAAACCTACAGGCAGGCTGAAACGATCTTAACTATGGCTGGAGTATCTAAAGCTGATCTTGGATCTGATGATCTGAATAACCGCATCAAACTTCTAGATATCAGTAAAGTGCTCGACGAAACTGGACTGGGTCAGGAAACCTATGAAGATATCCTGAATGCTTTAGTCGCACCTGGGCGTGATATGCGTGACGATATGCCTGCACCGCTGCTGCGAACAGATGTACTGACTATGGAAGATTTAAAAGAAGGCATGGAACTGGAAGGAACTGTCAGGAATGTAGTGGACTTCGGCGCCTTCGTGGATATCGGAGTGAAACAAGACGGTCTCGTCCATATTTCAAAACTGAGCAACAAGTTCGTCAAGCATCCAAAAGATGTCGTTGCTGTTGGAGATATTGTCAAAGTATGGATCGAGTCAGTGGACTTGAAAAAAGGCCGTATCGCTTTGACAATGGTAAATAAATAACAGTGTAATTAGGTTGAAAGAGTGAAGAAACGGAGCTGTGAAGACATCCTTCCGTTTCTTCCTTCTGTATGGGGGAGTGTCTATGAATCAGAAAGAACTGCAGCAGCTGGTCGAAACGATTTCCTTGAACGATTTCGGTAAGCCCTTCAGACACCAAGCTGCTTTCAACAGCCGACTGCGTACCACAGGTGGACGCTATCATATGAAGAGTCACGATCTCGACTTTAACCCTAAAGTGATCGATAAGCTGGGTGAAGAGATCTTTATTGGAATAGTCAGGCACGAACTCTGTCATTATCATCTGCACCTTGAAGGCCGGGGCTATCAGCATAAAGATCGTGACTTCAAGCTGTTACTTAAGCAAGTAGGTGGCTTAAGGTTTGTCCCTTCGCTGAAAGAAGAAAAAGTCGTCCAGTACTGGGAATACCGATGCA
The DNA here is from genome assembly GCF_900109325.1 of Alkalibacterium pelagium. Lineage (GTDB taxonomy): Bacteria > Bacillota > Bacilli > Lactobacillales > Carnobacteriaceae_A > Alkalibacterium > Alkalibacterium pelagium. The sequence goes on from NZ_FNZU01000001.1 coordinate 157,171, forward strand.
CAGCGTGTGACAGCCTGATTCACAGACAGCGTCGATTCAACTTGAGTAAATATGTCTGTGCCAGATGTAAAGGCAAGTTTGAACTGAAAGGCAGAATCGAACGGAAAACAGCGATGAAGTAAGTGTATAGAATATTAGGAGTTTTTTATGAAGAAAGCAGTCATTTTCGTTATATAAATCAAGAGAAAAGATGGAAATATGTGGGCCCCACATATTAAATTGGAATAGTCCCAGCTCTCTACTAGAGAAAAGATCGTATCAATGGTCCATAAACCGTTATTTGATCCATTCATGTCTTATTATAATGGACGAATGGATCAAATATGACTATATGGTATATTCGCCTTAAATAAAACAAGCCCAATAGACCATATATCTATATTTGACCCATTGGCAGATAGGTAAGCCGAACTAGTCTACATTAAAAAGACCAGCCGGCTCATAAATGATACCATGCTGATCTTATTTTGATTCAGGACAGGCGAATACCCGCTTTTCTTAATGAGTCTCCCAGTTTTGTAAGGTCTCCGTCAAAGACATGACCGTCCATTCCTAACTTTGCTGCGCCTTCAATATTCATCGCTAAATCGTCGATGAAGAAACAGCTGGCTGGATCGAGATCAAAATGAGCAAAGAATTGTTCATAAATTTCCGTATCTGGCTTGATGCATTTCCAGTCAGAGGACAGGAAGAGTCCGTCAAATAATTCAATGCCTGGGATGACATCTTTGAACTGATGGAAGTCCTGAGACACATTGGATAGCAGTAAGAGCCGGTACCCGTTAGTTTTCAGTTTATGTAGAATTTCTTCCATCCCTGCAATCGGTGTCATGTTTTCGAACCAGGTGTCCATTAGATGGGGAATAGATGGCTTCAAGTTTTCAGGCACCCGGTCCTGAGCAGTCGTGATAAGCTTTTCCTTTGTGATGGTCCCTCTATCGTAATCCATCCATTCATCCGACAGGAAAATTGCATCCAGCAGGAGCTGCTGAGACGCTTCGTCTTCGGTAAATGATTTAATGAATGTTGTGGGCGCGTAACGAATCAGAACATTACCCATATCAAAAACTACCGTATTAATCATGTGTTTTCCTCCTAAATTATTTATATCTTTAAGATAACATATGCGGATAAGGAAGTAGAGCACAAGTTATATCTGGTCAATATATTGACATTTTGCTCAAACCTTGATATGATAGCTTCTGTTGAGAAAATAGCGCACGTGGCGGAATGGTAGACGCGCCAGCTTGAGGGGCTGGTGGGGCGATGCCCCGTGGAGGTTCGAGTCCTCTCGTGCGCATCCTATGAAAAATGCAAGTGAGTGTGTCTCTGAAATGAAGGTTGTCAAATCCTTATTTTCATGTGACGCTCACTTGCATTTTTATTTAGACGATAAAAAGCCTTTAATGGAATGCTATCTCATTAAAGGCTTTTTTTTTGCACTGATACTACATTATAGTAAGAAAGTGCATTTTCATATTACTATTATGGTGTAACATCCCAGATTCCTTTTTCACCTGAAAAGGAAAATAAAGGTTCCCACTCAACTTCTATCGTTTCGCCATTTACTGCATAATGTGCTACGCCATCTGTTGAGCGTCCACTTGAAACAGAGCCCATTGAATTGTCGTTCGGGTATGTATCTGCCTGTGAGCCGTCCACATAGACATCAAAGTCCATACCATATCCATAATCATCATCTGTGCCGTTTTCAAGCGTGTAATAAATAGCGATGACATTTTCGGGATCAGCTTCTCCAGAATTTAGTGTAATCTGCTTTGTCTTCAATATTAAACTGGATAATATTTCTTAACAAATCGTAATTAACCGGCTGATTCCACTTGATACGAAACAGTTGCTTTGTCGCTTCATAATCGGCTTCGGCAATTTCTTCTGCGAAGTGATTCATCGTAACATGTTCAGGCGCTACAGCGAGGTGATTCTTGGATGTACTGAAACCTATAATGAATGTGCCGTGATCGGCGAACATCGGCTGATTCCATTTGAATTGTTTCTCCAGTTGAGGAAACGACTCCTCTATCCACGTCAGAAGCTCTCTCACACGATCCTGATGTTCTACGGAATCGAGCTTGCTGATAAAAGTATCAAATTCTTTCATATTAGTCCCCTCCAATATTTTAGTTACGTCCTTTTTCACATTCTCATTATAACTTATGATCGTTTTAATCAACAGGATAAATAATGTCAATGATTAGACAGGTGGAACGATTAGTGATATAGTAGCTCATATTGTTGCGGGTGCAACTATCTGGCTTTAAGGAGGGATGAAATGGATTTTCTGATGCGCTACATCAACAGGACAACCCGATTGTCCGAGCTTTACCGGAATGAAAAAATGAAGAAGTATGATCTGGGCGGGATGCATCATACCTATATTATAAACATCTGCCAGAATCCAGGTGTCTCTCAGGACGATTTGTCACAGCTGATTTATGTAAATAAAAGTAATGTGACCAGGCAGCTGGCTGTTCTTGAGAAGAAAGGCTACATAACGAGAAAGAAGTGTGCAGCTGATGGACGCAAACTGCTTGTGTATCCGACTGAAAAGGCAGAAGAAGTGTATCCCAAGGTAGTCGGAATCCTGAAAGACTGGAACGAAATCATTCTGGAGGGATTAAGTGAAGAGGAACAGAAAGAAATGGGTCGGCTGCTCAGTCATGCAATGGATAAGGCTCGGGCAGAAGTACAGGATTTTTAAACTATTACAATAGTAGAAAGGCGTTAAATCATGCAATTATTACTTACTTATTTAAAACCGTTACGAAACAGGATGCTGCTGGGCTTTTCAGTAAAGTTCACTGGGACGATCATGGATCTGTTTCTGCCTTGGATTCTTGCTTATATGATTGATGTGATCGTACCCACTGAGAACATCAACCGGGTACTGCTGTGGGGCGGACTAATGGTATTATGTTCGATTATAGCTGTAGTCGCCAGTATCAAGGCGAACCGTATGGCGTCAAGTGTGGCAAGAGATGCCGTCGAAGACATCAGGCATGATCTGTATCATAAGATATCTTGTCTGTCGGCCAGTCAGGCTGACTATTACAGCACACCTTCTCTGATTTCACGGCTGACATCGGACACATATAATATCCATAGAACGATTGGACTGATGCAGCGCATTGGTGTTCGTGCTCCCATTCTTTTGCTGGGCGGTATTATCATGACACTGACATTGGATCCGACACTTACGCTAGTCATGCTGGGGGTTCTACCTTTTGCGACAGTGACAATCTACTTTATTTCAAGAAAAGGGATTCCTCTGTTCGACAAGCTCCAGCAGGAAGTGGACCGTCTTGTTCGAACGGTCAGAGAAAATATTACGGGGGCGCGAGTCATCAAGGCTTTGTCAAAATCGGATTATGAAAAGCAACGATTTGAAGGTGTCAATCAGCGGGTGGTCCGTGCAGAAACGAAAGCGAACACGACTATGGCTGCAACAACCCCACTGATGAACCTGTTTTTAAACAGTGGACTGGCTCTTGTTATTCTTGCCAGTGCCTACCGAGTCAATGCAGGGGTGACTCAACCGGGGGTCGTCATTGCATTCATGACTTATTTCACTATTATTCTGAACTCGATGCTCAGCATCACTCGGATATTCGTCCTGTTTTCAAGAGGAATCGCTTCAGCAGACCGTATTCAGGAAATCCTGGTGACTGAACCTGATCTGAAAGTTAAACCGATTGATAAAAAGAGGGAGTCGGCGCATATTCATTTTGACCATGTGTATTTCGGCTATCATTCTGGTAAGCATATTCTGAAAGATATTGATTTCAGTATAGATAGAGGCAACACTCTCGGCATTATCGGAGCGACTGGAGCAGGTAAGACCACGATCATCAAGCTGCTTCTCAGATTGTACGATGTGGATGAAGGAAGTATCCGAATAAATGGCGTCAATGTCAACAGCATGAGTCTAAAGGAGCTGCACACACAATTTGGGGTAGCTTTTCAGAAGGACTTTCTATATGCGGATACCTTGAAAGAGAACATTGATTTTGGTAGACATATTACCGAAGACGACATCCTCAAGGCGACGGAACATGCTCAGGCAAAAGAGTTTATCGACTCACTTGACGAAGGAATCGAGCACCAGCTGAATGCGAAAGGAACGAACTTGAGTGGCGGACAGAAACAGCGTGTGCTGCTGTCACGAGCCTTAGCTGCGGATCCTGAGATTCTTATACTGGACGATTCATCAAGTGCGCTGGACTACAAAACGGATGCTCAGCTCAGGAAAGTTCTGACTGAAGAGTATGCGGATACCACAACGATTATGATCGCTCAGCGAGTCAGCTCCATTCAGCATGCTGATGCCATCATGATGATCGATAACGGAGAAATGATTGGTTACGGCACACACGACGAACTGTTAGAAACATGTGAACCGTATCGTGAGATATATGAGAATCAGTCAGGAGGGGATCAGGTTGCGTAGAGGAGGAAGACGAACACCCAGTACGTCCAAACCGGATAAACTGAAAACCAGCCGCTGGCATGTACTTAAGCGTCTGTGGGGTTACTTGTACCGGTACAAATGGCTGCTGCTGTTGGCCACTGTACTCATGGTGACGAGTAATCTGTTCTCACTTGTCGGCCCTTATCTGTCAGGACTGGCTATCGATTCGATCCAGCCTGGTCCAGGAAATGTCCTGTTCAATCAAGTCTTTTTCTATGTTGGTCTGATGATTGCTTTCTTCGTTTTGTCTTCAGTTCTGGAGTACACGATGCAGCGGATCATGATTCGACTGACACAGAAAACAGTCCACCGCATGCGGAAGGATGTGTTCAACCGAATGTCTGAGCTGCCGGTCGGATACTTTGACCAGCATCAGATCGGCGATATCATCAGCCGTGTCACCTATGATATCGACACGATCAACCAGTCTCTGTCTAATGATTTCATTCAGGTGCTGACTAGTGCGATCACGATTATTGTGTCGCTGACTATGATGATTCTTATCTCTCCATTACTGACCTTAGTATTTCTGGTGACCATCCCGGCGTCTGTCTTTCTTACTCGCTATATGGTCAGTCGTTTCCGTCCACTTTTCAGGAAGCGTTCTGAGAAGCTTGGGGAACTGAATGGATATGTTGAGGAAATGATCTCAGGACAGCAGACGATCAAGGCGTACAATCAGGAAGAAAATATGATCAACCGCTTTGACGAGAAAAATGAAGAAGCAGTTAATGCCTACTTCAATGCAGATTACTATGGAAGTATGGTCGGGCCATCAATCAACTTCATAAACAACCTGTCTTTATCATTAGTAAGTGTGGTCGGCGCTTTGCTGTTCCTTATGAACATGCTGACTCTAGGAGCCGTGTCTTCATTCGTTCTGTATTCCAGACGATTCTCCGGCCCGATCAATGAGCTGGCAAATATTATCAGCGAGCTGCAGTCGGCTTTTGCAGCAGCAGAACGGGTCTTTCTTTTAATGGATGAACCGGCTGAAGCAGCTGATATTCCGGGCGCCCATGTCTATACGGATGTTAAAGGAAATGTCAGCATGAATGAGGTGTCATTCGGCTATACCCCGGACAAAATGACAATACATGATCTGGACTTCGAGGCACCGGAAGGGAATGTCATTGCAATCGTCGGACCGACGGGAGCAGGCAAGACGACACTTGTCAATCTGCTGATGCGGTTCTATGATCCGAACGACGGCGATATCGAACTTGATGGGCTGGATACGACTCGGGCAACCCGAGAAAGTCTCCGATTATCATATGCCATGGTACTTCAGGATACATGGCTGTTTTCAGGAACCATTTATGACAACCTTGCTTACGGGAAGGAAAACGTCAGCATGACCGAAGTGGAAGAAGCAGCTAAGGCAGCGCAGATTCATAATTTTATTATGAGTCTGCCGAAAGGTTACGAGACCGTTATCGACGAAGAAGGACTGAATATTTCCCAAGGTCAGAAGCAGCTTCTTACAATAGCCCGGGCTATGATTCTGGATGCCAACCTTCTTATATTAGATGAAGCGACATCGAATGTGGATACACAGACAGAAATGAAGATTCAGGAAGCAATGAAACGACTCATGAAGGATAAAACATCCTTTGTCATTGCTCACCGGTTGTCTACGATCAGAAACGCTGACTCAATTCTTGTGGTTAATGATGGGCGGATTGTGGAACAGGGAAACCATGATGAACTGATGGAAGAAGGCGGCATGTATTCTGAGCTGTATTACTCTCAGTTTGAAAACTATGCCTGATCTGAAAACAATTACTTTATAAAGTGCGCCATTCTGCGGAATGGCGTTTCTTTTTTTAATGGGATCAGGTCGATGAATAAGGTGACTGTGTTGATGATCAGGACGTTTCGGATGTGCGAATGCATCATAATTCCAGGATATGAGGAATATTACCTCAACTTATGACCATAATAAGCACATATGAGATATTCGCTACCTAAGGAGAGACTACCAACCGATAAACAGAAAAAAGCCTCATTCATTTTCCCAAAGCCATGCACCAGGCACGAATCGGCAAAGAATGAGGCTTTCGTATTAACAAGTCATTTAACGCCTGGTCATAAAAGCAGTAGGGTTGATAAGCTGATGACCAGCGGCATGGTTACGATCGAGAAGAAACTGGCCAGAATAATGATGCGCGCACCATATTCATAATCGCCTCCATATAACTGTGAAAAGAGCGCGGTGTTTACAGCAGTTGGTGTACAGTTCGCTATGGCAAGTACCAGCAGCACGGAAGGATCATTGATTGGTAAGAGCCAGATTAATAGAAGAGCGACGGCTGGAGCAATCAGTAAACGAATGAATACGATCCAGTAGTTGGATTTGACAAAGAATATTTCCTTGAACTGACTTCTGGCTAGATAGCCTCCAAGCAGGATCATTCCTAGAGGAGAACTTAATCCGCCAATCGTATCCAGACTGTTATATAAAACATCAGGCAGCGGGATACGGGTGATGTACAGGCCGAAACCAACAAACGCACCGATACTAGCTGGATTAGTCAATATAGATTTTATAGTGATCGGTTGATTACCTTCAGAAAGCATCCATATTCCATATGTAAACTGAAAGATAGCTGAAACTACAATATACATGGATAAGTAAAAAATGCCCTCATATCCAAGTATAGGTAAAATAATAGGGATGCCCATGAATGCCGTATTCGAGAAGACGATGGCATACCGGTCGATTTTGGAACGGTTTCTTAGTACCGTGTGAGCAATAAAAATGCGTGACAGCGTAATGGCAAGGGCGCCTATGAGAGAGGTCAGAAGCAGCTGAAGCTGACCACTATCGTATTCCTGTTGAAAAGAGAGCATCAGGACGATCGGAATGACAAACTTTGTCACGATGTTGGCCAGTTGCTGACTGCCGCCCATATTGAGAAATTTTATTTTAACAAGGATAAATCCAAACATCATGATGAAAAACATCTGAAGCAGCTGATCGAAAATAACTAATGAAATGTCCATAGGTTTCGCCTTCAATCTATTATGTAGTAAACTGTGTAAGTAAGATTCTTTATCATAATACTATACGCTTATTGAAACATAAAAGCAAAGGGACATAAATTATAACTTTAAAGGAAGAAGGAACAAAGCATGTTTAATGGTATTCATCATGTAGCAATAATCGCAAGTGATTACAATCGGTCTAAAAATTTTTACACAGAAACCTTGGGATTTACAATCATCAGGGAAGTGTACAGAGAGGAAAGAGAGTCGTATAAACTGGACTTGGAAGCAGGAAATGCTCAAATTGAACTGTTCTCATTTCCAGATCCTCCCGCAAGAGCAAATGGACCTGAAGCGGTAGGATTGAGACACTTATGTTTCGAAGTGGATGATGTAGTAGAAGCAAAACGAGAGCTGGAAAGCAAGGGGATTGAAGTAGAAGAGGTAAGAACGGATCCCTATACTAAACGATTGTTCACCTTCTTCAAGGATCCGGATGGACTCCCTCTAGAACTTTATGAGAGAAGCTGACCGCAAAAAAGAACCCCTGTTTCCGCAGGGGTTCTTTTGCATAGAAAGGAGATGATTTATGAAAAAGAAAACTAGTAGTACTGCTACTAACTTTGTTTCTAAGTAAATGATAACGCATACATTATAGATAGTCAAGCCTTTTTCGAATAATACCAAAAATAATTATAACGCTTTCAAAAGTGCGAAGATATAAGCTGTTCCTCATACTTGTTTGCTTGACGGTCTGATGAAAGTAAGGCAAAATGAAAACATAATCATTTAGGAGGAATTACCGATGAGAAAAAGAATGCTGCACACTTGCGTAAGAGTAAAAGATCTGGACAAATCATTAGCTTTTTATAAAGATGTTCTAGGAATGAATGAAGTGCGTCGTCTGGATTATCCCGATTATAAGTTTACCTTGGTTTATCTGGCGTTGCCGGGAGATGAAGTCGAGCTTGAGCTGACATATAATTATGATCAGGAAGAGCCGTATGATCTGGGGAATGGATACGGACACATCGCAATAGGGGTAGAGAACCTTGAAGATACTCACGAAGAGTTTAGTCAGTCTGGTCAGGATGTCACAGAACTGACAGGATTATCCGACGGCGCAGCGTCTTACTTCTTTATAAAAGACCCGGATGGATATAAGATTGAGATCATCCAACTGAAGGATTAACTGATTGAAAGGTTTAAGTATCGGATCCACAATCCGATACTACATATGAGGGGAGAAATAGAATGGGGAATGAAAATTACGATGCAGGGGCGTTTCATTATGCATCACGGAGAGAACTAGCTGCAGGTAGGAATGGGATGGTTGCTACATCACATCCGGTAGCGGCTCAAGTCGGGCTTGATATACTGAAAAGAGGGGGAAATGCTATTGATGCGGCTATAGCAACAGCTGCGACGCTTACGGTTGTGGAGCCAGGGTCTAATGGCATCGGTGGAGACAGTTTCAGTATTTTATGGAAAGACGGAAAACTGCATGGGCTGAATTCAAGTGGACCTTCTCCTCAAGGGTTGGATCCGGATCCATATCTGACGAAAGAAAAGGACTTTCCAACGTTTGGCATCAATGCGGTCACTGTTCCTGGGGTTCCTGCCGGATGGGCTGCTTTAAGTAAAAAACACGGGAAACTTCCATTGAAAGAGGTACTGGAGCCAGCTGCGAAAATTGCTGAAGAGGGGTACGTCATTACGAATACTGTTTCACAGGCCTTTCAACGTACTTTCAAACGCTTTTCTAAAGAGAAAGATAATTACCCGGAACTCGAGTCCTGGTTCAAGGTCTTTGCACCAGAAGGTACAGCGAAACAGGCGTTGGATATTATTAAACTTCCCGGCCATGCCAGAGGTCTTCGACTGATCGGTGAGACAGAAGCGGATGCTTTCTATAATGGCAAGATTGCGGAAGCCATTGATGCATTTTCCAGAAGACATGGAGGAAGCTTGAGACTGGATGATCTTAAATCCTTCCAGCCGGAATGGGTCGATCCTGTTTCTGTAGATTATAAAGGCTACCAAGTCTGGGAGATGCCGCCAAATGGACAGGGAATCGTAGCATTAATGGCGCTTAACTCTCTTAAACATCTGGAACTGGCTGGAAAAGATGACGCTGAGACGCTACATAAGCAGATCGAAGCAATCAAACTGGCTTTTGCTGACGGGAATTTGACTATTGCCGATCCTGAGAGGATGACGGTAAGTGCGGAAGAGCTGCTTTCTGAAAGATATGCAAAGGAAAGAGCAGAGCTGATCGGTCATGATGCGATAGATGCTGTACCAGGTATCAGTGATTCATCAGGAACCGTCTACCTTGCGGCAGCTGACGCTGAAGGCAATATGATTTCATACATTCAAAGTAATTACATGGGCTTCGGTTCAGGGGCAGTCATTCCGGAATTTGGCATCAGTCTGAATAACCGGGCCGTTGGGTTCACAAACGAAAAAGGACATGTGAATACCCTTGCGCCGGCTAAGCGGCCTTTCAATACCATCATTCCCGGTTTCCTTACAAAAGAAGGGCAGCCGATGGGGCCTTTTGGCGTTATGGGTGGACATATGCAGCCACAAGGTCATCTTCAAGTGATACAGTCAATGATAGACTTTGGACTGAACCCTCAGGATGCTCTGGACAAACCTAGATGGCAGTGGGTCAAAGGACGGAAAGTTCTCGTTGAACCGGAGTTTCCATTCTCTGTACTGACAGATCTGAAGCACCGGGGTCATGACATAGAGGTGACTTTAGAAAAAGGTCAGTTTGGAAGAGGTCAGATCATTCTTAGAAATGAGAACGGTGTGCTGATCGGAGGGACAGAACCAAGAACAGACGGGACGGTTGCTGTCTGGTAAGAAGATAAAATAGACTATTAGCGAAGGTGGAGAGGTATAATGGCAATACTGGCTTTTGATATTGGAGGAACATCAGTTAAGTATGGAATCTGGTCTGATGAATCTTTGTCAGATAAAGGGAAGTTTAAAACACCGCAGACCTGGGCAGAGATGAAAGCTCAACTTTCTCGTGTGAAAGAAGAGGCTGATTCGACTTACAGTCTTGAAGGAGTCGCATTTTCGGCTCCCGGAGCGGTCAATCAGATCGACAGGCAGATAGAAGGAGTCAGTGCAGTCAGATACCTCCACTTCTTCCCTATATATGATGAACTCGAAGAGATGTTTGGACTGCCTGTGTCATTTGAAAATGATGCAAACAGCGCAGGTCTGGCTGAAGTATGGAAAGGGGCTGCGAAAGATAACGACAATGTTCTTTTCGTGGTGATTGGAACGGGAATCGGTGGGGCAGTTATCGTCAATAAAAAAGTCCATCATGGGCCGCATTTATTCGGTGGAGAGTTCGGCTTCATGCTCCTTAATGAAACTAAGACATTCAGTCAGATTGGTACAGCGGTGGCCATGTCCCGTCGTTATGCAGAGCGGATGGGGATGAGTTACGATGATATAGATGGACAGGCGGTGTTTGAACTTGCCAATCAGGGGGATGTCATAGCTAAAGAAGAAGTAGACACCTTCTTTATGTATCTGACTATGGGACTTTACAACCTTGCTTATGCGTTTGATCCAGAGAAGATAGTAATCGGGGGAGGCGTATCCAGTATGGACGGGATCCTTGAGCGCATCGAAGTTGAGTTTGACTCTCTATTTGCACGTCTGCAGCACACCCCTTTTCGTCCAGTGATTGAAACGTGTGAGTTCAAAAATGATGCTAACCTGATTGGAGCCGTCTATAACTTTATGCAGGAAAATAAATAGACAGGGCACCTTCTAGGAGGAAAATAATGAAAATCAACAAAAATGATACGTTGCTATTCATCGGTGACAGCATAACAGATGTGGGCCGTGACCGTATGGACGGCAAAGATTTAGGTAAGGGATTCCCATTGATGGTCGCTTCGCATCTTCAGTCACGCTATCCGGCGAAGAGGCTGACAGTTTTGAATCGGGGTATTGGCGGAGACAGTCTGAAAGATCTTAAAAGGCGATGGGAAGATGATTGCCTGATTATTAATCCTGACATCGTCACACTTCTTATAGGTGTAAATGACACGTGGCGTAATCAGAATGACGGAGTAGAACTGACAGATGAAGAACTGGATGAGTTTGAATCAGACTACCGCTTTCTTCTGAAATCGCTTCACCAGAGAACGGATGCTCGAGTCATTTTAATGGAGCCTTTTGTCCTGCCTTATCCGAAAGATAGAGTGGGCTGGAGGAATGACCTGGATAAACGAATTCAGATCGTCAGGAAGATGGCCAGAGATTATCAGACTGAACTCATTCCGCTGGATGGACTTTTAAATGCGGCTGGAATAAGGGACGGGTTCAGCTATTACACAGGAGATGACGGTGTCCATCCGACTGTAGCCGGTCACGGACTGATAGCGAGCAGCTGGCTGAAAGCAGTAAATGAATAAAGGCTTGCGTAACATGCCGAAATATGATAAAGTACTTGTTATGCGATGAGTCGAGGACTCCATAGTATATGGAGACTCTGCACGGTACAGATGCTTAGGCATCACAACAGGAAGTTGGTATCGGAGGAAGAATTGATGTGAACTTTTCTTTCTCGCTTATAGTATGAAAATAGTATAAGTTGCGAAAAAAGCACGGGCCTCTGGTCCGTGCTTTTTTGTATACATAAGAATAAAGAATACAGTTAGCCAGGTACTCGTTCAATTGGTAAAGTAAGTTGGTTAGTTTAATAAATAAATTAATGGTTGAATTATTCGCAAACTGTTGTATGATTAAGAAGTGAATATGTAAGCGATAACAATGGAATGAGAGGTTAAGACAGTGAAAAAACTAAAACAAATACTAATAATACTGACTTTGGTCCTTACTATTATCCCGCCTATTCAAGTTAGAGCTGATAATAGTGATGAATGGTCCACCAGTTTCGAAGATGATGGATTAATGTTTGAACCGAGAGGGGACAATGAAGAACTTGAAGTGACAGGTGATGACGCCAGAACGGGTGAATACTCCTTAAGAGTAAGTGAACGAAGTGAGCCTTGGAATGGCCCGTCTCTTAGAATAGAAGAGCAGATCGAGCAGTCAGTCGAGTATACATTCTCTGTATGGGCAAAAATAGACGGGGAAGCAACAGCAGACTTACAGTTATCCACGCAAATAGGTGAGGGAGACAATGCCAGTTATCAGACGATCGATTCCCAGTCTGTATCGCCTAGAGACTGGGTCCAACTGCAGGGGACATACCGATATGATGCAATCGTGGATAATTTTGTCACAGTGTATGTCGAAACCACAAGCAATGCTACAGTGTCGTACCTGATAGACGACTTTAGCATGGAAAGAGCAGATTCTGCCACAGATGTGTCAGTCCAGACAGACCTTACTCCTCTTAAGGACATTTATGAAGATTATTTTCTGATTGGGAATGCAGTATCAATGACTGAAATGGAAGGGCAGCGTCTGGACTTGCTCAGACACCATCATAATCTTGTCACAGCCGAAAATGCCATGAAGCCGGAATATGCCTATGACTCTTCACGATCATTCAATTTCAATGACCAGCAGAGACTGGTGGACCGCATTCAGGAGGAGGGCTTCTATCTGCATGGACATGTGCTGGTATGGCACCAGCAGTCACCTGAATGGCTTCATACTGTCGATGGTCAGCTGCTGTCCAGAGAAGAAGCTTTGGAAAATATGTACACACATATAGAAGAAACGATTATACATTATGGCGATGACGTCATTGCGTGGGAAGTGGTTAATGAGGCAATGAATGACAATCCTAGAGACCCTGAAAACTGGCGTGACATGCTTAGACGATCCGACTGGTATGATGCCATAGGAGATGACTACCTTGAGCTGGCGTACAGGAAAGCTAGAGAAGTTCTGGACGAGAACGGCTGGGAAGAAGTTAAACTGTACTACAATGATTACAATGATGATAACCAGAGCAAGTCCAGAGCCATTTACTATATGGTTCAGGAAATTAATGAAACATATGCAGAAGAGAACCCTGGAGAACTGCTTATCGATGGTGTAGGAATGCAAGGCCATTACAATGCCAGCACGATTGCAGACAATGTAAGACAGTCCATCGAACGTTTCAGAGAACTGGGTGTTGAAATTGGAGTGACTGAACTGGATATCACCTCTCGCTCATCTGGAGAGCTGAGTGAAGAAGAAGAGCTGGCTCAAGCACTTTTGTATGCCGAACTGTTTGCTATTTATAAGGAGCATGCTGATGTCATTTCCCGAGTGACATTTTGGGGACTGAACGATGCAACCAGCTGGAGATCTGAAAACAACCCGCTGCTGTTTGATGAAAATCTGCAGGCGAAGCAAGCTTATTATGCAGTAGCAGATCCGGAAGCCTTCCTGGCTCAGCATCAGGGGAATGGAGAAGCAGCTGAGGTAAGGACAGGTCAGGCGGCGTATGGAACACCTGATTTGTCTGAGAATACTGATGACCTCTGGGAAAATTCTGAAGAACTGAACCTGGACAGATACCAGCTGGCATGGCAGGGAGCAACAGGATCAGGGCGAGTATTATGGGATGAAGATAACCTTTACGTCAGAATTCAGGTGAGTGACTCCTCCCGAAGTGTCACAGGAGAAAATCCATGGGAGCAGGACTCAGTCGAAGTCTTTGTAGAAGAGAGCTTTGATCGATCGACATCATATGAAACAGGTGCAGGGCAATATCGTGTCAACGCCGAAGGAGAAGAGACATTCGGTGAAATGACAGATAATACGTCAATAGAGTCAGTAGTTTTTGAAACAGAAGAGGGCTACGTTGTCCATATGGCTATTCCATGGGTCGAATCCTCACCTGCATCAGGTGACAGTATCGGATTTGATCTGCAGATCAATGATGCCGACTCCGGGAGCAGAGAAAGTGTAGCGGTCTGGAACGATCTGACCGGCCAAGCGTTTCAGAATCCTTCCGTATTTGGAGAACTCGAGCTTGTTCGTGTAGAAGGAGCAGGAGAAACAGCTTCTGAAGAGGATTCAGTCTTGGCTGGTGTACTTGTATACGGAGGAATAGTGGGTGTCATCCTGGTCGGAGTTATATCAGTTATCATTTTAAGAAAAAGAAAATAAAAGCACACAAATGTGAGGAGTTTTGTCATAAAAGATAGGCTTCTCACTTTTTGCATTAAAATATAATTATTAATTGTTTGTAACGAATTACGTAATGTTAAGTCATTAAAGTGTCAAAAAAAAAAAAAAAAAAAAAAACTGTTGCGTTTTACCAGGAAAAAGATTATTATAGGCTTGTAAGGAATATTAGTTTGTAACTTAAACAAACTAATAAATTTTTTTATCCGGTAGTGTAAGCGTTTTATCAGTTGGTCAATCAAACGATATGGAGGTGAATAATGTACTAAATATAAAAGGGGGTCAAGTAGTCAGTCAATTCAAAAACACTTGCGATGATGAAACGATTTGTCCGGCATTTTTATATCATTTCAAATTAAGGACGACAAATTTGTTTATACTCAAATGTAAGCGATTTATTATAATAAAAGCAAATTTTTTTCTAATCAACTGAAAGCCTTTACACTAAATTGTCATTAAAAAGATGAGACTAAAAAAGAAAAAAATGGAGGGTTAACAAATGATCAAAAAGAGACTTCTTCTAGGTTTAACTACATTATCAGCATTGGCACTAGTAGCATGTGGGAACGGAGATACAGGTGCTGGTGGGGACGCAGGGGATACTGGAGATACAGGAGATAATGGTAGCGAGGAGGGCGAAGTTCTTGAAACTGAAGATGGCGAAGAGTTTGAAGCGCCAACTACAGGAGGAGCTGGAGTCCTGGATGTATGGACATTTACTGATGAAGCCCAGACGATGATTAATGATTATTATTTAGAAGAGTTTTCAGATCTTGGTTATGAAATCAACATTTCCATTGTTCCGACTGAAGAATTTGAAACTCAGCTTGACCCGGTATTCAATACAGACAGTGCACCGGATGTCATCTTTGCTGAGCAGGCATTTGTTAAGAAATACGTGGAGTCAGGCATGCTGGTTGACTTGAGTCAGTATGACAGCCTGATGGAAGGTGCTGAAAACACCTACGATTACGTAGTAGATATCGGTACGCAAGAAGATGGAACCTTCGTCATGAACTCATGGCAGACTACACCTGGTGCGTTCTTCTACCGCCAGGATCTGGCTAGTGAGCACTTAGGTATTGAATCAGAAGATGAAATGCAGGAAGCAATTGGTGACTGGGATGGATTCCTTGATACAGCCCGCGAACTGAGAGATGCTACTGACGGATCAGTTTACATGATTTCCGGTCGTGGAGATCTGGCACATCCTTACTATATGTCACGTGAACAGGGATGGGTCGTTGACAATCAGCTCGTTATTGATGAGCAGATTTATGAACTGATGGAAACTGCCAGAACAATGGTTGAAGAAGGCCTGATGATGGATGCTGATCCTCAAGGTGAAGAATACTTCGCAGGTATGAATGGTGATGAAATTTTAGGTTACAGCCTGCCTACATGGGGCATGCACTTCTGGTTAGTACCGAATGGTGATCAGACAGCAGGAAACTGGCGTATGGTTACTGGACCAGAACCATATTTCCGTGGTGGAACATGGATTGGAATTACTCAGACATCAGACATGCAGGATGAAGCTGCGCACTTAATCGAGTACTTGACCACAAGCGAGAACTTCATGAGAGCATGGGCTGAAGACACTGGAGACGTCGTGTCACACCAAGGCGTTGTTGACGAAGTCCGTGGCGACTACGAAATGGAATTCCTGGGTGGTCAGAACCACTATGATGCTTTTGCTGAAGGAATCGAAAGAATTGACGGGTCTATCATTACAGAATACGACCAGTCTATCGGCGGTGCGTTCGATGACTTGGCTCTGACACCTTACTCTAAAGGTGAAATGGAACTCGAAGAAGCACTTGATGCATTCAGAATGGAAGTACAAAGTCTGTACCCTGACATTCAAGTAGATTAATTAAAAGTTTAATGTAGCACAATGAAAGTGCAGTCGATCACTTTATATAAGTGCTCACTGCACTTTCTCCGCTACATGGGAAGGAGACTCTATATGGCAACAACTACAACGACCACAACTGCGACCGGAAAACAGAAGAGACTGGCCAAACGTAAAAATCATGACAAATGGGGTTACGTATTCATGGCACCGTTCTTTCTGTTCTTCCTGGCCTTTAACTTCTATCCTATGTTCTACACCATTTATCTATCTTTCACAGACCTGGCCGGATGGGCAACGGAAGCAAATATTGTTGGATTCCGTAATTTCCAGAATATTTATAACAATATGCTGTTCAGAAGAGCAGTTTCCAATACGTTCATCTTATGGGTAGTCAATTTTATCCCTCAGATCGTTCTGGCCTTCTTACTGGCATACTGGTTTACCAGCAGACGACTGAATCTTAAAGGAATCGGATTCTTCAAGAGTCTGTTTTATCTACCGAACATTATTACTGCTGCATCTGTAGCAGTCATCTTCAGTTCATTATTCAGTTATCCTCGTGGACCGATCAACCAGTTCTTACTGTCCGGCGGCCTGGTAGATAGTCCAGTAGACTTCTTCAGAAGTGTTGTCATGACACGACTGATCGTCTCGTTCATTCAGTTCTGGATGTGGTATGGACAGACTACCATTGTTCTTCAGGCAGGAATTCTAGGAATTGATGAGAATTTATTCGACGCTGCTCGAGTAGATGGGGCCACAGACTGGCAGTCATTTACTAAAATTACAATGCCATTGATGAAGCCGATCACACTATATGTCTTGATCACTTCACTAATTGGTGGTCTGCAGATGTTTGATATTCCTTATCTACTGACTGGAGGAGGACCTCAGCAGTCTGTAGAGACAATGATTACATTTATCTATAAACAGGCATTCCAAGGTGGACGAAACTTGAATGTTGCAGCGACAGCCTCTGTTGTCCTGCTGCTGATGACAACAGCCTTCAGCTTGCTTGTCTTTAACAGTTTCCGTACACGTTCTTCCAAGCAAATTAAAAAAGGGGTGAAATAAGGTATGTATGATACTAGTAATGCTAAAAAATTGAAAGCGCAGCGTACGTTGCTCTATGTATTTTTCGGTTTACTGACGCTCTTGAGCATACTGCCTTTCTGGATCGTTATCGTCAATGCAACGAGAACAGCTCCTCAGATTCAGCAGGGCTTGTCACTGATTCCACGAGGCAATGCGTGGAACAACTGGACTTTCCTAAGAGGCAGAGGATTCAATATCCTTCAAGGGTATGGAAACTCATTCTTCATCGCTGCAAGTGCGACAACGTTGAGTCTCTATTTTTCATCTCTGACTGCTTATGCGCTGATCGTATATGAATTTAAAGGGAAGAAGATCATGTGGGGACTTATCCTAATGCTCATAATGATTCCATCACAGGTCAGCATTATCGGGTTCTATCGTTTCATTGCAAACATTGGTCTCCTGAACAACTACATTCCTCTGATTTTACCTGCGGTTGCAAGTGCACCCACGGTTTTCTTCATGAAACAGTATCTTGAAACGATTTATCATCCAGCATTAGTCGACTCAGCTCGAATCGATGGTGCAAGTGAGCTTAAGATTTTCCATACAATTATTCTACCGTTGATGAGACCAGCCCTGGCTACGATGGCTATCTTCGGATTTATCGGATCATGGAACAACTTCTTGCTTCCGTTGATTTTGATCAATGAACGGTCAATGTATACTCTGCCTATGTTGGTACAGCTACTGACAACAGACGGATACAGAACAGAATTTGGTGCGATGTACATGGGGATTGCCCTTTCAATCATCCCACTTATCCTGCTCTATACATTCCTCTCCCGATATATTATCGGAGGTGTCACAGCAGGTGGCGTCAAGCAGTAGAAAAGGAAAGAGATCGCCTTTTAGAGGGGATCTCTTTTTCTATGCGTATAACTTATAAAAGCTTAAGATATATGCTAGAGTAGGGGTAAGTAAGGGATTATCAGTGTCGGAGGGAAGTATAGATGCCTACAATAGAAACAAAAGAGCACGATGTGAGTCCTGGAAAAGAAGAAGATGTTATAGTCAAAGCTGGAAGGTTCAGAATTTATTTCCAAAACTACTACACAATTATTTCTCTTGGAAATGATTTATTTACAGGTATTCTCTACCTCACAGGTAGTCTCGTCCAGACATTCACAGATCTGGATACAGTGGGAATGTATTTGTATATTTTTGCCAGTTTCTTTCTACTAATGCGTCCGATACTAAAGATAGTCCATAATGTCTTTCTTTACAGTGAGGAAGAATACAGGGAGAAGATTTTAGGGGAAGATACCGAGAAATCACAAGACAGGGCTGAAGGAGATTCTGACAAACCTACTAAGGAAGTAGAAATTAAGAGTGATTCAGACAGTGTTGATGATGAGTATGAAGAAGAGAATAGTGATATAAATGATGAAGAAATCGAACAGGAATATAATGGGGATTATTATGAAGATAACATCGATGAAAAAAAATAGGAGTAGAGATTCGTTAATCCCTACTCCTATTTTTATGCCGTTTCTTCAACAGATAGTTTACGATGTATTTCTGCAAGTTCAAGTTCTCTGACTTTCCGAGGCAGGAAGCATCGGATTTCTTCTTCATTATACCCAATCTGCAGGCGTCGGTCATCCAAAATAATTGGACGTCTGATCAGACTTGGTTCATTTTCGAATAATTCAAGTAATTCATTCAGAGATAAATCGTCAATATCCTCGGACAGTGCCTGATAGGCCTGTGAGCGATATGAAATAAGTTCGCTGGTGCCTTCTTCTGTCAGGCTGAGTATCTGCTTAATTTCTTCTTTCGTCAATGGTTCATGGAAAATGTTCTTTTCATTAAATTCTAAGTTCTGCTCTTCTAACCACGCTTTAGCTTTTCGACAAGACGTACAACTTGGGGATACGTATAATGTAATCATTAGTCATTACTCCTTTATAAAAAGTTTCGCTCGTGCATTTTATGTAGAACATGATGAAAGAATAAAATGTGAACGTTTTGTTACAATTTCAATTCTAAGAGTAAACAGAAAAAAAAGCAACACTATTTGACACTTTTTTGTCACAAGTATCATTTTTTAAAGTTAGACACTTATTTGTCATATATTTGTCACAATGTAATTTTAATTTTAAACACGCTGATCCAAACAATAGTCGCATTATTTATTTTCTCGGAGTAAACTGGTTATAGTACAATTGACAGGAGGAAAAGGATGAATAAAATACAATTAGGCACATCAGATTTATCAGTATCAGAAGTGGCGCTGGGCTGTATGCGAATGGATAAACTGGATGGTAAGGAAGCGGCTGGTGTCATAAATGCTGCTTATGAATCCGGTGTCAATTTCTATGATCATGCGGATATTTACGGCGGAGGAGAGTCTGAGAAGCGATTTGCGCAGGCGCTTAAACAGACATCAATCAAACGTGATGATATTATCTTACAGTCGAAAGCGGGGATTCGATCCGGCTATTATGATTTTTCTAAAGAACATCTAACCAGCTCAGTTGACGGGATCCTTGACAGACTCGATACAGACTATATAGATGTCCTGCTGCTTCACCGACCAGATGCACTTGTCGAACCTGAAGAAGTGGCAGAGGCTTTCGATACTTTACACAGTTCCGGGAAAGTGAGACAGTTCGGTGTAAGCAATCACAGTCCGTATCAGATTGAGCTGCTGAAAAAGTATGTCAAACAGGACCTGATCGCGAATCAGCTACAGCTAAGTGTCATGCATACTGGAATGATCGATGCTGGGGTACAGGTGAACACGAAGCAGAAAGAATCGATTGACCATGATCGTGCCATTCTTGATTACTGCAGGCTGAATGATATTACTGTACAACCCTGGTCACCTGTTCATGGCCCGGACGGTGTGTTCCTGAATCACCCTGACTATAGTGAGGTCAATGAAACCTTGAAATCACTAGCCGATAAGTATGACTCGGATCACGAAGCACTAGCGATTGCCTGGCTGTTAAGACATCCGGCTAAGATGCAAGTGATACTAGGAACGATGAATGAAAAACGGATAAGAAATTATGCGTCTGCATCAGGAATCACATTAAGCCGTGAAGATTGGTATACGGTGTATAAAGCAGCTGGGAATCCTCTGCCTTAGGCGAATTATCAGTGGGAATCATAGGTTTTATCTGACAATTTCTAAGGTGAGTGTTATACTGACAGTGTAAGATCAATTTGGAAGGGGTTCTTTATTATGATGGATGATATCAAAAAAGCTTTGCTGGTCGGTGTCGGATCTACGGCTATCGCACTTGAAAAAGCAGTAGAACAAGTTGACAAATTAGTCAGTCGTGGAAAATTGACCGTCGCTGAAGGTAAGAAGTTGACAGAAGAATTGATTCAGAGAAAAAACAAAGAGGTTTCTTTGGAAGAGAAAGAAACACTTGAAGCAATATTGCTTGAAATGAATGTGGCCCAGAGAAAAGATATTGAAGATCTGGAAGCTAAGGTTGAAGAACTTGAACGCAAACTGACAGATAAATCAACAGAAGTATAATGATAAGGTGTTGATCATATCCTGGTCAGCACCTTTTCTACCTTATTGAAAGGAGGCCAACTTTTGAAAAGTAACCGTGAACGACTGACAGAAATCGCCAGTGTACTGGCATCATACGGATTCGGTCATATTTACCGGACACGAGTAAGAACCAAGCATAAAGAACAGGATGCAGCAAACTTGAGGCTGGCATTTGAAGAGCTGGGACCAAGTTTTATCAAGATCGGTCAGATTATATCTACGAGGCAGGATCTGCTTCCACCAGAATACATTAAGGAAATGTCTAAACTGAGAGATGATGCGCCTCCTTTTCCGTATAAAGACATCAGGCGAATTTTTAAAGAAGATTTTAAAGAGGAACTTGAAGATGTATTTGAGTGGGTTGAGCAGACGCCACTTGCCAGTGCCTCCGTTGCTCAAGTACACAGAGCCCAACTGCTGACCGGGGAACAAGTCGTGATTAAAGTTCAGCGTCCGGAAATTGAAGAAAATT
Organism: Alkalibacterium pelagium; assembly: GCF_900109325.1. Taxonomy (GTDB): domain Bacteria; phylum Bacillota; class Bacilli; order Lactobacillales; family Carnobacteriaceae_A; genus Alkalibacterium; species Alkalibacterium pelagium. Next base: position 178,715 of record NZ_FNZU01000001.1, read on the forward strand.
TGCTTCGCGATATTCAGTTGTTTTCTCGCATCGTATCCATGGCACCTGAAACAGTCAAGGAAATGCTAGTGGATGCCAAGGCGGCGTTTAAAGAAATTGAAGAAACGACCAAACTGGAACTGGACTTCAGAAATGAAGGACAGGCCCTCATCAAGTTCCGCAGATTGAACAAAGAACTGGATGCAGTTACCGCACCCAAACCGGTTCTGACTTACACCTCTAAGCGCGTATTAGTTGAAGAATATATCAAAGGAATAAGAGGTCTGAACCAGGAAGAAATCCGGGAAGAAGGGTATGAAAAGAAGGATATTGCAGAAAAACTAGTCTATTCATTTTTGTCACAGATTTTTAAGGATGGCTTCTTTCATGGCGACCCGCACCCGGGCAACCTGGTAATTAAGGAAAAGAAAATTGTATTTATTGATTTTGGAATCGTCGGGGAACTTTCCGACAGTGTAAAAGATGATCTCATCAGCATTATGAGAGCCATCGTCTTCGAAGATTTGGATCAGCTTATGAATCTTCTCCTTCAGATGGCTATTACTAAAGAGAAAGTCGACCGTTTCGATTTCAGCGAAGATCTTCATGACTTTTACCAGTCCTACATTTCAAGAAGTTTTGGACAGATTGATCTCAGTACTTTTTTTTCAGATGTCCTGCATGTGACCCATAAATATAAAATGGTTATGCCTAATGACTTTATTTTACTGGCAAAGTCTCTGACTATTCTGGAAGGTGTAGTGTCTGACCTGCATCCGGATATCAATATTATGGAAATTGCTTCGACATACATTAAGGCCAGCAATGATATCAGTCTTATTGACAAGTTATCGAAGGAAAAACTCAAGATTGGTGTCTATCAGCTGGCTATGGATTCATTCAAGCTGCCTTCCACATTCAAGCGAGTACTGGATACTGTCAACAATGGCAGATTGATGGTCCACATCGATCTGGTTCATTTCGAGGATAAGTGGCGAGAAGTTAACAAGATGGTCAATCGTCTGGTCTTTGCTTTAATCATTGCTGCCCTGATCATTGCTTCTTCCGTGATATTTGTCCTTTCGGAAGGCGCAGGCGTATCCTTCTTTGCAATTGCGATTTTTATAGGTGCCGGAGTTATGGGGATGTGGCTGCTCATATCCATCATTCGCTCAGGAACATTGTAGCTGCAGCCAGGGGAGGCAATCTGAATGTCCATCAAACATCGTACTGTAAAAATGGTTCTGGCTACGCTGCTTGCGATCTATGCAGCAGATTTTCTTCAACTTGATCATACACTGGCTGCAGGGATCATAGCGATTCTGAGTCTTCTTGATACTAAACGGGCGTCTTTTATTACTGCCTTCAAGAGGGTCGCTTCAACTGTGACCGCGTTTTTGATAGCTTCAGTCGTATTCTACCTGGCAGGGTTCACCGTTACAGCTTTTGGACTCTATTTAATTATATATATACCTGTAGCGTACCGCTTTGATCTTCAATCGGGGATTGCCCCATGCTCAGTTCTTGTCACTCATTTTATTGGAGCGGGAAGCATCTCCTGGAGCTGGCAGCTGAATGGCTTTCTACTTATGACGATCGGCGCAACCAGTGCTTTGCTGCTGAATTTGTGGATGCCATCTCATAAAGGCGAACTGGCTGAAAGCAAACGTCAGGTTGATGAGAGCATCAGACTGATACTAAAGGGTATTTCTGATCGTTTATCAGGAAAGGATCTGACAGTCAAACTTACCGACCAGGTTAGGGAAGCTGAGGATCTGATCAGTGAAGCAAAAGCTCAGGCATTAAAGGACTACGATAATCAACTGTTTCATAAGAACGATTATAGTTTGAAATATGTTCAGATGCGCGGGCAGCAGCTGGCATCGATTAGAAAGATGCTGCATTCACTCCAGAACAGCGGATTGGGATCTGAGCAGGCAAGGATACTGGCTGAATTGTTCAACAGTACGTCAGAACAGCTGAACGAAAAGAACACTGGGCTGAGTCTGCTGGAAAACATTACTGATCTTTACAGAACGTTCAGACAGTCACGTCTGCCGAAGAGTAGAGCTGAATTTGAAAGTCGAGCCTATCTCTTCATGCTTTTAAATAATATTGAGGAGTTTATTGAAATTAAGCGATCATTCTTCGTCAGAGAAGGATCTGTTGAAGAAGAAAATGAAAAGTGACACATGTCGTTCTCCTGTCAGGAGGGACATGTGTCACTTTTTTAGTCGTTTTCTCTTATAGAAAGAGGTTTGTCCAAAATTTCTTTATATATAATCGCTTGTTTCAGCTGTCGCTTGTCGAAAGCAGAAGTTGAACGCGAGCGTTTTTTTGGATTTTTCGAAGAACTTAGTGAGACGACATCTTTGATGATCGGCTCACTGTTTTTTCTTCGGTCGTAGCGTTCGCGATCCGGACGTCTTTCTCTCTGGGCACGACTCGGACGGCTGTTCTGTCTTTTTTCTTTCGGGAGGTTTCGTTTAGGAGCTTCTATTTCATCACTGCTTTCTCTGGCTTCAGGATTCTGAGCGGTTTTTTTAGTCGTTTTTGAAAACAAAGAGGCTACACTAGAAACTATCACAAAGAATATAAAAAGCTGAACGATCCATACGATTAAGAATCCCATTTATATCACTCTTCTTCTTCGGTTGACTGGTCAGAAATGGCTGATCTCATATCAGTATCGGCATTGATGTTTTTCATTTTATAGTAATCCATGACACCTAAGTTGCCGCTTCTTAGTGCTTCAGCCATGGCCAATGGTACTTCAGCTTCAGATTCAACCACTTTGGCACGCATTTTCTGAGTTTCAGCACGCATTTCCTGTTCCTGAGCAATCGCCATTGAGCGACGTTCTTCAGCTTTAGCCTGAGCAATGTTCTTATCGGCTTCAGCTTGTTCAGTCTGAAGTTTAGCTCCGATATTACGTCCGACATCAATGTCGGCAATGTCTATGGACAGGATTTCAAAAGCCGTACCAGAGTCCAGACCTTTGCTTAATACAGTTTTAGAGATCATATCCGGATTTTCCAGTACATCAGAGTGTTTGTCAGCAGAACCGACAGTAGTTACGACCCCTTCACCTACACGGGCAATGATCGTATCTTCTCCAGCACCCCCGACTAAGCGTTCAATGTTGGCACGTACGGTAACTTTAGCTTTTGCAACGATTTCGATTCCGTCTTTAGCTACGGCTGCGATATCAGGTGTAACAATAACTTTAGGGTTAACCGATACTTGTACAGCTTCAAATACATTACGTCCAGCCAAGTCGATGGCTGCTGCTTTTTCAAATTCCAGTTCAATTTCAGCTCTGTGTGAAGCAATCAATGCATCTATAACTGCGTTGACATTACCACCAGCAAGAAAGTGAGCTTCCAGTTCGTTCGTACTCAAGGATAGCCCGGCTTTAGTTGCTTTAATTAGAGGACGGATGATTGCATGTGGACTAACTTGACGCAGGCGCATACCTACTAATGTACCGATTCCTACCTTGACTCCTGAGAAATAAGCGGTCACCCAAAGTCCAACGGGTACAAAACGAAGGAAGATACTGATGAAAATCAGTATGATGACAGCGGTTATAATGATACCTACAAACCCATTATCTAATACATCCATATATATTCTCCTATTCTATTTTTTTCTGACAGTAATTTTTGTGCCTTTTACTTTTTCTACAATGACTTTGGTGCCTTTAGAAATATGACCATCTACACTCAGAACATCATAAGTGCGTGGGTCGTCCTGAAACGTCACTTTTCCTGATGGACGGAGGGGAGTTTGTGCTTCACCTTCAAGTCCTTCAGTAATGGTCTGTTTGTCAGACTCAGATTCTTTATCAGCAGATCGTTCAGCCAAGTTCGTCTGAAGGATCAACTTATTTACATTAGTCAGTGAGTATCCATTCTTAATCAGATAAAAGACTACACCCGAAGTGATAACCACAGACAAGCTGAGATCCCGGACTGTCTGTCCAATATCGCCGATTGTCAGATAAAGACCTGAAATCAGCAAGATGATACCTACAATACCGGCTAGACCGAACTCCGGAACAAATATTTCAAAAACGATCAGAAGTAAACCGGCAGTGAACAATATTACGGGTAACCAGGTTTCAATGCCGATGAACCAGAAATAAACAGCTAAGCTGACTAGAGTTAATCCCATCCCGCTTTTGATAAAAGGGGTGAGAATAGCTAATGTTACACCAATGAAGCCAAGTCCTAAAAGTATTCCTTCCATAATGATTTGCCTCCTTCCTCAATAAATAGAGGTTACCTGTTTGCAAGTTCATCATACCATTTTAACATTCCTGTGTCATCGGTCGGAGGGCGTATCTGACTAATAATATTTAATCTAAAATGAGAAAAACTATAAGAGAAAAAATTTGGTAATGCGACTATACTAGGTTACAATGATACTAAAGATGGTCTGTATTAAAATAATTAAGAAGAAGTTAGAGACCAGTTGACTAGTATAAAGAAAAAGGGGGATGTTTATGGGGGAACAGGGGAATAAAGCTGATACACACAAAGAAATGGCTGATACATTTTATCTCTTTAACGAAGGAACGCTATTTGACAGTTACCTGACAATGGGCTGCAGTGTCCGGCCTGAAGGCTTCCGTTTCAATGTATGGGCTCCGAATGCTCAAACCGTTTATCTTGTTGGAGATTTTAACGAATGGACGGAATTGGATGAAATGAAGAAAGTAGGAGAAACGGGCGTCTTTTCTATTGATATGCCGAATGCTCAAGAAGGACAACATTATAAGTACAAAATCGTACAGGCTGATGGAACGGCCGCCTACAAAATCGATCCGTATGCCTTAGCTTTCGAAGTCAGACCCAAGGATGCTTCTGTCGTAAAAGGACTTCCAGACAAACAGTGGAAAGATGGATTGTGGCTGGCTAATCGTAAACGCAGAGAAATATACAGTCGGCCGCTTAACATATATGAGGTACATCTGAGTTCATGGAAACATCATGAAGATGGATCGTGGTATACAATCAGAGAACTTCAGGAAGAACTTATCCCATATGTTAAAGATATGGGCTATACACACATAGAATTCATGCCACTAATGGAACATCCTCTTGATGCAAGCTGGGGTTATCAGGCTACTGGCTTTTTTGGTCTCTCTTCAAAATTCGGGACAATTGAAGAGTTTCAGGATTTTGTCGAAGCAGCTCACCAGGCAAACCTTGGTGTATTAATGGATTGGGTGCCTGGACATTTCAACCGCAATGCATATGGCATGGCTTACTTTGACGGCACACCTCAATTTGAATATGCTGATCAGAATCGTGCAGACAATAACAGATGGGGAACTTTGAATTTTGACATCGGAAAAAGTCAGGTCAGAAGTTTTCTCATTTCCAACGCACTATTTTGGATCGAACAGTTCCATCTTGATGGCCTTAGAGTGGATGCAGTAAGCAATATGCTTTATCTGGATTACGATCTCGGTGAATGGACACCTAACGATGAAGGGACCAACGTCAATAAAGAAGGTGTCGAGTTCCTTCAGTTGCTCAACAAGAAAGTCTTTGAACGTCACCCTGATGTACTGATGATGGCTGAAGAAAGTACGGCCTGGGGAAAAGTCACGCATCCCGTACACGAAGGCGGACTGGGATTCAATTATAAATGGAATATGGGATGGATGAATGACACCCTCAGATTCTTTGAAATGGATCCATTATACAGAAAAGACCACTTTAATCTGATTACATTCTCTTTCATGTACACCTTTAACGAAAACTTCATCCTTCCTTTTTCTCATGACGAAGTGGTACACGGGAAAAAATCCATGATGCATAAAATGCACGGAGACCGTTACAATCAGTTTGCCGGCTTAAGAACGATTGAAACATATCGCATGGTCCATCCGGGTAAAAAGCTCCAGTTCATGGGAGCAGAATATGGACAGTTCCTCGAGTGGAAATTTGATCAGGGACTGGAATGGGACAGCTTGAGTGATGAAATGAACGCCGGACACTTGGAGTTTACCAGACGATTGAACGCTTTCTATCAGGAGAACCGCGCATTATGGGAACTTGATCATTCATCTGAAGGGATCGAAATTCTTGATGCCGATAATAAAGAGGAATCTGTGCTTTATTTCATTCGACAAGGTAAAAAGCCAAGAGATTTTCTCATTATCATGTGTAATTTTGTTCCAGTAGAAAGACAGGATGTACGTGTAGGCGTGCCTTATAAAGGACAATACGAAGAAGTGTGGAATACGGAGTGGGCAGATTTGGGAGGCACGTGGACAGACTCTCAAGGGATCAAGCGGACACTTGAGGCTGAAGTGCATGGACAACCACACGCACTGGAAGTCATCCTCCCTGCATTAAGTATTGTCGTTTTCAAACCTAAGAGAGTATATGGGGTAAATAAAAACAACTAAATAAGTACACAATTACATTACCTTAAGGAGGGAAGGAAGGTCTTCTGACACTTCCAAACAATATGAAAACTGAAACAGTTGCAATGATCTTAGCTGGAGGGCAGGGATCGCGCTTAGGCAAACTGACCAAGCAGATTGCCAAGCCTGCTGTACCTTTTGGCGGTAACTACCGTATTATAGATTTCGCTTTATCGAACTGTGCAAACTCAGGTATTAATGACGTAGGAGTGGTGACTCAGTATCAGCCGCTGGTCCTGAATGATCACGTAGGAAATGGTTCGAGCTGGGGTTTGAATCGACATAACGGAGGAGCGACCATCCTGCAGCCTTATTCAAGCGTCGATGGAGAGAAGTTCTTTAAAGGAACAGCACATGCTGTCTTTCAGAACATTGATTTTATTGACCAGAAAAATCCAGATTATGTTGTGATTTTATCAGGAGATCACATTTATAAAATGGATTACGAAAAAATGCTCGATTATCACAAGCAACAGGCTGCTTCACTAACGGTAGGGGTCATGCCTGTGCCTTGGGAAGATGCGTCACGATTCGGGGTCATGGCTACAGACCGCACAGATCGAATCATTGAATTCCAGGAAAAACCGGATAATCCGAAATCAAACCTGGCATCTATGGGGATCTATATCTTCAGCTGGCCACGTCTGAAACAGTATCTTGTAGATAACCAGTCTAAAAACAGACAGATGGAAGACTTCGGCCACCACGTGATTCCGGCTTATCTGAGAAACAGTGAAGCTATCTATGCTTACTCGTTTGAAGGATACTGGAAAGATGTCGGTACACTTGAAAGCCTGTGGAGCGCAAACATGGAGTTCCTGGACCCTGATCACGACCTTAATATCCGAAATCGGGACTGGAGAGTCTACTCCAAGAGTCCGAACACTACACCACAGTTCCTGACATCTTCTGCAAAAGTGAAAGATTCCATGATTACTGACGGGTGTTATGTAGCAGGCGAAATCAATCATTCCATCCTGTCACATAATGTCAAGGTTGGAAAAAATTCAGTTATTACTGATTCCTTCATCATGCCGAATGCGGTAATTGGAGAGAATGTCAGAATTGAAAAAGCAATTGTTGGAGAAGGCGCACATATTTATGATGATGCCGAGCTGGTGGGTACTGAAGATGACATTGCAGTCGCTGGATACGGAGAAGAAATAGGAGGGTATTCCGATGAGAAATAAAATCGCACCAATACTGAATTTAGTCGAGTATGAAGACAAGCTGAAACCACTGACGAACAGAAGACCAGTGGCTTCTCTGCCTTTTGCGTGTCGGTATCGTCTGATTGATTTTCCGTTTTCAAGTTTATATAATGCTGAAGCGGAATCTGCTGCACTGTTCATTTCCGGATCAGGCCACTCCCTGTATGACCATATCCGTTCTGGATCCACATGGGGACTGGATTCTCTAGCTGGTGGAGGAGTATTCACACATTCTCAGGTTAAACTAAAAGCCGACCGCAGCGCTGAATCAAAACACGACCGTTTCTATTATGAAGATCACTATAATTACGTGACTCGTGCCAGAGCCGAGTATGTCGTGATGATGGGTTCAGCTTTCCTATCGAACATTCAGATTGAATCGCTCATGCATTTCCATGAAGATAAGGATAGTCAGGTCACGGTTGTCTACAAGAAAGTGAACAGAAATGAACTGAGCAGCGACACGGTCTATTCTGCACTTGAATTGGGAGATGAAGAGGACTGTGATATCAGCGGCGTTACAGCCATATCTGATGTAAAGGAAGACCGCTTCAATCTGAACATGGAAACGATGATTTTAAGCAAGAAAACCTTCCTCGATTATCTGTACAGAGCGAAACAGGCTGATATGGATATAAACGTTAACAATTTTATCAAGTTCAGTCTTGAATCAGGCTGTTCTGTCTACGGCTATGAATATACGGGGTACCTTAAAGTCATTGAAGACATCAAGAGTTATTATGATGCCAATATGGACATGCTGGATGAGGACAACTTCAATTCACTGTTCTATCGTGCCGATCCAGTTAGAACACGTTCTAAGAATTCAGCTCCAACTTATTATGGAAAATCCGCGGTCATTGAAAATGCTCAGTTTGCTAATGACTGCGAGGTATATGGTACGGTGAAGGATTCTCTGGTTTATCGGAAAGTAACAATAGCTGAAGATGCACACATCGAAGATTCAATTATCATGCAGGATTCCTGTATCGAAGAAGGAGCCTACTTAAAACATGTCATTCTTGACAAACATGTGTATGTGAAAAAAGGTGCCCGTCTGGAAGGGACAGCCGATAATCCTATAGTTATTGCTAAAGACGGTGTTGTTTATGCAGAAGGAGAGGTCAAGGAGGAGTGAGTAAGGAAATGAAACTATTATTTGCTGCTTCAGAGTGTGCACCTTTCTTTAAAACTGGTGGACTCGGGGATGTCATGGGTTCCCTCCCAAAGGAACTGGCGAAAGAAGGGAACGATGTCCGTGTCGTTCTTCCCTATTTTGTTCAGAAGCTAAGTGAAGAGACGATTGAGGAACTGGAAGATGTCTGTTCTTTCACCGTCAAGGTAGGATGGAGGAATCAGCATTGTGGCATCAAGCAGCTGGTTAGAGATAAGGTGACATACTACTTTATTGATAATCTCTTTTATTTTGACAGGGAAAATCTCTATGACTATGGAGATGACAGTGAACGTTTTGCCTTTTTCCAGCAGGCGGCTATTGAAATGCTTGAACAAATAGGTTTCATCCCAGATATCCTTCATGTCAATGACTGGCAGACTGCGATGATGCCTGTGCTTTTAAAAGATAAATACAGCTGGATTAATAGCTTGAGAGATATAAAAACGGTACTGACGATTCATAACATTCTGTTTCAAGGCGTCTATGATCAGTATGTGCTGTCCGACCACTTTGATATCGGCTATGCAGCATTCCACGAAAGAGGATTGAAGTACGGGGACAATGTGTGCTGGCTGAAAGGCGGCATCTACTATGCTGATCTGGTCACCACGGTCAGTCCGACATATGCGAATGAAATTCAGACACCTGAGTTTGGCTACGGACTGGATGGAGATTTAAGAAATATTCAGCACAAGCTTGTCGGAATCGTTAATGGGATAGACTATGATACCTATAATCCCCAGACAGATTCAGTCATACCAGCTACGTTTTCAAAAGACGATTTATCCGGTAAAGTAAAAAGCAAACTGGCTCTACAGAAAAGAGTGGGGCTACCGGAAGATGACGAAGTTGCTTTAGTGGGAATCGTTACTCGCCTGGATGAACAGAAAGGCGTAGAGCTGATCGTCGATGCGATGGAAGAACTGATGAAGCACCGTCATATGCAGATGGTACTGATCGGAACGGGTAAACCGTATTTCGAAGATGCGTTCAGATATTATACGGAGACCTACCCGGACAAGTTCAGTGCAATTATTGATTTCGACAGTGAACTGGCTCAGTGGATCTATGCAGGATCAGATCTGTTCCTTATGCCATCATTATTTGAACCGTGCGGACTATCTCAGCTTAATTCACTGAGATATGGCACCTTGCCGATCGTCCATGAAACCGGGGGACTGGTGGATACGATTCAGCCACATAATGAGTGGACAGATGAAGGAACAGGATTCAGTTTCCATGATTTTGATGTCCTGACGATGTTGAGCACGATCGACCGCGCCCTGACTGTCTATTATGATAGGCCTGACAGTTTTAATACATTGCAGATCAGAGCGATGGAAACAGATAATAGCTGGAAACAGTCGGCTCAAAAGTATCTGGATCAGTACCGCTATCTGGTTTATTAATGGTGACTGATTCAAGCAACTGTATCAGAATGATCATGTTTAAGAGTCGATTTTCTGTCAATTAGAACTTTATTAACGAACGAAAATAGTATGACTGCAATTAAGTTATACTATTTTCGTTTATTTGTATTTAAAATGTCAAAAGGGGACAATGCCTGTATAGACAGGTTAGAGATTTCTTTTCAAATTTTAATCTATGAGGTATACTCGGGGTAGAAAAGATGGAGGAATGTTTATGGAAGTAACAGTTAAACAGTTTGTTAAAGAATTTAAACAGCAGTTTCAAAGCATGTATGCCTACAGTTACGAAGAAGGATCAAACGAACAGCTTTACAATGCTTTAGGTCTGCTCGTAAAAAACTATATTTCAAGTTACTGGAAAGAGACAAGAGAAAAGTATATTAAAAACAGCGTCAAACAAGTGTATTATTTTTCTATGGAATTTCTTCCCGGTAGACAATTAAGAAGTAATGCATATAACTTGGGTCTTTTAGATGTGGTTAAAGAAGGTTTGAGCGAACTGGAATTATCATTTGATCAGCTGGCAGAAGCAGAAGCCGACCCGGCATTAGGTAATGGTGGCTTGGGACGTCTCGCTTCCTGCTTTATGGATTCACTGGCTTCTCTAGGTATGGCAGGTAATGGAAATGGTATTCGTTATCAGTATGGCCTGTTCAGACAAAAGTTTGTCGATGGGTACCAGGTTGAACTGCCTGAAAACTGGTTAAGGTACAGAAATGTATGGGAAACGAGAAATGACAAATCTACCTGTATGGTGAGATTCGGCGGGAATGTCTGGCTGGAAGAAAACCATCAGGGCCATCTGGTCCCACATTATGAGAATACTTTGAATGTTCTGGCCGTGCCTTATGATACCCCTATGGTTGGCTATAGAAATGACACAGTCAATAATCTTCGTTTATGGTCAGCTGAAATCCCGGTAGAAGAAGAAGCGAACTATCATACGATTGAAGAAACAGAGCCAATCAAGGAGATCACTCAGGTCCTGTACCCAGATGATTCCAACTATGAAGGCCGCCTGCTTCGTCTGAAACAGGAATACTTCATGGTATCGGCGGGGGTACAGTCCATTATCAGGCACTTCCGTAAATATAATGTTCCCCGTAAGAACATTCCTGATAAAGTGGCTATCCATATCAATGATACTCATCCTGCTTTAGTTGTTCCTGAACTGATGCGTATCCTTATCGATGAAGAGCATTTATCATGGGAACAGGCTTGGGAAATCACATTCAAGACATGCAGCTATACTAACCATACCATTCTTCGTGAAGCACTGGAAAAATGGCCGATCGATATGATGAAAGAGCTGCTGCCTAGAATTTACATGATCATCGAAGAAATCAACAATCGCTTTGTTGAAAATACTCTGCCACTATATGGAGAGCGCATCACCTGGCAGACAGCCATTCTGCAGAATGGAGTCGTCAACATGGCTCACCTAGCAGTGATCGGCAGTCACAGTGTGAATGGGGTAGCTAAACTTCATACTGACATTCTCATGAATGATGTGCTGAAAGATTTCTTTGAATTATATCCGGAACGGTTCAACAACAAGACTAACGGCATTACTCAGCGTAGATGGGTTCACTTAGCCAATCCTGAGCTGACTAAACTTATCGACGAAAAAATTGGGGAAAACTGGAAGCTTACTCCGTCAGAACTTAAAGTGTTCAAAGGCTTCGAGAAAGATAAGGATACATTAAATAAGCTAACGGATGTAAAGCTTAAGAATAAAAAACGTCTGGCTGACTATATCAAGGAAGTCAAAGGAATCACAGTTGACCCGAATGCCTTGTTCGATGTTCAGATCAAGCGTCTGCATGCTTACAAGCGACAGCATTTGAATCTGCTGCATATTCTGCACCGCTATCTTGAAATCAAAGCAGACCCATCTGCTGACTATGTTCCTAGAGTCTTCATATTCGGGGCAAAGGCTGCACCAAGCTACCATTATGCAAAGCAGATTATTAAAGTGATCAACTCTCTGGCTGATCTGGTGAACAACGATCCTGATGTCGGCGACAAGCTGAAAATTGTCTTCTTTGAAAATTACGGTGTATCTCTGGCGGAGAAAATAATTCCGGCTGCAGATATCAGTGAACAGATTTCACTTGCAAGTATGGAAGCGTCAGGAACAAGCAACATGAAACTGATGGCAAACGGAGCTCTAACATTGGCGACATTGGATGGAGCGAATATTGAAATAAAAGATTTTGTTGGTGAAGAGAATCTATTTGTCTTTGGACTATCCAGCAAAGAAGTATACGAATTGAAAGCAAATCAGTCTTATCAGGCAAGGGAACTTTATGAGTCTAATCCGAAACTTAAGAATGTTCTGGATGCACTGACCAGTGGAACGATTCCGAATCTACAAGATGAAGGCTATGCGTTATTCGATTCACTGGTTAACTTTAATGATGAATATTTTGTATTGAAAGATTTCGCATCATATGTCGAGGCTCAGAATAAAGTCGATGATCTATATAAAGATCAGAATGAGTGGGCGCGTAAATCCTTGTTGAATATCGCGTCTTCTGCTCCATTTTCAGCTGACTACACAATTCAGCGCTACGCAGATGATATCTGGAAAGTCAGATCCTGTGTTGAGGAAGATGAAGGGGTCCATCTGGTAGATGAACCCTTGTATTAAAAGTAATCCTGATTTAGGGTGGTGAAGAATCTTGTGGTTCTTTAACCAGATGGGATACTAATTAATCAGAATAAAAGCCGTCAAATCGAGTCAGGGAAGTTTTCCCTCGATTTGACGGCTTTTTCTGTATTTGAAATTAGAAATTTAGTATATTGGTCCTTATTTTTAGCTTTTGGATTGGATGAGTAGGCTGTATGATGCGTCTTAGAACAAAGTCACCAGCAGATTCTGGATGAGTGTGTCGCAAGACGGGTCTTAGGGCCAACTCACGGCTGCTCACCACATCGAGTGAGTCGCAAGACGGATCTTAGGACCAACTCACGGCTGCTCACCACATCGAGTGAGTCGCAAGACGGATCTTACAACCAACTCACTGTCACTCACCACACCGAGTTTGTCGCAAGACGGATCTTAGGACCAACTCACGGCCGCTCACCATATCGAGTGAGTCGCAAGACGGATCTTACAACCAACTTACGGCCACCCACGGTCAATCTCCACCTCGAGTGGGGCGTAACAAGCTGACCAGCTCAATACCACCTGTTTCCTCACTCAGAACGCCGCATATTACCTATCACTTAGACCGGCCACTTTTCAATATGGTAGGCCATATTCCAGAACATCCACTCCAGCTGACAGCTTTTGACAAAAGCTTCCTTCATGCGAGCTTTTTCAGCATCTGAAGCTGACTCTGCATATGCGTCAAGTCGTGTTCGGAATGTACTGATAATCGTATCCACTTCGTTTTTTGCATAGAAGGAGATCCATTCAGAAAAAGGATGAGTATCATCTATAGAAAATGTTTCTTTCAAGTGATGGGCAATTTCCAGATAGGTCCATGGACAAGGGAGCAGCACAGCGAGAATTTCGCCGAAACTTCCTCGTTGAGCAACATCAAGCATATGACGAGTGTAGTGATGTGCGGATGGAGCCAATGGTTCATACTGTAAATCTTTATATCTGACACCAGCTACCTGACAGAAATTAGTGTGAGGGTGCACTTCAGCATCCAGAATGAACGTGATCTGACTGTTAAAAACTGCCATATCCTCTCTAAGTAGACTTTTTGAAATAGCTATACCGTAAACTTGATTAAAGGTATTTAAGTATTCAAAATCCTGTTTGACATAATGAATGAGCTGTTCAGCTTCCAGTTGTCCAGATCCTATTCCTTGCACGAAGGGATGTCTGAAAATAGACTGGAATATTGAATCAGCTTCTTGCCTTAATTCTTCGGTAAATGACATGGTTTAGCCTCCAGTAGTATGATAGTTACAATATGCCACCTTATGACTCCCGCTCCAAAAATAGTAACCGACGAAGGAGCAGAAAGGCAGATGAACAAGAAGAACACCGGCTGAGAAAAGCGGTCTGATGCAGGAAGTGAAGGGTGCGAGAAGAACGGGAATGGATCTACGCATTTAACTTCATCTATATATAAGTTATCTGACTGCAAAAAAGCCGCTCTGCTTATCTGCAGGGCGGCTTAACTTAAAAGTCATGATGAACGCTGGAGAGTCGTCTAAAACACTCCATACATAATGATCTAAGCTCCACTTCCCTACGCTGGAGTTAACCAGATCAGGTTCCAAGGGTCAAAGCATTGCTTTTCTCAGCCGTCAGCGGCTCCCCTAGTGAAAGAGATATTCAATTATCTTTCAAGCTCATTATGGCATACGTATCCTTGTATCGCAAGAAAAAACGTAAACAGCTTAGTCAGTTATCCTATCAGCCAGAAGTATCCGATGACGACGAAACCTACAGCTATCCTGTACCAGCCGAATGAGCTGAAGTCATTTCGACGGATGTAGTTCATAAGGAATTTGATGGCAAAAATTGATACCAGGAAAGATACAATACAGCCGACGATCAGAATGAGTAATTCTTCTAATGTGAAAGTAAAGCCGAATCCCAGCAGTTTGATCAGACTTGCCCCCATCATCACGGGGATGGACAGGAAGAAAGAATATTCAGCAGCAATCGGACGGGCTGTTCCAATAAGGATAGCCCCGACAATCGTTGCACCTGAACGGGATGTACCTGGAATCAGAGCAAGCACCTGAAAGAACCCAATCATGAGGGCGACTTTATAATTTAAATCTTCCCAAGTTGCTATAGTTGGAATCTTTCCTTCATTACGTTTCTCTATTACGATAAATGCGACCCCATAGATGATGAGGGCTACTGCTACTGTAATCCAGTTATAGAAAAGGTTATGGATGGCATCTTCAAACAGGACACCGAATACGCCTGCAGGAATGATGCCGATAAGTACTTTGTACCAGATATGCCAGGTTTCTTTTTTCTGCAGATCATTTTTTCCTGAGTCAAAGGGGTTAAGTTTTTTAAAATAAAGCAGAACTACCGCCATAATGGAAGCCAGCTGAATGACTACAAGGAACATTTCCTTGAATTCGTCAGTAGTATTAAGTATGAGAAACTCGTCTACCAGGATCATGTGCCCGGTGCTGCTAACAGGCAGCCATTCTGTAATCCCTTGTACTACGCCCAGTATGATGGACTTTAATAATTCTAATAACACAGTCATATCTCCTTTTTGTTAAATTCAACTCTTCCATCTTAACAAAAACAGGCGTTAAAAAACCATAAGAATATGAAGAATTCATCACAAAATCTTTTTAGTTTTTGTTTACCCTAGGATGTGTTACTATTATTTATAGAATAAGTATCGGAAATTATGTATACTGTCAGCACAAAAATTTTGAGAAAGTAGGGAGAATTATGGGAGTTTTTGACTTTTTAAAAGGAAAAGGAAATGAACCTAAAGAGACGAAAGTCGTATTGAGCAACCCGGTAAACGGAAAAGTCATTCCAATCGATGAAGTGGATGATCCAGTCTTTTCACAGAAAATGATGGGAGACGGGTTTGGTGTTGTCCCAAGCGATGGAGACATCTATTCACCAGGTTCAGGTAAGGTTGTCAGCGTCTTTCCGACCCAGCATGCAGTTGGACTTGAGCTGGATAACGGCATAGAAGTTCTGGTTCATATCGGTATCGACACTGTAGAACTTGAAGGCGGACCATTTGACACGTTAGTCAAAGAAGGGGACACGGTTACACCAGAAACTAAGATTTCAACAGTTGATCTCGAAGGTCTGAAAGCTGCTGGTAAAGAAAATACAGTCATCATTGTCTTCACCAACATGGATCAGGTGGGAGACTATGACCTGTCTACTACTGGTGAAACACAAAAAGGTGCAGAAATCGGTTCTGTTTCTTCTAAATAACACACTAATAAAAGCCTCGGGAAGGATATTCTCGAGGCTTTTTTTTGTGCTCTAGGTGTATACATACCAGCACACATCATATTTATGCCGGGTAGTTCAGCTGATCGAAAATGTACAATCAGAATCAGCAAGATAGGTGTGACTAATGCCTAATCAGTTCTGTGGACGAACAATAGTAAAGACATTCCCTATTTCAGAATAGGCATTTCCAGACAGACGGGCTACTGGTTCAAGATGTTCAGGGAGGATATATTCTTTCTCTGAATCATATACGGCTGGATCGATGTGAACATCGGTTACTTTAAGAAGGAAGTGGTCGGTTACAACCTCTCCAGATTCATCTTCGATGGGAATATGCTGATACAGAGTGGTTTCAAAGCGGATAAGAGCCTCTCTGATTCCAGGGACTTTAACGGACGAACTGTCGACTAATGAAAGATTTGTCCGGTCCAGCTCACTCTCATCGGAGGCAAGAGGAGCAGATGTCTCATTCATATCTGAAGTCAGCGATTTACTCACGATATGAACGACAGCTTCTTTCTGATCGATAATGTTCAAAGCTGTGTCTTTAGCTTTTCCGTTCGTTCTCAAAATTGAGACAGTAAGAAGTGGGATCTGGTTGGATGCCACACTAAAGAAGCTGAATGGTGCAGCATTGACAACGTCATCTTTTTCATTAAGAGAAGTGATCCAGGCAATTGCCCTGGGAATGACGCTGCCGGTAAGAAACTTGTACTGCTGTTTGGCAGATAAGTCGGATGTTTTAAAATGATGCATGAGGTTTATACTCCTTTTCATAGTCATAAAGTAATGATACATAGTTAAGTATATTCTGAATTCGAGATTATTTCCAGTTTTTCATAAGCCGTACTCTTTTCTGGGCCTTAAGAGGTAAAGGGTCACAGAATCGAATAGTTTAAATCAAGTTATGAAAAAATGAAAAAAAATGAAAAAGAGAGGGAGCCCCTCTCTTTCAAATGAATTGTTTAGTGTCAGGATTAATTGACTTATACGAACTGAACACAGATTACTTCAGGGGCGTAGACATCTTTTTGAAGTAAGGTCAGGCTTCCGTCAGAAGCGTCTCGCTCAAACAAAGAGAGATTGTCAGTATCCTGGTGCCCGACGACAACATAAGATTCCGTTGGGTCCAGATTGAAGTCACGTGGAATCTCTCCTTCAGTCGGTACATAGTCATTCAGCGTCAACGTTCCGTCTTCATTGACAGAAAAGATGGCAATGGTGTCGTGTCCACGGTTTGACGCATAAACGAATCGGCCGTCTGAAGACACTCGGATCGCCGCTCCACCGTTGAAAGCTGTATGGTCTTCAGGTATAGAAGAAACAGTCTGAAGGTGATTGAAAGAGCCATTCTCAGCGTCGTAAGAAAGAGTCAGGACCTCACTGCTCAGTTCTCCAAAAACGTATGCAACTGCTTTGTCAGGATGAAAGGCAATATGACGCGGCCCAGTGCCGGGAGCTGTTTCAAAAACTGCCGCTTCTTTCAGCTCATTATTATCAGTAAGAGAATACGTGTAGACTTCGTCTGTTCCAAGATCGCAGGCCACCAGATACTTCTTGTCTGGAGTCAGATCGAAGTAGTGAGCATGAGGGCCATCCTGATTTTCATGGGCAGACTTCCCTGAATGCGCTGATTTATCCACAAGTTCCAGTTTGCCTTCATCGGAAACTTTAAGGACAGCGACTTCTCCTTTATGATAATTGGCAGTATAGAGGAGTCCCTTGTCTTCATCATAAGCTACATAGCAGGGAGGCGCGCCTTCTTCGAGCCATTCATCTACAAGCTCGTACTCGTCGGAGTCGGACTTTCTGAATGAAGCAATCCCGCCTTTTCCGTTATCCTTTTTGGAAACAGAAAACAGCAGGCTGTAATCATCAGATCCGTCCAGGTAAGTCGGACTGCCTAACGAGGCTTCATGCTTCAAATTTTCAAGCTGTTTTGTAGCTGTGTTGAGTTCAATACTGTAAATCCCTTTACTTTCTCTCTTGGTATACGTTCCCAGAATTAATTTGTCAGTCATTCAGGGACCTCCTTCATAAATTAGGTTCTTAAATAAGTATAACAAACTATTTACTTGCCGTGAAAGAAAAGAGCACGTCTCCCAACAAAATATTTTTCAGTTATTTAGATACCTAAAAATATATAGAATATGCTAAACTGATAGTGTAGACAGAAAGGAGCGTGGGTATGGACAAGGATCAGAATGAGAAAAAATCGAGCCAGTGGAGTAAGACCTGGTTCTGGAAAAGGGTCATCAATAATAAAATTGTTTCAGGCTTAGTCATAACTTTTCTTCTGTTTATCAATATATATATGCTTACCCGTATCTCCTTCATTTTCAGACCAGTAGGCATCATTTTAGAAATCGTAGGACCGCCACTTATTTTTGCGGTCATTTTCTACTACCTGTTAAATCCGATCGTCGACTGGCTTGAGAAAAAACGATTTTCAAGAAATACTGCCATAGCATTCATGTTCAGTCTGCTCATCCTGCTGATTGTAGGCGGCATGAACTTCATAGTACCGATCATCAGAGAACAATTGAATTCTCTGATAACCAATTGGCCCGTGTACTGGAATAACTTGATGCTTCAGCTCGACAGTCTTCTGAATACTCAAGCCTTTACTGATTTTATGGATCAGCTGAGTGAAACAACGGTACTTGAAACAGTGACGAATCAGACGACGAACTTACTGAATGCAACGATGGGGAGCATAGGCACATTCATAGGTACAGTTACTCAAGTATTCATTACATTGTTTACTATGCCGTTTGTTCTCTATTATCTTCTGAAAGACGGGAAAAAAATTCCGCCTTTCGTATCTAAATACATTCCAATTCAGGCCAGAGAGAAAACCAATCAGCTTTTCTCAGAAATCAACAAGCAGGTCAGCTTCTATGTTCGAGGACAGCTGATCGTAGCTATTTCAGTTGGCTTCATATTCTGGATCGGTTTTACCATCGTGGGACTAGATTTTGCGCTGACACTTGGGATTTTTGCAGGGTTTCTGAATCTGATTCCTTATCTCGGATCGTTCGTAGCAAGCATTCCTGCTCTGATCATCGCTATCGTAGATTCACCTTTTATGTTGTTCAAGGTTCTAATCGTATTTGGAGTGGAACAGATTCTTGAAAATCGGATCATCTCACCTCAGATCATTGGAAATACTTTGAAGATTCATCCAGTCAACATCATTTTTCTGCTTCTGATCGGGGGAAGGCTGTTCGGTCTCATGGGAATCGTATTTGGTATACCTGGTTATGCCATAATAAAAATTATCGTATCTATGGCATTTGACTGGTACCGCGCTACTACAGGCTGGTATGATGTAGAAGAAGCACCTGTCAATACGCAGGAAGCGCTGGTTAAAGTGAAAAATAGAGAGGATTCCTGAAAGTTCACTTCTTGAAAAAGTCGTGAACTTTTTTTAAAAGGTTGATTAATGACAGCATGTCACATATAATACCATATTATGACAGTATGTCATTTTCACTTCAAATAAGGAAGGACTGACTAGTGTGCCATCCCAGACATTTTTTAATTTGTCGGAAGAAAAAAGACAACGGTTGATTGCCGGTGCGATGAAGGAATTTTCTGAAAAATCATTGAACGACGCCTCTATTTCAAATATTGTCAAGAACTCAAACATCTCACGTGGAAGTTTTTATCAATATTTTGAAGATAAGAAGGACCTTTACTTTTTTCTCATAAGCAAGTTCAGATATAATTACAGGCAGCTGATGTTCAAAAGTTTTAAGGAGAAAGACGGAGACTTCTTTGAAGGATATAAATTGTTTGGTGAAAAATACATCAAATACATTATGGAATCAGAAAAGTTCGGATTTTTTGAGAATATGTATATGCATATGAATTATCAGATCAATCAGGAAGCCCGTGTCGATTTTGACAAGGCCGGCTATCAGAAATTGCCTGACGGGAAACGGATACTTGATGTCGTGGACCGGTCACAGTTGAAGATGGAAACTGAAAAAGAAGTGATCGATATTTTGAGATATATTCTCAGTATGTTGAACGACACCATTATGGAAGGGTTCTGGAAGGAACTATCCGTATCCAGCACACAGGAGCTGTTTATTAAACGACTGAGCTGGATCACGTATGGTGTGAAAATAAACAATAAAGAAGAGGATTAATTATGTTAAAACTAGCAAGATGGATGAATCCCTGGCGAGTAGCCTTAAGTCTGTTTTTTATGGCCCTTCAAGTTGTAGGGATGCTGGCGATGCCGACGATTACTGCAAACATCATCGACTTTGGTGTTGCTGAAGGAGACATTGGCTACATTACCCGAACAGGTCTGCTGATGCTTGGCTTTACTTTCCTGACAATCGTTTCCGCTTTACTGAATGTCTATTTCGGAGCGAAAGAATCTCAAGGACTAGGGGATACGATTCGTCGTAGAGTCTATAAAATCGTGACCTATTTTACAAATGAAGAGCTCGACCGCTTTGGGACGTCCACTCTGATCACCCGAACGACTAATGATGTCATGCAGATTCAATTTGTCATGATGATGGTCATTCGAATAATGACGCTGGCTCCATTTTTAATGGTCGGTGCCGGCATCATGGCTTATTCTAGAGAACCGGATCTGGCTTTTGTATTCCTTATCTCCATGCCGATACTAATTGGTCTGCTGTTTCTTATCTTGAGACTGACCAGTCCGATCTTTAAATCTCTGCAGCTGAAGACAGACAACTTGAACCGTGTCTTCCGAGAAGGACTCACAGGAATTCGTGTAATCCGGGCTTTTAATAAGGATGACTATGAAAAGGAACGGTTCGATGAAGTCAACTGGGACTTTGCCGCGACCTCAATCAAAGCACAGACTATCCTGGCATTCATGATGCCATCGATGGTGTTTGCGGTCAGCATTACTAACATCATGATCATCTGGTTCGGTGCACAGTTCATTAGTGAAGGCAATATGCAGGTAGGTAACCTTGTAGCTTTCATGACTTACGCAATGCAGATTCTTCTGGGAATCATGATGGTATCATTCGTTCTGTTCTTCCTGCCAAGAGGGCAGATTGCAGCCGCGCGTGTGCTGGAAGTACTGGATACACCTAATATTATTAAAGATCCGGATGACCCGAAAGACTTATCCATAGATAGAGAAGTCTCTCTTCGTTTCAATCACATCAATTACCGTTACCCTAGAGCAGAAAAACTAGCCCTGGATGATATCGACTTTACCCTTAAAAAAGGAGAAAGACTGGCGATCATTGGAGGAACAGGGTCAGGGAAAACGACTCTGGCCAATCTGATTCCTCGTCTCTACGATGTAGAAGATGGGGCGATTGAAATCAACGGAATCGATATCAGAGAGGTCGAGCAGGGAGCCTTGAGGCGTCTAATCGGTTTTGCTCCTCAGAAAGCTCTCCTTTTCTCGGGAACGATCAGAAGCAATCTTAAGTACGGTAAACCTGACGCTACAGATGAAGAAATCTGGCATGCACTGGATATTGCTCAAGGAAAAGATTTTGTAGAAAACCTTCCTAAAGGACTTGATTCGAGAGTTGAGCAGGGAGGCGGAAACTTCTCCGGCGGACAGAGGCAGCGTTTAAGCATTGCACGAGCACTTGTTACTAAAGCAGACATCCTGGTATTCGATGATTCATTTTCGGCGCTCGACTTCAAGACGGACGCCAAGCTGAGAGAAGCATTGAAGCCGGAAACTAGAGAATCGGCAGTCGTGATTATTGCTCAGCGCATCAGTACAGTAGTGGATGCTGACCAGATCATTGTTCTTGATAGAGGGAAAGTAGTCGGAAAAGGCACACATGACGAACTGAAGCGCTCAAACAAAATTTACAAGGAAATCATGGATTCTCAGATGAAAGGAGAGGACATTTAATGAAAAACCAGACTAAAAGCGCAGCCTATATGAAGGCTAAAAAAGCTAAGGATTTCTGGGGAACGACATTCAGACTGGTCAAGTACATGTCCACTCGTTTCTGGGGTCTGATTCTGACATTCGTTCTCGTCATAGCTGCTACGATCATGGGAACCATTGCGCCATATATCCTAGGACTGGCAACCACAGAAATATACAGAGGCCTGCAGGAAGGAACATCCCTTCAGGAAGCGGGTCAGACGATCCAGCAATTCCCGATTGATTTTACACTGATCAGAAATATTCTGATTACAGTAGGGATCGTCTACATCACTCAGTCAGTTTTTCAGTACTTCCAGTCATTCATAACGGCTCGTATAGCACAGAAAACTGTATATGACATGCGTAAAGAACTGAAAGAAAAAATGTCCACTCTACCGATAAAATACTATGATACACATTCCAATGGAGATATCATGTCCCGTGCGATCAATGACATGGACCAGATTGCGAATACTCTTCAGCAGTCTCTGTCGCAGTTCATCATCAGTGTGGTCCAGTTTGTAACAGTACTGACCGTCATGAATGTCATTGATATTCGTCTTACGCTGGTAACCATCGTCACTGTGCCGATCAGTTTCCTTCTGATTGCCTGGGTAGCACCTAAGTCGCAAAGACAGTTCGCAAGCCAGCAGAGAGAACTCGGTGTATTGAATGACCAGGTGGAAGAGACATTTTCTGGACATACGATTGTTAAGACATACAACCGGGAAGAAGATGAGATCGAAAAATTTGTCGTTCAGAGCTCCAAGCTGAATGAAGCATCATGGAAAGCCCAGTTCCTTTCAGGGATCATGATGCCGCTGGTCAGCTTCTCAAGAGACTTAGGCTACTTTGGTGTAGCGATTGTCGGTGGTATCGGCGTAGCTAACGGCACGGTCTCACTCGGTAACGTACAGGCATTTATTCAGTACGTCAACCAGTTCTCCCAGCCCGTCAGACAGATAGCCAACTTGGCCAATACGATTCAAGTGACAATTGCCTCCTGTGAACGGGTCTTTGAGATCCTGGACGAGGAAGAAATGGAAGAAACAGTATCCGGACTTGAACCTAAACCAGCTTCTCCTTATAAAATTGAGTTTGAACACGTTCAGTTTGGTTACGGAGACAGCAGCGAAGATGAGCTGCTCATGACGGATTTCAACCTGACAGTCAATGAGAGCGAAATGATTGCTGTTGTCGGACCAACTGGAGCAGGGAAATCAACCTTGATCAATCTGCTTGAACGCTTCTATGATGTTAAAGGAGGAAGCATCCGTTATGAAGGTGTGGATGTAAGAGACATCGACCGGGCAGAACTTAGAAGCAGATTTTCAATGGTGCTTCAGGATACCTGGCTTTTTAACGGAACAATTTGGGACAACATTGCTTATGGCAGTCACGATAAAGAGAATCTGACTGATGAACAGATCCTTGAGGCATCCAGAGCAGCTCATGTGGATGACTTTGTCAGACGACTGCCAGATGGATACAATACCGTTCTGAATGAAGAAGGAACGAATATCTCTCAAGGGCAACGTCAGCTGATTACGATCGCAAGGGCTTTTCTAGCTGATCCGGACATCCTGATTCTTGATGAAGCAACATCATCCGTCGATACGCGTACAGAATTACTCATACAGAAAGCGATGGAAAACCTTCTGCAGGACCGGACTAGTTTCGTTGTCGCCCATAGACTTTCTACAATTAGAGATGCAGATAAGATCATTGTCATGAATCATGGTGATGTCATCGAAACTGGAAATCATGATGAGCTGATGGACCAGGACGGTTTTTATGCTGATCTGTACAACTCTCAGTTCCAGTCTCCAGATGAGCAGCTGAAAGCTGTATAAAATTTAATGTATAACGTAACTGGCCGTAGAACGGACATGACCCTAGGGAAGTGTTCATTCTTCGGCCGTTTTTTTGTCCGGATCTAGAAGACGTCATTAAACATCAGCAAAATAATATAAACTAACAGCGGTTACATTTTTTAATATATGCAGTAAGAACAAGTTAAAACGTTAATCTTTTTCTAATGTTTTTATCACTATTGTCTAATTTATAGAGGAAGGATAGAATGGGGAACATCTTAGAAAGGGAGGCTATTATTATGTCGGCAACAGACACGCTTTGGGTATTATTAGGAACCGTTCTTGTTTTTTTCATGCAGGCTGGTTTTGCACTTCTTGAGTCAGGACTGACCAGAGCCAAAAACTCCGGTAACATTATTATGAAAAATCTGATGGATTTTGTTACGGGGTCTCTGCTCTACTGGTTCGTAGGTTTCGGTATCATGTTTGGCCCAACACTTTTCGGCTTCATTGGAAGACCGGATCTGTTCGTGACTCAGAACTACGACAGCAACATACCAGGGTACGTGTTCCTGATGTTTCAGACCGTCTTCTGCGCAACAGCAGCGACGATCGTGTCAGGAGCGATGGCAGAACGGACAAAATTCAGTTCATATCTTTTATACACAGTCGTTATTTCAGGTCTGATCTATCCTATCTCCGGACACTGGATCTGGGGAGGAGGCTGGCTCGCGGCCTTAGGATTTGAAGATTTTGCAGGCTCGGTCGCTGTTCACATGGTCGGCGGGGTGACTGCTCTCGTTGGAGCTAAAATCGTCGGTCCAAGAGCTGGAAAATATGATAAGGATGGCAAAGCAAAAACAATTCCTGGACATAATCTGGTTATTGCAGCCCTTGGCGTGTTTATCCTCTGGTTTGCCTGGTTCGGATTCAATGGCGCTTCTACTCTTGAAGCATCGGATGAAGGATCACTGACGCTGATTGGAACGATCCTTCTCAATACCAATTTAGCTGCCGCTTCTGGTACTTTGATTGCCATGCTTCTGTCCTGGTATCGATTAGGGAAACCAGATCTTGGACTGACAATGAATGGTGCTCTAGCAGGTCTGGTGGGAATCACAGCAGGCTGTGCAGTAGTTGATCCATTTGGCGCAGTCGCCATTGGTCTGATTTCTTCAGTGGCTATGGTTTATGCGATAGAATTCATTGAGAATAAGGCCAAAATCGATGATCCGGTCGGCGCATTCGGTGTACATGGTGTGGCTGGAGGTTTAGGAACGGTACTTGTTGGACTGTTTGCCGTAGATGGTGGGCTCTTTTATGGTGGAGGTCTCGGTCTTCTCGGAGTGCAGGCTCTTGGTGTGGCTGCAGTCGTTCTCTGGGTCACCGTTACCATGACTGCAGTATTCAAGCTCATCAATCTGACAATCGGTCTGCGTGTGTCACCTGAAGAAGAAGAAGCGGGTATGGATGTCAGCGAACATGGCCTGAAGAGCAGTTATGCAGATTTTACTCTTCCAGCTATTCCTGCCCCTCAACCGCAGCCGCGACCTGAACGATAAGTATTATGATACAAGAAAAAGGACGGGCCACCAACTGTAAGTCGGTGATCTGTCCTTTTTGCGTGTAATATATAGGTGGATCTAAGCCTCTTTGCCAGGTTGTGAAGCAAGGATATGAAGCTGTCCTTTTATTTCCCAATTCTTCACAGGTTCAGGAAGGATAAAGTGGTCGCCTCTTTTGAGTGAATAAGATATTTCATCAACAATCAGATCACCTTCTCCATCAAGCACACTGTAAAGCGAGTAGGGTGCATCAGCTGTAAAAGTCTGGTGCCCATCGATTTTCCAGTTTTCAACGTTGAAGAATGGATTCTTGACAAGTACCGTCTGACTGAATCCATCTGTGTCTGTTGATTCGAAAGTCAGATCAGGATCCTGATGAGGAACAGTCGTTACAGCGAGTGAATCAATGATATGAAGATCACGGGTTTCGCCGTTGTCCTGCACTCGGTCGTAATCGTAGACTCTATAAGTGGTGTCGCTAGACTGCTGAGTTTCCAGAATCATAATACCCGAACCGATTGCATGAATCGTTCCACTTGGTACATAGAAGAAATCTCCGGCTTTTACTGGAATGCGTCTCAGAAGATCGTCCCACTGTCCATGATTAATCATATCTTCCAGTTCGTCTTTTGTCTGTGCATGGTGACCGTAGACGATTTCGCTGCCTTCTTCTGCGTCCAGAATGTACCAGCATTCAGTCTTTCCTAGTTCCCCTTCTTTTTCAAGCCCATACGCGTCATCAGGATGAACCTGGACAGACAAGTCATCCTGTGCATCTATTATTTTTGTCAGCAGCGGAAAGACTGAATCTCCCTGATGCCCAAACAGTTCTTTATGTTCTGTCCACAGATTATCCAAAGTCATTCCTTTATAGGTTCCGTTCAGCACTGTACTAGGCCCATTTTTATGAGCACTGATTGCCCATAGTTCCCCCGTCTTGTCGCTGGGAATAGTGTAGCCATACTGATCCTTCAGTTTCTTTCCGCCCCATATCTTTTCTTTAAACACACCTTGTAAAAAAATAGGTTCCTGCATTGTTAATCTCCTTTCGTTCCATTTCATTCAGTTTAGCATAGAAAAGAGCCCGTGTAACAGAAACCTTTTATTTACTTTTACCTTAAGACGACGCTTGTACTTTTAAGTGTATTCACTTATAATTTATAAGGATTGATACCTTTTCGTTCGATATAATCATGACTAATTCATTATAATAGAGAAAGTAGGTTTTTTTATGGCGCAGCTCTTTTTTCGATACGGGGCTATGAATAGTGGCAAATCGATCGAGATCTTAAAAGTGGCTCACAACTATGAGGAGCAGAATAAACCGGTAGTATTGTTCACCAGTGGTCTGGACGATCGTGATGAAGTGGGGGCAATATCAAGTCGGATCGGCATCAAGCGCAAAGCAATCCCTGTCAATGACGATACGGATATCTTTGAAACGGTGAAGAGTATGGACAAATCCATCGCCTGTGTACTGATCGATGAGGCTCAGTTTCTTAAAAGAGAGCACGTGAATCAGCTGGCTCATATCGTTGATGAACTGTCGATCCCGGTCATGGCATTTGGCCTTAAAAATGATTTCCGGAATCAGCTTTTTGAAGGATCGGAACAGCTGCTGATACTCGCAGATAAAATCGAAGAAATGAAAACAATCTGCTGGTTCTGTCATAAAAAAGCTATAATGAATATGCGGATGCATGACGGAAAACCCGTTTATACAGGTGAACAGATAGTCATAGGGGGAAATGAATCCTATTATCCGGTCTGCCGGAAACATTACCATAACCCACCGATGATGAAGAAAGAAGATTTAAAATAAACGATTCGAGTGAATGATGAAAGGAGCGGACACATATGAGTATGTTCGATCGCTTGGAAGAAGTAGCGATACGCTACGATGAACTGAACGAATTATTAAGTGATCCTCAGGTGATCAGTGATACTGATCGTTTCATGAAATTGAGTAAAGAGGAATCTGACTTAAGAGAAACAGTTGCGTCTTTCAGAAAATATCAGGAAGTCAAATCTGAACTGGAAGATACTGAAGAGATGCTGAAAGAATCTCTGGACAGTGAAATGGAAGAACTGGCTAAAGAAGAACGTAAATCTCTGATCCAAGAAAAAGAAAGTCTTGAAGAGCAGCTGAAAATCATGCTTCTGCCAAAAGATGAAAATGATGAACGGAATGTCATCATGGAGATTCGAGGTGCAGCAGGAGGCGACGAAGCTCAGCTCTTTGCAAGTGACTTGTTCGATATGTACCAGAAATATGCGGACAATGAAGGCTGGAAAACTGAAGTGCTTGATGCCAACTCAAACGGGATAGGCGGATACAAAGAAATTACTTTGATGATCACCGGGACAAACGTATACTCGAAGCTTAAATTTGAGAATGGAGCTCACCGCGTACAGCGTGTGCCTCAGACAGAATCCCAGGGTCGTATTCATACGTCTACAGCTACAGTCGTTGTCATGCCGGAAGCTGAGGATGTGGAAGTGGATATTGATGAAAATGATATCCGAGTCGACATCTACCATGCAAGTGGGGCTGGAGGACAGCATGTCAACAAAACGGCATCTGCAGTACGCCTGACCCACGAACCAACTGGAATCGTTGTAGCGATGCAGGATGAACGGTCACAACTTAAAAACAGGGAAAAGGCGATGAAAGTTCTGCGTTCAAGGATCTATGACAAAATCACAACAGAAGCACAGGCTGAAGTGGATGCAGAAAGAAAATCTGCAGTCGGAACCGGAGACCGTTCTGAACGGATCCGTACCTACAACTACCCTCAGAGCCGTGTAACTGACCACCGTATTAATCTGACGATTCAGAAGCTGGATCAGATTTTGTCTGGTAAGTTAGGTGAAATCATTGATGCCCTTCTGATGTGGGAACAGTCTCAGAAAATGGAGCAGCTGAAAAATGAGTACTAATGGCACTGACCCTAAAATAACAGTTGGAGAAGTCCTGAATTGGGCTTCTTCTTTTTTAAAAATGAACAGGAGAGAGCCGAATATCGCAGAATGGGTCATGAAAGAGCTGTTTAGCTGGACGATCACTGATCTTTTATCCAGAAGACAGACTCATCTAACTGAGGAACAATGGGCGACATATAAGCAGGCGATCGAAGAATGTGCTGATGGACGTCCTCCTCAGCAAGTCGTTGGCCATGAATGGTTTTATGGCCGACCATTCACGGTGACTTCAGATACATTGATCCCCCGTCCTGAAACAGAAGAATGGTTTCACCGCTATCTGAAGATTCTTCCTGATAGAGCAATGAATGTTCTGGATATCGGGACCGGATCTGGTGTGCTGGCAGTCAGTCACAAACTTGAGCGGCCTCAGGATAAAGTGACAGCTGTAGATATCAGTCCAGAAGCATTGGCTATTGCCCAGTTGAATGCCAAAAGCATGGGAGCCGACGTTAATTTTCTGGAAAGTGATGTGACTGAAAAAGTGACTGGATCATTTGATCTTGTCTTGTCGAACCCGCCATATATCAGTCAGAATGAGAGAAATGAAATGGATGAGTCTGTCCTGAATTTTGAACCGCAGCTGGCCTTGTTTGCTGACGAAGAGGGGCTGTACTTTTATAAAAAGATGGCAGAAACGCTACCTCGACTCATGAACAATGGCGGGCAGATTGTTCTGGAATATGGCTATAGGCAAGGGGAACAGGTGAAAGCCATATTCGAGCACGCTTTTCCAGAAGCAGACGTTGTGATCTGGAAAGATATGAGCGGACACGACCGGGTTTTACACGTCAGTCATATTAATCAGGAAAGGCAGTGACGACTATGAAAACTAATAACTGGCAGCCGGAAGAAATCAGAGAAGCTGCTGAAGCACTAAAAGCAGGAGAAGTTGTGGCCTTTCCGACAGAAACGGTATATGGTCTGGGAGCAGATGCCACAAATGAAACAGCAGTAAGGAAAATTTTCGAAGCTAAAGGGAGACCGAACGATAATCCTCTGATTATTCATGTGTCGAACGTGACCCAGATGAAACAGTTCGTTTCCAGCCTCCCTGAAGAGGCTGAAAAGGTGATTGCTCACTTCTGGCCTGGCTCTTGTACGATCGTACTGAATAAAAAAGGTCCGCTGGCTCCATCCGTTACAGGCGGTCTGGATACAGTTGGTATTCGCATGCCTGACCATTCGGTAGCCTTGAACTTGATAGAGGCGACAGGTGTCCCTCTCGCAGCACCCAGCGCCAACTCGTCGGGCAGACCCAGTCCGACAACAGCCCACCATGTTCATGATGACCTGGACGGGAAAATCAGAGGAATCATAGACGGCGGACCAACCGGTGTAGGACTTGAATCGACAGTACTGGATCTGACGGATCCCGAAAAACCCACCATACTCAGGCCGGGCGGCGTTTCATATGAAGAACTGACTGAGGTGCTGGGGACTGTCTATATCGACACACATTTAAAGGATAAGACTCATGCCCCGAAATCTCCTGGGATGAAGTACCGGCACTATTCACCTGACATACCAGTGTATATACTGCCGGAAGATAAAGCGGCGGCAGAAGACGTTTTAAGCAAGCTTCATACGCAGGGAGAAACAATCGGTCTACTTGTCAGTGTCGAGCTGAATGAACAATTTGGCCACATGGCAGACGTGGTGTTTTCTCTAGGAGAGCGGGAAATCCCGCAGCAGGCAGCCAGCAGATTATATGACGGGCTGCGGGAACTCGACCGTTCTCCTGCCACGGTTATTTTAGCAGAAGCGTATAGCCCTGAAGGTATAGGTCTGGCCTATATGAATCGTCTGGAAAAAGCAGCCGAATGGCTCGACAGGTCCTTATAAAATTATCATTCTTCTGGAATATTCACCGAGCTTTCTGTACAATAGAATAGGAATTTAATACGGAGAGAGCAAAGGGGTAATAGTATGGGAAAACTTCAAGTAATTGATCATCCACTAATTCAGCACAAATTGACCATAATCAGAGATAAACGTACAGGAACAAAGTACTTTAGAGAAGTCGTCAACGAAATTGCACGTCTGCTGGCATATGAAGTATCGAGAGAAATGCCGTTGGAAGATGTCGAAATCGAGACACCTCTGGTTACCTCAACTCAAAAAAGACTGGCCGGTAAAAAAGTAGTTATCGTACCTATTCTAAGAGCTGGGCTGGGAATGGTAGATGGCATGCTTGATCTGATTCCTGCTGCTAAGGTTGGGCACGTAGGTATGTACCGTGACCACGAAACTATGGAACCTGTCGAATACTTTATAAAAATGCCTTCTGATTTACCAGAAAGAGAACTGCTGGTGGTCGATCCAATGCTGGCTACTGGAGGATCTGCTGTAGCTGCAATCGATGCCTTGAAAAAACGTGGTGCAACGAACATAAAATTCGTCTGTCTGGTTGCTGCACCTGAAGGCGTCAAAGTGCTTCAGGATGCTCATCCCGACGTAGATATCTACACAGCTTCATTAGATGAGAAGCTGAATGACAAAGGCTATATTCTCCCAGGACTGGGCGATGCAGGAGACCGTTTATTCGGAACCTTGTAATTAGTCTTAACATTTACTGAAACAGACTTCGATGGGATTTTCTCATCGGAGTTTTTTCTTGTTAGAATACGATTACCACTGTAACAATTGTGTTACAAGCATAATAAATGAAATATAACACTTCGTGTGCTATTATAGTTTCGAAAGGATGAAAGATATGACATTGACGACATTGCAGTCACTTATTGCACTAGTCTCACATATTTTCTTTATATTAACTGCATTCTGGTCCCTGCAGGCGGTACGCACGGACACACTGATTAAGAAGTATCATATTCCTCAGGCCAGAACATTATATATTCTTGCAGCCATTGCAATTGGGTATACAGTCAGTCAGTTTTTTCTCGATTTTATTCTTTCAATACAACAGCTGTTTTTCTTCTTATAATATTTTAAATAAGTATTGTACAGAACAGGAATATATGTCACAAACTTGTCATGGATAAAGGGATTCAATTGGTTCCTCTTTCAACGGGTATCTGGTATACTGTATCAGGCATTTCATATTCTGATTGCTTAATACATTAAATATCTGACAATTACAATTACAGTAGACAATTCGAAATAAGCTTGGTTTAAATAATGGAGGGCATAGAATGGATAAAATAATAGTTGGTGGAGGACGAAAACTCTCGGGTACAGTAGAAGTGGATGGTGCTAAAAATGCGGCATTACCGATCCTTGCTGCAACAGTTCTGGCTGAAAGCGGACAGAATGTTCTGACAAACGTCCCGTTGTTGTCTGACATCTATACAATGAATCAGGTACTGACACATTTAAATATGCCAGTATCTTTTGATGAAGATAAAAAAGAAATAATCATCGACTCAACAGATGATTTGAACAGTGAAACACCATTTGACTTTATGAGTAAAATGCGTGCATCGATTGTTGTAATGGGACCTTTGCTGGCTCGTACTGGACATGCAAAAGTTGCATTGCCTGGCGGATGTGCGATTGGATCAAGACCGATCGATCTGCATTTGAAAGGTTTTGAAGCAATGGGTGTCGATATACATATCGGCAATGGTCACATCGAAGCATCAGTAGATAAGCTGAAAGCCGCACATATTTATCTGGACTTCCCAAGTGTAGGAGCAACTCAGAATATTATGATGGCTGCAACACTAGCTGAAGGAACAACTACTATAGAAAACGTTGCTAGAGAACCTGAGATAGTTGACTTGGCCAACTTCCTGAACAAAATGGGAGCAAGAGTAGTTGGTGCAGGTACAGAAACGGTGAGGATTGAAGGAGTCTCTTCCTTGAAAGGAATCGAGCATTCTATTCTTCCTGACCGAATCGAGAGCGGAACATTTATGGTTGCTGCTGCTGTCACACAGGGAGATATTCTGATTAAAGACTGCGTATCCGAACACAACAAACCCCTAATTTCAAAACTGAAAGAAATGGGTGTAACTTTTGTTGAATCATCTAAAGGCTTACGCGTGATCGGTCCGGATAAGCTTAAACCGACTGATGTCAAGACGATGCCTCATCCTGGATTCCCAACGGATCTTCAGGCTCCAATGACTATTGCTCAGCTTGCAGCTGAAGGCACGAGTATTATGAGAGAAACTGTCTTTGAGAACAGATACATGCATATGGAAGAACTGAGAAAAATGAATGCTTCTTTCAAAGTCGACAGCCAGAGCCTTATCATTCAAGGTGGGCAAGTTCTACAGGGAGCCGAAGTAGCTTCAAGTGACCTTAGAGCCTCTGCTGCTCTTGTTCTTGCCGGACTTATTTCAAAAGGCTATACTCAAGTCACAAACTTAAGCCATTTGGACAGAGGATATTCTAATTTCCACGTCAAAATGCAGAAACTGGGTGCTGATCTGGAAAGAGTATCTGATGAGGAAACTGTATCAGGAAAAAGCAAGGAAGTTTCAGCAAACTGAGAGACAAAGGTATAGTGAAAAAACTGAGCGGACAGCCACCGGGCTGTCCGTTTTTTTTGGCCTAGTACCTGCTACTGCCAAGGCTATACCGTTTTTGAAACAAAGAAATACGAATATACTTACTACTGTTGAGATGCAGGACTGCTCCAGATTGCCGGTCTATTTAAGTGTATTCATATGAGTTTAAGCTGATTCAGATCATATGGTAATTTCTTGTCGAGGTTGAATAGAATATGACGTTTTCTTTTGGTTCTACACACATTTTTCCTAATTTATGGTTGCTCTTTTTTTGTACTTTAAGTATCATAGATAGAGTGAAAACAATTTTAAAAGAATCTCGCATTGTAAATATAGCAACTGACAGTTGAGAGGAGACAAACGATGGCTAGAGATATTGGCATCGACTTAGGAACAGCAAATGTGCTGGTACATGTTAAAGGAAAAGGAATTGTCCTGAACGAACCTTCAGTGGTCGCTCTGGATACAAAAACGAATGAAGTTCTCGCGGTCGGAGAAGACGCATATATGATGGTCGGACGTACGCCGGGAAATATTAAAGCAATCCGTCCCCTTCAGGGTGGAGTTATCGCAGACTTTGATATTACAGAAGCCATGCTGACTTACTTTATAGATAAACTTAATGTGAAAGGTTTTCTATCTAAACCTAATATCCTGATCTGCTGTCCAACAAATATTACAGCAATCGAACAGAAAGCAATCATCGAAGTCGCTGAGAAAAGCGGCGGAAAGAATGTCTATCTTGAAGAAGAGCCTAAAGTTGCGGCTATTGGAGCAGGAATGGATATCTTCCAGCCGAGCGGTAACATGGTCATCGATATCGGTGGAGGAACAAGTGATATTGCAGTCCTCTCTATGGGTGGCATAGTTACCAGCCGTTCCGTGAAAATTGCCGGTGATACTTTGGATAATGACATTACCCAGTATATTAAGAAAAAACACAATCTTCTCATTGGAGAACGTACGGCAGAGACTGTTAAAAAGGAAATCGGTGTGATTTTCGATCACGGTCGCAATGATGAAATGGATGTAAGAGGACGTGACATGGTCACTGGACTCCCAAGAACGATTACCATATCATCACTTGAAGTCATGGAAGCGACTAAAGAATCAATGGTCGTCGTGGTTGAACAGGCTAAAGCTGTTCTGGAACAGACCCCACCTGAATTGTCAGCTGACATCATCGACCGGGGCATAATTCTGACCGGTGGTGGAGCTATGCTTGACGGCATTGAGTTACTTTTCGCTGAAGAGTTGAAAGTACCAGTATTTAAAGCAGAAGATCCATTGGATAGTGTAGCGCTTGGAACTGGAATCCTGCTTGAAAACTTGAAAAAGAGAAACAAACCGTATTAATGATAGTAAGTTGATAAGTCTGGAATGTGAGTATTGGAGTGTTCGCTGATGACGTGGAAAACGATCTTAAAAGACATAGCATTTTATGTATTAAAAGTTCTAGTTGTTCTTTTGCTTATAGCAGCCGCTTTTATAGGGGGAGCAATGTTAGGATACAGCGTCATTGGAGGAGCTGGGGATCCTATGGATGTATTTAATCCGGAACTTTGGCAGCATGTATTGGACTTTATATTCTGATTTTTAGCTGTTTTGGCGTTTATCTTTGGATAAGCGTCTTTTTTTTCGTGACTTTCTGATTCTTTTATCAATATGTAATAGTAGGGAAAGAGAGATCTTTCTACTTTTATTTGAAGAGAGGAAAAAATGATGAACGCCATTTCATTGATTGGAAGATTGACCAAGGATATAGAGCTGAAAGATGTCGGAGAAGGAAGGCTGGTTACTAGTAATACATTAGCTGTAAGGAAGGCCTACAAGAAAGATGGAAGCAGTGATGCGGATTTCATCCCTTTTGTCGCCTGGGGAAAGAGAGCCGAACTTCTTGAAGAATATTGTTCAAAAGGGGATCTTATTGCACTGACTGGACGGATGCAGTCCAGATCGTATAAAACCGAATCAGAAGATACAAGATATGTTGTTGAAATGCTTGTTGAGGATCTGGAGTTCCTTCAGAAAAAAAGTCCTGACAAAGCTGCTGTTCAGCCCAGCTGAATGACACCAATAGAGCCGGTAGGATGACTAGTTTATCCTGCCGGCTTCTGTTGTATAATAAGCAGAAGGTGTTATGAACCAAATATGACATCGGGCTCGTCATACAGGGAATTTCTTCATTATTTGCATTGATTTACATAGAAAATTCAACTATGGTAGGTATAATAACAGGAGCACGTATTATAGAAAGAAGGATAGCTATGCATATTTTAATGGTTGAAGACAATGAATCAGTCTGTGAAATGATCGAAATGTTTTTTCTAAAAGAAGAATGGGAGGCCACCTTTGCACATAACGGTAAAGAAGGTCTTTCACTATTTCAGGAGAATGAAAGCAGCTATGATCTTGTCGTCCTTGATCTTATGCTTCCTGAAATGGACGGCATAACGATATGCAGAGAAATAAGAAAACAGTCCAAGACAGTCCCTATTATTATGCTGACTGCTAAGGACTCAGAGAGTGATGAGGTGATCGGTCTTGAAGTTGGGGCGGATGACTATGTCACTAAACCGTTTAGTCCACTTACTTTGGTCGCACGTATCAAGTCGCTTTTACGCAGAGCCAATGTCAATGCCTCCGATTCGGCTAGTGCTGAATACGAAATCGAAACGGAGCACTTGAAAATGGACCGGACGACTAGAGAAGTTCTATTATATAATCAGTCACTGGATAATCTGACACCTAAAGAATTTGATTTGCTTTACACTTTAGCCAACAGCCCAAGACGAGTTTTTTCGCGTGAGCAGCTACTTCAGCTGGTATGGGATTATGAATATTTCGGCGATGAGCGGACAGTTGATGCACATATAAAGAAACTACGTCAGAAATTGTCGGAGAATGGCCCTCAGGTAATTCAGACTGTATGGGGAGTGGGATATAAATTTGATGATACGGGATCGATCGATTAAGATGAAGCTGCCATATTTTTACCAGCAGTTTCTGGGCTTTTTAGCCGTTATCATTATACTGATGACTGTTACGGTAGTGTCTCTCGTTCATTTTGGACGGGATACTGCAGTAAGAAGCATCGAGACTCGCTTGTTTCGTTATGCTGAATCGATTACAGATGAATCATTGGATGGCAATGATCTCAGCACCATTCAGGAGCTCCTATATGCTCAAGGGGTATCGTTTTTTGTTTTTGACGAGACGGGCTCTCTAATTTTTCCAGAGCTTCCTCCCGATATAGAAGCGAGAGTTGTTCCGGAAGAAATAGGTCGGCTTCGTGCCGGAGAGCGTCTGTCGCTGACGACAAATCAGGAAGACATGCTTGGAAACCCTCGTGAAACGGCTCTGATCTATCTTCCTTACTTTGACAATCAGCAGGGAGACTACTCTGGATTCGTTACGGTTAGTGCACCGGTCAGTCACATTGATGAGCAGATGGAAGAACTGGAAGGGAACCTCTTCCAGGCATTTCTGATCTCGACTATATTAGCAGTACTTATGAGCTTTATTTTCGCCCATAATCAGGTCAAAAGGGTCAACCGTCTAAGAAAAGCAGCACATCAGGTGGCGGAAGGGGAGTACAGTATTCGTCTGGATCATAAGGAACGAGACGAAATCGACTACCTCTCAAGAGATTTCAACCGCATGGTCAGCGCGCTCAAGTTGTCTCAGGAGGAAGTGAATCGTCAGGAAGAGCGAAGGAAAACATTTATGCAGGATGCGGCGCATGAAATGCGTACTCCGCTGACTACAATCAATGGTCTGTTGGAGGGGCTTGAGTATGGGGTTATTCCTGAACAGCAGAAACTGAGAAGCATTCAGCTGATGCGCAAGGAAACTCGCCGCCTGATCAGGCTAGTCAATGAAAACATGGATTATGAAAATATTCGCTCCAATCGAATTGTTCTGAATAAGCATTATGTTCCGCTTAGTGATATACTTGAAGAAATTAAGGAACAGATGAAAGAGATTGTTTTAGAATCCACAAACAAACTGATAATAAAAGATGTTGAGGGGCTCTCCATATATGCGGACTATGACCGCCTGAAACAGATTCTTGTGAACCTCATAAAGAATGCCATGCAGTTTACCAGTGAAGGAACGATCATTGTCAGTGGAACAAAAACAGATGAGGGAGTCAGCATCAGCATTGAGGATACTGGGATAGGCATGTCTAAGGAAGAGCTGCGCTTTATCTGGGACCGTTACTTCAAAGCAGATTCCTCAAGAGTCAATACGAAATATGGAGAGTCCGGGCTGGGACTTGCCATTGTACAGCAGCTGGTCCAGCTTCACCAGGCTAGCATCGATGTCGAAAGTGAACCAGACGAAGGCACCATATTTACAATCCACTTCCCTGATAGAGATGAAGAGTATAGCGAAGAAGAATAAGAACAGCTCTTAATAGTTAATTAAATAATGAGAATATCTGACCTGTAAGGGCTTGTATAGTGGATGGAGTTAAAAGATCGTTCATTTTCATGTAAAGTTCTTTACAGGTCGGATTTTTTGGTCTATATTTATAGTTTGAAACAGGCATGTTCAGTACTGAATATATTGTGTGCTGACAGGCATCATGTCTAATAGTGATAAAGAAGGGACTTCTATGTCTAAGATAAAACAGATCTTCATGAAACAAACTGATCTATTCAGCGTACTTATCGTTCTATTCTGGCTGAAAACCTATTTTGCCTATCTGCTTGAATTTGATCTTGGGGTGACTGGATGGCTTCAGCATCTCATTTTGCTTATCAACCCTTTAGGTTTGGGGATCATTCTGTTTTCGGTGGCACTTTTCAGCAAAAACAAGAAACGGCGCATCGGGCTGCTGATGGGGATTCTCCTGGCGGCTACGCTGCTCCTCTATTCGAATATATTATATTACAGAGAATTTACAGACTTTCTGACAATGAATATTTTAGTCGGATCAAACAATGTATCCGGGGCACTGATAGCGTCCACACTTGCCATGATGAGGCCCTGGGATCTGCTGTACTGGATTGATGTATTAGTCTTTGCAGCTGTGATTTATAAGGTTAAAAAAGGCCAGCCGGCACTGCGCAACAGACTGGATATCAGCAGGAAGGCAGTCGGGACTCTTGTATTAGGTATTATTATGCTAGTGGGGAATCTTCTGCTGGCAGAAGTCAGTCGACCACAGCTGCTTACACGGACATTCGACCGGAATTACATTGTTAAATATATGGGAATCAACTTTTTTACAGGTTATGATGTATATCAGACTGCTAAGAATTCTCATATCAAAGCCAGCGCTGACGAATCTCATCTTGAAGAAATTGTCAGTTATGCGAAAGTCAATCGCGCTGAACCAGACCCACAGTACTTTGGAATGGCAGAAGACCGTAATGTCATAGTGATTGCTATGGAAAGTATTCAGCAGTTTCTAATCGATTATGAGCTTGAAGATGAAAACGGCGAGACACACGAAGTCATGCCGTTTGTAAATAGTTTATTTAACAGTGAAGAGTCTTTCAGCTTCAGTAATTTCTATCATCAGACTGGTCAAGGGAAATCTTCGGATGCCGAAATATTAACTGAAACATCTTTGTATGGTCTTCCTCAGGGCAGCGCGTTTCAGACTCTGGGGTCATCCAATACGTTTCATGCAACACCAGGAATACTGAAAAGTAAAGCAGATTACACGTCAGCTGCCTTTCATGGGAATGTCGGTTCTTTCTGGAATCGGTCAGACACTTACCGACAGTTCGGCTATGATTATTTCTTCGATGCTGAATATTATGACCTGTCAGGAGATCGGTCGCTTGAGTACGGATTGAAAGATAAGTTGTTCTTCAGAGATTCGGTTGAGTATCTGGAACAGCTCCCTCAGCCATTCTATACTAAATTTCTCACAGTCACGCACCATTTCCCTTATCCACTGGACGACCAGAATGCAGGGTTTCCGATTGCACAGACAGAAGATTCTACAGTGAACGACTTCTTTGCCACAGCTAATTATGCTGACGAAGCGATTGAAGAATTTTTCACTTATCTGAAAAAAACAGGTCTATATGAAAATTCTATTTTTGTCATGTATGGAGATCACTACGGGATTTCCAATATGAGAAACCCTCATGTGGCTCCACTTATTGGAGAAGATCCGGAAGAGTGGGGAGAATTCCAGAATGCTGAGATGCAGCAGGTTCCTTTTATCCTGCACATTCCAGGAATGGATGAGGGGCAAGTGTTCGACATGCCAAGTGGTCAGATCGATGTGCTGCCTACCTTGCTTCACCTCCTTGGAATAGAAACGGACGATTACCTTTTTATGGGACAAGATCTGCTGTCTCCAGGACATGACAGCAGCGTACCATTAAGGAACGGACGAGTGATCACAACTGATTACACCTTTATTAATGACCGGATCTATGACAATCAGACTGGCGAAGAGCTTTCAGAGCAGTTTAGCGAAGAAGAACGTCTTGAACTTATTGGTGAAAGAGACCAGGCTAGAATGGAACTGAATCATTCGGACAGACTGATGTCCATGGATCTACTCAGATTCTATCAGCCGGAAAGTCTGACACAACTGGAACCACTGGAGTATACGTATTCTAATCAGATGGAAGTTCTTCAAAATCATCCTGGAATACAGACTAGTGTTATTGAAAAGAACAGGGGTGAGTCGACACTTCACCTTTACGAAACTGACGCTCCTGAGATCAGAGAGAAAATCGACTATATTTATCGTCCTAATCGTGGACTGATGGAAAGAATACAGGATTAACAGATTGAATATGAAAAGAAGAGAGATGAACAGAAGAGAGATGAACAGATTGTTTGTCTCTCTTCTTTTCTTCTCGAGTAAACTGCAAGAGTCATGTATGGTATAATTATTTTGTGAAAGCAACAATGAAAAAGAAATCAAAGGGGCGCATTATGAAGAATTTACAAGTGAAAAAACTGGCAGCCAGTCGAATACAAAAAGGGTATCCGGCTTTAGAAGACTATGATTTCAAAGACAAAGACCAGGTTGTAGAAGGCGACTTTGTGAGACTGCTCGACAGCTCCCGCAAGTTTGTCGGTCTTGGCTATATTGGAGACGAGAAAAAAACAGCCGGTTGGGTGCTTTCTTTAGACGATACTGACAAGCTGGATGTATCTTTCTTCGATCGTCAGTTCAGAATGGCGCGAAAGAAACGGACATCATTCTATGCGGATAAACTGACGACCGCTTTCCGCTTCTTCAACGGTGAAGGCGACGGCATCGGCGGGGTGACTATAGACTATTATGACGGTTATTACGTCTTTACATGGTATAGCGCAGGGATTTATCAGCATAGAGACATGATTCTGGATGCATTTAGAATGGCAGTCCCCGACTACAAGGGGATTTATGAAAAACTGCGCTACCCGTCAGCTCCATTCAAGTCTAAATTTGTAGATGGAAAACAGGCAGACCAACCGATGACCATTCTAGAGAATGGGATTCGTTATAATGTCTACTTGAATGAAGGCTGGATGACAGGGATTTTCTTGGATCAGCGCAATGTCAGAAGAAAAATCATGGAAGAACTTGGTATGGGACGTAAAGTACTCAATGCCTTCAGTTATACCGGTGCTTTTTCAGTCGCAGCCGCAATGGGTGGTGCGTCTAAAACAGTCAACGTGGATGTGGCAAATAGAAGTAAGGAAAGAACTAGAGAACAGTTTGAACTGAATGGCTTGAATCCGGATGATCACGAAATCCGAGTAATGGATGTCTTTGATTATTTTGATTATGCCAAGAAGCATCAGCTGCGCTTTGATCTGATTGTTCTTGATCCGCCAACTTTTGCTAGAACTAAAAAACGAACGTTCAGTGTCGATCAGGACTATACGGAACTCGTAAAAGATGCAGTGGAAGTACTGGCTCAGAACGGCGTACTGATCACTTCAACAAATGCATGGAGCGTCAGCAGAGATGACTTTTTTGAAATGGTCAACGATGCTCTAGAAGAGCTTCAAGTGGACGCGTATCTGATGGATGAACATGATCTGCCAGATGACTTTGCAGTAAGCAGAGCGTATCCCGAGGGACACTACCTTAAAGTATTTGTACTTGAACGGACAAACTAAGTTAACTATATAAATGAGTAGACGTTCTGCAGTATGACCCGTGAGGATAAACTGCAGGGCGTTTTCTTGTAGTATGGAAGTGGATGAGTCTAAGTTGTTTTTTAAGGCTGAACAGATTCGTAAAGCTGTTCTTTTAGTTATGATTTTTTCATGAAAATTTATGTTCTTTAAGCTAACTTATACTGAAGGGCTTAATGGATATGCTAAAATAGTAAGGCATATGTAGAAAGGATGAACGTGATGACCGCTTATATCAGTGTAAAAGACGAAGTCAAGAAATATAAATCTGGAGAAACTGAAGTGATTGCCAATGACAAAATCACTTTTGATATTGAAAAAAATGAGTTTGCTGTAATTGTCGGTCCCAGTGGTGCAGGAAAAACAACTGTCTTGAACATACTTGGAGGGATGGATGCTGCAGATAGCGGGGAGGTTATTATAGACGGAACCAATATTGTTGGATTCGATCAGAAGCAACTGACTGAATATAGACGTAATGATGTAGGGTTCATCTTTCAGAACTACAATTTGATTCCCAACCTGACTGCTAAAGAAAATGTTGAACTGGCAGCTGAAATTTCACCTGATGCTCTTGATGCGGAGGAAGTACTCAGAAGTGTCGGACTGGAACATCGGATGGACAACTTTCCTGCTCAGCTTTCAGGAGGAGAGCAGCAGAGGGTAGCTATTGCCCGGGCTCTAGCTAAGCAGCCTAAGTTACTTTTATGTGACGAACCCACTGGAGCACTGGACTATGAAACTGGAAAGAAGGTTCTCGACCTCCTCAGCCGTTCAAAAGAAGAATATGGAGCAACGGTTGTCGTCATCACACATAACCGTGCCATTGCTCCAATGGCCAATCGAGTGATCGACATCAATAATGCGAAAGTCAGAGAAGTCACCATCAATGAACAGCCGCAGTCGGTTGAAAGCATTGAGTGGTAAAGGAGATGTCGATAGAATTGAGGGAATCAGATGAAATATAGAACAGTTTGGAAAGACACAGTTAGAGAGATCTGGCGAACAAAGACCCGCTTTCTGTCCATCTTCGCCATCATCATGCTGGGCGTTGCCTTCTTTGCTGGATTGAGTGCAACGGGTCCCGTCATGATCCATACAGCCGATGAGTATTTCGATGAACAGCAGCTCAGCGACCTGCATGTATTTTCAACCATGGGTCTCGAAGATGAGGATGTCGATCTGCTGGAAACACTTGAAGATACACGTCTGCAATTTACTTACAGCATGGATGTTGTGTTTGAAGAGTCCGGACAGTCTTCGAAAATTATGGGTCTTCCTGATAATTATGAGGAAATCAATCAACCGGTCGTCGTAGAGGGAAGACTGCCCGAAGCAGTCAATGAAATAGCTCTGGACAATACGAACAGCTATGTGGACGAATACAGTATTGGAGACACGGTGCAGATTGAGGAAGGTACGCCTGATGAATTTGAAGAAAATTTCTCTGAGACTACTTTCGAAGTCGTGGGATTTGTCAATCACCCGCGTTATATTGAGCGGGGGGAGCGGGGCAACACACAAGTTGGTACAGGTTCTCTTTCTGGATTCGCATTAGTGCTGGAAGAAGCCTTCGATCTTGAAGTCTTTACAGATGCCTACCTTCTTTTTGAGAATGCACGTGACTATGATGTTTATTCTGAGGACTATGACCAGTATATTAGTGAGCGTACAGAAGAAGTCGAAGAATTGCTGGCAGACCGTCCTTCCGAGCGTTATGATTCGCTCGTTGCGGAAATAGAAGAAGAAATCAGCGATGGTTACGATGAAATTGAAGAAGCGCGACAGGAACTCGAAGAGGCTCAGCAGGAACTGGAAGACGCTCGAATTGAAATCGAAGAGGGTTTTGAAGACTATGAAGAGGGACTTGCGGAGCTGGAGCAGGAAGAAGCAGACGCCAGAAGCGAAATCGAAGATCAGCGTGCTCAGCTGCAGTCCGCTCTTGCTGAAGTGGAATCAAATAGACAACAGCTTGAAGCAGCCCAGATAGAAGATCCCCAGACCTCCGCTGAACTTGACGCTCAGGAAGAACAGATTCAGCAGGGACTCGCTCAACTGGAACAGGCAGAAACCGAGCTGGATAATGAAATCCAGGAAGCGAGAGCCGAACTGGAAGATGCCCGCGTTGAGCTTGAAGAGGCACAGGAAGAGTATGAAGAGGGGCTTGCCGAGTTCGAAGAAGAACAGGAGAGTGCAGAAGAAGAGATAGCAGAAGCCGAAGCAGACCTGGCCGAAGCCGAAGAGGAACTTGCTGATCTTGAAGAGCCGGAATACTTTATTCAGGATCG
Source organism: Alkalibacterium pelagium (assembly GCF_900109325.1). Taxonomy (GTDB): domain Bacteria; phylum Bacillota; class Bacilli; order Lactobacillales; family Carnobacteriaceae_A; genus Alkalibacterium; species Alkalibacterium pelagium. The sequence goes on from NZ_FNZU01000001.1 coordinate 222,018, forward strand.
GACGTCCTTCCAGGGCTATGGAGAGTTTGATGAAAATGCAGAACGGATTACAGCAATCGCGCAGATCTTTCCTGTCTTCTTCTTCCTGCTTGCGGCACTGATATCTCTGACAACAATGACTAGAATGGTCGATGAGGGAAGAAATCAGATTGGAACACTGAAAGCATTAGGCTATGGTAATTTCCCAATTGCGATGAAGTATTTCGTTTATGCCTTTATCGCAACAGTTGTAGGTGGGGTTCTTGGTCTGTTCCTAGGTTACTGGATCTTCCCAACCGTTGTAATGGATGCCTATAGTTCAATGTATAATCTGCCATCCGCAGACACACAGTTCTACTGGAGTTATGCTGTCATTTCAATTACAGGGGCGCTCCTGGCAACAGGTTTATCGACACTCGTATCCGTTCGTTTATCACTGAGGAGCAACGCAGCTGCCTTATTGAAGCCAAAAGCACCTAAAAAAGGAAAACGTATTTTCCTGGAATACATGCCAGTTATCTGGAATCGGTTCACCTTTACTCAAAAGGTTGCGTCGAGAAATCTGTTCAGATATAAGCGTCGAATGCTCATGACCTTATTTGGAGTGGCTGGTGGAACTGCACTGCTTCTTACAGGTTATGGACTTTCCGACTCGATTGGAGATATTGGGGATATACAATTTGGAGAAATCAATCTGTATCAGGCTATTGTCTCAGAAAATACGGATGCCAGTGAAAGTCAGGTCGATGAGTATATTGAGACACTTGATTCCATTGAAGGGCTGGAAGGACACCTTCACGTCAGTCAGGATAATGCTGCAGCTGAAAGAGGCGAGGCATCACACGATATCAATCTGTTTGTTCCTAGCGAACCGGATCGGATGGAGGAGTTTGTAGTCCTTCGCGACCTGGATGATGAATCGGTTACCTTTGATTTGCCTGAAGAAGGAGCCATCGTCACAGACAAGCTGGCCGACTTGCTTGATGCTGATGTCGGAGATGTCATCACAGTAGAAACTAACGATTCCGATGTGTTTGAAGTCGAAATTGAAGAAATAGTTGAACATTACGTTCAGCATTATGTGTATCTGTCACCTGCTGCTTATGAAGAACTCATGGGAGAAGAAGCAGAATATGACACAAGATTATTGAGATATGATACAGCTGCAGTTGATGATGATCAGCTGGGGCAGGAGCTGACATCAGAAGATGCCGTTCAAGGTGTGGCATTCGCTGCCTCGATCGAAGACGCGTTCCAGGATTCAATGGACAGTCTGGATGTAGTGACTGTTGTCCTGATCGTTTCCGCAGCATCCCTGGCTTTTGTCGTCTTATACAACCTGACAAATATCAACGTTTCTGAACGGATACGCGAACTGTCTACTATTAAAGTACTCGGGTTCTTTGATAAAGAAGTGACGATGTATGTCTATAGAGAAAACCTAGTGCTCACAATCTTAGGAATCCTTGCAGGTTTCGGACTTGGGTTCATCATGCACCGGTTTGTCCTGCAGACAGCAGAAATCGACATTATGCGATTCGCAAGACAGATCAGTTTAACAAGTTATCTGTACTCATTCCTGCTGATGTTCTTCTTCTCCAGTCTGGTCATGCTGGTCATGCACTTTAAACTGAAAAGAGTAGATATGGTAGAAGCGCTCAAAACACAAGACTGATACGCACAATATTTTTGAGTAGCGGGGAGGATAGCTATGAATGGGTTTAGAGAAGCTGAGAGTGTTGAAGAAGTAAGGGAACTGATCGACAATAATAAGATGGTTTTCGTCTTTCTCTACGGAGAACATTGCTCCGTCTGTCACGGAGTGCTGCCTCAGATCAGACCGATGATCGACAGTTACAATGAACTGATGTCTATACAGGCCGATATCGAAAAGCTGCCTATGTTATCAGGAGAGTTTACGGTCTTTACCGTTCCTGTCGTTCTTCTGTTCCTTGAAGGAAAAGAAGTGCTTCGTATTGCCCGGTTCATACGTACGGAAGAGCTCAAGGAAAGATTAGACAAGATACTTGACTCAGTTTAGGTAAATCATTGAGTCATGAGGTATCTTGATTAAACCTGCAAAGTGAAAAATATAAGCTTATAATCAACGGCAACAGTACTTTTTTTACTGAAACGGAGAAGAGAACAGATCTGTCCTGACAGACATTCTCCGACACGATTTCAGATAAGTCACTGTGGCCGTTTGTTTTTTGAATAGGCTGCAGTGGCAGCCATAATTAATAGATAATTAAAGGAAGGACTCGATTTCTCGAGTCCCCAAACCTTATAGTTGTGATTACTGCCTGCTGATTTAGATAATCGTAATGAGTGGCCATTAAATTGAAGATTATTGCCCAGTCGGATAGGAAATCCATTTAGGTGGGCATAGATAAAAGAATTATTGACTACTCGAATGAAAAAGTCGCTTGGGCGGACAAAAAGGTGAGTATTATTGTCCACTCACATTAAAAAGTTGTATGAGTGGTCACTAGCTGCCAGAAGAGAGGCTGTTAAAAGTAAATAAACAACCAGAGGATCTTCGGACAGCAAATTAAGCTTTAAAGCATAAAAAAGAGGAATTCTCGAGAGAATTCCCCCATCATTATTACTTTTAGATCAGCTGATCAGCCAATCCATCTTCCATTCTCGTGCTGCCCAGTCCATCAGTTCGTTTACATCCTTAGTCAGATCGATCGATGTCAGATCTTTACCAGTCGCCAATGTGTCTGAAAGGTTTTCTATTTCATAAGTCAATGCGCGGTCATGATCTCCGGCTGTTACTTCTTCCGTATGACCATCTGAATGAGTTATGACTGCTGACTCAGCTCTTGGGTAATTCATGACTGTGATATAAGCGTCTTCGCAGACAATCACGCCTTGTTTCGGCATTTTGGAACGGAAGCTGAGTGATATTGTACTCATTTCTCCCTCTATATTACTGAATTGAAAGGAACTGCGCTCATCCACACCACTGTCATGTAATGAGACAGAGGTCATCCGTTCATCAGGCTGGCTTGAGAGGAAGTACCTCACGAAGGAAAGAGCATAGACGCCAATATCAAGAAGTGCACCTCCGCCTAAATCAGGATTAAAGAAGCGGTTTGCCGGGTCATTTGGTTTCAGGCTCCCAAAGAAAGCATGGACCATTTTCAAAGGACCGAATTCGCCTCCAGTAATCCGTTCTTTCAGCTGGGCAAAAAGGGGCATATGATAAATCGTCATGGCCTCAGCTACGATGAGATTCTTCTCTTCAGCCAGGGCCAGCACGTCGTCGAGTTCGTTCTTGTTCATCGTGATGGCCTTCTCACATAAAATATGTTTGTTGGCTTTAAGGAGCATCATCATATTGTCCTTATGCAGGCTGTTTGGCGTAGCAAGATAGACAATATCTATTTCAGGGTCATAGGCCAGCTCTTCGTAGCTGCCGTATGCCTTGGGAACCTTATACGTATTGGAGAAGTCAAAGGCTTTCTGTAAAGTTCGGGAGGCTACAGCCGTCAGCTCCGCTTTATCTGTATTGAAAGACTGAGCGAACTGGTGAGCGATGTCACCTAATCCGATCATGCCCCATTTTATCTTAGTCATAATTATCCTTCTTTCTGAGTGTGCTGTGATGATAATAGTGTAACAAACTATTCATTTAATGAGGAGGATAATCTTCTGCACTTACTATCGACATAAAAAAACTTATGGTAAAATAAACAGGAAGTATGACAGTACAGAGAGTAGCTTTAAAAGTGAAAACAGGCGAAATCATGACCCGAACCAGATCTGTGAACTTGATCGAATAAAGAAAGGTCAAAATTCAGAATGAGATAAAGGAGAAGCGATTTTGGTAAAGAAACAAAGTAGACGCAAACGAACCAGCCTTCTTCAACGGTCGGCTCTGATTATCCTGACCTTTACAGGCACTCTGGCCTTGCTGGCTTCTTCAATCGAGAGCAGTCAGACTGACGAACCGAATGGAAGATTCGCTGGAGACCGGACTGAGTTTATTGAAACAGTGGCAGCATATGCTGTACCGCTGCAGGAATCTCACGGGATTTGGCCAAGTATCACTATTGCTCAGGCCATAGTTGAATCAAATTGGGGACAGAGTGGGCTAGCAGTAAACGAACAGAACTATTTTGGTATCAAAGGGTCTTCAGGACAACCGGCTTATTCCACACTTGAGTATGAAGATGACTGGGTAGAAATCCAGGCTTCATTCAGAAGTTATGGCTCACTTCAGGAATCAGTGGAAGACTACGCAGACCTGATTGCTGGGGGAACAAACTGGAATCCTGATCTGTACAGGCCAGTGATCGAAGCAGAAAACTATAGAGAAGCTGCACAGGAGCTGAAAAATTCAGGGTATGCGACCGATCCGACGTATCCTGAAAAACTGATAGAAATTGTTGAATTATACAATCTTGATCAATATGACCGTTAAAATTATATAGTAAAGAGGGAATACTATGACAAACAAAAAATATCCACAAGTTCGTACGCACTTATTCAAAGATTATATTGCGGTGCCGGAAGTCATCAGAAAATCGAGCGGAATCCTGATCAACGGGAAACGATTCAAGGCACTGCTGTTCACTACAGACATTGCACTGATTATGAACAATGATGCTGATGCGATCATGGCAGTCTATCCGTTTACACCCCATCCTGCGATTATTGAAGCTATTACATCTGTTTCAACCATACCCGTCATGGCAGGGATAGCCGGGGGAACAACCCAAGGGATCCGATCAGCTAATATGGCTCTCTTTGCCGAGTCTCACGGATGTAAAGCGGTCGTCATCAATGCGCCTACACCGACTGATACTATCGAGAAAATCAATGAAGTGATCGATATCCCAATCATACTTACGGTGGTATCCGAATATACGGATATCGAGGAGAAAATAAAAGCCGGAGTGGACATCATCAATGTCTCCGGTGCGTCAAAAACAAGCAAGATTGTAAGAAAATTAAGAGAAGCGTATCCGGACATTCCGATCATTGCCACCGGTGGTCCAACAAATGAAAGTATCCTCGAAACCATCGATGCCGGAGCTAATGCAATAACCTATACGCCACCATCAAATGGTGAGCTGTTCAGCCGTAAGATGATGGATTACAGGGAAAGAGAGAAAGACCGATTTGAAGAAGAATAACTAATCTGATTTGAAGGAGTTGCTGAGTTGAATAATAGCAGAAGGACACCAAAGAACAGGAAAACCAGACGATGGATCTGGATTGCAGTCGGAACAATTATGGCTGTCATACTGGCTGTCGGAGGATGGATCGTCTATACAAACTGGCAAGAAGAACAGCGGGCGATACAGCGTCAGGAAGACGTTGAGGCTGCAGTCGACTCTTACTTAACAGCAAAAACAGCGGCCGACTTCGATACTTTTGTCTCCACATTATCAGCTCAATCGGTATCTGAATTTGATTATACTGACGAAGAACTTGCCGAGCGCTATGAAACGATTTTTCAGGGGATCGGTGCAAATGATCTGGCCATCATGGATCAGGAACTACTCCTTAATGAAGAAACAGATCAGTATACCTTAACTTACACGCTCCGTATGGACACCGTTTTAGGGCGTCTGGATGACTTGAGGTATGAAACAGTTATTCAGGAAACGGAAGACGACATAACGCTTCAGTGGGGGCCTTCGCTTATACTACCCGGAATGGAAGAAGGGGACAGCGTACGTGTGTCCTTTACAGAACCGGACAGAGGATCGATTTATGACCGGCATGGCAATCTGCTTGCAGGAGAAGGAGATGCCTATCAGGCTGGCTTGTATCCCGCATCTCTTGGAGAAGGAGATCAACGAGCGACTAATCTCGACACAATCAGCGAGACATTCGGTGTCAGTATTGACCAGCTGGAGAACTTGCTGAATCAGGCATGGGTGACAGATGAAAGTCTAGTGCCGTTTACAGTAGTTGAGGAGGGGGAGACTCCTGAAGTAACTGGGGTAAGATATCAGCGGACCAGCGAAAGAGTCTATCCTTTAAATGAAGCGGCTGCGCACCTCATTGGCTATATCGGTGAAGTGACAGCTGAGGACATTCAGGAAGATCCGACCCTCGCATCCGGACAAATTGTAGGAAAAGCTGGCCTCGAAGCCGTGTTTGACTCTCAGCTTAGAGGACATACTGGGGGCCAGATATCAATAGTAGATAACAGCGACGAAGTAAAAGAAGTCGTCATTGAAAATGAGCGACAAAATGGACAGTCCGTTCGTCTGACAATAGACAGCGATGTTCAAAGGGAGCTCTTTGATTCATTCGATAATGAGCCTGGTGCGGGAGCGGTCATGCATCCGCAGACAGGGGAGCTGCTTGCCATGGTCAGTGCACCGTCATACAGTCCACAGTCTTTCACGAGAGGTATTTCGGCTGAAGAATATTCAGGTTATATGGATGATGAAAACACACCGTTTGTAAATCGATATACAAGTCGGTACGCTCCCGGATCGACCTTTAAAATTCTGTCCTCTCTCATTCTTCTGGATGACGGAGGAATCGACCCTGATGAAACCAATCGGATCGAAGGTTTGCAGTGGTCACCTGATCTTCCGGGGTTTGGAGATCACAGCATTACGAGAGTCAGTGAAAGTGTAAGTGATGTTGATCTCGCAACAGCTCTGATTTATTCTGACAATATTTACTTTGCAATGGAAGCTCTTGAGATGGGAGAAGAGGCCTTCACTGAAGCACTCAATCAGCTGCCCTTCGGAGATAATCTTGATCTTCCTTTTGATATGACACCTGCACAGTTTGCTAATGATGATACCATCGATAGTGAAACGCTGCTTGCTGATACAGCTTATGGGCAGGGGCAAGTCCTGATGAACCTCATTCATCAGCTGGTTTTCTATTCACCTGTCGTCAACGACGGAAGACTGACCTATCCGACAGTTCTATTAAATGAACATAGAGAGAATGGTAATCAGCTGTTTACTGAAGAATCTGCCAGTATTGTAAGGAATGATCTGATTGAAAGTGTGACCCATGCAAATGGAACGGCCCGAGGCCTTCAGAATGTGAGCCACACGGTAGGAGCAAAAACAGGGACAGCAGAAATTGCTGGTGAAGAGGGCAACGATACAAACGGCTTTTTATATGTATTTGATGCTGATGATCAGAGCTACTCTTTCGTTGGTTTCCTTGAAGGACAGCGAAGTGGAGACGTCATCGAACGGTTTGATACATTTCTTGATAATCTCAAACCCTCTATTTCAGATTATGCCGTTAATTAAGGCAGTTCAGTGACGTGATGAAATATTTGTTGTATCCCTGATGTGTATATGATATATTGACTGTGTTTTTTGTATGAATGGTTTTTAATAACAAAGGAGAAAGTTATGAATAGTGACCCTTGGAGTATACAGCCCTTTATTGGGCCAATAATAATCATCATCAGTTTGATTGCAGTTCATGGCATACTGTCTGCAGCAGAAATAGCAATTGTGTCGATCAATCCTAATAAAATGATCGAACGCTCTTTAGAAGGCAATAAGAAAGCAAATCGTGTGCTCAAAATACTGGATCAGGCAGATGCTTTTCTAACAACGATTCAGGTAGGCTTGATGCTCTCATCTTTACTAATCAGCGGAGCAGCGATCTACTTTGTCAGTCTGATTTTTACGGCAGCAAATTTCCCATTCACTGAGAATCTAGCTTCTGCAGCCCTGTTCAGTTCTATGATCATGACTCCAGTCGTTATTCTTCTGGGAGACAAGCTGCCAAAGGCAATTGCCGCTCAGAACCCTGATCATACAGCAATGGCACTATCGAGTATGGTCTATATCCTGCGTACAGTAACGCGTCCTGTTGTTTGGCTGATGGATCTTGGATTGAGAGGCCTTAAACGACTCCTGCCGATTGAGTTCAATACGAACGAGGAAGCCATCACTAGAGACGAATTCCGTTCGTTTCTTGAACACAGTCATCAGCATGAAGTCATTGATATTGATGAATTTTCAATGCTGAAAGGTGTATTGTCGCTGGACAATAAAATCGCCCGAGAGGTAATGGTGCCCCGAACGGATGCTTTCATGCTTGATTATGATGATCCGAATGAGGAAAACATTCAGGAAATGCTTGAAACACCTCATTCACGTGTCCCGTTGTACTTTGAAGACAAAGACAACATATTGGGTATTGTTCACGTCAAGAATCTGCTTAAAGAATCGAAAAATCAGCCGCTGTATTCGATCGATTTAAAGTCCATCAGTAATGAGCCGCTGTTTGTTCCTGAAACGATCTACATTGACGATCTTATTTTTCAGATGAAACGGACACAGAATCAGATGGCGATACTGAATGATGAATACGGTGGCGTCGTCGGAATCGTTACTCTTGAAGATCTGCTGGAAGAAATCGTTGGAGAAATCGATGATGAGTATGATGAGTCAAACAATTTAATTGAAGAAATAGACGAGATTCATTATAGTGTAGATGGAGCTACTCCACTTGATGAATTTAACGAGTTCTTTGACACTACCATCGACTCTGAAGATGTAGACACTATTGCAGGGTATTTCATCACAGAGTACGGCAGTATCCCAGACGAAGAAGAGGATGCTTATATTGAAGCACAGCAGCTCCGTCTGACTGTAGATAAGATGGAAGGGTCGAGGATCAGCAGTTTGATTATTGAAAAATTAAATGAAATAGAAGATGCTCAACATTCAAATGGAGCAGAAGAAGAGTCATAAGGGGATCGTTCACCTGTACTCTTGACACAGGCTGAGACAGATTCACTGTCTCGGCCTCTATTCTTATTATCACTGAAAAGAAAGGGAATCGATTAGTGGAATTAAATTGGGGAATACTCGCAGCAATATTTATCATCAATGTCGTCTATGTTACCTTGAGCACGGTGAGGCTGATGCTGACAATGAAAGGGTACCAGTCAGTGGCTCCATTCGTGGCGATGATCGAAGTAGCCATATACGTTGTAGGACTAGGACTGGTGCTGGATAATCTGGATAATGTTTTCAATGTTATTGTCTATGCGGTAGGGTTCGGAGCTGGTATTTATGCTGGTATGAAGATAGAAGATAAATTGGCTCTAGGCTATATTCTCGTCACGACTATCGTACCTGAGAATGGCTGGGATGTCGCTGAAGAAATCCGAGGAAATGGCTTTGGTGTAACGATTTCTCAAGCTTACGGACGTGAAGGTAACCGGTTTGTTCTGGAAATCCTCACCCCCCGTTCCAATGAGAGAGGCTTATATAAGCTGATTCATGAAATCGAACCTAGAGCATTTGTCATTTCCTATGAACCTAAATATATCAATGGTGGATTCTGGACTAAACGTATGAAAAATAACAAAGCTCAAGTGAAGAATAATCCACAGGAAAGTCCGTTCGTCGAAGAGTAAGAATTGGAGTGAAGTGACATGAGTAATTGGGTTCGGCCGGGAAGTGCGATCGGAATAATAGGTGGGGGCAGTGTAGCAAGACTGCTCGCTTTGTCAGCCAAAAAGCTTGGATATACAGTCGGACTGATTGATCCGGATGCAAACTGTCTGGCAAAATCAGCTTCAGACTGGTTTTTGAAAGCTGATTTGAACGATGAGAAAGCACTGCTCGATTTTGCAATGAAAAGCAATGTGGTGATCTATGAATCAGAAATTATTAACAGTGACGCGATTAGAAAAATTATGCGGGCAGTTCCGGTACCACAAGGTGAGGAGATTCTCTCTATTTCTCAGGATCGGATGCTGCAGAAAGCATTTCTAGAGTCAGCGCGTGTCAATATCGCCCCTTATGCTACAATCGTCTCGCTCGATGATATTAGAGAAGCCATCAGTGGAATCGGCTTTCCATGCGTACTTAAAGCAAACAGCGCTGATGAGCGGTTCAAGGAACATTTAATCATTTATGATGAAAGTGACATTGACTCAGCAGAACCGTTTCTTAAACATGGAACGTGCGTGCTTGAAGCGTGGATTCCAGCCGACAAGGAGCTCTGCCTAGGGATCGTTAAAGATAAGGATGGCAGACTCTCTACTTATCCAGTCTGTGAACTGAGATACGTACGAAATGAATTTAACCATTCGATTGCCCCAGCACGGATAAGTGATGATATGGCGAATGAAATTGAACGGATCGGTATTAATATTGCCGAACAGCTGGACTTTACGGGTGTGATAGCCGTGGAGCTGTTCAGTATAGAAAGCGGCGCCTTATATGTCAATGAAATTGTTGCACATCCGCATCGTGGGTGCCATTATACATTTAATTACTTGAACTATTCACAATACGATGCGCATATCAAAGCCGTAACGGGCTGGCCGCTGCGAATCAGCACACCAGTTGATCGGGCGATTGTTATGCAGTCTGTAAAGAAGGATCGTCTGCAGCCGGCGTACACAATGGCACAAGTCAAGCCGGACTGGCAATTTACATTTTATGATAACAAAGGCAGTTCATCTACAGATGAATGCGGCCATATCACTATTGAAACTGACAATGTTGGACACACGCTGGACTCATTGAGAGAATTTGTTGAGTAAGAGGATGGGCTTATGGCACGAAGACGAAAAGTTGAAGAAAAAGCATATGATTTTATAAAAAATCAGATTACAACCAGCCAGTGGCTTGAGGGGCGTCAGATCAAAGAGCTTGAAATCGCAGACGTACTCGAGATCAGCAGGACACCTATCAGGAATGCCTTTTTGCGTCTGGAAGAAGAGGGTTTTGTAAGTATCCTGCCGAATAAAGGGGTATTTGTCGCGCAGACCGCTATTGATTTGAAAGGTTTGAAAGACAGATTATATTATCTGGAGACTTTGTTTCAGCATGTCCTATATAGCATGGAACGGTCTGAAACAGATTTGTCTCACGGACGTTTTTCCATACTGACAGAAAAGATGCGAAAGACTATAAAGTCTAAAACTGGAGAATTTGAACATCTGGAAAATCTGTTCTGGAAGACTGTCCTGGAAAATCACGACAATCTATATATGAATCACTCGATTCTTCAGACTCTTCATTCGATTTATGGCGCTGATGGTCATGCCCGGATGATATTGAACGAAAGTCGTCAAGTGAAACTGTCCCACTATCAGAATATTTCAGATTTGCTTGGAGAAAACAATTATGTTTATGCAAGACGAGAAGTAAGGATTCTACTCAACCAGCTTCTGATCAACTTGATTCAGGGCATTGACTAAATTAAATCACCATACATGAGCAAGCACAAAATCCCTTTAACCGACAGGATATGCCGGGCAAAGGGATTTTGTGCTGCCACGGGGCGAACACCACATGACGAAAGTCCAAACTCTATGATAGAGGTGTGGAAAGAGCCCCTGGTTTTCTGTATAATAAGACAATGTATGAAGACTTGAAAGGATGAAGAAAGTGGTACTGCGAGACGATATATTAACAGGTATGAACCCCAAGCAAAAAGAGGCAGTCAAGCATACTGACGGACCTTTACTGATCATGGCAGGAGCGGGATCCGGTAAGACACGAGTACTGACTCACCGCATCTCATATCTGATTCAGGAAAAAGGCGTCAGTCCATGGAATATCCTGGCTATCACTTTCACCAATAAGGCAGCGTCGGAGATGAAAAGCCGAGTGACCAAACTGGTCGAACAAGGTGGAAGCGAAGTTTGGGTTTCGACTTTCCACTCGATGTGTGTGCGTATTTTAAGGAGAGAAATCGACCGCATCGGCTACAGCTCATCGTTCACAATAGCTGACCCAGCTGAACAGCTCACATTGATGAAGAAAATACTTAAACGACTGAATATCGATCCGAAGAAATATAACCCGAGAGCAATTCTCGGAGAAATAAGCAATGCCAAGAACAAGCTGCAGGATGCAGCGGCGTTCAGCAATGAAGCGCACGACTATTTCGGAAAAATTGTTGCTGACTGCTATACTCATTATCAGAGAGAACTGAGACAATCAGAAACGGTCGACTTTGACGATCTGATCATGCTGACTGTCAGACTGTTCGAGGAGCATAAGGATGTTCTTGAATATTATCAGAGTAAGTTCCAGTATATCCACGTGGATGAGTATCAGGATACCAACCATGCTCAGTACAAGCTCGTCAACCTCCTGGCTAGTCGACTGCGTAACTTATGTGTTGTAGGTGATGCGGACCAGAGCATCTACGGCTGGCGTGGAGCGGATATGGAGAATATCATGAACTTTGAACGGGACTACTCGGATGCGAAAGTCGTTCTGCTTGAACAGAACTACCGCTCGACACAGACCATTCTGAAAGCTGCGAACGCAGTCATATCCAACAACTTGAATCGTAAGAAGAAGAACCTCTGGACAGACAATGCCGGTGGAGATAAAGTAGTCTATTACCGAGGCGGAAATGAACACGAAGAATCAAGATACGTCGTTCAGCAGATCCAGAAAGAAATGGAAAGTGACCCGACTAAAGAGTACGGGGACTTTGCTGTGCTGTACAGGACAAATGCTCAGTCACGTGTAATGGAAGAAACGCTAATCAAGACGAATATCCCGTACAAAATGGTCGGTGGACATAAATTCTATGACCGTAAAGAAATCAAGGACACATTGGCTTACTTGACCCTGATCGCGAACCCTAAAGATAACTTGAGCTTTGCTAGAGTAGTCAACGAACCAAAACGAGGCATCGGAAACACGACTGTCGACAAGCTGGCAGCCGCTGCTGAAGAAATGGGATGGAGCCTGTACGATGCTGCGCTCAATGCGACGAGTGTCAACTTGCCGGCACGTGCCGCCAAGAAAGTCGAAAGCTTTGCCATGATGATTCAGGATTTCCGCAAAATGTCTGAGTTTCTGTCGATTACAGAACTGACACAGGAAGTGCTGGATAAGTCTGAGTATCTGCCTACTTTGAAGAAAGAGCGGACACTGGAAGCTGAAACACGTGTAGAAAATATTCAGGAATTCCTGACCGTGACTAATCAGTATGACGAATCGGACCAGGAAGAAAAAAGCCTGATCGACTTCCTGACTGACCTGTCACTTATTTCCGATCTTGATAATCTGGAAGAAGAACCAACTAGTGAACTGACATTGATGACTTTGCATGCAGCAAAAGGACTTGAATTTCCGATCGTCTTCCTGATCGGGATGGAAGAGGGACTGTTCCCGCTATCCAGAGCAGAACTTGAGGAAGAGGAGATGGAAGAAGAGAGACGACTGGCCTATGTCGGAATCACTCGTGCAGAGGAAAAGCTTTATCTGACCAATGCATCAACACGTACCCTTTACGGGCGTGTCCAGTCAAATAGAGCCTCCCGTTTTCTGGATGAAATCGATGCGGAAGCTGTTGAGCGTGAAGAATCCAACACGATCCGTCCTTTCTCCAATGGCATGTACAAGGGCTTTGGAGGCAGTGCCAATGATCCGTTTGCTAAAACTGCAAAACGTGCAAGGCCGCCAAAAATTTCATCGCATCCAACTGGAAACAGCGGAGCAGAAAAACTGGAGTGGACCGTTGGAGACAAAGCGAAGCATAAAGTTTGGGGTGACGGTACTGTAGTGAAGGTCAGTGGAAAAGGCGACGACCTGCAGCTGGATATCGCTTTTCCAGGTATCGGGATCAAACCGCTTCTTGCCAGTTTTGCTCCAATTGATAAGGTATAATGTAATATAAAACAATAAGAGAAAGAAGGATCAGCATGGCGTCTCATGAGATATCTTTCGACCAGGCTAAAACACGTGTGGATGAACTGGTCAGTAAACTGGATCAGTACAGCCACGAATATTACGTTCTTGATCAGCCAACCATTCCCGATGAGGAATACGATAAGCTGTACCGTGAACTGGTTGAGCTGGAAGAGGCTTATCCGGAACTTACACAGAACAATTCGCCCACTCAGAGGGTAGGAGGAACATTGCTGGAAGGGTTCGAAAAAGTCGCTCACGATACCCCCATGCTCAGTCTTGACAATGCATTTTCAGAAGACGAGCTGATGGCTTTTGACCGACGTGTCGCTCAACTAGTAGATGGCCCTTATTCATACCACTGTGAACTGAAGATCGATGGACTGGCTGTCTCACTGAAATACGAGAACGGCAATCTTCAGCAGGCAGTCACTCGTGGGGACGGAACTGTGGGCGAAAATGTCACGGCTAATGTACGAACGATCAAATCCATTCCGTTGACACTGAAAAAGCCGCTGACGCTTGAAGCCAGAGGCGAAATATACATGCCGAAATCATCATTTATTGCATTAAATGAAAAAAGAGAAGAACAGGGAGAGGCTGTCTTTGCCAACCCCCGTAATGCAGCTGCAGGCACACTGAGAAATCTTGACCCGAAAGTTACAGCATCAAGAAATCTCAGCGTATTCCTTTATGCCTTGACTAATGTATCGGAACAGCCTGTTGACACTCAGGATGCTGCATTAACGATGCTTGACCAGCTCGGTTTAAAGACCAATCCTGAACGGAAAGTTTTCGAGTCGATGAGTGACGTATGGTCATTCGTTGAAGACTATCAGGAAAAACGGACCTCACTGCCTTATGAAATCGATGGGATCGTGATTAAAGTAAATGAACTGAACAACCAGGAAAAAGCCGGCTATACAGTCAAAGCCCCGCGCTGGGCTATCGCTTATAAATTTCCGGCAGAGGAAGCCCGTACGACGATTCGTGAAGTGGAGTGGTCGGTCGGTCGGACTGGAGTCGTGACACCGACAGCAATTATGGATCCGGTTCAGCTGGCAGGAACAACTGTCCAGAGAGCTAGCCTGCACAACATCGATCTTATGATCGAAAAGGATATCAGGTTAGGTGACACGGCAGTGGTCAGAAAAGCGGGAGACATTATACCTGAAGTCATTAAAGTAGATGCAGACGAGAGAAGTGAGGACAGTGAGCCTTACGTCTTTCCAACACATTGCCCGGCCTGTGGCAGTGAACTGATGCATCTCGAAGACGAAGTAGCCCTCAGATGCATGAACCCTTCCTGCAGCGCCCAGGCTAAAGAACGACTGAGCCATTTTGTTTCCAGAAATGCTATGAATATAGATGGACTGGGAGAACGAGTGGTGAGCCAGCTTTATGATAAAGGCCTGGTCAAAGACGTAGCCGATTTGTATTATCTTGAAAAAGAAGCGCTTCTTGAACTGGATAAGATTGCTGATAAATCAGCTGATAACATGCTGAACGCGATTGATAATTCAAGGTCAAATTCGCTTGAACGACTGATATTCGGACTCGGTATCAGGCATGTCGGATCTAAAGCAGCCCGACTACTGGCGGAAGAATTTGAAACGATCGATCAGCTGAAAGCAGCTTCACTGGAAGCCATCACAGCTATTGAAGGCATCGGTGAAAAAATAGCAGACAGCATCCATTCATTTTTTGAGCTGGAAGAGGCCCAAGAGCTGATTGACAAGCTCAAAAAAGCTAAAGTTAACATGACCTATACTGGGGTCAAACGAAAAGAAGTTGAAACAGATTCCATGTTTGCTGATAAAACAGTTGTCATTACCGGCAAACTGGAACACTTTACACGAAACGAATTAAAGGAAAGACTGATCGAATTAGGTGCTAAAGTAACCGGGAGTGTATCGAAAAATACAGATTACCTGATTGCTGGAGAAGAGGCTGGAAGCAAGTTGACAAAGGCTGAGAGTCTGGATGTACCGATAATTGATGAAGCAAAAGTAATAGAGGAGATTGAAAAATGAAAAGAAATGAGAGTGGCAGTCAGTGAAAAGTAAACGGCTAATAGGTATGCTGCTGACAAGTGCTTTGTTTCTGTCTGCCTGTGGATTCTTTCCGGATCCTGTCGATCCAGATCAGCCACCTGCTGAAAATGGTGAAACATCTGGAGAAGGAGAAGCTGACGGACAAGATGAAGAGTCATCCATTGTAGAAGTACAGATTGATTCTGAATATTACCGTCCTGTTGTCAGAGAAGACGGAACTTACGCTCCGAGCCAGTCGAGAGGGATCACTCGTCGACTGAATTCCAATTTGAATATGAGAACTTTCGAGAGTGACTTGATGCGTCATGCGCATCGTCATTTTCCAACAAATGATCATTTTTTCCAGGAAGGACAATTTATCCCATCCGCAACCATTAACAGCTGGCTGAGAAGACAGGAGCCTGTTGAAGAAGATGAGGATAACGAAGAAGATGAGCAGAACGAAGAAACAACAGAAGAAGCAAGTGAAGACCTCGGCTTGAATCCCGAAGACAATTCCGGAGCTGATTCGGAAGAGCGCAATCCTATATATTTAAGTTCTATTCTAGAACATAATTTTTATGCACAAACAGAAGAAGGTCTTCAATTAGCTGGTATCAGTATTGGTCTGGCAATGAATTCAGTGGATTACTACGGTGATAATAGAGATCAGGAACAAGTCATCCCTCTGGATGAGCTGCTTGAAGAAGGTCAGGATATGGCAGACCAGATTGTATCATACTTAAGAGAGATGGAAGATCTGGCCGACGTCCCGATTATGGTAGCTTTATTTGAGCAGTCCAGACGAGACAGCTTAGCACCAGGAACGTACTTCGCCGAAGGATTAAGTGATAGTGGCAGCGATTCTGTAAACAGCTGGAACCGTATCAATGAAGATCGGCTCGTCTTCCCGCTGGAAGGCATGCAGAGTGCGGAAGGAAACAGTTTTGCTAATTTCCGTTCTGAAGTAGAAGGGTTCTTCCCTAACGTCAGCGGAATTACAGGTGTCAGTCACTATATAGAGGAGCAGCTGGTTCATTTAGAGATCAATGTTATGACTCAGTTTTATGGGAAAGGTGAAATCATTGCCTTTACTCAATTTGTCAATGAAGCAGCAGTCAATTTTCTTCCAGAAAATGTTCCAGTTGAAATCAGACTGGAATCTTTGAACGGAATGGAAGCTTTTCTTCAGAGAGACAGTGATGACCAGGAATATTACGTAACGATTTTCAATTAAGAACAGCAAATGTGGAAAGAAGGGATGAGCAAGATGGCAATTAACGAAGAAACAGTAAAGCAGGTTGCTAAACTGGCCAAGCTTGAGATTGAAGAAGAGGATATCCATACATTTACCAAAGAAATGGACAGTATCATCGAAATGGTCGAGCAGCTGGAAGGGCTGGATACGGAAGGAATCGAAGGCACGTATCATGGTCTGAATCAGCACAACGTCTGGCGCGAGGATAAAGCTTCGAACGGCACTGATAGAGAAGATCTGTTTAAAAACGTCAAGACCCGTAAAGACGGCTATATTGAAGTGCCGGCAATGTTTGACAACGGAGGGAGTGAAGCTTAATGAATTTTCTGGATTATACTTTAGAAGAACTGCATGACAAACTCGTCAGCAAAGAACTGACAGCAGTGGACCTGGTTGAAGCTTCTTATAAGCGCATTGAAGAAACCGATGAGCAAGTCGGAGCTTTTCTGGCTCTCAGCAAGGAAGAAGCACTGCAGGCTGCGAGAGAAACTGATGAGAAAGGCATCGATCCGAATAATGTGTTAAGCGGACTACCTGTTGGAATCAAGGACAATATCCTGACAAAAGGCGTAACCACAACAGCCTCTTCAAAAATGCTGGAAGACTTCGTCCCTGTCTATGATGCAACGGCAACTGAAAAACTGAAGGGAGCAGGAATGATTTCAGTCGGAAAACTGAACATGGATGAATTTGCCATGGGCGGATCCACTGAGAACTCTGCATTCAAACTGACACGTAACCCTTGGGATCTTTCTAAAGTTCCCGGTGGATCATCCGGTGGTTCGGCTGCCGCTGTTGCGGCTGGTCAAGTGCCAGTTTCACTTGGTTCAGATACCGGTGGGTCCGTTCGTGAACCGGCTGCCTTTACTGGGCTGGTTGGGGTTAAACCAACATACGGACGTGTTTCACGATACGGACTGATTGCTTTCGGTTCAAGTCTGGATCAGATCGGTCCATTTACTAGAACAGTTAAAGACAATGCTCTGGTACTCAACGCAATCAGTGGACATGATCCAAAAGACTCCACATCTTACAATGGAGAAACGCCTGACTTTACTGAAGGTATCGATAAAGGTGTTAAAGGTCTGCGTATTGGTGTACCGAAAGAGTACTTCAATGAAGATGCTAAAGAAACTGGTGTAATCGAATCAGTGCGTAATGCACTGAAACTTTACGAAGAACTGGGAGCAGAAATCGTAGAAGTCAGTCTGCCTCACTCACGTTACGGCATTCCGGCTTACTATATCATTGCTTCTTCTGAAGCTTCAAGTAACCTGCAGCGTTTTGACGGGATCCGTTACGGCTACCGTTCAGAAAATGTCAGCTCACTTGAAGACATTTACGTCAAGTCCCGTTCTGAAGGATTTGGACTTGAAGTGAAACGTCGTATCATGCTTGGAACATTCTCCTTGAGTTCCGGCTTCTATGATGCCCACTTCAAAAAAGCGGCTCAGGCGAGAACTCTGATCAGAAATGACTTCGATACAGTTTTCGCTGATGTTGATGTACTTGTAGCACCGACTACGACGACAACTGCGTTTGAAATCGGCGGTAAAATCGACGATCCACTAGCGATGTACATGTCTGATATTCTGACGGTTCCTGTGAACCTTGCAGGCGTGCCATCACTATCCATCCCTTGCGGCTTTTCAAATGATATGCCGGTCGGTATGCAGATCATCAGTAAGCATTTTGATGAGCAGATGATGTACCGTGTCGCTTATGCATTTGAAAAAGAAACAGACTTCCATACGAAAAAACCAGCATTCAAGGGAGGAGAATAAAGAATGAATTTAGAACCCGTAATAGGACTTGAAGTACACGTTGAACTGAAAACTGAATCAAAAATGTTTTCTCCATCCCCGGCTCACTTTGGCGCAGAACCGAATACGAACACAAACGTCATCGACTGGGGACACCCTGGTGTGCTTCCTGTCGTTAACAAACAGGCGATCGAGTATGGTATGAAAGCCGCACTCGCTTTGAACTGTAAAATCGCGACACATACAAAATTTGACCGCAAGAACTATTTCTATCCGGACAATCCTAAGGCCTATCAGATTTCTCAATTTGACCAGCCGATCGGATATGACGGATGGATCGAAATCGAGGTAAACGGCGAAAAGAAAAAAATCCGTATTGAACGGGTACACCTTGAAGAGGATGCTGGTAAAAACATGCACGGTGAAGACGGCTCATCTTATGTCGATCTGAACCGTCAGGGGACACCACTGATCGAAATCGTTTCTGAAGCAGACATGCGCTCGCCTGAAGAAGCGTATGCCTATCTGGAGACGCTGAAACAGCTGATTCAATTTACTGAAGTATCTGATGTGAAGATGCAGGAAGGGTCAATGCGCTGTGATGCGAATATCTCCTTGCGTCCTTTCGGTCAGGAAGAATTTGGAACAAAGGCTGAACTGAAGAACCTTAACTCCTTTACCTATGTCAGAAAAGGACTGGACTTTGAAATCAGCCGTCAGGAAAAAGTGCTGAATGCCGGTGGTGCACTGGATCAGGAAACCAGACGTTACGATGAATCAACAGGGGGAACGATCCTGATGCGTACGAAAGAAGGATCAAGTGACTACCGTTACTTCCCTGAACCGGACATTCCTAATCTGGTCATCAGTGATGAATGGATCGATTCAGTCAGAGCCTCTCTGCCGGAAATGCCTAAAGAAAGACAGGCACGCTATGTCAAAGAGTTCAATCTGCCTGAATACGATGCGGTTGTCCTGACGGCGACAGTTGAAATGTCCAACTTCTTCCAGGGAACGGTCGATAATGGTGCCGATCCTAAGCAGGCTTCGAACTGGCTGATGGGTGAAGTATCGGCTTACCTGAACAGTGAACAGGTCGAACTCCTGGATACAGCTCTTACGCCTGAATCATTGGCAGAAATGATCAACCTGATCGCTGACGGTACGATATCGTCTAAAATTGCCAAGAAAGTCTTCAAAGAGCTTGTCACAAACGGTAGCACAGATGTAAAAGCTCTAGTAGAAGAAAAGGGCTGGGTTCAGTTGAGTGATCCATCCAAACTTCTGCCGATCATCACCGACACACTTGATAAAAATGAACAGTCCATCGAAGACTATAAGAACGGAAAAGACCGTGCATTAGGCTTCCTGGTTGGACAAGTCATGAAACAGACAAGAGGTCAGGCCAACCCTGGAATGGTCAACAAATTATTGAAACAAGAGCTGGACAAAAGATAGACAGAGTAAAGGAGGGGATGTACATGAGACGGCGAGCCAGGATCATTTATAATCCCACATCCGGGAGAGAAACATTAAAACGAGCAATTCCGGACATTTTGAATGTTTATGAAAAATGCGGGTATGAAACGAGCGCCTTCTGTACCACCCCGACTCCTCTAAGTGCTCAAAATGAAGCGGACAGATGTACTAAAGACGGTTTCGATCTCATTATTGCTGCTGGCGGAGACGGGACAATCAATGAAGTCATCAATGGGATTGCTCCTCATGAATCACGCCCGAAACTTGCGATCATTCCTGCAGGGACGACGAATGACTTCGCTAGAGCACTCAACATTCCGCGTAACGACTTCGTCAGAGCAGCTGAGCTGATTAACACCCATCAGTTCGTAAAAATGGATATCGGTAAAGTCATAACCGCCTCACAGGAACGCTACTTTATGAATATAGGTGCGGCAGGATCACTGACCGAAGTGACTTATGATGTGCCGGCAAACATGAAGTCCGTTTTCGGTTCCCTTGCCTACTTTGTAAAAGGAGCTGAACTGCTTCCTCAAATAGGCAAGGTACCGGTGAGTATTTCTTATGATGATGGAATCTATGAAGGAACAGCTTCAATGCTGTTCGTCGCCTTGACCAATTCAGTAGGTGGATTTGAGAAAATTGCTCCTGACAAGAAACTTGGCGATGGCAAGTTTACGCTGATCATTGTTAAAACGACGAACATTGCCGAAATTCTCAGACTACTTACCCTAGTCATTAATGACGGCAGACACGTCAATCACCCGAAAATCATCTATACAAAGACATCTACAGTAAAAGCTGAGGCATTGGTCGACAAGCCGCTGATGATCAATATCGATGGCGAGTACGGTGGTGATGCACCGGCAGAATTTGTCATGTATCAGCAGCATCTTGAACTGGTAGCAGACCTTTCGGGGATGAGTCTGTCAGTAAACAGCCGAGATACTGTGACTATTGAAAAAGAAAGTGAATTTCTTGAAGGTGTCTCTCAACTGGAAGAAGAATAAACGCATAAAGCGCACAGATAATTTTCTGTGCGCTTTCGTTGTGTGACATGTATACTGAAGATAAGTAATGAATCATAAGGAGACGAGTAATGGTTAAAGATAAAAGACAGACAGCAGCGCCTGTCAGGAAAAACGAGACGTTGGAAGCAGAAATCATCGATCTGACACATGAAGGAATGGGTGTAGCTAAGATAGAATACTATCCGATATTCATCGAAGGCGCTCTAGTTGGAGAAACCGTTGAATTCAAAGTGATCAAAACGAAAAAGACATTCGGATTTGGTAAGCTGCTGAAAGTGATTGAAAAAAGTCCGGACCGCGTAGAGATTGAAGATAAAATCTATGCACAGACCGGCACGATGCCTTTGCAGCACCTGTCGTACCCGGCACAGCTTAACTTCAAGAAAGAACAGGTCGAAAAAGTCCTGAGCAAAATCGGAAATCTTGGTGATATCGCTGTCGAAGAAGTCATCGGAATGGACGAACCCTTTGGATACCGAAACAAAGCACAGGTACCCGTGAGAAAAATAGAAGGTCGTCTGACTACAGGATTTTTCCGCAAGAACAGCCATGACGTCATTCCTATCGAAGACTTTAAAATACAGGATCCAAAAATTGATCAGGCTATTCTGACCGTGCGTGACATCATGCGCAAGTTCCATGTCAAACCGTACAATGAAAAAGCGCACACCGGCTGGCTTCGTCATATCATCGTCAGAAGAGGATACTTTAGCGGTGAGCTCATGATCGTACTGGTCACCAATACACATGACTTCCATAGAGAAGAAGAAATCGTCTCTGCCCTGACTAATGCTCTGCCAGAAATGGTCAGCCTGATCCAGAATATCAATACGGAAAAGACCAACGTCATACTCGGCTCGGAGTCTCGAGTGTTATTTGGTCAGGACAGCTACAAAGATGACCTACTGGGGTTTACCTTCACGATCTCCCACCAGTCCTTCTATCAGGTCAATCCAGTCCAGACAGAAAAACTGTACCAGACTGCCGTAGACTTTGCCGGACTTACAGGTAGTGAAACAGTGATCGATGCCTACTGTGGAATCGGGACACTCACCTTAGCTTTGTCCAGACAAGCTAAACATGTATACGGCATGGAAATAGTAGAACCCGCTATCGATAATGCCAAACTGAACGCCGAAACGAACGGTGTATCCAACGTCTCATTCGAAGTCGGACCGGCTGAAAGCATCATCACAGAATGGGCCAAGGCAGATAAGCGCGCAGACGTCATCGTCGTCGATCCGCCTAGAAAAGGCCTGGCACCTGAATTCATCGATGCCGTGCTGACCATGAAACCGGAAAAAATGGTCTACGTCAGCTGCAACCCAGGGACACTGGCCAGAGATCTGAAGATCCTATCTGAGGGTGGCTACACAGTCGAAAAAGTCCAGCCCGTGGATATGTTTCCTCAGACTTATCACGTTGAGAGCGTATGTCTGCTAACCCGTATATCTAGTATGTAAAATTAGTTCAGACCACATATGTTGTGGTTCAACATTGCTGCGGTCTCGACCCCGCCCGAGACGGTGATACTGATGTGGGAGAACTGTTGACTTATAAACCTCTGAAAGTGGCTTAAAATCAGGCTTTCAGGGGAGGATAGGTTTTGCTAAATTGTTTTAATACATTTATCACGTGGAGACCATCTGTCTGCTTGAACGGAAATAGATGTATTACCCCCTGAGAATGGCGTATTTACGGTGTTTTCAGGGGTTTCTTTATTTTATGATGGTGGGTAAAGTGATAGACTTTGGGTGTGTTTTAAGGGATAAAGGAAAAAGGGCTGAACTGCGCTCACCCATGCAAATGTAGTTTTGCTTTAAGGGTTCAACCGTATAGCAAAACTATGATGTGTTTTGATACCGCATATTGTCTCAAACACCTGATTCGTGAGGGGTATAACCCATTTGATGATCAATGCTTGTTTATAGTTGATAACCTTGCAATAATGTAAGGTTTTCTTTCTATTTCGTTTAGTAATGTGTTATACTATTTTTAACTATATTTTACATCCTTGGAGGTGTGCGATTCATGGTGATTAGCTATGATAATCTGTGGAAACTATTGATCGACAAGAAGATGAACAAAACTGACTTAAAGGATCAAGCCGGCATTACCTATAATATTATCGCCCGCCTCGGCAAAGGGGAATCGGTAAGCATGGAGAGTATGTACAAAATCTGTAAATGCCTCCAGTGTAATATCGGTGACATTATGGAGTTTAAATTCGATTGACATCGTTTAAATAAAATGAAAGGGGCGAAAGTTCATGGGGAAAAGTCATTTGTCTGAAGAGGACATCAAATTAAGGTATATCACACCTGCTATTCAGAATGCGGGATGGGATAACAAGCAAATAAGGATGGAGTACGCTTTTACAGCAGGGCGTATTATTTTACGTGGAAACATTACGGCAAGAGGAAGAAAGAAAAGTGCTGATTATCTACTGTCGTACAAAAACAACTTCCCTCTAGCCATTGTGGAAGCAAAGGACAATACACAGCCTGTAGGTGCTGGACTTCAACAAGCCATTGATTATGCCAAGGCACTGGATGTTCCTTATGTCTATGCTTCAAATGGAGATGGCTTTGTGGAGCAGAACCTCATCACAGGTGAAGTTAAGGAACTGAAATTAGAAGAGTTCCCATCACCAGAAGCACTGTACCAAAGATACAGAATGGATAAGGGGTTTGACGAGGCTGAAGAAAAAGTTATGCTAGAGCCTTATTACTACATACCTAATTATAAAACCCCTCGCTATTATCAGCGTGTAGCGATTAATAGAGCAGTAGATGCTGTTGCCAAAGGACAAAACCGTGTCCTGGTGGTTAGCGCCACAGGCACCGGTAAAACCTATATGACCTTCCAGATGATCTATCGTTTGTGGAAGTCTGGCCTGAAGAAGAAGATTCTCTTCTTGGCAGATCGGAATGTGCTGATTGACCAGACCATGACCGGAGACTTTAAACCCTTTAGTGGAAAGATGACCAAGGTGCAGAATAGAAATCTGGATAGTTCCTATGAGATTTATCTGGCACTTTATCAGCAGCTAGTTGGTGATGATGGTGAAGAAGCCTATCGCCAGTTTCAGCCAAATTTCTTTGACCTTATTGTCATTGATGAGTGCCACCGTGGTAGTGCTAAAGAAGAATCAGCCTGGCGAAAAGTGTTGGACTACTTTACTGAAGCCACACATATTGGCTGTACAGCTACTCCAATTGAAACAAAGGAAGCCTCTAGCTTCACTTATTTTGGAGAGCCGATATATGAGTATTCCTTAAAGCAGGGGATCGATGATGGTTTCCTTGCGCCTTATAAAGTGATTCGTATTGGTCTAGATAAAGACCTTGAGGGCTATCGCCCAGAAGCGGGCAAAGTGGATAAATACGGCTATGAAATTGAGGATCGAGAATATAATGCCAAGGACTACGACAGAAACCTGGTTATTGATGATAGAACAAGAGTGGTAGCATCCAAAATCACAGAGTTCTTAAAAAAGACCGATCGGTTCAGCAAGACTATTGTCTTCTGTGTGGACATTGAACATGCTGAGCGAATGCGTCAAGCTCTGATCAATGAAAATAAAGATTTATATGCCGAGAATGATCGCTACATCATGCGTATTACTGGTGACAATGACATTGGGAAAGCACAGCTTGAAAATTTCATTGATGAAGAAAGTACCTATCCGGTTATTGCAGTGACCAGTAAACTCATGACCACAGGTGTGGATGCCAAGATGTGTAAACTCATTGTGTTGGAGAACAACATCAACAGCATGACCGAGTTCAAACAGATTATTGGTCGAGGAACACGCCTTCTTGAAGATTACGGCAAGACCTACTTTACCATTATGGACTTTAGAAATGCCAGTAGACTTTTTGCCGATCCGGATTTCGATGGTAAACCGGAAGTGGTTATTGACCTTTGTGGAGATGATCCAGTGGATGAACCAGATACACCTACAGATGAAGGTGAAGAAGGTACTGGAGAAGATGCCGGGAATGACGGTGTTAAAGAAGATGGTGGTGAGTATGGAACAGGTGACACTCCGCCTTTCGATGAGGAAGGTGAAGATAAGCCCAGAAAGTATTATGTCGGTGATGTGACCGTTCGAGTTCTCTCAGAAAGAGTTCAGTATGTGGATAAAGACGGAAAGCTCATTACTGAGAGCCTTATTGACTACACCAAGAAGAATATTCTTCAGCAGTATTCAAGGCTTGATGAGTTCCTCCGCACCTGGACAGAAGCCGAGAAGAAACAAGCCATCATTGATGAATTGCAGGATGATGGGGTGCTACTTGAAGCAGTTCGTGAAGAACTGGGTAAAACGGAGCTGGATGACTTTGACCTCATCTGCCATATAGCCTATGACAAAGCACCGCTGACCAAGAAGGAGCGGGCAGAGAATGTAAAGAAAAGACATTATCTATATAAATACTCAGATGTAGCCAAAGAGGTTATTGAAGCCCTACTTGATAAGTATGCAAATGATGGCATCAAGGAAATAGAAGATACAAAAGTGCTTCAGCTAAAGGAATTTGCTAAGATCGGAAGCCCCATGAAAATAGTGAAAGCATTTGGTGGCAAGGAAGCTTATCTAAAGGCAGTGCAGGAACTAGAAAACGAGATTTATTATGCATAAATATAGAGAAGGCAGGTAGATAAAATGGCGATTAGTAACTTTGTGAAACGAATCCAGGATGTGATGCGAAATGACTCGGGTGTTAATGGTGATGCTCAGAGAATCGAACAAATCGTGTGGATTCTGTTCCTAAAAATATATGATGCGAAAGAAGAAACATGGGAACTGTTAAATGATAACTACACTTCTATCATTCCAGAAGGACTTAAATGGAGAGATTGGGCAGTAGACAGAAAAGATGGAGAAGCACTCACAGGGGATGGACTTCTTGACTTTGTCAACAACACACTGTTCCCAACTCTTAAGAATTTGGAAATTGACGAAACCACACCAATGAGTCAAGTCATTGTTCGTTATGCCTTTGAAGATGCCAACAACTATC
The DNA here is from genome assembly GCF_900109325.1 of Alkalibacterium pelagium. Taxonomy (GTDB): domain Bacteria; phylum Bacillota; class Bacilli; order Lactobacillales; family Carnobacteriaceae_A; genus Alkalibacterium; species Alkalibacterium pelagium. Next base: position 248,222 of record NZ_FNZU01000001.1, read on the forward strand.
AGAAAGATGGTGTGCTTCTCAGACAAGTGGTGAATATCATTGACGAGATTGACTTTACAGAATACAAGGAGCGCCATGAATTTGGTGCTATCTATGAGTCCTTCCTAAAAGACCTTCAAAGTGCTGGTAATGCTGGGGAATTCTATACACCAAGAGCAGTAACAGACTTTATGGTTAAAGTAGTGAAACCTGTCCTGGGTGATAAAATTGGAGACTTTGCCTGTGGAACCGGTGGCTTCTTGACCTCTGCCCTCAATGAACTGGATAAGCAGGTGGGCAACTCACTGGAAAACAGAGAAATCTACAATAAATCTGTTTACGGTATTGAGAAGAAGGCACTTCCTCATATGCTTTGTGTGACCAATATGCTCATCCATGATATCGATGATCCAAATATCCTTCATGGTAATGCACTAGAGATGGATTATAAAGATATGAGGAAGATGGAGCCTTTCGATGTGATCTTGATGAATCCCCCATACGGCGGAAGTGAGAAAGACAGTGTGAAATCCAACTTCCCAACAGAGCTTAGAAGTTCTGAAACAGCAGACCTATTTATGAATGTGATTATGTACAGACTTAAGAAAAATGGTAGATGTGCTGTAATCATTCCAGATGGCTTCCTTTTTGGAACGGATAATGGGAAATTCAATATCAAGAAAAAATTGTTCGGTGAGTTTAATCTTCACACAGTAGTAAGAATGCCACACAGCGTATTTGCACCTTACACACCCATCAGAACCAATATCCTGTTCTTTGATAATACAGAACCGACGAAGGAAACCTGGTTCTATCGTGTGGATATGCCAGAGGGCTACAAGAACTTCTCCAAAACCAGACCCATGAAACTGGAACATTTTAATGACGCTTTAAGCTGGTGGGAGAGCCGAGAAGAAATCGAAGTAGATGGATTTCCAAAAGCTAAGAGATATACAATAGATGAAATATTAGAAAGAAGCTACAACATTGATCTGTGTGGATTCCCTCATGAGGAAGAAGTGATTCTTGAGCCAATGGACTTGATTCAAGAATACCAGGAGAAGCGGGCATCCCTAAATGCAGAAATTGATCACGTGTTAGAACAGATTACTTCTATGCTTGGAGGTAATTAAATGAATGCACAGGACTTGAAAAATAGTATTCTTCAACTTGCCATACAAGGGAAACTTGTAGAACAGCGGGAAGAAGAAGGTACTGCAGAAGAATTATTAAAGAAGATTGAAGCTGAGAAGAAACAGCTGATAAAAGAAGGTAAAATAAAAAAACAGAAGTCACTACCGGAAATCAAAGCTGATGAGATTCCGTTTGATATCCCTGAGAATTGGGAATGGGTACGATTAATAGATATAGGAATAACCCAAACTGGAAACACTCCATCTAAAACAAAAATTGAATATTTTGGTAATTTCATCCCGTTTATTTGTCCTGGTGATATTCTAAATGGTGGAATCAATTATGATAATCAAGGACTTTCCGAGCAAGGGAAAGAAGTAGGAAGAGTCAGTGAAAGAAATTCAATACTTCAAGTTTGTATAGGTGGTTCTATCGGCAAGTGCGCAATAAATTCTGTCGATGTATCTTATAATCAACAAATTAATGCGATTACGCCTTTGATTTGCAATCATTTGTATGTTTATTATCTTATGGATTCTAGATTTTTTCTTGTAAGCATGACCCACAAAGCTACAGGTACAGCGACTCCGATAATTAACAAATCTTCATGGGAGAGTATTATTATCCCACTCCCCCCACTAGAAGAACAAAAGCGCATCGTAGCAAAGATCGAAGAACTGATGCCTTATGTAGATAAATACGATGTAGCCTATTCTGAAGTGGAGGAGCTGAATAAAAAGTTCCCGGAAGATATGCAAAAGTCTATTTTGCAATATGCCATCCAAGGCAAGCTGGTAGAGCAGCGAGAAGAAGATGGAACGGCAGAAGAACTTTATAAGCAGATTCAAGAAGAGAAGAAGAAACTGATTAAGGAAGGAAAGATCAAAAAGACCAAGGCTCTTCCAGAGATTACAGAAGATGAGATTCCCTTTGATATTCCGGAGAATTGGAAGTGGGTTAGGATTGTAGAGATGTCCTTTTTTCAAGAAGGTCCAGGAATTATGGCAAAGGATTTTAGAAATTCTGGTATCCCCTTAATTAGAATTGCTGGTATGCAAGAAGATAATCTTAGTCTGGATGGATGCAACTATTTAGACCCTGATATGGTAGATAAAAAATGGAGTCACTTTAAGTTAGATTTGGGAGACATTGTAATTAGTACAAGTGCTTCAATGGATAAAATATGTGAAGTAACGGAGGATACAGTAGGAGCAATACCATATACCGGTCAAATAAGATTTAAGATGTATGGTAATATTAGCAAAGAATATTTTAAATACTTTATTATGTCTAATGCTTATATAAAACAGATAAATGAACAAAAGTCTGGTGGAACTATAAAGCATTATGGACCCACACATTTAAAAAGAATGATTATTCCTCTCCCTCCACTTGCAGAACAGAGAAGAATCGTAGAGAAAATAGAAGAATTGTTACCATACACAAAACAACTGGTAAAGAAGGTAGACTAAATCCCCCAGGGGTGGTCTAATCTCTACAGCTTCTCAAAATGGTGACCGCGCCAGGGTCTTGCGTGAAAAATCGCATAATTCCATAGGGGGGGGATACCCCCAATAGCATCAAATAAGTGCCACATAGCCTTGTAAGCCTTGATATTAAAGAGTTTACGGGTTGTGTGGCTATTTTTGTTTCGTTTCATAGTATACGATTTTGCTGAATTTTGGGCGTTTAAAACGTTGATTTTAGCCCATTTTTCAGCCCTAAAATGTACGATTTGTCTTGCTATCATGGGCGAGTTGAGTGATATATGTAGTAACAAAACTACAGGAGGTGCTTTAAATGAAGGCATTATTTGGTCGAAAGTTTTATAACATTGAGGAGCTGCGAGAAGCAACAGCAGCTGCAAATAAAAAAGGTGTTGTAGGTTCAGACTATACCGTTATTCGGGAAGTGGTACTCACTGATGAACAGTTCAAGAAATTCACCAGTGACTTTTTGGCAGATCAGCCATGGATTGAAAAAGGCGATGGCGGTCACAACAAAAAGGGCGAAATTCGGTGCATCAGAGTCATCAATCTTGAAACGGGAGAAAAGATATTGACGAATCCGGAAGGCTTTGAATATCCCCGGTACACATCAATAGAAGAATGACTTGGCGGGTCTTAGGACTCGTTGTTTTCATACAGAAATGACTTGCTATTGTGTGACTTTAGAGTGATATATAGTGTAACCAAATAAGGAAAGGATGATGAACATGGAATTTAAAATCACATACGAAATCAAAGGGCAACGCAGAAAGGAACTGGTGCAGGCAATCAGCGACTATCTCAACACCATCCCCAAATACCTCAGCGTCCCCACCTGTGCCTATGAGATTGGCGAACTGACCGTTGACCGGGAAGGGGCTGTGATCATCAAGGACACCATGACACCAGCTGAGGTGGACAACATGGTACGTGACCTAGAAGCACAAGGATTTCTACCGACAAACTACAGGGAGAATGCTTTTGATGGCATTGAGGTATCCATACCAAGAGAGATGTTTACCGGCAAGGCAATCGAGAACCTCCACAAGATTGTCCTCGCCAAAGGCGAACTCATCGCCAAGTCTATTGGCTCTATGGATTTAAGGATTATCGAAAATGAGGTGAAGGTGCGGTTCCCATGGTTTCCAAAAACAGAAGATGCCGAGGAAATCAAACACTACACTCAGTTTACCGAAGCCTTATGCAAGATGGCAATCGACCGCAACAGGGTAGCCTCCACACCGAAGAAAAGCGAAAATGAAAAATACGATTTCAGGTGTTTCCTTTTAAGACTTGGCTTCATTGGAGATGAGTACAAAGCCATTAGAAAATTTCTGCTTAAAAACCTAACCGGCAATGCTGCTTTCAAGCATGGCAAACCAAAAAACTGAACAAAGGAAAGAGGAAGGTAACCAACTTTCAGCTATCTTCCTCTCTTAATACCCTGTTTGAATCTGCGTTTTTATCCGTGAAGCCCTCTGCCCGTTGTCCGGGATAAAGGCTGTGGAGATTGCTATCCCCCCTACGCCAGCTGTAAAACCTTTACTGCTTCTGGCACAATGCCAAGTATAGAAAAACGGGGAAATACCTACAGAATTATGGTTTCTCTTGGCTACAACATGGAAGGTAAACAGATCAGAAAGACAACTACCTTTAAGCCACCGAGAAATGTCAGTGAGAACAAGGCAGAGAAGCTGGCTACATCCTTTGCTTACGAATTTGAGAAGAAGTGCATGGGCATGACCAACTTTGATGAGAATATGCGGTTCTCAGAACTGGTGGAGTGGTACTTTGAACAGATCGCACCACATAAGCTGAAAGAGAGAACCTTACTCACCAACATCTTTCTCATGAACAATTATGTACTTCCCTATATCGGACATTTGAAACTGAAAGACATCACCACAGCAAGGATCGATGAGATGCTGAATCATCTGCACAAAAGAGGAAAGACCAGCAAGTACTATATAATGAAAGACCCTAGTCTTTTAGAAGATGGAACGAGAAGACCTGCATCTAGAAAAGCTGGTGTTGAATTAAACACTATTAAGAGAGCTGCAAGAGGGGAACACATTAGAAAGTCAACTGCTGAAAAAATAGCCAGCGCCTTTGGAAAAAAGCTAAACGACCTATTTGTAGAAGAAGTGAGAGCGGAATCGGAGCAGGGAATCGAATCCACATCCATTGCTAGAATCAGAACTGCTACCTCAGCCATTTTCAACACAGCTTTAAAGAAGGATATCATCTGGAAGAACCCAGTGGTTCATGCCACATCCCCAAGGGGCAAACAGAAAGAACGAGACTTCCTGGATGCCGATCAGTGCAAAGCGCTTCTAGGCTATTTGGATGAACTTCAAAATCCCAATGCCAGAGTGGGATTAGCCACGCTGATTTACACCGGAATGCGATCGGGAGAGTTGTGTGGGCTTCACTGGAAGGATGTCGACTTGGAGAAAGGAACAATCTTTGTCCGCTATACCCTTTACCGGGCAGATGGTCAGTATAAGCTCTCTACTCCGAAAACCAAATCCAGTTTAAGAGTCATAGCCATTCCTGCAGAATTGAAAGCCATCTTGAAAGACCATAAAGAATGGCAGGAGAAACACAGTGAAGAATTGGGATCAAAATGGATAGACCGAGGTGCAGTGGTCACAGGTATGGAGGGTGAGTACATGAGTGGCGGGTATTTGAACATCACCCTGAAAAAGCTACTGAAGAAACTACTGAAGAAACATGACCTGCCGAACATTCACGTTCACGACCTTCGTCATGCTAATGCATCCCTACTGATAAACGCAGGAGTGCCGGTGAAGTTCATCTCAGAACATCTTGGACATTCCAACACCAAGACCACCGAAGATATTTATGCTCAGGTTTATAATTCCACAGCAGAGAAGGTGGCAAGTGCCATCAGCGATGCCTTGGATGGGGTGATATAAAAAGTGTTTTTATCAGAATTGTTAGACAAAACATGGTATAATATTAGCAAAAGATTTGAACGGAAATGCAAGCAGTGCACAACTTGGTATGTAAATTAAAGAAAGGAGAAATTTAATGGATCGCAAAGAGAAAAAAGAAAAGAAGAATCTAATTAGTAAACACTTGGATACTAGCAACAGTCGTTTAAAAGATGAAGAAGTAGATTTCCTTCATGATTTCGTAAATAACTATGATGACGAATATAAGGGTAAGTCAAAAACGAAAAAAAGTAGTTATGATGGATGGAGTTCAGACGGGAAATATACTCGTTGGGAAGAAGAAACATCTACTTTTACTGAAGATATCGGAATACGTGAGGAATATAAATATCATGATGATGATGGTCAAAGTGGAGGGAATACTAAAGAAATTAAAGATGCCAGAGGTATTATTAACTGGTTTAGAAAACAAAAATAAAAGTGTACCGAAATCGGGTACACTGGGCATTTCAGAATGTGTTGTAAGGAGACTAAAAGCCTTGCAGCACATTTATTTTTTAGAAGTGTGCATATGGCGAGAATCTTGGTGTTTACTTGGTGTTTTAAGCAGCAATAAACCCCAAAACGAAAATGAACAATACACAATCTCATTTCAACAAAGCCAGACAATAAGCGGTTTATAGCACTTTACTAAACGATACGAAATGCCTTTTGACGGTTTGAGAAGGAGGCGATAAACACACTCGATGCCAAAGGAGAGGTGCTACTTACCATTCTCTCATCCCTTACCCAAGATGAAAGCAGGTCCATCAGCGAGAACTCCACCTGGGGGATTAGAAGACGCTTTGAAAACGGACAGTTCAAGATGAGCACAAACTCTTTCTGGGCTACGACACCGATGAGAAAGGCAAGCTGGTCATCAATCGAGAGCAGGCCAAAATTGTAGAGAGGATTTACGATGAATACCTATCAGGCAAGACTGTAGACCACATCAAGCGAATACTTGAAAAAGAAGAGGTGAAGAACTGGAATGGAACGACCAAGTGGCATGCAAAGACGATTCAAAGCATGCTTCAGAATGAAAAGTACAAGGGCGATGCCATTTTGCAAAAGAGCTACACTGTTGATTTTTTGACTAAAAAGCGAGCAAAGAATGAAGGCCACATTCAGCAGTATCACATCGAAGAAAACCATGAAGCCATTATTGACCCGCTGATTTGGGAAGCGGTCCAGCTGGAATACGATAGAAGGAGCAACTACATCGAGGAACATGGGACCAATTCTTACTCACACAATCCAGAAAGAAATTTCTTTGCAGGAAAGGTAGTCTGCGGTACCTGCAATCAGGCTTTCACGAAAAAAGGCTGGAAGTCAAAGAACAGCTACAGAAAGGTATGGCAATGCCAGGAACGTTATAAGGTCAAAGGGGTACAGGGCTGCACCAATAGGCATATTGATGAAGTGATTTTGATTGACGCCTTCATCCTTTCCTGGAATGCACTTCTTGATAACCGAGAAGAACTTAAAAAGAAGTGGGAAACCACCTTAGAGTTTGGAAACCCACTGGAACAGTATAGGGCTGTCCAGTTTGCAGATATGACAGAAGATGCAAAACACATCAAAGAAATCGATACGGACTTTATCTTAAGAACCTTGGACCACATCAAAGTTTATGAAACGGGGAAGATCATCATCCACTTCATGGATGGAACTGAGATGGAGTGTAATGGCGAATAGTTAGAAACACATTCAACTGATTAAAGCGATTATTAAAAATGTTACTCATTGTATGTTGACTTATTGTATTCTCTTGAGATAAGCTATTTGGAAAGTAGGTGAATTGTATGGATATTATAAAAGTATTTGCTCACAATGTAAAAAAATATAGGACGTTGATCGGCTTATCTCAAGAGGCCTTTGCTGAAAAGGCAGGACTGCATAGGACTTATATCAGTGCAATTGAAAGAGAAAAAAGAAGTATAGCTTTAGAAAATGTCCAAAGAATTGCAGATGCACTAGGTGTGGAAACATATTTATTATTTATAGATGAAAAATAAGATTCGCAGTGATGTAATGTTAGGGGATGAGTCGATGAATAGATCACATTATTTTAGTTATGTTGAAGAGAAACTTCAGTTGTTGGGGCTTAGAATATCTCAACGGGGAAGAATAAATATTTTAGATTTAAACATTTATTCCGAAACTTTTTTTGCTGAGCTACTTAATATTTTGCTTAACCTTAACTTAGTAAATTTAAATGTGTTTAAACAGAATGTAGAAGGTATAGATTTAATAGATACACAAAACAGTACACTTGCTCAGGTTTCATCAACTTGCACAAAACAAAAAATTGAGAGTTCATTATGCAAAGAGATATTTAAAGAATACTCAGGATACAAATTTAAGTTTATATCAATCTCAAAAGATGCAACGAAACTAAGAGGGTATACCTACAAAAATCCACATGAAGTATCGTTTTTACCTTCTGAGGATATTATAGATATTGGCACTATTTTAAACATTGTTTTGAATATGCCCATCAATAAACAAAAGGATTTATATGAGTTCATAAAAGAAGAACTGGGTTCCGAAATTGATATTCTAAAAGTGGACACGAATTTAGCTACTATCATCAATGTATTAGCATCAGAGAACTTAAGTGAAAATGTAGATTCTCCAGAAATCAACTCTTTTGAAATCGATAGAAAAATAGATTTTAATGACCTCACGAGTGTCAAGGATACTATGGATGATTATAAAATTTTCTATCATAAATTAGATGAAAAGTATGCTGAGTTTGATAGGGAGGGATCCAATAAAAGTTTATCTATTTTCCAAATAATTAGGAAGCAGTACCAACAACTTGTAGAAGAGCTAGAAACTTCACATGAAGTTTTTTATAGCATAATTGATAAAGTGATTGATATTATACTTAAAAGCAAAAACTATATCGAAATTCCATATGAAGAGCTCGAAATGTGTGTGAATATATTGGTGGTGGATGCATTTATTAGATGTAAAATTTTTAAGAATCCGGAGGGCTATAGATATGTTATTACCTGATAATATTCATCCAGAACTTTCTATTTATTATAACGGCTCTGTAGTACTGATGGAGCTAAAAGATAACTCAAAACAAAAAATACTTGATTTGTATCAAAGAGTAAGAAACAGGAATGAAATGTCATACCCGGTGTTCATACTGAGTTTGGATTGGCTATATCTCATTGATGCAGCTAAAATTGATGAGAATGGATGTGTTGAACTATGTTCATAAAAAAGCTGATAATAACAAAAAGTGATAAAATCATTCGAGAGATGGATTTTCACTATGGACTTAATTTAATTGTAGATGAAACACCGGATACGTTTGAACAAACAACAGGAAACAATGTTGGAAAAACCACTGTCTTAAAACTTATTGATTTTTGCTTAGGGGCTAAACCATCAATTATTTATACTGATACTGAGAATAAGAAGGCAGTATACGATTTGGTAAAAGATTATTTAATTAACAATGAAATTTCAATCACATTAATTCTTTCTGAGAGTTTGGAAGAAGAAAATGCACGTGAAATAATTGTTGAAAGGAATTTTTTATCAAGGAAGAAAGCTGTAAGGAAAATCAACGGTAAAGAAGTCTTAGATAAAGATTTTGAAGGTGAATTACAAAGACTAATTTTCCCAAATCATAAGGCGGATAAACCAACATTCAGACAGATTATTTCTCACAATATAAGATACAACGATGAGAATATTAATAATACATTAAAAACGCTGAATAGATATACTTCAGACGTAGAATATGAGTCTTTGTATTTATTCTTATTAGGATGTACTTTTGAAGATGGGGCCAAAAAACAATCTGTATTAACTAAGATTAAGCAAGAGGAAACATACAGAGACAGGCTTGAAAAAAAACAAACAAAAACGGCCTACGAGATGGCGCTTTCAATGATTGAAGATGATATTCAATTATTGAAAGAAAAGAAATCCAACTTAAACCTTAATGAAAACTACGAAAATGATTTAGAACAACTAAATCAGATTAAATATCGGTTGAATAAATCTAGTTCCTTGATAAGTAAGATGAATATCCGTAAAAATCTAATTGAAGAAGCTAAGAAAGAGATGGAACATAATGCGTCAGCAATTGATTTGAAACAGCTTAAGACGCTATATACTGAGGCAGCAAAAAATGTTTCCGGAATCCAGAAAACCTTTGAAGATTTAGTAGCATATCACAATAATATGCTTGTTGAAAAAACAAAATTTATAACTGCCCAATTACCAACACTTGAAGAAAAAATTAAAGTTGAAGAAAGAGTTATTGCTGATTTATTAAAAGAAGAAAAAGTGTTATCTGAAAAGATTGCTAAAGGAGACTCTTTTGAGGAACTTGAGAAAATAATTTCAGCTTTAAATGATAAATATCGTATTAAAGGGGAATATGAAAGCATAATTACTCAATTAGAAGAAGTCGAAAGCAATATTGAAGATCTAAACAAAGAGATAAAAGCAATCGACGATTTTTTGTTTTCAAACGACTTCGAAGAAGTGCTGAAAGTTCAAATTAAGAAATTCAACAAGTATTTTTCAGCAATTTCTTCTGAGCTCTATGGTGAAAAGTATGCGCTTACGTATGATAAAGTTATAAATAAAAATAATCAACTGGTTTACAAGTTTAGCTCGTTCAATGCAAATATGAGTTCAGGTAAAAAGCAAGGTGAAATTTTATGCTTTGATCTGGCATATATTTTATTTGCAGATGAAGAAAAAATTCCGGCATTACATTTTTTGCTAAATGATAAGAAAGAATTAATGCATGATAATCAGCTTAACAAGGTAGCTGATTTTGTTAGCAAAAAAAATATCCAACTAGTAGTTTCAATTCTTAAAGATAAATTACCTGAAGGGCTAGTTAATAGAGGGAATATAGTAGTTGAGCTTTCTCAAGAGAGCAAATTGTTCAAAATAGAAGAAGATATGTAATTCAAAGGTGGCTGTTATAGATAGTCACCTTGTCTTTATTATGAGTCATTGCTCAAAGTCTACACGGCTAAGAATATAGATCGTTTACCAATAAAATTCTTGGATGACTTTAGATGATGCAGCCTCGTTAATTATTGATAACCATAAAAGAATCCATAATTTACACCAATCAGCTGATAGTCGATTTTCAAAATAAAACTTTATATTTTAAATCTTATCTTGACTTCTCAAAATTTATATTGCATTACTGAATACCAATCAAAGGATTGGAGGTAATGCAAATGACCAATGAACAAAAAGAAAAAATCATCGAACTCATGAAGTTAGGCATAGGCTATCGTAGCATAGCCACTGCCATGGATCTAAGTAGAGATTGTGTGAGGAATTTTTGTAAGAGTCGAGGGTTGGATGGCTTTGGGCAGGATTATAGCAAACCCAAGCCTGAGAAGGTAATCAGAGAACATTGTAAAAACTGTGGGAAACGAATTAATCAGAAGAAGCTGAAAGGTCGTCCCAAAACCTACTGCTCTACAGAATGTAAAAGAGAATGGGAACATAAGAATCCAATTATCTACCAGCATATATGCTATTACTGTGGAATCGAGTTTGAGAACAAATCAAAGAGTGGCAATTACTGTTGCCGCAGATGCTACATTCGAGATAGGTTCTGTCGAGATGAAGATATTGAAGATGTGATCAGGCACCTTAAAGAGAGAAGGCCACTTCAAAATGTACCAATATGGATTAAGGACTTGATGGCCGGTAAAGAAGCTCAAGAACCAGATGAAGATTCGAAAGAATATTACTAAATCTAACACCCACATTGGGACTTTCAGAAGTAAATTTGGGGGGGTAGGAAATAAGTATTTACCCCTGTTACAGTATGATTTGCTATTTTATATAAGACTAATGTGATGCCGCACGTCGAGTGCGTAGCGTTGATGTCTAGGGAATAAACACATTAGCAATTAAAGCATTGATATAGCAAGGTTTATAGGGTTTCGACTATGTTTGTTTTGTATGAATAAACAGGTGAAACCCTTTCTGTTATTGGAGTGAGAAGTGCTGAAAATTAGGGTTGAGTTGACAGATTAGATTTTGGGTAGGGGAGTTGACAGGATAGATAACTGGGGGAAATCATGTTATATTTAGACTAATTAACATTGCCGAAAATACATTAAATGTGATTAGTCTAAGTATGATATTTTCAATACGATTTCTGGAGGATAAGAAAATGCCTGAAAATAGAAGGGTACATTTCATTCCACCAAAACCTGTTCAACGTGAGAAACGGGTGGGGATATATTGTCGGGTAAGTTCAAACTGCATGGAACAATTAAATAGTTTAACAAACCAAGTATCTGCACTTACCAGGTTAACAGCCGTCACTCCGAATTGGTTGCTTGTTGATACATATATAGATATTGCATCAGGGAAGACAGGTTCAAAACGTAAAGAGTTTATGCGCATGTTAGAAGATTGTCAGGCAAAGAACATAGAGATCATTATCACTAAAAACATTAGTCGCTTTGGTCGTGATACAGTTGAAGTGCTAGAATCACTTCATAAATTGAGAGAACATGGGGTTCGTGTAATATTTGAACAATAAGGACTCGATACAGCTGATACGGATAGTGAATTGATGATTTCTATTATAGAATCAATTGCACAAGCAGAAAATGAATCTCGCAGTGAAAATATTAAATGGGGCTATAGACGTCATGCAGCACAAGGGACATCAAAATTATATAACCGAAAATGTTATGGCTATGAAAATGATGCAGATGGAGAGTTAATCATTAAAAAAGATGAATGAAAAATTATGTGAAAGTTGGATGCTTTTATGAAGCGTTTTATTAAATATTCCCCTTTGGCCTTGGCCAAGTTGATGTGTCTGTGTGAAAACGCTCGATTCTAATCAACATATTGAGAGGGGAAACTTATGGAAACAATTATATCTTCTATATTGGTTTTTATATCTACGTCGATGGATTATTTGGTTGTGTTAACAATACTGTTTACAACCATTAATGTAGGGAAACATCAATCTATTTATATTGGACAATATATCGGGACGGGATTATTAGTTGGCTTTAGTCTTATTGCAGCTTATTTCTTGAACTTTATTCCACAAGATTGGGCCGTCGGCTTACTCGGACTAGTTCCTTTAATTCTGGCGATTCGAGCTATTTTCATCGATGAAGACGTGGATGAAGAGGACGTGGAAGAAAAAATGTCGGATAGTCAATCGGAAATCGCTAGTGTGGTTGCTCTAACCATTGCGCTTGGTGGTGATAATCTTGGAATTTATATTCCATACTTCACTGGAATGACCTTCCAAGAAATTTTTATTGTAATCCTAGTTTTTATCATTGGGATTTTTATTTTGTGTTATTTATCTAAGCAATTGGCTGCGGCCCCCTTAATAGGTGAAGTAGTTGAACGCTACGAGAAAGTCATCGTACCAGTGGTCTTCATTGGGTTGGGTCTTTATATTATGTTGGAGAATGGAACGATTCAACATATTTGGTCACTAATTGGATAACAGTTTAACCACCCTCATAGTTAGTGAGGTAGAACTCTACTTGAAGATGATAGCCAGATAGCCTACTTATCTCATATTTCGTAGAAATATTGATACAACAGCGTTTTGGAGGATAAGAAATAGCCTAAAGTTTGCATGTCGAGGTGGTAGTATTGATGTCTAGGGTGGATGAATAAGAACTGATGAAGTGTGGATAGAATAAGGTTTATAGGGTTTCACCTACGTTTATTTTAAGTGAATAAACAGGTGGAATCCTTTTTGTTATTGGTGTTGTAAGAGCTAGAAAATGTGGTTGAGTTGACAGATTAGATTTTGGGTAGGGGAGTTGACAAGCTAGATGAAAGGAATAAAATGTGCTATATTTAGACACTAGTGTTGCATAAAACTTAGAATAAATAATTTTCATACATTGTTACTTTCATCATAAGTAGTTTTCGTTAAAATTCCAAAAAAGTCAATTGCCATTCTTCCATTATTAATAATCTTGCTGATTCTCCAGAAACTAGTTTTTAAATTGAAAAAAAAAGAGTTTCGTAAATTACTCACAGGGTTTCTCTATTCCTTTATCGGATTATTTATCTTTTTAGTAGGGGTCAATGCTGGATTCATGGATGTGGGTACTGCTATTGGGCATGATTTAGCATTACTTGATAACAAAGTTTATATACTGATAATCGGGTTTGTTTTAGGTGTGGCTACTATTTTAGCTGAACCGGCTGTTCATGTCCTGACTCAACAAATTGAAGATGTTACGAGTGGTTATGTCAAACGGCCTGCTATATTAGTTTCTTTGTCAGCTGGTGTAGGAGGAGCCGTTTTACTGTCGGTCATTCGCATATTAGTCCCTTCTGTACAATTGTGGCATTACTTATTACCAGGTTATTTAATAAGCTTAGGACTAATGTTTTTTGCACCAAAACTCTTTGTGGGAATCGCATTTGATGCCGGTGGAGTGGCAACAGGTCCAATGACTGCAACATTTATCCTGGCATTTATTCAAGGAGCAGCGGGTGCATTTGAAGGTGCTGATGTCATTATTGACGGATTCGGAATGATTGCCATGGTAGCGATGATGCCCATAATTACTTTACAGATGCTAGGTTGGATTTTTTCAATTAGATCAAAGAGAAAAGGGGATGTAGAAACAGATGAATAGTCTAGAAGATGTGAAAGTCTATGATTTAATTTACGTCATAGTGAATCAGGGCATAGGTACAAAGGTTCTACGTCAAGCTAAGAAATATGGTGTTTCCGGTGGAACGATTATTTTAGGGAAAGGCACAATCATTAATCCTTTTTTAAACTTTTTATCCTTGTATGATGAAAAAAAAGAAGTAGTCTTAATGGTTGCCAATCGTGAAGTTGCAGAAAATACTTTAGATAAATTAAACAAACAATTTAAATTCGATAAACCCCATCATGGTATTGCGTTTACTACGAGTACAGTTGAAGTTATAGGCTCTCGGTCAAGTATCTTCAAGGAAGACAAAAGCCAAGTGGTTGATCAGCCGCTCTATCAAATTATTGTGACGATTGTCGATAGAGGAAAGGCAGACGATGTTGTAGAGGCTGCAAAGAGTGCAGGCTCAAGAGGAGGTACCATCATTAATGCAAGAGGTTCTGGTGTGAATGAAACAACTAAAGTTTTTGATATGGAAATAGACCCTGAAAAAGAGATGGTAATCATTTTAGCTAAAAATGATGCCACAGAATCTATCATGTCATCCATCAGAGAAAAGCTTGAAATAAATAAACCGGGTAATGGGATTATATACACCCAAGATGCGATGAATGTATACGGTGTTTACTAGTTGATTTCCATGGTAATAAGGAAGCTATTTATACTGTGCGAGTGTTCTGATATAGTTATCAATTTAGGAGGTAATAGCAATATGAATTCTAAAAATCACTCAAATAAATTTATATCTGTGGTTATGGTAAGTTAGGAAAAAGCATTGCCGCTGAATTAAAAATCCATGATCAGGAATATGTTTTTGTTGAAAAACACGAAAAGAAATGCAAGCAATCAAAAAGTCTGAATGAACCTCATGTTTGTGGTAATGCTAAAAATGTTGACACGTTGATGAGAGCCGGTATAAAAAAATCTCAAGGGAGTGTTATTACCTTTTCAGATAATAGTGAAGTACTTTATACCGTTTTTTCGGTAAAAGAATTAGATTCTTCCTTAGATATTGTATGTGGGGCATCAGGAAAAGAAGCATATAGAAACTTAAAGAAAGCTGGAGTAAAAAAAGTTCTAATGATGGACAGATTAATCTCGGACCGGATATTAGCACATTTAGAGAATCCATCTCTATCTCATTCTTTGAATCTGCTTACTAAAAACGACCAGGAACAACTACTTGTTGAAGAGTTTATCATTGATGATCGGTCTGAATTTATTAATAAGGACTTTGAAAGTATACAGAAATTAGTGACCTCTAAGGCAATCATTCTAGGAATGCTTCGAGCTGGCACTGATGAATATATTTCTAATCCAAAAGCTGATACCAAAGTATGTAAAGGGGATACTTTATCTATCATGGGATATTTAAATGAACTTGAAGAAGTAAAAGAGTTATTAGCCAGTGAAAGATATGTTCTTAGAACAAGAAAAGAGTTTATACTGCAAAACATCTGGAGAATTTTTCTCACTGTAGAAGAGGTCATTACACACTAACAGTGTAATTAAACCTATATTGGGATGAACTGATAAAACTTAGCAAGTACTACTTCTGCTTTTATTAGATTGTAAGTACTATCATCTCAACGCATGTTGAAAGCGTAACAAGGCTTACTCGAGTAAAGCACATAGTATGATATTTAGTTATTATAAGACCCTCTAGGTGAAGTTTAAATGCCTAGAGGGTTCATTTGACTGTTGGATTAATGAAAAAGACCTAGGTAAGTATAAGTTTGTTAAAAAACTTTTTCATCTAATGTCGGCAACCATTTCCTAATGCTCTATTCACACCATCGCCCGCACGTACTCCTGTTTCCATATAGATTAAGTCCTTGCTACCAAATCATTTTTTATGTCGAAACACTCGGTTTTTTTATGCTATTCTGATGTCGTTAATGAACTAGTATTTATATTGATGAAAGTTGGAAAAAAATGGTTCAATTAAGAAAGATTACCCACGATAATTTTGATGCAGTAATGGAGTTAAGCATGACAGATGAGCAGAAGGGAAATGTGGATTCCAGCATATATTGTTTGGCTAAAGCCTACGTAAAGATACTTAACGATGAAAAACCGCCTATGATTTTCGCTATATGCAACAATGATGAAGTCATAGGATATGTCGATATTGGATTTTACGAACTGTCCGAAGATTCATTTTTAAGTAAAAAATATGGAGATAAATATACTTATGGACTTAATCGCTTTATGATTGATAAAAAGCATCAAGGCAAAGTGTTTGGCAAACAAGCAATGATGAAAGTTATTGAATACATAGAGACGTTTCACAAGGACAAGCTGATGCAGTGGCTACATCCTATTGGCTGGTGAACGAAGCCGTCCGGAAGCTGTTTGCGTCTGTCGGTTTCGTTGAAACAGGAGCAATATGGGACGGACAAACAGGCGATAATTGGAATGTAGAAAGAAAAGATATAGAGTATGCAGAAGTAGGGGCCAGACTTGGATTATAAAGGCAAGTTTAATCAAACTGAAAGGACATATATATGCGATATTTAACAAAAGAATGGTATGAATTATCTCAGATGACAGATTTTCATTTGGATGTGAGAGTACATAAAGGGGCTGGCGTTTTTAAAGAAGGGCTCTATCAAAGACTTTATAAAAGAAAAGAGAAAGAATTTGTAGATATGCAGCAGGAAATATATGACACTGATCCTCGTTTTATGTTAGAAGAAGACGAAACTGCTATGGTCCCTCTAGATATGTTTATAAATGAAGAGATTATAAGTGAAGAGGATCAGCTGGTCAATTCTATGTCGCCCGAAGAAAAAGACCATATACAAAAACTTATAGAGGAATATGATAGTCGTCCGCCGTTTGATAAATATGATTGCAAAAAAACATTTGCAAACATTCATGAAACGCGTATAAGAGAGATAATGGATAAACTACCACATGAACTGTACCAGCAAATTGCTGATGTCCGAGTTTTCTCCCTAGGTTATTGCAGCAAAGCAGTCAAAAATCAGTTAAAAGCTTTAAGTTCAGATAACGAAAAAATGATGAATAACATTTTAAATGAGTATGATAAAGTACAGCAGCAAGAGAATATTCCTCAGATAATAGGGGAAAGATTCAGCTTTCATGATTGCGAAGTAACAGATTTAAAGGTTGAGAAAAAAGATCTTGTCATCCACTTGAATACAGACGGAGGCTTTACCAATTTTAATAAAGTGATTTTTAAAGAAGCTGAAATCATTAAACAGGAAGGTCAGATCAAAGAAAGTATATGGCTTTATGATGAGCTATATCGTTTAGATAATGGTTATGAAGTTCATGTGCTTTTGGCAGGAGAAGAAATGGCTGAGCTGATCATTCAGTGCATTGATATTATTGTCGAAGTAAAATGAGAAATCAAGTTAAAGAATCATGTATCAACGTCACTATCGGGCATATGTATTGAAGGAAATAATAGAAAAGAAGATTATCATAAGTTGTGGAACTAAATAAGTAGGACGCATCTAAAGAAATTGAAGTAATTTTTTTTGAAGAGAATGTACTGCAATCTATTTGTCTATTTACAAACATTTAACGATTCTTTATAACTAGTACACATAGATAATGACAGATAGAGACAAAAATGTCGTGATTCAAGTTACGATCATACAAAGGTATGGGGACCTAGATAGGTATTATTAACTGTATTGTAGTATAATGTACATATAAGGCAACCAAGGCACAAGTATAGAAAAAATGTTTATGGATAAAACAAAACACTGGAGGTATACATTGAAAAAATACATTATTACAACTGAAAGCGGGTCGGATATATCTAAAGAAATGATCGACCGGTATAACGTCCAAATCGTTCCGATGCATGTAACTATGGGGAACGAAACTCGTCCTGATGGAAGTTTCGATGTTCAGGAAGTTTTTGACTATTATGATAAAACAGGAAATTTACCTAAAACATCAGGTTCTTCACCCCAGGATAACACTGAAGTATTTAAAAAGATTTTTGCAGAACATCCAGATGCCACTATCCTTCACATTGGTTACTCTGCAGTAACAACTGTTTCTTTCAATGCAGCATCTGTAGCAGCGGAGGATTTTGAAAACGTCTATCTGGTGGACTCTAAATTTGTGTCTGTCGGAGCAGCTACTATTGTTAAAGCGACAGCTCAGTTCATTGAGGATAATCCTGATATTAGTCCTGAAGAGGTTATTGCTTTTGTCGAAAACATCAGGGAACGCACACATATGGTTTTCATGCCTAAAACACTTCAATACTTAAAAGCTGGTGGGCGTGTTTCCAATCTGGCTTTTTATTCAGCAAACTTGCTGAAAATTCAACCGTCAATAGTATTAGATAATGGGTACCTCGTTCCTGGAGGAAAATACCGTGGCTCCTTTGATAGCTGTTTGAAGAAGATGATCAACCAATTTTTCAAAAACCATACGATTGATCCTGACAGTGTCATAATAGTAGGTGCTCCAGGCATCGAAGAGAGTCAGAAAGAGATGGTTTTCAACCTGCTGAGAGAAAACGGCATTCAGGAAGCTGAATGGATGCAGGCAGGTGCTGTCATTTCCAGTCATGGAGGCCCAGGAGCAATTGGGATTACTGGAATTGAATAATAGCCTGGTTGATAGTATAGAATTAGGAATTAGTAAATGACATATGGACTCTACACTCATAAGTAGGTGATCTAAGATACTGATAAAAGCGGGTTATGCTTTTATCAGTTCTTTTTTATATTAGAGAATAACTCAATTTTCTAGAGGATTATGATTTCAATTACTGCAATAATAAGTTTACAATGTAGTTGTGAAATAATTAGTTGTGGAGATAGAAGGACTTACCGGGTTTAAGTAAATGCTATGAAATACCACACGAAAGGTGGGGACATGAAGAATGTATCAAAAAATCACTTTGTTAGTAGCTCTATTCATACTGCTGGTCGGATGCACGGAAAATAATGAGCAGGACACGGAGAGGGATTCAATAGATAATAATGGTGAGTCGAGTGAAGAATCTGATCAAACAGATGTTGACGAACCAGATCCAACAGAAGATGACGAGCCTGATGAACAAGAACCAGTCTTTAGTGAGCCGGAAGTCATTGCAGAAAATCTGGAGATACCCTGGGCAATTGAAATAATAGATAATACGTTTTATCTTACAGAACGACCCGGATACATCACGCGGATAGAAGATGGTGAAACTGTAAGGCAGACTGTCGAGTTAAACGAAGCTGTTTCAACGGTTCCTGAAGCAGGATTATTAGGCTTTGTACTTGATCCGGATTTTCTTGAAAATTCTACTGCTTATGCTTATTGTACCTATGATGGCAGCAATGGATCGTTGAACAGAATTGTTACATTGCAGTTGAATGAAGGAGTCTGGCGAGAAGAAAATGTCCTGCTAGATGAGATACCAAGTGGAAGGGTTCACCATGGTGGTCGCTTAGCTATCGGACCAGACGGATTGCTTTATGCAACGACCGGGGATGCTTCCATACCAGAGTTGGCACAGGATCTTGAGTCTCTGGCCGGGAAAATCCTGCGACTGAATCGTGATGGATCGATACCGAGTGATAATCCATTTGCAGATTCTTACGTCTATAGTTACGGCCACCGAAACCCACAAGGGCTGACCTGGTCATCTGAAGGGACAATGTATTCAAGTGAGCACGGAGCCACCGCAAATGATGAAATTAATCTGATAGAAGCTGGAGAAAACTATGGCTGGCCAATCATTGAAGGTGAAGAGGAGAATGAAGGTATGATCACCCCATTGTTCACTTCAGGCAGCGAAGAGACCTGGGCACCTTCTGGCATGGATTATTCTAATGGGAGGGTGTATGTCGCCGGGTTAAGAGGAGCGGCTATTTACGAATTGGACATCGAAACGGGTGAACAGAGAGAAGTCGTATCCGGAATGGGTCGGATAAGGGATATTCGGATAGAAGATAATCAGCTGTATTTCATCAGCAATAACACAGACGGACGAGGAAACCCTGAAGAAAATGACGATAAACTATATCAGCTTTCAATTGAAAATTAAAAGATTACTGAGTTATTAATATCAGTGAGTCAGAAGGAGAACGACTAATGACACTATCATTTGAGGAAAAGAGATTATCTAAAGAAGACTATATTGAGTTCTTAAGACGAACGGATTTAGGCTCGCAGTACCCGGCAGAACGATTTGAAGAACGAATTGAAAAGCTTGTAAGCAATACAACAATAAGTCTTATAGCTAAGAATGAGAAAGGGCTTATTGTCGGCGTATTGTTCGGACTGACAGATTATTGCTACTTTATGTTTGTAACAGACCTTGGAGTAGACCGAGAGTACAAAAATCAGGGAATCGGAAAGCAGCTTATGAAAAAAGCTCATGATATCGCTGGGGGAGAAAAAGATATTGCAGTCTATTTAATAGCAAATGAGGATGCCGTACCCTTTTATGAAAGGATTGGAATGGAAGAGGCCAATGATGTGATGGAATATAGTCATATTGACTGGACACCATTTAAGGTTGAGTAAGGACTAACAGTTATGTAGATAGTGTTGCACGGTCAATATTCTTAATCAATTTATGGAGGGAATATGATGAAAACTGATATCACGGTGCACTGCGGAAACTCGCCTAAAATGGAACGGGTCATCGATTTGACCGTAGCTCTTGCGAAAAAAGATCCTGAATTAGTAAAGCAGCATGTGCGTGATGATTTTACCTGGAAGACCGTGGGAGGAGAGACAGTTATTTCATTTGAAGAACTGGATCAGGAATTGAAGAATAGACCTCCTGTGAAGGAATTATCGGTTACTAATGCACTAAGTCATGGAAACGGCGCTATGTGTGAAGGAACCCTCTTGTTTGAAGATGGAGATATTCTTCAATTTTGTACAGTAGTCAAATTCGTAAACACGGCTAAAGATGCCTTAATTAAAGAAGCACATACCTACTTCGTAAACGAGTGAATACAAGAAACGGCTGGATAGTATAATATGGCTTACAAGTATGCAATCTTATAAGAATAGGTATCTTATTAGCTATTAAAGCTGGGAAGGTGAAGCGCATGACAACTCTTGGGTTCACTTATATATATACAGATAATATAAAAGAAATGAAAAAGTTTTACACATCGCTTCTAGGGTTAGATTTAATTTGGGATGAGACTGATAGTATTGCTTTCAAAATAGGCAGTCACCAATTTAGTATAATCTATCATGAATCTTTTGAAATCCCGTCTGCTCATTTTGCGATGCAGCCAGGTTGGGAAGGCGGGACGTATCCTAGAACAAGTTGGTCTCTTGACTATGATTCTACTAATTTTATAAAAGTGATTAGGCAATTGTCAGCAAATGGTGTAAGATCATATTATGCTGCACCACAATGGAATGGCTATTGGAGTTATCCAGTTCTTGATCCTATGAACAACACTATAGAGGTAACGTGCACTGATGCTGATTATATAGAACAACATAAATAGTTTAAGTATAGAAAGGAACATGTAAGGATGTTAAGAAAAGTTAAAATTGAAAACGGTTTAATTCAGGGGCTGCCAGCTGCAGACCCTAAGATAACATCATTTAAAGGCGTCCCTTTTGCAGCACCGCCTGTCGGACAGAACCGCTGGCGTGCACCACAGCCTGCGTCAGACTGGGAAGGGACACTTCTAGCCTATGAATTTGCACCGATATCCATGCAGGCCACTCCAGGAGTGAACAAAGACGATTTCTATTCAAGAGAATGGCATGTGGATCCCGATATTCCTATGGCTGAAGACAACCTTTACTTGAATGTTTGGACACCGGCTTCAAGTGAAGATGAGAAGCTGCCTGTCTATGTATGGATTTTCGGTGGGGCCTTTCAGTACGGTTATACGGCTGAAATGGAATTTGATGGTGAGCGTCTGGCGAGAAGAGGAGCGGTGGTCGTTACGTTAAATTACCGGCTGAATTCATTCGGTTTTCTTGCTCATCCTGAACTCACTGCGGAAGCACCTGATGCACCTACGAACTTTGGCCTGCTGGATCAGAGAGCCGGCATCGAATGGGTAAAACGTAACATTGCAGCATTCGGTGGAGACCCTGAGAACATCACGGTAGGTGGCCAGTCAGCAGGAGGCGCCAGTGTCATGCATCAACTGACTGCGCCTCAAAATGACCCCCTCTTCCATAAAGCAGTTGTACTTAGCGGCATGTTCAAGAATGTCTATGGGAACAGCGGAATCCCAGGCAGCGGCAGAACGCTGTCACAAGTGGAAGAGGAAGGGGTCAAATTCTTCGATTTCCTCGGCGTAGCTTCTCTGGCTGAGGCTCGTGAACTTGATGGTGAATACCTCCGTCAGAAAGCATTGGAATACGAGAAATTCTGGGGGCCGGTCATTGATAAGCAGTTTGTCATGGGGGATGTCTTCAAACTTTTCCTCGAGAATAAGCGTCTGATGGTCCCAGTCATGCTGGGTCGTACCTCTTCTGAATTCTTCAGTGTTCCAGATGTATCGAGCTTAGATGAATTCGAGAAGATGGCAAGGGAAACATTCGGGTCAGATGCGGATGATTATCTGAATCTTTGCCGTTTTGAATCCGGTAATTTGGAGGATGTCAAGGAACGTGCCTCTGTCAGCACAATTGAATATGCCATACGCGTTGCCGGACAAGCCAACTCTGACAGCGGGTCTGACACGCCTCTTTATTATTATAATTTTGATCCGGAGATACCAGGCTGGGATAACCCTGGGACTTTCCATTCGGCAGACCTGTGGTTCTTCTTTGAAACGCTGGCCAAGGCCTGGAGACCCTTTACAGGCAAGCACTATGATTTAGCTCGTCAGATGAGCAACTACCTGGGCAATTTCATCTCAAGTGGGGATCCTAACGGGGATGATGCGACGGGTGAAGCGATGCCGACCTGGGAACCGTATACATCAGATAGCCCATACGGAATGGTCTTTGGAGATCAAGCTGAATTTGTAAAAGAGGAACCTGATGCACTCATGGACTTTCTTGTTAGAATGTATTTTAAAAATGACTAGAGACATCCGGATATAAATATCTTTTCTTAGTATGCATCGTTTATATTTACAAAACATCCATTTGTACAGTTCTGTTAATATTATTGTTTTTCTAATATTAGAAAAACAATAATCGAAAAGAATTGGATCTGAAATAGATGATCGAAGATATTTTAACAGTAAAGATTGATAGGCCAATAGACGGTTACCATTCTCAACATAAAGAGTTGTATTATCATGTCGATTAGGGATATATTAAAGGTATAGTAGTGAAAAAGTCGGAATCTGATTAAATGGACAAATCATCTTCGACTTTTAAGTCAAACTCTTTCCGTAAGGAGAATACAGCTTATGAATAAGAACCCATCTTACAATAAAATAATTTTTCTATCTGTAATAGGGCTGATTTTATTCCTATACCAGTATACTTTAGGCATTGTTGGGATTGTTATACTTGCTCACGTTATTTCATTTATGCTCTACATTCTTTTAGATAAGTGGTTTAAGGATAACAGCAGTAGAACGAGAGATAAATTCATAATTGGTATCATTTCATTACTGATTATAGCCTCAACTCTGTTTCATAGTCTTGATTATGCAGGCCCACATAATTATATCATCAGGTTCTGGATGGTCTCCATTTCAGTGTTTATAGTGTGGGATTATATTGCTGCAGCAATCGGTTCTATATACAAACGGATAAAAAAGATACTATTCAATGCTTTTTGAGCATGATAAAAGTAATTGCATATAAAGAGGCTGAACATTAAGTACGCACTTAATGTCCAGCCTCAATTTTTTAGTCTATCTTACTTCTACACTTACAAGTAATTCAAAACCATCATTAAAGATAAAACCCCAGCATGCCGGACAATATCCCGATAATTGCCCCAGCAATCACATCTCTCGGATAATGGACGCCGCCAATAACACGCAGGACGGCCAGCACGCAGCCGATCAGCATGAGAAAGACCCCCAGTGGACGGGATATAAAATAGAGGGTGGAGGCAATCACGAAAACTGAAAAGACATGGCGACTAGGAAACGATTGGCCTTTAGTATCTTTATTTAAAATAGGCGCCTTGCCAGTAACCTCATAGGGTCGGGGGGCATCGATATATCGCCGTAACAGGCTCACCAGTACAAAGGAGATAAGTGGGCCCAGCAGCACGCGCCAGATTCTGGAGTCACCTGAGAATAATAGTACCATGATGATTACAGGGTAGATTGCATACACCGTATAGGTAATGAGTCGATTGGAAAGGTTAATTACTTTTGCACACATATCATGAACATCCTAGCATTTGATTTCTTACATAGTATCATAGACAGCCTGACTAGTGGAGGGGAAATGAATAATTTCATTTTTTTATAAAAAAAGAACCAGACAAATGAGCTGTCTGATTCTTCAAAAACTATCTATACTTCAAATTCTGTAGAGGCATTCTTTTCCAGTTCAAATGGACCGGCTGTCAGTCCAGCATCAGATCTATGATGTCCGAAAAAGTCCGAATCGAAGCGATACGGTGATCCGTCAGGCTGCTCGAAAGCCATATCGGCATGATAAGCTTTTCCGAGAAGATCGCTTGTAGCCACCATGGAAGAAGCAGCACGAAACAAGTCCGGATCGTTTACTTTGACGCTGACTTTGCCTTCATTCTGATCGATTGAAATATCGATTCCTTTCTGTTCAGAAGAAGGAGCATGAGGGTCATGACTGCTAGAAACAGCATTGTTCACGTATACGTTTCCTCCCATAGCTACAGGGAGCACGGCATTACCCACCAGGATATCATTTGCGGCATCACCAAGTTCAGCCATTTCCTCTTTAGTGTACTGCCACCACGGCTTATCTTTTGCATCAGGATGGTCGTTGTATCCGCCCAGCCCAACTGGATGCAGGTAGCAGATTGAATCTTCAGGAACACCATCCATTACAGCGCCACTGCCCTCAGTTTTTTCTCTTTCTTTAAGCGGAAGATGCTCAAAGAAGGTGATAGGGACAGGCTCTTTGTTTGTCTCTTCATTCCCTAAGAAAAGGTTATTGTAGTATCTGTCATCTCCACCACTAATATTAGAATATCCAGCCATGGCTGTCTCATGTGGGAAATGGTAAGGTGTCGTACGTGACAGTTCGGACTGAACGACAAATTGTCCGGCAAACAGATTATGGACAAAAGCACCACCTTGAGCCATGTTTCTGAAATTCATCGGTGACAGGAACAGGTTGTGATCAACTAAATATGGGCCATGACACACTTCAACAAATAAATCTTCTGACAGATTGTCGAAAAATAGATTACGGCTGATTCGAGTTCCTTGTGCCTGCCAGTCAAGCCAGAGGCCACGGTAGGAACTGTAAATCCTGTTGTCACTGATTTGAGTGTCCAAAGGAGCATGAAGCTTGATGCCTCCTACTTCAGCCCCATGTCGGATTCGCTTGTGGTGGATATTGTAAATTTTATTCTGATAGATGCTGCTGAAGGCTGCTCCCATGTGGCCGACAATTCCAGCCTGTTCACAGTCATGAATCACATTGTTTCGGACAATATGACTACCGACACGGTCCTTATCCCAGCCGGATCGTAAAGCTCTCAGAATTACTTCCTGTTCACGCTGGGTACCACCTTTACTGTGATTGTCGCCGTCTCTAGTGTGCCCAGTCCCGATGGCAGTACCAAGACTGATCCCGACGTTCTTGGACTCGCTGATCACGTTGTTTTCGATGATCCATCCTTTACTCCAGTGTGTTCCGATCAGTCCTTCCTGAAATTCAGTTGGCGCTGCCCACTGAGGAGAGGCCTGGCACAGAGTGAATCCGCTGACCGTTATATAATCAAGACCCGGTTTTTCCGGCCAGAAACAGTGCGGACGCACGCTGATTTCGATATTTTCTTCGCGCGGATCTTTCCCACCGAAGTTAGCCCAGATCTTAGTCGTTTTAGAATCGACTTCAGCTGTCCATTTGAGTAGAGAAGCTTCTGAGTACTTGGCTTCCGACCAGGCTTCAGGCTTATGTACGTGCTCTACTTTCTCACATTCATAAAGCGACTGACCGTCGAGGTAAACCTCACCGAGATGAGCCGTAAAAGCGCCGTCAAAAAGCCAGTCGCCACTTAGTTCTTCTTTAAAAGGGTGTCTTGCAGAAAACAGGCTGTTAGGGACCACTGTACTCCATACCTGATCACCTTCGTCTGTCCAGTCTGTTATGCGCTCTGCTCCAGTGATGACGACTTCGCCATCTCCAGCTGCTTTGTAGACGATTCGATGATCGACGGTTCCACCATTTGCGGGATTTACCCATTCACGGTACACGCCTGCATGGACGGTAACGGTATCTCCGGGCATGGCCAATGCCGCAGCTTGAGAAATGGTACGGAAAGGCTGGTCAGCTGTTCCTTTAGCCTGATCACTTCCACTGATTGATACATGATAATTCATTTGTTTCCTCCTTATTCTGTCATGATTGTAATCGACAGAGTCATTAAACAATTGTAGGTTACTTAACTAGTATACAATGTATTGGCTTTCATAGTGAATAGAAAAACTAAAATCGTTTGCAGAATAACAATATTAAGCGAGATAGTTGAGTGATTTAGAAGACTATTGGCTTTAAAACAGATTAGAATTAATGAATCAGACGGATTATAATAGACTTAACAAAAAAACAAAAGCAGCTTATAAAACTGAAGGGGTGAGACGAGATGTATGATGCAAAAACTAAAGAGACCGACAATAGTGTCAGAACATTTATTGAAGCAGTGGAGAGCGATGCAAAAAAAGCAGATGCCTACCGCCTGCTTGAGATTTTTCAGGAAGAGACGGGATTCGAGCCGAAACTGTGGGGGCCAAGCATCATCGGCTTCGGAAAGTATCACTATCGCTATGCCTCCGGTCATGAAGGGGATGCGCCGCTTGCTGCATTTTCTCCTAGAAAGGGAAAAATCAGCCTGTATCTCATGTATGACAGCCCAGAAAGGGATCAGCTGCTGGAATCATTCGGCAAGCATAAAACGGGAAAGGCTTGTGTCTATATCAATAAGCTTGATGATGTAGATCAGTTGATCCTGAAAGAGCTGATTAGAAAAACAGTGGACACGTATCAGAAGCTGTATCCTGAATGAGTTTTAAAAAATAGTCAGACCCGACAGAAAGTAGTGAAAACATGTTCAATGCCTCTGAAAACAATGGACTGCCAAGACTTTCAACTCAACTGAATTATGTCTCCAGCGGATACAAGCCCCCAAACAGTCATGAATGGGGGCCGGGTGTCCGGGATGTCTATGCTATGCATTACATCATAAAAGGGAAGGGCATATATCAAAATCGTTCCGGAGAGTACGAATTAAAAGAAGGTCAGAGCTTCCTGATTTATCCTTACACAGAAATTTATTATTATCCAGATCCCAATGATCCATGGGAGTATGTCTGGATTGAATTTACCGGAGAAGAGGTTGCTCCTATCCTTGACCTGACGAGCCTGTCAGCGGATCGTCCCATTACTGAGAAAGCTGAAAGTGATTTGAGCCTCTACTACTTTCTAGAAGAGAATAAAGAGAAATCGGTCGCTGAGGCTATGCGTATGGCAGCTAGGCTTCGGACACTTCTGTCTTATTATGTTGAACAGTTTCCTGAAGAGAGCCTCTCTGATAAAACCGATTATGTTCAGCAAGCCAAAGACACGATTCTTAAGCACTACTGGAAGTCTACGCTCTCTGTCACTGACATAGTTCAGGACGTCAATATCGAACGCAGTTACCTGTTTCGTCTGTTTAAGGCATCGACAGGTCTGCCGATTTCAACGTACTTGAGAGATGTCAGAATCGAACAGGCCTGTCTCTTGATGCAGAAGTCGAATCTGTCCGTAAAGTCCATTGCCAATTCGGTTGGCTATAGTGATCCTCTCTATTTCTCCAAGGTTTTTAAGAAGGTCACGTCCTATACACCGACCGAATATATGACTCTTACCGAAAAAACTATCGGAAAAGAACACAGTTCCCGGACTCACGGTAATAAGTTATGAGGTCCTCTAAAGCTTGCCGGTCACAGTCCAGTCGCTTCCCAAGACAGTCCAGACATGAAAACTGGCGTGCTGTACGTGAGACGACCTTCAGATTTAAAGCGACTTCATCTGGATGAAGGGTGTGCTCACACGTCTGGCAGACCTGAGCTGTCGACATATCAGCGGACGACCTTTGCTCTGACAACCAGACAGTCATGAGCGGGAACGACTGGATTATATCGTTCTTTGAATTGGCCGAGAGGCTTGTGAACCCAGCAGTCGTAAAGATCAAGGGAATAACCTGACGCATAGGGCAGACCCAGATCCCAGAACTGAAGGGAAATCTCGCGCTGAGTGTCACTCAAGTTAAAGAAGCCGATCGCCAGATCACCATCTGAGAGGACTTTTACTTGAATAAAGACATCATCATCATGGAACCACTGAGGCTCCGGCTTAATGCGGTAAGCGCCTCTGCCTTCCACATCCTGATTGATGGCCAGGAGATCTTTGTTAAGTAAAATATTCTGGGTTGTTTCATTCGCTTCACGGATGTCACAGCCGATCATCAGAGGAGAACCCATGATGCTCCATAATGAAAAATGGGTCTTGTACTCACTGTCCGTGCATCCGCCGATTTTACTGCCTATGAAGCCGTCGTTGCTGCCGCCGTACATGCCGACAACGAGCATGTCCATATCATTATGGCAGAAGGCACCTGTATAACGGGCTTTGTCCACCTGAGAAAGGGCCAGTCGTTTAATCGACTCCCAGTTATCTTGGATATCACCAGTGGAGCGGTACATGTGCGCACCTGATTCGCGGATCCAATGTGTGACGTTGTCTGCACCCCAGTTGCAGGCTGAAAAGAGAATGTCTCTCCCGGAATTTTTTAATGCCAGACTCATGCGTTTATAGAGAAGTTCACCAGAAATCTGTCTCGGTTTAAAGCAGTAGTCGTATTTAAGCAGATCGACGCCCCATGAGGCAAAACGGCGGGCATCCTGAAATTCATGCTCAAAGCTCCCAGGATAACCTGCACAAGTGTGCGTGCCGGCGCAGGAATACATACCGAACTTCAGACCTTTGTCATGAATGTAATCAGCCAGGGCCTTCATGCCGCTTGGAAACTTTTCTGGATCAGGGACCAGATTACCATCTTCGTCCCGTTCCTTCAGGCTCCAGCAGTCATCGATGACTATATACTCATAGCCCGCATCCTTATAGCCGTCAGTTACGAATCTGTCTGCGACGTCACGGATCAGCTTCTCATTAATATCCCACGTAAATGTATTCCAGGAATTCCATCCCAGAGGAGGCCGCAGCCCTAGTTGCTCTTGTTGTGTCATAATTTCTTTCCGCCTTTCATAATAGACCTGTAGAACAGGCTTGATACTTCGGATTAAACCATAAAAATCCCTCTCTTTCCTATAGTGTGATGATGCATCTGCATGGACAAATGTTGTTAATGTTTTTTAGAATAAATCAGGCGGGATAAAGGTACAATTGAAGGAGCTGATGCTATCAGTAGGTATCATTATGTCAGAATAAGAACCGACTAAACTGTGCATAAATCATCGGTTCTGTATGTGCTGCTTCTGATAAGATGACTATTGAAAGGAGGTTTAGGAATGAATGCTTTGGACAAGTTGAATGAGGCCATAAATTATATCGAAGATCATCTGGAGGATGATCTAGACTACAAGCAATTGGCAAGACTCGCACACTGCTCTGACTATCATTTCAGGAGAATGTTTTCGTTTCTCGCGGGAATCAGCGTATCCGAATATGTTCGCAGACGTCGACTGACGAGTGCGGCGCGTGAACTGAAAGAGGATAACAAGACCATTATGGATATTGCAGTAAAGTACGGCTACACATCTTCGGATGCATTTTCAAGGGCTTTTGAATCATTGCACGGGATACTGCCATCTGAGGCAAGACAGTCAGAGGCCCATATCAAGGCCTTTCCTAGGTTATCTTTTCAATTGATCATAAGAGGAGGAACTGAAATGAACTATCGTATAATTGAAAAAGAGGCATTCAGGTTGGTTGGATTCAAAAAGAGAGTGCCGATTATATTTGAAGGAATCAATCCTGAAATTGCAGAGATGAATACTTTACTGACAGATGAGGTGGTTTCTGAACTGAAGGCATGGTCAGATACAGAGCCACAAGGAATAATCAGTGCATCAACTAATTTTTCGGAAGAAAGAATGGAAGGAAAGGGATACCTTGATCACTACATTGGAGTCGCCACGACTCAATCGGAAGTTAAGGACTATACCGTTTTAGATATACCTGCAGGTACATGGGTAGTTTTTGAAGCTGTCGGTACTTTTCCAGAAACCCTTCAGGATGTGTGGGGAAGAATCTATTCTGAATGGTTCCCAGGCTCTGGTTACGAAGCAGTAGAGGGTCCAGAAATTTTATGGAATGAAGGGGCAGATACCAGCAAGTCAGATTATAGAAGTGAAATCTGGATACCAGTCAAGAAAACCGATGACTAAAAAAAGGAAAGAAATAGGTAGCGATCGATTCTAAGCCTATTGTTCAAAAGAGCAGATGACGCTGAACAGCGACTCTGCTCTTTTTGAGTAAATGAATAAATCATCTGGGACAGCGAATGACTAAAACGTCAAAAGAGCCCGGTCAATAAGCCATGTTTAATGATATAATAGCAGAACCAAGAAAACGAGCGAGGTGCCATAGTGAAATTATTAGTAGTAGAAGACGACACAATTATTGCATCAGGTCTGACTTATTCACTGGAAAACGAAGGCTTCGATGTGACCTACTGTGAAAATGTCAGACAAGCCACCCAGGCTATCAGCAAAGAGTCGTTTGACCTGTGCCTTCTGGATGTCTCTCTTCCAGACGGCACAGGTTATGAGTTGTGCAGAAAAATTCGGCAAGGGAGCGATACTCCCGTTATTTTTCTGACAGCGCATGCTGATGAAGCAAACGTCGTCATGGGCCTGGATATGGGGGCGGATGACTATATTGCCAAACCGTTCCGTTTAAGAGAGCTGTTATCAAGAATCCAGTCCGTACTTAGACGTTACAATAAAGATCACAAGTCAGCCTCTCTTTTTACCTATAAAGATTTACGTGTCAATACGAAGGATGCAAAAGTGTATAAAGGAGAGTCAGAAATCCTGCTGACCGCTCTTGAGTACAGACTCCTTCTGGTGTTCATCAATCATCAGGGGCATGTGCTTTCAAGAGATCAGCTGCTGGATAATATCTGGGATGTGGCTGGCGATTTTGTTAACGACAACACACTGACTGTGTACATCAAACGTATACGGGATAAACTGGAAGATAACCCGCAGGACCCTCAGCTTATTAAAACAATCAGAGGACTGGGCTATAAATTAGGAGACTGACTATGATAAGAAACAGAGAAATCAGACTGCATCTTATCGGCATGGCTGGTCTGGCGGCCACAGCTACACTCATCACGGCATGGATCCATCCACTTTCGGGACTCATCACAGCAATTTTTTCAGCCGGTATGATTGTCTATACGATGCTTTATTCCCACAGGCGCTACAAGGACCTTGAGCATCTGGCAGGGTATCTGAGAAAAATCAGCAACGGCAATGATCAGATGGATATCCGGGACAACAGCGAAGGAGAACTCAGCATACTTAAAAGCGAAATATATAAAGTGACAATGATGCTTTCAAGGCAAGGGGACTACTTGAAAAAGGATAAGAAACGGCTGGCGGACGCACTGTCGGATATTTCTCATCAGCTGAAGACGCCACTGACGTCGATGACGGTCATGACCGACCTGCTGAGTCAGAGTACTCTGACGGAAGAAAAGAGGACAGAGTTCACCAAGAATATCGTCAGGCAGCTGGAACGCATGGACTGGCTCTTGAGTGCGCTTCTGACCCTGTCAAAAATCGATGCGGGGACACTGGAATTCAAGAGGAATCCTGTCAATGTGTCGAAACTGATTGATGAAGCACTTAAGCCCCTAATGATCATGATTGATATCAAGGACCAGTCTCTTGACCGGGTTATAAATGAATCGGTTGAACTGACGGGAGACTTTAACTGGCTGAGAGAAGCACTGGTGAATATCCTGAAAAATTGTATTGAGCACACCCCTGTATCTGGGCGTTTAAGTATTCATGCGGAAGAGAACCCTATCTATACTGAAATTATAATCAGCGATTCGGGTCCTGGCATTGATAAAGAGGATCTGCCATATATATTCAATCGTTTTTACAAAGGAAAACATGCGGGCAACGACAGCATAGGCATCGGCCTGGCCATGTCCAGAAGCATTATAGAAAGTCAGAATGGAACGATAACTGCAGAAAACAGATCCCTTACAGGCGCCCGGTTCGTCATTAAATTATATAAAACGAAAGGTGACTGATTAGTCACTTAAGAGTCACTTGAGTGTCATTATGGACAGATATACTCAAAATATAGAAAGATAGGAGGAGAAATTATGGAAATCGTAAAAGTTGAGAATCTGTCCAAACATTATCAGAGTGGGGAAACAACCGTCAGTGCATTGAATAACGTCTCATTTTCAATCAATAAAGGAGAGTTTGTGGCTATTGTCGGCCCGTCCGGTTCAGGCAAGTCTACACTTCTGCATATGCTGGGAGGGGTTGATGAACCGAGTAGTGGTAAAGTCTATATCGATCAGACAGACATCTATGATTTAAACGAAACACAGCTGTCCATCTTCAGACGCAGACAGATTGGACTGATCTATCAGTTTTATAATCTGATACCAGTGCTGACAGTCAAGGAAAACATTGCCCTCCCTTTGAGGCTGGATGGTCATGACTTGGATGAAGACAAGTTTCAGCGCATTGTGTCACTACTGAATCTTGAGAATCGTCTGAACCACTTGCCAAATCAGCTTTCGGGCGGGCAGCAGCAGCGGGTATCTATTGGAAGAGCGTTGGTAAGCAATCCGTCAATCGTTCTGGCTGATGAACCGACCGGAAACTTGGACAGTAAAAACAGTCAGGAAATTGTTTCTCTACTCAAACTGTTTAATCGGACCTTCAAGCAGACACTAGTCGTGATTACCCACGATGAATCGATTGCTCTCCAGGCTGACCGAATCATAACAATCGAGGACGGTCAGATCAGCAGGGACGAGGTGATCAGACCATGACCATTATGCAGAAAGTCGCCATGAAGCAGCTGTGGCTCAATAAGAAAAGAACAGCTATAACGATCTTCGGGGTTATTGTATCGGTAGCAATGATCACTTCCGTCATCACTTTAAGCCAGTCCTTTCTCGACATGATGCAGAGACAAGCCATTGCCGACACCGGAGAATGGCATGTCAAATATGAGTCGGTCGACCAGTCCCAGCTCGAAAGTATTGTAGAAGATAGTAATACTGATGAGGTACTGATAGAACAGGTTGAAGGCTATGCGCTGCTTGAACAAAGTCAGAACCCCGCCAGACCGTAAATTTATATCAGCCGTTTTAATCAGGAATCGTTCAGCCGTTTCCCGGTAGAGATGGTCAAAGGCCGTCTGCCGGAAAATGAAACGGAACTGATCATGCATGAGGCATTCTGGCTTGAAGAGAATGACCCTATCAGTATTTCTGATCAACTGACACTGGACATCGGTCAACGGACAGCCGCTTCTGCTTCGGGAGAAGATCTTGAGCTGGGTCAGAACAGACCACTGAATTATGGAGGTGAAACGGAATCGCTTCTAGTCGAACAGACGCGAGAGTACACCGTCGTCGGTGTGTACCGATGGACGGGTTGGCAGACTACAACATCTCCAGCGTATTCGGCTTTATCTTACACAGATGGGCAGCTTGCATCGGGTCTGCAGGCGAATGCATTTGTGCAGCTGGGTAGACTGGACAGAGGGCTCTTTGACCATGCCAAAGCTCTAGCTTTAAGAGAAGGCATCGACGAGGTTGAATTCAACGATACGCTACTGAGGTATGCGGGTGTAGTTGCGAGTGATAGAATCAGACGAATGATCAGTGTTCTGTCGGTCATCATTCTCACCATTATTGTGCTGGGGTCCATTTCACTCATTTACAATACGTTTGCCATATCTGTTTCGGAACGCTCAAGGCAGCTGGGTATGCTGTCAAGTATAGGCGCTACCAAGAAGCAGAAACGCAATACAGTATTATTTGAAGGGGCAGTGATTGGCGCAGTCAGTATTCCTTTAGGGCTTGCGGCAGGTCTCGCAGGGATGCAAGTGACATTTTGGGTGATTAATACTTCTCTTCAGGAAGTGCTGTCGGTTTCTCAGGATTTGAATGTCGTCATATCATTCTGGGGGATAGCAGCGGCAGTAGCTGTCTCATCATTGACGTTGATGGGGTCCACGTATCTGCCGGCAAAAAGAGCATCGAGCATGACGGCAATTGAAGCAATCCGTCAGTCAGAAGATATAAAAATGACAGTCAAAGATGTCAAAACCCCATATCTTGTTAACCGACTGTTCGGGATAGAAGGGGAGCTGGCACTTAAGAATCTGAAACGGAACAAAACAAGTTACCGTGCCATTGTGCTGTCTCTGGCAACGAGCCTTCTTCTGTTTTTAAGCGTAACGTATTTCACCACGAGTTTTTCAAAATCCATGGAGATGAGTCAGGAAGGGATCGCTTATGACATAAGCGTCACTGTGCAGGCTGAAGATCGTTCAGGAGTTAGAGAAGTGAGTAATCTGCTCAGAACCCTTGAAGGTGTCGAGGCATTCAGTACCGTTTCTGTACTCGATGCCAGGACATGGATCGACGAAGAGGACGTGCCTTCCTACTATCTCGACCAGATGACGGAGGATAGTGTTGATGGGCGGTATCCTTATTATGTGATGGTCAATGGACTTGATGATCATACCTTACAGGTGTATGCAGAAGAGAACGATCTTGATATGAGCAGACTGACTGACAGCACTGATCCGTCAGCTGTGCTGATCGATCTGATCCGGTACGAAGAAAGCGGGACGAGTAATATTGTCGAGCGTACAGCCGTTAATACAGCTTCTGGAACGGATCTGGAATTGGAAGAGTATGTTATGGAAACGGAGGACTATCAGCAGCTTTCGAATATTGAAGTAGCTGACACATCTGAACGTGTGCCTCTAGGAGTCAGTCTGAACATTTTTCCGGGATCTTTCCATCTGATTGTATCGAATGTGGTCTTTGATCAGCTGATGGACTCAGTCGAAAATGAGCAGATCGCATCAGCGACCGTTTATCTGGCAAGTGACGATCCGATTCAGCTGCAGCGCAGCATTGAAGAAGTCAGTCGCACATATGGACAAGGGATCCAGCTCTCATTTTACAATGTATATGCTCAGCGTCAGCGAGAAGAGCGGATGATGACTTTGGTCACAGTGTTTACAAGCGCATTTGTCCTGCTTATCACCATCATCAGTGCGGCAACCTTGTTTAATACGGTATCGACGAGCATCATCTTGAGAAAAAGAGAATTTGCTATGCTTAAGTCTATGGGAATGACAGAAAAAAGTTTCAGCAAAATGATCAGGCTGGAAAGTCTGTTCTATGGAATGAAGTCAATTCTGCTTGGTCTGCCTATCAGTGTTCTCATTATGTATGCTATTTATCGGCAGTGGGCAGTCAAATTCATCTATGCCTTCGAGCTGCCCTGGGCGGCAATAGCTGCAGCAATCATAGGTGTATTCCTCCTAACAGGTTTATCAATGATCTATGCAAGCAGGAAACTGCATCAGTCTTCAATCATTGATTCACTCAAACAGGAAAATATTTAGCATCATTTAATACTAACAGAGTTTAGATGACCGGAAGCAGTAGCTCTTCTGACTAAGAAAGAAGGTCAGGGGAGCTTTCTGACTGCACCTGACTGGCTTTAGATAGGAAATGATGTATACTGTAGATAGAATGATCATTCTATTTTAGAGGTGAGAGATGTGAGTAAGAAAAGAGAAGCCATAGTCGAGCAGGCAGAAAACTTGTTCTATAATGAGGGGTTCCATGCTGTCGGAATCAAGCGTATCGTGTATGAAGCGAATGTATCGATCATGACCCTCTATAATCATTTTGAATCCAAGGAACAGCTGATCATCGAAGTACTCAATCAGAGACAAGACCGTTACCTGTCTTCAATCAGGCAACGTATTGAGCAGAATGAATCGTCCAATTCAAAACAGCACCTCGCACTAGCTATTGCTGAGGCCCATATAAAATGGCTCAAAGCCAATAAGAATGGGTGTCTCTTTCTGAGAGCAAAAGAGGAATACAGCCTTGAGAACAAGGAAATCAGTTCCTTAGTTGAGTCACATAAGTCTTATATGCTGAATTATCTTGAGGAGTTAGGTCTGACTGAGGGAACCCAGGTACAGGTCACCATGCTTCTGGAAGGGGCAACATCTTTGAGCGTGACATTTGACCTTGATAAAATCGAAGACCAGCTCATC
Organism: Alkalibacterium pelagium; assembly: GCF_900109325.1. GTDB lineage: Bacteria > Bacillota > Bacilli > Lactobacillales > Carnobacteriaceae_A > Alkalibacterium > Alkalibacterium pelagium. Next base: position 284,870 of record NZ_FNZU01000001.1, read on the forward strand.
CGATCAATTAAAAGATTAATAGACTAATATTAGAAAAAGTCGATGAGACAATCGGCTTTTATTATGAAATGAAAATAGAATGAACGTTCTATCTAAAAGGAGAGTCTTATGCTTAAAATAATCGCTCCAAGTACAGCAATGATTGCGGTCAATTACGCCTTTGCCCGATTCAGTTTTGGATTGTTTCTACCGTATATCATCACCTCTCTGTCGTTGTCAGAACAGGAGGCTGGGTATGTGGGAACGATGGGGTATCTCTCATTTACGCTCGCCCTGTTAGTGTCTTCCAGTCTAATTAAGACAATAGGGACCTTTAAAGTGACTCAAATAGCGGGATTCAGTGCAGTGACCGGACTTGCTGGGATTGCGCTGGCTTCAAATGTATATATTTTAGGTCTTGGAGTCTTTACTGCAGGATTAGGTAGTGGCCTCAGCTCCCCTGTATACAGCAGGATTGTTGATCAGTCCTTCTCAGATGAATGGAAAGACCGGGGAAACAGCTGGATCAACAGCGGGACGAGTTTCGGGATGATCATATCAGGACCCGTCGCACTCTTATTTGCAGCTTACTGGCGAAGAGCGTTTCTATTTTTTGCTCTCCTTGCTCTGGTCGTATCTCTATGGAATGCCTGGGCTATACCTGACTTCAAGTCAAGCAAGGAAACAGTCAAGAAGACGAAACTAACAGTCACACACCTTTTCAGCAGAGGGAATCGGCTGATTCTTGCTTCACTTGTAACCGGTCTGGCCAGTGCGATTTTCTGGACATTTTCAAGACAGGCGGTCGTAGTGAATCATGGCTTTACAGATAGTACAAGTGCGCTGTTCTGGGTAACGATGGGGGTGGCCGGAATTGCAGGGGGACGAGCAGGCAATCTTATTGAATCAAGAGGCATACAATACGCCTTCCGTCTATTTCTAGCTATACTCAATGTGGCCATTATGATGCTTGCTGCGCCAATTGGCTGGACCGCTTATCTGTCTGCTGTACTTTACGGGATCGCCTATATTGCGGTGACGGGGAGTCTGCTTGTCATTGGAACGCGGCAGTTTCCGCATGCCCCTCAAACAGGTGTAAGTCTTGCTTTCCTCAGTCTCGGAATAGGTCAGACGATAGGAACATCTGTTGCCGGATTAGTAATTGGATGGACAGGGTATCCAATGTCCTTTCTTCTGTTTGGACTAGCTGGCTTTTCCGGTCTGTTCATCTCTTTCCATAAAAACGCGAATTGAAGACTTGGGGGAATTTGTACTGTACTATAAGGAACAAAAAATAATCGTTCTCTTTCCGATAACATGTTAGTATTAAAGTAGAAAGACTATAGACAGTACAAAAGGAGAATGACAGTGAAATTTATTACATGGAATATCGATTCTTTAAATGCGACGCTGACGAGTGATTCGGCACGGGCGTTATTATCCCGCGAGGTCATGAAGACCATCATAGATCTGGACCCCGATGTTCTGGCCATTCAGGAAACCAAACTTCCAAGAACGGGACCTTCTAAAAAACATGATCAGCTGCTGAAAGACTTGTTCCCGGATTACACATACGTCTGGCGTGTCTCTCAAGAACCCGCACGCAAAAGTTACGCAGGAACCATGTTTTTATATAAGAATAATCTGAACCCAGTCGTAACCTATCCTGAAATCGGTGCACCAGATACCATGGATGTAGAAGGACGCATGATCACGCTTGAATTTGACACGTTTTATCTGACTCAAGTGTATACACCGAATGCTGGATCAAACCTGGTTCGACTTGAAGAGCGTCAGGAATGGGATAAAAAGTATGCGGATTACTTAGCTGGACTGGACGAGAAGAAAGCCGTTATCGCAACCGGCGACTTTAACGTGGCTCACAAAGAAATCGATCTGGCTCACCCTAACAACAACCGTCGATCCGCAGGCTTTACTGACGAGGAGCGCGCAGGCTTTACAAGATTGCTGGACAAAGGTTTCACAGATACATTCCGTCACATTCACGGAGATGTCACAGGTCAGTATTCATGGTGGAATCAGCGTGTGAAAACAAGTAAAGTCAATAACTCGGGGTGGAGAATCGATTACTGGCTTGTCAGCGACAGACTGGCTGATAAAGTCCTGAAATCAGACATTATTGATTCAGGTACACGCCAGGATCACACGCCATTATTACTGGAAATCGACTTAGACAAGTAAACGTTGGTTTATTGCAATTTGAGCTTAATAGTTAATGAGGAAGACCGATTATCCCCGGATAATCGGTCTTTTACTTTATCTTACTGGTGGCGAATGAACCATAAATTGATATATGGTTCATTCAGATGTAATAGATATATCTCAATAGACCATAAGTATATTTATAAACCATTCGCCGTTAATAGAAAGTGCTAAATGTGTCATAAAACTATTTATGGTACATTCGACCCAATCCAGAACCAAGCTAAAACCAGATATTGAACATACTCGCTGATGAGCGAGTATACACAGCCTTAAAAAGCACTTGAGACGATAAAATCACTTAAATAAGAATAAAGTCATTACCGAATTATTCTGTTAAAAAATGAGCAAGTGATTGTCTTTGCCGTTAGTTAGGATTATAATAGCGTCAACAGATTCAGGCAAATTGACTGCCTAAGCTTGCCGACAAGCTGATTAATTTAGAAAAGAGAAGGTGTGCCCATATGAACCATACAATTGAGGGGAAATATCCAGTATTAAGATGTAAATTAAACAGAGGAGAATCCATTATATGCAGTGCCGGAAACATGTCGTGGATGACTGATGGTCTATCCCTTGAAACATCCAGTCGCGGGGGACTATTCAAGGGACTGACCCGGGCAATGACAGGAGAAGGTCTGTTTCAGAACAGGTATAGAGCGAATGAAGACGGCCAGGAAATAGCTTTTGCAGCATCACTGCCTGGAGAAATTGTACATATAAATATGAGAAACCAGTCGGTCATTGCTCAGAAGAGTGCCTTCATTGCGTCAAATGAACAGATAGATTTTGAAGTGGTTTTTACTAAACGGTTTTCAGCTGGTCTGATTGGAGGCGAAGGATTTATCCTACAGAAATTTAGCGGGTATGGCGACTTGTTTTTAGAGGCAGACGGTTCACTGATCGAGTACGACTTGCGTAGTGGAGAGTCGATGCTCGTAGACCAGGGGCATGTCTTTATGTTTGACGAAACAGTCACCTATTCAATTGAAACCGTTAAGGGATTGAAAAATATGATGTTCGGAGGAGAAGGGGCTTTTCTTGTCAAACTCTCCGGACCAGGAAAAGTTATGCTTCAGACCATGCCAATCAGTAACTTGGCTGAGAAGATTATTCCTTTCGTTCCAACTAGTAATTGAGCATCGCAAGGCTGATGCAGTTAAATCGATTCACCAGTGAGGTAGCGTCCCTTTGTATAGCAATAGACCTAATACGGCATTAAACACCACTACTGAAAATACACTGAACCGTTCAAATACTCCGAACCACTCTAGTGGAGCAAGCGCTGTGCCTGCGGCTCCTGTCAGCATGAACAATAAGCAGATTAGTGCTGTCATTGAAAGAGTTGTGAGGCATTTATTCATCAAGTCTGCAGTCAATATCGTCGTCAATGAAACTAGTGACAGCACCACAATTGTTCCAGTAACTACAAAGACATGTATCATATTTTGAATTGACAGTCCATTTGTCTCAGTTGTTAATGGGAACATGCTGTAACCAATATAGGAGAACCAGAGCATGACAGAAAAAATATAAATACCGATTCGCTGAGAGCGATGTAATTTATCCTGCACATACAGACTTACTACGGTCACATTTACTACTCCTGCTATGCCATATAAGCTGGATAACTGGTTCCATAGACCAAGTGAAGGCGACTGAGTGCTACTCAAGTCGCTGACAGCTTGAGACATCCAGTCATACCCCGGATAAGCTAACGGGGAGAAAATTACTGCAGCTGCATAGGACAACAAACTGACAGGACCTAGCAGTCCCAAATAATTAATCATAGTTTTCTTCATATTTATGACCTCCCTGAAAGAATCTGATGGACAGATGATCAATCTAGTTTATAGTGCGATTATATGCTACAGCAAAAATAAAGTGAAGAGAATAATGAGGGGAGGATACAAAATAGAAAGTTGTCTGAAGTGTCTAAAGCTCAACTGATATTAAAGGAGGAAGAGGAGCCAATGGCTGAAATCGTCATAATCTACACATCTGAAACAGGTATGACGAAACAGTATGCAAAATGGATCAGTCAGGAACTCGACAGTGACTGTCTGATTCTTGAAGAAGCGAGGGCTGAAGATTTTTTGCATGCTGATTTGATTGTGTTCGGAGCAGGTATTCGGGGAGGGCGTATGCGTAAGCTCAGATCGTTCCATTACAAAGTGAAAAAATCAGGGTGGTCTGGACCGGTCATATACTTTGCAACTGGAGGAGCACCGTATGACGAACAGACTGTCAGTGATATCATTGCGAGCAGTTTTCATCTGCCAGATGGATATTCGTTACCTTTTTTCTATTTCGAAAGTGGAGTGAACTTTGAAAAAATGAAGGGCAGATCCAGAGCTATGATGAAAATGTACAAGTTCATCATCAGTGTAAGAAAAGAGAAATCAGAAGCAGCAGTTGGGACAAGGCAAGCCTTGAGCAAATCCTATGACCATTCCAGGCTGGATTACATTCGCCCCCTGATAAAAGAAGTTCAGAAAATGACAAGTACCTGATTCTCCAGGCTCAAAAAGAAGCTAAAAAAACTCATGAGAAGGTCAGTCTAATGACTCCTGCTCATGAGTATATTTTTTATAGAAAATCAGTCAGCTTTTCAAATTCATCGAGCTGATCATGTGTATCTGAATAAATTTCTTTAAATTCAGCTTTAACTGCTCTTATAGCTTCAGCTAATCCGGGATCATAGTGGGTACCGATTCCAGCTTCTATTTCAGTCATCGCTTCATCAAAGGTCCGTTCACTGCGGTAAGGACGTGTAGAAGTAATAGCATCAAAGGAATCTGCCACTGCAAGAATACGAGCTTCGATCGGAATGTCAGCTCCCTTTTTGCCGGTAGGGTAACCTTTCCCATCCCATCTTTCATGATGATACAGAACACCATTTTTTAGACTCTTCAGGCCTTCGACTTTCTCAATCATTTGTGCTCCTAAAGCAGAATGGGTCTTGATGATGTCAAATTCCGTTTTAGTTAGAGGAGTGGACTTGGTCAGAATATCCTCCGGAATACTGATTTTACCAATATCATGCACTAAACCGATTAACCGGATCGTCTTCAGGTGATGCTCATCCTGATATTCAGGGAGATGTCCTGCCAAAGCTACAGCATATTTACTGACGCGTTCGCTGTGGCCGAAGGTGTAGTGATCTTTGGCTTCCATTGCGACAACAAAGCTGTTTACGACCTGTTCCAGTGTGGTTTCGAGAGAGTCCACAACGGTATTGACCTGCTTATTGTACAGCATGTTCAATTTATTGATGAGCAGGTAACTGAAGGTAGCAACAATTAGATAGAGAAGCAGACTATTGGAAATATCGATCCCATCAGAGATATAGTAAGTGGTGATAGGAAAAGTTGTAATAATAATCGTCAGACTGACGAAACCCATGATCGAATAGAAAATAGACAGCAGGCGGTTACCATACAAACTTGTCACGATAGGTATCAGGAGAAAATAGCTCCAGGATTCACTGTAACCTGACCCGTAATACAGACTAATAACAACAAAGACGACAAATAGGAGTACGGCATGAGTCTTTAATCGCTCTAAAATAGTAAAGTACTTAAAGAAAGCCTGAACCAATGTTAGCACAGAAAAGCATATCAGTAAGACAGTGATGTCAGCTCGTGAGAAGGGGACATTCAGCCATCGAAAGATTAAATTCCAACTGATACTAAGCAGAATATAGATCAGACAGACTCTCATTATCTGCGTGTTAAGTGTCCGATCATAATCGAGGATTAGTTCGTGAAGCAGCTGTTCTTTTTCAGATGAGAGTTTATTCATAATTCATCATTCCAAATCCTAAATTTTAATGTAAATATGTTTCTGTAAGAGTTTATCATTTTTACAAATGAATAACTATACAATCAGTGAATTGTTCACATAAAAGACTATCATTTATGATAAAAATGACGTTTAATATAAATGTAATCTATATATAAAAGGAGAGTGAAGCTATGGATCAAAATGAAACGTATCATTACTGCAAGGCAGAGGGGCACATGCGCAACAAGGCAATTAAACTTCATCATCAGCGTTATCAGGAAGTCGGTTTTCTCAGAGAGGATGAGGACGACCCGTACATAGATGCGTCAACATATTTTATCGTTCAGACTCCTGACAAGGAGGAAGTCGTTGGTGTGACAAGGCTTATTTTTAACCCATTAGATGAACTGCCGACGATGAAGCATTTTACAATATTCGATATTGATAAAATGAAAATAGCTGGACTTGAAAGAACAAAATATGCAGAAATCAGTGCATTTACAAAAATGCCTAAACACGATGTCGGTCTTGGACTGATCCGGACTGTTCTGAACTACTCATTGACTAACGGGCTTACTCATTGGGTGTGCTGTATTGATGAACGAGTTTACAGGTACATGCATCGGATTTTCAAGTTTCCTTTTGAAGTCATCGGTGATCCGAATGTCTACCTTGGATCAAAAACTATCCCATGCGTTTTGAACCTGGAGCAATGTCTGGATACACTTAAAGAAAAGAGACGTAAGTTATACGATTATTTTATGGAGAATGAAGATAACTTAATGGAGGGGTCAAACAGATGATCAAAGAACAATTTACTAGAAACTTGGGAATTATGTCAGAAGATGAAATAAATAAACTACATAACTCAACGATTGTTATTGCTGGATGTGGCTGTATAGGTGGGTTTTCTGCAGAGCTGCTGGCACGTATGGGGGTGGGTAAGTTAAAATTGGCAGATCCCGATGTGTTTGATGTATCAAATATAAATCGCCAATGTGCAGCGACCCATCTGACAGTCGGTCAAAGAAAAGCCGAAGCGCTTAAAGCACATCTTCTAACTATCAACCCTGATATTGAAATCGAGTGTTATTACGAAGGAGTGACAGAGGAAAATGCAGCAACCTTCATAGATGGAGCAGATTATGTTATCGATGCGATCGATTATTTCGCCTTTCCGGAAGCGGTCGCCCTTCATCGTGCAGCAAGGAAAAATAAACTGTTCATCACTACAGCTGTTGCGTTAGGCTTTGGTACATCAGTTCTGACCTTTTCACCAGATGGCATGACGATTGAAGAGTATACAGGAATACCTGAACATACCTCTATTGATGATCTGAAGGGGAAAACTTTTCCGGCCTCCCAGTACAGCCAGAATTTACCAGAATATGCTACTGAGGAGAAGATAACTCAATGGATGGAAAACAGGTCCATCCCGACGATTAGTGTTGGACAGGCGCTTGGTCCAGGTGTTCTTGTGTCTAAACTGGTTCTACATCTACTCGACAGGCAGACACCTGAGTTTGTTCCTGATTATTTTCAGATCAGCTTTGAATAAATTCTAGAAGCACGTAATAGACCGTGGCAGAAGATCCATTTGTTTCTGATGTGAGAGTAGTTTTCTCATTAAGGTGCGGTGCTGAGAGACTTGATTGGTTTTTAGGTTAAACCGGATGTGACAGTATAAGTATAAAATAGTCGAGAAATCAGATGCATTACCTGCTTCATACTGGTATGATATAAGAAATTAAATAACAACTCATATAGAGTAGTTTAAAATGTTTGTGTACTAGTTAATTAAGGAGAATGAACGGTGGTTAAGAAAGAAGAAGGGTTTGCATTTTTTAAAGGCAGAAGAGCTGTTCTCGCAACGATGCATAAAAAAGAACAGGTCATCGCTCCAGTTATGGAAAATGAGCTGGGGATTCATATCCAAGTACCGGAAGGTTTTGACTCTGATCGTTACGGGACTTTTACTGGAGAAGTAGAGCGAACGGGAAACCAGCTGGAAGCGGCCAGGCTTAAAGCTGAAGCTGCAATGGAATTGACTGGATGCCCTCTGGCTGTGTCGAGTGAAGGATCTTTTGGGCCGCACCCGATGATTCCTTTTCTTCCGTGCAACCGTGAAGTTGTGATGCTGGTGGATAAAGATCAAAACTTGGAAGTTTTTGGAACAGCTATTACGACACGTACCTATTTTAAACATAAAGTGATTTCAAGCTTTGAAGAAGCATACAGATTTGCTGAATCAGTTGAATTTCCAGATACTGGAATCGTAGTTAAAGTAAAGGAACAGTCCGTAGACCCGGACGAGATGACTAAAGGCATCACCTCCACAGACCAGCTGAAGGAAGCTGTGCAGAAGGCATTGACTAAGTCGTCAGATGGGACGATATTCATTGAAACAGATGTAAGAGCAATGCATAACCCCAAGCGTATGAAGAACATCGAAGCAGCTACACGAGACCTGGTAAAAAATATTCTTTCCACTTGTCCCGCATGTGAATGGCCAGGGTACAAAGCGGTCAGCAGTAAAAAAGGGCTCCCTTGTGAATGGTGCAGACAGCCTACAGAACTTACCCTCTCGCTGCAGTATGAATGTACAAAGTGTGGATATAATGAAGAGCAATATTATCCAGAAGGAATAGAGCAAGCTGATCCAGGTCAATGCAGTTACTGCAATCCTTAAATAGCTTGATAAATAGTTGAGGTATCTTCTTGTTACCAGTTTGAAACAGATGAGTTAAAAGAAGGTGCCTCAAAATAAATATAGCAGATAAGAGCACGTGGCGACTATATATCGGAGGCGACAGACATGAGTAAATTTGGATGGGCTTACATCGGCTGTGGAGGCATTGCCAGAACTACGGCCAGCGAACTTGTACAGACAGATGATAATACGATCATAGCAGCATGGAACAGAACAAAGGAGAAAGCCGAGTCATTTGTAGAGGACTTCGGAGGAAAGGTTTATGACACAGCTGAAGAGGCCATAAGGGCTGAAGGCGTCGAAGGCGTCTATGTGAATGTCAACGGAGATCAGCATGCCTACTATACTAAACTGGCAATTGACCTCGGGAAGCCGGTACTGTGTGAAAAGCCGTTTACCTTCAACGAAAAAGAGACAAAGGATCTGCTTTATTATGCAGCTGAAAAAGGAGTATATGTTTCAGAAGCCATGTGGACCTGGCACAATGATATTGCTTTGAAAGTCAAGGAATGGGTGGAGACTGGTGCCATCGGAGATATCGTATCCTCAGATAGTGCGTTCGCTGTACCTTTACTGAAGCTAACTGATAATCCCAGACTGACGACTGCATCCATGCTGGGTGGAGCCTTGATGGATCTGGGCGTCTACAATGTCAGATATGCCTACGAACTGTTCGGAAAACCAGATCGAATCGAATGCGAAGCGGATATGCACGAGGTTGATCATTCGGAAGATATCACCTTCCATTATCCTAGTTTTAATGCCACCATGCATGTCTCGATGGCAGAAGAGGGCGGACACTACTTTAAGGTTACCGGAACTGAAGGCTCGATCACTGTTCCTAGATTCCATATGGCAAAAGAAGCTGTCCTGAAGACAGATGATGGAGAAGAGCGATTCGAAACGGACGACCTGCTTTATGGAAAGCAATTTTCAAACGTTGCTGAAGAAATCCGTTCAGGCAGAAAAGAAGGCGAAAAGATACCGGCGCACAGTACAGTCGAAGTCATGAGTCTGCTGGACGAATGCCGCAGACAGATGGGGCTCGTGTATCCGCAGGAAAAAACGGGGAAATAATCAGGAGAATAAATAGTTGGAAAGGGTGGGACCATGTCAAAAAAGCCGTACTTAGCAGCATTATCACTGTTACTGGCATCAACGATCGCTTTATCGGGATGTGAGCAGGACCAGGAGGATGTAAACCAGGACGATACGAATGAAATCGAGGAGAACGAACCAACGGAAACCGACGAACAGAATGGTATAGAATCTGACGATGAGCTGGAAGATGCGGAATCAGAAGAGTCTGCAGATACAGAAGAAGACGAGCCAGAAGATTCAGAGGAGGAGATGGCATCTATTTTTGGTCTCCAGGAAGATTTGGTATACATCAGTGCTGACCGTCTGAGTGTCAGAGCAGACAGCAGTGAGGACAGCGAATCACGTGGAAGCCTGTCCAAAGGAAATGAAGTGCGTGTGCTGGAGGAAGTGGAAAACGGCGATGTGACCTGGTACCAGATTGCTCATCATAACCCTGACGTGAATGAGGGGTGGGTCTCTGCGGAGTTTACGGTCAGTGATCTGAATGAGCTGCATGAGTCGACCGATTTTGATGATGAAAAGATGAATGAATTCTTCACCTCGCCGACCTTGTTCGAAGACAATCGAGTGGTTGCTTATTATGGCCATCCTAATTCAGAAATTATGGGCATCGTCGGCCGTCATTCTGTTGAAGATCTGATCGATCTGCTTGAAGAGACGACTCAGACCTATGATGATGCTGATGAAGATAAAGGAGCGGTACCGGCCATCTATCTTGTCTACGGGACGGTGCAGCCTGGGGGCGTCGTTCATAAGATGAACTACGATCTGGTCATGTCCTATATCGAAGCAGCTTATCAGCGTGGTGTCCTGGTTTATATCGATCACCAGATGGGACGTAATCACCCGACTTATTCAATTAATGAAATCCTGTCATTCCTGAGGTATCCTAATGTCCATCTGGCTCTCGATCCGGAATGGCGTACGGAACGACCGATGCAGGAAGTCGGACATATCACTGGCTCTGAACTGAATGACGTGCAGGAAAGAATGCAGGAATACATTGAAACGCATGAGATTCAGGGAACGAGACAGTTTGTCTTCCATCAGTTTGTTGAAAAAATGATTGTCGATGTCGAAGATATATCAGCGGATTATGATCCGGTCCTTCTGGTCCACAATACTTCCGGATGGGGGGCACCTGAAGGCAAACGAGCGACACACGAAAAAGTTACCGAAGCCAGCGAGGTTCCATACAAAGGGTTTAAACTCTGGTATCATTTCTCTGATCAGCCAGGCGTCCACTATGACAATCCGCTAATGACACCTGAAGAGGTTCTGGATCTTGATCCACAGCCAGGTCTGATCATTTATCAGTAGAATTAGGAGATGTATAAAAGGATTCACACCTGAACGTGGATAGCATCTATCAATCATCCATTCTCCATGGTATAATGCATCAGGAATCTGACGACCGGAACTTGATCAAAGGATGTTTTAAGATGTCTCAGCTGGTCGTTACTCTATGGAGGTGTAAAGTAATGAATAAACGATGGACTATTGAAGAGATAAGAAAGTACGTAAACAACAATTCTGAAAGCACACTGCTGACCACGGAATACCGCGGGTTTTCTCAGAAACTGTCATTCAGGTGTGCTTGTGGCAATACATTTGAAAAGACGTTTACAAAGTTTAAGAATAACGGGCAGCGCAAATGTGAGGTCTGCCAGCCACCCAAAGCCTCCCGCTAAATCGATCATTTTATAAGCACTGATTTCATTTATAATGGAGTCAGTGTTTTTTTCGTTCAAAAGGAAAGACTTCTTTCTTTACTGCTTCAAGACCGGACATTTATAGATGAATGAATGAGCGCATTAGTTTGTACTCCTCTCACGCATGTGATCACACCCGAAAACAGACACGTTTTCTTCACACTTTAAACTGGAGAACTATCAAAACGTAAGTGGAATTTGACAAATGAGCTGTAATCGTTAAAATAGATAAGGTTAGATAAAACAGATAGTATTAAACATACTGTATACAAAAAGAATGATCGATAATCTATGTTTAAAGTGAGAGGATTTAATATGAAAGAGAATTTCTGGAAAAACTTACCTAAACCCTTTTTTATTCTGGCGCCAATGGAAGACGTCACAGATGTCGTATTCAGGCATGTCATCGCTGAAGCCGGACGACCGGATGTCTTCTTTACAGAGTTCACGAACTCTGTGAGCTACTGTCATCCGGATGGCCGTGACAGTGTAAGAGGAAGACTGACATTCACTGAGGATGAACAGCCTCTGGTCGCTCATATTTGGGGAGACGAACCCAAGTATTTTCGTGAAATGAGTATCGGCATGGCTGAAGCAGGATTTGCCGGGATCGATATCAATATGGGCTGTCCTGTTCCAAACGTAGCTGGAAAAGGCAAAGGCAGCGGACTGATTCAGCGTCCCGAAGTGGCTGCAGAACTGATTGAAGCGGCAAAAGCAGGGGGGCTGCCGGTCAGTGTGAAAACACGTTTAGGCTACAGCAGACTCGATGAATGGCGCGAATGGATCGCTCATCTCCTGAGACAGGATATTGTCAATCTGTCGATCCACCTTCGTACAAAAAAAGAGATGAGCAAGTATGATGCGCATTGGGAACTGATTCCTGAAATCAAAAAAATGCGGGACGAAATCGCACCGGACACTCTGCTGACGATTAATGGAGATATCATGGATCGCGAGATGGGACTCAAACTGGTAGAGGAAACAGGTGTCGATGGAGTTATGATCGGACGCGGAGTCTTTAAGAATCCGTTCGCTTTTGAAAAAGAAGCCAGAGAGCACAGCAGTGAGGAAATGCTTGATCTGCTGAGACTGCACCTGGACTTGTTTGACAGCCATGGCGTAGATGCCGGCCGTGCATTTAAACCGCTCCGTCGATTCTTCAAGATTTATGTCCGAGGGATGCGAGGAGCAAGTGAACTGAGACAGCAGCTGATGGAAACAGTCACGACAGATGAAGTAAGAGTGCTGCTAGATGATTTTGAAGACAAACTCAAGAGCTTTGAAGCTGAAGAAAGTGACCGGCCCGTAGAAAACCATGCATAACAGAGAGACTTTGCTGAAACGGCAAAGTCTTTTTTATAAGCAGGAGCGTATGTATCAAACGACAGTCAGTGTGGGTGAAGGTTAATGGACCATAAAGCAAGTTATTGTCTATTCGATGGAAATAAGTCTGGCCGAATGTGTCAAATAATTTTATATGGTACATTCGACCCCCATATAAATTGCCGAATATACCACAAAACAGGATATGACACATAAGAAGCAAAAAACGGTCGTAAGAGTCACATAGTCGAGCAGCACTACTGTAAATTTATGCCATTCTAATGACTGGCATACCATAATTAAGTTATTTGTATGAATAAACGACCTATGCATTGAACTTTTCAAATATTCTGATACTATTTGATTATGAAAGACAGTTCTCTAGACAGTCTGGTCCGTTCAGTGATGAACTGACGGATAAATATAAGGGGGAAATAGACTGATGGGACAAACGGAGAAACACACTAGAATTACAAACAAAATAAAGGTGGACGTGAGTGTAGAAGATGTCTGGGAATCCTGGACAAAACCTGAACATATCGAAAGATGGAATCAGGCATCGGATGACTGGCATACACTGTATTCTTTAAATGATCTGGCGGAAGGGGAGCGATTCCTCTCTCGTATGGAATCAAAAGATGGTAGCTTCGGATTTGACTTTGCCGGTACCTATACGCTTATTCGCCCACATCAGTTACTGACGTTTACCTTGGATGATGGAAGAAAAGTTGAGGTCCAGTTTAATGAACTGGAGGATGGGACGGAAATCATTGAGAATTTTGATGTGGACGATCAGTATTCAATAGAAGAGCAGAAAAAAGGATGGCAGGCTATCCTTGAAAGCTTCAAAAAATATACTGAAACGACTTTTGAATTCAGGAGACATTAAACAGGACAATTTTACTTTATTAAAATAGAGAAACAGAGGACACCCGTCTATCAACGGGTGTCCTTTTTATGAAGAAAACAGGACAGTAGGTTATGAATACTGCAGATAAGGGTCTTACAAAATGTAAGCACTAGACTGGCATCAAAAGCATAGTAGGCGTATACTAAACAGGTAACTGACTTGAAAAGGAGACGATGTTATGGGATTTTTCCTGAGTCTGGCGTTTATCATAGCTGTGGTCATTACTGTTTACCGCAGGATGACAGCCACAGAGGAAGCTACCAGTCAGGAACGAGTAGTTAATGGAATCATCATGGCAGTGATGATCACAGCTCTTGTCGGTCTGGTCGGGCTCTTTATATTTGGATAAGTCCATTATCTAATGCAAATACAATCTTAAATTGACAACAGGAAGTGCTTCGTTTTTAGTCAGCTCAAAGAAGAAACAGGGTTTAATCGCCCCTGTCAAATTACTTATCAGGAGGAAATAGTATGACAAGTTTAAGCGATACATACACCTTATCAAATGGTGTGAAGATCCCCATTCTAGGATACGGGACATGGCAAGTGACTGATCCTCAGGAGGCTGTTGATGGAGTAAAGAACGCAGTTAAAGTAGGCTATCGTCATATCGATACAGCTCAGATGTACCAGAATGAGGAATTTGTCGGCAAAGGAATCAAGGAATGTGGTATTCCGCGTGAGGAGCTGTTTGTTACCAGCAAACTCAACAATATGAATCACGGCTACGACAGTGCCCGTAAGACAATAGAAGAATCACTTGAAAAACTTGATCTGGACTACCTGGACCTCTTTCTTATTCACTGGCCGGTTGTAAAAAATAACGGTGGAGACTGGAAACAGGATAATATTGACACATGGCGTGCGCTGGAAGACTTGTATGATGAAGGGAAACTTAAAGCGATCGGTGTCAGTAATTTTGCTGTCCCTCATTTAAACAATATTCTGGAAAATTCCCGAATCAAGCCGATGGTCAATCAGATTCGTCTGCACCCAGGCGTTCTTCAGAAAGAAACCGTTGAGTTGAACCGTGAAAACGACATTGTCATCGAAGGATGGTCACCTCTTTCTCCTATGAAATATTTAGGCGAAGATACTACTGTTCAAGAAATGGCTGACAAGTACGGCAAATCCATTGCTCAGCTTTTATTGAGATGGAGTGTCCAGCATGGCTTTGTTACCTTGACTAAATCTGTACATGCAGAACGGATTAAATCTAATGCTGATATCTTTGATTTTGAACTGACTGACGAAGAAATGACTTATTTTGATGGATTGACTTTCGATGAATTAAGCACACCAGAAGATTTTCAGGAAAGATAATAGTTTTTATTTTGCGTAATATTTTTTAATTAAGTCTAAAATAAGTCTTTATAAAAAAGATTTGGTTTTATTTCATTCATGTGCTATACTATGTATAACATATTGTAAGAGACATTTTACGAACTGTGTAATGCATTCCGAATTGGTCCTTAAGCAATCATGTAAATATAAAGTGCTAAAGGCACGAGGAGGAATTTTATTATGGAAACAGGTACAGTAAAATGGTTTAACGCAGAAAAAGGTTTTGGATTTATCGAACGTGACGGAGCAGACGATGTATTCGTACACTTCTCAGCTATCCAAGAAGAAGGATTCAAATCTTTAGATGAAGGCCAAGCAGTAAACTTTGACATTGAAGAAGGCAACCGCGGACTTCAAGCAGCAAACGTTACTAAGGCTTAATAACCTAAACCAATAGATGAAGGCAAGGCAGGACGATGAGTCCTGACCTTGTCTTTTTTTGCTTTTTTTTAAAACCATATATGAAATTGAATGGCAGGGGATATACTTCTCAACTCAAGCCAGGTCTATCAATGGTCAGAGAGCGTTCAGAGCAAGGATTAAGACTGTATATGGTATACTGGTATACGAAAAATAGATATTTCATGGTGTTAAATGGCTGATTTCTTTAAGGAAAAGGAGTGGTTCGAGTGGTAACGATTGTTCCACATCTCTGGTTTGATGACAATGCCGGAGAAGCTGTCGATTTCTATACAAGTCTGATCAGTAACTCGAAAGTAGTCAACAGGTATGTACTGGAAGGAACTCCCTCTGGAAGCGTAGAGTCATTTACTTTTGATCTTGCCGGGCAGACTTTTGCAGCGATTAGTGGTGGACCGTTATTCACCTTTACTCCTGCAGTGTCCCTTATGATTCTTTGCCGGGATGAGGAAGAAGTTAATTTTCTCTGGAACGCACTGATATCTGAAGGGGAGGTATTGATGCCTCTTGATACGTATCCATTCAATAAATATTATGGGTGGCTTAAGGATCGTTTTGGTCTGACGTGGCAGATTGCATTTGCAGAAGAACCGTTTAAGGAGAAAATCGTTCCTCACCTTCTCTTTGCTCATCGCCAGTCCGGAAAAGGTGAAGAGGCAGTGATGTATTATACGTCAATCTTTCCGGATTCTGAAATAGAAAATATGCTCTACTATAAAGAAGGAGAAGCTGACAATAAGAAAGCGAAGCTGATGTTTTCTGGATTTCGCCTGAACAACCAGAGCTTCAATGCGATGGATGATCCAATGGAAGAAGAATTCACTTTCAATGAAGCCTTGTCGTTTATGATTTTATGTAAAGATCAGAAGGAGATTGATTACTACTGGAATAACTTATCGGCTGATCCTCAGGCGGAGGAATGTGGCTGGCTTAAGGACCGGTTCGGTGTCTCCTGGCAAGTCCTCCCCGACAATATGGATGATCTTTTATCGACTGGGACAAAAGAGCAGATCCAGCGTGTGACTGAAGCCTTTTTAAAGATGAAAAAAATCGACTGTTCTATATTGGAAAAAGTCTGGCATGAAGAGAACAGCTAAGAGAATATGTAGAGTTAGCAGAAGCACTATTTTACTACTTGTGAGCTATATCTAGGATACTGATAGTTGAGTTGCAGGAGGGATAGCATGCCTGATCAGGATATGGATTCAAATGTGAGAGAATATTTAGATAGTCAGCCGGAAGAAGTCAGGAAAAGACTGCTTAGAATACGGGACTTGGTGTACAAAGCTGTTCCAGAAGCTGTTGAAATGTGGAACTACAACCTTCCTTCATACTCCCTGGTTGAAGGAGGAAAAAGAGACAAACAGATAATGATGGCAGGCTACAGATCCCACATCGGCTTCTATCCTCATCCTTCAGTGATCAGCCAGTTTAAAGCTGAACTGAAAGACATGAAAACAGGTAAAGGCTCTGTACAATTTCCATTGGATAAGCCTTTACCTGAACAACTCATTCTGGACATGATTACTTACAGGAAAAATTTAATTGATGATCAATTAGATAAATAAGGTCAGTTCAGCAACTATTTATTCATAAAATTTATACAGATACCTGAGAACTTAATCTAAAAAACTCCTCGTCAGACATGAGAGGAGTTTTTTAACGGGGACTGCATATGCTTACCAGCAGCATATAAATGAAACATAAAAGTATTTTTATGCATAATGAGGTTTCGTAATGATTAGTGTGATTATAAAAATTTAATTGTTTTACTGGCTTAAACATGCTATTCTGATAAGCGACAATAATGGAGGGTTTATACATGATTAATAAATTTAAGTTTATATTTTTATCTTTATTGGGGTTTGTCTTTTTCCTGGTCCCATTTACTATCGGTGGAGAAAGCCGAATAATGATTTCTCATATTATTTACCTAGTGACCGACAATATACTGGATTTATTCATAACGTTCACAGCACTATCGGCATGGATCGTTCTGATCGCTACAGTGGTCTTCATATTCTATACATCGGGGAGCCGCTTCCTGAATGACATTTTTAAAACTACACCTATTAACGTGGCATTAAGACTGATCGGATCATTTTTATACTTAATGGTTGTCTATAACTGGTTTGAAGGAAATGCACTTGCAGATATGATACTGGACCCAGATACTGGAGGACTGATGGCAGGAGGAGATGGACTCCTGACGACTTTATATATTACATTTTTTGTTGGTATCCTTGCCCTGCCGCTGCTCACTCATTTCGGAATCGTTGAGTTTGTCGGCATACTGTTAGGCCCTGTCGTTGAAAAACTGTTCAGAGTGCCTGGATATTCACTGATCGATGCAATTGCTTCATTTGTGGGTGATGGAACGATAGGAATTGTTGTAACAGATAAACAGTACCAGAGAGGATATTACAACAAAAGAGAGGCGTATATCATTGCGACAAGCTTTTCCATAGTTGGGATTGCTTTTGCCGCAGCTGTTGCTGATCTTCTTGGTTTTAGTGCGATTTTCCCAATTTTTTATGGATCAATTGTTGTTGTTACTCTAATACTAGCTTTTATTACTGCCCGACTGCCGCTTAAGAAATTTGAACCAGAGTACTACAAAGGAAAAGAACCTAAATCGGTTGAAGTTCCTGAAGACAAGACAATCATGGAGCATTCATATGAGGCAGCAATCGAACAGGCTGAACAGACATCCATTAAAGGAGCATTTTTAGAGGCTCTTAAAAATATTGTGGATATCTATGTGGGCTTCCTCCCAATCATCATGGCAGTAGGAACAATTTCGCTTGTCATTGCAGAATATACACCCTTCTTCGATTTCATCAGCGCACCACTTGTCCCTGTTTATGATCTCCTTGGGTACAGCAGAGAAGTAGCTGCTCAAATGGCACCCGCTTCACTGGCAGGTTTTGCAGATATGTATCTTCCAGCATTGTTCA
Organism: Alkalibacterium pelagium; assembly: GCF_900109325.1. Taxonomy (GTDB): domain Bacteria; phylum Bacillota; class Bacilli; order Lactobacillales; family Carnobacteriaceae_A; genus Alkalibacterium; species Alkalibacterium pelagium. Next base: position 303,338 of record NZ_FNZU01000001.1, read on the forward strand.
TCAGTGGAGCAGAATCTGAAGCCGCCCGCTTTTTCATCGGAGTGCTTGCCTTTACACAGCTCGTGTTCATGTCAGAAACGGGCATGATTCTAGTTAAAACTAAAATTGGCTTGAACTTCTGGGATGTAGTCAAAGTCTTCTTATTTAGAACAGTTCTGTCCATACCAGTCCTGCTTATTCTTACAAATATTCTTGGCTGGATGGGAGTCATCTCATTTTAAAAACTTATCAGATGAAAAAGGGACACTTCTCGGTGAAGTGTCCTTTTTTATTAGAGATAAAATAATATTTCAGTTAAGGTATAGGAAATGACAACCTGAATAAATTGAAGCATTGGTAATCAATAATGGAGCATACGAGAGGAGGAGCAGGAGATGAGAGTATTCATTGCTATCGAGCTGGAAGAAGAGGTCAAAGAAAAGCTGACAGGGATTCAGTCAAAAGTTAAAGCGACGGCCGAAAAGGGGCGGTTCACTTCAGCATCCAATTTCCATCTGACTCTTTACTTTATTGGAGAAGCTGACAGCGAAAGAATCATAGAAATTAAGAAAGCGATCGATAAATGTGTCGAGTATAGCGTGCCTTTTAAGCTTAGACTTAGTAAACTGGGATCTTTTAATAAGCGCAACAAGCTTATCATATGGGCTGGGGTTGATGGTGACATAAATGAGCTGAAAGAGGTCAACAGACAGATCAGCGCTGAATTGAATGAAGAAGAGCATTCTGCTGAAAATGGAAAGTATACGCCGCATATTACTCTAGGGAGACAAATCGTTTTCAGTCAGGACTTTGAGGAATGGAGTCGAAGTCAGTCTGTCCCACCTGTAGAAATTAAGGTCGAAAAAATTTCTTTAATGGAAAGCATTCGACTGAATGGCGAGCTTATATATAGACCTGTATACGTCAAACCTGTTCGTACAAATATAACAGACTAAAAAGCCCTCATTGAGATTGACAGCTGAAGTGGCTGCAAGTCTCACGGGGCTTTACAGGTGTAATAGGGGGAGTCGGAATTATGGCTGCATGACTCCTGCAAAAGTAAGCCAGGCAAGGACCGACTTGGCGACAAGACTTAAGATGATATATCCTCTTTCGCCATATAGATAGTTTTCCCACGGTCCGATTTTCTTATACTGCAGTATCATATTGATAGGGAACAGATTGAAAAATACAAAATAACTCCCCACAATTGCATAGGCAAACCACGGAACATCTGCTGGATTAGAATTACCAAAAGCATATAGAAGAATGACTACCCACGGAGCCAGACCAGCTATGGTACCAAATACAAAAGGCTTCCAGTTCAGTTTTTTTGTGTAGTAGTTTATTTCTTCCATATCCAGTCCGAAAAAGTTCATTGATGCATTCACAACAGCAATAAGAATGATTGCACCTATATCATAAACGCCAAAGAGCATAGCAATCAGCACAATCATTAGAGAAGAACTCAAGGCGTATTCATACCATCTAAAACGGTTCATCCCTTTTTCGAGGTCGCGATTATAGATTTTGTTACCCCAGGAACTGACAATGATGAAATGTGCTAGAGCTGAAAGAAAGAGGAATAGTGAAACAGCTATACCAAATGGAAGTTCACCTAACTGAGATGGTTCTGTAACTAGTCGCATCTGAGTGGTATCGAATGAGAGAAAATAAGACATGACAGGGACTCTGAACTCTGCAATACGATCTATAAATATTGCAAATCCGAGCATGAGAAGGCCTTGAATAAGGTGAAGAAAGCCCATGATCAAGTTGAACCGTCTCAAAGAGCTGAATGTAATTTGTTTTGACATAACAGATACCTGCCTTTCTACGGATTGTTGAAGCGGAATTGAGGGGTCACTCCTTCCTGAAAGGGTATAGGACATTGATCTCCTTTGGATTATTTTATCATAACGCGTGTTATTAATTTAAGGTTTACCCCTCTAATAATTTGATTTATTTGTGAAGATTCTATTTCAGAGCATGTCAATTGATGTCAAAAGTCTGTATACTTTAAGAGAGATGATAGTATTTGGTCGGATTTCGGATTAATGTGATCAGGTAATTCAGGAAAATAAAAGAAAGCGAGGAATTATAATATGGACGGTACAAAACGCAGCAATATAAAACCAGGAGATAGAGTCAAAGTCGTGCAGAAACAGGATCAGAAATCAGGAAAGTTAACAGAAGGAGTGGTCCTGAAATTACTGACCAAGTCGCCTACCCATCCCCACGGAATCAAAGTGATGCTGGAAGATAAAGTGGTTGGACGTGTGAAGGAAGTCGTAAAATAAATAGATTGCTGAAAATCTGCCGATTCAGGGCAGATTTTTTTAGTCTAAGTTAACAAATTCAATTAAAGATAACAATAACAGGGGGGTGAGAATAGATCATACTGACGGTAAAATTATAACTCAAAAAATATGCATAATGATTACAGTTTTTATTCTTCCAATGTATAATAGAAATAGGAATAAAAAAACAATTGTAATATATAGTAAGACAAGAGAATGACATACTTGCATGTGACTAAACTTTTTGACGGATTGCCATCATTTACAGTCATCATCAAACAAATCTGATCGTTTACCCAATAACTCATCTGCAAGTACCGCTAAAACAAAGGATGTGAGAGTATGAAAGAGGAGTCAGTCAAACTCATCAATCCATTCAGGTTCAGTCTTGAGCCGATGGAAAGACTGCTTCAGATCAACTTTGAAAAAGATCCGGATGTTTTTTATATCGGGTTTGAACCTCAATACTATGATGATAGTACCTATGGCACCGGGCATGTTATATTGGGCTGGAGGACGGATGGGAAGATCGATGTCTACTATCAGCCTTCACTGAAAATTCAGAATAAAACCTATGACACCTTCGGCAAAGGGCTCAATGAAAAAATAGAATGTGCTTTTGAAGTGGCTTCTTTTGATATCAGTCAGAAAGGAGTACAAGCTTTATACCGCTTTACCGATAAATATGGCAGGAAAATCAAACTAAAGATACACGAAAAAAACTTCAAAAAACGCTCGCCATTTAATCTGCTTGCACCAGTGGGAGCAGCCTCCCAGACCCCGTCCTATCTTCCACTTGTTTACCTGTTCGACTTTTATTTTGTTAGAAAAAATCATACAGTCGTTGACGTTCACATTGGAGACCAGTCTCATAAATTAGATAATTTACCGGTAACAATGGATGGGATGCGGATGTACTTCAGCCGTTACAGCACAAAACCACTGATAGTAAAATTCAATCCATCTTCAGATGATCATATGGCAGTTATGTCATTAACAGATGGACAGGAAACGGTAAGAACCAAAGACTGTACTCTGGATATAGACTGGCAGGGATCAAGTCCAGCTATTCGTACCCTTAGATTCTCAAATCATATTTATCCAATCGAACTGTCTTTTGTTCCTCCTTTTCCTGATATACTGACCATGGAGCACAATAAGGTGAGAGAGGGGATATTTCAGATCAGTTGTCATCCTTCACTGGGTCTGCTGATTGGAAGGTATCGGGTCATCAAGAGAGTAAACAGTACAAAAATCAAATGCTGCCCTACAGAAGGGTGGTCTCCCATACCTGAAAAATGGTCTTTACGTTTTTTATACAGGCGTGCACCTGTCTACCGGGAATGGCCGATGTCATATGAGTGGAAAGCCTTCATAGATGAACGTTCGCCTATGAATTTTCATATACGTTCAAGTTGGAAAAGGCTGAAACACTGAAACACAACTCACAGCTCCAAAAAAATATGAGAACTGGAATGAAGATGATGATATTAAGTCAATCCTTTACCATACCGAATGGTGTTACAGTTAAGAATAGATTATTTAAATCTGCTATGAGCGAAACACTGGCTGGACCTGACCATCAGCCTGACGAGCGTCTTTTCCGTTTATATAGACGATGGGCGAGAGGCGGGACCGGAATCGTCGTCACTGGCAATGTAATGATCGATAGTCGAGCTCTGGGAGAACCGGGGAATGTTGTAGTTGAAGATGAAAGGCATCTTGCTGAGTTGATACAATGGGCCGAAGCAGGTACTGAACAGCAGACGCACCTGTGGATGCAGCTGAATCATCCAGGGAGACAATCTCCCCGTTCATTATCGGATACACCGGTGGCTCCAAGTGAGGTTGCCTTAAAAAAACAGTACCGTCCATTCTTCAGTACACCCAGAGCTTTAAGTATAGAAGAGATTACTGCTATTACTGATAAGTTTGGTCGAGCAGCTGAAATTGCCAGAAAGGCTGGCTTTACAGGTGTTCAAATTCATGCTGCTCATGGGTATCTCATCAGTCAGTTTCTATCTCCTCTTACCAATCGGAGGCAGGATGTTTACGGGGGGACATTAGAGAATCGCATGCGGTTTTTGATTGATATTTATTTTCGGATACGTGAGAAGGTCGGTCCGGAATTTCCAGTCAGTGTTAAACTGAATATTTCTGACTTTAGTGAAGGGGGATTCAGTACTGACGAGGCTCGTAAAGTAATCAAAACATTGGATAAGAACGGGATCGATCTGATTGAACTTTCTGGAGGGAATTATGAAAATCCTAGAATGTTCGACCCGAGTGAAAAAGATGTTTTTTTCATCGATGACGCAAAGCAAATTCAGGAGGAGATAAATGCGGTTCTAGTGATCACAGGGGGCTTTCGCTCCACAGAAAGTATGGAGAAAGCTCTAGCATGTGATCATACAAAAATGGTCGGTCTAGCTAGGCCAATGGTGCTTTATCCGGATCTTCCGAAAAAATTACTGAATAAGGAAATAAAAGACGTACAGATTCCTCGTCTGACTACAGGACTGCCCTTTCTGGACAGAAAGATCGGTGGACTCATGGGAATCAGTTACTACGAACAGCAGATCAGACGTCTGGCTGATGGGCAGGATCCGCTGTATTGTGAAAATGGATGGAAACCTTTATGGAACAATTTGAAAATTCATGGGCGTACTGCACTATCTCCGAGACGCTTTACCTCTTGATTTATAAAAAGATAAACTATATGTATAAAGGAAATGAACGAATGAAGAGACAACGAAAGAAATGGATATCAGTCCTCTTGTGGCTTATCGCCGGTATAGTATTAGCCATAGCAGCAGGTCTCGTTTTTATCCGAATTAGAACATATCAGGCTATGCCCGAAGCCGTGACATTACTTGATGAGTCACACGTGACAGTTGAAGAAGATTGGATCAGAGTGGATTCTGATAGTAATCGGGGAAATATCGTATTATATCAAGGAGGGCTTGTTGAGCCCGAAGCATACTTGCCACTTGCTGATCAGCTCAGTGAAATAGGATACAGGGTCTTTATTCCTTACATGCCCATCAATCTTGCAATTTTGGGTTCAGACAAAATCGATGACATTTTGGAGATGTATGAAGATGAAGAAAAATGGTGGCTGGGAGGACATTCACTTGGAGGAACCAGTGCCTCAATTTATGCATCAGACGAGCATGATAAAATTAACGGCTTGTTTTTTCTCGCCGCTTATCCAAATGATGGCAGCGACTTGTCGGATCTTGAAATACCTGTTCTTTCGATTACTGGCACGCAAGATGAAATATTGAACAGAGAATCATATGAATCGGCTTCATCCAATCTGCCTGTTGGAACCGAGTTTTATCAGATTGAAGGCGGCAATCATTCTAATTTTGGGTATTATGGATTTCAGAACGGGGATGGGGAGAGTCTGATAAGCCGTGAGGAGCAGCACGAAGAAGTGGCCGAAAAACTTGATGACTTTATTCAACGTCATCAGTGACGATAGGAAATAGATCTAGCTGAAATTATTTAGTCGTTTTATGGAATATATTAAACTTTAGGGATATCCATTGAGTTTATTCTAAATTAGAATGTAATAGAGAAGACAGATGATTTATGGTATTGTATACCTGTTGTGTTAGATATAAAAAGAATAAAAAGGAGCCATGCAATTGACTTACAAACAGTTCAGACTATCTACTAGTATCCTGATGAGTCTGTTGATCCTCAGTGGGTGTACGGATAACGATCCTGAGACAGAACCTGAAGATACAGTTGAAGAAATGCCTCAGGAAGAGACTCAGGATAATGATGAAGCAGATATTGATGATGGAGAAAACAATGAAACTGAAGAAGAAGGAAATCACTCTGAAGAAGATGAAGAGGTAAAGTCTGATGAACCAGCCATCACTATTGACATGGAAGAGGACCTGCTTGATCCTGACAGCATAAAAGTCCTGGTCAATAAGCAGTATGCTCTGCCGGAAGACTATGCACCAGATGATCTTGTTACCGTAGAGGTGCCGACTGTTTTGGAAAATCCCGAAATCAGACAGCTGAGGGAAGTAGCTTCTGAAGCCTTGACCGACATGTTTGCTGCTGCAGAAGAAGATGGAATCATTCTCTATGCCCGATCTGGCTACCGCTCTTATCAGACCCAAGTCGAGCTTTTTAATAATTACGTATCCAATCATGGAGAAGAAGCAGCAAACCGCTACAGCGCCCGTCCAGGTGAGAGTGAGCACCAGACAGGACTGGCCATGGATGTAACGAGCGAAAGTGTAAATTATCAGCTGACTGAAGCCTTTGGTGAAACGGCTGAAGGACAATGGGTGGAAGAAAATGCCCATGATTTCGGTTATATCATCAGATACCTTGAAGGTGAAGAAGAGGTTACTGGCTATCAGTACGAGCCTTGGCATTTGAGGTATTTAGGTGAAGAACTGGCCGCTGATGTTGCAGAAAGTGGATTGACGTATGAAGAGTACCTACTGGAAAGAGGGATAGACATTGAGATCGACGAATAATCGTGGACATCAGAAAAAAAACGGACGACTGAAACTAATCGGTCTCATTCTGCTTTTTGTTTTTGTATTAGCTGGAGCAACCTTTTATGCAATAAGTCTGGCACAGGAAAACAATGAAGAAGCAGATCAGATCGAGCAACCGGCTGGAGACGATAACCAGCAGACAGATGAAACAGACCCTGAATCCACTGAGACAGATGGAACGGACCAGGCTGATTCTGAAGAGCACGACGAAGAAGAGCCCGAAGAAGAGCAGTTCACTGACATTCGAATTAGTGCAGTAGGTGATGTAATGGGACACACGAGTCAGCTGGAAGCTGCATATGATGCGGAAACTGGAGAATATGATTTCACGTCAGTATTCGAAGATGTCCAGCCGATTATTTCTGAATCTGACCTGGCTATTGCCAACCTGGAAACCACACTGGCAGGATCAGACCGGCCATTTATCGGGTACCCGCTTTTTAATACACCAGATGCCATTATCGATGCGCTGGATTATGCTGGGTTTGATACGATTATCACGACAAACAACCATAGCCTTGATACTGGACCAGAAGGAGTCAGAAGGACGGTTGAAGTAATTGAGGAAAAAGGTCTGGATCTGGCAGGAACTTTTGCTGAAGAGCCTGAATCCCGCGTGCTTTATAAAGAGGTTGAAGGCATTAAGGTTGCCATACTGGCATACACAGAGCATTTGAATGGTCTGGACGCCAGTTACCCGCAGGATGAAGTACTGTCCATGATAAACGTGATCAGTGAAGAGCGTATACTAGCAGATATTGAAGAAGCAGAATCAGAAGATGTGGATCTGATGATCGCCTATATGCACTGGGGCGGAGAATATGAACGCTATCCCAATGAGTTTCAGGAGAACTATGCAGAGCTTATGACGCGTGAAGGCGTAGATATCATTTTCGGCAGTCACCCACATGTAATTCAGCAGGCTACTTATTTGGAAGTGGATGGAAATGAATCGATTGTCGCTTACTCATTAGGAAATTTCGTCTCCAATCAGCGGAGAGAAACCTTGGGAGAAGAGCGTGAGCCGACTGAAGATGGTGTCATATTCCATGTGAATGTTCAGAAAAATGAACAGACTGGAGAGACTACGGTCCAACAGGTCGAGTATACACCAACTTGGGTCTATCGAAACAGGTATGAAGGAGACAGCACCTATACTTACCGTATCTTACCAGTTGAACGCATACTTGAAACAGATGAGTTTACCGACGTAGACCGTCAGCGGATGCAGCGTTCTCTTGATGAAACAACAACACGTCTCGAACTGACTGATTAACATAAAAATGCTTCAGGACATGCGCATGTCCTGAAGCATTTTTTTTATAGTTTTGTATTGAATCTAGTTAAACTTATAAAAGTGCCAAATCAATTCGGTCGACTTCCAACGGAGCAGGCATAGGTTTCCCAAAAAGATAGCCTTGAAACAGTTGATACCCATGTGATTTCAGCCACTTGAAGTCATCAGGAGATTCGATTCCTTCAGCAAGAGTTACGGCTCCATATTCATTAGCTTTTTCAAGGAAAGCTAATGCCACTGCCTGCTTGTCACTTGAGGCATGAACGCCATCGACAAACTGTCTGTCGAGCTTTACATAGGGTGGTTTCAAGTCTGATAAGAGATCTAAGGTGTTGTATCCTGCACCGACATCATCCAGAGCATAACAGAATCCATTATCCTGATAATACTTCAATATGGACTTTAAGTGATCAGTATCGTTTATTTTTTCTGTCTCTACGACTTCGAAAACAAAGCGTTCACTGTCGATATTCAGCTGATTGGCAACAGCGGTAGTCGTTTTAAGACAATACTCAGGACTGTAGATAGATGTTGGAATAAAGTTGATAAAGGCCTTCTGGTTTTTCTTCAGCCGAGTGACTTGACGGACCCCCTGGATGCGACATAAACGATCTAAGGCGAAGGTCCGTCCACGAGCACGTGCGGCAGGGAACATAACATCCGGATAAATCATATCCCCATCTTTATTATTGAATCTGGCCAGCATTTCATATCCGTAGATTGCCCCTTCAGAAGTGATGATCGGCTGGAAATGCATGGTTATGTATTTTTCACGTATGATAGAATCGATCCAGGAAGATTCAGTATATGCACTGAACTCAGTTATAGTCAACCAGTCTCCTGTCTGAACTTTAAATGTGACCTGATCAGTCAGATCCATAGCCAGAAGAAAATCCAGCAGGTCTTTTGTGGCATCTTCAGTCGTTAATATAACTGAATCTTTGACTTTATAGGGATAGTCTCTGTGAGTAAAATGATCAGTGACCATACTGATCAGATGTTCAGGTATACTCAAGGAAATTCGCTGTTTACTGATGGAACACACTGGGCAAGTCATATCTTTACCTCCAATTCATTCTATCTTTATTTTAGCACATTATTTACTTCCAGTACTAATTTTTATAAAAAAAGAGCTCCGCACATGTGTACGGAGTCTCCTTTAATAATAAGTAGCTGTTGAGAGGATTGTAAGTTACCTTCCTCTTCTACCAGTGATCATATTAAAGATAAATACAATCAGGGCAATAACAAGCAGGATATGAACCAAACCACCTGCGACTTCAAATACAAGTCCTAGGATCCAGAATAAAATCAAAAGTCCAATAATTGTCCACAACATCATTAACTCACTCCTTTATTTTTATAAATTGAGTATAACAGAGGAGAACGACAGATGTATAATGATATGCTCGCGTTTCTAAATATACAGAATGATTACTCGAAATCAGAACATATCAGCTGTTAATTCAGAATATTAGTGAATTGAATCGATCAGTGATAGACTATATGTATAACGCATGCACAAGGAGAATTTTATGAGTATTGGATACGCCTGTTTAACAAGAGGAATTGCAGATCTCAGCTATAAAACCTGCCGCAAGCAGAACGCGACTGAAGAGAATCTACTTAGTCTGATCGAGCACAATCTGACCACCCTTGAAGCAATGATCGATTATAATCATCAAAACGATATCCGACTATTTAGGATAAGCTCGGATATCATTCCATTCGGCTCAGATTTTTCCGTTAACGACCTCGACTGGTCAAAGATTTTTAAGGAACAGTTTGAGCGAATCGGTGAAAAAGTGAAAGATTACGGTATAAGGGTATCCATGCACCCGGGACAGTATACTGTATTAAATTCAAAAAATGAGGATGTGGTGAACAGGGCAATAGATGATTTAACTTATCATACCCAGTTCATTGACAGCTTGAATGTAGATTCCTCACATAAAATCATTCTGCATATTGGAGGGGTTTATGGAGATAAAGATGAAGCCATTGACCGTTTCATCAGTGTATACAGGAAACTGGAGCAGGACATTAAAGACAGACTGATCATTGAAAATGATGACCGACTTTATACCATTGAGGATGTTCTGTCAATCAGTGAGCAGACAGGTGCACCTGTGGTATACGATAACCTTCATCATTTTATCAATCCGGGGGAGTCATTAGGGAACGACCGAATGTGGATTGAAAAGGCAAAGAAAACCTGGAGCTTGGATGATGGCCGAGCAAAAGTCCACTACTCTCAACAGCAGTTGAATGCGAGAGAGGGGGCTCATTCCCAGACTGTTAGAATTAGGGAATTTATGGATTATTACGAGTCAGTCAGATCTCTGGATATCGACATCATGCTTGAAGTAAAAGATAAGAACCTGTCAGCGGTCAAATGTGTGCTGGCTACTAAGGACGAAGGGGCCATGAAAGATCTGGAGAAAGAATGGAGCAGGTACAAGTATGCTGTTCTCGAACGGTCGCCTAAATGCTATCAGGCTATTAGAGAACTGCTTAAAGATAAGGACAGCTATCCGGTCGTGCCTTTTTATGAACGGATAGAAGAAGCTCTTGAGACACCATTGTCTGCAAACACTGTTCTAAATGGAGTGGAACATGTCTGGGGATATGTTAAGGATAGCGTTCTGGAAAAAGAAAAGAGAGCATACGTCAGATATAAAGAGGAGGTACTATCTGATGTGTCCAGTCTTCCCAAGTTGAAGAGAATGCTGAGGAAGCTGGCGGTTAAGTACGACGTATCATATTTAAACGAATCTTATTACTTTGATTTATAAAATTAAAGGAGGCGTCTGTATGACGGACAGAAAAAGATGGGGAATCATATACAGTATAGCTTTTGTTATAATGATCGGAACGAATTATCTTGTGGGCGGAGATGTTGGAAATATTGCAGATCAGGATCAGGCAATTATACAGCCAGCCAGTTATGTATTTTCGATCTGGGGACTTATTTATGTGCTGCTTGCCATATGGATTATCCGGTTGTTTGTAAGAAAAGATGATCCCAGTCCGATATATAAGAGTATTCACTACTGGTTGGTGGCAAATTTTGCTTTAAATGCCTTGTGGATCGTTGTATTTACACAAGTCTGGCTGATTGCATCGACAGTAGTCATAGTAGGACTTCTGATCACACTCATAGTTATATATAAGAAATTAACCAGACACGGAAATCACTGGTTTGACCGTATTCCTTTTTCGATCTATTTTGGTTGGGTAACAGTCGCCACGATCGTTAACATTATTGACACGGTTAATGGTCAAGGCATTGATGAACTCATTGGACTGAATGAGTATCAGTGGACACTTATTTTGCTGGTAATCGCAACGTTGATTGCATTATTTGTTTCACTTGTTCATAAAGACTGGCTTTATCCTCTCGTATTTGCCTGGGCATATGTCGGGATAATCATTGAAAACGAAAATCAGCTGTTCTTACTGACGATCATTGCAGGAGCGGGAGTTGTATTCCATCTTCTAGCTTCAGCGATCGTAGGCTTTGATAAAATGAGAAGCAGAGCAGAAAGGTAAGTAGACTGGACTTTAAATCAGCAGCAGGAGGCAATATCCTGTAATCAGCTGATTTAAAGTCTATTTCTATTTGCAGATTATAGGTTTGAATCGTCAGATATAATATGCGAATTGAAAGGTTCTTAAAGCTTTTCATTAGAGATTCGAGAATTGATCATTCAGCCGAATAAAAAAATGTTATAATGAGTCAGTTATCACTTGAAAGGGATGAAGCATAATGACCCAATTGACAAAAAAACTTCCCGGACTCTTGCTTGCGACAGGTATAGCCGTAATAGCTGTTCTGATCGAAACTATACTTCCGGGGCATTTTATCGGTTCAGCGGTGCTGGCCATGTTCATTGGTATAGGATTCCGTGCCCTATACTACAAACCTGAACTATTGAATGAAGGTGTTCAATTCGCCTCAAAAAAAGTACTTAAATTTGCTATTATATTATTAGGGGCTTCCTTGAATGTGTCTATCATTCTTCAAGTGGGCAGCCGAACATTGATTGTCCTGTTATTTACCTTACTGACAGCTTTCGGAGGAGGCTATCTACTGGGCAGACTATTCAAGATCAACTGGAAGCTGAGCAATATGATTGCTGCTGGAACGGCAATTTGTGGAGGATCAGCTATTGCAGCGATGGCACCTGTTATTGAAGCGGATGATGGCGATGTCTCATATGCTATTTCTTCTACATTTATCTTTGACATGGGAATGGTCATTCTGTACCCTATCATTGGCCAGCTCCTGTCTTTAAGCGATCAGTTCTTCGGCTTCTGGTCCGGGACATCCATCAATGATACATCAAGTGTTGTTGCAGCAAGTTTTGCTTTTTCAGAAGCAGCTGGAGAAATTGCGACCATGGTCAAACTGACCCGGACACTGGCTATCATACCGACCGTAATTATTTTTTCTGCTGTCTACTTCAGACAGAAACTGAAGCAGCCCAATCAGCGGAAAGAGAAAGTGTCACTGCAGAAACTGTTCCCATGGTTCATCGCATGTTTTGTACTTTTCGCAGGATTGAACACAGTTGGTCTGATACCAGCAGAGTTAAGTGGTGCGATGCGACAGGCCAGCCGATTTTTAATGGTCATCGCTCTGGCAGCAATCGGTCTGAAAACGAATGTAAGACAGTTTGCCCGAACAGGGTGGAAGCCATTTGTCCATGCAATCATTTTGTCAAGTCTCGTTGTCGTTGTATCTTTTGCAGTCGTAGCCATAGTCTTATAATACAAGGAGGAAACGAGTGAAAAAACTACTCAAGTATATCGGTATTCTTTTAGGCATCATCTTATTCATCTGGTTCATCCTTTTCCTTTTTCCGCTGTCCTCAGATAGTGAACGAGCTTTTTTTGAAGGGGATGAAGGAACATTAGTCATTGCTCATCGTGGCGGCCTTGACCATGCCCCTGAAAATACTCTTGAGGCATTCAGACACGCCGAATCCATAGGTGTAGACATTCTGGAATATGATGTCTTCATCACTGCAGATGGCGAGCTGGTCGCTATTCATGACGAGACAGTCGACCGGACAACAGACGGAACAGGCCAAGTGAATGAGATGACTCTTGAAGAAATTCAGTCCCTGGATGCCGGCTACCATTTTCAAAATGAGTTCGGAGAGTATGACTATAGGGATACTGGCGTATATATTCCGACTGTAGAAGAAGTATTCCAGGAATTTAATAATATGAGACAGCTGATCGAACTGAAAGCAACGAACGATCCGGATCGCTATGAAGAAATGATCCAGGAAATGTGGCGACTGATCGAAGAATATGATATGCATGATACGGTTCTGATAGCTAGTTTTGACCACGAGATCAATTTGAGATTTAATGAAGTGGCTGGCGGATCTGTGGCTATCGGTGCAGGCGAGCAGGAAACGCGCCAGTTTGTTACTCTGCATAAGGCTTTTCTGAATCTGGTCTATCAGCCTACTGCAGATGCTTTTCAGCTTCCTGTCGAACAGGAAGGCTTCAATCTTGCAGAATGGAAGCTGATCAGAGGAGCCGAAAACAGGGGCATGGATGTCTACTACTGGACGATCAACGACGAAGCCACGATGAGAGATCTGATCGATCTTGGGGCACATGGCATCATGACAGATGATCCTGAATTACTTATCGATATTTTAAATGAAGAGTGACACAAATTGTCTTGAAAGGATTGACTTATGAAGATAACACTATTTGAAACAAGTGACGTGCACGGCTACCTTTTCCCAACTGACTATCAGTCACGACAACATGAAGCAGCGTTCGGACTGTTCAAAATTGCCTCACTACTTAAAAGTGAACGTGAGAAACTTAATGGACCGAGTATTACGATTGAGAATGGGGATCTGATACAGGGATCTCCGTTTACTCATTATGTGGTAAAGGAAAAGAAAGAAGCCACCGTGGTGATGCAGGCAGCCAACGCCTGTGGATTTGATATAGGGGTCATTGGGAACCATGAGTTCAATTATGGTCTGGACTATCTGAACAGTGCGGTCAGGAGTGCAGACTATCCAATACTTAGCGCAAATATCCTTAAAGATAATGGCGAACCGGCATTTGGTCAGGCGTATAAAATTATCGAAAAAGAAGGCGTCAAAATAGCCATACTTGGGCTGACCACCCCTTACATCCCTAACTGGGAACACCCTGAGAATTATGAGGGACTGTCTTTTGTACCTGCAGTTGAGAGTGCGAAGAAATATGTTCCATATTTAAAAGAACAGGCTGATGTTGTAGTCGTCAGTTATCATGGCGGATTTGAGAAGGACCTGGAGACTGGAGAAGAGACGGAAATACAGACCGGAGAGAACGAAGGCTATGCTTTGCTGCATGACGTAGAAGGGATAGATGTTCTGCTCAGCGGACATCAGCATAGGGTCATTGCTCAAAAAGTTGGTCAGACTGCAGTCGTGATGCCTGGAGACAAAGGAAGATATCTAGGGAAAGTAACTTTGGAAATTGAAGAGTCTGATGGACAGTATACACTTACTGATGCCATACCTGAACTTCTGTCGACGGAACAGGTAGATGTAGATGAATCGACTGCGAATGCATTCAGGTCAGTAAATGAAGAGGTGGAAGCATGGCTCGATCAGCCGATTGGAAAAGTAGAAGGAGATATGACGATTTCGGATGTTGAAGCCGCTCGTCGTAGAGAGCATCCTTATGTGGAGTTTGTACATAAGGTTCAGATGCATTATGCGGAGTGTGACATTTCCGGTACAGCTCTTTTCAATAATCAGGCTAAAGGTTTTGGAAGAGAAGTAACGATGAGAGATGTCGTCCTCAATTACATTTATCCTAACACGCTGGCTGTACTGAGAGTAAGTGGAAGAGATCTGAAAGCGGCACTAGAGCGGTCGGCAACTTACTTTGAGCTGGATGAAACCGGGGACATCATCGTCAATCCGTCATTTATGACACCGAAACCCCAAATGTACAACTATGATATGTACGAGGGGATTGAGTATACGATCGATGTGGCAATGCCTAAAGGGAAACGGATCGTTGAATTTTCCTATGAAGGGAAAAACATCATGCCTGAAGACAGTCTGGAGATCGTCATTAATCAGTACCGAGCTGTTGGTGGAGGCGATTACGACATGTTTGATGCCTCTAAAATCATTCGAGAAGTCACAATCCCTATGAATGAACTGATGGGAGACTACTTCAGTCAGTTTTCACCGATCAAGGCAGAAGTGAATCGTAACTTCAAGGTTATGGCATCAAAGTAATCAGAAGAAAAAAAAGACACGAGACGGGTCAGGACCTGATTTAACAGGGGAGATGACCGGTCTCGTGTTTTTTTTACTTAAACTATCTGAAGTCTACATCTGATCCTTGTTGAACTGATCTTCAATTGTATCAGGTTCAACATGAACATCCGTATGCATGACATCATATTTTTCGTACAGTACTTCTTCGATCAGTTCAGTCACATCATGCCCCTCCTGAACGGTCATCATCCCATCGACCAGGATCGTCACATCGACATAGGTATTTGCCCCATACATCCGTGCTTTAATCGTCGCAACTTCTTTGACACGAGGGAGAAGAAGAATCTCATTTTTATATTCCGTGAGGTGCTTATCTTTAAACCCGTCAGATAAGGAGAAGCTGCTTTCCTTGAATACTTCTACACCCGTCTTAATGATGATGAGAGATACGATGACAGCCATTACTCCGTCAAGCCAGCCCCAGCCGAACGAAGCACCTGTTATAGCAATGGCAGTAGCCAAACTAGTCAGGCTGTCTGCCAAGTTGTCTTTGGAGACAGCTTTAAGGCCTGCACTATTAGCTTTATTTGCCAGAGACAGATTGAATCTGTAAAGCAGATACAATACAGCAGCACTTGCAACAGATACAATAGCAGCTGACTGATCTGGAGGGGTGATTTCTCCACTGATTATCCGGACAATACTGCTCTGAAGAACTTGAAACCCGACAAACAGCATAATGAAGGAAGTGATCAGACTGGCGATCGGTTCAGCTTTCCAATGCCCATAAGGATGATCGGAATCAGCTGGTTTTCTTGCAGTCTTGAGACCTATCAGTACAGTTACTGAAGAGACGACATCGGTAAGGTTATTGAACCCATCCGCTGATAGAGAGGCGGCATTGAGAAAATAACCAAGCAGAACTTTTACCAGAGCGAGAAAGATATACACACTGATGCTTACTCGAGCTCCACGTTCGGCAAGTTTTACTCTATTGTATTGATCGGGCATATTGTCGTCCTCCATCTTTTTAACAGATCCTATTTATAGTATATAATCGTTCATAAAATTTCAACAGCAGGAGCTTCCTTTTTAACAATTACTTATTTTTTAGGACGGGCGAGAAACCACTCTATTTAAATTTAAAAATAGGTATAGAGTAATGTGAAAAGGATGATTTCTTTTTCCAAAAAATGTGGAGATTATTGTAAACTGACTGGAGATTGGTCAGCTGGATTAGTATAAGGGAATAGGAAGTGAATGTGGTTTAGTTGAGTGATTAGTACCCACTGAGATGGAAAAATAAGTTGAGAGGTCAATAGTTGAGTGATTAGTACCCACTGATATGGAAATATAAGTTGAGAGGTCAATAGTGGAGTGATTAGTACCCACTGAGATGGAAATGTAAGTTGAGAGGTCAATAGTTGAGTGATTAGTACCCACTGGGATGGAAAAATAAGTTGAGAGGTCAATAGTTGAGGGATTAGTGCCCGCTGAGATTGAAATATAAGTTGAGTGGTCAGTAGTTGAATGATTATGGCTCACTGAGATAGAAAAACCAAGTGAGTGGTCAATCTGACACACAACCAAGAAAGAACGCAATCTGGCAACCGCCAGCGGCCGGCAATATAATCGAACAAAAAACCCTTTATTAGTCAGATGACAAGCTAGTTGTCTATAACTAATAAAGGGTCAAACGATTTATTGATTATCTTAAACAGGCGGGCCTACCATTCATTGATCGACTGGCGTTCACCTTTAAAGTTGTTTTTCTTCTGGTGACGTGAAGCTAGAACAGATTCCACATCACCTACTGTGACGCCGGATTGGTGGAGAAGGACACCTAAATGATACAGAACGTCGGATGCTTCATTCCTAATTTCTTCTTTATCTTCATTCTTGGCCCCGATGACTAGTTCAAAGGCTTCTTCACCAAATTTCTTGCTTATCTTATCAATGCCTTCATTGAGAAGGTAATGTGTATAAGATTTGTCATCGGAAGAGGTTGCACGGTTTTTTACCATCGCCTCAATATCCCGTAAGGAGAAGGAAGGCGCAAGGTTGAAACAGCTGTCGCTGCCTGTATGGCAAGTTGGGCCAGCTGGATCGACCATAATAAGGAGAGCATCATCATCACAGTCCAGATACATGTCAGTGACATACTGCATATTCCCACTGGATTCGCCTTTTTTCCACAGTCTATCTTTAGAACGGGAGAAGAACCAGACAACTTTTTCCTTCTTAGTGAGTTCAAATGCTTCTTCGTTCATATAGCCCATCATACGGACTTCTTTAGTGATATGATGCTGCAGGATAACCGGCAGCAGTCCTTTTGAAAAGTCAGGTTTAAGTGTGTCGTAATCAGACATGTCTTACAGGCACTCCTTTCGAATCGCATAGATCTTTCACTTGCTGAATGGATACTTCCTGTTCATGGAAAATGGAGGCAGCCAGTCCAGCTGACACATCTGTCTCCAGGAAAAGAGAGATGAAATCTTCGGCACTGCCGGCACCGCCAGAAGCGATAACTGGAATGGTGACTTCTTTCTGAATGATCGAAAGAAGTTTGTGATCGAAACCTTGCTGCATGCCGTCGTAGTCCATACTTGTGACCAGCAGTTCGCCAGCTCCGCGACGCTCGACTTCTTTAATCCAGTCAAGCGTTCGGATATCCGTTCGCTGCTTGCCGCCATGTGTATAGCAGAACCAGTCCTGCTTGTCTTCTTCCCATTTTGCATCAATGGCAATACAGATGCATTGGGCACCGAATTTCTCACTTGTTTCATTGATCAGATCCGGATTTTTAAGTGCGGCCGAGTTCAGACTGACTTTATCTGCACCGGCGTTCAGTACAGCGGATATATCTTCGATGGACTTCAGTCCGCCTCCGATTGTCATAGGGATGAACAGCTCTTTCGCCGTTTTTCTGATGACATCAATCATTAATGCATTACCAGTCTGAGTTGCTGAAATATCGAGAAAGACCAGCTCGTCGGCACCGAGCGCATTGTATCGTTTAGCCAGTTCAACAGGGTCGCCAATTTCTCGAAGTCCTTTAAACTGGATTCCTTTAACGACCACACCATCTTTTACATCCAGACAGGGGATGATTCGTTTCTTTATCATTTAATTGATACCCTCCCAGAATGTAGTCGTATTCGCCGCTTTTCCAACGATCGCAGCTTTGACACCTGCTTCTTCAAGCTGGTTCATATCTTCAAGACTTCTGATCCCTCCAGAAGCAGTGACCGGGTGAGGGGTCGCTTCGACTAATGCTTTTGTCAGTTCAAAGTTTGGTCCCTGCATTTTTCCATCTTTTGAGATGTCAGTATAGATGATCCCGCCAAGTTTCAAGGAAGCCGTTTCCTCAGCTACATCAAAGATCAGACGGTCCACTGACTCTGTCCAGCCGTTTACCGCAATCTGATCTTTCTTTGCATCTAGACCCAAGTAAATTTTTCCTGGGTAGAGATCAGTCATTTTTTTCAGCCACTCACTGTCCTGAAGTCCACGCGTACCGACAATGACATAAGAAGCCCCATTCTTTAAATAGTAGTCAATCGTTTCCTGTGAACGGATTCCACCACCGATCTCAACAGGGCGTTCGCTTGTTTGAATCAAGTCTTTAATAAAAGATTCTTCCGCAGGTTTCTGATGAAGGGCACCCATCAGATCGACAATGTGAATCCGTTTCACCTGCTCGAACTGATTGTAGAAGGCGATGGCTTCCTGGGGAGTACGAGTCATGACTTCTTTTGTCCCGTAATCTCCTTCAGTCAGTCGGACACTTTCGTTATTGATCAGATCGATCGCCGGCCATAATTCTATCATTTGATGTACCCGCCTTTCAGAGCCTGATCAAGAATCTGCAGACCCTTGTCACCACTTTTTTCCGGGTGGAACTGAATACCGATGATGTTGTCTTTTTGAACAATAGCTACCACATCGTCCTCATAAGTCGCTTTTGCCACGACATTTTCTTCCGTGTGGACTTTATAGGAATGAATGAAATAGACGTCTTCATTCAGAGAGACATTTGGCGCATCCAGTTTATTCCAGCCTAAGTGAGGAACTGGAAGCTGACAGGTCATCTTCTTAACTTGTCCGGGAAGGAAGTTGAGCCCATCGACATTTCCTTCCTCACTGTGTTCGAAAAGCAGCTGCATGCCTAAGCAGATACCGATAAACGGCTTGGTTTCCTTCAGTTTGTTCAGCTCAGGAATCAGATCGAGTTCATTCAAACGGGTCATGGCATCTTTGAAATGACCGACACCGGGAAGGATGATCTGGTCAGCCTGTTCCAGCTCTTCAACATCGTGAGTAACTTTCACTTCATAGCCGAGATAAGTCAAGGCATTAGTCAAATTGGCAATATTTCCGAGCCCGTAGTCGACGATCGCAATCATGCTTCGATCACTCCTTTCGAAGAAGGCAGTCTGGATATAGAGGAGTCGCTGGCTGCCTGACGTAGAGCCTGAGCATAAGACTTGAAGAGAGACTCGATTTCATGGTGCGTATTGCCGCCTCTGATCAGATCAATATGCGCCGTCAGACGGGCATTGATCGTCAGCGCATAAAAGAATTCCTTGACCAGCTGAACGTCGAAGGTACCAACGGTCTGGCTGGAAAAATCTGCTTCAAAGTGCAGATAAGGGCGGCCGCTGACATCAATGACTGTTCGAGTCAGTGTCTCATCCATAGGAACATAAGCTGTACCATAGCGCTGAATAGATGACTTGTCTTCCATCAGTTCAGCAATTGCCTGTCCAAGCAGGATACCGACATCTTCTGTGGTGTGGTGATCATCAACATCTGTGTCGCCATCCACTTTAAGGTCGATGACATAATGACCATGAAACGCAAAGAGGTCCAGCATATGGTTCAGAAAGCCGACGCCAGTATCGATATGCGACGCTTCAAGTCCTTTGCTGATAGACAACTTAATAGACGTTTCTTTTGTCTTGCGTTCTTTAGTTATGGTCATTGCGCTTGTCTCCATTCTTTTAAAATTGTCTGCAGATCACTTAGCTGCTCTTCAGTGGCGATGGAATATCTGACAATCTGTCTTAATGCAGGATTTTCGGATTCTGGATACATTCTTGGTAAAAATCCACGTTCGACAATGTATTCTCCCAGATCGACAGCTTTTTCTCCGTAGGTAAAGATGAAGTTAGTCGAACTGTCCAGGATATCGATCACATCACCGACTTCGTCCTGGAAAATCTGTTTCAGATTTTTTGAAAGAGTACGGTTCAATTCAATAAATTTATCCAGACGGTCAGTCTGGTTGAGAAGGTAGTTGGCTACGTTAAGAGAAAACGTGTTTAACGGATAAGGGTGGGCGATGGAATTGAGAATGCCCATCGTCTTTTCTGTAGAAGCAGCGACACCTACACGTAGACCTGCCAGGCCGTAAACCTTACTCAAGGTTCTTAGACGGATGACATGATCGCCCTCAGGATAGGTTACCTCATCTTCAATAAATTCTCCGTAAGCTTCATCAATTATGAAGTAGCCGCCAGCTTCCTTCATAAGAGTTGAAGCTTGTTCAACGAACTCTGAAGGGTGAAGCGTACCGAAAGGGTTATTTGGCTGTGAAAAGATAAAGACAGAAGGGGTTAACTCCTTGATTTTCTGGTAGACTTCTTCGTAATCGAAGGTCCAGTCGTCAAGGCAGCTGATTTTTGTCAGTTTACGTCCGAACTGCTTAGCGTATTCTTCATACATCACAAAGTCTGGATCCAGTACGAGAACAGGCCCATCACCTAGAACGATCATTGCTTTCTGTATCCATTCATCAGACCCGTTTGCAAATGAAATCAGATCAGGATCAAACCC
The DNA here is from genome assembly GCF_900109325.1 of Alkalibacterium pelagium. GTDB lineage: Bacteria > Bacillota > Bacilli > Lactobacillales > Carnobacteriaceae_A > Alkalibacterium > Alkalibacterium pelagium. The sequence continues at coordinate 324,546 of NZ_FNZU01000001.1, forward strand.
GTTGTATGCCGCATAACTCTTCTGAAGTTCCACATACTCATCTTCTGCATATTGGTTGAAGTGAGTATCGACAGCAATCTTTCCGATTTCTTCTTCGCTGAGTGCCCGGTAAGGACTTTCGTTTTTATCTATTCGAATCATTTAAGATCCTCCAATCTGCTGGCTAATGAATCATAGTGTGCATTCAGTTTTTCTTCTTCGGCCATACGCATGCCGCCGGGGGCCATGTTCATAAACGTCTCTTTTTCCAATGAGATAATCGAGTTTGTTCTTAAAAAGTCATTGACAGTCAGGCCATTGCTGAAACGTGCTGTCCCTCCAGTAGGAAGGACATGACTTGGTCCCGCGATGTAATCTCCAATCGCTTCAGGTGAATAGTCACCGATAAACAAAGCGCCAGCTGTGGTAATGCGGTCGATATAATCAGCTGCATCTTTAGTTTGAATCGAGACATGCTCGCCTGCAATCAAGTTGATAATGTCGACTGTTTCATCTTTGGATTCTGTCAGAATATTATAGTGATGATTTGCCAGGCTTTCTCTGATGATCGATACGCGAGGTTGTTTCTTAAGTTCCTTCTGAACCTGTCCATAAATTTCCTGGAGTTTAGCTTCGTTTTCACTTACCAGGAACGTTCTGGCTTCAACATCGTGCTCAGCTTGCGCGAGGATATCGAAAGCTGCCCATCTAGCATTGGTGCTTTCATCGACAGCGATGACTATTTCACTTGGTCCGGCGATAGAGTCGATGCCCACATCGCCGTAGACAAGCTTCTTGGCCAAAGCAACATACTGATTGCCGGGTCCAACGATCTTGTCTACTTTAGGAATCGTTTCAGTTCCGTATGCAAGGGCTGCAATTGCCTGTGCACCGCCTACCTGGAAGACACGGTCGACACCTGAAATATGACATGCAGCAAGAATAGCTGGATGTACACCACCAGCCTGAGGCGGAGTAGTCACGATGATTTCATTTACACCGGCAACTTTAGCGAGAACAGTGGTCATTAAGACAGTAGAAAGTAAAGGGGCAGTTCCGCCAGGTACATACACTCCTACTCGTTTTAAAGGATGAACTTTCTGAAAGAGTTCGTTTCCTTCACTGTCTGATAACTTAATAGAAGACTGATAACGTCTGATATTGTCATGTGCTTCTTCCATTGCTTGTCTTAAATCATCGTCTATGGAAGATACGGCTTTTTCCAGTTCAGACCGAGGAATTTCAAGTTCATCGATGTCCACGTTATCGAACTGGCTGCTGTATGATTTAAGGGCCCGATCCTGATCGTTCTGTACAGACTGGATTATTTCCATGACCGATTGCGTTTTTGTCCAGTCCACACTATTGAGTGTTTCAAATTTTTCTTTAAATGACTGAGCTGTATACATCTAAGCACCTACTTTATTGAATTGATTGATGATTGACTGAATTTCAGAATTCTTAGAAAAGAATGCATGCTTGTTTGAAATAAGACGGGCATTGATGTCATCAAGGCGGATCTGTTCTTCCAGACCATTGTCTCTTAGAGTCGTACCTGTCTGGACGATATCCATGATGGCATCAGCCATATCGATCGTTGCGGCCAGCTCAACTGATCCTTTAAGATAGATGATTTTTACTGGCTGCATGATTGAATCAAAGTAGTTTTGAGTAAACTGTACATATTTTGTAGCTACAACTGGATAGGCATCTTTAGGTTCTTTGGCTGCCAGAGCAAAGTGGCAGTAGCCGAAGGGCAGATCCATGAGATTATTGATGTGTCTATTCTGTTCGTACAGGACATCACTTCCTGTTATACCAAGATCAGCGACACCTTCTTCAACATAAACTGGAACGTCTTCTCCTTTGACCAGAAGAAATCTTACTGAGTCGGTTTGCACGACTAATTCTCTTGACACCGATTCGAGCGCATTGCTCCATTGGGTCATGTCGATGCTTTTTAAAAATGCAATAAAGTCTTTTAACTGTCGTCCTTTTGATAATGCTATAGTAATCATCTCTTGCTCCTCCAAAAAACGGTTTAGTATGTTAAATCGGTCAAGTTGATCGCCATTCCGAATGCTTTTGTCGGACTCGAGTACTGTCCGCCTGTAACGATAGGTTCTACAGTCTGGTCCGTATAGAATTGCAGAAAAATACCCTTATAGTACGATTGAGCCGGAAGTGAGAATAAGTCACTGTATACGGTCGGGATATTCTTCTCTTCCAGGGCATTGCGCCAGTTGATGATTTCATTGACTGGGCCTTTCAGGTCAGGAAACTGGTCTCTGGCGAAATGGAGCTGATCGGGAACTGGCTGGCTCATCAATTGAACGACAGGATGAGTGTCACCTAAATACTTAGTCAGTCCATCCAGATTACGTTCTCTTAACAGATGTCTGACTTCCGGATCTTGAAGTTCATCTTTATTCAGCAGTTTCTTCAATAGAGAATAATGACTGATCACCGCTACTGAAACGGTCTGTTTTAGATGTGTCTGAAGGTAATCAAGCAGATCTTTCATTGACTTCTGCTGTGTATCGATATCTTCAGAAAAAGTTTCCATACCGAACTGCATGCGTTCTTTATTATAGGAATAAACCGGTCCGGAGTATGCTATTTTATCAGTTTTTAATTTATATTTTTTTCGGTATCTGACTATGGCATCCGTCCAGTCGCTTCTGATTGATAGAAGGGAATCGTTGGCCTGCCAGGTATACCGGTTAGTCATTGATTTCAAATCGTCTGGTGACAAGCTGTCCCAGCGAAATTCTTCGAGGATCGATAGGTCGAGCAGGTCATAACCGAGATGGTGGAAATGATGTAGAAACTCCCATTCTTGATGTTTTTTATCTAATATGTGCTGGTTATTCTGTTCGAATAGCATTAGTCGTTTCCTCATTTCTCTTTTTTTAATGATTTGATACAATAGGAGTATCAAATTCATGTAATGAAAAAATACTAACATAAAATTAGTGAATGTGAAAGCTGTTTTGTTGTCACTTATAATAAGGAGGACTTATGCTATCAGATAATCATATGCACACTCAGTACTGCCCGCACGGTTCGGATGCTAGCATGGAAGAATACGTAAAGGCAGCCATCGGCAAAGGATTGAAGGAACTGACCTTTACAGAGCATGCGCCTCTGGTCATTGATGACCCGACTCCTGAGAATGACAGTGCTATGTCCAGAGAAGATGTGGAAGCTTATATTAATGAGGGAAAAGAACTGAAGGAGAAGTATAGGGATCAGGTGACCATCAACATAGGTTTTGAAATCGATTATATTGAAGGGAAGGAAGAAGAGACACTGGAGTTTCTGAAAAAGCACTCGGACCTCGTTCCTCATTCCATACTCAGTGTTCATATGATCCGACTCAGCAGCGGTGAGTATTTCTGTATCGATTACGACAAGGATGCATTCTTAGAAAAAATCAGTGAAGTGGGGTATGATACATTAGTCAGTAAGTACGAAGATACTTTGTATAAAGCCCTTTCCAATCCTTATGGTGAACTGACCCCTAAAACGATCGGCCATATTACGCTGATCAACAAGTTTGAGAAAGCATACGACCAGATCGATACGATCGATTGGGTCAGTGTGCTCGAATATATTAAAGAGAAAGGGTACCAGATGGACTACAACTTTGCCGGACTTGATAAGCCTTATCACGAGCAGACTTACCCACCAGAACCATTAGTCAAAAAAGCAATTGATTTGGCTATTCCTCTTCGATTCGGCTCGGATGCACATCATCCTGATGAAGTAGGACGTTATTTTGAAAGGAGTCTAAAAAAATGAGTCAATTAAGTTTTGAAGTACTTGAGCACTTAGCTGTCCTGTCAGAGAATTCCAAAGGATGGAGAAAAGAACTGAATCTGGTCAGCTGGAACGACAGACCTGCTAAGTTCGATATTAGAGACTGGAGTCCGGATCATCTGAAGATGGGGAAGGGAATTACACTCGACAATACAGAAATGAAGGCATTGAAGAAACAATTACTTGAAATCGACCTGTAAAGACAGGTACTATTAAGGTAAATATGGAATTGAAGGAGAGATAGCATTGGAAAAAGTTCGGCTGAATAACGGTCTATCCATCCCATACTTGGGAACAGGGACAAATACTTACGGCAAAGAGAACAATGATTATAATGGTGAATTGAACGGCGACTTCTCTGCACTTGAGTCCGCAATCAATTTAGGGTATCGTCTGATCGATACTGCCATCTCCTACCGCAACGAAGCAGGGGTGGGCAAAACCATTAAAGACAGCGGTATTCCTCGTGAGGAATTTTTCATCACTACTAAAATTCCTGCAGACGATCAGTATATTAAAAATAAAGATGCAGTCAGACGGACACTCGATCAAAGTCTTGAAAACTTGCAGACAGACTACATCGACTTATACTTAATCCACAAGCCTATTGAAGATGAAGAAAAACTGCGCCTGACCTGGGAAGTACTGGAAGAGTACGTCGGAAAAGACAAAATCAAAACAATCGGGGTCTCAAATTTTTCAATTGATGATCTGAATCGTCTGGATTCATTTGCAACCGTCAAGCCGGCAGTGAATCAGATCAAGTCCAATCCTACTGAATGGAACAATGAATGGATCAAGTATATGTTTAAGGAAGATATTCGACCGCAGGCTTGGGGACCGATGAAAACGACTGAAGCACACAGAGAGGTACTGGGGAACATAGGCACAGCTTATAATAAAACTTGGGGACAAGTTCTTCTACGTTATCAGACTCAGCGTGGTGTGATTGTCATTCCGAAATCACACAACCCTGAGAATCAGAAAGCTAATCTGGAAAGTCTGGATTTTACACTATCTGATGAAGACATGAGTCAAATAGACTTGCTGTAAGAAACTTAGAATCAAAATAGATAAAATACCGTCAGACAAAGGAAGTTCAATTCCTTAGTCTGACGGTTTTACTAATTGACCCGTTCTTCAACCTAATTAATAAAAAGCGATTGTTCTCCAGTCCTGATCTTTATTTCAATGCAAGTTTGGCCAGCTGGTCGGCCCGTTCATTGTAAAGGACACCAGTGTGGGCTTTAACTTTTACAAAATGTACATTGATTTCCTGAGCATATTTCTTGAAGTAGGTGACATAGTCTTTTGAAACTGTTTTATTGGCTTTCCAGCGTTCTGTTGCCCACATCTCAATGCCTAGATAGTCGTAGTGAATGATAACCGATTGGTAGCCATGACTGACTGCCCATTTGATTGCATTCAAGGCTCCGAAACATTCGCCAGCAATCTGAAAGCTTTCAGCATACTTCGGATCATCTGCAGCATTAGACAGCTCATCAACTACCTTTCCGTCTTTGATCATGACTACACCGTAACTGTATTTTTTTGCCCGCTTATCGAACGATCCATCTACGTAGGCAATCACCGACTCCGGCGTTTCTTCAATAGAAGCAGAATCTGATCCCTTCAGATAATCTTCGGCCTCAGTTTTAGTCGTGAACGACTTGAATTCTGCATTAGAGTAGCCTGAAATCACTTTTTGAGCATCGCTCCAGGTTGTAAAAACACCTGTCTGTCTTCCTTTTTTTACTGCATAATATTTTTTTGGCATATGTACTCCTTAATTCATTCAATCTTATCTTACTCTAGAAGAGAATGGAGTAAATGTCAATATGAGGCTCCGGCCTGTTCTCTTATTATAAATAATGAGTGAGCCCTTTTCAGTATACCCGTGTAAAAGAAAAGACACCTTCACTCATCACGTTAAGGATGTAGAAAAGGTGTCTGGAATCTAGACATTGATATGAAATAAGTATCGCATTAGACTTGTGTGTCTTCTGGAGATAAAAGGGCAAATCTTTTCTTGTTCAATATGATGACGCTCACGAAGTGATACAGTGTCCATACGAGAATAGCTGTAAAAGGAACAATGAAGAGCCAGGTGGTGGCGACAATACCAATTGATGCTACATGCCAGTAAACAAATCCGACTCCAATAGTCAGAACACCGTGAACGTACTGTCTGATCCTGCTCCACTGATCGATTCTACTTAAGACTTTCATTACCAGAGCTGTTATGAATGCAGCAAGGGCGGCATATCCGAATGGATTAGTCATAGCCGGAAAACGAATGGCAGCTATCAGACTCATTTCTGCTATTAGATGGAACCCGATCATCACTGCACCGGTGACTCCGGCAAAAGCTGTGGCTATTTTCTGTTTCCATTCAGAGGTAAGGATAATGAAGCTTAGCGACAGATAAGCCAGAATACCCACGATCATCGATAAGGCATGATCAGGAAAAACTGGAATAACAGATCGAAACAATCCGACAAACATCAACAGAGATAACAAGGTAAACAAGCCTATTACCAGACCTGTCTTTTTCTTTTTAAGCATGCGACGACCCCTTTCAATAATATTAGTTGCTCTCATGATAAACTTAACATACATATGGAAGCGTATAAACTAAAAACCCTTATTGAGATTGTGACAAAGCTGAATAAAAAAGGTAGGCTTAACAGAGGACGAAGGAGTGAAAAACTTGAGCAAAAAATGGTTGATGCAATTATTTAAAAGACGGGTCATACTGGCGCTGTTAATTATTATTCAATTTGCGATTTTTGGGTTCGTAGTTAACCAGTCGCTGGCCTATTCCATTTTCTGGGAGACAGTGTTTACCATGCTGTCGATAGGTGTGGCTCTTCATGTTGTCTGGAAGAAAGGAAAAGAAGCTTATAAAATCACATGGATTCTTCAGGTCCTTATTTTTCCTGTTTACGGCACTTTATTTTATTTAATATTTAATAGACAGACTCAAACAAAAAAACTTCAGGCAAAACTCGAACAGATTTACCAGGTTCATTTCTCATTTGCTGGACAAGAGGAGCCAGTTTTAAACGAAGCGAAAACTGATTATCCTCATCATGCCAGACTGATGCATTATCTGACATATGCTGGTGGCTTTCCAGTCTATGATCACACTGAGACAGACTACTATCCTATTGGAGAATCATATTTTGAGGCTATGCAGGAAGCAATCATTAAAGCAGAGTCTTACATATTTTTTGAATTTTTTATTGTGGCGGAAGGAAAGATGTGGGAAAAGCTGCTTGACTTGCTGGTGGAAAAGGCAGAGCAGGGAGTAAATGTCCGTGTCATGTATGATGACATTGGCAGTTTCGTTACCTTGCCATCCAATATAAAAGAGCAGTTGGAAGAAAAGGGAATCAATTGTCGAATATATAACCCATTCCATCCTATCCTTACCTCTTCACAAAATAACCGGGATCACAGAAAGATCCTTTCAATCGACGGAAAAGTTGCATTTACTGGCGGAATAAATATAGCTGATGAATATATTAATGAAATCGAGAGGTTCGGTCACTGGAAAGACAATGGGATAAAGCTGACAGGGAAAGGAGCCTGGGGTCTGACACTCATTTTCCTTCAGTTATGGCAGTCTATGGACAGTCATATAGATACTGAAGATTTAAAAAGCCTCCAACCTGTTAGCTGGGAGACCAGTACAAGTGAGGCCAAGTCAACCCAGTATGTCCAGCCCTTCTCTGACAGTCCGACTGACAAGAAAAACTTTGGCGAACATGTATTGATTAAAATGATACATGCTGCAAAAGAATCGGTGTATATTTACACCCCTTATCTGATACTAGATGAAAATCTTGAAACTGCACTCATACTGGCAGCCGAAAGTGGAATCGATGTAAAAATCATTACGCCTAAGAAATGGGATAAGTATCTCGTACACATGACCACACGATCTTACTACTCTGAACTGATAGAGGCAGGCATCAGTATATATGAGTATACACCAGGGTTCATGCATGCAAAGACTGTTCTAGTGGATGATGAAGCAGCACTTGTCGGCACCATCAATTTTGATTACCGAAGCTTATACCTCCATTTTGAGAATGCTGTAATGTTATTTGGGGGAACAATCATGCATGACATTAGAAAAGATTTTGACGAAACGATCAGGTCCAGTGAACTGATGACTGATCAAACGGTAAATCAGTCTCCCGTCAGACGTCTGACAAAAAGTGTACTGAGACTATTTGCCCCGCTGATGTAAAGAAAGGATGAGCCTATGGACTCGCTGACAATTGGATCGACTAAGATAACCTGGTTAAACGGAGGAGTGACCATGATGGATGGAGGGGCCATGTTTGGACCGGTACCGAAACCGTTGTGGAGCCGTCGCTACCCGTGCAATAAAAAAAATCAGATCGAACTCGTGACTGAACCGATGCTCGTTGAAAAAAATGGCATGCTTTCACTCATTGATGCAGGGATTGGTAGGGGGCGACTCTCGGACAAACAGAAGATGATCTACGGAGCCTATGAAGAATCGACCATCGAAGAAGACCTGGCCTTACTAGGATTTGAACCAGGGGACATTGACAGAGTGCTCATGACCCATATGCACTTTGACCATGTTACCGGCTTAGTGAAAGATGTCGACGGTCGGAAAGTACCGGTGTTTCCGAATGCGCAGATTTTTGTTGAGAGCAGGGAGTGGGATGCGATACAGCATCCTTCAAAACGTACGAGCGGAACATACTGGGAAAATAATTGGCGTGCGATCGCTTCTCAGATAACTTGTTTCGATGATTCGATTGAAGTAGGAAAAGGAATTGAACTGATCTATATAGGAGGTCATAGTCCAGGGCAATGTCTGGTTAAAATTACGGATGGAAATAAGGTTGCAGTACATTTATCGGATGTCTTCCCTACACATGCACATCTCAACCCGTTATGGGTCACTGCCTTTGATGACCATCCGCTCGATTCCATCGAAGCAAAAGAGACTTGGATCAACAGAGGACTGGAAGAAGGATGGACGTTTCTTTATTATCATGATGCGTATTACAGAGCACTGACATTCGATAAGGAGACCAGGGAAATTAGCTGGTCACTGAAAAGGACCAAAGAACCAGCTGTATCATTTCACCCCTGAAATCACTCAAAAATAGGAGTTTGGGGTCGAATGTGATAGTATAAAGCTGGAGGAGAAACAATGGAAAAGATTACGATCTATCATACAAACGATATTCATTCTCAGCTTTCTTACTGGCCCAGAATAGCACGCTATCTGACTCAGGAGAAACAAAGGCTGATGAGTAAAAAGGAAACAGTATATGTTTTTGATGACGGAGATGCTACAGATCGAGTCCATCCTCTGACCGAAGCAACTAACGGGAAAGCAATTGCGGAGCTGCTTCATGATGGATCTTACGATGCTGTGACTATAGGAAACAATGAGGGAATCGGAAACACTAAAGATCAGCTTAATGACTTGTTTTCCGAAGCTAGATATGAAGTGGTCGTATCCAATTTAAAAGATAAAGAAACAGAGAGCCGACCGGACTGGGCAAGAGAAGTACTCCTGCTCAAAACTAAAGGCCAGCATACATTTGCATTAGTTGGTCTGACTATTCCGCTGCCGATGAGTTATGACTCATTGGGATGGAATGTAGAGGACCCTTTCGACGTACTTGATGAACTGGTCAGGACATACAGAAACAAGGTAGACGGATTTATTCTGTTAAGCCACCTTGGCCTGCCCACTGACAGGGAGATAGCTGAACGCTACCCCGAAGTGCTTGTAATCATGGGGGGACATACCCACCATCTGCTGCCGGAAGGTGAAATGATCGAAGGCACACTGATAGCCGGTGCTGGAAAATTTGGTACGCATGTAGGGAAAATTACGCTAGAATACGATAAAGGCAATCAGATACTGATGGCTGCCGAAGTAATCGATGTCCGTTCACAGGTTGATCCAGTTCCTGATGAACATGTGGATATGAATGAACTCTACAGAATAGGAAACAGGATGCTGGAGCATGAAGTTCTTGGGGAATTGAAGCAGCCACTTAACAAAGAGCAGGTTGCAGAACCGAACCTGATATCATTGACGCTTGCAGCTATGACAAGTTTAAGTGATACCACTATAGGTGTGGTCAATACAGGGCTTTTCTTAGAGTCGCTTCCCAAAGGGTTGATCAACCGGAGACAGCTGCATGAAGCTCTTCCTCACCCGATGAGAGTAGTCGAGGTAAGCATGGATGGAAGAAGTCTAAAGCGACTGCTTAATCAAATGGAGCAGCAGAAAGAAAAGCTGAAAATGCTGCCTGTGAAAGGATATGGATTTAGAGGAAAGATATTCGGGAGTCTTTATTTTCAGGGGATCAAAAGGATAAAAGAGGGCATCTATATCAATGGAAAAGAACTTGATCAGAACAGAGAGTATAAATTGATCACGGTCGACTATTTTCTATATGTTCCTTTCTTTCCGGAGCTGCAGGCTCAGACCTCTGTTAGAATGATCAGTCCCGACTTCTTGAGAACAATCGTCGGGAATTATATTGCACACCAGAATTCGAATTCATTAAATGAAAGGAAAGAATCATCGTGACAGACAATAAAGAAAAGAATATAGGACGACCAGGCACTGAGGACAAGATTGAGGAACTGGTCAGAAATGATGAAAAAGTAGTAAAAAAACTTGATGCCGAGACACTTGAGATTGCAGGCGACAAATATTCAATAAAAGAGAATTATAGAGAAGCGCTTGATCTGGAACTGCTTGAAGACCGGTATAGCGATTTACTGGAAAAGTATGACTTTATCGTTGGAGACATGTCATATGGCAAACTAAGATTAAGAGGCTTTTATCACGACAGTAACAAAAAAGCACCGATCGATATGAAAATCGGTCATCTTGAAGACTATTTAAGTGAATACTGCAGTTTCGGCTGTGCTTATTTTGTCCTTGAAAGTCTTGAAACAAAGAAAAAACAGCGGTCGTATCCTAATCCTGACCCTCAGTTCAAACAATCTCAGAAAAAACCTCAAAAAAGAAGGTCAGAAAAGTCTAGAAGGAAATCTTCCGGACAGAAACAGAACCAGCCTACTAGGTCCAAGCCTGCAAAAGACTCACCTAAAAAGCCATCACATGAACCGCAGAAGAAATCAAATGAATCTGCTAAGAAGAAAACAGATAAGAAATCTTTCACTAAAAAAAGCAGATCTGAAAGCAAGCCTAACACGAAAAAGACTGAAAAAGTAAAAGAAGTGAAAAATGAAAAAGGAAGCACTCGCTTTCAGATCAGAAAGAAAAAGTAATTAAGTAAAGGAGCCTCCCAATGACTGACCATAAGTATAAAGGATACCTTATCGATCTGGACGGAACTATGTACAAAGGTAAAGAACCGATCGAACAAGCCCCTCGTTTTATCCGTCAACTAAAAAAAAGCCAGACTCCTTATGTATTCCTGACTAACAATTCCACCAGCAGTCCGGAAGAAGTGGCTGTTAAATTGAAAGCCCAGTTCAATGTCCCCGCAGAGGCTGATGAAGTCTACACCAGCTCTTTGGCCACAGCTGATTATGTGAAAAATCTGGAAGGCAACAGAGTGTTTGTTGTCGGAGAGAGAGGTCTTATTGAAGCCCTGGAACAGGTGGGGTGTGAGATTGTCGAAGAGGATATTGATCATGTAGTTGTTGGTTTGGATACAGGCCTGACCTATGAAAAATGTATGATCGCCAGTCTTGCCATTCAGAACGGGGCTTCATTCATTGCGACTAACAAAGACACGAACTTACCTAATGAGTTGGGCCTCGTACCTGGAGCGGGCTCTCTAGTCGCCCTTATAGAAAAATCGACACGAGTTGAACCGACCTTTATTGGAAAGCCGGAGAGTTACATCATGGAGTCAGCTCTTAAGAAAATAGGTCTGAACCGTGAAGAGGTTCTGATGGTCGGAGACAATTATGAGACGGACATCCTTGCTGGGATCAACAACGGAATCGATACACTTCTTGTACTCACTGGCTTTACATCAAAAGATGATCTTGACCAGTTTGCTGATCAGCCGACTTTTGTGATAGACACCTTGGATGACTGGAGTGTTTAGAATGAATGCTCTAAGAAAAGCAGGAGGTGTAACGAGTCTGATCCTCCTGATCATCACTGCAAGTATTGCGGTTGTCATCTTGTTTATTCCACTTTACCAGCTGACTGTCACGGTTCATGATCTGCCGGAACGGTTGAATATGACATACGAAGCAATAATGGACAATTACTACGTGCTCCTAAGGTATCTCCATTTTCCTTGGATCACTGAACTGGAGTTTCCAGATTTTCCGAGTTCAGAGAGTGGACTGTTTCATTTCTGGGAAGTCAAGATTCTGTTTTACATTAATTACGGGATACTGATTGTTTCCGGTGTAGCCAGTTTCTTTTACATGAGATATCTCAAAAGAAAGAGAAAGATATGGACACTTCAGAGACCATTCTTTATTGCAAGTTTAGTCCCGCCTGCACTGCTTTTTTTCCTGGCCGTAAACTTCGACAGAATGTTCGTTATATTTCACGAGATTTTCTTCAACAACGATGACTGGCTGTTCAATCCCGCTACGGATCCCATTATCCTGGCACTTCCACAGGAATTCTTTATGTACTGCTTCATTCTATTTTTCATTCTCATAGAAGGAGCATTCATCGGGATGTACTGGTACAGCAAAAAACGTGGATTCAATTAATAAGACCGGCCACTTACATGAGCCTGCCCAATCAGGCAGGCGTCTGTAAGTGACCGGTCTTTATCTGTTATTTCATAACATCTGAGATTTCAGGATTATCGTGTGCGACCCGACTTGCTGCAGCCGCGGCGATTGCACCGACTATATCGTCCAGGAAGGTATGTGTCTCCTGTGTGTTCTTGTGATCATCGAGTCGACTGATGACTTTTGGCTTGGTCTTGTCTAAAAACCCGTAGTTGGTGAAGCCGATCGATCCGTACACGTTGACAATGGATAAAGCGAGAATCTCATCAATCCCGTATAGTCCCTCATCTTCTTTAATGATTTCCTGAAGCGGGCTGGACAATTTGTTTTCTTCGCATAAAACGTCAAGCTCTATTCCAGTTAGAATGGCGTTCTGGACCTCGCGTTTTCTAATGACAGCCTGAACATTATCCAGACATAACTCCATGGTGATTTCTGAGAGATAAGGTTTCTGAAGATCATAAACCAGTTCGGCAATTTCTTCCAGCGTCACCCCTCTGTCTTTTAATCTCTTTAAAGCTACTTTATGCAGTTCTGAACCTGATTGAACCATGTTGACTCCTCCTTATTAGTGTATAATTAATCTTCAAAAGATAATTTCGTACTTTGGATCGGTTGAGCATGTTCATTTGGATAAATCGAGTGAATCGCATGATTGACTGCAGTAGGGGCCTCTCCAAAACCCGTCGCAATCAGCTTTATTTTGCCATTAAAGGTCATGCTGTCACCTGCAGCATATATTCCTTCGATCGATGTTTCCATTTTCGAATTGACGACGATATCGGTCTGTTCAAGAGCAATATTCCAGTCCTTTACTGGTCCCAGTGAAGAAACGAACCCATAATTGACAATGAAATAATCCAGATCGATAGAGAGCGTATTATCTCCACGTGTTTCTTTAAATTCTACGGCTTTAAGATGGCCGTTTTCTTCGACGAGATTGTGGGGAACATAGGGGGTAAGAACCTCAATGTTTGAAGACTTTACCATCTCCACAGAGCCTTCATGGGCCCTGAACCGCTCTCGTCGGTGAACAAGAATGACTTTTTTTGCAATGGGCTCAAGAGTCAGTGCCCAGTCTACTGCTGTATCCCCGCCGCCGCAGATGACGACAGTCTTGTGTTTATACTGCTCCAGATCTTTGACAATATAATGCAGGTTAGCTTCCTCGAAAACTTCTGCATTTGGAAGCGATAATGTTCTCGGACTGAACGAACCCTGACCAGTTGTAATGATTACTGTCTTAGAATAGTGACTGCCTTTAGTGGTCGTTAATTTAAAAAGCTGATCGTCCAGTTTGTCAATGGCCAGTACCTTTTCCTCGAGACAGATCGTCTGATCGAAGTGCTGCATCTGGGCAGTCAGCTGGTGAACCAGTTCTTTTCCAGTAACCCCTGCGTATCCTCCAACATCATAAATAGTTTTCTCCGGATAGAGGAGAGACACTTGTCCGCCCAGAACAGGTAATGATTCGATCAGTTTAGTTTTTGCATTTCTCATACCCGCATAAAAAGCTGCGAACATGCCTATAGGCCCACCGCCTATTATAGTGATATCGTATAGTTCTTCTGACAGATCCAAAACAAACCCTCCATAATAAAACTGTAAATCAATATAGCAGGCCGATGATCAACGCGATCACAATGCCTGAAAGAATTCCGAAAAAGACTTCGATCGGTTTATGTCCAAGATATTCTCTGGACTGCTTTTCTTCTTCCTTCATTGCTTCGATTTCTTCCTGAGTCTGATGAGTGAACATCTTTCTGAAATTCTCGAAATCTGCCAGCAGTTCATTGATCAGAATACCATGTTCCCCACTCTGACGTCTGACACCCATAGAATCGAACATAACGATGACTCCGAATGTGGCCGCAATTGCTACATAAGGTGACTGAATGCCGTATTCTGATATCATACTCGTTACGAGGGCAGTTACTCCTGCCGAATGAGAACTGGGCATTCCACCAGTCGATGTGGCGAGTGCTACTGATGACGGCCTGTTCAGTAAGAGAGCAACAGGGACTTTGATGATCTGAGAAATAATAATAGCTGAAAAAGCAGCTACCAATGGATAATTGTTAAATAGTGTCATGAAAATCTTCCTTTGATTAAAATAAAAACCTTCTTAATAATAACATGAATAAATGCTGATGATGATTAAAAAGTGTTACAATTAGAAAGTTATTGGCATTCCAACAGAACTGAGGTACACTGAATAGAGATAATCATTAGGAGGAATACGAATGAATCAATTTCCACAATTAAACCTGGATCAGGTAACTGGACCAAAAGCTGTAGTCAAAACCAGCATGGGTGACATCACTATCCAGCTCTTTCCTGAAGAGGCGCCTAAAACAGTAGAAAACTTTGTCGGACTATCAGAAAAAGGATATTATGACGGCGTAATTTTTCACCGTGTCATTCCAAACTTTATGATACAAGGTGGAGACCCTACTGGAAGCGGAATGGGAGGCGAAAGCTTTTTCGGGGGGAACTTCGAAGATGAATTCAGTCCATCACTGTTCAACCTGAACGGCGCACTTTCCATGGCCAATGCTGGACCAAATACTAACTCAAGTCAGTTCTTCATCGTGACTATGAACGATATTCCAGCTCAAATGGTTTCTCAACTGGAAGGTGCAGGATTCCCTGAAGAAATTATTGAAGCGTATAAAGAAAAAGGTGGTACCCCTTGGCTGGATCAGAAACACACTGTCTTTGGTCATGTCGTTGAAGGATACGAAGTAGCTGAAGCAATCCAGAATGTAGAAAGAAACGCAATGGATAAACCTAATAAAGATATCATTATTGAAACGGTCACGATCCAAAACTAATAAGGACCATTCAATCAGTATTATTATCAGTTTAGGAGGCATGACATGTTAGGTGCGATAGAAGCCGGAGGAACGAAATTTGTATTGGCTGTCAGCGATGATGAGTTCAACATTATAGAAAGACAGTCGATCCCGACCACGACTCCAGAAGAAACGTTTGAGAAAGTGTTCAAATTTTTTGATCAGTATGACGTCAGCGCCATCGGTATCGGATCATTTGGACCAATAGACGTCAACTTAGAATCAGAAACTTACGGGTACATTACATCTACCCCGAAAACCGCCTGGGAACACACTGATTTTATCGGAGTAATGAAAGAAAGATATTCTGTCCCTATGGGCTGGACCACAGACGTAAACGCTGCGGCTTTAGGGGAACTGACCTATGGTGCGGCTAAGGGGAAACACTCCTGTCTCTACCTTACAGTAGGTACCGGGGTAGGTGGCGGAGCGGTGATCAAAGGAGAACCTGTTGAAGGATTTGGACATCCGGAAATGGGACACATCCTTGTACGGAAACATCCTGAAGATCATTTTAAAGGCCACTGTCCTTATCACGGAGACTGCCTTGAAGGGCTTGCAGCTGGACCGGCAATTGAAAAACGCTATGGGAAGAAAGCTCAGGAACTGGCAGATACCGAGGAAGTCTGGGAGATTGAAGCTTATTATCTTGCCCAGGCGCTGATGAGCTATACATTGACACTTAGCCCTGAGAAAATTATTCTAGGCGGAGGAGTCATGAAACAGACTCAGCTTTTCCCGCTCATCAGAGACGAATTCACACGTCTGATGAATGACTATGTACAAACTCCCGATATGGAAGAATACATCGTCTCACCACAACTGAAAGATGATGCTGGCATTACTGGCTGTCTCATACTCGCTCAACGCGCATTATAACGAAAAGTCCCGTCAGGTTTTTCGGTCGCCACTTTAATTAGTGGCTCATATTCCTGAAGGGACTTTTTTTATTGTTCGAATACTTTCCTGATTCTGTTCAGTCCATCTTTGAGTACGGATTCAGGTACTGCAAAATTCAGTCGCATGAAGCATTTGCCGTTCTGTCCATAACTGATGCCGTCATTTAAAGCGATCCTACCTTTTTCTGCAAAGTGATTCTTTAAATGTTCAGGTTCTATGTTAAGGATAGAAGCATCAAACCAGAACAGATAAGTAGACTGCGGGACCATATAGCTTACGTGAGGAAGGTACTTATCGAAATAATTAATAATATACGTTCGGTTAAGTGTCAGATACGCCATGAGTTCGCTGCGCCAGGACTCTCCGTGATTAAACGCTGCTTCCGTGGCTATCATCCCAAAACTGTTCACTGCATCAAGTTCCGTCTGATGTTGAACAGAGACAAAGCGATTTTTTAAATCTTGATCGTAAATAAGAGCATAAGACAATTTAACACCTGCAATATTAAATGTTTTTGTTGGAGAATGAAGCGTGACTACCCATTTTTTAAATTGGTCATTAAGAGTAACTGGTGAAATGCAGGTGTGGCCGCTGTATACCAGGTCACTGTGTATCTCATCACTGATCAAAATGACTTTATGATGTATACATAGGTTAACTAGTTCAGTCAATTCGTGCTCATTCCAAACTCTCCCGCCAGGATTATGAGGGTTACTTAAAATGAATAGAGTCACATCCGGTCTTTTCAAAATAGATTCAATCTCTTCGAAATTCATGACGTACTGTCCATCTTTTATTACAAGAGCTGAAGTGAGTATGTTCCGGTTGTTATTTTCTACTATTGAACAGAACGGAGGGTAGACAGGGTCATGAACCAGAACAGTATCACCGGCTTCGGTAAAGCTCTGAACTGACACAGCGATAGAAGACAGGACCCCAGGTGAAAAAAGAATCATTTCTTTTTCTATATGCATGTCGTGATGAGAGTTCTGCCAGTTGATTATCGAATCGTACAAACTGTCTTTCGGGAAAGTATAGCCTAAAATGTCATTATCGATCATCGACTTCAATGCTTTCTTTACTGGTTCAGGATTATCAAAGTCCATATCAGCCACCCACATTGGTAAAGCATCAGGACTGTTGAATAGTTCCTCTGTCAAATCCCACTTGACACTACCAGTCTTATGGCGGTCAATCACTTTGTCAAAATCCATAACATCACCTCTAATGGTCTTTACCCATAGTATTAGCCAAACATAGTCGAAATGCAAGGTGAGTTTAAACGAAGCATGGTTTCCAATATTTTTCATTTCATGCTATACTACTATAGGATGATTTCATGAAAACCATGATGACGGAGAGGGGAATTCATGGTGTACAAAATAGGACAAAAAGTTAGAGGAAAAGTCATCGGGATCCAGCCATATGGAGTGTTTGTAGCGATAGATGATGAAACACAGGGCCTCATACATATATCTGAATTAAAACACGGATATATCAAAAGCATCTCCGATGTCATCAATAAAGGAGACATGGTGGATGTCATCATTATGGACATTGACGAATATTCCGGGAAAATCAGCCTGTCACTAAGAAGTCTGCATAAACCCAAATTCCATCCTTTTTCAAACAAACGTAACATCGCCCGTTATGGGAAGAAAACTGGAATCGGATTTAAGTCGATCGAAGACAAGCTGCCGAAGTGGGTAGAACAGGCACTGAATGAAATCGATGCACAAAAGAACAGCAGAAGAAACGGCTGACTGATTATTTGCTTAGAAAGGTGTTAATAAACTTGATGAAAGAAAATCATTATGTTGCATGTACGATTCTTGTAAAAGATGAAAATGGACGGTATGTGTTCCTTGTAAGGAAACAGGATGAAGGCTTTGCTTTTTTAGCAACAACTGTAAAGCCCAAACAAACAGGCCTTGCCAGTGTAATCGACAGGCTTAAGCAAGTATGCAAACTGGACATTGAAAAGCTAGAACTAAATGAACTGACTAATGCCATCGTAGACGACAACCGGATCCCACTGTTCGTTTTCATTTATGAAAACGACGACCTCGACCGCCCGGATGACTTATTAACCGAAAATACGGATCTGTCATGGGTACATTCAGAAAACGTGATCACCACATTGGAACAATGGAAAATTTCTGGTGTTCCGCAATTTCTACTTATATAAGCAAATTAATCAATTTTGGAGGATGATAATATGACTAAAATCAATTTTGACTACTCAAAAGTGGTTGGACAATTCATTAATGAAGAAGAACTGAAAAACATGCAGCCGCAAGTCGATGCAGCACACAAGCTGATCCAGGAGAAAACTGGTCCAGGAAATGACTTTTTAGGTTGGGTCGATCTGCCTGTAGACTACGACAAAGAAGAGTTTGCTCGTATAGAGAAAGCTGCACAGAAAATCAAATCAGATTCTGACGTTTTAGTCGTTATTGGAATCGGGGGGTCTTACCTTGGAGCCAAAGCCGCTTTGGATTTCCTTACCCATTCTTTCTACAACGAGTTAAACAGTGAAGACCGAGATGCTCCTCAAATATTCTTTGCAGGTAATAATATCAGCTCTACTTACATCAGTGATTTAATAGAAGTTATTGGAGATAAAGATTTCTCTGTCAACGTGATCTCTAAATCAGGAACAACTACTGAACCTGCGCTAGCATTCAGAGTCTTCAAGAGCCTGCTGATCGACAAGTACGGGGAAGAAGATGCAAAAGGAAGAATTTATGCGACTACCGACAAAGAAAAAGGAGCACTGAAATCTCTAGCTGATGCAGAAGGATATGAGACGTTTGTCATTCCTGATGATGTCGGCGGGCGCTTTTCGGTCCTGACAGCAGTTGGGCTGCTTCCAATTGCAGTGGGTGGGGGAGACATCACTGCACTAATGGAAGGGGCAGCGCAGGCTCGTAATGATTTTTCAGAAGATGATTTAACAAATAATCTGGCGTATCAGTATGCTGCGTTCCGTAATATCCTATACAGAAAAGGAAAAGTCACTGAACTGCTGATTAACTACGAACCAAAACTTCAGTATTTTTCTGAATGGTGGAAACAGCTCTTTGGTGAATCAGAAGGAAAAGACCAGCGTGGAATCTACCCATCCAGCGCCAACTTCTCTACAGATCTTCATTCGTTAGGCCAGTACATTCAGGAAGGCAGAAGAAATCTGTTCGAAACAGTGATTAAAATCGATAAACCTGTCAAGTCAATGTCAATTCCTACCGAAAAAGAAGACCTTGATGGTTTAGGTTACCTGGAAGGAAAAGAAATAGATTTTGTAAACACCAAAGCATTTGAAGGCACTTTGCTTGCTCATACTGATGGAGAAGTGCCTAACTTCGTTGTTACTATTCCAGATACGTCTGCTCATACGCTTGGTTACCTGTTCTACTTCTTTGAGATTGCAGTAGCTTTATCAGGTTACCTGAACAGTGTCAATCCATTTGACCAGCCGGGTGTAGAGGCATACAAGAAAAACATGTTTGCCTTACTTGGAAAACCTGGTTTCGAGGATCTTGCGGAAGAATTAAACAATCGTCTATAAAATCGAATCTTTAAAGAAGAGTATTTATGCTCTTCTTTTTTCTTTTCCTATATATGAAAATAAGGTATGATTGTTAGCTATAGGGGGAGAAGGAATGAATCGAATAAAAGTAACAGAAGCAGAAGTTTCTGATATACCAAAGATTAAAAAGATCCTGCACAGTACAGCAGTGTGGCTGAACCATAAAGGATCTGAACAATGGGCCGGTCTGCTTAAAGGAGAGGATGTACATAATATTCAGGCAGCGGTAGAGAGAAAAGAGGTCTATCTAGCCTATAAGGACAAAAGTATATTAGGCACGTTTGCTCTCTGGGATAAGCAGACACCGTGGGATATAGACTTATGGGGAGAAGAGAAAAGCAGGAAGTATCTTTACCTTCACAGAATAGCACTGGATAGTGACCAGCATGGAAAAAATAGAGGAAAGTTTCTACTGGAGGCAGCTCAGTTGATTGCGAAAGAGAATGGGAAACAAGGAATAAGGCTGGACTGCATTGCAGGCAATCCAAACTTAAACTCATTTTATCAGGCGAACGAATTTGAATATGTAAAAACAGTCCATGACTATGATAACGGAGAAGGCCTGCAGGATTATAACCTTTATGAATGGAAAGTGAAAAAAGATACTGAAAAGTATTGACGATGATCCAAATACCTGTTATTATTAATCTCGTTGCTGCAAAACACTTATGTGTAACAGCAACACAAAAAAAGTGAAATAATCGTTGACAAGTAATTGACGATAAGCTATACTAAAATAGCTGTCATACGAGCAAAGGTAACGCTTTCAACTTTGAAGAAATAAACAAAAATATTTCAGGAAAAGGTTGACGCTTAGACAGCGACATGGTATGATATAAAAGTTGTTGCGAAAGACGAACAACACAAACTGAACGAGATAGATCTTTGAAAACTGAACAAAGTAGAAACAACCAAATGTGCAGGGGTCTTCGATTCTTTTGGAGTCGAAGGCAACAAACGAGTTAACATGGTTAACTCACAATTAATACTATGAGCAAGTCAAACTTAAAATGAGAGTTTGATCCTGGCTCAGGACGAACGCTGGCGGTATGCCTAATACATGCAAGTCGAACGCTGAAGCACTCTGCTTGCAGAGTGTGGATGAGTGGCGAACGGGTGAGTAACACGTGGGGAACCTGCCCATAAGAGGGGGATAACATCCGGAAACGGGTGCTAATACCGCATAGGTGATCATAGCGCATGCTTAGATCATTAAAGAT
>NZ_FNZU01000020.1 GCF_900109325.1 Alkalibacterium pelagium
CGATACTTATAAGCTTTTAACATATTCTTCACCTCCTCTTACGCTTTGTTACTTGATTATACTGTAAAAATACCGTACAATCAAGTCGGAGGTGAGTATATGTCTGACAAAGAACGCGTAGAAATACGTATGCCAAAAGTTATTCTAGAAAAAGTAGACGCATACCAAAAAGAAAATGGACTGCCTACAAGAACGGCAGCTATCCTTGAACTAATAAGAAAAGGTCTTGAGAAATAACTTCAAGCTATCGCTTGACCGACATTCATCTCCCACTTTCACTGGTGCTTCGTACCCATACGTTTAGAAGTGGGAGACTTCTTTCGGAATTACATCGGAATTACGTTAAAAAACACTCACTAAAAAAAGCCATTCACGTGAATAGAATGGCTTCTTTAGTACGTATTTTGTTAATTACCAGCTGACTTGTGAATGGTCAACCGTCCAAGTCTCTCCTTCTTCCCTGTGGAGGTGCCCGGAAGAGTAGGGCTCACCGTCAACAGTCAGAGAAACCTCTTCGACATTGTAGTAGCCTCCAATGGTATTGACCAGTGCCTGAACAATGAGTGACTCGATTCCCGATCCGGCATTCATATCATCAATCAGTTCTACGGAAAAGTCGGCATATGCAATGCCATCATCTCCAAGATACATATAGTTGATTTCAGTAGACTCAGCAATCAGAGCTAAAGAGTCGTAACCCTCGGCCTGTCCTCTCAGGACTTCTGTCAAAGCCAGTCGAATGGGCTCATTAGTATACAGTTCAATAGTCGTATTGACAGCTTGAAGCTCAGTAGCCTGATCATCGAGTGTAAAAACTGTCACGGAATGTTCTTCTGGCTGATTTTCCGAGCGTTCGGTCAGTGTGGAACGACTCTCCATCTCATCATTACCTGGATTCGAAATACGCTCGACCAATCCCAATTCTTCAGCATAGTAATACACTGTCGTATTGCCTTCGCGTTCGCGCGTCAGTTCGATTGCATCAAATGTTCCGAAAGGGAGCTCAATTTCGACTTCCACATCAGTTATTTCAGTTACTGAGCCAGTCGGGCTCTCCCAGGAGTGACCGGCTTCAATAGGCAGCTGGAGAATAATTTCGTGGTTATCCTGCGCACTGCTCAATCCGGTGTCCATCATATCATCTCTGAAATAGGTTTCCGGACGTACAAAAATTTCCCGTATTTCATCCTCAGTATACTCATAGACAGTAACCACATCGGTTCCAGCAGTCGATTCAATTATCTGAAGCGTGTCATCATGGGCGAACTGAGGATAACGGGTGAATGAGGCATACTCTATGCCTTCACCCTCGTATTCAATCCAGGTGTCTTCCAGCTTGGGGAACCAGACTTCAAGATCTTGTGATACGGCGTAGTCATCATCACTGTCGTCTTCATCTAAATCTTCGTCATCCGGTTCGGGTGCGATGACTTCTTCATCCGGCTCGTCGATATCCTCACTGTCATCTTCGTTATTGCAGCCAGCGAGAACGAGACCTGCGGAAAGTGTCAGATACGTATACTTCAGCCAAGTGTTCTTCAACATTCTTACCACTCCTTAATTGCTGCTCAATAATTTTTGTGAAGAGCCGTTCTGTAGATTTCTCTTGAAACATCCAAAGTCTGGTCGCCACGTTCCGATATAGAATCATTGCCGTGTGCTTCGAGTTGTGACACTAAGGTATCGATATCCTCTTCTTGAACATTGACTTCAGAAAGGTTGACTGGCATGTCTATCGATTTGAAGAAAATGATTGTCTTGAGTATGGCTGCATCGATTTTCTCTTCTTCAGTCCCATCTAGGATGCCCCAGACTTTTTCGGCATATTGAACTAGTTTGTCCCATTTCTTGAGTTTACGAACCGTCATCACAGCCGGCATGATTGCAGAAAGCGTACGTGCATGGTCTGTATTATTTAGAACAGTTATTTCGTGACCAAGGGCATGAGTCGACCAGTCTCCGGGCACCCCTCTGGACAGCAGGCGATTCAGCGCCAGAGTAGCCGTCCACATGAAATTAGCTCTCAAGTTGTAGTCAAGCTTTGATTCATCAACGACATCCGGTCCGATTTCGATCAGGATGCGAAGCAGACCTTCAGCGAATTCATCCTGTACTTTCCCGCCGACAGGGTAAGTCAGGTACTGTTCCAGAATATGAATGAATGAGTCGGTGATCCCATTGGCCAACTGCCTTTTGGGAAGAGTATAGGTCAGTTCAGGTTCCAGAATCGAAAACTTTGGAAAAACTTCCCAGCTGCTGAAGCTGACTTTAGCTTTCATTTCCTTGAATGAAATAACTGACGTCTCATTCATTTCGGTCCCAGTGGCAGGCAGAGTAAGGATCGTTCCAAAAGGCAGGGCAGACTGGACAGGTTTACCAGCCCCGACACCTTTTCCGAAGATATCAGAAGGATTTCCATCAAATTCTGCTGCTGCGGCAATGAATTTCACGCCGTCAATGACCGATCCGCCACCGACTGCCAGCAGATAATCATATCCTTCTTCCTTGATAAGCTCGACGGCCTGCATGCAAGTTTCAAATGTCGGATTAGCTTCAATTCCGCCGAATTCGCCGACAGTCTCGTGTGACAAGGCTTGTTTTACACGGTCAAGTGTTCCGAATCGTTTGACGCTGCCGCCACCGTATAAGATGAGAACTTTCTTATCAGAAGGGATGTGTTTATCTAATTGTTCGATTTTATTTCTGCCGAACAGTATTTTAACAGGATTGTAAAAAGTAAAATCAGATATCTCTGGTTTCATAATAGTGCCTCCTTTGTAGTATATTAAGTATAGCATAAGCTTTGCCCGGACATAAATATGAAACTGTTCTCGAACACTGAGTCTAAGAAAAAGGATTATCGAATATTATTTATGATAAATACACTTATTGTTCGTTATATAAAAATGTAAACGTATTCTTTTTTGATAATGGTCATTTCACCTGTTTGATAACGAATAAAATCATGTTAGAATGTAGGAGAACATCACGTGTATTTAATAGTGAAGAAGCAGTGGAGGGATGAGAGTGGCAGGAGAAGCAAGTCAGTTAAAACGAACACCCTTATATGATTACTATACTGATAATGGAATAAAGCTGGTGGATTTTGGGTCATGGGCCCTTCCGATCCAGTTTACGAAACTGATAGAAGAGCACCACGCTGTTCGTGAGCGAGTGGGACTGTTCGATGTATCTCACATGGGAGAGATCGAGGTTCAAGGAGAGCAGGCGACAGCTTGGCTCAATAGATTGATAACGAACGATTTGGCGGCCATTTCAGATGGACAGGCGCTCTATACTCTGGTCACGAATGAAACAGGTGGCATCCTGGACGACATCATTATATTCAAAAAGAATGAATCAGCGTATCTACTGACACCGAATGCATCGAATACAGACAAAATCAGAGACTGGCTGCTGAATCATCAGGACGGATCGGTCACGATTGAAGATAAATCTCCTGAAACAGGACTGATCGCTGTTCAAGGTCCCGAAGCGGCACATGTGGTTGCTGAAGTGTTTGGGGATGACATTAAAGAACTGAAGAATTATCACTTTACGGAAATCGCTGAAGCCGGCGCATTTACAGACGTGCTCGTTTCCAGAACAGGCTATACAGGTGAGGATGGATTTGAATGTTACGTCAACTGGAACCAGACTCAAGACTTGTGGCAGGCGTTCAAGAATGCAGGAAAACAGTATGATCTAGCTGAATGTGGACTCGGAGCCAGAGACACGCTTCGGCTGGAAGCAGGTATGCCGCTTTACGGACAAGACTTGTCTGAAGACATTACACCTCTTGAAGCCGGGCTTCGTTTTGCAGTGAAATGGGATAAGCCGGAACCATTTATCGGCCAGGAAGCTCTGGAGAAGCAGAAAGAAGAAGGAACAGTTTACTTGTCCAGAGGATTTGAACTGCTTGAAAGAGGCATAGCCAGAGAAGGCTATCCGGTATATAATGAAGCAGACGAAGAAATAGGAGTCGTTACTTCAGGAACCCAATCTCCGACACTTGGAAAGAGTATCGGTTTCCTGAGGATGAAAAAATCAGAAGGCAAGCTGGGAGATACGGTCTATATTCAGGTCCGTAAGAAACGCATTCCAGCCAGACTGATCAAGAAGACTTTTTTAAAGAACTGATATAAATAAGACGGGAAAGAAGGAATAAGCATGACAGATAAAACTAAACTATATTTTACAGAAGAACACGAATGGGTCGAACTGATCAATGATGATTACGTCCGTGTTGGAATTTCCGATTATGCCGTAGAACAGCTGGGCGACATTGTATTCGTAGAGCTGCCTGAACTGAGCACTGAACTCGAAGCAGAGGATGAATTTGCGACTGTTGAGTCAGTGAAATCCACCTCTGAGATATATTCTCCAGTAAAAGGCACAGTGTCGAAAGTCAACAGTGACTTGGAAGATGAACCTGAAAAACTGAATGAAGCACCATTTGGAGAAGGCTGGCTTATTGAAATCCAGTCATCTGAACCAGTCGATGTTTCCGGACTGATGGATGCTTCGGCATACGACGAGTACGTTTCAGGACTATAATCCCTTGTAGGAAGAAGAACGGATCTCATTCGCTCTTCTTTCTGCTCTTTTTTTGACATCAAAAGACATGAAGGAGTGGCTTTTTTGACTAACCAACACCGCTATCTGCCGACAACTGATCAGGACCGTAAAGAGATGCTTGAAACAATCGGCGTGTCATCGATTAAAGATCTGTTTTCCGATATTCCGGAATCTACCCGTGCAACAAAGGATAAAGCGATTGATCTGGAAGATGCTTTGAGTGAACAGGCATTGACAAGATATATGAAAGAACTGGCTGCTAAAAACACGACCACAGAAAGTCATGCCTATTTCCTGGGAGCAGGCGTATATGACCACTATAGTCCAAGCATCGTCAATCATGTGCTTCTGCGTTCCGAATTCATGACGGCTTATACCCCATATCAGCCGGAAGCGAGTCAAGGCGAACTGCAGGCTTTGTTTGAATTCCAGACCATGATGTGTGAGCTGACAGGCATGGATGTAGCGAACTCAAGTTTATATGACGGCTTTACCTCATTAGGCGAAGCCTGTAATCTGGCTACGTCAGCTACGAAAAAACAGAACGTGTTGTACTCCAAAGCCCTGCACCCGCAGGCAAAAGAAGTGATTCATACTTATGCGTACGGCATGGAGTACTCAGTAAAAGAAGTCGGTCTGAACGGTACTCGCACGGATATGGATGAACTGAAGTCAGCCATCGATGAGGATACGGCTGCTGTGATCATTCAGTACCCTAACTTCTTCGGAACGATTGAAGACCTTAAAGAAATAAAATCTCTTCTTGAAGATACAAAAGGTATCCTGATCGTGATGGCCAACCCATTGGCTCTCGCTCTGCTTGAAGCACCTGGAAAATTGGGTGCCGATATCGTTGTCGGAGATACTCAGCCATTCGGAATTCCAATGAGTTTCGGCGGCCCGCACTGTGGGTATTTCGCAGTGAAGAAAAAATACATGCGTAAAGTTCCGAGTCGTATCGTCGGTCAGACGACGGATAAAGACGGCAAGCGTGGCTTTGTAATGACGCTGCAGACCAGAGAGCAGCACATACGCCGCGAAAAGGCGACATCCAACATGAGTTCGAACCAGGCACTACTAGCTCTTGGCACTTCAGTATTCCTTGCAGCAGTAGGTAAAGTCGGTCTGCAGGAAATGGCCCAGCAGAATCTGAACCATGCTCACTACGTGAAAAAAGAACTGGCTGATAAAGGCCTGACTGTTCTGTCAGACAATGATTTCTTCAATGAATTTGTTGTGAAACTGGATCGGCCCTTCAACGAGGTCACTGACCAGCTGCTTGACCATCATATCGTCGGAGGGTTCGATGTGTCTGAAGCACTGAACGAAGAGCATGCCATGCTTCTATGCGTCACTGAAAAACGGACGAAAGAAGAAATGGATCAGCTTGTATCACTTTTAGCAGGGGAGGGGAAATAACATGACTGCAGTCTATAATGATTTATTATTCGAAATTTCCAGACCGGGACGTAAAGGCTATAGTCTGCCGGAGTCTTCTGTCGAAAAAACTGCCCTGACAGATGTTCTACCCGAGCATCTGATCAGAGAAGAAGCAGCTGAACTTCCGGAGTTATCTGAACTTCAGGTCATGCGTCACTATACAGGGCTCTCAAACAAAAATTTCGGGATTGAGACCGGCTTTTATCCGCTTGGCTCATGTACGATGAAGTACAATCCAAAAGTCAATGAAGACATTGCACGGTACAGCGGATTTGCTCAAATCCACCCATTCCAGCCAGCCAAAACGGCTCAAGGAGCACTGGAACTGATGTATCGTCTGGAAGAGAACCTCAAGGAAGTTACGGGCATGGATGCCATTTCCCTACAGCCAGCTGCTGGTGCTCAAGGGGAATGGGCAGGTCTGCTCATATTCAAAGCCTATCATGAAGCCAACGGTGAAGGCGAGCAGCGCCGCAAAATCCTGGTTCCCGATTCAGCACACGGAACGAACCCGGCAAGTGCAGTCGTTGCGGGCTACGACGTTGTGGAAATCAAATCAAACGAACAGGGACGTGTCGGAATCGATGCGCTTAAAGCTGCTGTCGGACCGGATACTGCCGGTCTGATGCTGACAAACCCGAATACACTCGGCCTATTTGAAGTTGACATCGTTGAAATCGCTGAGATCGTTCATGAAGCGGGTGGACTGCTTTATTATGACGGAGCAAATGCGAATGCCATTTTAGGTAAATCCACACCGGGGGAAATGGGCTTCGATGTGGTCCACTTGAATCTTCACAAGTCATTCAGTACCCCGCACGGTGGTGGTGGACCTGGTTCAGGACCGATCGGAGTAAAAGACTACTTGAAAGCATTCATGCCGTCTCCACGTATCGAAAAAGAAGGAGACACATATAGAGTAACTACTGATCATCCTCAGTCGATCGGTCGAGTTAAGGGTTACTTCGGAAACTTCGGCGTCAATGTCCGTGCATATGCCTATATCCGTTCCATGGGTGCTGAAGGTCTGCAGCAGGTATCAGAAGATGCTGTCCTGCACGCCAATTACTTGAAAGCCCGTCTGGAACCGTACTATGATACACCTTACAGTTCACACTGTAAGCATGAGTTCGTCTTAAGCGGTGTCCGTCAGAAAAAACTGGGCGTTCGTACGCTTGATATTGCCAAACGTCTGCTGGACTACGGCTTCTATGCGCCAACGGTCTACTTCCCGCTGATTGTTGAAGAATGTCTGATGATCGAACCGACGGAAACAGAAGCAAAAGAACAGCTGGATGCTTTTGCTGATGCAATGATCGAAATAGCAGAAGATGCAGAAAAGAATCCGGACACTGTGACGGGAGCCCCGTTTACGAAAGCGGTCAAACGTCTGGATGAAGTAACAGCCGCGCGTAAACCCGTCGTCACTTATCAGCGTAGCTGACCCATCCGCAAAAGGTCAATCAGTTGACAGGACGGGGAAACTCGATTAGCATTCAAGATAACTGAACATTAAACTGAAGCAGGTTGTTTACTTAAAAGGTAGAGAACCTGTTTTCTGCAGGGAGGATATGTATGGATCTACAGTTGAAGGGGAAAAACGCATTAGTTCTGGCGTCAAGTACAGGACTTGGAAAAGCTGTCGCAATGGAGCTGGCTAAAGAAGGGGCCAACGTCATGCTGACAAGCCGAAGTAAGGATAAACTGGTCCAGGCGAAAGAAGACATCGACCGGGTAGCCACAGGTCAGGTGGATTATATGGTATCAGATCTGACTGATCTGACATCGATTAAAGATCTGGTCGAAGTTACACGAAAGACATTCGGTAAAATCAATATTCTGGTCAACAATACCGGTGGGCCATCAGCTGGATCATTCGATGACCTGGATGATGCAGAATGGAACAAGGCCTTTAACCTGACTTTGAACAGTTACATCAGAACGATCCGAGAAGTGTTGCCGGATCTGAGAGAAACTAGAGGTCACATCCTGAACAATACATCCTCATCCGTTAAACAGCCGATAGATGGACTGCTCCTATCCAATGTATTCAGAATGGGTGTCCAAGGATTGTCTAAAAGTCTGTCTCAGGAGCTGGCAAAAGATGGCATCATGGTGAACACCATTGGAGCCGGGCGGATCGAAACAGACCGTCTTACAGAGCTTGACAGTAAGAGGGCAGAACGCGAAGGTAGAACAGTAGAAGACGTTCACCAGGCGATCGAAAAGCAGATTCCAGCTGGCCGATACGGTAAACCCGAAGAGTTTGCCAAGATGGCAGCTTTCCTGGTTTCCGGCGTAAACACCTATGTTTCCGGGCAGACAATCCTTGTCGACGGAGCAATGAGTAAGTCGTATTAGCAGGCTAAATAGACTGTCGACCCGTTTTCTTCAATTAATGAAGACGGGTCTTTTCTATGTCTATTGATGATACTGGCTTAGAATGGTCATTATGTTAAGAAACCGAAAACACCGTTTAGTTCATAATAGTTTTACCAAATGAACTGCACTCAAAGACTATGAAAGTAAAGTTTACATTAGTTAATCCTTTCTGAAGTCGACTCCATTCCAGTACGGTTTAGTTCAGCCGTTCATCTCCTGACTGAACTCCATTCAAGCACAGGAATAAGGCAGTTCACCTCCAATAATTGTGTTAAACTAGAGTGAAACGGACATATAAAAAGGCTGGAGGATTTGACCTGTTTCACATTATAGTGTCTTACCTCAGTTCTTAAATTAGACTAAACAGAAAAAGGAAAGGACTAATCAAATGACCAAACATCTATATTTTGCCTCGCCGCTGTTCACCGAAATGGAGCAACGCTACAATACATATGTAGTCAATAAAGTCAGAGAAGCTTTCAAGGAGACTATTGACGTCTATCTTCCTCAGGAGAATGCTGCAATTAATGACAAGAGCAATTATGCCAGCAGTATTCAAATTGCAGATGGTGACAATGCGTACTTGAAAAAGGCCGATATCTTAGTAGCGGTGCTCGACGGCGTCACAGTCGATGCAGGAGTCGCGTCAGAAATCGGCTACTTCTATGCATTGGGCAAACCGATCATAGGCATCTACACTGATATTCGTCAGGGAGCAGGAAACAATAGAGAAAAAATTGCGGCACTGGATGAAGTAGCCGAGTCTCCATTTTCATATATCAATCTCTACACAGTCGGCCTGGTCAAACAGCGTGGGCAGGTGGTCAGAAGCAGTGACGAGCTGATCGACACGTTAAAGGAATGGATTGTTGACGATCAGAAACCAGTCTAAGGATCTCTTTGACCGTTCTCCAGAATGAAAGGAAAACAGGTCAAATACTTAAATCAGTAATGACGACAGACCGCTGCCGGTCTGTCTTATTAATGAAAAAACGTTTTCTGAGACAAGACTCATCAGGATTAATGAAAATCGGGTTGAAAAACATGCTGGAAACGTGTAGACTAATAGGCGTTGTATAAATAGAAAAGATAGAGGCGCAAAGAAAAAGAGTACGGACTGAGAGGGGACACCCATTGACCAGTCACGAAAGGGTTCTTTGCCGAAGGGGATCAGGTGGTTAACCTGTTCTCCTGGGCATACGTTTAATAGGCGTATGACTGTCACGTTTACGTGGAGCACTATCCTAGTCAATGTTTTTTCAAGCATTCAGGGGCGTGTTCCTGGGTGCTTTTTTCTATCTATAAATAATAGAAATGGAGACATATCATGAAAAGAAAATTACAATGGTTTATATTAATCGGTCTGGTCAGCTTTATCCCCAGCACCGTATCTGCAGCTGAAACAGGAGGGAGCATGGCTTCAAGACTTGGAGCAGTCACACTGATTCCGCCTCTGGTTGCGATCGCTTTGGCTTTCCTTACAAAAAATGTGGTCCTGTCACTGTTTCTAGGTATCTTTTCCGGAACGATCATTGCTCAGTATGCAGGAGGAGCAAATATCCTGACCGGCATCATTTTCGGATTTACGGATATCATTGATTACATCCTGAACTCACTGGCTGATCCCTGGAATGCAGGAATCATTCTACAGGTTCTAGTCATCGGAGGGCTTATTGCTTTGATCACCAGCTCCGGTGGGGCTCGGGCCATTGCGGAAGCTCTTGCTAAGAAGGCTAAAGGGCCGATCAGTACTCAGCTGATCACTTGGTCTCTGGGCCTCCTGATTTTCTTTGATGATTACGCCAATGCATTGATCGTTGGACCGATCATGCGTCCTGTTTCAGATAAGATGAAAATTTCTCGTGAACGTCTGGCTTTCGTCATCGATGCAACAGCCGCACCGATTGCCGGAATCGCTCTTATCTCTACCTGGATCGGATATGAAGTCGGACTGATCAATGATGCCTATCTGTCGATCGGACAGGAAGTAAATGCCTATGGCGTCTTCCTTCAGACGATTCCATACCGCTTCTATAATATTCTGATGCTCTTTTTCGTTGTTCTGACATCCATGACTTTACGTGAATTCGGTCCGATGAAGAAAGCGCAGGAGCGTGCACGAGATACCGATCAGCTTATCGCTCAAGGCGCAACACTTGAAAGCGATGAAGAGGAACTGGAAGTCGTAGCCAAAGGGACCCCTTCGATATGGAGTGCACTTATCCCAATCGGTGCACTGATTGTGTTCAGTTTTATCGGATTCTACACAGACGGACGTCAGGCCATTCTTGCGTCCGACAATACAGCACTTATTCAGACGATTCAGAATGCTCCGTTTTCATTTGTCACATTAAGAGAAACATTCGGTGCGTCTGATGCTTCAGTCGTCTTATTCCAGGCTGCACTGATTGCAAGTATTATTGCCCTCGTTATGGGAGTGTTAAAAGGTCATTTCAGTTTCAGTAAAGGAATCGATATCTGGGTATCCGGAATGAAGACCCTTATGATCACTGGTGTTATCTTGCTGCTGGCCTGGTCACTATCAGGCGTGATGGGTGAGCTCGGAACAGCAGACTATCTTGTCTCACTATTAAGTGATACACTCCCGGCTTTCCTGTTGCCGACCGTTATCTTCCTTCTGGGAGCTATCATCTCATTCGCGACAGGGACGTCTTACGGTACAATGGGTATCCTGATGCCTCTGGCTATTCCATTGGCGACTGCAATGGATCCAGGAAATGCTGACTTTATCGTTATGTCAGCCGGGGCCGTACTAACTGGTGCAATATTTGGGGACCACTCTTCACCAATTTCAGATACGACGATTCTATCATCGATGGGAGCCGGGTCGAATCTTCTCGATCATGTCAAGACTCAGCTGCCTTATGCGATCGCCATAGCAGCCGTATCTGTTCTATTTGGTTATCTGCCAACTGCATTCGGATTGAATGTCTTTATCGTTCTGCCGATCGGTTTCCTGGTCGTTATAGCCGTAGTCTTCCTTTTAGGTAAAAAAGTGGACACGACGCAACCTGAAACCACTGAAAATTAAAGCTTAGCTTCTACTGATAAAATAAATTAAGAGCATGTTTCTCTGTATTCAGGTAATTGACCTGAGACAGAAGAGACATGCTCTTTTATATTACCGATTCATAAACGGATTTAAGGTAACTGAGTAGTGATTAAACCAGTTGAGCCTGACCTATAGAATCACTCAGTGATCCGCCTGACCATAAACACCGTATCAGTTGATTCCTTAAACCCGTTTTTCTTATAAAAGGAGAAGGCAGGAACCGAATAGTCTGTCATGAGAGTCACATACTCAATATCTGAACGTTTTAAATGTTCTGACAGCTCCTTAAGAAACACACTGCCCAGTCCTTTTTCCTGCTCAGAAACTTTAATGAAAAATTCCTTAATATAATACTCGCGCCCCTCCCACCAGTTTGAGACATAACCGAGTGCTCCCCCAACGACAGTGTCTGACTCATCCACCAAGACGAAAGAGAGCGTATTGCCGTAATCGGTCAGGTCCTTCAAGTATCTATCGACCTGTGCGTCGTCAACCCATTTATCATTCCAAGGTTCAGCTGAAAAGACATCGACAAAGACTTGCTTCATTTCTTCATAATAAATACTGCTTAACTGTTTGACTTCCATGGTTATCTCCTTCTGCATATTCTCTAATATCTACTAGAAAGTATAACATGGGTCAGTCACTTTAGGGTTAAAGGAAATAGAATCAGTCAGCCTAATGCTAAAACCCTTTATATTTGCGAAATAACAGGAATCGTTTTACCATATAAATACAACAAATGTTTGAAAGTCTGTATACTCAAAAAAGGAGAGAGTAGAAGTGAAGATAGAAGTAGTCAAAAAGGATATTACAGAAATGACTGTCGATGCGATTGTCAATGCGGCTAACAAATCGCTGTTAGGCGGAGGCGGAGTGGACGGAGCAATTCACCGGGCTGCCGGACCGAAACTCAAAGAAGCCTGCAGAAAACTGAATGGCGCTGAAACAGGTGAGGCAAAGATTACCGAAGGCTTTGATCTGCCGGCCCGTTATGTGATCCATGTAGTTGGCCCGGTCTATAATGACGGATCCAGAGGAGAGGCTGAGAAACTGAAGTCCTGCTACCAGAACAGTTTGAGACTGGCAGAAGAGTATGAGCTGAAAACCATAGCTTTT
Source organism: Alkalibacterium pelagium (assembly GCF_900109325.1). Lineage (GTDB taxonomy): Bacteria > Bacillota > Bacilli > Lactobacillales > Carnobacteriaceae_A > Alkalibacterium > Alkalibacterium pelagium. Next base: position 12,593 of record NZ_FNZU01000020.1, read on the forward strand.
CCTGCAATCAGTACCGGAATCTATGGCTATCCTAAAGAAGAAGCAGCCGAGATTGCGGTCGATACGATCAGATCTTTCGAAACAGACAGTAACTCAGTTGAAACAGTCTACCTGATCGCATTCGATGACGAGACATTTACCAGCCTGGACCAGGCTAAAAAGAAGAGAGGATAGTGTCAAGATGAAAAAATATATACGCTTTGGATTAATGATTCTTACTTCAACAGTCATAATGTATGGACTTATGTATCTGAACACTTATGAACTTTCACATGTGTATTTCAGTGAGACACGTGTTTATATGGCAATTATGATGGGCGCAGTGATGGCGATTGTCATGATGCTGTTCATGTGGAAAATGTATAAGAATAAAAAATTGAACAGCATTATACTGACAGGTTCAGTTGTCGTTTTCGGACTTATGCTGTTTTTAGTACGTAGCCAGACGACTGTTAATGAAGTATCCTGGATGAGAGCCATGATTCCACATCACTCTATTGCTATTCTGACCAGTGAGCGGGCGAATCTTGAAGATGAACGCGTTCAGCAGCTGGCAGATGAAATAATAGAGGCCCAGGTAGAAGAAATCGCAGAGATGGAAGCATTGATCGAAGAACTTCAGAATGAAGAAGACGAGGACGAGGGCACTCCTGAAGACGAATAATCATAAAAAAACTTCTATCCAAGGGTACGTGATTAAAGCGGCCCCGAGATAGAAGTTTTTTTGTCTAGTTACTTAACGATCTGAAACAGGTTTTGAATCTTCTGGAATTTCTTCCGTCGAATCTTTCGTATGGCCAAGTGCATAAGTTAGAGCGTAACAGCCCCCAGCCAGAGCCAGAGCTATTATTAGTCTGATAACCGTTCCTGGACCAGCCAGATCATCCAGTGCATTTGTATTGGCAATCACTGCGATAGGGGAAGCCACTACAAGGCCAAGAATCGAAGTATAAGTGAAGCCTGGCTGGGTTTTGAAGAAATAGTCAATGACTTTACTGATCAGAAAGATTCCTGCCACCATTCCCAATGCATAAGAAATTAACAGGATCGTGAACGGGACAAGTGCTTCAAAATTCCAGTTGCTCAGTGCTTCCGTAAACCCGTTGATTGTATAGATTACGGCATAGTAGTAGCCGATGATCAGCATGAGCAGAGACCCGCTCACTCCAGGAATAACCATGGCTGCAGCTGATACAAGACCGACAAAGAACAAAGCAATCAGCGGACCAATTCCAAGACTGACGCTCTGGACACCACCACCAGCGACTTCCGCTACTCCCATCCAAGTAACGATCAGGAAAAAGATAATGAATAGAACGAAATGAAGCGGACCAATGGTTTTTTTCTCAGCCTCAAGACTTTTATAGAAAGACTTTCTTAAAATCGGAAGGCCGCCTAAAATCAGTCCGACGAAGGCAAATGCCGTATACAGAGTGTAACTGCTCAGAAGCCATTCGATGACGATGGAAAATCCGGCCACGCCGACGAGTGCACCGATTACTAGTGGCACAATTATTTTCAAGCTGGGCTTCAGTTCTTTTCTGAAATGAGTGAACGCATGAATCACATCGTCATAAATACCGAAGGATACAGCCATTGTTCCTCCAGAAACTCCAGGAATGATATTTGAAATCCCGATAAATAGTCCTTTAATTGCCATCCATATGTATTGCATAATAGTCTCCTTTACCTTAACGGTCAATTGAAATTCTGTGTACGAGAATCATTTTACCATATATATTTAAATTTGATAGTAGAAAAAAAGACCTTATCCTGTCCAGCAATGTATGAACGGATAAGGCCATTATTATAATAGTTCAGTTCAGCTTATCAATATACTTCTTGACCTGTCCGAGGAATCCCTGGTCACTGGCAATCTGAAGTTCATCTCCTGGGAGAAGGACAGTATCACGGTGTGGCATGAATTCATTATGGTGTCTCTTGATTCTTACACACTTGGCATTATAAGGGAGGGTCAGCTGACTCATCTGCATGCCGTCCAGATAACTGTTCGGCTCGACAAAGACATCCATATAAATCAGTTTCCCTTCAAAAACTGTAGGGACACGGTTAGTTTTGTTGTAGAGAGTAATTTCATCAACAGGTTCAAGCCCGAGAATATCGGCAATGATATAAGCAGTAAGACAGACGACAGCAATAGGCATCATCTGAGTAATCGATCCAGTGATTTCAGTCAGAAGTACGATAGCCGTCAGAGGTGCTTTTGAAATAGCTGTGAAAAATCCACCCATTGCAAAAATGACAAAGTTACGGATGAATTCATCTTCCATTCCCGTTCCTCTAAGAGCAAGATTTCCGAAGATGCCACCAAGGACTGCACCGATAGTGAGCATTGGAATAAGCATGCCGCCTGGAATACCGGATCCATAGGCGATCTGGAAGCCGATGAATCTGAATAACAGGATTGCAAGGAGAAGCATCGTTGTGGTCCGGACTGAAGCAATGTCAGTAATGATACCCGTCCCACCGCCCAGCATATCCTGCCAGAAAAATCCAGTAGGGATCACCAGAAGGAATGGGATAAAGCCATATAGGTAGACAGGAATAGGTAATTTGGCGTATATCTTCGGCATAATGAACAGGGCTTTGTGGAACAGCCAGCCTGCAAGAGCAAGCAGAACGCCTAATAGCACAAGATAAAGATAGTGTTCCAGAGGAAACTCCGCCATTCGGCCTAGCGCAAGAGCCGGTTGTGACCCGAAAATATGGAAGGCCAGGAAATTCGCAGTTACGGAAGCGGAAAACACTGTGAGAATAAGCACGCCGGAAAATCTGTGGTGAACCTCTTCAAGGATGATGACCAGACCGGACATTGGCGCATTGAAGGCTGCGGAGAGACCGGCAGCTGCACCGCTTGATATGAGAATATTCTCCTGAGACTTGTTTCCTTTCAGAAAAGAGTTAATTCCTTGTCCAACGACCCCACCGATCTGGATGGAAGGCCCCTCTCGACCGACAGGAATACCGAGCCCCAGGACTAGGGTGCTTGCGGCAAATTTACGCCAGAGAATAGACACCCAGTTCAGTTTCAGCGTTCCAAGAAGCTGACCTTTGAGTTCAGCGACCCCGTTCCCTTGAATATCCGGATCGTCTCTTCCCATCATTATAACTAGAAAGCCTATAAAGAGAACAACAAGAGACCAGCCGATGATCCATAAAGGGTTGTTCCTTAAATAAGAATAGATACTCGGCATGAAGTTTAATGTAGTATAAATGGCCATTCTAAAAGCACTGACAACAGCACCTGCGACTGCGCCCACCAGAATCCCTTTCAGGACATAACTGATTTTAGACCAGTCGATAAATTTCAAGCGTTTCATTTGGAAACTCCTTTAAAGCTAGTTTAGTTTAATTTGTCCAGCTGTTTTTTGACCTCAGATACAAAGCCGCTGTCTGCTGTGAAGAACAGTTCATCACCTGACCAGAAGACAGTATCCTGGTGCGGAATGAATTCGTTGTTATGTCTTCTGACTTTAACCAGTTTGGATCCGTAAGGAAGTCTCAAGTAACGGGCCATCATGCCATCCAGATCGCTGTCCGGCTCAACGGATACCTCAAATTCAATGACTTCTCCTTCAAACACTTTAGGAATCTGATGTATTTTCTTCTGAAGCAGCTCCTCATAAACAGGATCTGATCCAAGAAAGTCAGCGACGACATAGGCTGTCAGACAGACGACTGCCAGAGGCATCAGCTGCGTTACTGTTCCCGTCATCTCGGTAATCAGCATAACTGCAGTGAGAGGGGCTTTAGTCACGGCAGTCAGAAGGCCGCCCATTGCATAGATAATGAAGCTTCTGATAAATATGTCTTCGATTCCCGTAATCCATAAAGCACCGTTTCCGTAAATAGCTCCCAGTAATGCGCCTAAGCTGAGTACTGGGATGAAGATTCCGCCTGGCAGACCTGATCCATATGAGATGTGAGAATAGACGAAACGAAACAGGAAAATACCTACCAGCAAGAGCGTGCTTATGCGCCCGGAACTGATTAATGAGATAATACCTGTTCCTCCACCCAGCATTTCAGGAAGAAAGATTCCGATCGGTATTACTAGAATAAATGGAAGAAAGCCATACAGGTAAGGTGGAATCGGAATTTTCTGATAAAGTTTAGGCATATACATCAGAACTTCCTGATAAGCCCACCCCATAACTGCTACAAATATTCCCATGATTACCAAGTGGACATAATGCTCCAGAGGGAACTGAAGAAGTGACCCTAGATCCAGCGCAGGCTGCACACCGAAAATCGTATAGGCTACAAAGTTAGCTGTAATCGATGCAGAAAAGGCTGTCAGGAGAAGAACGCCTGAAAATTTGTGGTGCACTTCTTCCAGTATGAACATGATGCCAGATACAGGGGCATTAAAGGCAGCGGATAATCCGGCACTTGCCCCAGCAGAAATAAGAATGTTCTGTTGAGATTTGTTTCCTTTTAAATAGTGATTGACTCCCTGACCTACAGCTCCTCCGAGCTGAATGGAAGGTCCCTCACGACCCAAAGCAAGTCCGGAACCGATAGACAGCACACCTCCAACAAATTTACGCCAGAGGATAGACAGCCAGTTAAGTTTAAGTACTCCGTGAAGTTGTCCTTCAATATCCTGGATCCCTGATCCTTTAATATCCGGTTCGTCTCTGATCATCAATGCAATAATAAATGCTATAATGGCAATACCAACAATCAAGGGTAAAACCCATATTGGATTATTTCCTGCAAAGGCATATACATCACGCATGATTGTCAGCATCGTTTCAATGGATACACGGAACAGACTGACGACAATACCGACGATCACACCGACCAGCAGTCCTCTCGCCACATAAGCTATTTTAGACCATTCAAACAAATTCAGTGTCTTCATATTTACAAAACTCCTAATGACCATTTTAGTGTCTTTTACATAAGTACTAAGATAACGAATATACAAGTGAAAAGCAATACAATGACCCTAATTGATTCATTAATCTAATAATGCAGGTGAGTGACTGAATTATAAGTGACCCTTTATTGCACCGGAATCAAAAGCATGCTACGATTTAATGAGATACTATGAGGAGGAACTGATATGATTCTAATGGGTGTTGAACTGACCATTCTGATTTACGACTCATACTCCTTGAAAGATAAGCGAAGCACGGTAAAAAGTGTCGTGCACAGAGTTAGAAATAGGCACCATCTCACAACAGCAGAAGTTGATGAATGGGATCTTCATAACAAGGCTGTACTGGGGTTCGGCGTAGTCGGAAGTAACTGTCAGCTGTGCCGTCAGCAGATCGAAGCTGCTCTGAAAGATGTAGAAGAACATTATGAGATAGAAGTACTGGATGTCGAGTGGATCGAAGCTTAGTGACCACTGGAACCAGGCAATATTTATTCTAAAGGATGAACAATATGACTGAACCGATTATCGATATTATAAAAGGGCATTCCGGAGATTACAGCATGATCAATCTGCTGATGGGTTACACTAAAAGACAGATGATGCAGATCGCTGACAGTCACGGGTTGACTTTACCTAAAAGCTGGAAGAAAAATAAAGTGGCTGAAGCACTAAAGGAAAAAATCCTTCATCAGGCTCAGACGCTCTATCAGGAAATTCTGGATGAGGTACTGTCTGTCATCCCTGAAAACACTCAGAACAGCCTGCTTGTAGAAGACAGTCAAGGTCTGAACAGTTTCGCGCCACTTATTCAAAAAGGCTTCTTTTTTGCAGTGAAGGCAGACGACAGCTACATTGTCATCATTCCTGATGATCTCAAAGATGCCGTAAATGAAGGTAGGCCAGAACAGGTTATCTCCCAGACCGCTTTATCCGACTGGCAGATCGAAGAACCAGCAGATCAGAGAACTAACCTTAAAAGTCAGTCTTCTGATGAAGAGAAAGTAACAAAAGATCAGTCTGAACATACTTACTACCTGCTCTTGAAATGGAAAAAGCAGCTTACAGCAATATACGGCGGCTTTTCAATCAGTCATCTTCATGAGGTCTGGAACAGATACTATACGGATTCCCTGACTGAAGAAGAAATTACTGAGATACTTACTGACTAATTTATATTAGAAAAGGGGAAAGCGAATGATTAGAATACTGATCGATTCTGGCATTGACCAGAACAAATATATGAAAAAAACATATGACTATGACTTTCTGCCATTAAGCGTCATTATTAATGAAAAGGATTATCTGGACCAGGTAGAACTGTCTCTGGAAGATGTGCACGGCTATATGAAAGAAGGGATTCTTCCTAAAACGTCTCAGGTTTCTCCCAAGACTGTGATCGATACCCTTGATGCCTGCCGAGAGAGGGGAGAAGATGTCATTTACATTACTATCTACAGTCAGTTTTCCGGGACTTATCAGGTGGCACAGACAACTGTGGAAGCGTATTTGGAAAAATATCCTGATATGAACATCGCTGTGATCGATTCCAAGGGTGGCTCTGGCGGAGGAGCTCTGCTGGCTCTTCAGGCAATGGAAATGGCCAAGAAGAATGAAGATTTCGAAACCATTGTCAGCCAGACCATAGAAAATACAGAACACATCAAGTATCACTTCACCTTGAGTAATCTGAAATGGCTCGTTAAAGGTGGGCGTCTGCCGAAAGCAGCTGGATATGCCGGAGATGCACTGAATATCAAGCCGTACCTATCTGTAAATGAAACGGGCATTTACCTGAAGAAGCTGGTCAGAGGTCAGGACCGTATATACAAGCGGATGATAAAAGATGTGAAAAAAGGGATAGACGGCTTTACCGATCAACTGGTCACGATCAGTCACGTCAATGACATTGAAAGCGCAAAGCGACTCGAAAAAATGGTAAAGGAAGAACTTCCGGATGTTACCACACAGATTTTTGATATCGGAGCGGTACTGGCTGCCCATTTAGGCATAGGCGGCGTTGGTGTATTTTACTTTGATCAGAAACCGTCGCAGTATATGTACATTGATGAATAAGAAAGCTGCGGGAATCTCAGAATAACGACAGACAGAATCTGAATGAATAGAAAGCTGTTCTCCTCCAGAAGAGGGGAAACAGCTTTTTTGTATGGAATTATCAGAAGAAGCTGTCAGGTTGAGTACAGTGCATATTATTTGTTCTTTCTTAATACCTTGGCTATACTGAAAGTGTTCAATAAAAAAAGAAAAGGAGTTTGATAATATGGATAATGTCGGAAATTCGTTTCAGCGAGGACTGAACACGTTCATCGATTTTCTTCCTCGTTTGTTAATGGGGGTACTACTTATTCTAGTAGCCTGGGTCATCGCTACTCTAGTGAAGAAAGCAATCACTAAAGGGCTGAAGGCAACAGGTCTTGCATCAAAATTACAGGACTGGGGTGCAGCTAATAACGAGAACCAGGGACATTCGATGGTCAATGCCTTAGGGAAAGTAGGGTATTTCCTGGTATGGGTATTCTTCCTTCCAGGTATCTTCTACACATTCGGACTTGAAGCAATTGGTCAGCCGATTCAGAATATGCTTGATACGGCATTAGCATTCCTGCCTAATATCATCTCAGCTATTGTTATTCTCGTATTAGGTTTCTATGCAGCCAAATTCGTCAAGAATCTGGTGTATAATCTTGCAGTTGCTGCAAATCTTGACCGATTCTTGAATAAGTTTTCAGGAGCAGAAACTGACACAGCTGAAGTAGAAGAAAATAAAGGAACGATTGCATCAGTATTGGCTAATATCGTATACTTCCTGATCTTAGTACCAATCATTCTGGTTGCACTGGATGTTCTTAATATCGATACGATTGCTCAGCCGGTGAGTGATGTACTCAATACAATCCTTCAGGCTATACCAAATATTCTTGTAGCCGTTGTGCTGCTGGCTATTGGTATGGTGCTGGCTAAATTTGTTGGAGACATTGTGACCGACCTGCTTAGAGGAACAGGTTTCAACAAGTACTCTTCGTATATTAGAAAATCAGCGAATATGGATATCGACCTAGCTCATGCAGTTGGACAAGTTGTTGCTGTACTGATCGGTCTGTTCTTCTTGGTAGAAGCACTTAATGTTTTGAATCTTCAAATGTTGAACATTATCGTTGGCGCAGTAATTGCTTATCTGCCTAATGTATTGTTTGCAGCTATCATCATTGGATTGGCATTCGTTGGAGGTCAATTACTGGCTTCAGGAATCAAGAAAGCAACAGGCAGTCCCTTTGCAGGCGTTATGCTTAAATATATCCTGATCGTTTTTGCAGTATTCATGGCACTTGATCAGCTGAACTTTGCTTCAAGCATCGTGAACTTTGCATTCATGTTCATTATTGGTGGACTTGCAGTAGCCTTTGCCTTGGCATTTGGACTTGGTGGACGCGACTTTGCCAGAAAACAGCTAGAACGTGCTGATCAGAAAATTGAAAAAGAAAGCAATAAATCAGGGGATCCATCAGTTGAACCGACAGTTGACTCAACTGACCAGTCAACACCTGACTTATAAGATTAACTAGACAATAAATGGGTTGATGACTCATTAAAGTCATCAAATAAAGAGAGGTACGACCATCGATATTTCCTTTTTGGGGAATCGATGGTCGTGTTTTTTGTTAGAAAAGAAAGTATTTAAGATCATATCAAATTCTGGACCGCAGCTAGTTTACTCTTCAAACAACAAAAAACAGCCCGGCTTATGAGGTATGATATGCTCCCCTTATAGTAGACAGAGAAATAATAAAAATTCTCTGACACATTAAGGGGAGTATTTTTATGTCTAAACGAACGACAACACACAGTATAAACGAACGATATGAAATCGTTGAAAAAGTAATTAATGAAAGAGAATCTATTTACTCTTTGGCCAAAAGGGAAGGAATAGATTCTTCGACTATTAAAGGATGGCTTCGCAGTTATCGAGCTAAAGGGATTGAAGGATTAAAAGAATCCATAGAGTGGAATACCTATTCAGACAAACTAAAGAGACAAGCAGTTGAGCATTACCTAAACACCCCAGAAAG
>NZ_FNZU01000012.1 GCF_900109325.1 Alkalibacterium pelagium
TATGAAGAGCAAAAACTAAAAATTAAAGAACAGCTTTCAACTGAAGAAGGGGCTACATTATACAGGCAGCGAAAAATCGATGTCGAGCCAACTTTCGGACAGGTGAAGGCTAATTTAGGTTTCACTCGATTTTCAGTTCGTGGACAATCGAAAGTGGAAAATGAAACGAACCTGATATTTATGGCAAACAATCTAAGAAAATACAACAAGAGACGAGGCTAATGGGCATTTGAGACAAAGAAAACCGAGTAGGTTTGTACGGGTGTACATTTCTACTCGGTTTTCTTCTGTTTATTGGTTAGCTAGGACTTTTTGTCCCAACCTCTTTTGTCAATTCTACAAACGGATGACCTTTCACGATAGAGAAAGAATACCATCGAGCCGTCCTTTAATCGCTTGTCTCAGATGGTGTGTAATCATAATGACAGTCAGATCCGGATTGCTCAGTAGACTTTCTTCGATTTTAAGTGCACTTTCTTCATCCAGACTTGATGTGCCTTCATCGATAAGGATGCAGGTTTTCCCTCGAATCAGTCCTCTGGCTAGTGCGATTCGTTGCCGCTGTCCTCCGGAAAGGGACCGACCGCCTTCTCCTACAGCTGTCTCCAGCCCGTCAGGAAGCTGACTGACAAATGTATCCAGGTCGCTGTCAATGAGAGCCTGGCTGATTTCTGCTTCTGTGAAGTGCTCTCCTAATGTAATATTGTAGAGGATCGATTCATTGAACAGATAAGGCATCTGGTCGACATAGAGGATGTGGCTGCGAAGTGCTTTACCTGAAACAGTCTTCAGTTCTCTTCTGGAAAGAGCGATGGAGCCATGGTAGTCAGTAAGTTTTCCGTTCAGAATATTAAGCAAGGTGGACTTGCCGCTTCCGCTGGAACCAACCACGGCATATTTTCTGCCCAGATCAAAGGTGAAGTCGATGCCGCTGAATATACGCTTGTCTCCGAAGGAATAGCCGGCATCTCTGATTTTGAAGCCGTCGGTCAGTTCCAAAAGGGTTGTTTTATCAGTTTCATCGGTTGCAAGTATGCTGTCAAATTTATCAAAAATAGGTTGTGTGGAACGAATTGCAGCAACCTGCTGACTGATGTTGCCGACCGTATTGAAAATGGTTCCTGCCAGGCTTCCGGTGGTGGCTATCGATCCGATCGAGATCAGTGCACGAAAAGCCAGAAGGCCGGTCAGAATCAGTACTGACATTTGACCGAAGACATTACCGAAGGCCCCAAGGATAGCGACTCTACCAATGACACGAGCCTGATCATTTCTGGCTTCTGCCAATGCGATAGAGGCTTTTTTTATGTCTGTCGTCAGTTTTCTAAGCAGGCTTAATGAGAACAGGGTATCATACCCACCTAAGACTTCAGTTGATTTTCCTAAAAAGCGTTCGTTTTCCTGAGTGGTATGCAAAGTAGAAGCTGCCATTTTCTTCTGATAGAGACGAGGAAGAAGCAGAGTCAGTCCGGCAGCTGCTAAGCTCCAGACAACCAGACTCCAGTGAAAGAAAAAGAGAGCGGTGATGGAAGTGACACTCGCTATGATGCCAGTCAGGACTGAATAAAAGCCGTCAAATGACTGAGTTTCAATCATACTCATATCATTACTTAGCCAGGAAGCATAGGTGCCGACTTGTCTATCGTGAAAATGACTGTAGCTTGTTGACTCGATTTTCGAAGTAATGTCTTCCCGGATCGCCGTCAGCATTTTCTGTTTGGTCTGACTGGTCTTGACGATATGCAGATAAGTGAAAAACAGGAGAAACAAAAAAGATGTGAACATTTGACCTGCTGCAATCAGGAAGGAACGTAAATCGAGTGCAATGAGGGCATTCAGTGCAGAAGCGTTCAATATGCTGGCAATGGTCTGGGACAAGGCGCTTCCAAGAAGAAGTAATCCGACAAACAGATTATCTTTCCAGAAGCGTTTAATGTAGGTTGACATGGTTAATCATCCTTTCTTTTTCTATTGTGCTTTAAGTATAAAAGGCGTACACTGAGCCTGTATAAAAAGTTGCACATCTGCAAAAAGAAGGTGATGAATTATGTTTGGAGTCACGATAAGAGAGATAAGAAAAAGCAAAAGCATGACCTTGAAAGAAGCTGCTGGTGATACATTATCTATTTCACAGCTGTCACGATTTGAAAACGGGAAATCTGTGATTCCCGTTAATCTGTTCTATGAGATTTTAGATAACCTGAATACAACTACTGAAGAGTTCTATTATTTCATGGGGCAGAAAAAGGACCGCGCGATACTTAAGACCTTTGACCGGATAGAAGCTTATGTCAGTAAGAGGGATCAGGTTAAACTTAAACAGCTCAAATCGGAACTAGAGGCTGAGAACCCGGCATTATACAGTTGGGGACAGTTTCTGATCTATTTCATCGATAGCATTCTGAATCTGTATGACAGTAAGGAACAAAACACTGCACAGCCTGTATTGAACTATCTGATGCAGGTAGACGACTGGGGAGAAATGGAGTTGAGGCTCTACGCCCTCTTCGGATTTGTGTTCGAAGTTGAAACCACACATTTTCTCATGCATACGGCACTTAAAAGGAGCAGAAAGTACTTAACTGTACCAGCAGCAGCCAGGCTTCTTCATACGATTTTATCGAACAATTTCTCTACGTTTTTGTTTTATGGACACATCGAGTATGCTGAAGAAACCATCACTTTGTTCGACACGGAGTATTCAGAAAATATCGATGCGCTGACACCGCATATTGATTTTACTTTCAACAAGGGACTCCTGGCATTCAAGAAAGGTGACCCGGACAAAGGCAGGGAATACTGTGAACAGGCGATAGCTATCTGCGATCTCTTCCGGCAGAAGGAGTCAGGAAACATGTACAGGAACCGATACGACACCTGGAAGACAGAATACAATGATCCTAAATTCAGGGAACTGAAAGTCAATGTAGGCTTTCACGACAGGATGAATGGAGAAGAGTAACATATTCCTCAGGATCCGGATGAGTTAGTCGAATAAAAGAAAGAGGATCCTATCTTTTAAAAAAGAAATGAAGCACAGGGTAAATATTTGGTATACTGATACTAATCAAATGATAAAGGAAGAATGCAGTGAGTACTGAACTAAAAGGAGATGAACGGATCGATCAGCTGATGCAGTTTGGTCTGGACATCATTCAAAGCCCGTCTGTCTTTTCATTTTCCCTGGATGCTGTCCTTTTGGGTCATTTTGCTAAAGTGCCCGGGCATGACCGGGCAGAGATAGTTGATCTCTGTTCTGGAAATGGAGCTGTTGCGCTTATGCTCAGCGGACAGACGAGAAGTCGCATTAAGGCCGTAGAAATCCAGGAGAGACTGGCGGATATGGCCGGACGAAGCGTGGAAATGAATGGATTAACAGAACAGATAGACATCATACACGCCGATGTCAATGAGGTGCATGAGTACATTAAAAAGGATTCCATAGATATCATCACCTGTAATCCGCCTTATTTCACTGTGTCAGACAGCAGCCGGAAGAATCCGAACGAACACCTGGCCATAGCGAGACATGAGCTGCATCTGACTGTGAAAGAGCTGATGAAAGCTACATCTGGTCTGCTAAAAACAAAAGGGAAAGCCTATTTTGTACACCGGCCGGAACGGTTCTTCGACATTCTAGATGCGATGAGAGAAGTAAATCTGGCACCGAAGAGAATTCGTTTCGTTTATCCGAAACCGGACCGGGAAGCGAATATGCTGCTGATCGAGGGGATTAAACAAGGCAAAGAAGACGGATTGAAGATCCTTCCCCCATTATATGTATTTGACGAAGAAGGAAACTATTTTCCAGAAGTGAGAAGGATGATTTACGGCAATGAGCAGGACTAACGATAACAAAGACAATAAAGCCAGCTATTTTTATGTCCTCCATTGCAAGGATGGGACGCTTTACGGCGGATACACGACAGATTTGGCCCGCCGGCTGAATGAACACAATGAAGGTATCGGCGCAAAATATACCCGTCCCAAACAAAGACGCCCGCTGAAGATGATTTATGCTGAAGCACACGGAACGAGAAGCGAGGCAACAAAAGCGGAGGCCGCCTTCAAGAAGCTTGCACGCAGACAGAAAGACGAGTATCTGGCCATCAATGGGGTCAGCAGACCATACAAAGAACAGAAAAAATTTGTAGTGAAAGAGGTGAGGCAGTTACATGAAAATTAGTCAGAAAAGCTTTGAAGATCAGGATACGGGTCGATTGTACTTAGTGCCGACCCCTATCGGTAATCTTGAGGACATGACTTTCCGTGCGATTCGCACACTTAAGGAAGTTGATGTGATTGCTTCGGAAGATACACGAAATACCCAGAAACTGCTGAATCATTTCGCAATTGATACAGCTCAGATCAGTTATCATGAGCACAATATTAATGAGCGGACGCCTCAGCTGATTGAGAAAATGCTTAGTGGCCAGTCGGTAGCGCAGGTGAGTGATGCGGGAATGCCGTCAATCAGTGATCCGGGAGTCGAATTAGTAAAGGAAGCAATTAGACAGGGCATCTCTGTTATTCCATTGCCTGGTCCCAATGCGGCCCTGACTGCACTGATTGCTTCAGGTATCAGCCCACAACCTTTTTACTTTTTTGGTTTTCTGCCCAGAAAGAAAAAAGAGCTTGTGTCGACACTCAAAGAATTGAACAGACGAAGCGACACACTGGTCTTTTACGAGTCTCCACATCGGATCAAACAAGTGGTCGAACAAATGGTGGCTGTATTTGGTCAGGAACGCCAGCTCGTTCTGGCAAGAGAAGTGACCAAGCGTTTTGAAGAATTCGTACGCGGAAACACAGATGAGGTCCTGAAGTGGCTTCAGAACGAACAGATCAGAGGAGAATTCGTGCTGATTGCAGAAGGAAACAGTGCGCCTCAGGAAGAAGAGGCTGCAAGCTGGGAATCATTAAGCCTGAAAGAGCATGTCGAGGCTGTGATGGAAGAACATAATTATTCAAGTAAAGAGGCAATCAAGGAAGTGGCTGTCCTGCGAGAAATTAAAAAACGTGAGGTCTACGCCGCTTACCACACTATCGAAGATTAGAGGAGGAAACAGACATGAGCAAAAGATATTGGATATTAGCTGTAGCAGTAATGGGACTGGGACTAAGTGCCTGTCAGCAGAATGAAGCCGCTGAAGAGGAAGAAGTGGCAGTGACTATCGAAGAGCCTGCGGAAGATGCCGAAAATGATGGAGCAGTGTCCGTAGAAGAACCCGAAGAAGAAGCAGATGAGTTCCTGGAGCACTACCAGAGCCTTCTTGATCAGTCTATACGAGAATATGAAGCTGACCAGCTGGATGCAGCAGCGGGCACATTGAGTCTTCTCTTGGAGAATGATTTGGAGGAGTATCCTGAATTAAGGGAAGAAGCTGAAGGGCTTCTTGAAGAAATCAAAGAAATCCAGGCACAGAAAGCAGCAGAAGTTGCTGAAGCCCAAACTGAAGAGTCCAGATATAAGGAAGAACGTCAGTCTGCCTTGTATTCTGACGACTACTTCAATGCAACCGGGCAATCGATGGAAGAAGCATCCGATGAGGAGCTGGATGTCTGGTTCGCTCAAAAAGCAGAGGCTGAGGAAGAGTCTGACGAGGCTGAGCATGAATGGACAAAAGAGGAGGCAGAAAATTATGCATTCGATCAGCTGATGCTTCATGAAAATCTAGCCTTTGAAAAGTATATTTATTTTGTCAATCAGGCAGAACAGGACTGGGTCAATATTGAAGTCAGAGAGCCTGTCGAACAAGATGGGGTCGCATGGTCCAATATGATCGGCATCTACCGGTTCAATGTCTCTACTAATGAGCTTCAGAAACTCGATACGGTTACCGGACAGTATTCCTCTCTGCCATAATCACTGATAGTTGAGTTTTCGTAAAGGAATCTATACACTATCAGAGAGGGAGTGAGTGATGTGACAAAAGTGATACTTAGTCTAAGACCATTTAAAGAAAAGCAGCTGGAGGCACTCAAGGAGAGGACAGAAGACTACACAGTGGCGTCTTCGCTTGATGAGGTCTCATCTGTTTCAGATATCGAGATCGTTTATGGATGGAACAAGGAAGAAGGGGCCCGCCTTCTGGACAGTGATGAATTGAATACCAAATGGATCCAGCTTGAATCTGCAGGTGTGGATTATATGGATCTGGAAAAACTGAAAGATAAAGGCATCGTACTGACCAATGCGAGCGGCATACATAAATATGCAATCGCAGAATCCATTATGGGGATGCTGCTGAGTTACACAAGAGGTATCGGCCATTCTATTCTTATGCAGAATCAGTCAAAATGGGACCAGGTCGATAAGGCACGTGAAATGAATCAGAAGACGATGCTGATCGTCGGTGCCGGAGAAATTGGTAAGCAGACCGGGAAACTGGCCAAAGCATTCGGAATGCACACGATCGGAGTCAACCGCAGCGGAAAAAATGTTGAGTATATGGATGAACAGGTCACTCAGGATGATCTGAAAAAAGCTTTACCACTGGCTGATGTAGTTGTCAACATTTTACCTCTGACGGATCAGACGAAGGACTTATTCGATCTCGAACTGTTTAAAGAAATGAAGAAAACAGCCATCTTCATCAATGTCGGACGCGGTCAGACTGTAGTCACAGATGATCTGCTGGAGGCATTGGATAAAGGCTATCTGGAATATGCTGCTCTGGATGTCGTTCATCAGGAGCCGCTGCCGGAAGAACACCCGATTTATAAACGGAAAGATATCCTGCTGACCCCACATATATCAGGTACGCTTGACGATTATGATGAGAGTCTGTTCCCAGTATTTGAAGAGAACCTGGACGCTTACCTTAAGGGAGAGGACTTGCCGAGAAATGTAGTCAGCTACGAATCGGGCTACTGATCAGGGAACAATGACTGAAAAGAATAAATGAACCGAACACCCCACGATGAGAGTCATTCTAATCGTGGGGTGTTTTTGTGTTTTAGAAGTGGCTCATGGGACAGTTAGAAGAAATCATAAATATAACTTGTCGACATATTATGATTGAAGTTAGTAAATGTGACAAGCTTGTCACAAGTGTGAAAGCGTAGACAATGCACATTTTATTTGACGTTAGTTTTTTAAGAACCGGTATCAGGTTAGTTTTAGGTTAATAAATAATGAGTAATTTCTAATTTAATGATTCCATTTAGATTTATCACACTATATAATAATCTCAGTAATATGTAATGCCAGGAAATGAACCATATTCCAGCCAATAAAGTTAAAAGACTGGAATCATCATACTTTTCTTACTGAACACTATTTGAGATTAGGAGGAATACCAGATGAAGAATTATAGCAAATATTTACTGAGTGCAGCTGCTCTATTGACCCTGACAGCTTGTGCAGGAGGAACTGATGAAGCAGAAGGCGTGGATGGGGATAATGCAGCAGCCACTTCCGGTGAAACACTCTCAGCTGTTCTGGACCGTGGAGAACTGAATGCCGGTGTAAATGATCAGCTGCCTGGTTTTGGGTACGTCGATAGCGATGGGAACTATACAGGATTTGATATCGATTTTGCCAAAGCGATTGCTGCAGGCGTGCTCGGTGATGCTGAGGCGGTTAATTATCGCCCACTTTCAGCTCAAGAAAGATTTACAGCTGTTCAGACGGGAGAAGTAGACGTCCTTCTGAGAAACACGACGTGGACTGCGAGCCGGGATACGGAAGTCGGACTGGACTTTGCTCCGGTAACGTTCTATGACGGGCAGGGAATGATGGTCGGAGCTGATTCTGGTGTCTCTTCATTGGAGGATCTGGAAGGGATGATCATTGGGGTCGAGACGGGCACCACAACAGAACTGAATCTTGCGGATCAGATGGAAGCTCTGGGAGTCAGCTACGAGACACAGACTTTTGATGATCGAGATGCCCTTATTGCTGCATATGAATCAGGCTCTGTTGATGCATGGACAACTGACCGCTCAGGACTTGTATCAGCCTTTGCTGTACTGGATGATCCGGATGCACATGTCATCCTGGAAGACACGTTGTCAAAAGAACCACTGGCTCCAGCAGTACTGCACGGAGACGATCAGTGGAATGATGTCGTCAGCTGGATCGTATTCGCACTGATACAGGCTGAGGAATTCGGAATTACACAGGATAATGTAGATGATTTTCTGGACAGTGACGACCCAGACATCAGACGTCTCCTAGGCGTAGAAGACGATTTAGGCGGCTATCTGGGACTGGAAAGTGATTTTGCCTATCAGGCTATTTTGCAGGTAGGAAACTATGGAGAAATCTATGATCGACATCTTGGACCGGATACACAATTTGATTTGCCTCGAGGCATGAACGCATTGTATCAGGACGGTGGACTGCACTACTCCATGCCGTTCAGATAAATCACTACTGCAGGTATGAGATGAATAAGAAAGTACAGAAAAGTAAAAAGAGATGAGACAGACAAGAGGCCTGCTGACCTGCATAATAGCGGGCCTCTTTCAAATGATAACAGGAGAGCGGTCGGCAGGACTTGAGGCCAAAGGAGTGAAAAACATGCCACCAAAAGAAGAAAATAAAAAAACACCGATTTGGAGAAGCAGAAAGTTCGTACCAGTTATCCTGCAGATCATCTTCCTTGCCATCATTGGTCTGCTGCTTTGGATTCTGATTCAGAATACAATGACGGGTCTGAGGCGAATCGGTATGTCATTCGGGTTTGATTTTTTAAATGCAAGAGCCGGATTCAATATTAATGAAGCCATGATCGAATACAGTACGAGCGATCCTTATGTAAGAGCCATAATGGTAGGAATCGTCAGTACGTTGAGAGTGTCCTTTTTCGGTATTATTCTGGCAACGATTATAGGGGTACTGGTCGGGATTGCAAAAATGTCAGATAACTGGCTGCTGAGCAAGGTAGCTTCTGTTTATATTGATATA
This sequence comes from Alkalibacterium pelagium, assembly GCF_900109325.1. GTDB lineage: Bacteria > Bacillota > Bacilli > Lactobacillales > Carnobacteriaceae_A > Alkalibacterium > Alkalibacterium pelagium. The sequence continues at coordinate 8,915 of NZ_FNZU01000012.1, forward strand.
TTCAGGAATACACCACTGCTGCTTCAGATATTTGTTCTGAACTTTGCTGTGTTTCTTCCCCTCCCAAGAATCCAGGAGGCTTTAAGTATAGGCCCTTTCTACCTTTCTAATCGTGGAGCCGTGATCCCATGGGCAACTCTTCATGAAGGCAGTGCATTATGGGCGCTGCTGCTCCTGGTAGTCATAGGGGCAGCTATCTGGGTATACAAGTGGCAGATGAAGAGAGAAGTGGAGGAAGGAAAGAATACTCACCCTTTCCTATCAGCAATCGGTACGTTCATCCTGTTATGCGGAGCAGCTTATCTTGTAACAGGTGAAGGTCCATTTCAGCTGACGATTCCTGCACATACAGGAGCAGCCGTAACAGGTGGCCTGTCGCTATCCACACCTTTTCTATCAGTATTGGTGGCTCTGACTATTTTCACCTCAACCTATATTGCTGAAATTGTCCGTGGAGGCGTTCAGGCCGTGCCAAAAGGACAAGTTGAAGCCACAAAAGCTCTAGGATTCAGATCCGCCACAGCCATGAGACTGGTTATCTTTCCTCAGGCTATCCGGATCATCATTCCGCAGATGACCAGTCAGTACCTTAATCTGATCAAGAATTCATCCCTGGCGATGGCTGTCGGGTATCAGGAAATTGTCGGCGTAGGGAATACAGTCATCAACCAGTCAGGACGCACGCTGGAAGTGATCGTTATTATGATTGCAGTGTATCTGTTTTTCAGCCTGACGACTTCACTATTTATGAATATCTTCAATAAAAAATTCCAGTTGGTCGAAAGGTAGGGGTGCAGGATGATCAATGATAACCTTCATTACAAAGGTGAGCCGACAAACAGTCTGGAGGTGACAGATTCCCCTCATCTCGACAGGCAGAAAAATGAGCCGTTTGGACAGGCGTTAAGGAAAAATTTATTCGGCAATAAGAAAAATACTGTGCTGACCGTGCTGACCGGTCTGTTTACTGTCTTTGTTCTGTATCAGGTCGTCAGCTTTGTTCTGGAAAACAGCTGGGATGTCGTCTATATCCACCTCAGGCTTCTGATGATCGGCCAGTATCCGCTAGATGAATTATGGCGACTATGGTTCGGCTTATATTACGCCTCGCTTATGATCGGGTTGACCTGGGGCTTGTGGCGGGGCGCTGGAAAAGCTGTGGCTTTCACTTTCGGAGCGGTCTATCTGGCTTTTGCGGCTGTTCCGTGGACGACACTTAATACATCCTTAAACTTAGCGGCATGTATCGGACTGATCGCAGGAGGATATGTTCTGGGTGGTAAAATTGACAGGCTTAAAATACCTGTGCTGGTTCTCTGGGGTCTGTACTTCCCACTAACGATCGGGCTCATCATGGGTTTCGGTGGCCTGCTTGATCCCGTCTTAAGCCGATACTGGGGAGGATGGCTTTTGACAGTCATTCTGGCATCAGTAGCGATCATTGGCTGTTTTCCTCTGGGGATCCTGCTGGCGCTCGGTCGTCGAAGCAGTCTCCCGGCAGTGAAATATGTCTGTATTGCTTACATTGAACTGGTACGGGGTATCCCGCTTATCATGGTTCTGTTTATCGGGCAGCTCTTGATCCCTCTATTTTTAGGTGGACAGACAGGACTCGATAATGTGACTCGGGCCATGATCGCTTATGTGTTCTTTGCAGCGGCTTATCTTGCAGAGGATGTCCGCGGGGGACTGCAGTCGATTCCGTCAGGACAGTTCGAAGCTGCCCAGGCACTTGGACTGAATAAGGTGAAAACGACCTTCTTCATTATCCTGCCGCAGGCTCTGAAAGCTGTCATTCCCGCAATGGTAGGCTTGTTCATTACGATTTTAAAGGATACTTCACTGGTGGCCATTATCGGACTCGCTGATTTCTTAGGGACAGCCAGACGAATTTCAAATAACCCGGAATATTTAGGCAGGTATCTGGAGCTATACGTATTCGTTGCTGCATTCTACTTCATTTTCTGTTATCTGATGGCTTATGTCAGCCGATATCTAGAACGCAGCTTGTCAAAAGGCAGCAGATAAAGACCTGATCAAAAGGTGAGGACACATTAAAACAGAGAAAAGAGGGATAGCAATGGAAGAAACAGCTGGAACAGAAAAACTGGGAACAGTCACTGAGGACAGCCCAGTCATCATCAAAGTAGAGAAACTGAACAAATGGTATGGCGATCTCCACGTCATCAAGGACGTCGATCTGACTGTCAGGCAGGGAGAAGTCATCGTTGTTCTGGGGCCGTCCGGTTCTGGTAAGTCGACCTTTATACGGACGCTGAATGCACTGGAAGAATTTCAGAGTGGATCGATTGAAATCGACGGGATCGAACTGACCGATGATCTGAAACACGTAGAAGAGATTCGCAAGGAAACAGGCATGGTTTTCCAGCAGTTCAATCTATTTCCACATATGACGATTCTGAAGAATGTTTCGCTGGCCCCGATATGGGTAAGAAAGTGGAAGAAAGGAAAGGCTGAAGAGATTGCTCGCAATCTGCTTGAAAGGGTCGGTATTCCGGAGCAGGCCGATAAGTTCCCCGGTCAGCTCTCTGGTGGACAGCAGCAGAGGGTGGCCATAGCCAGAGCCCTGGCGATGCAGCCAAAGATCATGCTGTTCGACGAACCGACATCGGCTTTGGATCCGGAGATGGTCAATGAAGTGCTGGACGTCATGCGTAATCTTGCAGAGTCCGGCATGACCATGATCGTGGTCACACACGAGATGGGATTTGCCCGTCAGGTAGCTGACCGCCTAGTTCTATTCGATAAAGGAGAAATTGTCGAAATGGCCGAACCAGAAGCGTTCTTTGATCATCCGAAACATGAGCGGACCAAGCTGTTTCTCAGTCAGATTTTGTAAGACAATCCGACGAAAATTAGTAAAAGTACGAGTAAATATATCCATTAATGCCCACTCAGGCAGAAACGCCGGTTGAGTGGGCATTATTTGTGGAATTAGTGCCCACTGAGAAGGAAAACGAAGCTGAGTAGTCATTAATACCTGAATATTTGACCACCCAGAAGGGAAAGCAAGCTGAGTAGTCATTAAAACCTGGATTTTCGCCCACTCAGATGCAATAAGCTAGTTGAGTGGGCGATAACCTCACCGTCTATAAGCATCCACGAATGAATAGTCAACAAACGTATCCTTATGACTAATCAGTTAGGACTATGCAATGCATTCAAAAAGTGAAAATGAACTGATTTAACGTAGAGACCGAACCCGTTTCGGTCTCTTTCTAATCTAAATAAGTCCTTCAGCAACGAGATTTTTTCTTTTAAATATTAAAAAAGGTGCTATAATAAAATAAGAAAGTGAATAGAAAATGTGATGACACTTTAATCAAGTGTTCATTTTTTAAACAAAACATGACACTTTGTCACATTGCTTCTATTAACTTTTCTTTATTACGAAGGGGAGATCACACACATGTCAGAACAATTACTTAAACGATCTGAAGTAGCAGAAGAGTTGAAGTGGGACCTGTCTGCTATTTTTGCAACAGAAGAAGAGTTTAACCAGACGGCAGAACAGCTGCCTGAAGATGTCGCTGCATTTGCATCTAAGTATGATGGCAAACTGGATGATGCGGACACAGTCGTTGAGGCGATCAAGGAATACGAAGGGTTAATGGCCACTGCCTCACATCTGGGTCAGTACGGGCACCTGCCAGTCTCTGTAGATATTTCCGATGGGGAGGCCCAGCAGGTTACGCGTCGAGTCTCGAATATTCTTGCTGGCGTTAGTGCCCGCTTGAGTTTCTTCCAGTCACAGCTTGAAGATCTGGACGAATCAACATTGAACGCTTTAGTTGAAAAAGATGCAGCTTACGAGACGTTCATCCGTAAAATCAAGAAATCCAAGCGTGCTAAACTGGATCCGAAAGTGGAAGAAGCCCTTGCCCAGCTTTCACCTGTATTTAATGCACCATCTGAGATCTTTGAACAGGCGCGTTCAAATGATGCAGACTACGGGACATTTGAAGTGGACGGAAAAGAATACCCATTAAGCTTCGTCCTATATGAAGAAGTGTATATGTATCACGAAAATCCAGAAATCCGTCGAGCAGCCTATGACAAGTTCAACCAGGTCCTCGGCAGCTACAAGAATGTTGTAGCGACTGCGTACTATACACATCTGCAGAAGGAAAAAACCTTGTCAGTGATGCGCGGCTATGACTCGATCTTTGACTACCTGCTGGAAAGTCAGGAAGTCGATCAGGATCTGTATCACCGACAGATCGATACGATCATGACTGATTTCGCTCCAGTCATGCGCAAGTTCATTACACATCTGAAAGAAGTTCACGGGCTGGATAAGATGACTTATGCTGACCTGAAAGTCGATCTTGATCCGGAATATACGCTGCCTGTGACTATCGATGAATCAAAAGGTCTGGTCAAGGATGCACTGGCACCATTGGGTCAGGACTATGTCGATATGATTCTGCGTTCGTATCCAGAACGCTGGGTGGACTTTGCTCAGAATATCGGGAAGCGTTCCGGTGCATTCTGTTCAACAACGTATGGCAAGCACCCGTATGTAATGGTCACATGGACAGGTCAGCTGACTGATGCCTACACGTTGTTCCACGAACTGGGACACGCTGGTCAGGGTGTTCTGTCCAATGAGAACAATCCACTGACAAGCGCACGTCCGTCACTTTATCTGATTGAGGGACCCTCGACATTCAATGAGCTGCTGCTGACAGATTATCTGAAAAACAAGACTGACGACCCACGCATGGAACGATCAGTTCTGTCCAAGATGATTTCACGTACGTATTTCCATAACTTTGTCACGCATCTGCTTGAAGCGGCTTATCAGCGTGAAGTGTATCGTCTGATCGATGCCGGTAAAAGTTTCGATGCGAACAAGCTGAGCGAAATTAAGCGTGATATTCTGGAACAGTTCTGGGGCGACGCGGTTGAGCTGGAACCAGGTGCTGAACTGACCTGGATGCGTCAGATCCACTACTACATGGGTCTTTATCCGTACACTTATTCAGCTGGACTCACTATCGCAACACAGGCATTCCTAAAGATCAAGAGCGGGGAAGAGTCTGTAGATGGCTGGCTGGAATTCCTGGCATTAGGTGGACAGAAAGTTCCTGCTGAAGCGCCGCTCGTTGCTGGAGTCGATATCACTACAGATAAACCACTGAAAGATACGATCAATTATCTCGACGAATCAGTCGACCGCATTATTGAACTGACTGGTCAGCTGAAAAATAGTTAGATAGATAGCCAGCCTGACAATCAGGTTGAGCTAGTTAAAAGCCAGGGCGTAATTCACCGCTCTGGCTTTTTTTAATTCTCAGACAGAATTTGAAATGTCCGACCCGACCGGAACCGGGCAGTCTCGTATAAAGAGATATACTTAAAACGAATATAAAATGTATACAAATAGCCATAAATAGCCATAAAGTGCAATTAATCCATAAAATATACAATTTATTTAATATTATCTGTTGACAGCGACCGAAACATGTTGTACACTTCTTTTTAACATCAGAAATCAAGAAAGTAGATGATCCCCCTCATCCCAGCGAGTCAGCATAGAGTGGAAGGCTGACATGACCGGTCATCGAAACGAGCTTGTGAGATGCCTTCTAAGCAGGTATGCAGTCAAGTTAGGCCGAATGAATCGGTCCGAGCGGATTGTCAGCATATTGAAATTAATTTACCTGTAAAGAAGTGCCGTGTGCAGCGTTAATGCAAAGAGTTGGCAGATAAAGAAAGAATTCATCCTTTCGAGCAAGGCATTAAAGTTTAGACTGAAGAAGCCCTTGCTTCAACTGAATCTGCAAATAGAGTGGTACCGCGATGCAATCGTCTCTGTGTAAAGACACAGTGGCGTTTTTTTTATACCTAAAATTAAACAAATTAAAAGAAATGAGAAAAAGGAGAATGCAAAATGACTAACAAAACATATGACAAAATTGTACTGGCATATTCTGGAGGACTTGATACATCAGTCATCATTCATTGGCTCAAAGAACATTACGGAAGTGAAATCATTGCAGTCACAGCAAATGTCGGTCAGGAAGATGAGCTGATCGGATTAGAAGAAAAGGCACTTAAAACGGGGGCATCAAAATTCTATCTGGCAGAAATCGAAGAGTCGTTTGTCTATGATTCAATTTTTCCGACGCTGAAAGCAGGAGCGATTTACGAGAATAAATACCTGTTAGGAACAGCAACGGCACGTCCGATCATTTCGAAAGCACTGGTGGACATAGCCAAGCAGGAAGGGGCCGATGCGATCTGTCACGGATGTACCGGGAAAGGGAATGACCAGGTCCGTTTTGAAATGGGCATTAAGGCACTGGCTCCGGAACTGGATATCATTGCACCTTGGAGAAGCTGGGACATTACTTCACGTGAGGAAGCTATAGACTACGCGGAAAAACATCAGATTCCTTTGAAAATATCCAGAGAAACCAATTACTCCAAAGATAAGAACCTGTGGCATTTATCGCACGAAGGACTGGACCTTGAAAATCCAATGAACGAGCCGAAATACGACGACATACTGGAAATGAGTGTCTCGCCGGAACAGGCACCGGACGAAGCAGGCTATGTCAGTATCACTTTTGAAGAAGGCATCCCAGTTGCTGTTGATGGACAGGAAATGGACGGCGTCAGTCTCATAAAGACTCTTAATACCATCGGCGGCGAGCATGCAATAGGTATTCTGGATATGATCGAGAACAGACTGGTCGGTATGAAGAGCAGGGGCGTCTACGAAACACCAGGCGGAACGCTCCTATACTTTGCCCATGAGCAGCTGGAAATGATTACTCTGGATAAAGAAACACTGCAGCACAAGCAGGAGATTGCTCAGACTTACGCCAAACTGATTTACAATGGCCAGTACTTCACTCCGTTGAAACAGGCGCTGGATGCATTCGTGGATGAAACGCAGAAGACAGTATCAGGAACAGTGAAACTGAAAGTCTATAAAGGCAACATGATTGTTTCAAGCGTGGAATCTCCATACAGTCTGTATTCTGAGGCTTTTGCTACATTTGACGAAGATGATGTCTATAACCAGGGAGATGCTGAAGGATTCATCAACTTGTACGGTTTATCCAGTGTGATTCAGGCTGAAATGAAACAGAAAATGACTTTTGGAAAAGTAGCAAATGAAACGGCAGCTCCGATTCAGTCAGGAATCCATTTATGAGTATGGTACAAGTCGGAGTCATCGGAGCGAGTGGGTATGTCGGATCGGAACTGATTGGGATACTGATGAAACATGAGGGTGTAGACATATCAGGTATCTCATCTGAAAACAATCAGGGTGCAGCGTTCTCGACGCTTTATCCGTCCTTTAAAGGCCAGTATGATGCTCAGTTTGAATCAAATCAGGAAGTGATCAGCAAGTCTGATGTGGTATTCATCTGCCTCCCTCATGGAAAAAGCGAAAACATGGTAAAACAGTGCATAGATGAAGGAAAGAAAGTCATTGATGCCGGGGCGGACTTCAGACTGAACGACTTGAAAGTATATGAAGACTGGTACGAGACAGCAATCAGCTACCCAGAGCTTCACGGGCAGGCGGTTTATGGCCTGCCGGAAATGAACAAAGAGGCCATCAGCCAGACGTCACTGGTAGCTAATCCAGGGTGTTACCCCACGAGTATTCTGCTGGGACTTTACCCGGCAGTATCGGAGCAGCTGATTAATACGGACAGGCTGATTATTGACGCCAAGTCTGGTGTGACGGGAGCAGGTAAAAGCTTATCAGCTGTCACGCATTTTGCCAACAAAAATGAAGCATTTAAGGCATACAAAGCCGGCACACATCGGCACACGCCTGAAATTGAGGAAAAGTTAGGTCAGATGGGTGCGGATAATGTAAAAGTATCATTCGTTCCGCATCTGCTCCCGGTCAACCGCGGTATACTCTCTACAATCTATGCGGACCTTAAAAGTGGGTCAGATTCTGAACACATACACAATCTCTATAAAAAATGGTACGCGAACGATCCGTTCGTCACTGTACTTGATTATGGGACGCTGCCGGATATCAGTCATGTCACGCATTCCAATCAGTGCCACATTGGACTGACAGTCGATGAACGGACACAACGGCTGATTATTGTCAGTGTCATAGATAATATGCAAAAAGGAGCGGCCGGACAAGCCGTACAGAATATGAACATTATGATGGGATTTAATGAAACCGAAGGACTTGCGATGGTAGCCCCGTCGTTTTGAGGTGATGATAATGAAAACGAGTATTAAAGAAAAACAGGATAAACAGCTGAAACAGATCAGTGGGAATGTCTGTGCAGCCAAAGGGTTCTCGGCTTCAGGGATTCATGCCGGATTCAAGAAAAAAAGAAAGGACCTGGCACTGATTTACAGTCAGACACCAGCAGCGACAGCCAGTGTCTATACACAGAACAAGGTAAAAGGCGCTCCGCTCGAAATTACCAAACTGCACAGTCTGAATGGGACCGCTCAAGCCCTTATCTGCAACAGCGGGAATGCTAACACCTGCAATGCAAATGGTCTGGAGATTGCCAGTCAGACTTGTGCACTTGTAGCTGAGGCACTCAATATTTCTGAAACGGATGTCCTGGTGGCTTCAACTGGCGTCATAGGACAGCCGCTGTCGATCGACCCCTTTGTTTCAGGCATGTCAGATCTAGTCGATCAGCTGCAGGATGAGACAGGGAATGATGCAGCTGAAGCCATTTTAACGACAGATACTGGAATCAAGGAGAGTACGGTAGCCTTTGAACTGGATGGAAAGCCGGTTCACCTGGGAGGGATTTCTAAAGGAAGCGGCATGATTCATCCTAATATGGCGACCATGCTGGGCTTTATCACGACTGATGCAGCGATAGAACCTGATTACTTAAACCAGGTGCTGAAAGACGTCGTATCAGAGACCTTCAATATGATCAGTGTGGACGGCGATACCTCCACAAACGATATGGTCACCGTGCTGGCAAATGGCCAGGCAGGGAATAAGCCGATCGATTCTGACACAGATCCGGACTATCACGTGTTCAAGCAGGCGTTACACACTGTCTGTAAAGACTTGGCGGTAGCTATTGCAGATGACGGTGAAGGGGCCGGAACACTGATTACGTGTAACGTTCTGGACGCCGGAAATGAGCAGCAGGCAAAACTTTTAGCCAAGCAGATTATCAGCAGCAACTTAGTAAAAGCTGCTGTATACGGAAGAGATGCGAATGTCGGTCGACTCCTCTGTGCACTGGGTTACAGCGGGGCTGAACTGGCTTATGAACAGATCGATATTTACCTGCGTGATGAATCCTATAAAAGTGTCTGTGTCTGTGAAGAAGGAGCGATCCTGCCGTTCGACGAAGATAAAGCCTACGACATTTTAGGTACAGAAAAACTGTTCATCGATATCTACCTATATGAAGGAAAAAGCAAAGCGACGGCATGGGGATGCGATCTGACTCATGACTATGTCACCATCAACAGTGCCTACAGATCCTGATTTTTTAAGTAGTTAATCAGAAAAAACAGGTCAGTCAGCAAATAAAGATAGAAGGAGTACCTATGAATTCATTTGATATGGCGGAGGTTCTGACAAATGCCCTGCCTCATATTCAGCGTTACGACAAGAAAATGGTCGTCATCAAGTACGGCGGTTCGGCAATGATGGACGAGTCACTGAAAAAGAGCGTTCTGAGTGATGCCATGCTTCTGGCAAAAGTCGGGATGAATGTGGTCATTGTGCATGGAGGCGGACCTGACATCAATTACTGGCTGGATAAGGCTGATGTGACCAGTACCTTCGTCAATGGGCTGAGACAGACGAATCTGGAAACGATGGAAATCGTACAGATGGTCCTTGCCGGCAAGATCAATAAAGATCTTACCCGCATGATCCAGTCATTAGGCGGCAAAGCTATGGGAATAAGCGGAGTAGACGGCGGCCTAGTTCAGGCGACCCTGAAAAACCCTGAAGAACTGGGAGCTGTTGGAGAAATCAGTCAAGTCAATACAGAAGTCATTGAAGATCTGGTCAGCGCAGGGTACATTCCAGTTATATCTTGTATAGGCATGGATGAAGATGGCAACAGCTGTAATATCAACGCTGATGAAATGGCCGGGGGAATTGCTAAAGCACTTAATGCTGATAACTTTGTTCTGATGTCAGATGTACCCGGAGTCCTGGAAGATGCATCGGATCCGTCGACACTTATATCTCAGATAGAAATCAATAATGTAGAAACTTTATATCAGAATAATGTGATCAGTGGGGGCATGATACCGAAAGCCAGCTGCTGCAAGGATGCGGTTGAAAACCACGTCAAGCAGGCAGTTATTCTGGATGGACGAATCCCGCATGCTCTGATCGTTGAATTTCTGACGAACAGCGGCATCGGCACCTTGTTTTACAAAGAAGAAAAAGAAGCTGAAAGGAGCCTGACATGAATACGATCGAGATGACGAACGACTACATCACACCAACATACAGTCGTCTGGATGTGGTCATTCAGAAAGCAGAAGGCTGTACGCTGACTGATGAAAATGGACAAACCTATCTGGACTTTACAGCCGGGATAGGCGTCAATTCGCTTGGCTATAACCATAAGAAATGGGTCGAAGCCACTCAGAATCAGCTGAGTCAGCTTCAGCACATTTCAAACTTGTACTATACGAAGCCTGCCGCCGAACTTGCAGGTAAACTGTGCCATAAGACCGGCATGCAGCATGTGCTTTTCGTCAATTCTGGTGCGGAATCAAATGAAGTGGCCATTAAAACAGCCAGAAAATACGGGCACGAAACCAATAAAGAAAAACATAAGATACTTACGCTGAAAAATTCTTTCCATGGACGGACAGTGACGACCCTATCTGCCACAGGTCAGGATGTCTTTCATAAATATTTTGATCCGTTCACTGAAGGGTTTGATTTTATCGATGCCGATGAGCCTAAACAGCTTCTAGACAAAGCAGACGATACTGTCTGTGCCATCATGATCGAAGCGATTCAGGGAGAAGGAGGCGTCGTTCCTCTCGACCCGGAATTTACTGAAGCAGTGTCCAAAGTGTGTCAGGAAAAAGATATCCTGCTTATCGTCGATGAGGTACAGACGGGGATCGGAAGAACAGGCACTTTATTTGCTTATGAACAGCTGGGGCTTCAACCGGATATCGTGACCAGTGCAAAAGGTCTGGGGAATGGTCTGCCGATCGGTGCAGTATTGTTTGGAGAAAAAGTCGCAGGCACACTGAAAGCTGGAGACCATGGATCTACATTTGGCGGCAATCCGGTCGCAACAGCCGGTGCAAACATAGTTATAGATACCCTGACCGAGGAGTTTCTGGATCAGGTCAAGTCAAAAGGCCAGTATCTCAAAGCGCAGCTTGAAGCCATCGAAGAAGTGGCTGATGTTTCAGGACTTGGGTTGATGCTTGGGATCAGTCTGAAAAGTCAATCAGCCAAGGATGTCATGCTGAAAGCTAAAGAGGCAGGCATCATGTGTCTGACCGCTAAGGACAAGCTTCGTCTTCTGCCGCCACTGATTGTAACCAGATCAGAAATTGATGAAGCCGTCGCCTGTTTAAAGCATATACTCACTGTTCAAGAAAAGGAGGCCATCACATGAATCATTTACTGAAATTATCGGATCTGTCAAAAGATGAGCTGCTTGCGATTCTTGAGACGGGCCACGACTTGAAGAAAAAACTGAAAGCTGGGGAAGAGACCCCCTATCTAAAAGGAAAGACCTTAGGGATGATTTTTCAGAAAGCATCAACGCGTACGCGTGTATCTTTCGAAGTAGGGATGAGCCAGCTCGGCGGCAAGCCCTTGTATTTGAGTGCTCAGGATCTTCAGATGGGCAGAGGGGAATCGATAGAAGATACAGCAAAAGTTCTTTCTCGTTACCTTGATGCGATCATGATCCGTACTTATGACCAGAGCGATGTCGAAGCACTGGCAGAGCACGGCTCCATTCCAATTATAAACGGCCTGACGGATCTGTATCATCCGTGTCAGATTCTGGCTGATTTGATGACTATTCAGGAATTCAAGGGCCAGCTTGAGGGACTCAAATTTGCCTTTGTTGGAGACGGGAACAATATGGCCAACTCACTGATTGTGGGAGCGCTGCTTGCCGGGGCATCTGTTTCTGTTGCATCTCCTCAAGGATACCAGCCTGATCAGCATATACTTGACGCCTATAAAGACCATCCAGGGTTTCTACTGACTGAGAATCCATATGAAGCAGTCAAAAATGCAGATGTCGTCTTTACTGACGTCTGGGCTAGCATGGGAGATGAAGAAGAAGCGGAACAGAGAAAGCAGATATTTCAAGATCTCTACCAGCTCAATTCAGACTTGTTGTCTGTAGCGAAGTCGGATGTTATGGTGCAGCACTGTCTGCCTGCTCATAAAGAGGAAGAAATCACGACAGAAGTATTCAACGAACATGCCGCAGAAATTTTTGAAGAGGCAGAGAACAGACTGCACGTACAGAAAGCCGTTCTCCTTCATCTGATGGGGGTTGCATCTTATGTCAGCTGATCAGAATAAAATCTGGCAGGGACGTTTCAGTGTTCAAAGTGCCGAGGAAGTGGATGTATTCAATTCATCAATCAGTTTCGACTATGTTCTTTATGAAGAAGACATTAAAGGCAGTATGGCTCATGCAAAAATGCTGGGTAAACAGAACATTATTTCAGAAGAGGATGTATCAAGCATTCTGGAGGGACTGGAAGGTATTCTGATGGATATAAACAACGGTGCCCTTCAGTTCGACCCGAAAGCAGAAGATATTCATATGTTTATCGAAGCGGAACTCACCAGTCGGATAGGAGACGCAGGTAAGAAGCTCCATACGGGACGAAGCCGGAATGACCAGGTCGCATTGGATCTGAGACTATATGTCAAAAAGCAGGCAGCAGAGATCATCGATCAGTTAGAGGCTTTCGAATCCGTGCTCATCAGTCAGGCAGACAAGCATACTGAAACGATCATGCCGGGGTATACCCATCTTCAGATTGCACAGCCAGTCACCTTTGCCCATCATCTACTGGCCTATGCACAGATGATACTGAGAGACATCAAGCGTCTTGAAGAAGTGGCGAATCACACAGACAGCATGCCACTGGGTAATGGCGCACTGGCCGGAACCACCTATCCATTCGACAGGCAGTTTGTTGCGGATCAGCTTGGGTTCAAGACGGTTACGGCCAACAGCCTGGATGGTGTTTCAGACAGGGATTTTGTTTTAGACATGGCTTATACCTTGAGCATGGTCATGATGCACTTGTCCAGACTCTCAGAAGAAATTATTTTATGGTGCTCACAAGAGTTTAAATTCGTCGAACTGGATGATGCCTTTGCAACAGGATCATCCATTATGCCGCAGAAGAAAAACCCTGATGTGGCCGAACTGGTCCGCGGGAAAACGGGGCGCACCTATGGAAATCTTCAGACCCTTCTGACCATGATGAAAGGCATCCCGCTCGCCTATAACAAGGATATGCAGGAAGACAAGGAAGCCTTATTCGACAGCATCAGCACAGTTAAACTCGCCTTGTCAGCCATGATTCCAATGGTGGATACAATGAGTGCCAATGTTGACCGCATGCGTGATGCAGCATCTAAAGGCTTCATCAATGCGACAGATTGTGCGGACTACCTGACCAAAAAGGGACTGCCGTTCAGAGAAGCATACGGAGTGATCGGTGGGCTCGTGAAGTATTGTATCGAAGAAGACCTCACTCTGAAAGATCTTCCGCTCGAGACCTATCAATCCTATCATGAACTATTCGAGCAGGATATATACTCTGTCATCGACTTGTCCACCTGTGTGAATATACGCGACATTGAAGGCGGACCGGCTCCGTCAGCAGTGAAAAAACAGCTCGCCATGCTGAAAGAGCAGCTGGAAATTGTAGATTAGAAATGTGTAAAGCGGTGTGACTGTAGTTCAGAGTGAAAGGATGCGCTGAACTGCATTATCGAAGCAATAGACTCTAATTCAGCATGCAAAATTCCGGTTGAACTTTACTGAGGAAAAAAAGAATGCAGTTCAGGACCCGACTAAGGTTCTGAACTGCATTTTAGTGTGCCCAACGTATACTTCAGCGGCCGCAGGCTGTAAAAACTAAAGCCTATGCGACATGATTTCTCAAATTAGTCGGCTGTCTTCATACTCAAAGCGGTCTGAGCTGCATGCATACCGGCCAGTCTGCCCGTGATAAAGGCACCAGTAATGTTGTAGCCGCCAGTGTAGCCATTGTAGTCCAGTATTTCACCAGTGAAATACAGATTCTGCATCAGCTTGCTTTCCAGTGTCTTTGGATTCACTTCTTTCGTGTGAACACCGCCACCTGTCACAAACGCTTTTTCAATCGGAAGAGAGCCATGCACATTGAAACGGAAATCTTTCAGGAAGGTGATGAGCGCATCGATTTCTTTAGGCGTCAATGTCTTGAAGGCACGTTCGCTGTCGATCCCAGCCTGTTCCAGCCCAAACAAGATGTAGCGTTCTGGTCCGAACTGCTTCATTGTATTCTTCATGCTCTTTTCGCCTTCTTTTTTCATCAGGCGTTCAATGGTCTGCTTAAGCGATCCAGGTGTCTCATCCGGCAGACTGTCCAGACTCATGACAGCATGATCAGTCTTATCGCGCTTCATCGTCTGCAGAACAAACATCGAACAGCGCAGAACAGCTGGACCGGAGATGCCGAAGTGAGTGAAGATCATATCCATTCGGTGGGAGATAGCCTGTTTTCCTTTTTTATTGATGACTTTTAAGTCTACATCTCTTAGAGAAATTCCCTGAAGTGTGCGGTCCTGAATGAACGGTTCTTCAGACGTGATCGGCACTTCGGTCGGATACAATTCCTTGATCGTGTGTCCGGCTTTTTTTGCCCATTTGTAGCCGTCACCAGTCGACCCAGTTTTAGGCATGGCACGTCCGCCAGTTGACAGAATAACCGAATGGGCATAAAGAACACGTCCATCCATAAGTTTTACTCCGTTGACAGCCCCGTCTCTATACAGCACTGTTTCAACAGGTGCATTGGTATGCACATCAACTTTTGATTCTTCCATGATCTGAGTCAGGGCATTGACGATCGTCCGGGACTTGTCCGTAATAGGAAACATCCGTCCGTGATCTTCTTCCTTCAGCTTGATCCCGCGAGACTGGAAAAAGTCCATGATATCGTAGTTGTCATACTGATAAAACGCACTGTAAAGAAAGCGTCCGTTCCCAGGTATATGCGTAATGATTTCTTCTTTATCTCTATTGTTAGTGACGTTACAGCGGCCATTTCCAGTTACCAGAAGCTTACGGCCGACGAACTTGTTCTTTTCGACCAGTCCGACAGTCGCTCCATGTTCCGCGGCTGAAATGGCAGCCATCATGCCGCTCGTGCCGCCACCGACGACTAGTACATCATAATGAGTCATATGTGTTCCTCTTTTCTCTAAAAACCTACATCCTTGACACTTTACCATAATAATGACAGCCTAGCTACAGGATTACGCATTCCTCACATTTTTGTCAGAATTCGCTTGTATGTAATGGATTACACGCTTTAAACTGAAAAAGTAAATAGTTAGAAAACAGACAACAGGAGGAATAAATATGGGATTTAGAAAAGATTTTTTATGGGGCGGAGCTACTGCAGCCAACCAGCTTGAAGGTGGATACGATCAAGATGGACGAGGACTGGCTAACGTCGATGTCGTACCAATCGGAGAAGACCGTCCGGCTATCATTACAGGTCAGATGAAGCACTTTGATTTTGATGAGGATCATTTCTATCCGGCAAAAGAAGCCATCGATCATTATAATCGCTTCAAAGAAGATATCGCATTGTTCGGAGAAATGGGATTCAAGACATACCGTCTGTCTATTGCCTGGACACGTATTTTTCCTAAAGGTGATGAAAAAGAGCCTAACGAAGAAGGCCTAAAATTCTACGAAGACTTATTTAAAGAATGCCACAAGCATGGCATCGAACCTCTAGTAACGATTACTCACTTCGACTGCCCGATGCATTTAATTAAAGAGTATGGTGGATGGCGCAACCGTAAAATGATTGATTTCTACGAAAACCTGACACGTACGCTGTTCACGCGTTATAAAGGCCTGGTCAAGTACTGGCTGACATTCAACGAAATCAACATGATTCTGCATGCACCATTCATGGGTGCGGGGCTGGCATTTGAAGAAGGCGAAAATCAGAAACAAGTGAAATACCAGGCTGCTCACCATGAACTGGTTGCAAGTGCACTGGCGACTAAGATTGCTCATGAAGTGGATCCGGAAAACCAGGTCGGATGTATGCTGGCCGCAGGGAAATACTACCCTAACACGCCTCATCCTAGAGACGTCCGTGCCGCTCAGGAAGCTGATCATGAGAACTACTTCTTCATCGATGTTCAGTCGCGTGGAGAATACCCTGCATACGCACTGAAAGAACTGGAACGCGAAGGCATCGAGATTGAAATGACTGAAGAGGACAAGGCTCTTCTTAAAGAACATACCGTTGACTTCATTTCATTCTCTTATTATTCATCCCGCGTTGCATCAGGCGATCCAAAGGTAAACGAGAAAACTGCTGGAAATATCTTTGCTTCAGTTAAGAACCCCTATCTTGAAGCCAGCGAATGGGGATGGCAGATCGACCCACTTGGGCTGCGCATAACAATGAACGATATTTACGACCGTTATCAAAAGCCATTATTCATCGTTGAAAATGGACTGGGAGCCATCGACGAGCCGGACGAAAATGGCTACGTGGCAGATGACTACCGCATCGACTATCTTGCAGCACATATCGACGCAATGAAAGATGCCGTTGAACTCGACGGAGTAGACTTGATGGGCTATACCTCATGGGGCTGTATCGATCTGGTTAGTGCCGGAACAGGTGAGATGAAAAAACGTTACGGCTTTATCTATGTTGACCGTGATAACGAAGGAAACGGAACGCTTGAACGCACACCTAAGAAATCCTTCAACTGGTACAAAAAGGTGATTGCATCAAATGGAGAAGACTTAAGTAACGACTAAGTAATGATGTTTTGAGGAAAAGAACCCTTCGTTTTTTTACTGAAGGGCTCTTTTTTGTCTATCGGCTTAAAGACCGTCTATAATAGAGATGTAGTAAGACCAGCAAAGAAATTAAAGGAGACTAAATCATGACTGAGATTAGGGAACTGACCCAAAAGTATTTTGAAGACGCTTATCAGTTAAATGTTTATGCTTTTCATTTTGAAGAAACAGAAGACAGTAAGGAAAGACTTTTCAATGAGCTCGCCTATGGACAGACCTTAGGGTCGTTCTCTGATGATCAGCTGACCAGCGCTTTAATTGTTTTTCCGTTTGAAGTCTATTATCTCGGCACCATACTGAAAATGGGTGGAATAGGGAATGTAACCAGTTATCCAGAAGTAAGAGGGAAAGGATCCGTCCGTCAACTGATGGAAAGAGCTTTAAAAGAGATGAAGGAACAGGGAGTGGTACTGTCTTACTTGTCCCCGTTTTCCTATCACTTCTACCGCAAGTTTGGCTATGAAGTAGCCTTTGAAAAACGGCAGTACGACATCTCGCCCGATGCATTTGGCTCGTTCAAGGCGCCGGAAATACCCGTCGAGCGTGTCTTATGGGAAGAACAGAAAGAAGCAGTCAAAGACATTTATGACCAGAAAATGAAAGGTGCTGTTGGTCCAGTAAAAAGAGATGATTGGGTCTGGGAAAATCGAATCATGAATTCGGAGAAGAGAAAACTGGCGCTTTATCGGGATGAAACTGGTGCGCCAAAAGGATACCTGTCATACGAATTTTCAGGTGAAAATCAGGGAAACTTTAAAATTAACGAACTGCACGCGCTGACAGGTAGAGCAGAAAAAGCACTATGGGAATATATCGGGGCGCATGCCGCTGGCTTCAATGCATTTGAGTATACTGCCCGTTCAGATCAGCGCCTGACACACCTGTTTCGCGAAGCAGACTTAAATCCTAAAATGGTGTCATCTATGATGGCTCGTATAGTAGATATGGAAAGTTTCCTGAAACAGTTTCCCTTCAGACAGACAGAAAACCAGGAGTTCTGGCTTGAAGTCACTGATGATACAGCAGAGTGGAATGCTGGACTGTTCAAGCTTTCTATGTCGGATGGTAATGTTCAAGTCAGTTCTGCAGAACAGCCAGAAGAAAAGTCCCGCTACCTGAAAGCCAGCATCCATACTTGGACGCAGCTGTTCATGCAATTTAAGAAAGCGACTGACCTGCAGTTTGAAGGCTCACTGATCAGTTCAAAAGAGACAGCGCAAGCGCTTCAGGATAGTCTTCCTGAAGGTGTACCTGAACTTCATGACTATTTTTAAGAATCAAAAAGGATAGAATGAACAAGGAGGAAAAACTAATGAACAAAATCTATTTTCTCTGCACAGGTAATTCCTGTCGCAGTCAGATGGCGGAAGGTTACGGCAGAAAGCTATTGGATCCTGATCAATTTGAAATAAGGAGCGCAGGAATCGAAACGCATGGCCTTAACCCGAGAGCGGTCAAAGTAATGGAAGAAGATGGGATTGACATTACTGGTCAGACTTCGGACCTGATCGATCAGAATTATTTTAATGAAGCTGACTTGATCATTACATTATGCGGTGACGCTCGAGATAAATGTCCGACAATTCCTTCCGGCGTGGCTCACGAGCATTGGGATCTGGAAGACCCGGCACAAGCCACTGGAACAGAAGAGGAAATTTTAAGTACATTCCGTGAGACAAGGGATATAATCAAAGAAAGAATTCAGACACTCAAATAATCAGTCGCACAGTGCGGATAAGTTAGGGAAACAGCTTATCTGTACTGTGTTTTTTACTGACTAAGAGTATAATGGATAAAACTAATGAGTAAGGTGTGAGCTGAATGTCCAGAACATTCGACGAAAAACTGAATATGGTCAAATGGATCGGGATTCTGACCATGACCATCGATCATGTGGGGTACTTTCTATTCCCAGGACTGCTGTGGATGCGAATGATCGGTCGGATTGCGTTTCCGTGCTTTCTCTATAGTACTATAGAAGGCACTGAACGAACCTCAGACTACAAAAAGTACATCACTCGCCTCTTTGGGCTGGGAGTGCTGTCCATGCTTGTTACGCCTAACACGATCAATGTACTGTTTCTTTTAGGCCTGTTCTCGCTTTCTCTAAAATATAGACGTTATTTTCCATTATTTATGCTCCTGAGTTTTATTGCGGAGTACAGTGTTTATGGCTTTTTGTTTGGATGGGCCATATATTGGATGAAGGAAAAGGATCTTCTCCAGGGAATAGCAGGTTCAGTGGCCGTCCAGTTTCTCTTTGGGATAAGTATCCAGACCTTGTCTCTAATCTCTCTTCCCTTTATGTTCATGGACAAAGGTATCAAACTGCCTAGGCTGCCAAAATATTTTTTCTACTGGTTTTACCCGCTTCATCAGGCGGTGCTCATCTTGATTGTCAGCCTGCTTTAATGATGATGGATCCAAATCTTAAAGAGGAATAACAAAACTGATTATGCTCTTAGCAGAGAAGTGATTTTTAACAAACAACAATAACAAAAATGGTGAGTCAGATAGACAGACTCACCATTTTTATTTACGAGTGTTTTCTGAAATAACTGGTCCAAAAGAATAGAGTGATAAAAATTCAGTGTATATAGACCTGATTATAAATCTAAAACATAGGCGATCATCAAGACAACCACTAGACCTACCCGGTAGAAGTCAGCTGTTTTACTGTTTGCTTTTAGTTTTGCGTTGATTGATTCCTTGTCATCATGCTTGTCAGTTTTGTAGGTGTCAGGAACGAATACATCAAATAGTATACCGACCAGACCAAATATTAGAGCTAGAATACCAACAAAGAATAGCCTTGAGAGGATATCATCATCAACTGAATGAACAAAGGACATTGGATAAGCAATTAGTAAGATTAATAGAGCCGCTACTATGATGAACTTGTCAAGATTTGATGCCTGCTTCAACTTGTCTAAAGATTTTCTGATTAAGTTATTGATAGTGTTTCCTCCTTATAAGTATAAAACACCATATATTAATAATATTATGGAGTAAATTAATATAGATGATATAGATTCAATTACTATTTTTTTTGTGTACAGTACATACAAGAAGAGAACTGACAATAGACTATGTTAAACTAATAAATAACAATTTGAATTTTACAGGAGGGGTAGAGATGACCTCAGTTATGTGGTTTAGAAGAGATTTACGACTGGAAGACAATACAGCACTGAAACACGCCTTTGAAGAATCGGATCAGCTGATCCTGCTTTTTCATGTCAATCCAGAACAGTTCCTGGAGGACGGCGCAACGAATCAAGTCAGCTTTTTTAATAGTGTAAAGATACTTGAGGCATCAATTAAAGAGCAAGGTGGAAAGTTACATATTCTGTTTGGTGACATTGAAGACTGTTTTCAGGAGCTGAAAGAGACGTTCCCTGAGTGGTCAGATGTGTTTATTAACAGAGACGAAAAAGGTTATGGACTTCAGAGAGATAAGAAGATGGCCCAGTTTTTCAAAGAACACGACATCAATGCACATGGATTCTTTGACCACCATATCCATTATGCTACTGAAATAAAAACAAAGTCTGATACCTTGTACAAAGTGTTTACTCCTTACTTCAGGCAATGGAAAGAAAAGCGGAAGCCTGATCCGGTGACCGTTGATTTTCAGAAAGATAAACTGGTTTCATCATCTGAATTTAATGATCATCACGAGCGGTTCTACAAATTTTTCAATGAACAAGTCAAGATAAATAGTCAGTCCAAGGTTGAAGAGCTGGAGCAGGGAAACAAAGCCGCTCACCAGAAACTTGACGACTTCATCGAAGAGAAACTGAGTGAGTATAAGGAAGCACGAGATTATCCCTTGAAGGATGGCACGAGTCGAATGTCTCACCATTTAAGGGCTGGAGAAATATCGGCACGTACAGTCTATTCAAAAATAAAGGCAGCGCCTGACTCAAAAGGAAAAGAAACCTTTATTCAGGAACTGGCCTGGCGTGATTTCTACAACATGGTCTACTATGCCTACCCTGATCAGAAAGAAAAAGAAGTGGATGAAAACTTCAGCAGGGTAGAGTGGGACAACAATGAAGAAAATTTCGAAAAATGGAAAGAAGGCAGAACAGGGTTTCCAATCGTGGATGCGGCTATGCGTCAGCTCAAGCAGAAAGGATGGATGCATAATCGGCTGAGAATGATTACCGCTTCATTTCTGACAAAAGACCTGCTGATTGACTGGCGCTGGGGAGAGAAATACTTCCAGACCCATCTGGTGGATTATGACCCCTGCAGTAACATCGGAGGATGGCAGTGGGCTGCATCAACAGGAACAGACGGGGTGCCTTACTTCAGAATTTTCAACCCCACGACTCAGTCCGAACGCTTTGATAAGAAGGGAGATTTTATCCGCCTGTACGTCCCGGAACTGAAAACCATCGATACGAAAAAAATACACGAGCCCTCAACACTTACAAAAGAAGAACAGAAAAAATATGGGATCACAATTGGGGAAGATTATCCTGAGCCGATTGTCAACCATAAGCGAAGCAGAGAACTCGCCATTCAGGCCTATGAAGCAAGCAAGAAGAAGGTCCAGGGAGAACAGGATTAGATAAAAAAAGACAGCTCCCCCTAGAGAAGAGCTGTCTTTTAACATGTCCTAAGACCTGTATTTATTCTAAAGTGAGATCAGGACAAGAAAGCCGATAAAGTTATTGATAAAGTGGAAGAAAATAGCGGCTTCAACTGAACGGGTCCGCTTGGCTGCATAGCCGAACAGCAGACCCATGCCGACATAAGTATATACTGCCACTATTGATGTAGGGACATGGACAAGTCCGAACAATACAGATGTAATGATCAGAGTCAGCCAGCTGACGTCATTGTGTTCTTTGCGGAAAAAGATGATTCCTCGAAAGAGCCATTCCTCAACCAGTGGAGCGGCGATCACTATAGTGATGAACAGCATCCATATCGGTGTATCAGTTGCCATTGCTTCAATCGCTTCCTGATTGACGAGCTGTCCGTCACCGACTATGTACTCAAGGACTGAGCCGCCTATATTGAACAGAACGTATCCGACCGGTACATACCAGGCAAGAAACTTCCAGTCTTCACCAGTCAGACCAGGAAGGATTGTCCATTCATTTCGGGTCAGGCGTTTTCTGTTCATCAGTGGGATTTTCTTCGCATAAATAATGATGACCGACAGGACGAGACCTCCTGCAAAAGCAATGAAGGTCATGACCCCTTCCAGCTGCACGAATGACTGAAGCAGTTCCTCCTGTGACAGATGAGCGTTCATTAAACCAAATATAAGACCGAACAAAATGGAGGTAATGAAAGGGAAAATAATAGGTGAGACCAGCCACATCAGAATCTGATCGCTGATTTTCGTTCTTCTTAATGAAAATCCTTGTAAAAAGCGCAATATTAGTCCTCCTAAGTATGATATGTGTTCAAGTATAACAGACTGCCTGAGTTTTTGTGGAATCATCTGATCATATAGTGAAACAAAAATACCCTTAATGTTAGCTAAACAATGCACTAAATGGATCAGTAAAGAGAAAAATAAAAAAAGAAAAGCGTTTTCTATTGACAATAAAAAATGAGATGGTAAACTAAATGTGTAATCGGTTACAGATTGAGGGTGAGAAAATGGTAACGATCAAACAAGTAGCAGAATATGCCGGCGTTTCCGTCGCAACTGTCTCGCGTACATTAAATGACAGCGGATACGTGGGTAAGGAATCGAGAAGAAAAGTGGAAGAAGCGATCAAAGTACTGGGGTACTATCCTAACGAAGTGGCGCGCTCACTTTATCAGAAAAGCTCCAAGATGATCGGTCTGCTATTGCCCGACATCTCTAACCCGTATTTTCCACTGCTGGCTAAAGGTGTAGAAGATTATGCTCAGCAGAACGGCTACATGGTCATATTAGGAAATGTGGAAGACAATGCAGATAAAGAAGACATGTATGTAAAATTTTTCTCTCAATATAACATCAGCGGAGTCCTCTCCGCTGCATCAGGAAAAAGAAAGAATAATGACCGTGTTCCTTATGTCCTTCTTGACAGAGCTTTGGAAGAAGAGAACTATTCTATTTCAACGGATGACCGACTTGGCGGAAAGCTCGCTGGTCAGGCTATCCTCGAGTCGAGAGGACAGAATATCATCGTCATGGCGGGTCCAAGGCATGTTTCAGGAGCGAATGACCGTCTGTCAGGGGCTTTGTCAGTTCTAAACGCTGCAGGGGCAAGTTACAGAGTTTTTGAAACTGAAACCTTTCAAGTGGACAGAGCAGAGGAAACAGCTCAGAGGCTTTTTGATACATTCAAGTCATTCGACAGTGTCATTGCGAGTAATGACGTGTATGCTCTGGCAGTGATGAAAGAAGCAATCAAACGAAAATACAGGATACCGGAAGATATTCAGATCATCGGTTATGATGACATGCTTTTCAGCAGACTAATGTATCCCGGGCTGACCACCATAGCTCAGCCGGCATATGAAGTGGGTTTTAAAGGAGCTGAAATGCTCGTCAATCTGATTGAGAAAAAAGTAATCATCGATAAGAAAGTGAAATTGAAGCCTGAGCTGATCAGAAGAGATTCATTAAGATAGAAGGAGATAGATCGTATGGCAAAGATAACAGTAATAGGTAGTATATCAACTGATTTTGTAGTAGAGACAGAGAAACGTCCGGTCATGGGAGAGACAGTAGAGGGAAAAGCGTTCAGTACCAGCTTTGGCGGGAAAGGTGCCAATCAGGCTGTGGCAAGTGCCCGCTTAGGTGCTGAAACGACTATGCTGGGAGCAGTTGGTAGAGACACATTCGGAAGCGAATTACTTAAGAACCTTGAAGAAAATGGCATAAATGTAAACAATGTGGAACGGGTTACACATTCCTCTGGGTCAGCGTTCATCACGCTTGTTGATGGAGATAATTCAATCATATATGTTCCAGGTGCAAACGGGGCCTATATGCCAGAGATGCTCGACCGAGTCATTGAAGAAGAAAAAGTCTTCCAGAACAGTGATCTGGTACTGGTTCAGAACGAAACGCCAGTCGATACCGTCGAACATTTGATTAGACGATGCAACGAGATAGGAATTCCTTTGCTTCTGAATCCTGCCCCGGCCCGGGAACTACATTCGTCACTTATTGACCAGGTCACGTTCCTGACCCCTAACGAAACCGAATGTTCATTCCTGTTTCCGGGGGAAGATATTGAAACTGTGCTCGCAAAGTATCCGAATAAACTGATTGTTACCTTGGGTAGCAGTGGAGCTGTTTATCATGATGGACAGGGGATTCAACGCATTCCATCGATAAAAGTAGAACAGGTTGTAGATACCACAGGAGCAGGGGATACTTTCAATGGTGCATTTGCCTTTGCATATGCATCCGGCCTGAATCTTCATGACAGCATCCGATTCGGCAATATAGCAGCTGGTCTGTCGATTCAGAAAGCGGGCGCTCAGACAGGAGCACCAACATTAGAACAGATGAAGGAGCATGAGGATTTTGAAAAAAAATGGGATCTTAAATAGCGAAATAAGTAAAGTGCTGGCTGATTTAGGACACACGGATGAACTAATCATTGCGGACTGCGGCCTGCCGATACCGGAGGGGGTCAGAAAAATCGACCTCGCATTGACGATGGGCACACCCGGATTTATGGATGTGATGGATGCAGTCGTAAACGATATGAAAGTTGAACACATTATACTTGCTGAAGAAATAAGGGAAAAGAACCAGGCGGTCCACGAGCAAATCATAAGTAGGATGGAGAAGGAAGGAGCCGGGACTTCTTATCTGACACACGAAGCGTTCAAGAAGCGGTCAGCCAAGGCCAAAGCGATTATCAGGACAGGAGAAATCACCCCGTACGCAAATGTGATTTTACAGGCAGGCGTACTTTTTTAGGAGGGAATTATTGTGCATGTTGAAATGAAAGGGATCACAAAATCGTTCGGTGAAAATAAGGTGCTTAGAGGGGTCGACTTCAGCCTTCATTCAGGAGAGGTTCATGCCTTGATGGGAGAAAATGGTGCAGGAAAATCGACCCTTATGAACATTCTGACAGGTCTGCACAAAAAAGATAGTGGAAAAGTCCTTATAAATGATGAAGAAAGATTATACGCCAATCCGAAAGAAGCGGAAGAAAATGGTGTGAGTTTTATCCATCAGGAAATGATCACCTGGCCGGATATGACTGTACTTGAGAACATGTTTATGGGGAAAGAAATTAAGAATAAACTAGGCTGGGTCCAGACAAAAGAAATGGAAAAGAAAGCGAAGTCGGTTTTTGGTGAACTTGGAATCGATATTTCTTTTGACCGAACGATGAAAACTTTGAGTGTCGGACAGCAGCAGCTGGTTGAAATCGCCAAGACACTTTTGAACGATGCAGAAGTGATCATTATGGATGAACCGACAGCGGCATTGACTGACAGAGAGATTCGTACTCTGTTCAAGATCATCAGACAGCTTCAGAAGAAGGACGTGTCTCTGGTTTACATTTCGCACCGGATGGAAGAAATTTTTGAAATAAGTGATCGCGTAACGGTCATGAGAGACGGGGTGTCCATTAGTACGAAAGATACAAAGGACACCAGCTATGACGAGATTGTCAGACACATGGTTGGACGGGATCTGGAAGACTATTATCCTGAAATGGATAATGCTCAAGGAGAAGCGGTACTTGAAGTGCGCAACTTGACTCACCTCCCTGATTATGAGGACATCTCCTTTACCTTACATTCTGGAGAAATACTTGGCTTTTCCGGACTGATGGGTGCCGGGCGGACAGAAATCATGCGAGGGATCTTTGGGATAGACAAAATTGACAGTGGAGATATTTATCTTGATGGTGAAAAAATCGATATCAGCACACCGAATGATGCCGTTAAAAGAGGGATTGGCTTTCTGACCGAAGACAGAAAGTCTGAAGGACTGATTCTTGATTTTTCTGTAAGAGATAATATCAGCATGACTGCCTTCGAAGAATTCTCAAAAGGAGGCTGGATCAATGACAAGGAAGAGGAAGAATTTGTCGATCTGCTGATCAAGAGACTGACCGTCAAGACTGCTCATATGGAACTGCCGGTCGGCGCCCTTTCCGGAGGGAATCAGCAGAAAGTAGTTCTGGCTAAATGGATCGGAGCCGGTTCACGTGTACTGATACTTGATGAGCCGACTAGAGGCGTAGACGTCGGAGCCAAGCGTGAAATCTATAATTTAATGAAAGAACTTGCGGAACGCGGTGTCGGAATTATTATGGTTTCAAGCGACCTGCCGGAAGTGATCGGCGTCAGCAATCGTGTACTGGTCGTCCACGAAGGAACTATTTCAGGAGAACTGAAGCGTGAGGATTTATCTGAAGAACGCATCATGACTCTGGCTACAGGAGGAGAATAATGGAAACTAAAAATGCAGCAGTAACTAGAAAAAAGGAAAGACGAAGTGAATTGTACAGGAAACTGGGTCCGCTGATTGCACTGATCGTGCTTATGCTTATCGTGACGGTACTGAATGTCAACTTTATCAGGCCGGCAAACCTGCTGAACCTACTCAGACAGGTATCGGTCAATGCTCTAATTGCCTTTGGTATGACATTTGTCATTATCACTGGAGGGATCGACTTGTCGGTTGGGTCGACCTTGGCTTTGTCCAGTGCACTGACAGCCGGGATCATAGCCATCGGTGTCCCGCCAGTTCTTGCCATAGTATCTGGACTGCTTATCGGAGCTTTCCTGGGTATGATTAATGGGCTGCTCATTACTAAAGGGAATGTGGCCCCATTTATTGGAACGCTGGCAACAATGACTATATACAGAGGCCTGACTCTCGTTTACACAGAAGGAAACCCGATTACTGGGTTCGGCGGCGGATTTGCCTTCCAGTTCTTTGGAAGAGGCTATCTGTTCGGTATTCCTTTCCCGGTGATCATTACAACAGCTGCTTTCATTATTCTGTTTGTCATCCTTCACAAGATGACATTCGGACGTAAGACATTTGCTATCGGAGGAAACGAGCAGGCGGCTTACATTGCCGGGATCAAATCAGATCGTGTGAAAACTATGGTCTATGCGATTTCAGGTATGATGTCAGCCTTGGCTGGACTGATTCTGACTTCACGTCTGAATTCAGCACAACCAACGGCAGGAACGGCCTATGAACTGGATGCTATTGCGGCAGTCGTTATTGGCGGAACAAGTCTCGCAGGCGGTAAAGGACGGATCGTCGGTACACTGATTGGTGCACTGATTATCGGAACATTGAACAACGGACTGAACTTGCTTGGGGTTTCAAGTTTCTACCAGCAAGTGGTTCGAGGAGTCGTCATCATCATTGCGGTATTATTGGATAGAAAAAAATAAGAAAACACAAAATGGAGGAATTACAATGAAAAAATATATCGGATTACTCTCACTATCAGCAGTTCTGGCACTAAGTGCATGCGGAGCAGCAACGCTTGAAGGAGATCAGTCAGGAGACGACGGGGAAGTGGAAGAACTGGCGGCTGAAGACATTACGATCGGTCTGTCTATCTCAACCTTGAACAATCCTTTCTTCGGAGATCTGCAGCGGGGCGTGGTTGAAGCAGCTGAAGAGAACGGATCAACTGTCCGTTCTGTAGACGCACAAGATGATACAGCAACTCAGATCAATGGCATAGACGACCTCATTCAGCAAGGCGTAGATATTTTACTGATCAACCCGGTAGACTCTGATGCGATTACACCAGCCATTGAGTCAGCTAACTCCGCTGGGATTCCAGTGATCACAATCGACCGTTCCAGTGAAGGCGGAGATGTCCTGACCTTCATCGCTTCAGATAACGTTGAAGGTGGCGAAATGGCAGCTGAATTCATTATAGATCTCGTTGGAGAAGATGCTGATGTTGTTCAGCTGGAAGGTGTCCCTGGCGCATCTGCAACAAACGAGCGTGGAGAAGGATTCATGAATGTAGCAAATGATAGACTAAATGTTGTGGAAAGCCAGTCAGCAAACTTCAACAGATCTGAAGGTCTGACTGTAATGGAAAATATTATCCAGTCCTATTCAGATATCGAAGCCGTTTTTGCTCAAAACGATGAAATGGCTCTAGGTGCGTTAGAAGCACTGGAAGCAGCCGGTATGACTGATGTCATTGTCGTCGGATTCGATGGAAACGATGATGCGCTGGCAGAAATCGAAGCCGGTCGACTGGACGCAACTATTGCACAGCAACCTTATGAAATGGGAACGATTGCTGTAGACACGGTCTACGACTACTTCTCAGGCGGTACGATCGATGAAGAAATCGGCGCACCACTTGAACTGATCAGTGCGGAATAAAGAAAGTCTATAAAAGTATGATCAAGTACCCGTTCTAAAGAGAGTGGGTACTTTTTATATTTAAATTAAATAGTTCACACAAACTCATCGTTTGACCTTCCCTGACCTTTGGTGTATAATCTTTTTAGATTCATTATAGTAATGAAGTATGCTACACTAATTGAGAATTGAATTATAGGAGGAAGTTACATGAATTTAGTACCTACAGTTATTGAACAGTCACCACGTGGTGAACGTGCGTATGACATTTATTCACGTCTGTTGAAAGACCGCATCATCATGCTTGGTGGAGGCATTGACGATCAGGTGGCAAACTCTGTTATTGCTCAGCTTTTGTTTTTGGATGCTCAGGATCCTGAAAAAGATATCTACCTGTACATTAACTCTCCAGGTGGAAGTGTAACTGCGGGACTTGCCATCTACGATACAATGAACTTCATTAAAGCAGACGTTCAGACGATCGCTATCGGACTGGCTGCATCAATGGGAAGCTTCCTGCTGGCTGCCGGTGAAAAAGGGAAACGATTTGCTTTACCAAATGCTGAAGTCATGATTCACCAGCCATTAGGTGGAGCTCAAGGTCAGGCAACTGAAATTGAAATTGCTGCTAAACACATCTTGAGAACGCGTGACCGCTTGAACAAAATCCTGGTTGAGCGTACTGGTCAGGATATGGAAGTTATTGAACGTGACACTGACCGTGATTTCTTCATGACAGCCGATGAGGCTAAAGAATACGGACTAGTAGACGAGATCATGGACAGCTCTGCTGACCTTACAAACAAATAACGATTAGAAGACTCTGAACAGATCGTTCGGAGTCTTTTTTTGATTCATACACAAACAGAGAGTTAAACTAACACTAATCCGGTAGCTGTTTTACAGTGATTTAACAAGGGTTTTCGTGCAATGCTTATGACTAGCCAAGACTTTTTCACAAGAGTATACTGTAGAGAGTAGGGAAAATCTGAAGGGAGTGAGTGAATGGATACAAGCAAAATAAATGCTGATTCTGTAACGACCGATGGCGGGCTCCATTTAGGAAGCAGAGAAGCTCCCATTAAAGTTGTGGAGTTTCTCAATCTCAAGTGTCCGTACTGTAAAGAGTGGTGGGAAAAAGGTACACCAGTCCTTGATGAGTATGTGGAAGACGGGAAAGTCGAACGAGTCATCAAGCTTTTTGACAAGGAAAAACCCGGATTGAGGAAAGGCAACGTTCTTCATGCACATATAAATTATGAAGATGAAGAGACTGCTAGAAAAGATATTGAATATTATTTTGAAAACCTGCAGGACTGGGGCGGATTAGGCGAAGAAGAGGTGGCGGAGTATGCCAAGTCTAAACGTGGAGCAGAGAAGCGAAACAATTCGGCACACTCCAAGGCAGTCGTAGAAGAAGCAGAAAAGGCTAATGTAACGCTGGTACCAACTGTATTCATTGAAGATTATATTTTTGATGAGCATATTACGGAAGAAGAACTGAAAAGCATTATAGAATCTAAACTGAAAAGAGATGAAGACAGGGAACCGAATGAATATTGATAGGACGTAAATTGTCCCGTCGATTTCATTTAATGGGTTGAAATCTGCCCCGCTTCTTGTTACACTGTATTTGTACGTGGCGAAGAAAGATAGACTAGCTGTCTTGCTGTAAACAGGTCGAATATAGTGTCGGGGAAGGTGCCGTTTTAATATGCTGTCAGTTATTGAAAAAGTAGCACCCGGAACGCTTCATGTATTGAAGAGGCGTTACTATATTTTGAGCCATATTCAGAAATCAGCACCCATCGGAAGACGTGCCTTGGCAGATCGGCTCGGTTTTACTGAGAGAGTTCTGCGTAAAGAAGTCGAGGTCCTGAGAAATCAGGGACTGATCAAGACATCTACTCAGGGCATGGAATGCACACCGACAGGCATCACAGTGTTTT
The DNA here is from genome assembly GCF_900109325.1 of Alkalibacterium pelagium. Taxonomy (GTDB): domain Bacteria; phylum Bacillota; class Bacilli; order Lactobacillales; family Carnobacteriaceae_A; genus Alkalibacterium; species Alkalibacterium pelagium. Next base: position 39,241 of record NZ_FNZU01000012.1, read on the forward strand.
ATCAGCTGGATGAACTGATGGGGCAGCACGTTCAGTCACAAGAAAAGGAAACACGGTTGGCTAATGCATTAGGCATCCAACATTGCACGATCGTCATAGGCAATTCAGACAAGGATGAATCCAGTCTGATTGACATGGCAAGAGCTTCAATTGAAGTGCTCGACTTTCTTTTACCAGAAGGGCAGAGTACAGTGGCAGTTATGGGCGGCACGACGATGCTAGAAGTGGCGGAAGTCATGAGTCAGCAAATCGGACTGCACAGGGATCTGTTATTTGTACCGGCTCGCGGAGGTCTGGGTGAATCCGTTGATATTCAGGCAAATGCCATTGCTGAAAATATGGCAAGAAAGACCGGTGGCAGGAGCAGAGCTTTATATGCACCGGAACACGTGCGTATGGAAACTTATTCGCTGCTGATGAAAGAACCTGAAATCAAAGAAACTCTGGAAATTCTGGAAAATGCCTCGCTGGTTATCTACAGCATCGGCAATGCTCTTGAAATGGCTCAGAGAAGAGGAATGGATGAAGACACGCTCAGAGAGCTCATCGATAAAGGAGCAGTAGCTGAAGCGTTTGGAGAATTCATCGATCAAGAAGGTGACATTGTCTATAAGTTGTCCCGCATTGGACTCCAGTCCTCGAAATTACCAAGTATTCCTCATGTGGTCGCAGTTGCCGGAGGTCGTGAAAAAGCGAAGGCAATTAAGGCTCACATGAAAACTGTCCCTCCTCACACATGGTTAGTGACGGATGAGGCAGCCGCTAATGAGATTTTAAATGGGGGAGACCCTTTAAAATAAAAATATATTTATTTCCTAAGGAGGAAATCAAGTTATGTCAGTAAAAGTTGCAATTAATGGTTTTGGTCGTATTGGTCGTTTAGCTCTTCGTCGTATGTTAGAAATGGATACAGATTTAGAAGTAGTCGCAATCAACGACTTGACAGATAACGAAGACCTGGCTTATCTACTAAAATACGATACAGCTCAAGGCCGTTTCCCGCATGACGTTGAAGCTAAAGGTGATTCTTTAGTAGTAGGCGGAAGAGACATCAAAGTTTTAGCAGAAAAAGATGCTGCTAAATTACCATGGGCAGACCTTGGAATCGATATTGTACTTGAATGTACTGGTTTCTACGTATCTAAAGAAGCTTCTCAAGCACACGTTGATGCTGGAGCTAAACGTGTATTAATTTCTGCACCAGCTAAAGGTGATCTGAAAACTATCGTTTACGGTGTAAACCACGAAACACTGAATTCTGACGATCAAATCGTATCTGCTGCTTCATGTACAACAAACTGCTTAGCACCAATGGTTAACGTACTGAACAGTGAATTTGGAATCAGCCGTGGACTAATGAGCACAATCCACGCTTACACTTCAACTCAAAAACTACAAGATTCACCAGGCGGACGTAAAAACCGTGCAGGTGCACAAAATGCTATCCCAGCTTCAACAGGAGCTGCTAAAGCAGTTGGTAAAGTAATTCCAGAAGTTAACGGATTAATTGACGGAACTGCTGTACGTGTACCAACAGTAACTGGTTCAATGGTTGAACTTTATTCTGTACTGAAAAAAGACGTTACAGTTGAAGACATCAACTCAGCAATGGAAAAAGCATCATCAAGTGCTTACATCTACACTGAAGACGAAATCGTTTCTTCTGACGTGATCGGTGTTCCTGCTGGATCAATCTTCGATGCAACTCAAACTAAAATCATGGAAAGCGAAGACGGACAACTTGTTAAGACTGTAGCTTGGTATGACAACGAGTACGGATTCACTGGAAACATGGTTGCTACTTTAGAATACTTCGCTAGCCTTTAATATTCAGCGAATATCTAAATAAAGAAACAACTCTATTGTAAAGTAATAAATAAGCGGGGGAGCTAATACTCTATTATTTAGGAGGACACAACGATTGATGCGCAAGCAAAAAATTGGACTGTTCAAACCGAATAAAGGGGATCGCGCTTCCCCCTTTTTTTGTGAAATAAAGGGAACAGAGTCAACGGGGTTAGTTTTCCATACAGAAAGGTAGGACTTTACACATGGCAAAGAAGACAGTTAAAGATTTAGAATTAAGTGGCAAGAAAGTACTGGTCCGTGCTGATTTTAACGTACCGATGAAGGACGGAAAAATTTCAAACGACAACCGTATCCAGGCAGCACTGCCAACCCTGGAGTACATTCTTGAACAAGGCGGAAAAGTAATCGTCTTTTCTCACTTGGGGCGCGTGAAGACCGAAGAAGACAAAGCGGGTCTATCAATGAAACCTGTAGCAGAGCGTCTAGGTGAGTTACTCGGAAAAGATGTGAAGTTTGTGGCTCAGACTCGTGGAGAAGAGCTTGAAAACGCAGTAGCTGAACTAACTGACGGTGACGTACTGATGTTTGAAAACACACGTTTTGAAGATGTTGACGGTAAGAAAGAAAGCAAAAACGATCCTGAATTAGGTAAATACTGGGCAGGTCTCGGCGATGTTTACGTAAACGATGCATTTGGTACGGCTCACCGTGCTCACGCATCAAACGTAGGTATCGCTTCAAACCTTGAATCAGCTGCCGGATTCCTGGTCGAAAAAGAAATTAACTTCATCGGTGGAGCAGTTGATGAGCCTAAGCGCCCATTCGTTGCTATTTTAGGTGGAGCTAAAGTTTCAGATAAAATCGGCGTTATCGAAAACCTTATCGCTAAAGCTGACAAAGTTCTTGTCGGTGGGGGAATGACTTATACATTCTATAAAGCTTTAGGTCATGACATCGGTAATTCATTAGTTGAGGAAGATAAAGTATCTTTAGCTAAAGAACTGATCGACAAAGCTGGAGATAAACTTGTCCTCCCTGTTGATTCTATCGTAGCTGCAGAATTCTCTAATGATGTTGAAACTGAAACAGTTGGAGAAAACATTCCTGAAGGCAAGATGGGTCTGGATATCGGACCGAAAACAGTTGAACTGTTTGAAAATGAATTAAAAGATGCGAAAACAGTTGTATGGAACGGACCAATGGGTGTATTCGAAATGAGCAACTTCGCTCAAGGAACAATCAAGGTCTGTGAAGCACTGGCAAAACTTGAAGATGCTACAACAATCATCGGTGGCGGAGACTCTGCGACTGCTGCTCAGCAGCTTGGGTTTGAAGAAGACTTCAGTCACATCTCAACAGGTGGCGGAGCATCACTGGAATATCTTGAAGGTAAAGAACTTCCAGGAATTGCAGCTATTTCAGACAAATAATCTAATAAAAGCAAGACAAGCCGGTTTGACCAGATGAGTATAGTAACTGATCTGGTCATTCACGGTGAGTAATTCAAAAGGTAAGGAACACTTCCCTGGACTACACAATAGGAAAGAAGGACGATAGAATGCGTAAACCAATTATCGCTGGTAACTGGAAAATGAACAAGACATCGACTGAAGCGGCAACGTTCATCGATGCTGTTAAAGGAAACATCCCTTCAACTGACAAAGTGGACGCTGTAATAGGCGCGCCGAGTCTATTTCTTCAAAGCCTGATCGATCTAACAGTGGATACTGATCTTAAAATTGCTGCACAGAACTGTCACTTTGAAGACGAAGGCGCATTTACTGGTGAAATCAGCCCTAAAGCGCTTGAAGATATCGGAGCGGCTTATGTGATCATCGGTCACTCTGAACGTCGTGAACTGTTCCATGAAACAGATGAAGACATCAACAAGAAAGCACATGCAGTGATCAACCACAACATGGTTCCAATCATCTGTGTGGGTGAAACACTTGAGCAAAAAGAAGCAGGACAGACTAACGACCTGGTTTCCGGTCAAGTAGAAGCTGCTCTTAAAGGATTAAGCGCTGATCAGGTAAGCAATCTAGTTATTGCTTATGAGCCAATCTGGGCTATCGGAACGGGTAAAACGGCAACAGCCGAAGATGCTAACGATACGATTTCAGTTGTTCGTCGTACAGTAGCTGACTTGTATTCACAAGATGTTGCAGATGCTGTCCGTATCCAATATGGTGGATCAGTTAAACCTGCCAACATCAAAGAACTGATGGCACAACCGGATATCGATGGTGCATTAGTCGGCGGAGCAAGCCTGGAAGCAGATTCGTTCCTGCAATTACTGGAGGCGGCTGAATAAAATGAGCAAAGCACCTGTAGCCATCATTATCCTTGATGGATTCGGATGGAGAGAAGAAGAGTACGGTAATGCCGTAGCACAAGCTGAGAAACCAAACTTCGACCGTTACTGGAATGAGTATCCGCACAACACGATGCAGGCTTCAGGGCTTGCTGTCGGGCTGCCGGAAGGTCAGATGGGGAACTCAGAAGTTGGGCATACCAATATCGGAGCCGGACGTGTGGTCTACCAAAGCATCACACGTATCGACAAGGCGATTGAAGACGGTGAATTCGAAACGAATGAAGCCTTCAACGGTGCGATCAATCATGTAAAAGATAACGATTCTGCGCTGCATCTGTTCGGTCTAGTATCGGACGGAGGCGTTCACAGTCACCAGCGGCACCTGACTGCTCTGGTTGAAGCAGCTAAGAAGAAAGGTGTCGACAAGGTTTACATTCATGCATTTACGGATGGACGTGACGTCGCTCCAGATTCTGCTGCCCGCTTCATCGACGAGCTTCAGACTATCGTTAACGATCTAGGTGTCGGTGAAATCGCAACAATTTCTGGTCGTTTCTATGCGATGGACAGAGATACCCGCTGGCCACGCGTAAAACGTGCGTATGACGCGATCTTCCACGGAGAAGGTGTGAAAGCGACTGATCCGGTAGAAGCCGTAAAAGCCAGTTATGCGAACGACACAATGGACGAATTCATTGAACCGATCGTGATTGAAAAGGATGGCAAACCTGTTGCGACAGTAAACGATAATGATGCGATTCTATTCTTCAATTTCCGACCTGACCGTGCGATACAATTGTCCCGTGCGATTACAGAACCGGACTTTGATGAATTCGATCGTGGAAACGTGCCGTCAAACATCAAATTCGTGACCTTTACTCAGTATACTTCTGATATGGCAGCGGACATCATGTTCCCGCCTGTATTCCTGAAAAACGTGATCGGACAAGTATTGTCTGATAATGGATTGAATCAGCTGCGTATTGCTGAAACGGAAAAATACCCACACGTGACATTCTTCATGAATGGCGGAACAAATGATGAGTTCCCAGGAGAAAAACGTATCCTGATTCCATCACCTCAGGTGGAAACGTATGACTTAAAACCTGAAATGAGTGCTTATGAAGTCACTGATGCACTGGTTGAAGATATCAAGAACGACAAGCATGATGCCATCATCCTGAACTATGCCAACCCGGATATGGTTGGACACTCAGGTATGCTGGATAAAACGATTGAAGCAATCGAAGCTGTAGATGAGAACCTCGGCCGAGTAGTTGATCTTATCCTTGAAAAAGGCGGAACAGCAATCATCTTTGCGGACCACGGGAATGCAGATACTGAACTGACTCCTGAAGGTAATCCGCACACAGCGCACACGACAGTCCCTGTTCCAGTCATCGTGACGAAAAAAGGTGTCACTTTAAGAGGCGACGGTAAACTAGCTGACGTGGCTCCAACGATGCTTGATCTTTTAGGTATTGATAAACCGGAAGAAATGACTGGCGAAAGCCTGATCCAGAAATAACTTGCTGATTTTAACCTGTTCTTTTATTAGGACATTTAAAATAAATTAACCAACCCTTTTCCAGGAAATGGAAGAGGAAAATTAAAGGAGAGAAAATAAATGCCATTTATTACAGACGTTATTGCACGCGAAGTTCTTGATTCACGTGGTAACCCAACAATCGAAGTAGAAGTCATTACAGAATCAGGCGCATTCGGCCGCGGTATGGTTCCTTCAGGAGCTTCAACTGGTGAGCACGAAGCCGTTGAACTACGTGACGGAGACAAAGACCGTTACCTTGGTAAAGGTGTGACTAAAGCAGTTGACAACGTAAACGAAACGATCGCTGACGCAATCATAGGTATGGACGTACGTGACCAGATGGGAATCGACAAAGCGTTGATCGAACTTGACGGTACTCCAAACAAAGGTAAACTGGGAGCTAACGCAATCTTAGGCGTATCTATCGCTGTTGCACGTGCTGCTGCAGACTACCTTGACCTTCCACTATATCGTTACCTTGGAGGAACAAACACTAAAGTATTGCCAACTCCAATGATGAACATCGTTAACGGTGGATCTCACTCTGACGCACCTATCGCATTCCAGGAGTTCATGGTCCTACCAGTTGGCGCACCAACATTCAAAGAAGCTTTACGTTGGGGAGCAGAAATCTTCCACGCACTTAAAGCGATCCTTAAAGACCGTGGTCTTGAAACATCTGTTGGTGACGAAGGTGGATTCGCTCCTAAGTTCGAAGGAACTGAAGACGGAGTAGAAACAATTCTTGAAGCGATCAAGAAAGTTGGACTTGAGCCTGGTAAAGACGTATTCCTAGGATTCGACTGTGCAGCTTCTGAATTCTACGAAGACGGTGTTTACAACTATGCTAAATTCGAAGGCGAAAACGGTGCGAAACGTAACGCTGAAGAACAAGTAGACTACCTTGAAGAATTAGTAAACAAATACCCAATCATCTCAATCGAAGATGGTATGGATGAAAATGACTGGGACGGATTCAAACTATTGACTGAGCGTCTAGGCGACAAAGTTCAACTAGTTGGAGACGACCTGTTCGTAACTAACACTGAAATTCTTAAACGTGGAATCGACAACGGTGTTGGAAACTCTATCCTGATCAAAGTTAACCAAATCGGTACATTGACTGAAACATTCAATGCGATCGAAATGGCTAAAAAAGCTGGATACACTGCTGTTATCTCTCACCGTTCTGGTGAAACTGAAGATGCAACAATTTCTGACATCTCAGTAGCACTTAATGCTGGACAAATCAAAACTGGTTCACTTTCACGTACTGACCGTATTGCAAAATACAACCAGCTACTAAGAATCGAAGATCAGTTAGGCGACCTGGCTGTTTACGAAGGTATTGACGCTTTCTACAACTTAGCTGACAAATAATCAGATCAAAAAAAGACGCTGGAGGGCTTAGCCCTTCAGCGTCTTATACATGTGATAGACACTGCATCTATAGAACGAACGTCACTAATTCACGGCCATGAGTCAGCTGAAGCATGCTGATCTGACATAATAGGGACTGGAAAACGTGAGCGGGGTGTGTTATATTATAAAATAGGAGATTTGTAAGAAGGAGGTCTATACTCATGTATGAAATTCTGTTAACGGCTATGCTTATCTTATCTGTATTCATTATCATTGTTATTGCCATGCAACCGACAAAAACTCAAAGTGCATCCAATGCCTTCATGGGCGGAGCAAGTCAATTATTCGGTAAACAAAAAGCCAGAGGATTCGAAGCAGTACTGATTAAGACAACAGTCGTCAGTCTGATTTTATTCTTCGTGCTGTCCTTCTTATTGACACGATTCTTTTAAGTTGAAATGAATGTGAATCTTAAGTACTCCTGTTAACTGTTTTCTCAGTAAGCACTCTGCTTATTGGATACGGGTTAGAAGGAGTGCTTTTTTATTGCCTCTAAAGCTTATCTTATTGTGTTTTGGTACAAAAATGTGCCAAATTAGGGTAGAATGAAGAAGAGACTTAAGGAGGATATTATGAAAGATAAATCATTATTTTACGAAAGTGGAAAACGAGCAGTTCTGCTCTTTCATGCGTTCACTAGTAACCCGAAAGACATGCTGAGTCTGGGACGTGCGCTGGAGCGGGCAGACTACACCGTCTATGCTCCAGTATTTTCAGGTCACGGGACTAATGATCCCGACGACTTGTTTGACTATTCGATCAAGGACTGGGTTCAGGACGGGAAGGATGCGCTGGCCTTTCTTAAGGACAAAGGCTACGACGAGGTGGCAGTCATGGGCTTGTCTCTGGGTGGAATCGTAGCGACTGATCTCCTGCTTAACGAGGACGTCATAGGCGGTGGGACGTTTGCTTCTCCGGTTGTATCTGAATATGATACAAACGTGCCTGAGCACTTCATGGTCTGGTATAAAAATATGAAAGAACAGGCGGGCTATTCGAAAGAAGAAATTGCGGGATTGAAAACTTCAGCTGAAGTTAAAGTGCAGGCCATACTTGATGGGGTCCATGCACATGTGGCTGATATGGAAAAAGAGTATGACCAGCTCAACAAAAAACTATTTATAGCACAGGGTGGACAAGACGAAATGATCAATGATCAGTCTGCAGTCAAATTTAAAGATGCCCTGGTCAATGCGGATGTCGATTTTCATTTTTATGAAGACGCGCCGCATGTACTGACAACAGGAAAGATCGGAAAAGAAGTACAGATCGATGTACTGACTTATCTGTCTTCCTTAGAATGGAGTGATTAAATGAGTTCTGAAAAAGACAAGGAATTAGCAAGAAAAGAACTGAAGAAACAGATCCTGACATTTATGAATGACCAGGACGGCCAGTCAGTTGAAGTCAATGAAATCAGTGAAGGGCTGGGTCGTTCAGGATCCAATGCATTCAAGGAACTGGTCCAAGCTATTGCTGAACTGGAAAGAGAAGAAAAAATCGTCCTGCTTGCAAGCGGAAAATTCAAACTGAAACAGGCTTCTTCTGCTATGCAGGGACGCTTCAGTGGAAACGATAGAGGATTCGGATTCGTCACGATTGAAGAATACGAGTCAGATATCTTTATTCCACCAACCGAAACGAATTCTGCATTGAATGGCGATCTGGTCAAAGTAGAAGTGACTCAGGAAGCGATGCCGTGGAAAGATAAAGGGCCAGCTGGTAAAGTCGTTGAAATTATTGAACGGGGGACCACCGTCGTCTTTGGTGAATTCCAGCCTTATACGGATGACGAAGTGAAAGAATTAGGCCTGTATGGCTTCATTACCCCTCACAATCAGAAACTGCCGAGTGTTCTAGTCAAGATTGAAGCAAAAGGGATTCGCCCGGTCGAGGGAAGCATTGTTCAAGTTGAACTGACCGAGTATGCCGATACTGCCGGAGGATCTGATCTGAAGGGGATTGTCACCAATACTATCGGACATAAAGATGAGCCGGGTATTGAAATCCTGACAATTGTGCATAAGTATAATATCCCATCAGAATTCCCAGAAGATGTGCTTGAAGAAGCAGAATCCGTACCCGATACGATTTCTGAAGAAGACACCGAAGGAAGAAAAGACCTCCGTGATGAAATGATCATTACGATTGATGGAGCAGATGCGAAAGACTTGGATGATGCGATCCAAGTGAAGAAACTGGACAATGGCAATTACTATCTGGGCGTCCATATTGCAGATGTCAGCCATTACGTCACAGAAGGCAGCCCGATGGACAGGGAAGCCTTTGAACGAGGTACCAGTGTGTATCTGACCGATCGTGTCATTCCTATGCTGCCACAGCGTCTTTCAAATGGAATCTGCTCGCTGCACCCGAATGTCGATCGTCTGACCTTGAGCTGTGAGATGGAAATCGACAGAAACGGAGCTGTAGTAGATTATACGATCTCACCAAGTATCATCAACTCTCATTACCGCATGACTTACACTGCGGTAAATGAAATCCTTATGGACAAGGATGCTCAGCGTAGAGAAGAGTACTCTGAAATTGTCGATATGCTTGAACAGATGGAAGACTTGCATAACATTCTTGAAAAAAGAAGAGAACAGAGAGGATCTATCGACTTTGATACACGCGAAGCAAAAATCGAAGTCGACCCTCAGGGGATGCCAGTCGATATCCTGCTTAGAGAACGTGGTGTCGGTGAACGCCTAATCGAATCGTTCATGCTGTCTGCAAATGAAACGGTATCTGAACATTATGCCAAACAGCATCTGCCTATCCTGTACCGTGTTCATGATCGCCCTGACGAAGGAAAAATGCAGCGTTTCATCGAATTCGTTTCCAGCTTTGGAATCAACGTCAAAGCAACGAAAGAAAACATCAGTCCAAAACTGCTTCAGGATGTTCTGGACAAGGTAAAAGGCAAGCCGGAAGAAGGCGTCATCAGCATGCTGCTCCTGAGATCCATGCAGCAGGCTAAGTATGATGTGGAGCCGATTGGCCACTATGGTCTGGCTGCGGACTACTATTCGCACTTTACCTCACCGATCAGACGTTACCCTGACCTGATCCTGCACCGTCTGATTCATTACTATACGGAAGTGGATAAATCAGGAAAGGCGAAGAAACGCTGGCAGGAAATGCTGCCGGAAATCGCTGAGCACAGTTCTGTTACTGAAAGACGGGCAGTAGATGCAGAACGTGAAACAGATGAACTGAAAAAAGCGGAATACATGCAGAGCAAGATGGGCGAAACCTTTGAAGGCGTCGTTACTTCTGTGACTAATTTCGGGATGTTTGTCCAGCTGGCCAATTCGGTCGAAGGACTGGTTCACATCTCGAACATGAACGATGACTACTATGAATTCAACGAACGGGATATGCTCATGATTGGTACCCGTACCGGAAAAGTGTACCGAATCGGGGAAGCTGTCAAGGTGAAAGTCATCGGAGCCGACACAGATAATTATCAGATCGATTTTCAGCTTGAAGAAGATGAATCGAAGAAACCTGATGAACCTCGAAGAACGAGACGGCGCAAGAAAAAGGACAGTTCTAAAAAAGGAAAAGGTCCTCGTCGTGGCTCAAAAGAAGACAGAGGCAAGAACGATAAAGATAAAGGCAAAGGTCGTTTCAAAGGAAGAAGAAAGACCAAGAAGCCTGGAAAAAAACGGAAATGATAGAGGGGGATTTACATGCCCAAAGGAGAAGGCAAGTTAATTGCCCAGAATAGAAAAGCCCGTTACGAGTATACGATTCTCGAAACGATCGAAGCTGGCATTGTGCTTAAAGGGACGGAAATCAAGTCCATCCGTGCCGGCCGGATCAACTTGAAAGACGGCTATGCCAGTATTAGAGATGGTGAAATCTGGCTGTATAATGTCCACATTGCACCATTTGAACAGGGGAATCAGTTTAATCACGATCCGGTCCGTCCACGTAAACTGCTGATGAAGAAAAAGCAGATCGACAGTCTGTATGGAGAAGTCAAACAGGGCGGGAACACACTGGTTCCGCTTAAAGTCTACATCAAGAACGGTTTTGCCAAAGTACTGATCGGCCTGGCCAAAGGGAAGAAACAGTATGATAAACGTGAGACCATCAAGCGACGTGAACAGGACCGTCAGATGAGACGGGCAATTAAAGATAACTACTGATTTAAGATTAAAGCATCGGAACAGATCGGAAACCCGGTTGCTCTGATGCTTTTCTTGATTTAGATAAACCGTGGCGTCTACGTGGAAAAGCAGGGCTAGCTGTCGATTATCCTAAAGACCTCTGTTAGAATAGATAGAGAGAGAAAAAGAAAGCGAGGAGCTAGTATGGCTGAAAAAGGGGTAACAATTTATTTTGTCCGACATGGCGAAACGTACTTCAATTATTATGGACGCATGCAGGGATGGAGCAACACACCGTTGACCGACCACGGAAAAGAGGATGTCAGACGATGTGGACGTGGTCTGAAAGATGTCACGTTTGATGCAGTCTACACAAGTGATCTGTCCCGGACCCAGGAAACAGCTTCCATCATTCTGGAAGAGAATGGGCAGGTAGATAAAATGGATATGGTTCAGATGCCGGAATTCCGAGAAGTCTTCTTCGGGTCGATGGAAGGCATGTACGGATCAGATGCTTATGATAAAGTTAGAGATTATCTGGGATACGACACATCAAAAGAAATGTTCAGAAATACAGACGTACCTGAACGGATGAATGCCTTCCGGGCGGTTGATCCGGAAAAGCATGCGGAAGACTTCATGATGTTCTGGTCACGTGTTGAGCAGGGACTGATCAAACTGATCGACAAGCACCGTGATTCAGGAGAAACCATTCTTTTAGTTGCACACGGTGGAACGATCCGGTATATCCTGCAGAATCTCATTCCGGATCTCAAACGACCAAAATCATTACTTAATGCTAGTGTGTCTGTCGCCAGATATGAAGACGGACTGTATCATCTTGAAAAATACAACGATGTCTCTCATTTCAGGGACGAAGCCGAATAATCAAAGATCAAAGTGAGGCCATTTTCCTCTTTGTTGCAGACCTGCTATAACAGGCTTGTGACAAAGAGGATTTTTTGTAGATACATCCGTTACGAGTTTATCATCAAATTTTCATGAAAAACAATTGAAAATCTAATGAAAGATGCTATACTGTTCATCAACTCAAGAAAAAGGGGAGATTTGATGGATACAATGGAAAAGGAAACATTCAAGACTTTCAGCAACAAAGTACTGACGGGGACAGCGAGCGGAATTGTCATTGGACTGATTCCTGATGCCATACTAAACGGTATCTTTGAAGCTCTTACACCATACAGATCTATTTTCAGCTCCCTTTCTGCTGTAGTAGGCACGATGCAGTTCCTTACAGCAGCAATGATTGGCGTTCTGGTAGCCAACCAGTTTAAACTGAATGCGATTCAAAGCGTCATTGTGGGAGCCGCCACTTTTCTCGGATCGGGGGCTTACAGTGTATCTGAAGCCGGCATCACGCTTATAGGGATAGGAGATCTGGTAAATATTATGCTGACTGCGGGCTTTGCTGTTTACCTGACTAGGAAACTGAATGACCGTTTAGGATCAATGACTCTTATTCTCCTGCCGATCATAGTAGGAGTCGGAGCGGGTACTGTTGGACTGCTGATGCTCCCTTATGTATCATCAGCTACCTCAATGATTGGACATATACTTAACAGCTTTACGATTCTTCAACCACTCCTGATGACTATATTGATTGCCATAGCCTTTTCCATCCTGATTATTTCACCTGTCTCAACGGTTGCCATAGCCATAGCCATCGGGATCAGCGGCCTAGGAGCAGGAGCTGCAGCTATAGGAGTGACCGCTTGTACAGCTGTTCTGGTCATCGGATCTAAAGAAGTCAACCAGAAAGGAACGACACTGGCTATCTTGCTCGGTGCCATGAAAATGATGATGCCGAATCTTGTCAGACATCCGAAGCTACTGATTCCGGTTATATTAAATGCAATATTGTCCAGTATGAGTGTGTATGTATTTAACATCCAAGGGGCTCCGCAGACAGCGGGCTTCGGTATTGCAGGGCTAGTTGGGCCGATTCAGGCACTGGAAACTGGTACAGGACTGCTCCCGGTTTTCATTACAGAACTATCAAGCGTGAAAGCCCACGGTTTTAATCGTGGGATGAGAGCGTAAATTGAGATAAATGTCTGATTGTTTTGTCTTCTTTTTCTTTTAAAAATAGGTGTACCTTTCTATAGCCTTTCCGTTGACGGAGTGATATACTAAAGTTAACAAAAAAAGAACACACGTTTGTATTCGTGATAGAGGTGAAGCGAGTGAAAAAAGAACAGACGCAGTCCTGTGTTAAAGTGCTCAAAGTGAAATTAAAGCCGACTAAAGAACAAGCAGCTGAATTGACCCGGCTATCCAAAGAGTATATTTATCACGCCAACCAGCTTGTCCAGAAGGCTGTATCAGATGGCCGCTTTCCAACAGTCACTTCCAGACACATTGAGACGTCTATTCCTTCGGTAGTCAAAAATGAACTTATCCGGTATGCTAAGTCCAAATATGCTGAACACGGAAACTGTGTGTTCAAAAAACGAACAGTCTCATGGAACAATCAGAACTATACGGTCACTCCAAATCATCTCGCTTTTCCTATTATGCAAAAGGGCAAATCAATGAAAACGGCTATTAAAGCTGTGCTAACAAGTGATCAGTTTGACCTGTTATCTCAGTCAAAACGGGGAGCGATGCGTATCACCAAAAAAGGCTACCATTGGATAGCTCAGATTGCTTATCACGTTTTGCCGTCTGAGACGACAGGAACAGACATCTTAGGCATCGATCTAGGTATTCTGTGTCCAGCTGTCGGTGTCGTGGCTTCCAGCGGTCAAACAGCTTTCTTCGGAAACGGACGAGCAAACAAAGTTATTCGCCGAAAGTATAAGAAGCTCAGACGGGAGTTAGGGCAGAAAAAGAAACTGAACGCTATTCGGACACTCAATGATAAAGAAGCGAGAATCATGCAGGATATTAATCATAAGATTGCCAGACACATAGTACGGTTTGCGAGAGACACGAACTGTGGCACCATCCATCTGGAGAATCTTTCCGGCATTCGCCGGACCTCAAGACAAAGAGGAAAACACACAGCGATTCTGCATAACTGGACATTCGCTCAACTAACAGACTTCATTGAATATAAAGCAAGAGAAATCGGTATCGTTGTTAAAAAGGTCAATCCAGAGTATACCTCTCAGACTTGCCCGACATGTAAGGCCAGAAATAAAGTAACCGACCGAATGTATCAGTGCGGGTGCGGCTACCGGGGGCATCGGGATAGAGTAGGAGCTCTGAATATCGCCCAAACAACCTAACTCATATGGTCACAGTATGAGTGCCCATGGAGCTATAGGCTCTGCCATGGGAGGGGTGATGGCACACCCTTAAACTTAAGGCTTGAACAAAACAGAAATGGCCTGCGTTCGACAAAGCACTTAAGAATCCCACTGCTTTAGCTGTGGGAGTGTCAACAGCAGCTAACTAGTAGAAGGGGATAAGATTGATGAATATAGCAATTGCAGGATCGGGGGCGCTTGGATGCGGATTCGGATATATGCTTCAGAAAAATGGACAAAACGTGACGCTTCTAGATTATTGGGAAGACCACATTGAAGCAATCAGAAATAATGGACTGACTGTTTCAGTAAATGGGGTAAAAGGGACACTTCCAATGACTATTGCCAGGCCGGAAGAAGTATCAGGTGAAATGGATGTTATCTTTGTATTCACGAAGGCGATGGGATTGGAGAAGATGATGACTCAAATCAATCATCTCATCGGTACAAAAACTAAAATTGTCTGTCTGTTGAATGGATTAGGACACCTTAAAACTCTTGAAGCATTTGTCGACAGACGAAATATAATAATGGGAACAACTGTCTGGACGGCTGGGATTATTGCCCCAGGTGAAACACAGCTGAACGGGAATGGTCCAGTTGAGCTGCAGAACAGCCATCCTGAAGAGGAAGAAGCGGCACGTGTCATAGTCAATATACTCAAGGACAGCGGCCTTTTCGGAGAATACAGCAAGAATGTCAAGTACACGACTTGGAGAAAAGCGTGCATCAACGGCACGATGAATGCCCTGTGTGCACTGCTGGATGCATCGATCGATCAGCTGTTTGCATCGCCGTCTATCGATTCCCTGCTCAACGGAATCGTTGACGAATTCGCAGCTGTGGCGAAAGCTCAAGATGATATCGAAATCGACAGAGATGAAATGATTCACTACCTTAAAGAAGTGGCATCTCGTCTGGGATCGCACTACCCGTCGATGCATCAGGATCTCTTCAACCGACGTCCGACAGAAATTGATTATCTGAACGGTGCAGTAGTGGAGGCAGCCGAAAAGTACGGAATAGAAGCTCCCCATTGCCGCCGAATGACAGATCTGATTCATGCAAAAGAAGCTGTTTTGGAGATTAAAACAGGCAGATAAAGTGTGCAGTTCAGTCGGTCTGATCACGTAGCAACTTACGAAAAGAAAGCGAACGGACTTTCTTTTTACACCGGATTATGGTATACTATTTGCAGAGCATGAGAGACAGCTCTATACTGTAACGGGGTTGTTACGGATTCGACAGGCACAGATTGAGCTTGAGTTGCGTTTCGCAGGTGACGGCTGCGTACCAACGTCACAGTTAAATTAACTGCAAACAATAACAACAATTCTTACGCTTTAGCTGCGTAAAAACAGCTTAGCGTGATCCGACCGGCATCGCCCATGTGCTCGGCACCGGGTCCTATAATAAGTGGGATACGTCTATTCTTTCCGTCTGTAAGAATAGAAAGAGATTAACAGACTAGCGGCGCATGATGCCTGTTTTACGGCTAATGCTTAGCGAAATCCAAGTAGTAAAACTATGAACGTAGATACTTGAGTGCCAATGTGCCTGGACAGGGGTTCGACTCCCCTCAACTCCATAGCAAGATGAAAGCCTCACTAGGGAACAACTTATTCCTGAGTGAGGCTTTTTTATGCTTAAAACTAAGTTTTACTAAGCATAGCGAAGAGTTTTCCAACACTTTTACGAAAGCTCTTTTGCATTTAATACTTTGTTAGCAAATGCTTAGTACAATAATTTAACTTTGAAAAAAGTTCGAATTAGTGATTCACTAGTTAATTATTTTTAAGCAAAAAAAGACGAGAGTAATGAAAGTTACATTCTCGTCCTTTGATATTTACTGTTTTATCTATTACTTAACACTTGACAGTATTATAAGTTATTTCTTTAAAACACGCATGGCGTTCAATACAGCAACAACTGTTACGCCAACATCTGCAAAAACAGCTTCCCACATCGAAGCCACACCGAGGGCACCTAAAACCAAAAATCCCCCTTTGATGGCTAGTGCGAGAATGATATTTTGCCAGACAATTTGGCGAGTATCTTTGGCCACTTGCATGGCCGTTCCAATTTTAGACGGCTTGTCGTCCATAATCACGATATCCGCCGCTTCAATGGCTGCGTCTGAGCCTAAGCCACCCATCGCAATCCCGATATCTGAACGGGCCAATACAGGCGTATCGTTGATCCCGTCGCCCACAAAAGCAACTTTTTCTTTTTTGTTTTTGCGCACCATAATTTCTTCCATTTTCTCCACTTTGTCTTGTGGAAGAAGTTCCGAGTGGATTTCATCGATGCCTAATTTACTTCCAACAGCCTCAGCGACCGCTTTTGAATCGCCCGTAAGCATAATGATATGTTCGACGCCTTTTTCTTTCATTAAGGCTATACCTTCTGCAGCGTCCTCTTTAATCGTATCGGCAATTAGAAGGTAACCAGCATAGGCTCCCTCAATCGCTAAATAGACAACCGTTCCGACTTCTTCTACTTCTTTAAAAGGAATACCATATTTAGCCATTAATTTAGCATTTCCGGCTAATATCTCTTTGCCATCAACAACCGCTTGAACACCATGGCCTGAGAGATCATTGTATTCATCAATTCGTCGTTCATCAATCTCTTTCCCGTAATGTTCTTTGATAGAAACCGCAATCGGGTGTGAAGAATGGGTTTCCGCATAAGCGGCTAGTTCTAAGAGTTCTTCATTATTGAATTCTGGTGTCGATTGAATATCGGTTATTTCAAATTCCCCTTTGGTTAAGGTTCCCGTCTTATCCATAATGACATATTTAACATCGTTTAAGCCTTCT
The DNA here is from genome assembly GCF_900109325.1 of Alkalibacterium pelagium. Taxonomy (GTDB): domain Bacteria; phylum Bacillota; class Bacilli; order Lactobacillales; family Carnobacteriaceae_A; genus Alkalibacterium; species Alkalibacterium pelagium. Next base: position 56,553 of record NZ_FNZU01000012.1, read on the forward strand.
AAGAAGTTGCCGCCTTTCACTAAGATACCTTTACGTGAAGAAGCACCAATTCCACCAAAGAAACTGACAGGAATTGAAACAACTAAGGCACAAGGACATGAAATAACAAGGAAAATAGCTGCCCGGTAAACACCATCGTTAAACGTCATTCCAGGAATAGTCAAGGGTAAAAGAACAGCTAATAAGACCGCTAAAATGACCACAATCGGCGTATAATAACGAGCAAACTTTGTAATGAATTGTTCGGTTGGTGCTTTACGACTGCTTGCATTCTCAACCAGCTCGAGAATTTTTGTCACGGTTGACTCTGAGAAGGGCTTTTCAACCACGACTTCTAGCAAGCCGATTTTGTTGATAAAACCACTTAAAACGTCGTCACCTTCTTTAACACTTCGGGGCATTGACTCACCGGTTAAAGCAGACGTATCCATAGCGGAAGAACCGACGACCACTTTCCCGTCTAAGGGCACTTTTTCGCCTGGACGTACGAGAATGGTATCGCCGACTTTAATCGATTCTGGTGAAACTTGGCGTGTACTGCCATCGGCTAACTTTATATTGGCGTAATCCGGACGAATATCCATCAAGTCTGCGATAGAGCGACGTGATTTGTTTACGGCCACATCTTGAAAAACTTCGCCCACTTGATAGAAAAGCATAACGGCTACTGCTTCGGGATATTCTTGCACATAGAAGGCAGCAAGTGTCGCAATCGTCATCAAAAAGTTTTCATCAAAGACTTGGCCATTAAAGATATTTCGAACTGCTCGCCAAATCACATCATAACCGGCCACAAGGTAAGCGACGACAAACAAACCAAAGGAAAGGGAAGGGGTAATGGGGGCAAAACTTGCCAGTAAAAGCACTGAAACGGCAAGGATTAAGCGACCGATGGTTAAATTAATTCCCCAATTTTCTGGTCTTTTGTGATTCTGTTTCTGACCCGATTTTTCTGACTGGAGACTCCTGTCTTCTCCAACTTCCTGACCTGTAGCTTTTATAAGAGGGATGATATCAGGTTCTAGTTTTTTTATTTTAGTTTTAACCGAAGAAAGAGTTTTAGCGTCATTTTCTGCCACAAGATCAAAGCTTAATGTCTGGGTCATGTAATTCACGTTACTATTTATGACTCCATCTATTTCAGCCACGCCATTCTCAATCTTGGCAGCACAATTGGCGCAATCAATTCCCTCTAATAGCCATTCATGATGGCTTTCCTCATCTTCTTTGGATTGACTTTCCAAAACAATTGCTGGGTTCATGTTAATCAATTGCCCATCTGCTTTGTTTTTTAAAGTCACGTCGGGTTCCAACTTGTTAATTTTTTCTTGTATATTGACTAAGATTAAGTTTTCTTGATCATCAGCAACCTCAAACCTCAAGGTTTCTGTCATGAAATTCACATTGCTTTCAGTGACGCCAGGAATGGAAGCCACCCCTCGCTCCACTTTAGCAGCACAATTGGCGCAGTCAATTCCTTCCAGGAGCCACTGATGCGATTTCTTCTTTTCGCTCACCGTTTTCTTCCTTTCACATACGAGCCTTATAAACCGAATAGTGTTTGAATGGTCCCGTTTTCTAGCATAATAAAGATTCCTAAACCGATAAAGACAATCGGTACAATAATTCGTTCATACTTTTCCAATGTTTCAGAGACAAACGAAATTTTTGCCAATCGATAACTGATGTAGCAAAGCACCGCAATCGATAGAGCAAAAACGACTATAGCAATGACTATTTCAGAAACAGATAGAGAGGTAAAATAAGGAATATAAATCCCTAAATTATCTCCACCGGAAGCAATTGTAATTAAAGCAACAGACCAAAACAAACGGTTGGACCCTCTGGACTCTAACTTCTCCACGACTTCCTCTTCTTCTGCTTCTTCTTCGCCGACCATAGCAACTCGGATACCTAAATAAATAGGAATGAGTCCTAGAAGCCCGATAATCCAATCTTGGGGGATAAAATTCAGCACATAAGCAGCAAATAAACTAACGGCTACCAAAATGCCTGTCCCAAGATATTGACCTAAATAAATCTGACGAAGACCTTTTTTTGTCTGACTTTGGGAAAAAATGATCAGTAAAATAAATAAATAATCGATACTGGTAGAGATATACACAGCAATTGCTGAAATAATAGTTTGTAACAAAATGATTTCCTCCAAATTAAGACGTCAAAGATAAGCTGCTTGGCATGTCTAAAACTGTACGAATAGTCGAAAGGATTTCTTCATTCGCTAACGAATAGTAGACTTCTTTTCCGTCTTTGTGTGATTTCGCCACGCCTTGATTTTTTAAATAACGCAGATGGTGTGACGTTGTAGCAATACTAGCGTCTAATACTTCGGCTAAATCACAGACACACATTTCTTTGAAGGTCTCTAAAGCATAGAATATCTTAATTCTAGAAGGATCACTAAAACATTTCCCTAACACAAGTAAATTCGACAAATCTTTATTTTCTAATTTATTTTTTACCACATCTACTTTTTCAGGATGTATGATCGTCGTTTGGCAGACTTCAGTCATTTCATTCACCTCTCATTCAAACGTCCATTTGATTATAATATAGATATTATACATTCTACATGAGGTGATAGTCAAACGATTGTTTGATTGTTTAACTATTTGATTTTCTTGCAATAATAAATCTTTTAAATTTATATAATGACTTTTAACAGAAAATTAAAATTAAAGTGGACATGTCGATTATTTAACGAGTACAACTTTATTAGAGCTAGAAGAAGTTCCAGAAAGATTGACTGTTATTGGTTCAGGTTATATTGGGCTAGAGCTCGGTCAATTATTCCACAATTTAGGTGCTGAAGTAACATTAGTACAGGGAAGTAAACAATTACTAAAAGATTATGATCCAGAAGTTTCGGCAGCAGTTGAAAAAGCCCTTCATGAACGAGGCATACAGGTTAATATTGGTATAAATTATGACCATATCGTACAAGACGGTGGTATTAAAAAACTAACACTCACTAAAAACGGTATTCAAAAAACGATTGAGTCTGACTAAGTATTAGTTGCGACTGCTCGAAGTCCGAATACAGACGCTTTAAGTTTAAGTGCAGCTAGTATTGATATAGGGGAAAACCATGAAATTTTAATGAATGAATATGGTCAGACAAGCAATAATCGGATTTATATGGCAGGAGATGTTTTCTTAGGCCCTCAGTTTGTATACGTAGCAGCATATGAAGGCAAGATTGCAGCAGATAATGCAATGGGTGGTTTAAATAAAAAGATCGATCTATCCGTTGTTCCTGGAGTAATATTTACAAATCCCGGAGTAGGTACAGTTGGGTTAACAATCGAGGATTTAACAGACACAATGGCTCCCTATTTAACGATCGTGGAAGGACTGAAACTTACAGCGCTTGGTTATAATAATGATATTTCAAAATTATCGTGTTGCGCGGGGTAAAAAAGGGTGCAACGGGAAAAGTTGATGTTCTACATGCACGTTTAAGCACTTTTTAAACGGACAATGACTTTGCAGATCCTTACAGGAACGGCAAAGCCATTTTTTTGAAAACATCTTATAATTTATTATGGGTCTTCGGAATATATAGTGGAATTACTTTTTTAATAGTTTAAAAACAACTGGTGTTTAAATCGGATTTTCTAGTGGGATGTTAGGACAATCAATAGTATTATAAAAGTATCAATCACATACGAGTGATACGTTGGGAAAAAAATAAAATAGTCCAATTTACTTGACTGTGTACTATGGTACACGGTTTATAATATTCATGGGGTGAAATAAGATGATTTACCGCATTAGTGAGTTTGCAGAAAAATGTGGCGTTAATAAAGAAACGATTAGATATTACGAGCGAAAAAATTTACTACAAGAACCTCACCGAACGGAAGCTGGTTATCGGATATATTCATATGATGACGTTAAGCGTGTTGGGTTTATTAAACGAATACAGGAACTTGGATTTTCTTTAAACGAGATTTATAAATTACTTGGTGTTGTAGATAAAGATGAAGTTCGTTGTCAAGATATGTTCGAATTTGTTTCTAAAAAACAAAAGGAAGTTCAAAAACAAATAGAGGATTTAAAACGAATTGAAACTATGTTAGACGACTTAAAACAACGATGTCCAGATGAAAAAAGTTTATATGCTTGTCCGATAATTGAAACCCTAATTGAGGAAGAATGAAAGGAATTTTGAAATGAAACATAAAAAGACCTTTATTGCAGGGCTTATAGGTACATTTTTGGTTTTGTTAGGTTGTGCTACACCTATTTTAGTTATTTTATTAGGTACGCTTGGATTAGGTGCAATAACAGGCTATTTAGATTTTGTTCTGATTCCTGTTTTAGCTGTTTTTCTTGGTTTAACTTTTTATGCTTATTCTAAATATGAAAAATCACATAAAAATAAGAAGATGTAAAAAATGAAAGAAAGAGTTGTTGCAATTGCTTCGATGTTTTCAGCTTTTTTAGCAAGTCTTTGTTGAATTGGCTTAGCGATCTTAATACCACTTGGTCTAAGTGGTTTAGCTGGAACACTTGCCGTTACGTTTGCGCCATATCGAATTTGGTTTATTGTTATCACTGTTGATATGCTTTCTTTTGCTCATTTACTTGTATGGAAACAAAAAAATAGTTCAAAGAAAACGAAGAAGTTATTATGGGTTAGTACAATCGTTTCTGGGGTAATGCTTATCTATACATTGTTCAGTCAGGGGATATAAGGCATGATGAAATATTTAATATATCTATTCATTATATTTGGATTGGTTGTTGTCCTTTCTGGGTGTGGTCAAAAAGCAGTTGAAGAAGGTTCAAAAACAAGTGAGGTTCCATCAGAAAACTTAGAATCTGTTTCGTTTAAAATAGATGGTTTTACTTGAGTATCTTGCGCTTTTACGGTGAGTTCCGCCGTTTCTAATTTAGAGGGTATTCAAGATATAGAAGTTGAAGGATCAGGAGAACCCCAACTTACATTTGATAAATCGAAAACTAGTTTAGAAGAAATTGAAGAAATAATTACTGATTTAGGGTATAAAATAAGGAAATAGGAAAATTTAAGATAAAACAGGAGGTTGAGGTAATGAATAAATTTAAGATAAATATTCAAGGAATGACTTGTACAGGTTGTGAAGAACATGTAGCAGTAGCACTTGAAAATGTGGGAGCTAAGAACATTGAAGCTAGTTTTCGTCGTGGTGAAGCAGTATTTGAATTACCCGATGATATTGGGGTGGAAAGTGCAAAAAAGGCAATTGATGAAGCAAAATACCAGCCTGGAGAAATAGAAGAAGTACAATCTGAAGAAAAAATAGTTTTAGGTGATGAGGGAGACTATGACTTACTTATCATTGGTTCTGGTGGGGCTGCTTTTTCGGCTGCGATTAAATCGGTTGAATATGGGGCAAAAGTAGCTATGATTGAGCGTGGAACCGTTGGGGGAACCTGTGTGAATATTGGTTGTGTGCCATCAAAAACACTTCTTAGAGCTGGGGAAATCAATCATTTGGCAAAAGTCAACCCATTTATAGGTTTACAAACATTTGCTGGAAAAGTGGAATTAGCTCCTTTAGTAAAGCATAAAGATGAGTTAGTAAGCGAACTTCGGAATCAAAAATATGTCAATTTAATTGATGAATATGGCTTTGAGTTAATTGAAGGTGAAGCAATATTTGTTGATGAAAATACAGTTGAAGTTAACGGGAAGAAACTTTCTGCAAAGCGTTTCTTAATTGCAACGGGCGTTTCTCCTTCCTTACCGCCGATTTCAGGACTTGAAAAAGTGGATTATCTAACAAGTACAACATTACTTGAATTAAAAACGGTACCAAAACGATTAACGGTTATTGGTTCAGGATATATCGGAATGGAATTTGGGCAATTGTTTCATAATTTAGGTTCAGAAGTCACGCTTATGCAAAGAAGTGAGCGACTTTTAAAAGAATATGATCAAGAAATTTCAGAAGCCGTAGAAAAAGCGTTAATTGAACAAGGTATTAACCTTGTAAAAGGGGCAACTTTTGAGCGTGTAGAACAAGAGGGGCAAATCAAAAAGGTTCATGTAACAGTAGATGGTAAGAAAAAAGTGGTGGAATCAGAGCAGTTACTTGTTGCAACAGGAAGAAAACCAAATACAGATGCTTTGAAATTAAGTGCCGCAGGGGTTGAAGTTGGAAAACGAAAAGAAATCCTGATAAATGACTACGCTAGGACAAGTAATGAAAAGATTTATGCTGCAGGCGATGTAACATTAGGACCTCAATTCGTTTATGTAGCAGCATATGAAGGTGGAATTGTTGCCGATAATGCGATTGGCGGATTAAATAAAAAATTAGATTTATCCGTTGTTCCTGGCGTAATTTTTACAAATCCTTCGATTGCAACGGTTGGTTTAACAGAAGAACAAGCAAAAGAGAAAGGGTATGATGTGAAGACATCTGTATTACCTTTAGATGCTGTTCCAAGAGCAATTGTAAACCGTGAAACAACCGGTGTATTTAAACTAGTAGCAGATGCAGAAACACTAAAAGTATTAGGGGTTCATATCGTATCTGAAAATGCAGGAGATGTGATATATGCGGCGACATTAGCCGTTAAGTTTGGATTAACAGTCGAGGATTTAAAAGACAGCCTTGCACCATATTTAACAATGGCAGAAGGATTAAAATTAGCTGCTCTTACCTTTGATAAGGATGTTTCGAAATTATCTTGTTGTGCAGGCTAAGGGAACTTTTTTTACAATTCCCTATTCAAGTGAACCAGCTAATACTGTACTAAAGTGTGCAGTAGTTTAGCAAAGTCTACAAAAGGATTTCATACACTATTTTGCGATCACCCATTATATAAATGCTTTAAGGGATTTTCTAAGTGCATTTGTGGTCACAAAAATAATTTAACACTGATGATTTCGACATCAAATCTATATTTGATACCTTAACACCGCAGAGTAATAAAGGATGAACAATATGTCAGACTTATTATCCCTACCAGACATTAAAACAATAGAATCACCACAAGAAAATGAAACCGATATGATGTTTAAAGTTGAAGCAGTCGGACCACCTGAACGTTGTCCTGAATGTGGTTTTGACAAGTTGTACAAACACAGTTCAAGAAATCAACTAATTATGGATTTGCCCATTCGTTTAAAGCGAGTGGGCTTACAATTGAACCGTAGACGATACAAGTGTCGTGAATGCGGATCTACCTTCTGGGAACGCCTAGTATCTGTAGATGAAAAGCGTAGTATGACCAAAAGGCTTTTAAAGTCTATTCAAGAGCAATCCATGTCTAAGACCTTTGTAGAAGTCGCAGAAAGCGTTGGCGTTGACGAGAAAACTATTAGGAACGTTTTTAAGGACTATGTGGCACTCAAAGAACGTGAATACCAGTTTGAAACTCCTAAGTGGCTTGGGATAGACGAGATACATATTATCCGAAGACCTCGGCTTGTATTGACTAATATTGAACGCAGGACTATTTATGACATCAAGCCTAACCGTAACAAGGAAACAGTCATCCAACGTCTTTCAGAAATCAGTGACAGGACTTATATTGAGTACGTCACAATGGATATGTGGAAGCCCTACAAAGACGCAGTGAACACTATCCTTCCACACGCTAAAGTGGTCGTAGATAAGTTTCATGTAGTTAGAATGGCTAATCAAGCCTTAGATAACGTCAGAAAGTCTTTGAAAGCTCATATGAGCCAAAAAGAAAGACGTACCCTTATGCGTGAAAGGTTTATCCTTCTAAAGCGTAAACACGATCTAAATGAACGTGAATCATTCCTCTTAGAGACTTGGTTAGGTAATCTTCCTGCCTTAAAAGAAGCCTATGAACTCAAAGAAGAGTTTTACTGGATATGGGATACTCCTGATTCAGATGAAGGTCGTCTTCGTTATAGTCAGTGGAGACACCGTTGTATGTCCAGTAACTCTAAAGATGCATATAAAGACCTCGTGAGAGCCGTAGACAACTGGCATGTCGAAATATTCAACTACTTTGATAAAAGGCTCACTAACGCTTATACGGAGTCAATTAACAGCATTATTAGGCAGGTAGAGCGAACGGGTAGAGGTTACTCGTTTGATGCCTTACGAGCCAAAATCCTTTTCAATGAGAAGCTCCATAAAAGGCGTAAGCCACGATTTAATTCAAGTGCTTTCAATAAAGCTATGTTACACGATAATTTCAATTGGTATGAAGTGAATGATCATAACATTACAGACAACTTTGGTGTCGATTTTTCCACACTTATTAAGAATTTGGAGAAGGGTGATTTATAAGCCCTTTTCCACCATAAAATCCGAATACCCTTTATTATTTACCAATTTCTAGAATGGCTTTCATTCCGCCTTCAATTACTTTAGGATTTAATCCTTTTGATTCAAGGAAAGAAGCCGCTGCAGTACTTCGGTTACCAGATCCGCAAAGCGTGAAAATTTGTTTGCTCGTATCCAGTGATTGATAATCATTAACTAAATCCTCAAATGGAATATTGACCAAATTCTTCTCAGGTGCTGGTCGTGTAATTTCATCTGGATGTCTGACATCAACTAAGATATAGTCATCATTTTTATTGAGAAATTCTTCAGCTGGAATAGTTCCAGTTGTTTGTAGATTTTCTTTAGGGACTTCATCTATCAAAAGATATCCATTGTTTTGAGTAAAACCTAATTCATCAGCCACCCCAGAAAGTTCTTCTAAATGAGCTTCTTCCTCAGATCCAACGATAAAAATAACGGGTTGGTTTAAATCAAGATAATAAGTGGCATACGTTTTGAAGTTCCCTGGGTTAAGATTGAGGGAATTTTTAAGATGTCCCGATTGGTAGTCGTGTTGAGTTCGAACATCAACCAGTTGTTGGTTCTTAATGTCCTCGTAAAATATTTTCTTCATTTGTAATACTCCTCCTGATAGTTAGGTATTCATTTACTATTTACCTAAAGTTGAATGAAAGGGGGGGAATAAATAAGTATCCTTCTCAAAAAAATATCCCTAATGACCTTTCAATAAAATGAAGTAAATAAAAATGATAAGATGGCTTGACTAAATATAGATAGTTATCTATATTTAGTACATAGACAACCTTCTATGTAAGTGAAGTATATGAAATTTAGTGAACTATTGCAAGTTTTTTTGTCACATAACTCGCTTTTTTACACTGTACATAGACAATCATTTATATACGTCATTGATTGTTGAAAAAAATCAATCATTTCGCCCAAATAGTTTAACAAAGGAGTGGAAAATAGAATGGAAATTTTTAACCCAAAAGAGCATATTAATACAAAGTATTTATTCTATACAGGTAAAGGTGGCGTTGGGAAAACAACGACTGCTAGCGCGACAGCTATTCAATTAGCGAATGAAGGTTTCAAAGTTGTATTAGTGAGTACAGACCCTGCCAGTAATTTACAAGATGTTTTTGAAAGAGAATTAGATGATAATGGAACAGAAATTGAAGAAATTCCTGGCTTAACAGTCGCTAACTTTGATCCTGTCAGTGCTGCAGAAGAATATAAAGAATCCATTGTGGGTCCTTATCGTGGGATTCTACCAGACGCTGCGGTACAAAATATGGAAGAACAATTAAGTGGTTCGTGTACGACAGAAGTTGCTTCTTTCGATCAGTTCGCAAAATTTTTAACGAGCCCTGATATGGCTGATCAATACGACTATATCATTTTTGATACAGCACCTACCGGCCATACATTAAGACTCTTACAATTACCTTCTGCTTGGACAAACTTCTTTGATGAAAATACAACTGGCACAAGCTGTATGGGTCAATTATCTGGTTTAGATGAAGAGAGAGAAAGTTATAGTTTGGCAGTAGAAACACTTGCTAATGCTGAAATGACAACTTTACTCCTCGTGACTCGTCCACAAGAAGGACCATTAGTCGAAGCCAATCGTGCGTCCGAAGAATTACGAGCATTAGGGGTTGAAAACCAAAAACTGATTGTGAATGGTCTTTTAGAACATCCGACAGATACGATTTCTCAAACATACTATGACATTCAACAAGAGGCTTTAAGTGAAATGCCTGAAAATCTTAAAAACTTACCTGCTTTTGAAATTCCATTAAGACCTTACAATCTTGCAAGTATCGAAAGTATCGGTTTATTATTGAGTGAAGAACAACCTGAAATCAAGCATGAAGAAGTGCAGGCTCAGGAATTCCCACGCTTACAAACTGTTATCGATGATTTATACAACACAAACAAACGAGTTGTCTTTACAATGGGTAAAGGTGGCGTAGGGAAAACAACCATTGCAGCCAGCATTGCGAAAGGTCTTGTAGAAAAAGGTAAAAAAGTGCATTTAACAACGACCGATCCTGCCGCTCACTTAAATTATATTGTGCATGAATCAGATACTCTTGGAATTAGCCATATTGATGAGAAAAAAGAGTTAGAGCTTTACCAAAATGAAGTTTTAGCTAAAGCGCGTGAATCGATGTCAGAAGAGGACTTAGCTTATGTAGAAGAAGATCTAAACTCACCTTGTACAGAAGAAATTGCGGTATTCAGAAAGTTTGCTGAAATTGTTTCGATGACGGAAGCAGATGTGGTGGTTATTGATACTGCGCCTACGGGACACACACTTTTACTTTTAGAATCTTCTCAAAGTTACGCAAAGGAAGTTGAACGGACTTCTGGAGAAATACCAGAGTCTATTACCCGACTCCTGCCTATTTTACAAGATCACAACCAAACAGAAGTGGTCATGGTGACATTACCTGAAAATACACCTGTCTATGAATCCATTCGTCTGCAAGAAGATTTAAATCGTGCAGGTATTGCACATACTTGGTGGGTGGTTAATAACAGTTTATTATCAACAGGGACTACAAATGAAACATTGTTAGCTCGTGCAAAATCGGAAGAAGAATGGATCCAACGTGTCGATGGATTATCAAATGGACATTTTGCGGTCATCGACTGGAGTCCTTTTGAGTTAAAAGATGATGTTCTTGCTACAATTGTTTAATCTCAAAGGAGAATATAAATGAATTATGAATTATTTGCTGAAAAAATGAAAGCTTTATCTGATCCAAACCGAGTAAAGATACTCGATTTACTATCCTGCGATACTTTATGTGCCTGTGATTTGCTTGAACACTTTGATTTTACTCAACCAACTCTCTCCCATCATATAAAACTATTAAGAGATGCGGATTTAATTGTTACAGAAAAAATAGGAACTTGGCATCATTATTCGGTGAATCGAGAATTATCTACCGAGATAACAGAAATCCTTCAAAGTGTTTTTTCAAGTTCTGAAAGATGTATTTGTCATACAACAATAAATGAAAAGGAAGATCAATATGAAAAAGTTAGCCATTTATGAACCTGCCCTATGCTGTAGTACTGGAGTATGTGGTCCTTCAGTAGACGAGGATTTACTACGTATTACGGGTGTGATGAAACAAGTGAAAGAAGAAGACGATGTGATGATGATCCGTTACAATCTTGCTTCCAATCCTAATTCGTTTGTACGAAATCAAAACGTCATAGACACCATGCAAAATGAAGGACAAGACTCTCTGCCAATTACTGTATTAGATGGAGACATTGTTAAAACAGGTGAATATCCAACGAATGAAAAAATTGCTGATTGGTTAGGTATTTCTTTGCAAGAAACAGAAGACTCTATAATTTAATAGAAAGATTAAAGCAATAAATTACGAAGAATATACAAAAAATCTTAAGCCTTGTCCTAACAAAACGAGGAAAGATTTTGGACATGTTATCATGCGAAAAAATGTAGCGCTGTTATATTTTAAAGGTTTTTGATTTCATACAACTGACTTTGTCCCACTATTTCAAGGTGTTAGTGAACGCAGGGATGGTTCTGCTAAAAAAATAATATCTAGCAACATGACTCAGTTAATGAAGAAACCTCAGAACAGGACATTCAAGGAATGATTCATTTATTAACATATTCAACTGATTGTGTCTGTAAAGAAAAAGAAAGTAGAGCGAAGTAAGGCAGTTTAGCCTCTGTCGTTCTTGGTCAAAAAAATTAGATTTTGGAGGAGAGTCAAGATGAAAAATGAAGTACAAGAAACAGTATCACAAAAAAGTAGCGGTATGGGGCTATGGTAGCGTTACTTAAGCCTTTGGGTCGCGCTTGCTATGGTTGTAGGAGTGTTATTAAGTCAGGTTTTTCCTGCCATTCCAGAATTTTTAAGTCAATTTGAATATTATAATGTATCTATTCCAACAGCGATCTTAATTTGGTTAATGATTTTTCCAATGATGTTAAAAATTGATTTTAGTAGTATCGTCAATGCAACCAAAAAACCTAAAGGATTAATTTTAACAACAACCATTAATTGGTTGATTAAACCATTTACAATGTTTGCTATCTCTGCCTTTTTCTTTTTAGTGGTATTCAGACCATTTTTGGGTCCAGAACTAGCGAAAGAATGTATAGCTGGGGCTGTTCTTTTAGGCGCTGCGCCTTGTACAGCTATGGTATTTGTTTGGAGTGAATTGACAAAGGGTGATCCAGCATATACGCTTTTGCAAGTGTCCATAAACGATTTTATCGTTCTCTTTCTCTATGCACCAATCGTTGCGCTCTTGTTAGGGGTAGGTAATGTTTCTGTACCGATGGGTACACTGTTACTTTCCATTTTTGTATTCATTGTAATCCCTTTGGCTCTAGGAATTATTGTTCGAAAATACGTGGTAAAGCAAAAAAGTGACGATTATTTTGAAAAAGATTTTGTGAATAAATTTGATGGGACCACACGGATTGGTTTACTACTAACTTTAGTTATTATCTTTTCATTCCAAGGTGAACGAATTCTAAGTAATCCATTCCATATTTTATTAATTGCTATTCCACTAATCATTCAAAATCTTGTCATATTTTTCCTCGGATACGGTGGAGCAAAAGCGTGTAAATTGCCATTCTCCATTGCAGCACCAGCAGCTATGGTTGGAACCAGCAATTTTTTTGAATTAGCTGTAGCTGTCTCGATTGCTTTGTTTGGATTAAACTCCGGAGCAACTTTAGCGACTGTGGTCGGTGTGTTGATAGAGGTTCCTACGATGTTACTATTGGTCAGATTTGCAAACAAAACACAACATTGGTTTGATGGTTACGAATATTAAATGAAAAGAGACGAAAATAGCATGATAGGACTTTTTATCAACTGTTTTATTAACTTAAAATTTGGATGAGTAGATCGTCCAAATGTATAATGGCAGGCTTTATCTAATCTTTGATCGGAGTAGAGGTCTGCCATTTTTTGTTGCGGTCAAATCACAAACACAAAGAGAAAAGTGAGAATAAATTCAATCATAAATCCACTCCACTAGATGCAGTTAAATCTTCCGCTAAAATAGTCGCCCCGAGATTCGTTGCATCTTTTCCTGACTGGATAAGAAAATATTGTAGGATTGCTGAGCCAGCCACTGCCCCAGCTAATTGTGCACCGACATAAACGATAAATCCCTTAAAGTTCATGCGACCGTTCAAGAACATGGCTAAACTGACTGCTGGATTCATATGAGCCCCCGAAATGGTTCCGATACTATAAGCCATGGCAATGACGATAAGGCCAAATGCTAGCGCAATACTTAGCATACTCTCACCAAAGACCACTGCACCTGTCCCGATTAACACCAAAAACAATGTACCCATTGCTTCTGCGATTGCTTTATTCCACATAATACTATCTCCTTTTTCTGCTACTCTATTATAAATTCTCACCTTACTAGAATAACATGAGTAAAGTGTGTTTTCTATATTCTATTTAGGTCGTCCTACCTTCATAACTTACACTAATTATAAAAAATTAGAATTTATCTCTGAGTAAGAAGTTATATTTTAGGATCTGATTAAGAAGTTATGAAAAAGTATTAACCCTTGACTCTGTACCTAACTCCAGACTGTATTATAAAGGGGAAGAAAAAAGAGAGGTGGAAGTAAAGTGACAAAGAACATTCTTCAGACAAGTAATGTAACAAAAGATTTTTTCATTTCTAAAAACCGAAAAATTGAAGCTGTGAAAGGAATCGACTTAGAGGTGAAACAAGGAGAAATTTTTGGTTTTTTAGGTCCTAATGGAGCGGGAAAGAGTACGATGATTAGTATGTTGACAACCCAAAAGCAGCCAACTTCTGGGGAGATTTTGATTAATGATAGACCAATTTTAGAAAACCCGGAGTGGGCAAGACAAAAGATTGGTGTCGTCGCTCAGCATAATAATCTTGATAAAGGTCTAACCGCTCGAGAAAATCTTACCTACCATGCTAAATATTTTGGATTAGACGACTCTACCGCTAACCAACGCGCAGATGAGTATCTAGAAAAGTTTGGGCTGAAAGACCGACAGCATGATTTTGTTCGAAGTTATTCTGGTGGAATGGCCCAGCGGCTAAAAATTGCACGCGCAATGGTGCACCAACCGGAAATCTTGTTTCTAGACGAACCTACCACAGGATTGGATCCAGCTTATCGAGCTATTTTGTGGGAGCAAATACTAGCATTAAATAAAGCAGGTACTACTATCTTTCTGACAACCCATTATATGGAAGAGCCAGAACAATTATGCGATCGAATTGCTATTGTAGATAAAGGAAAAATACAAGCCATTGGAACAACGGAAGAGTTGAAAGAATTAATTCCAGCAAATAATATTATATCCATAACGTTTTCTGATTTTTCTCCTGAATTTGCTCAACAAGCAGAACGATTACCAGAAGTCGAAAATGTCGTTGTAAAAGAAGAAGAATTGCTACTATATGTAAAAAGTGCACACCCTGACTTCAATCAAATCATGGAATGGATCAGAACATTAGACACCTCATTGGAAACAATTAGTTTAAGTAAAAGTACATTAGATGATGTCTTTATCCATTTAACAAGTAAAGGAGGTATAAAAGATGACAGAACAGCATAATACACAGACAAAAAATTCTTGGGGAGCATTCAAGGCAATGGTGAAGCGGGATTTGCTTGTCCAACTTCGGGATAAGTGGGAATTTGTTTTTCGTGTAGCGATGCTGCCCTTTATGCTTATCTTGTTGTATGGGTATATTCTGCCAAGAATTGGACTTGTATCTAATGAATTTCCAAATCAAATGTTTCCTGGAATCGTTGGAATGAGTATTTTAGTAACCGGAATCCACGGAACCGCTATTCCACTAACGATGGATTTTAATGTTTCAAGAGAAATAGAAGATCGGTTGATGGCTCCAGTGAATGTAGGTGTAGTTGCCTTAGCGAAAATGTGTGTAGGAATCATTGAGGCATGGATTGGTGGACTCATTGTCTTACCACTTTCCTTAATTTTCATGGGAAATTCTTTAGATTTAACACTTACTTTACAGGGGGGGGGGCTGCTACTTGTGGTTATATTGTTAGCATCAATTTCTTCTGCGACGCTCGGTTTACTCGTTGGAACGATTATCAAACCGAGTCAAGTTGCTGCCATGTTTCCTGGATTTTTAATTCCATTAGTGTTTCTTGGATCTGTATTCTTTTCATGGAATACCTTACATGTGACACCCATTATTCAAGTACTTGTCCTTTTAAATCCATTAGTCTACGTGAATGAGGCATTACGAGCAATTTTAACTCCACAACTTCCTCATATGTCATTGTTCATTAGTATTATCGGTATATTGATCAGTATATTGATTATGGGATATTGGGGAAGAAAAAGATTTATTAAAATGGCTGTAGGTAACTAAGATTATTTTTACATGTTAAAATAATCTTGACTTTGTACCTAAGTACAGGGAGGATAATTAGAATAGAAGGTGAAAGCATGACAGGATTAAAAATAAGTGAAGTCGCTGAAAAGTCCAATGTCAATATCGAAACAGTAAGGTACTATGAGAAACGGCAACTCATTCCAGAACCACCTAGAACAAGAGCTGGCTACCGAATTTTTTCTTTAGAAGATGTAGATCGTATTAAGTTTATCAAACGTTCGCAGGAGTTAGGATTTACTCTCAATGAAATTAAACAACTCATTTCCATTTCCGATGACAAGACACAAGTTAATTCTGAAGAAGTACTTCAATACTCTGTCCAAAAAATTGATGAGATTGAAGCGCAGATAAAAGATTTAGAAAAAATTAAAAAAACTTTGCAAGATTTAACTGTCCAATGCTCAGGATCAAGAAGTTCTGATGGCAGATGTCCAATCATTACCAGTTTAACAGGAGGAGATAGTCATGAATAAAAGAAGGATAGAAATATTTACTGCAGGGTGTTATTTATGTGAACATGCCGTTCAACATGTAAAAGAACAGGCATGCCCAAATTGTGAGATAACAGTATATGACTTAAACAAGAAATGTGAAACTAAGGAATGTGAGACAAAAGCAGAGGAATATGGAATAGAAACAGTTCCAGCAGTTGCAATAAATGGTGAGCTGGCGGATTGTTGCAGGAATAGAGGTATCAATTTTGATACATTAAAGAATGCAGGTCTTGGGAAATAGTAACCATAGTCGATTACAGAATAAAAAAATCTTTTATTATGCGAAGAGTTAAAACGAAAAATATCCATAAAACATAGGCGTATGCGTGAAAATTTAGTGCAAACCATTACCAAAACCATTACTATATAACTATAAACGTTGGTGTGAGAGGGTTTATATGAGCCCCCTCAACTCCATAATAGAATTTAGGTCAGAAGTGCTGATTAATCAGAGCTTCTGGCCTTTTTTGTCGTCTGTATAGCCTTAAATATCCTTTTAGGGAGACGGACTAGACGAAAAAGGATTACTGAGTGTGATTATAAAAAAGAAAAGGAGAGTGGTAATAAAATCAATAAAAGTAAATCAATGGTAACCTTATAATTAGTATTGGGTAAAGATAGGAAAACAAAGGCAATAATAGCTGGTTACATTTATTAATCACAAGCTGGTTACATTTATTTAAAAAAGACTTGACAAGAATGGTTTACAATAGTAAACTTATCTCAAACATTTACGTTTACGCATGTAAACAATAAGGAGGGAAAGAGAATGAGTACAATAGTAGTTAACCCTCATATCACAGATGCTGAATGGGAAGTTATGCGTGTAGTCTGGGCGAATATCCGAGTGACTAGTAAAGAAGTCATTTCTACATTGGAAGAGAAAATGGACTGGAAACAAGCGACAACCAAAACGCTCTTAGGTCGACTCGTGGAAAAAGGCGCACTGAATACAGAGCAAGAAGGTAGAAAATATATTTATTCGGCAAATATCGAAGAGAAAGAAGCGGTAATAAGTTTTACAAACGATATTTTCGATCGTATTTGTCGGAAGAATGTCGGGAATGTAATAGAGAGTATCATTAAGGATCATACTTTAAGCTTCGATGATATCCAACGGCTAGAAGAAATATTAGAGATGAAAAAAGCTTTCGCAGTAGAAGAAGTTGATTGTCAGTGTGCAGAAGGGCAATGCGATTGCCATTTACATCATCATGGAGAATAAGGAGCAAAAAAATTGGAGAATAAATCATTTGCCATAGAAGGTATGACCTGTGCATCTTGTGCGCAGACAGTAGAAAAAGCAGCAAAAAAGGTGCGTGGGGTCACAAAGGCTTCCGTAAACCTAGCAACAGAAAAGTTGAGTATAGAATACAATGAACCAACTTTTTCGGTAGAAAATCTACAAAAAGCAGTGGATAATTCAGGGTATGAACTGATTGCCCAAGAAGGAACGACGCAAACCTTTGCAATTGAAGGTATGACCTGCGCATCCTGTGCACAGACAATTGAAAAAGCCGTCGCAAAGTTGTCGGGTGTAGACAGAGCATCAGTCAATCTAGCGACAGAAAAAATGCAAGTTTCTTATAACTCTTCAGCACTATCAGTAGCTGACCTTACTGGAGCTGTATCCAACAGTGGTTACACAGCAGTGTTAGAAACAACGGAGAGTCAAGAAAATTCAAGAGCGGAGAAACGTGAGAAAAAAGAAAAAAGAAGAAAGCAACTTTTAAATCGCTTTTGGGTATCAATTATATTTACGGTTCCTTTATTGATTATATCCATGGGTCATATGGTAGGCATGCCACTACCAAATATCATTGACCCAATGACAAATCCATTAAATATGTCTCTTTTACAAACTATTTTGACAGTGCCGATTATGGTAGTGAGCGGGGAATATTTTCAGAAAGGATTTAAAAGCTTGTTTAAAGGCCACCCCAATATGGATTCTCTGATTGCGCTTGGTACGGCTGCCGCGTTCGTCTATAGTCTTGTGGCTACAATCGGAACTGGCTTAGGTTATGGTAATTTTTCAGAGTTACTTTATTATGAAGTGACCGGTGTTATCTTGGCGCTCCATACTTTAGGACTATTTTTTGAAGAGCGATCAAAAGGGCAAATGTCCTCAGCTATTGAGAAATTAGTTAGCTTGGCTCCTAAAACAGCTCGAGTGATACGTAATGGTGAAGAACAGGAAATTGCTGTGGAAGCTGTCGCTCTAGGAGATATCATTAGAGTTCGTCCGGGAGAAAGAATGCCTGTAGACGGTGTTGTTGTTGAAGGACGTACTACAGTTGATGAATCGATGCTGACAGGAGAAAGTATTCCTGTTGAAAAGCAAGATGGAGACGAGGTTATTGGGGCGAGTATCAATAAAAATGGTTCCATTGAATACCGCGCCACTCGAGTGGGAAGCGATACAACCCTATCCCAAATTATAAAAATGGTAGAAGATGCACAAGGGTCTAAAGCACCCATTGCTCGAATGGCCGATATCATTACAGGATATTTCGTACCGATTGTTATCGGATTAGCCATTTTAGCAGGAGTTGCTTGGTTAATTGCAGGTCAAACAGGTATATTCGCTTTATCCGTTATCATTACAACCCTTGTCATTGCTTGTCCATGTGCCTTAGGTTTGGCGACTCCAACAAGTATTATGGTTGGAACAGGAAAAGGAGCAGAACATGGTGTCTTGATAAAAAATGGTGAGGCGCTAGAAACCACTCATAATCTAGAGACGATTGTATTTGATAAAACAGGAACCCTGACAGAAGGTAAACCTATCGTGACGGATATTTTAGTGACTCCTTTGATTACTGAAGAAGAGCTTTTATATTATGCAGCTTCTGGTGAAACCGGATCTGAACACCCATTAGGCGAAGCCATTGTACAAAAATCAAAAGAAGAGAATATGTCATTAACTAAGCCGGATCATTTTGAAGCCATTCCTGGACACGGTATTAAAGTAGAAATTGATGGCAAAAATATGTACATTGGAAACCGCAAGCTGATGGTAGAGCAGAATATTGATTTATCAAGCATGGAAAAAGAATCCGATCGCTTAGCAGACGAAGGAAAAACACCGATGTATCTCTCTATAGACGGAGAATTGGCTGGAATTGTCGCAGTAGCGGATACATTAAAAGAAAATAGTATGAAGGCTGTTAAAGAACTTAAAAAACGTAACATCGAAGTCATTATGATTACTGGAGATAACAAACGTACAGCCAAAGCGATAGCTAAGCAAGTGGGTATTGACCGCGTATTAAGTGAAGTATTACCTGAAGATAAAGCAGAGGAAGTCAAAAAACTACAAGAATCAGGCAAAAAGGTCGCAATGGTTGGGGACGGCATTAATGATGCACCAGCATTGGCTCAAGCGGATATCGGAATTGCAGTTGGATCAGGTACGGACGTGGCGATTGAATCAGCTAATATTGTCCTCATGCGTAATGATTTAACAGCTGTATTGACTGCGATTGATTTAAGTCGTACAACACTACGAAACATTAAACAAAACTTGTTCTGGGCTTTTGCTTACAACGTTGTAGGTATTCCAGTTGCAATGGGTCTCTTGTATATTTTCGGCGGCCCGCTGATGAGCCCGATGTTTGCGGCAGTCGCAATGAGTTTCAGTTCGGTGTCGGTCTTGCTCAATGCTTTACGGTTAAGACGATTCAAACCTTCGCCTGTTAAGTGAAACAAATGTTAAAGGAGGACAAAGATGAGACCGGGGTTGATTATTGAAGGGATTGGTTGTGTTAAGTGCGCCGAAGCAATAGAAGAGGAGTTTATGGCCAAATCGACCGTTGAAGAAATATTTAGCGGAATACACAAAAAAATGATTTTCGTCCATATAAGTAAGAATGTCACGCGAAAAAGTTTCCTTTCTTCGCTGATGGACGTGCCTCTGTTGTTAAAGGGAATCATTGAAGCGGCTCACTGTCACTGTTGTAGAGAAATCCACTTTGACTTTCCGGCCGGTTAATTATTTATTGGATTTATTTTTGACCTTCTTCGATTTGAAGAAGATAAAAAAATTAAAAGAAAAAGGAGAATGAATGATGAAAAAAGAAGTCTTATTAGATGGCGTAAAATGTGCAGGTTGTGCCAATACAGTGCAAGAAAAATTTTCAGCTATTGAAGGGGTTGAATCTGTAGAGGTTGATTTAGCGACTAAAAAAGCAGTACTTGAAAGTCAAACAGAGATTGATACCGAAACACTCAATGCTGCGCTAGCCGGTACGAAATATTCTTTAGTGAAATAGAAACGAACTATAATTAGTGCAAATGTCACACGTATATTCATAAGACGGACCTCACATTTTTATATCAAGAAGAAAAAGTGAGGTCTTTTTTAGAAATTTAGGAGGAGCGTATATGGGTAATAAACACAGCAATCATTCGTCGCATAAACATACCGCGGACAATAAAATGAAACATAGCAAGATGGACCATAGTACGATGGATCACAGCAAGATGGATCACAGTGAAATGGATCACAGTGAAATGGATCATGGCGCAATGGGAGGGCATGCCCACCACCATCACGGTAGCTTTAAGGAGATTTTCTTGAAGTCACTCCCATTAGGAATCATTATTATGTTATTATCCCCTATGTTTGGGGTCCAACTACCATTTCAGTTTACATTTCAGTATTCTGATATATTGGTGGCTCTTCTCTCTACGATTTTGTACATTTATGGCGGTAAACCTTTCTATATGGGAGCAGTGGATGAGTTTAAAGAAAAAAATCCTGGAATGATGGCTCTTGTCACTCTTGGTATCTCGGTTTCCTACTTTTACAGTGTTTATGCAGTCATTGCTGGATATGTGACTGGTGAACATGTGATGGACTTTTTCTTTGAATTTTCTTCATTAGTATTAATCATGTTGTTAGGTCACTGGATTGAGATGAAAGCTGTTGGAGAAGCCGGAGATGCACAAAAAGCATTAGCTGAATTGGTACCGAAAGATGCTCACGTTGTATTGGAAGACGATTCAATTGAAACACGTCCAGTTGCTGACTTGCAAGTAGGCGATTTGATTCGTGTTCAGGCTGGAGAAAATGTTCCAGCAGATGGAACCATTCAGCGCGGCGAATCACGTGTAAACGAAGCGCTTGTGACTGGGGAATCGAAACCAATTGAAAAAAATCCCGGAGATGAGGTCATCGGTGGATCAACCAATGGTGCCGGAGTCCTCTATGTGGAAATAAAGCAGACGGGCGATAAGTCCTTCATTTCTCAGGTTCAGGCATTAATCAGTCAAGCTCAAAGCCAACCATCTCGAGCAGAAAATCTTGCACACAAAGTTGCAGCATGGCTCTTTTATATTGCGGTTATTGTAGCGCTTATTGCCCTTGTCCTATGGATGGTTATAGCTGATGTACCAACGGCAGTTATTTTTACAGTCACCACATTAGTTATTGCTTGTCCGCATGCCCTGGGTCTGGCTATTCCATTGGTGACTGCTCGTAGTACCAGCTTAGGGGCCAGTCGGGGATTATTAGTGAAAGACCGGGACGCTTTAGAGTTGACTACAAAAGCAGATGTTATGGTTTTAGATAAAACGGGAACTTTAACAACTGGCGAGTTTAAAGTATCAGATGTTGAACTCTTTAATGATAAATATACGAAAGATGAAATTGTTGCCTTATTGGCAGGTATCGAAGGCGGATCTAGTCACCCTATCGCTCAGTCAATTATTAGTTACGCAGAACAGCAAGGGATACGTCCAGTAAGTTTTGATTCGATTGATGTTATTTCTGGCGCTGGTGTAGAAGGTCAAGCTAACGGACATCGTTATCAATTAATCAGTCAAAAAGCATATGGACGTAATCTGGATATGGATATTCCAAAAGGAGCAACCCTCAGTGTCTTAGTAGAAAACGACGAAGCAATCGGTGCTGTAGCTTTAGGGGATGAATTAAAAC
The DNA here is from genome assembly GCF_900109325.1 of Alkalibacterium pelagium. Lineage (GTDB taxonomy): Bacteria > Bacillota > Bacilli > Lactobacillales > Carnobacteriaceae_A > Alkalibacterium > Alkalibacterium pelagium. The sequence goes on from NZ_FNZU01000012.1 coordinate 78,728, forward strand.
CAACAAGTAAAGACTTAATACAAGCCCTTAAAAAGAACAAGATTCAGCCGATTATGGCAACGGGTGACAATGAAAAAGCGGCTCAAGGAGCTGCAGAAATTTTAGGTATTGATTATCTAGCTAGTCAATCTCCTCAAGACAAATATGAATTAGTTGAAAAACTTAAAGCAGAAGGAAAGAAAGTTATCATGGTCGGTGACGGGGTCAACGATGCACCTTCTCTTGCATTAGCAGACGTTGGTATAGCTGTTGGTGCCGGAACTCAAGTAGCATTGGATTCAGCCGATGTCATCTTGACACAGTCAGACCCTGGCGACATTGAATCCTTTATCGAGTTGGCTCAGAAGACCACACGTAAGATGAAAGAAAATCTTGTTTGGGGAGCAGGGTATAACTTTTTCGCGATCCCAATAGCTGCAGGAATACTAGCACCAATTGGTATCACATTAAGTCCAGCGATTGGAGCAGTTCTTATGTCGGTGTCAACAGTTGTTGTCGCAATCAACGCTATGTTCCTAAGGTTAGATCCTAAATCAAGTGTCGATTAACATGTCGAATAATTGAATGACCTTATCGTGTAAAAATACAATAGTTTCACAGGAAAGGAAGAAATGGAATAATTTAAAAAACCATCTCTTCCTTTTTTAGTTTATAAGGAGGAAAAATTATGAGGCTGGTCCTTTTAGGGTTACCCGGTGCTGGGAAAGGCACTCAAGCTAAAAGAATCGCAGAGAAGTACCACCTGACGGCTATTTCAACTGGTGGAATGTTACGAGAAGCAGCCAAGGAGAAAGATACATTCGGACTCAGAGTGCAAGAATATATGAATAAAGGAGAGCTAGTTCCAGATGAGTGGATAAACTCATTGGTTAAGAGTCGCTTACAAGAAAAAGATGTTGAAAATGGCTTTGTTCTGGATGGTTACCCACGTACCCTACAGCAAGCAAAAATGCTCGAAGCTTACCTACAAAGTCAGAATCAGAATTTAGACGCTGTTTTCTTTTTAGATGTAAGTCAGGATACGTTAAGACATCGGTTAGCGCAACGAGGGAATCTTCGTTCAAAAGAAAAACAAGGAAATTCCCAAATCGAAGCAAAAAGGGAAAAAATTCGACTGGATGACAAACCAGAAGTGATTGAAAATAGGCTACACATTAATAAGGAATTAATGGAATCACTTATTCACTTCTACAAGGAGCGAAATCTGCTTTACGTTATCAATGGTGAAGGGGATTTTGACAATGTGTTTGACAATATAAATGAGGGTTTATTGTCTGTAAACAAATAACTACACAAATTGAACTTAAATTATGTGATTTAAAACAATTAACTAATGTAAGCTATGAAGGAGATTGAAGAATGAATGTTTTACTTAGTGTAATCGATCCAGTTGCTATTTCAATTGGCCCGATAAAAATTTATTGGTACGGAATTATTATTGCTCTAGCGATGCTGATCGGCATTTCATTAGCTACAAAGGAAGCTCAAAAACTGGGACTTGAAAAAGATACCATGGTAGATATGGCATTATGGGCCATACCAATTGGCTTTATCGGGGCCCGACTTTATTACGTTTTATTCAAATGGGACTACTATATACAGAATCCGAGTGAAATCATCGCAATCTGGAATGGTGGAATTGCCATTTATGGGGGGCTAATTGCGGGTGGTCTCGCAGTATACTGGTTTGCAAGAAGAAAGAAAATGACGCTAACTCTTTTACTAGACATACTTGCACCTAGTGTCCTCCTAGCTCAATCGATTGGTCGCTGGGGAAATTTCATCAATCAAGAGGCCCACGGTGGAGCAGTGAGTCGCCAATTTTTAGAAACTCTTTATTTACCAGAGTTTATTATTGAACAGATGAACATCAACGGTACCTATTACCACCCGACATTTTTGTATGAATCGTTATGGAGTTTATTAGGTTTTATCCTTCTTATTATCCTAAGGAATCAGAAAGGCCTATTACGTCGAGGAGAAGTTGCTCTTAGTTATGTCATCTGGTATTCATTTGGACGTTTTTTTATAGAAGGCATGCGCACCGATAGTTTGTGGATTGGGGATATTATGCGAGCTTCCCAAGTGCTATCACTCGTGCTGTTTATTAGCGCAATCGTGCTCTGGATTTATCGTCGGAGAGCCTATCCTACAAAACCTTATTATTCGGAAGGTTTAATTGCGTCTAGATAATCAGAAAGCAACATATTTTTTTATGATTAAGGAGGAGATAACAGTTGGGTGATTGTTTTAATTTGTTGACCCAACTTGGAATAAGTTCATTTCTTGGTTGACGCTGCTTACTGATGAGTATAAAATAACTATGTGATAAATAATTTACACTTGTAAACGACTGTTAGGGGTTACTTTTAAGTTGATAGAAGTATAAAGAGTATTGTCTTAACCTTCTGACAGAACCCATGAAAATAGAATTCTCGTGGAGAGAAGGATAATTTATATGAATAAAAAACGCTTGGCTCCATTATTGTTTTTCTTGGGAATCGCCTTGCTTGTGCTCGTTTTTCTTTTTTTTATGTTCTTCCCGCTTAACTTCGGTCCCTCTTTTGACCTTAATGACAATCCAATGGGAAATATGATGGGCGGCAGAAACGGCATGAATAGGGAAACAAACACAGTAGAATTAAAGGCACCCGAGCAGCCGTCTAGCAAATTACACTTACCCACTCTCCTTAAGAGCGATTATGAGACCGATACGGAAGTTTCCTATACCGTAGTAGCCGATGAAGGTCAGACTTCCTTCCGTGAAGGACCACTCACAGAGACGTACGGATATAATGGTTCTTATTTGGGGCCTGTTTTACAAGTGCGAAGAGGTCAGCAGGTTCATATCAATCTTCAAAATAAATTGGAAGAGGAGACCACTTTTCACTGGCATGGACTGAAGATCCCTTCTGATGTAGATGGAGGCCCTCACCATGCGATTGAAGCAGAAGGTAGAGCAGAGGTAGATTTTACAGTGGATCAGGAAGCGGCGACCCTTTGGTTCCATTCGCATGCACACCAAAAATCTGCTGAACAGGTCTATAATGGTCTCTCTGGATTGATTTTTGTGGAAGATGAGCATTCGGACTCTTTGGATCTCCCGAAAGAGTATGGAGTCAATGACTTTCCCCTCATTCTACAAGAACGATTTTTTGATGAGGATAACCAGTTTAATTATGATACGGTCTATAATTTTGATGGGACCACGGGAGACACCCCATTGGTAAATGGGACGATTCGTCCCTATATCGAAGTAGGACAGGAATGGGTTCGCTTGCGTGTCGTCAATGGTTCCAATGCTCGAAACTATCAATTGCGTCTTTCTGATGAATCTTTCTTTTACCAGATCGCTACAGATGGCGGTTTCCTAGAAACACCTGTAGAAAGAAAAGAGTTCCCTCTCTCACCGGGGGAACGGGCAGAAATTGTAGTGGACATGAGTAAGTATAAAGTGGGAGAGGAAGTTTCCCTTGTTGACATCTCGACAACAGAAATCCTAGCACTTCAAATAACAGGAGATAAGTCAGGAAGTCTTAAGCCTTTACCAGAAAAACTCAATGATTTACCGCCAGTGGAAGCTGACTCCTTACCAGATCGACAAATTGAGATGAGTGGAATGGGACACAAGGTGACATTAAACGGAAGAAAATTTTATTTGGAACGCATTGACTTTACCGTTGAACAAGGTAAAAAGGAAGTCTGGGACATTGCAGTGCCGAATACCTCTATGATGATGGGGGACATGCCCCACCCATTTCATGTCCACGGTGTCCAATTTCGTATACTTTCTCGGAACGGAAGTCCTCCAGAAGCTTATGAAGCGGGGTGGAAGGATACTATCCTCGTTCCGCCTGGCGAAGCTATCAAAATCGAAATTGAATTCTCTCAACCAGGAATTTTTATGATGCACTGTCATATCTTGGAACATGAAGACAATGGAATGATGGGGCAGATATTAGTGGAGTAACGATGTTCTGTTCAGATACTACGATAAGTTTTAGTTTCAATAATGGATTTAAGTAAACGTTCTCAAACCAAAGATTTAAAAAGTAAATAAAAAAAGTCGGGAATAACTTTAACTTCATAAAACATAGGCGTATGCGTGAAAATTTAGTACAAACCATTACTATATAACTATAAACATTGACGCGAAGGGGCTTGGATGAGCCCCTTCAACTCCATTATAGCTTTACTAAGGTTTCCTAACAGCTTCTAAACGCTGGTAGGAAGCCTTTTTTAATTTCTGAACTTTTCTTTCAACTGCTATAAACCATTACTACTGGAAAAAGGGTAATGGTTTTATTTTTAGTGATAATTTTTATATACAGATGAATTAAGTCAACCATTAATCTCATATTCACTACAGGTTATCTCAATCGTATTATTCATTGGATCTAAGACTGGAAAACTCCAGTAACCAACCCATTGTGGCACGCTATGGTATGTCTTGACCCTTTCCTTTTGCAATCTAGCAATGACTTGATTGTACTCATTCGATTCAAATGCTATTGACCAACTCGTCCTAGGTGCCACCCCACCTTTCCATCCAGGTTGGATGGAAAACAAAGGAGAAGCTTTCTTAAAGTCTTTGTGGTATTGAATGGATAACTGATGGTTGTTTATATTAAAAGCAATATCGTCTTCTTCATCCCATATAAGCTCTAATGCTAATATTTCTGAATAAAATTTTTTCGTCTCACACATATTATTTGTGAATAGATACGTAAATCCTAGATTAGCCATTTTATATTCCCTTCTCCCTTTTTATGAACTACTTAATATTTATATAAAATATCGGAGACTTAATCACGTAACAATAATTGAGCTTTCTTTTAACTATTATTATTAGTTCTCCATAAACTTCGCAAATTTATCTGCTGTATCTTTCTTTTCTTCTTTTTTAACGTGAGCATAGATATTCATCGTTGTTTGGATATCTGTGTGTCCTAGGCGAGCCTGAACATCTTTTATTGAAGCTCCCATAGAGAAGAGGATACTACTATGCGTGTGTCGTAACCCATGAACTGTAATTTGTTTGAGTCCATTACGCTTTTGTACATTTCTCATACGGTCATTTGGTACATTAATCGAATAGAAGTTATTTCTCGTATTCGCAAAAACATGCTGATCGGGTGTATTGGTATTAAATCCAAGTTTCAGCATGAATTGAGCCTGATACATCTTCCACAGCTTTAAAAGCTTCATAGAGTCATAATCCATATCAATCACTCTTCGACCGTTCACCGTCTTCGTAGGTTGCATGATAATCTTATTATTTAAGCCCCTAGTAAGTGTTTTACTAATGTTGAGTATAGATGTATCAAAATCAATATCCGACCATTTAAGAGCTAGTATTTCTGATTTTCGAGCACCGCTGTACGATAATATCCTAAAGTACGTATATCCGTTTACATCTAAATTTTCAACCATTGTATCTTTAGTTATATTCAAATTTAAATTTTGTTTTAGAACGGTGTCTATACATTCAAAGTATTTCTAAGAATAACACAGTTTATTGATACGCATCAATTATTACAGCGGTTATCTCTTGTAGACTGTAGATGTAACAAAAATACAAATGCGGAGGATTTATAGAAATGGACAAAAATATAGCAAATGACATAAATAGAAAATTAAATTTTTTACTGGAAGACCATGGTGTAACATTTGATGATTCTGATATGGCTTTAGACTCTTTAGATACTTTTCATGAAAAAGCGGACGCTCTGTTAGTCGCACATAACTGTGAGATACCAGAAGTAGAGCATGATATTGCTGGCTTGCAGCCGAAATTAAAGATGCTGATACAGGGACATGGAGCAGAATTTGATGATTCGAATTTAGATCCCAATAGTATAGATACCGTCATTCAAAAACTTGATGTTCTCCAAGATGAACATGGTGCATAAAAGAAATAGAATCGCTATCTTAAGGGATAGCGGTTTTTATTCGAATGTTTAAATGAATGAAAAAGCTTGATATAAATCAATTCATAAATGAACCATTGGGTTTATACTAACTGTGTAATCAAAAAACTTCAGAGTAATGACTTAAAAAAGATGAAGGAGAGAGAAGATGACGACGATAACGTTTCAATTAGAAAAATTGACCTGTCCATCTTGTATGCAAAAAATCACAGATAGTGTAAATGAATTAACGGGAATAGAAAAAATAAAAATTTTATTTGATAGAAGCAAAGCAAGAGTAGTATTTGAAGACAATAAAATATCAGAAGAAGAAATTCTTCATAAGATTGAAGAGATTGGATATTCAGCAAATAAAATATAATAACGGATGAAAGTTGATTGGGGTCAATTTTAAATGAAAAAGCGCAGGGTATACTGTAGTCAACAAGTACAAACTAGGAGGAGAAAGAAATGGGTTTTCAGCAAAAAATATTAAGCAGTAAAAATAAAATCACACTTATCTCAGGAATTTTAATCGTTATAGGATTTATTGAACACTTTGGTTTTGGAAACACACAAGTTTTTAATATCGCATTCATTATCGCATCTATTTTAGGGGTGGCACCAATCGCCATTCAAGCTTTTGGGGCTTTAAAGGTAAAAGTAATTTCAATTGATGTGTTAGTAACCATCGCAGTAATCGGTGCTTTCCTCATTCAAAACTATGAAGAGTCAGCTATCGTAACGTTCTTATTCTTATTCGGTAGCTGGTTAGAGGCTCGCACATTGAACTCTACTCGTTCAGCGATTAAAGAATTGACAGAAATGGCACCAGAAGTAGCTTTTAAACAAATGGAAAATGGTGAATTTGAAGAAGTTGATGTATGGGATGTTGACGAAGGCGATATCCTACAAGTCCGTACAGGTGGAAAAGTTCCAGTTGATGGAACGGTTGTTATTGGTGAAGGTCACATTAACGAAGCATCAATCACTGGTGAAGCGGATCCGGTTCGAAAAGAAACAGATTCAGAAGTCTTCGCAGGTACAATTTTAGAAAATGGAACCCTACAAATTCGTGCAGATCGTGTAGGAGAAGATACAACTTTCGGTAAAATTATTGAGCTTGTTGAAGAAGCTCAAGATTCAAAATCAGAAGCTGAACGCTTTATTGACCAGTTCTCACAGTGGTATACACCAACCGTCTTAGTCTTAGCGTTTATCGTGTGGATTTTTAGTCAAAATGTCGAGTTGGCCATTACAATACTAGTACTCGGATGCCCAGGTGCATTAGTCATTGGAGTACCTGTTTCTAACGTAGCTGGTATCGGAAATGGTGCAAAAAATGGTGTATTATTAAAAGGTTCAGAAGTAATTCAAGACTTTAGTAAAGTTGATACGATTCTATTTGATAAAACAGGAACTCTAACTGTAGGTAACCCAGAAGTTGCCGAATTTAAAACCTATGGGGATGCAGATCAAGCACTAAGCTATCTGGCAAGTGTCGAGAATGAATCGGATCACCCACTCGCAAAAGCGGTTCTTTCACAGTTAGGCGATATTGAAATGTATCCAGTAGATGAAACAAACGTTGTAAAAGGTGGAGGAATCGTCGCAGAAGTCGATGGCCACCGCGTTGCAATAGGAAACGTAGCTTTAATGGAAAAAGAAAATATCCAATTAACAAAAGAAGCTCGTGAAGATTTTGAAGTCTACGAAAAACGTGGAAACTCATTAGTTATTACAGCAGTCGATGGTGAGTTGAAAGCTCTAATGGGGATTCGTGACCAAATTCGCCCAGGGATTAAACAAGATTTACAAGCGATGAAAGCTTTAGGTGTTAAGAACTTAATCGTACTATCAGGAGATAACCAAGGTACTGTTGATTTAGTCGCTGAAGAATTAGGATTAACAGAAGCCCATGGAAACTTACTGCCAGAAGATAAGGCAGACTACCTTAAAGAACTCCAAGCTCAGGGTCAAATTGTCGCATTCGTTGGTGATGGAGTAAACGATAGTCCTTCATTAGCCCTTGCGGATATTGGAATCGCAATGGGTAGCGGAACAGACGTCGCTATTGAAACTTCTGATGTCGTTTTAATGAACTCAAATATGAGCCGCTTGCCTCACGCTTTAGGCTTAACTAAAGCAACCGCCAATAATATGAAACAAAATATTGTCATTGCAGTAGGTACTGTACTTGTTCTTCTAGCAGCCGTTTTCTTCTCAGACTGGATGAACATGTCAATCGGTATGTTAGTACACGAAGGAAGTATCTTAGTCGTTATCTTAAACGGTATGAGACTATTGCGCTACAGACTCAAAGGAACTGATGTAGAAACGGCGAACGCAAAAGAGGTTTATGCATAAAAAATACAATAAAAACTAAATAGATTACGGTAGAATTTCCAATATAATATAGTCGAACAAATTTCAGAAACAATTAGGAGATTAATACTAATTCTTGATCTACATCAATTCAATCTATCTAGTCTTCGATTAGAATAGATGCATAAGAGGCAAGAAATGAAAATATTGAAATACAAAATACCTCGTTAAATTGATGTAGATCAAGATTAAAAGCTTGAATAGCTGATATACTATAGATGTCAATAAGGTAAATCGAATGAATAAATAAAAAATAAAAATTCAAAGGAGAATGTATCATGCAAAAAGCAAATATTCAATTAGAAACGTTAACTTGTCCATCATGTCTACAAAAAATCGAAAATGGTGTTGGTAACTTAAACGGTGTGGATAAAGACAGCTTGAAAGTGATGTTCAATGCAAGCCGTGTAAAAGTAAACTTCGACGACACTGTATCAATTGAAGACATAGAAAAAGCTATCCAAGACTTAGGTTATGGCGTAAAAAGATCGCGTGTAAAAACCGCGTAGGTTTACTAAAAAAATCAAAAAAATAATGGAGGAATGAATCATGTCAGAAAAAACACCACAAGAAAGATTAAAAGAAGAACAAGAATATAAAGATCATGTGCATCATACGAAAATAAATGCAGCAGCCATTACAGACCATCTTTTAGGGAATATTCACACACTACATGTGAAGTTACATCAGTATCATTGGTATGTAAAGGGACCTCACTTCTTTACTTTACATGAAAAATTTGAGAAACTATATGATGATAATGAAAAATGGTTTGACCGTTTAGCTGAACAACTGCTAGCTTCAGGATATAAACCAGCTTCTACAACCAAAGAGCTTGTCGAGTATTCTATGCTATCAGAAGATCCAGCAGATAAATATATAAAAGCTGAAGAAATGGTTGACAATATCATCGATGATTTCAGAGAAACTCGTGAATTAACGATTCGTGCCATTCACTTGGCGCAAGAAGAAGAGAATGTTGTCTTTGAGGATACGCTAATTGAATTTAAAGATGACTTAGATACAAAAATCTGGATGTTGCAAGCCTTTATAGGAAAAGAAGCCCTAGAAGATGATGATTACCACGATGAAGAGGAAGACTAATACAATATAGATGAAAAGGAACAAGTAACTGCGAATTTACAAAGTACAGTTGCGTGTTCCTTTTTTGTTTGTCAAATTGTTTCTATAATAGATGGTATTGATGGGCTAAATTTGATTAATTGACACCATTTTTGCTTTTGAAATGAAAAAAGATCAATGAACGCCTATTATTTAGTTACCAAACAAACCATGAGAAATTCATATGACTCATTTACAGTTAATACGAAAAACACTCGGATTTGTTCTGTAATAGATTACTGAAAATAGGTACAAAACACAACGGATTGATAGTAAAGAGAAGTGTTTAGGAAACCAGCACTGATATGGGGTTAATTTTAGATAATGCATTATCTGCTTCCGATGTAGTGATTATAAACAGTAAACCATCGTACCTAGAGCTTTTGAGTACAATAAAATATGCGAAATTCTTAAATGAAAAAACTCTCAGTGCCGGCTATCATTTTAAAATTTTAGGAACACTATTTACTCATGATAATAATAAATCTAGTGAGGTTGCAAATGAAAACACACTTCAATATGCAAGTGATTTACTACCCTTTAGTAGTAGTATTTATGAGGATAGTGAGATTAGAGGAATGAAGAGTTTAAATGAAGGACACAATTTTGAAGACTATGAAAGGTTACTGATTGAGCTAAATTCAAATTTAAACATAAGAACTCAAATAAGGAGTATACATTCAGTTTGAGTCCAAGAACATATAAAATGTTAGAAAAAATATCTAAACACAATGGTTATGAAAACATATCTGAACTTTTAGATATATGGATACAAGCTTTTAATATAGAGAAATTTTAAAAGAAAGTTTACTCACTAATAAAGAACCCCAAAACAGCATTAAACTGGACCCCATGTCAAGGACAGTTTGATAAAAACCCCTTATAATTTATTATCGCTCCTTCTATGATAACGTCATAGGAGGAGCGATAATACGTTTAAGCCTGGATCAATACTTAGATTTTGGGTGGGGATTATCCAACAAAAAAATGAATAAGAAGGATTTTAATAGCCTAGAAACCCTTGGTTTCTCAATCTTTAGAGACATGCATACAGAACGCGTTTATCCAAACTGGATGTTACGTTATTTTGAAACATTGACTGAAAGCGAACAGAGGGTGTACTTCCACTCCTTTCGCCAGGTGACTGATCAAATGTATTCCGAAGATTATTTGATTGATCGGTTGAAATGGATTTTAAAATATCCAGCTATCGAAATGGAATACGACCTCTATGTTCATGCAAAACTGGATTTAGATTTTTATTATCCTGCTGTTTTCAAACCCGAAAAATGGACACAATTAGAGGAAAAATATTTTGATCGCTTTAATGAGGATATTCTATCGGTACTTGAATCTCAGGAAAATCAGGCGTTTTCACCAAATGACTCAGGGGATACACACCCGTTTTAAAATAATCATAATATTGATTAGGAGATAATTTCGCCAGTTTCCACTGATAGCGTTCTGTATTATGATAATCCATATAGTCATCAATAATGGGGTGAAGGTCTGAGAACGCCTCAACATCACCAAGATAAGCTATTTCGTCTTTCATGTGTCCAAAGAAGGATTCTTGGGGAGCGTTATCCCAACAGTTTCCTCTTCGTGACATAGATTGACGCAGTTCTTTATCCGCGAGTAATTTTTGAAATTTTATACTTGTATAGTGAATGCCCTGGTCGGAATGGATCAGGGTTTTCTGTTGTTTTGAAATGTCATGGTTGATCAAAAGGTCTTCAATCATCTCTAAAACAAAATCAATACTTAAGGATTCACTTAATTGATACGCTAAGACCTGGTTCGTGAATGCATCAATCACGGCAGATAAATAAGCTTTCCTTCCTCGCCCGTAAAAGAGATAGGTGATATCTGTTAAGAGGATCGTTCGTGGACCGTAGGCTCTAAATTCTCTGTTAACGAGATTAGGTTTTAACGCATGTTCCTGGCGTACTTTTGCCATGCGCTTATACGGATTCGGTTTTCTTATAGGGCAGAACAGTCCAAACTTTCTCATTAAGCGCTGGATTTTCTTCCGGTTCATGAGTATCTCCATGTGTAACAGTCGCATATGGATCCCTCTGGATCCTTTATCATAGCCGCGATGTGTATAGGCTTCAAGTATCAAATTAAAATCGTGCTGATCTTGTTCTTCTTTTTTCTTTCGACTCTCTTCAGATTTCAACCAGTTGTAATACCCCGAACGTGAAACTAAAGCAATCTCACATAGCCATGATATATTTAACAAATTATGATCTCGTTTTGTTAGGTCTTTAATGAGTTGGAATTTTTCTTGTGTGAAGCCCTCTTGGCCTTCCGATGGATCAAATTTGTTTTTTTTAGGGCATCTATCTGTTGTTTTTGAAGGGCGACTTTATGTTTCAAGTGTGCGATTTCTTCTTCTTGAGTTCTTTCTTTAGTACGGGGTCTTCCACTGGATTCACTACGTAAATCCATAAATCCTTCTGGGCGATGGCTCATATTTTTAATTCGTCTGGAAAAAGTCTTTATACGGTCTTTGCCTAACGCTATCACATCAAAGTCTGCGTCTCTAAAAATTTGCGTAGGTCCTTTTCCGAGAGCTTTTTCTTTAGCGAAATGGTCTTTGAATGCCTCTGAGTAAGTTACTGCTTTAGTTGATGCTTTCTCTACAAAAGGATTTTCTTCAAGTTCTCTTCGCTCTTCCTCTGTAAAATAATTTCTTCCCATGTCAACGCTCTCCTTTGAACTCATATAGTTGGGTTCATTATACAATAAAGAACCCTATAAAATAGAGAACGAATAAGGGTTTTTTATCCGTGTCTATTCTATAGGGTCCAGTTTATATCAGAATGGGGTTCTTTTTTCATCACTTAACAGGTGAAAATGAAAAAGTAAATTTAAGCTGCCGTTAGGCAGTTGGCACATGTTTCAACGAAAAGTATGAGTTGTTCAGGATTCTGGCGGAGTATTAAGAACTGCTATTTAATATCTCCGTATAAGCTTTCTAAATCTATATTAAGAACCTTGTAGACAAATAAAGAAGCGGAACTTTTCTCCATACCGTATTTATTAGTGAAAGACTTTCAAACCGTCCGGATTTCGTTTAAAACAGAGTGGAACATGCCTTGGGAGGAAATGCGTATGAAACAACTTAAACAGCTTTTCTGGATATTATTATTTTCGTTCATTGGTGAATTTTTATCACTGAAGTCCGGTCGCGATTCCGGGGAGTGTGATGGGGATGGTCCTCTTGTTTATTGCCTTGCACTTCAAGTGGCTGAAACTTAATCAGGTGGAAGAGGTGGGGAACTGGCTCACCGATAATATGGCGATCTTCTTTGTGCCGGCAGGGGTCGGTTTGATGACCAATTTTGGAATCCTTGGAGACGTCTGGTGGCAGCTACTTTTAACGATCATTATTACGACCACACTGATGCTTGGTTTTGTCGGCCTGGTCGTTCAGTTCATGAAAAGACGAGCAGATACCTCTTCTAAAAAAAGCAAGGAGCTGATGTAGAATGCTTTCGACCTTCGCAGAAAACCCGTTTTTCGGGATCGTTCTATCCTTTTCCTTTTTCCTGATCGGAGGCTTGCTGCATAAGCGCTGGCCGAATCCACTGTTCACACCGCTCGTCTTTGCAATCATCAGTATCATCCTGCTGCTGTTGATCACAGATATTCCTTATGAGTCCTTTAACGTGGGCGGACGGTTCATAAACTTATGGATCACCCCAGCCACTGTGGCTTTAGCAATAAAACTGGAAAAGAATTTTGATTATCTCAAAAAGTACTACCCAGCGATTTTGTCAGGAATCGCACTGGGCGTTATCTTCCAGACGATCATCCTGCTCATCGTGAGTGTCCTGTTCCAGTTCAGTCCGGACATGGTCGCCACGCTGTTCCCTAAATCCGTCACCACAGCGATCGCTTTAGGGGTATCCGAATCACTTGGTGGTATCGTATCGCTGACTGTAGCGATCGTGGTCTTTACAGGTGTCTTGGGAACGATCGTCGGACCGCCGATTTTCGCCCTATTAAAAATAACAGATCCAGTCGCTCAGGGTGTTGCTCTGGGATCCAGTTCACATGCCATGGGGACGGCTAAAGCCATCGAGATGGGGGATGTCCAAGCAGCGATGTCCGGCTTGTCGATCATTTTGACGGGGATAATCATCGTTATTCTGGCGCCTTTTGCAATCGAAATCATTCAGATTTTATTCTGATCGAAGCTTAACTTTATTATACTGATAAAATGTAAGTAAAGGCTTGACCGATTAAATTTGATGTGCTATTATGAAACTAACTTCACAAGACAAGTTGGTAAAAGACGACAACTTAATATGAAAGCTTTGATTAGAGGCGTTTGAGCTAATCATTGTGATCTGAACAGGCGGTGAACGTAACACGAGGTTCATGCAGCCGGGCTGCAATTATTTGCGGCAGCAGACTATGTATTCTAAGGGCATATCTGTGGGACAGTTAATTCTGTTCTACGGGTATGCCCTTTTTTAATACAGAAAAATAAGTGGAAAAGGAGGGAGACCGCTCTTTAAGCCAGTTGTCTGTGATATGTGATAGAATAAAAATAATGATGAAAGAAGGGAATAACATGATCAGTTATTTAATAAAGAGTAGGCAGGGCCAGTTTTTAGCTATCGGTATTTTGTTTGCCGCAGCTGGCTTTATATTTGGAACGATGAATAGTGAGTACAGTCGCTGGCTTTTCTATGCTGCTATATTTTTCTTAGGCTTTTATGCGTCCAAAAATGCGATCGTAGAAACAGTGCGCGACAAGTCGCCCAACGTGGATCTACTTATGATCCTCGCTGCACTTGGTGCTGTGATCATTGATTTTGAATCAGAAGGAGCAGCCTTACTACTAATTTTTGCCGCAGCTGAAGTACTAGAAGATTATGCGAACAACAAATCGACCTCATCGATCTCGGAATTGATGGCTCAGGTACCTGAAACAGCTCAAGTCTTGAAAGAAAATGGTGAAGTGGTAACCGTTCCTACTGAAGACCTGAATGTAGGGGAAAGGGTCGTCGTTTCTAAAGGGGAACAGATCCCGATCGACGGAATCATTGACCGCAAATCGATCGTCAATGAATCAGCTCTCACTGGCGAATCGGTTCCTGTCGTGAAAGAGGCCGAAGATGAAGTGTTCGCAGGAACGATCAATGAAGGCGACGTTTTTTATATCGATGTAACCAAATCCAGCGATGAAACAGTCTTCTCCAATATCATTCGGATGGTCGAAGAAGCGCAGAGCCGTCCTTCACGCATCTCTAAATTCATTGACCGGATAGAGAGCAAGTATGTTATTTCTGTACTAGTTATCGTGCCGATTTTCATCGTTGTGATGTATGCATTGATGGATCTGCCATTCGAAGAAGCCTTTTATCGCGGTATGGTCTTTCTAACAGTCGCCAGTCCCTGTGCCTTAGTCGCTTCGGCCACGCCAGCAACGTTGAGTGCGATCAGTAATGGAGCAAAAAACGGGATTTTATTCAAAGGGGGGGCTGCAATGGAAGCTTTGAGCACGATGGATATCTTATACACAGACAAGACAGGCACGCTGACTTATGGTGAATTCAAGGTCGATGAATACAGTGCTCCCGATGATGTATTGAAAGAAGTGATCTATATGGAACAGCAGTCGAGTCATCCGATCGCTCGAGCTATCGTGACGGCGTTTAAAGAGACGGATCTGAGTTCAGTCGATCATAATGAACCTGTTAATGAAATAGCCGGTTCCGGTATCAAGAAAGGCACAGTAAGGGTGGGAAAACCTTCAGCCTTCAGTACATTCAAAAACTACGATCGCTTCAAGCAGTACTTCCAAAAAGGCAACACGATCATTCTCGCAGCAAAAGAAGAGGAGGTCGTTGGTTACTTTTCACTCAGTGACCAGATTCGCAGACAGTCGGCAGATGCCGTGGCTAACTTCCAGAAAGAAGGCATTAAAGTCACGTTATTAACGGGTGATAACGAAGAAGTGACAGAGACGGTAGCAGAGGTCGTCGGTGTCGATGACTATAAAGCGTCCATGTTGCCGGAAGACAAGATCGCCTATGTCAGGGAGAGTCAGGATAAGGAAGAAGTGGTCGGCATGATCGGTGACGGGATCAATGATGCGCCAGCTCTGGCAAATGCAGATATCGGGATCGCGATGGGCAGCGGTTCCTCTGTGGCGATGGAATCATCCGATGTCGTTGTCGTTAAAAATGACTTGTCGAAACTGTTCTACAGTTACAAGTTGAGTAAGAAACTGAACAAAATCATTTTGCAGAATGTGATTTTCTCGATCAGCGTGATCGTGACCTTGATCGTCTTGAACCTCTTTGGCGTATTAGGACTTCCACTAGCGGTATTATTCCATGAAGGGTCAACAATACTCGTTATTCTTAATGGTCTCCGTCTACTTGGATCTAAAGGTCCGAAGCAAGAAGAGAGAGTCTCGGATCCATCTTTAAAGTCTGTAAAGGTTTAAACTGAACATTTTATGAAAGAAAGCCCCTGAGACTGATCAAACAGTGATATGCTCCCCTTATAGTAGACAGAGAAATAATAAAAATTCTCTGACACATTAAGGGGAGTATTTTTATGTCTAAACGAACGACAACACACAGTATAAACGAACGATATGAAATCGTTGAAAAAGTAATTAATGAAAGAGAATCTATTTACTCTTTGGCCAAAAGGGAAGGAATAGATTCTTCGACTATTAAAGGATGGCTTCGCAGTTATCGAGCTAAAGGGATTGAAGGATTAAAAGAATCCATAGAGTGGAATACCTATTCAGACAAACTAAAGAGACAAGCAGTTGAGCATTACCTAAACACCCCAGAAAGTTTAGAAGCGACATGTGATCGCTACACT
>NZ_FNZU01000029.1 GCF_900109325.1 Alkalibacterium pelagium
AAGAGGTTGGGACAAAAAGTCCTAGCTAACCAATAAACAGAAGAAAACCGAGTAGAAATGTACACCCGTACAAACCTACTCGGTTTTCTTTGTCTCAAATGCCCATTAGCCTCGTCTCTTGTTGTATTTTCTTAGATTGTTTGCCATAAATATCAGGTTCGTTTCATTTTCCACTTTCGATTGTCCACGAACTGAAAATCGAGTGAAACCTAAATTAGCCTTCACCTGTCCGAAAGTTGGCTCGACATCGATTTTTCGCTGCCTGTATAATGTAGCCCCTTCTTCAGTTGAAAGCTGTTCTTTAATTTTTAGTTTTTGCTCTTCATACTCATAATTAATCCACAAGGATTTTTTCCCATTACGATAAGTTGGGTCACTTGAATGGTACACGTGAGAAAATTTGATATAGCCGGTACTTGTTTTTTGACGACGGATATAACCATGTACATAAAGGGTTCCGTCTGGATGACTATACGTATTTTGTTCTTCATCATATATCCAATTATCAAGGTTTTTATCTGATTTCAAATACTTCTTTTTCTGTTCTTTCTCATACATGCCGTACTTGACCAGCCCAGTCCAACAGGACTGTTCTAAATAGTCCAGATTTTCTTGGCTTCCATATCCTGCATCTGCGACGATATGATTAGACGGTTTAATCAGTTCCGGAAGAGAGTCTAGAAAAGGAATCAGTGTGTTAGTATCTGTTGGATTTGGATAGACTTGAGTATGCAAAACAAATTGGTTCTCCGTTGCGATTTGGATATTATATCCTGGTTTGAGCTGGCCGTTCATCATGTGGTCGTCTTTCATACGCATGAATGTAGCGTCTTTATCGGTTTTCGAAAAGCTATTTCTGCCTTCAAATGTGCCATAATAGTCTTCGTACTTTTGTTCCCTGGGAATGAAATCATTTTTCAGGCGATTTCTATGCTTTTTCAAGGCCCGGCGTTTTTTCTTCAATTGACTCAGCTTCTCTTTTTCTTGAGAAGAGGTTATCTCGTTTTCTACTTTTTCAAGTTCTTCTTCAAGCAAGTGATGAAGAGCAGTGATGTCCTCTTTTGAAAACTCTTGATGGTGATCTCTTTCGACCGCTTGGTCGATAAGTGGTTCGATTTCTTCTTTATAGTATTCAATTTCTTTTGCCTTCAGTCGAGGATAAAAGCGATCCACTGCCTTTTTCCATACAAAGGTATACTTGTTGGCATTCGCTTCAAACTTAGTCCCATCTATAAAAATTGACTGTCCCTCAATCAATTTTTCCTGTTTTAGACGAATAGTGAAAGTGCAATATAAATCTTGTATGATTGTCTTCGTTACATCAGATACTCTAAATCGATTGATTGTACGGTAGGAGACCAGTGTCTGTCCAGTCAGCCAGTGCATAGCTAGGTTTTCCTGCATCATTTTTTCTATCTTACGTCCTGAAAAAACACCCTCAGAATAAGCGAACAGAAGGGCCTTGAGTAGAACTTTTGGGTGATAAGCCGGCCGACCAAAGTCATTTTCAATCAGACGGTAATGAGCATCATCCAAGTCTTCGACGACCTCGTTGATAGAATATATAATATGATTATTGGGTAAAAGTGAGTCTATTTCTAATGGCAAGGTTGTCTGGTTCATGGTATATTGAGTATACATAAGGAGCACCCTTTCTATGATTTGTTGTGGTGACTTAATTATATCAAAGCCGTGCTCCTTTTGCGTACATAAACAAATAAGATCCGCTAAAAATCTCAAGTAGATTTTCAGCGGATCTTATTATTTTTCTGGGACTTTTGTCCCAGCCTCT
>NZ_FNZU01000024.1 GCF_900109325.1 Alkalibacterium pelagium
CTTTCTTATACGTAAATACGTTGGTCGAATACCGCTCATTGGAAAAGTCACACGAGAGGACTGTGTCCCATTTTTATAGATACTGTAATCATTGTTCGGAGCGTGACACTTCTCGCATTCGGCTGGTGTATAGCTTAGAGTAGAATCGATATATTTAACTTTTCGCCCTTTCAAAACACCGTAGGTGACACAATCATCTTTAAATATGAGATTTTTATCTTGAATATCGAGCACTTTTTGCATATCATTTGAAGTAGGCAAGTGAGTTCCTCCTTAGGTGATGTTTTCGTCGACTATTATTCTACAGGAGAACTCACTTGTTTTCTAATATCTAAAGAAATGACGTTAGTGAGTTAATCTCACCAACGTCATTTATTGTACAACCCTTTTTTTATATTTTGGTAGCAGTGTTCGTCAATCTGAAAGTTTTAATATGTATTCAAAATTATTAAGATTTTTAACAATCACCATTCATTTAATTGAATAAAAATGAGCATATTAACTGTTTTTTCTTTGGGAATAGGGTAAAGTATCCCTATAAAAGTTTATGAAGATGAGGGAGAGGGAAAAAATGAAGAAAATCTGGTTGTTGGGAATGGCACTGTTCATTGTAGCAGGCTGTGATAACGGGGATGATCAGTCTTCTGCTGTTGACGAAGTGGTTTCAGAGGACAATGAGGAGCCGGCTGACACAGAAAATGACGAGAGTGAGCGAGATGCGGACCCTGTCACAGACGATTCAGAGGACACAGAAGAAGTGGAACTGGGAGAAGAAATGGCTTTTGTTCTCCAAATCTCTGATGAAGCAAGCGGACTCTCTGCAGAGAATGATGAAGTTCTGTCTATGTTGACGGGATTGATTAATGACTCGCAGACAGACGAGATAGGTGATGATGGAGAAGTCCGTGCTCAATATTCCGGACTTTTCTTAACAGATGAGACAGATTTGCTGTATGCAGTATTTCTTTTATCGAACCGAACTGAGGATTCCATGACCAATATAGGTATGACACTTTCTGTTATTACTGATGATACGACAATTTTTGAAAACAAGCAGATCTATCTTGACCAAGAACATTTTGGCGTACTGGAACCTAATACTGTTATGCCCGTGTATGTTGAACTAGATGTTAGTCAGCTAGGTGTGATAGAGGAATTAAG
Source organism: Alkalibacterium pelagium (assembly GCF_900109325.1). GTDB lineage: Bacteria > Bacillota > Bacilli > Lactobacillales > Carnobacteriaceae_A > Alkalibacterium > Alkalibacterium pelagium. Next base: position 1,162 of record NZ_FNZU01000024.1, read on the forward strand.
TGACAATCGGCAAGAAACAACTTATATCAGTAATGTTATGTTTGATATTCCAGGAGAAAACCCTGATTCCAGAAATCCTGAAGGTTACGAAGCCGGTTATCGCCCGGAATATATATTGATGCAGTCTGAAAATGGTCAAAGCAGATCCGGAGAATGGGAAGAGAATAACCCGGAGCTGGAATATGTGGTACCTGAGAATCTGGTGGATGAGGACGTTAGTTTAGCCTTATTCCAAGTTGAGAATATCCTTGAACTTGCCCAGACGGAATCAATTGCCAATGATGTGACGATTTTCTGGACTGGGGTGGCGCAACAGAATGTTGAAGAAGATAACTGGGAAGGTATTTTCTTACTGATGAACCGGACAGGAATGGATTACAGGAATATAGAATTCGGGTTTACACTTGAAGATGAGACAGGAAATGTCGTATTCGAGAACCAGATCATTTCTTTACCGGAAGATGACTTCGGCGTATTCAGAGATGGAACAATGATACCAATATTTGTACCCATTCCTGATGAGGGTGAAGAAGCATTTATGGGAATTCTTGAACGCTACGGCGCAATGTACAGATTCGAATCATGGGAAGCTGAATGATAGAGTTAGTAGCGTGTTGAGTGGAAGATGTCCGTATGCTGACAAATAATAAAAGCAATGAGAAATAAAAGAGGCTGGGACATAAGTCTCAAGTTAACAGTACTCTGCAAAATAAAACAAGTATAAAAACCATCAAATCAAGGATTGAATATCCAGAATTTGATGGTTTTCTTCTTTTTGGCTAGTTTTGTCCAGCCACTTTTTATTATGAAAAGGTGATGGACTTACTCAAACCTCGATAAACTATGCAAAACTGAGCTCATCCAAACTCACGAATAAATGAATTAATTTGAGTAGTGATTGGTTATTAATATTAACATATTTTTATAAGAACGTTTTTGTTTGAAGAAAATTTACTTGTCCGACAAATGTGTACAATTCGAGGTATAATAGTAGTACATGCATGAATTTAAATACTAGTTAGTTAAAATTTACGCATAAAATGGTTATCAAAGTGATATAAGAGTATTTTTGAAAGCGGTACAATTTCATTATGATCATGTTAACGTTAACTAAATCATTATGTAGTGTGTCTATATTCAATCAGCGATTAAGAATTCTGGTTGAAATAATATGATAATATAATAAATGATAAAATAATGCTTGCTGCGAAAAAGAATTACTGATTAGGAATAGGCTACCAACTTAATGCAGATTTTATCAAGGTAAAGCTGCCATTAGTACTAGTTGGAAACTTAAAAGCTATTCTAGCGTATCTACCATAGGGCTATAACGAGGGAAGTAGGGTATTCAGTCGTAGTTTTTAGTGAGTGCGACGATTATGATGCCCATATAATTGAAGTGAACATAGTGTATTAAATACTAAAAATAATTTAAGCAGGGAGAATAATAATGAGTAAAACAATTATGTTAGTTTGTTCAGCAGGAATGAGTACATCCTTATTAGTTTCAAAAATGAAACAAGCAGCAACCGAAAAAGGTTTTGAAGCAAAAATATTCGCCGTATCTGCTAACGAAGCAGATTCTTATTTAGAAAATGGTGAAGTGGATGTAATGTTATTGGGACCTCAAATACGATTCATGAGACGTCAGTTTGAAGAAAAAGTCTCTGATAAAGGTATCGGAGTGGATGTTATCGACATGAGAGATTATGGGATGATGGATGGAAAGAAAGTATTAGATAAAGCAATAGAGCTGATAAAATAATAGACTTAGAGGCAAGATGTCAATATTAGTATATCTTGCCTTCAAATCATATAAAATTAAGGAGTCGTTCAAGTGGAAAATGCAAACAACCAGTTGATGGAAATAATAATGTCACTTATCATGCATGGCGGAGACGCAAAAAGTAATGCAATGGAGGCTATTCACGCCGCTAAAACAGGAAACTTTACTATATCAGAAAATAAATTGAAAGATGCAAACAATGCGTTGATAAAAGCGCATAAGTCTCAGACAAGTTTATTGACTCAAGAAGCAAGCGGGGACTCGGTAGAACTGAGTTTATTAATGATCCATGGACAGGATCACTTGATGAATGCAATCACATTTAAAGATATAGCCGAGGAAATAGTGGATCTCTATAAATTTACCAGTCATAACTAAAAAAAGGAACATAAATAAAGCTAGTTCAGAAATATCTAAACACTCGTAACAACACTAGGGGAGAAGCGTTATGAAAAATGAAAAAGATAATGTGGAACTTTTTTATAAAAATAAGCACATTAGAGACCTAGATAGTTATAATATTGAAAGATGGAATAAACACCATTATCAGAACATTCCAAAACTTATTTCTAATTTTGAAGCAGAGAGCTGGCCACTACTTCTTTTCGAGTATAAAGCTAATCAAGAGTTTACTATCCCTTTTCATTGGCATGATTGGCATGAAATTGTATATGTTAAAGATGGAGTTATAGAGATTTACGTGGAAAATAGGTCATTTAAATTGACTAAAGGACAATTTTTTTTCTTCCCTAGTGGTGTCCTTCATAAAACGATTAATAACGTGGGTACACAGATCACCGTACTTCACATTCAAAGTGATTACATACGTAAAGTTATGCCAGATTGGGACAACATCCACATAGAATTGTCACAATTTGAGCAAACCGATGAAGTAGATATAGTCGGAGAAATAGGATCGTTAATATTAAATCTTGAAGATACTTATAATGATGATTCGATTCTTGCTTATAATGGATCATTAGCTTTATTAGTGTATATTTTATACAAAATTCATAAAAACTATGGAACTAAGTTAGACATCAGCACGAAAAAGACTAGCTATAAGTATAAAGAACGATTACTCGAAATATTTAACTTTATAGATGATAATCTGACAAGCGGGTTCACACTTGCTGAGTTGGCAGAGCATATGTCTATGTCACCTCAATACATATCAAAGATATTTAAAAAGCATCTTAACAGCACATTTACTGAGTATATAACTGAGAAAAGATTGGAACTCGCTCTTAAATATATAAAGTTCAGTGATAGTACGCTTACGGATATTTCATTTGATGTGGGCTTTCCAAATTATCAATCTTTTGTTCGTGTATGTAGAGAAAAATATGGAGTAACACCTTACGAGTATCGGAAACAGTATCTTTTAAATAATGATTGAGGGATGATATGGATAAATTTATAGTGTATGACATAGGAGGTTCTTTCATTAAGTTCGCCTTGATGGATGAAGAATCTATACATGTAAAAGGAAAAGTTAAAACGCCTAAAACTTCTTTCGACGAACTTCTTCACACTTTAGAGCATGTCTATCAGCCATTCGCAGGTACTGCTAAGGCAGCTGCGATAAGTATGCCAGGATTAATCGATTCAAAATCTGGCTATGCAATTCATGGAGGTTCTTTAAGTTATATTAGGAAAATGAATGTAGCAGATATGATTAAGGAACGTTTGAAAATTCCAGTAGTAATTGAAAATGATGGGAAAAGTGCTGCTTTAGGAGAGGCATGGAAAGGTGGCTTAAAAGGAGTTGAAAATGGTGTTTCAGTAGTATTAGGCACAGGTATAGGTGGAGGTATTGTACTAAACGGAGAATTAGTTAGAGGAGAGCACCTTGGAGCAGGAGAGTTCTCATTTATTCGTTTAAATAAAGAACAACCCACTAATCCGGAATATATTTTAGGTAATAAGGGAAGTATTGTTAACCTAATTCGACAAGTTGCAATCGAATTAGAGAAAGATCCCAAAGAATATACAGGAGAAGATATGTTTGAAGCAATTCGACAGGGAAACAACCGTGCTAAAGAATTATTAAAGTCTTTTTGTAAAGATTTATCAGTTCAGTTATTAAATTTACAAGCAATTCTGGATCCTGAAGTTTTTGTTATAGGGGGAGGAATTAGCGCAGAACCTATGTTAATAGAGATTTTTGAAGAGGTCTTGGACGAAATTTATTCGGAAGATTTCTTTTACAAAGTAAATGGGTATAAGGTTGAACTCAGAAAAAGTCCATTAGGCAATGATGCAAATCTTTTTGGAGTTCTACATCAATACTTAACTTCTGAAAAAAGCAATCAGGAAGAGTAATTAAGAAAATAGATACTTTCTAAGAAGTTCAAGAATGTAACTGATATAATCAAAATAATTTAAGAGGTGTTAATATGGCTGTTGTAACCGTAAGTTTTCAGTCTAGAGAATTAATGAGAAGCGTTCAACACAAAGCAATCATTCCAACATCTACTAAGTCGTTATATGATCCTGATGATGCTCCTGAAGTTGAAATGAAGGATCTTAGAACACTTTATCTTCTTCATGGATGGGATGGAAGTCACGAAGATTGGATAAACAATACTCGAATCATAGAATTAGCAACTAAATATGGTATTGCGGTAATCATGCCTTCTGGAGAAAATAGTTTTTACGTCGATCATCCTAACGGAAACAATTATGGGAAATTTATAGGAGAAGAACTGATTGACGAAACAAGAAAGTTATTTCCTCTATCTAAAAAGAGAGATGATACCTGGATAGCAGGACTATCGATGGGAGGATATGGCGCACTAAGAAATGGCATTTATTATTCTGACAAGTACAGTAAGATAGCTGCATTTTCTAGTAGGATAAGAACGAGTCAAGATAAGGAAGATTTAAGTAAGGTAAATCCAATTACTCAACGTACTAAGGCTATTATTAAAGGTGATTCATATAAAGCGTTACCGGAAGATATGGATATCAAGAAGTTAGTAAATGCATCAGATCACTTACCAGAATTGTACATAGTTTGTGGAACAGAAGATTTCTTAATTAATGAAAACCGTAAATTTCATAAGTGGTTAGACAGCAAACAAATTGAGCACCATTATGAAGAAGAGTCTGGGAAACATGATTGGGATTACTGGAATATTTATATTGAAAGAGCACTTGAATGGCTAACTTAATAGGATTATTAAAGGGTATTTCCGATCCCCCTAGGCAATGAATAATACCAATTCTTAAAGGCAAAGTAGAAATACAAGTTAGCCTTCATTAAAATAGTAAAAAAAAGCAAGCAATCGCTGAGCTATCTATGGGTTGATATGCTCCCTTTATAGTAGGCAGAGAAATAAAAAAATTCTCTAACACTATAAAGGGAGCATATCAGGTATCTCAGCGATTGCTTGTTTTTATTGTTCGTACTTAGATGACTAACAGACCCCATCTATAAATATACTAATGTTAAGTAGTCAGGAGTTTAGCTCGAGAGCAATCTTTCCTAAATCAATCCAAAGTGCTTAAAGGCATTATACAATCCGTCGTTTTCTACATCATCTGTGATGTAGTCGGCTATTTCTTTTATATCAGGGCCACCGTTGCCCATAGCGACACCCGTTTTGCAGTATTCAAGCATCGGAATATCAACTTTTGCATCTCCAAAAGCAATGGTGTGTTTGTTCGATTCTTTTAGATGGGTCATAAGTAAATCTAAAGCTGTCTGTTTATCGATATTATCCAAGGCAACATCTCCGAACAAAGCCGTTTCTCCTGCTCCGCCCCAGGTTCCTACTCTAAAGTCACTGAACACTTCTCTGGCTTCCAGATAATCACTGAAGTCATTCAACACAAAACTAATTTTATTTACCTTTTCACGGTATAGGTTCTCACCAAAAATCATATCTGGAAAAGCCTCTTTTACAGTAATCTTATCGGCCTCTTTATTTCCTTTTCTTGCGGTGTAGACTTGTATTGTTTTCTGTGCGCGTTCCGCAAAATGTTCGCTCCCATACAATCCATCATTGCTTTCGAGATAAAACTCAAGGCCTTTGTCATGAAGCCAGTCTACGATTCTTCTGCAGTCTTCATAAGACAGGCTGCGCTCAGAAATGACTTCCCCATCACTTTCAATATAGCTCCCGTTCCCGCCAATATACCCGTCGAATCCAATTGATAGAATCTCCTCATACATCTCGGCTTTACTGCGTCCAGTGACAGTGTAAACTTTGTGGCCATTTTTCTGGGCTAGTTTAATAGCTGTAACAGCACTTTCAGGCAATTCATTTTCGTAAGAGACTAGGGTTCCGTCTACATCTATAAATATATAGTGTCTGTTCATTTCTTTTCCTCCTGAATTTAGAATGAGTATTTCTTATGAAGCGGTGAAATTAGTAATAAAAAACCTGAATAACAACCGGTTAAGACACTCGTCTCGTCGGTCAGTTATTCAGGTTTTGCCTAGTCGAACTAGTCACAATCCTTGTTAATCTATAGTATACCAGATATTATAATCTTTTCCAGGTGGTCATTCATCACTTTCATATTCCAAGATATCACCAGGCTGACATCCCAGAGCTTTACAAATGGCTTCTAAAGTAGAAAATCTTATAGCAACGGCTTTTCCCGTCTTCAGCTTAGATAGATTGACATTAGAAATACCAACTTCTTCTGCCAAATCTTTAAGAAGAATTTTCCGATCAGCCATAACGCGGTCTAACCTAACAATAATAGGCATCTTATAAATCCTCCTTTAAACGGTCTCGTCTGAGAGTGTCTGTAATTCGATGCCGTAGTTAAAGGTCTCAGATACAGCACACAGAATAAGGCCAATCATTAGGCTAGAGCCGACTCCGAATAGTATATAGTAACCTTCCTGCATTAATATAGACACAAGTAGAGATCGAAACAATGGCAGCAATATATCAGAAAAAATCAGAATAATTCCCAATCGTTTTATTGATTGAGCAAATTGAAAAGAGAAAGGTGAATGACCTTCTGAAAGGTACTTAAATAACTGACTTCCCTTCCAGAAAATATAAATACTTAAAAAGAAAGTAAAAGGTAAATCAATAAGTGCAGCTAATCGGAAGTCAGCTTCATCAGGAAAACCACGGCCAGAATTGAAAAACGTAAAAGATGGTGTACTCAAATTAAACCAGATATCAGTATCAGTAAAAAAATAGGTATAGAGAGATGAAAAGACGATTAGAGCGATAACGATTGCTGACATGGTTAATAATATTTAAGAAACCTTACAAATGATTCGAAATTTTTTAATATTCAAAACCTTCACTCCTTTTGAGTAGTATGATCATTTTACATAAAACATAATCGATAATCAACATTTTATTATCGATTGACGATAACAAAATAACCTAAAACGAAAAAAATCTAAGGTTCTATTTAAATATTTAATTTCAAAAATAAATCATAAACGATAATGTCTATATGATTTGAGAGGATGTAAAATAAATAAGATAGTTATTAACTACGTTTTACTATGAATTGCCATACATACTATGAAAGATACAGCCTCTCTAGTATATAACGAATTAAAAATCATTTTTCTTAATAAGAATCCTATTAATTGTTACTCGAAATTTGTATGGTAAAATTGTATAAACGTAAAAAAAGAAAGGATTGAGGAAAATGAATTTTAAAAGAGATGTTAACCGCTTCTATAAAGAAGAAGACGGGAAATTACTAGCAGAAATCACTTGGGTACCTCAAGGCGATACAGTTGCTGTGGATCATACCTTTGTAGATCCTTCGTTGAGAGGTCAAGGGGTAGCAGAGCAGCTGGTTGACCGCGTGGTTGAGGAAATGCAGAAGGAGCAGAAGAAAATCAAACCAGTCTGCCCGTATGTGGTCGAACTGTTCAAGAGAAAACCTGACAAGTACGAACATGTTCAGGCGTTCGATTAAAAAATCTTAATTATCTTAAAACCTGTTGACAATTATTCCCATCCATTATAGAATATATCTTGTGCTTAAAAAGTACAAGATGACTGGCCCCTTGGTCAAGCGGTTAAGACACCGCCCTTTCACGGCGGTAACACGGGTTCGAATCCCGTAGGGGTCATCACACTTTGTTAGTAAGTGTCAGTTATGCCGGCTTAGCTCAGTTGGTAGAGCAACTGAATCGTAATCAGTGGGTCGAGGGTTCAAATCCTTTAGCCGGCATTGTCTAGTCTAGTGTTGTTATTTATACGGAGGGATAGCGAAGTGGCCAAACGCGGCGGACTGTAAATCCGTTCCTTCGGGTTCGTAGGTTCAAATCCTACTCCCTCCATTTTTTATTATTGGGCTATAGCCAAGTGGTAAGGCAACGGGTTTTGGTCTCGTCATTCCTAGGTTCGAATCCTAGTAGCCCAGTCAAATTATAAAGCTGTGTGGCATTTTGCTGCACGGTTTTTTTATTGGTTGTACAATAAATGACGTTGGTGAGATTAACTCACTAACGTCATTTTTTTAGATATTAGAAAACAAGTGAGTTCTCCTGTAGAATAATAGTCGACGAAAACATCACCTAAGGAGGAACTCACTTGCCTACTTCAAATGATATGCAAAAAGTGCTCGATATTCAAGATAAAAATCTCATATTTAAAGATGATTGTGTCACCTACGGTGTTTTGAAAGGGCGAAAAGTTAAATATATCGATTGTACTCTAAGCTATACACCAGCCGAATGCGAGAAGTGTCACGCTCCGAACAATGATTACAGTATCTATAAAAATGGGACACAGTCCTCTCGTGTGA
>NZ_FNZU01000014.1 GCF_900109325.1 Alkalibacterium pelagium
GGGCCTATAGCTCAGTCCGGTTAGAGCGCACGCCTGATAAGCGTGAGGTCGGTGGTTCGAGTCCACTTAGGCCCATTATAATACTGGCCCCTTGGTCAAGCGGTTAAGACACCGCCCTTTCACGGCGGTAACACGGGTTCGAATCCCGTAGGGGTCATAGTAATTGAATAATATTACTTTAATGGAGGATTACCCAAGTCCGGCTTAAGGGAACGGTCTTGAAAACCGTCAGGCGTGTAAAAGCGCGCGTGGGTTCGAATCCCACATCCTCCTTTACCATGACTGTTGATGCTTCAGTGATTACAGACATGGTACACTTGGACACCAGTCCACAGTGTATCTTATCGAAACATTGTTGCTTCTTGAGAAGTTTACAAGCATAAACTTTTCGAATATTTACAGGTCCCGTAGTGTAGCGGTTATCACGCCTGCCTGTCACGCAGGAGATCGCGGGTTCGATTCCCGTCGGGACCGCTTGTTTTAGGCGCTGTAGCTCAGTTGGTAGAGCAACGGATTGAAGCTCCGTGTGTCGGCAGTTCGACTCTGTCCAGCGCCATATACCTATGATAATGATGCGGGTGTAGTTTAGTGGTAAAACCCCAGCCTTCCAAGCTGATGTCGGGAGTTCGATTCTCCTCACCCGCTTTATATCAAAAACGTAAAAAAAGGAACCTCATCTACTGGGGTTCCTTTTTTTGGCATTCTTAATGTAAATTAATGAAAATAGCACGCATAGGATGATTAGAGATAGAATAAGTCGTGCAGTTATAAAGAGTGTCTGACTATAAAATGCAAAAGCGTTCATAATCACGATCAGTAAAAACAACTTAATTACATTAAACACTGGTATTAAATTATAGGTGTAAAATTGAGGCTTCAACCACACCAGTAAGGCAGTTGAGGATAATAATATAAGTGAGAACAACGAATAAATGTAAGAGAAATAAGATAAGGATACCAACAGCAAGATAAGTGTAACCCATTTAGAGACCCAGGCTGAATGGTTATTCTTTTCTACTCTTTTCAAGCTATATAAATATGTAAGAAGCATTACAAGAGGAAGTAATGTTATCGGTTCATACATTATAGAATAGGATAGGCCAATAACGGGCGTAAGAAGGTAAAGAATAACTTCAATGTTTTTCGTGTTGTTCAAAGTGGACATAGAGTCAACTCCTTTTTTATATTCTTATTAATCATATCATATTCCTCTATATGATGTGGGGTTATATTAATGCATATGCCCAGTCTAAAACTGCAGCGTGTATTTATTTCTGATTTGTGGTAAAATGGTTAAGGTTTACAATGAATTCCCGATAGGACGGCCACAACCGGTCGGAAGCCTTGTAACCGAACAAATTAGGGGGAATATTTAATGGAAAAAAGATTATTTACTTCAGAATCTGTAACGGAAGGACATCCGGATAAGATTGCTGATCAGATCAGTGATGCTATTTTAGATGCAATCCTTTCTAAAGATCCGGAAGCTAGAGTTGCATGTGAGACATTAGTTACGACAGGACTCGTTTTGATAGCAGGAGAAATACGAACAGAAACTTATGTCGATATGCAGAAAATCGCACGAGATACTATTAGAGATATAGGCTATACACGTGCAAAATATGGATTTGACGCAGATACATGTGCAGTAGTCGTGTCGATCGATGATCAGTCACCAGATATTGCAGTAGGTGTAGACGACTCTGTTGAGTACAAGTCTGAAGCTCAGGATGAGCTGGACAAAATCGGTGCAGGTGACCAGGGGCTGATGTTTGGCTATGCAACTAAAGAAACCCCAGAACTTATGCCATTGCCTATCTCGCTTAGTCATAAACTAACGCGCCAGCTTGCTAAAGTCAGGAAGAATAAAAGCTTAGATTATTTAAGACCTGACGGAAAAGCTCAGGTAACCGTAGAGTATGATGAAAATGATAATCCTAGACGAATAGATGCTGTTGTCATCAGTACTCAGCATAGACCGGATATCACAGCAGATCAGTTAGAAAAAGATATTATGGAGAAAGTAATCACTCAGGTCATTCCTTCCAAATGGTTGGATAATGACACGAAATACTATATCAATCCGACAGGGCGCTTCGTAGTGGGTGGACCACAAGGAGATGCCGGGTTAACAGGAAGAAAAATTATAGTGGACACATATGGCGGATATGCTCGTCATGGTGGAGGAGCATTCTCCGGCAAAGATGGAACAAAGGTAGACCGCTCAGCCAGTTATGTAGCCAGATACATTGCTAAAAACATAGTAGCAGCGGATTTGGCAGATAAAGTAGAAGTTCAGCTAGCCTATGCTATTGGTGTTTCACAGCCTGTATCGATTTCTATCGATACGTTTGGAACTGGGAAAATATCAAATGAGCGATTGATCAAAGCTGTAAGAGAACTCTTTGATCTTAGACCAGCTGGAATCATTAAAATGCTGGATCTTAAACGACCTATATTCAAACAGACAGCTGCTTATGGGCACTTCGGTAGAACTGATGTTGATCTCCCATGGGAAAAAACTGATAAAGCTGATGAATTACGTAAATTAATGTAAATAAACAGGCACAAGATCCTTGATACGATTTTGTGCCTGTATTTTTGACTGTATAACATTCTCTATGTTGTATATATATACATTATATCGGCTGACATACACAATAGCTGTAATAAATTCTTAAAAATTGATTTCTTGATTAGAGGGTTTATTCACTATACGAGTATAGTCACTTATGGTATACTTTTAAAGATGGATGGAATATAACACATTCTTTTCCTGCATTATATCATGACAACATTAAATGAAATGACTTTTAAATCGTATAAATAAATGAAATACTCTAGGCAGGTGAAATAGTTTGAACGAAATAGGAGAGAAATTAAAAGAAGCTCGTCAAGCTAAAGGGTACACACTGGATGATCTGCAGCAAATTACGAAGATACAAAAACGCTATCTGATCGCTGTTGAAGAAGGCAACCTTGATGTATTACCAGGCAATTTTTATGCGCGTGCTTTTATTAAACAATACGCAGATTCTGTTGGATTAAATGGAGAAGAACTGATCAATAATCATATGGACAGTCTTCCTCAAGTAAGTGAAACGACCTACTCGAAAAGTGTACAGAATACCCAGACACGTTCTAAAACCAAACGAAGTGGATTTATGGCTACTGTACAGGACAGTCTTCCTACAATACTCATTGTACTGCTTGTGATCGCTATTATCTTTGCAATATATTTAGCTGTAACCAGTGGAACTGGAAATGGCGACAGTGATTCCTTTATACAGGGTGATGAAGGTGCTGGTGTCGTTGAAGTCGATAATAACGACGATGCGGAAGAAGATGCTGAAGAAGATTCAGAAGAAGATACTCAAGACACTGGTGACGATGAGTCAGATGAAGAGGATAATGAAGAGGATACTGAAGAAGACAGTGAAGAGCAGTCCATTGAAGAAATAGATGGAACGGTTTCTACAACAACTTATGAAATCTCAGGAACTCATCCGGATAATCAGACGCTAAGTTTGTCTGCTGATGGAGCAGCCTCATGGGTAAGTATAACTATAGATGGATCTTCAACTGATTCAGGAACCATTCAACCAGGAGAAACACTTGAAGTCTCATTTGATGGAACTGTGTCCGAAGTCTCTATAATTATTGGAAATGCATCTGCAACTTCAATTGAACTGAATGGTGAATCCTTACCTTCTGCCGAAGCAGCAACAGCTGTAAGACAGGAAATGTTCATCACATTTAATTAATCATAGAAAAATAAAAGACCAGTCTTTCGTCAGTCTGGTCTTTTTCATCAGGAGGAAACAATGAATTTACCTAATAAAATCACCTTGTTCAGAATTTTTCTGATTCCCATATTTATCGTACTGGTCCTCGCTCCTCTAAATTTAGGCACGCTGACTGTGTTTGGTTCAGATATCGATATTCAGCTGCTTGTGGCAGCGATTGTGTTTTCAGTTGCGAGTTTTACAGACTGGCTGGACGGTTATCTTGCAAGAAAAATGAACATTGTATCAAACTTCGGTAAATTTGCAGATCCTCTGGCAGACAAGATGCTGGTCATGTCGGCACTTATCCTTCTTGTTGAACTAGGACTGGCCCCTTCATGGGTTGTAGCAGTTATTGTTTCCAGAGAACTGGCAGTAACAGGATTAAGACTGATTCTTGTGGAACAGGGTGGAACAGTCATGGCAGCTGCCTGGCCCGGGAAAATAAAAACGAACACTCAAATGTTCGCAATTATTTTTCTTTTGATCAATGATTTTCCTTTTGGTGGATTGAATGTTTCTGTAGGAACAATCCTGCTCTATGTCTGTCTCTTCTTTACGATATATTCAGGAGTCAATTATTTTTACGAGGCAAGAGACGTGTTCTCAGGTACTTTTTCAAAATAATAATGAATAATGAAAGGCATGCAGGTTTAATCTTGTGTGTCTTTTTAATTCATTTTGAAATGGTTTATTTTTTTCATGTGTTAAAATATTAGTGATAAATAAAATGAAAGGTAAATATTATATATAGGAGGTCTTTATGAAAGCAGAAATTATTTCAATAGGAACGGAACTGCTGCTTGGGCATGTAGTCAATACCAATTCTGCATTCCTGTCAAGAGAACTGGCTGCTTTAGGAGTCGAAGTGTACCATCATGTAACAGTAGGAGATAACCCTGAAAGACTGGTTGATGCAATTAAGCAGGCTGAACAAAGAGTCGATCTGATTGTATTATCTGGTGGTCTGGGACCTACGGAAGATGATATTACGAAAAAAACTCTAGCCAATCATCTGGGTGTCGATCTTATTCTTCACGAAGAGACTGAAAACAAGATCATAACCTATCATAAAAATTCTGATTTTAATATGCCTGAAAACAATCAGCTCCAGGCTCTGATTCTTGCAGATTCGAGACCGCTGACTAATGACACAGGATTGGCAGTAGGCATGATGCTGACCCAGAACAATCGCCATTATGCCCTCCTGCCGGGGCCACCTGACGAACTGGAGCCGATGGTTGAAAATTATCTGAAAGAAGAGATAGTCAAGCACATCCTCGATGAACAGGTGCTCGTTTCCAGAGTGATGCGGTTCTTCGGACTGACAGAAGCACAACTGGCAGAAAAAATTCAGGATATAGTAGTGAACCAGTCCAATCCTACAGTAGCAGTCTATGCGAATGACGGAGAAATAACAGTCAGAATTACAGCAAAAGCTCAGAATGAGGAAGAGGGAAATGAAGCGATAGACGATATAGAGAAAGATATAATGGAGATATTGTCCGATTACTTCTTTGGATATGGTGACAAGCGGCTGGCCGATGTCATAAAAGATATGCTGATCGAGCGAAGCTTGACTATAACAGCAGCAGAAAGTCTGACTGGAGGTGCTTTCCTCAGTGAGCTGACAAGTGATTTGTCTGCTGGTTCTATTCTGGAAGGGGGATTAGTAACTTACAGTGCTGATAAAAAGAATAAAGTTCTTAAAGTCACTAAAGAAACAATCAACAAATTTGGAGTAGTCAGCCCGGAATGTGCGATAGAAATGGCTGAAAAATCCAGAGCTATGTTTGATGCCGATATTGGTGTCGGGCTGACAGGCGTGGCAGGACCGAGTTCGCTTGAAGACCAGATACCAGGCACGGTTTATATAGGAATCGCATATAAAGACAAACAATCATTTTCAAAACACTTTCACTTCGGATATAAGCGGAATAGAAACAGACGGCTGGCTGTGCAAAATGCCTTGGAACTCGTTAGACGAGTCCTGAAAGACATGCCAATAGAGAATACGATTTTTTATGGCGAAGATAAAAAATAAACCGAATGAATGTTCGAAAAAAGCTTGATTTTTTTGATACATCAGTCTAAAATAGACATAGAGATTAGCTAAGTATTCTATATTAAAGAAGACAAGTGAACGTATACAGGAGGAAATTAAATGGCGGATGATCGCGCAAAAGCTTTAGAAACAGCAATGAAAAAAATTGAAAAAAGTTATGGTAAAGGGTCAATCATGAAAATGGGTGAAAAAGTTGACACTCAGGTCAAGACAGTACCGAGTGGCTCACTTTCACTGGATGTTGCACTAGGTATAGGTGGATACCCTAGAGGACGTATCATTGAAGTATACGGTCCTGAAAGTTCCGGTAAAACAACTGTTGCCCTTCATGCGATAGCTTCAGTACAGGCTAACGGCGGGATCGCTGCCTTTATCGATGCGGAGCATGCACTTGATCCTAAGTACGCAAGAGCACTTGGAGTAGACATCGACGAACTGCTTTTATCTCAACCGGACACGGGAGAGCAGGCACTTGAAATTGCTGATGCGTTAGTTTCAAGTGGTGCGGTGGATATGGTCGTTATCGACTCTGTGGCTGCGCTGGTCCCAAGAGCTGAGATTGATGGAGAAATGGGAGACTCGCACATCGGACTGCAAGCGAGACTGATGTCTCAGGCTCTTCGTAAATTATCCGGATCGATCAACAAGACGAAGACGATTGCTCTATTCATCAACCAGATTCGTGAAAAGGTTGGGGTGATGTTCGGTAATCCGGAAACGACACCCGGAGGACGTGCCTTGAAATTCTATTCTTCTGTAAGATTGGAAGTTAGAAGAGGAGAATCAATTAAATCCGGACAGGACATGACGGGTAACCGTACGAAAATCAAAGTTGTCAAAAACAAAGTTGCTCCACCATTCAAAGTGGCTATGGTCGATATCATGTATGGCCAGGGAATCTCACAAGTCGGGGAAATCGTAGACATGGGAGCAGACGCGGATATTATTACTAAAGCAGGCGCATGGTACTCATATGGCGATGAAAGAATCGGTCAAGGGAGAGAGAACGCTAAACAGTATCTGGTCGATCATCCTGAAATGCGTGCAGAACTTGAGAAGAAAGTTCGTACAGCCTATGGCATCGGTGATGAAGAAGACACGGAAATCATCGAAAGTACGGATCCTGAAACACTTGATCTTGATTAATCTGACTCAGCATCCTCTGAATAAGAGGGTGCTGTTTTTTTGTTTTCCTGTCGTCAGCGCCCACAAATCCTAGTTGACAGAAGGTGTAAAGACCTATAAAATTGAACTAGTATGTTTCTAATTTATTTAAATATGAAACAGAACTAATTGTGTACGATAACCTTAACAGGATATTTTAATCGATATCTGATTATTTTATACATGAAAACAAAATATTGATACGGAGGTGATTAGATGGACATACTTTCAACAGCCTTCGCTATCATCGTTGCTTTGATTATTGGTGTAGTTGCAGGATCTTATTTTACAAAACAGAGTTTTGAGAAAAGATTAGCTAATTCTAAACAAACAGCTGAAGACATTGTTGAAGAGGCAAATAAAGAAGCTGAAACTTTGAAAAAAGAAGCGTTGCTGGAGGCAAAGGAAGAAATCCATTCTTATCGAACAGAGGCAGAGTGGGAGCTGAAGGAACGTCGATCTGAAGTATCTCGCCAGGAAAATCGACTAGCTCAAAGAGAAGATAACCTAGGGCGGAAAGAAAGTACTTTGGAAAAAAGGGAAAGTTCACTGCAGAGCAGAGAGGATAAACTTTCTGCACGACAGAAAAAAGTTGAAGAGCTGGAACAGGCAGCTAAAGACCTGCTTGAGGAACAGCAGAACAAGCTTCATACAATTGCAGCTTTGTCAGAAGAGGAAGCCAAATCTATTATACTGAAGCAGACGGAAGACGACTTGTCTCGTGAAATGGCTATCATGGTCAAGCAGTATGAGGATAAAGCTAAAGTGGAAGCAGACAGAAAAGCCAAAGCGTTAGTCACACAAGCTATCCAGCGGTGTGCAGCTGATCGCGTGACAGAATCAACTGTAAGTGTGATCAGTCTGCCAAATGATGACATGAAAGGTCGTATCATCGGCCGCGAGGGACGTAACATCAGAACACTTGAGAGTCTGACAGGAATGGATCTGATTATTGACGATACTCCTGAAGCAGTCGTCTTAAGTGGATATGATCCAATCAGAAGAGAAACTGCCAAAATGGCACTTGAGAAACTCATCTCTGACGGACGTATCCATCCTGGTAGAATTGAAGAAGCTGTGGAGAAATCACGTAAGGAAATGGATGAACGAATCAGAGAAATTGGAGAAGAAGCGATGTTCGATCTGGGCATTCATTCGATCCATCCTGATCTGATGAAAATCGTCGGACGTCTGCATTTTAGAACAAGTTATGGTCAAAACGTGCTGAATCATTCAATTGAAGTTGCAAAACTGGCTGGGGTTATGGCCGCAGAACTAGGTGAAGACATTCAGCTAGCTAAACGTGCCGGGCTTCTCCATGATATTGGTAAAGCACTGGACAGTGAAGTAGAAGGGTCACATGTGGAAATCGGAGCTCAAATCGCTATGAAATATCAGGAAAATGATACGGTCATTAATGCGATCGCTTCCCACCATGGAGATGTCGAAGCTACTTCTGTCATCTCAGTCTTAGTCGAAGCGGCAGATGCTATATCTGCGGCAAGACCTGGAGCAAGAAGTGAGTCACTGGAGCATTATCTGCAGAGACTTGAAAACCTTGAGCGCATTTCCAACAGCCATAAGGGTGTCAAGGAAAGTTTCGCTATTCAGGCTGGACGAGAAGTACGCATTATTGTTAAGCCGGATGAGCTTGATGACAGTATGACGTCTAAACTTGCTAGAGATGTACGTAAGCAAATTGAAGAAGATATGGACTATCCTGGACATATTAAAGTAACGGTTATACGCGAAACAAGAGCAGTAGAATATGCTAAATAACAAACAGGTCAATCATGCAGGCATCTTGTCTGTATGATTGACTTTTTTATATCCAGTATGTATTATGAATGATTTTGATTTTTGGAGTATAAAGCTGTTAAAATAGAGAGAGCGATTAGAAAAGAGGACTGAGTATGAAAGTATTATTCATAGGAGATATTGTAGGGGCACTTGGTGTAGATATGGTCAGAGAGTGGCTTCCTCGGTTAAAAGATAAGTATAAGCCTCAGGCAACGATTGCCAATGGTGAGAATGCAGCTTGGGGACGAGGGATCACTGAAAGAGATTATAAAAAGCTTCTGCAGGCAGGGGTCGATTTGGTCACTATGGGAAACCATACCTGGGATCAGAGAGAAATCTTTGACTTTATTGACAGGGAAAAAAAGCTGATTCGTCCAGCTAATTATCCTGATAATGATGTTACGCCTGGTAAGGGACTGGCCTATATCAAAATCAATCAGCAGACTCTGGCAGTGATCAACCTGCACGGCCGAACGTTCATGGCTGATTTAGAAGATCCATTCCGTATCGGACGGGCTCTTGTTGAAGAAGCAAAAAAAATCACCCCTCACATCCTTATCGATTTCCATGCAGAAGCAACTAGTGAAAAAGAAGCAATGGGCTGGTTCATGGATGGAGAGGTCTCTGCAGTTCTTGGCACACATACGCATGTGCAGACCAATGATACGAGAATTTTATCCCAAGGCACGGCTTATCAGACCGATGTCGGAATGACAGGCTTCTATGATGGTGTCCTGGGGATGAAAAAAGAGTCGATTCTTCAGAAATTTACTACTCAGATGCCTAACCGGTTTGACGTGCCGGAAACGGGTCGGACGCGATTGAATGGCTGTTACCTGGAGATAGACAATACCAGTGGAAAAGCTGTTGATATCAAGCCTATCCGTATTGATGAAGATAATCCGTTCTTCGGTTGACCAATTGAACGATAGAAATTAGAAAGAGTGAGCATGATGCCCCAGAAAACTAAGCATACTCCTATGATGGAGCAGTACTTATCAATAAAAAAACAGTATCCATATGCCTTTCTGTTTTATCGTCTAGGCGATTTCTATGAATTGTTCTTTGATGATGCGGTAAAGGTTGCCCGGCTGCTTGAGCTGACCTTGACAAGTAGAAATAAGAATGCGGAAGAGCAGATCCCCATGTGTGGGGTGCCTCATCACTCTGCCAAGGGATATATTGATACCTTAATAGAAATGGGCTACAAAGTGGCGATATGCGAACAGGTGGAGGACCCGAAACAGGCCAAGGGAATGGTCAAAAGGGAAGTTGTCCAGGTTGTCACACCAGGGACGGTCATGCAGTCCAAGACAGTCGAGGCCAAAGAGAACAACTATATAGCAGCTGTGGCTTCTCTGCACCCCCACATCGGTCTGTCCTACGCTGATCTGACTACTGGTGAAATCAAAGTGACTGAAGTGGAGTCCCTTCAGGAGGCAGTGAATGAACTGGTGTCGATTCAGTGTAAGGAAGTGATCATTGAAGCTGGAGAATTTCTGGACCTGCAGGAAACGCTCGCTCAGCACTACAATATGTCTGTCTCGCATCCTTCTTCAGATGATCATCAGCACCCATTATCCAGTCTGACTGAATCGATTCAGGACCGCTCGCTTATCAGAGTCATTGATCTGCTGTTGGCTTACTTGTCAGAAACACAGATGAGGAGTCTGGACCACCTTCAGGAAGTTCAGTTTTATGAAACAAGAAATTTCCTGTTGTATGGACAGGATGCCAGAAGAAACCTTGAGCTGACTACATCCTTGAGAGACGGATCAAAAAAGGGTACCTTGCTTTGGCTGATGGATGAGACCCAGACAGCTATGGGAGGACGCATGCTGAGATCCTGGCTTGAAAAGCCGCTGATAAGGAAAAAGCAGATCGAGGAGCGGCTGGACAAAGTAGAAGGTCTTCTCAATCACTTTTTTGAGCGGAATGACTTGGTCGAGGTTCTCAAGAACATCTATGATTTAGAGAGATTGGCAGGAAGAGTAGCTTTTGGGACAGTCAATGCCAGAGATCTGATCCAACTCAAGCAGTCTCTTGATCAGATTCCTCATGTAACAGATATCATTGACAGGCTCAATGCAGAAAAGATCTGGGACAGTTATTTAAATCAGCTGGATCCGATCAATGACGTGCGGGATCTGATCGAGCAGGCTATCGATGAAGATCCCCCGATATCAGTTACTGATGGAGAGATAATCAGAAGAGGTTACCACGAACAGCTTGACAAATATAAGGAAGCTATGACTAACGGTAAACGCTGGATGGCAGAACTCGAACAGCAAGAAAGAGAAGCTACTGGCATAAAGAATCTGAAAATAGGCTTCAACAAAGTGTTTGGGTATTATATAGAAGTGTCTAAAGGCAATGTAAGTAAACTGCAAGAAGGACGTTATGAAAGAAAGCAGACCCTGACAAATGCTGAAAGATACAGCACACCAGAACTCAAAGAGAAAGAAGCACTGATCCTTGAAGCAGAGGAAAAGTCAAAAAATCTCGAGTATGACTTGTTTGTCGGTGTCCGTCAGATGGTCAAAGAAGAGATAGACAGGTTGCAGAAGCTGGCTCGTGCTGTTGCAGAAATTGATGTGCTTCAGAGTTTTGCTGCCGTCAGCGAGGAATACAACTATGTAAGACCAAAGTTTTCAGTTGATTCGCAGGATATCCATATTAAAAACGGCAGACACCCTGTAGTGGAAAAAGTCATGGGGGAACAGTCATATGTGCCAAATGATGTAGATCTGACTAAGGAGACATCCGTTCTTCTGATTACTGGACCGAATATGTCAGGTAAAAGCACGTTTATGAGGCAGCTGGCACTCAGTGTCATTATGGCTCAGATGGGCTGCTTTGTACCGGCAGAAAGTGCTTCTCTGCCTGTGTTCGACCGCCTGTTTACTCGTATAGGGGCGATGGATGACCTGATCGGTGGCCAGAGTACCTTCATGGTCGAAATGAACGAAACGAATCAGGCTCTCCAGCACGCTACAGAAAACAGTCTGCTTCTGTTCGACGAGATCGGTCGGGGGACTGCCACCTATGATGGCATGGCACTTGCGGAAGCCATCATTGAATATGTACATGATAAAATCAGAGCGAAAACATTGTTTTCAACCCACTATCATGAGCTGACAGTCCTGGAAGAAAGGCTTCAGGGACTGAAAAATGTACATGTTGGAGCAGTTGAAGAAGAAGGAAACCTTGTCTTTCTTCACAAAATGATGGAAGGCCCGGCGGATAAAAGCTATGGGGTTCAGGTGGCCAGATTAGCCGGCTTACCGGACTCTCTTCTTGACCGGGCTGGACATATTCTGTCTGATCTGGAACAGAAGGAAGACCATCTATTCGAGGATAAAGATGAGCAGTCTGTTTCAGTGAAAGAAATCAGTCAGATGAAGCAGGAGCAGCTGAACCTCTTTGATGATCTGACGACTAACGAAAAAGATGTGATTTCAGCACTGCAGAAAGTGAATGTACTCAATACGACCCCGATTGAAGCATTGCAGCTTTTAAGCCAGCTGCAGGACAAAATTGAAAACAGATGAGTGAAAGGCTGAGTGACCAAATGACTCCAAAAATCCAAATCATGTCGTCCACCCTGGCCAATCAGATAGCAGCGGGGGAAGTGATCGAACGTCCTGCTTCGGTGGTGAAGGAACTGGTGGAAAATGCCATCGATGCAGGCAGTTCGAAGATCGAAGTGTTTGTCGAAGAAGCCGGATTGAACCGAATACAAGTAATCGACAACGGTGAGGGTATCGCTTCTGAAGAAGTGCTTTCTGCATTTGAGCGCCATGCAACGAGTAAGCTGATTTCCAATGACGACTTGTTCCGCATCAGAACACTTGGTTTCAGAGGAGAGGCACTTCCAAGTATCGCCTCTGTATCCAAAGTTACTGTAGAAACAGCACAAAGCAATAAACCCGGCAGACGACTGGTTCTGGAAGGGGGAGAAGTGGTCGAGGATTCTGCAGCTAAGTCAAGGCAGGGGCTGTCAGTAACCGTAGATGAACTGTTTTATAATACACCGGCCCGACTAAAGTATGTAAGGACTTTGAAGACGGAACTGTCACACATCACTGATGCAATCAACCGGTTTGCCCTTGCGCACCCTGAGATAGCTTTCAAGCTCGTATCAGACGGATCTGTCATGATCCGGACTTCCGGAAATAAAGAGCAGATACAGGCAATCGCGGGGGTATATGGAGTCGACACAGCCCGTAAAATGAAGAACATAAGTAAAGAGTCATTTGATTTTAACCTGGACGGGTTCATTTCTCTTCCTGAAGTGACAAGAGCAAGCAACAATTACATCACTTTGATCGTGAATGGGCGAGTGATAAAAAACTATGCCTTGAATAAGGCTATTGTTGAAGGTTACGGATCGACATTGATGGTTGGACGTTACCCTGTTGCGGTAATCAAAATCACAATGGATCCGCTGCTGCTGGATGTAAATGTGCATCCGACTAAACAGCAGGTCCGCATCAGTAACGAACGGGAACTGGGACAGCTGATCTGCCAGACAATTAAGGAGCGGTTAAGTCAGGAAAACCGGATCCCTAATGCGCTGGAAAATGTGTATAAGCCGCAGAGTAGAAAACAGACAGACAAGATGGTCAAGCCCGAACAAACACGCTTTCAGTTCGACCGGAGATCATCTGATACTTTTTCAGATGAATCATCAGAACGACTTCTGGAGGATGACCAGCGTTTTACTATGAGAGAAGACGTTGGACTAAGCAAGGCTGAAAACTGGAATGAAGAAGCAGAAGATTCTAACTTCAAAGAGCACAGACAGCCAAGCGCTACAGCTGGCCTCGAAACGCATGAAGAACCCGTTGTCAGAACGGCTATGAAAATAGATTCTATCAGCCAGACACACTCCCCATTTCCTGAACTTGAGTATATTGGACAGATGCACGGAACTTATTTATTTGCTCAAAATGAAAAAGGGTTGTATATTATAGACCAGCATGCTGCTCAGGAAAGGATCAAGTATGAGTACTATAAGGCGACGATATCCGAACATGGTACGGACTTGCAGGAACTGCTGGTCCCGCTTGTTCTTGAATATCCTGCCGATGAAGCACTCGTAATCAGAGACAATCTGGACAAACTAAAAGAAGCATCCATCAATCTGGAAGATTTTGGTCAGAACAGCTTTGTCATAAGAAACCATCCGAGCTGGATGATTGCCGGACAGGTAGAAGAGACGATCAAGGAAATGATCGACTTTTTCCTAGCACATAAAAGCCTGACTGTTGCCAAGTTCAGGGAAGCGACGGCCATCATGATGAGCTGTAAGCGGTCGATCAAAGCCAATCATTACCTTTCGCCACAAGAAGGGATGCAGCTGCTGGTAGATTTGAAACGCACCCAGAATCCTTACAATTGTCCGCATGGCAGGCCGGTACTGGTCAGCTTTACGACAAATGACATGGAAAAGATGTTCAAACGGATTCAGGACCCTCACTAAGGAAAGGAAGACGTCACATGGATAAAAAAGAACTGAAACAGAAACTCACGCCGATCCAGTATGAAGTTACGCAAAATAATGCAACGGAACGGCCTGGGACTGGAGAATATGACCAGTTTTTCGAAGATGGTATTTTCGTCGATGTAGTCAGTGGTGAACCACTGTTTTCGTCAAATGACAAATATGATGCAGGCTGCGGCTGGCCCTCATTTACTAAGCCGATAAAGAAACGTACAATAAAAGAGAAAAGAGATTCGACTTTCGGTATGGAACGAACAGAAGTCAGAAGCAGTGAAGCTGATTCGCACCTCGGTCATGTCTTTACAGATGGACCACAGGATAAAGGCGGTTTGAGATACTGTATCAATTCGGCTGCCATGCGCTTTGTTCCAGTGGATAAGCTGGAGGAAGAAGGATACGGCGAGTATCTGGCGGAATTCAAATAAACTAAATGATAAACTGAAACACCTGTTCTTAACTTGACTTAATGGACAGGTGTTTTTGTGTTATAATAGTGAAGATTAACTAACGGTAAGTGAGGGTAATGATATGTTTGAATATATAAAAGGGACCGTAGCACATCTCTATCCTGGGTATATTGTGATCGACAATCAGGGAATCG
Organism: Alkalibacterium pelagium; assembly: GCF_900109325.1. Lineage (GTDB taxonomy): Bacteria > Bacillota > Bacilli > Lactobacillales > Carnobacteriaceae_A > Alkalibacterium > Alkalibacterium pelagium. Next base: position 14,922 of record NZ_FNZU01000014.1, read on the forward strand.
GATATAAAATACTGATGGCGAATCCTTTCAGGTATACGGATCAGATCAGTCAGGAAACGCTGATTTATGTCTATCAGGATGTTAAACAGGACAGTATGCAGCTATTTGGGTTCAAGACGATGCAGGAGAAAAATCTGTTTCTGAAGCTGATCAATGTGTCAGGAATCGGGCCGAAATCCGCTCTGGCCATTTTAGCTAATGATAATCATAAAGGATTCGTTCAGGCAATAGAAGACAACAATGTCACATTTCTGACTAAGTTCCCTGGTGTGGGCAAGAAGACTGCTCAGCAGATCGTTCTCGATTTGAAAGGGAAACTGTCTGAATTTGAAGGAACAGATGTGGAAGGCCTAGAAGGACAACAGGCCTTTGACATGCCTGAAGGATCGAACCAGTCCTTTGAAGAAGCTATCGAGGCGTTATTGGCACTGGGTTACACCAAGAAAGATGTAGCGAGAGTAAGAAAACAGTTTGATGATCGGAAGAAGCTGAGTACGGATGCTTACATACGGGAAGCTCTGTCTTATCTGATGAAAAAATAGGCCAGTGAATAAAGGAGAACGTTATGGAAGACAATCAACATCTGACATCTGAACAGGTAATGGACTCGAAGGAACAGTCTTTGGAGCATACGCTCAGACCACAACGTCTGGCTCATTACCTCGGTCAGGAAAAAATAAAGAAGGAACTGTCGATATACATCGAAGCGGCGAAAAACAGGGAAGAAGCGCTGGATCATGTTCTTCTCTATGGCCCCCCAGGACTCGGAAAGACCACCATGGCCATGGTGATTGCCAATGAAATGGGAGCAGAAATCAGGACAACCAGCGGCCCGGCAATTGAAAAGCCAGGTGATCTGGTGGCCCTGCTGAATGATCTGGAGCCAGGAGGGATCTTATTTATCGATGAGATTCACCGGATGCCGAGGATTGCAGAGGAAATGCTGTATTCCGCAATGGAAGACTTCTACGTGGATATCATTATCGGCCAGGGAGAAACGGCTCATCCCGTCCATTTTCCCCTTCCCCCTTTCACATTGATCGGTGCAACGACTCGGGCCGGATCCCTGTCGGCACCTCTGAGAGACCGGTTCGGTATTCTGGCACATATGGAATACTATACCAAGGAAGAGCTGGAAAAAATTGTGCTTAGATCGGCATCTGTACTGCAGACGGATATCGTGGAAGACGGGGCGCTGGAAATTGCCAGAAGGTCCAGAGGCACGCCCAGAATTGCCAATCGTCTGCTCAAGCGAGTAAGAGATTATGCACAAGTCAGAGGAGAAGGCATCGTCGATAAGGAGAATGCTGCTTCAGCTTTAGATCTGCTGAGTGTAGATCATAAGGGGCTGGACAGCGTCGATCACAAACTGCTCAAGACCATGATCACTCTTTATAACGGCGGACCAGTAGGGCTGAATACTTTATCGGCCAATATCGGAGAAGAAATGATGACGATAGAAGATATGGTCGAACCTTTTCTGCTTAAAGAAGGCTTTATTCAAAGGACGTCTCGTGGAAGAATGGCTACTCAGAAGGCGTACGACCATTTCGACCTGATGCATCTGATGAAGAAGTAAATCACAGAAGGAGAACACGCATGACATTAACTACAAATGATTTTGATTTTGAATTGCCAGAAGAACTCATTGCCCAGACACCATTGAAAAACAGATCTTCCTCTAAAATGATGGTATTGAACAAGGAAACAGAATCTATTGAAGACAGGCAGTTTGAAAGTATTATAGATGAACTGAATCCGGGTGATGCGCTTGTAATGAACAACACACGGGTCCTTCCGGCCAGACTATACGGAGAAAAAGAAGACACAAAGGCTCACATGGAAGTTCTTCTGCTTAAGAACCTCGAGGGAGATAAGTGGGAAACCTTGATGAAGCCGGCTAAAAAAGCTAAGCCGGGAACAGTCATTACGTTCGGGGATGGACGTCTGAAAGCGACCGTTATCGAATCTCTGGAACATGGTGGACGAATCGTAGAATTTTCTTATGATGGAATTTTCCTGGAAACACTGGAGTCACTTGGTGAAATGCCGCTTCCGCCGTATATCAAAGAACGTCTTGATGACAGCGAACGTTATCAGACCGTTTATGCGAAAGAAAATGGATCAGCTGCTGCACCGACAGCCGGTCTGCATTTCACGGAGGATATCCTTGAGAAAATACAGGAAAAAGGAGTCAAGCTCGTTTTCCTGACGCTTCATGTGGGATTAGGCACGTTCCGTCCGGTGAGTGTAGATAATATCGAAGAACATAAGATGCATGAAGAGTTCTATCAGCTGTCAGAAGAATCTGCAGCCACTTTGAACAAGACAAGAGACGAAGGTGGGCGCATCATAGCTATCGGAACCACGTCAATCCGTACACTGGAAACAATCGGTCAGGAATTTGACGGCAGATTCCAAGCAGCCAGTGGATGGACAGATATTTTCATAGCACCTGGCTATCAATTTAAAGCTGTGGACGGATTTTTGACTAACTTCCATTTGCCTAAGTCGACGCTGATCATGCTGGTCAGTGCATTTCTCGGTAGAGATTTCGTATTAGAAGCATATAATCATGCTGTTCAGGAAAGATACCGTTTCTTCAGCTTTGGAGATGCGATGTTTGTAAAAAAGAGATAAAAGAGTAGGAGTAAGTTATGAGTAATCATCCAGTCACATATACATTAGAGAAAAAAGATAAACGCACAGGAGCCCGCCTGGGTAAAATCACGACACCTCACGGAACTTTTGAAACACCGATGTTCATGCCTGTAGGAACCTTGGCAACCGTTAAGACTATTGCTCCTGAAGAACTTGAAGAAATGGGAGCAGGCATCATCTTGAGCAATACGTATCACCTCTGGTTGAGACCAGGAGAAGATCTGATTGCTGAAGCGGGAGGTCTACACGCTTTCATGAACTGGGACAAAGGGATACTGACCGATTCAGGTGGGTTTCAGGTCTTTTCACTTTCAGATATGAGAAGAATCGAAGAAGAAGGGGTCCACTTCAAGAGTCATCTGGACGGATCCAAGCTTTTCCTTTCTCCTGAAAAAGCCATTAATATTCAGAACAAGCTGGGACCGGACATCATGATGTCCTTCGACGAATGCCCCCCATTTGATGAAAGTTATGATTACGTCAAGAAATCGGTTGAACGGACCTCCAGATGGGCAGAAAGAGGACTGGAAGCTCATCAGAACCCTGACAGACAAGGGTTGTTCGGAATTGTTCAGGGAGCTGGATTTGAAGATCTGCGTAAACAGTCTGCTAAAGATCTGACTAGTATGGACTTTGCCGGTTATTCGATCGGTGGACTATCTGTCGGTGAACCGAAAGAAGATATGTATCGGGTGCTCGATTTCACTACACCGCTGCTACCTGAACACAAGCCCCGCTATCTTATGGGGGTGGGGACACCGGATGCGCTGATTGAAGGAGTCATGCGTGGAGTCGACATGTTTGACTGTGTGCTTCCGACCCGTATTGCGCGTAACGGGACGACCATGACCAGCAAGGGACGTGTCGTAATTAAAAATGCCATCTATGCGAGAGATTTCAGACCTCTGGATGAAAAATGTGGATGCTATACGTGCCGGAACTATACTCGAGCATACTTGAGACACCTTCTTAAATCAGACGAAACTTTCGGACTGAGACTGACGAGTTATCACAACCTCTATTTCCTGCTGGATCTGATGAAAAAAGTCAGACAGGCAATCAGGGAAGACAACCTGCTTGAGTTCAAAGAACAGTTTTTCGAGGAGTACGGATACAATAAACCGAATGCTAAAAACTTTTAGAAGTTTTTAATGAGACTAGTAATTTTCTCTGAAATTTGCTAAGGTATGTAATGAAACATTAATATCGTTCTCTTTGAAAACGAGATAATCAAGAATAAAACAGGAAATTAGACGGAGGAATGACTATATGGAATTAATTATTGGAATGCTGCCCTTTTTAGTACTGATGGGTATCATGTACCTGCTGATGATCAGACCACAGCAGAAACGTGCAAAAGAGACTCAAAACATGCTCAGCTCATTAGGAAAAGGCGATTCGATCGTCACGATCGGTGGTCTGCACGGCATTGTAGATGAAGTGAATGAAACAAGCAACACAGTAGTAATCGACTGTGAAGGGATTTATCTGACCTTTGAACGTCGTGCTGTTGCACGAATCGTCACTAAAGCATCTGCATCTGGAACACAGACTGAAGAACTGGGAACAAACACACCCGAAAAAACAGCAGACAGCGAGTAAGGACTGAAGGAGTAGTTATACCCCTTTCGAATGAGTAAAGGAGGTAATCTCTTGCACTTTATAATAGATGATGATGATTTTGAGGTTTGGCTTAAAAGAAAGCTGATTGAATTCCGTCGTAACGGCTATGATGAGATCAGTTTGGAAGACTTGTGGGAGTACTGCACTGCATACAAGTGGAAGCACTACAGACCATCCAGGTATTATCAGAAAGTCGATGATATTCTGACGATCACATTGAATGACTATTTCAATTATGCTTCGCTAAAAGCTCAAGTGTATAATGTCTCTTCTCTGGATGATATGGAGCTTGATGATTTATTAGGATAAATTTGGATAAAACAAGCAGGATGGTCGGTCTCATTCTGCTTGTTTTATTTTTTTACACTGTCGAATGTCATAATAGAGTTGATTTTATAGTCGTTTGGCCATTTTATTTCTAGTATAATAACGTAAAAGACGGAGGAGTTTTGAAGGCGCTATGAGATACGGACTGCTGCTTTTTGACGAACCTAAACGGGATACGTCCAGAAAAATAATTCATATCGATATGGATGCCTTCTATGCTTCAGTAGAGGTTAGAGAAAATCCTTCCTTAGCGGGTAAGCCTGTTATTATTGCCCGCCACCCTAAAGAAACGGGTGGGCGCGGTGTGGTGGCAACAGCAAGTTACGAAGCTCGGACCTACGGGATCCATTCAGCCATGAGTGCTCAGAAGGCTTACGAACTGTGCCCGAACGGTGTGTTCATAAGACCGAATTTTGAGCTTTACCGGGAAACGTCAAAACAAATGCATAACATTTTCAGACGGTATACTGATAAAATTCAGCCACTCTCTCTCGATGAGGCCTACTTAGATGTCAGCACGAATTATATCGAGCAGAAAAGTGCGACCATCATTGCACAAGCCATCAGGCGGGATGTAGAAAAAGAATTGAGACTGACCTGCTCGGCTGGGGTGTCCTATAATAAATTTCTGTCGAAAATCGCTTCTGATTTTGATAAGCCCAACGGCATCACAGTTATTCCACCTGAGAAGTCACATGAATTTTTAATGGCTCTGCCAATTGAAAAGTTTCATGGCGTAGGAGCCAAATCAGTAGAAAAAATGCATAGTCTGAATATTTACACTGGACAGGATTTGTATAAGAAAGATGAGCTGGACTTAGTCAGTCATTTTGGGAAAATGGGTCACTCACTTTATCGCAAGGTGAGAGGGATCGATGACAGTGAAGTGAAAAACGACAGGGAACCTAAGTCGATTGGAAAAGAATCGACGTTCTCTGAAGATCTGAAGACAGAAAATGATGTGATTAAGGCATTGAGAATTCTCTCACAGAAAGTCATGCACAACCTGAAAAGAAAACAGAAACACGGAAAAATCGTTGTGCTTAAAATAAGGTATGAAAATTTTGATACGATAACGCGTCGACGCTCTTTTCCAGATTACATTAAAGGAGAAGAAGAACTTTTTCAGATTGCTTTATCCATCTGGGAAGAGGAAACGTCTGCTTTAGGAGTGAGACTACTAGGAATCACTGTGACCGGACTGGAGTCAGTGATCTTTGAAACGATTCCTCTGCCGTTATGGGAAAAGAAAGCTACCGAAAGGAAACCTGATAGAGATGAAAACCAAACACGAACAGATCATTGATTTTATCGAGTTACTGCCAGTAGGTGAGAAGCTTTCGGTAAGGCTGATCGCCAAGGAACTCCAGGTCAGTGAGGGGACAGCATACAGAGCTATAAAAGAAGCGGAGAACAATGGCCTGGTTTCTACAATAAAGCGAGTAGGCACGATCCGTATCGAACCAAAAAATAGTGAACACATTGAAAACTTGACCTATGATGAAATTGTAAAGGTAATTGATGGAGAGGTTCACGGCGGTGAGAAAGGGCTGAAAAAGACCCTGACAAAGTTTATCATCGGAGCAATGACCGAAGAAGCCATGCTGCGCTATGTCACTGAAGAGTCACTGATGATCATCGGTAACAGAGAAGAAGCCCAGCAGCTTACTTTACAGAACGGTGCAGCTGTACTTATAACAGGGGGATTCAAGCCCAGTCAGACAGTGGTCGATCTGGCCAATCAGAAGGAGTTACCACTGATCAGTACGTCCTACGACACCTTCACAGTGGGCACGATGATCAACCGGGCAATGACCGACCAATTGATAAAAAAAGAAATTCTTCGCGTCCAGAATATCTTTACACCTCTAGAACGGACACAGTTTCTAAATAAAGAAGATACAGTATATACTTACAGAATGCTCAATCAGAAAAGTGGACATTCCAGGTTCCCCGTTGTTCTTTCAGATGGCCGACTGGCGGGAATTGTTACAGCTAAGGACGTGGTTGGGCAGGAAGATACGGCATTGATTGAAAAGGTCATGACTAAAAACCCTGCTTCGGCAAGGAAATACATGAGTGTGGCTTCGATCGCTCATACAATGATATGGGATGGTCTGGAAGTAATGCCTGTGGTCAGCGATGAATTAAAACTTGTCGGCGTCATCTCCCGTCAGGATATCATGAAAGCCATGCAGACTGTACAAAAACAGCCACAGTCGGGGGATACGATCTCTGATCAGATCAATCAGCTTATTACTGAAAAAGATGACAACTTGTTTTCCTTTTCAGTTACTCCGCAGACTACTGACAGCATGGGCACGATCTCATTCGGCGTGCTCAGTGAAGTCGTGACGGAGACAATCTACAATTACCTTTCAAAATACAAGAAAAAGAATCTGGTTGTTGAACAGATGAATCTGCATTACTTCAACATGATTCAGTTAGGCAATGAACTGACGATCAAACCTTCTGTGATCGATGAAAATCGTCGATCAGCTCGACTGGATGTCGAGATTTATTCGGAAAATGCATTAGCCGCAAAAGCGATTGTGGTGTGTCAGCTGATCCAGAAGAGATAATATAAAAGCTACAACTGAAAAGGAGAAATGCATGTGTTACTAGAGACAGTCAATAAAAAGGACAATAAAATCAAGAAAGATCTTTGGGAGTATATCAAACAATGGGATACGATCATCATACACCGTCACGTCAGACCTGATCCGGATGCTATTGGTTCCCAGTGCGGACTGAAAGAACTGATCAGAGCGACCTTTCCTGACAAGGATGTGTATGCGGTCGGTACAACAGTAGATGATCTGGAATATCTGGATCAAATGGATGAAGTGCCGGAAGACATATACGAACAGGCTCTAGTCATTGTTACTGATACAGCCAATATCAAGCGCATAGACGGTGAGCATTATAAAATGGCGAAACAGTGGATCAAAATCGATCACCATCCTCTAGATGATTCTTATGGAGAGATTGAATGGGTCAACACTGACGCGAGCAGCTGCTGTGAAATGATTGCCGATATGTGGCTTAGCTACCCGGATGAGATTAAGATGACTGCTAAAGCAGCCCGTCTTTTGTATGCAGGAATTGTCGGGGATACGAACCGCTTTCTATATGATGCGACATCACCCTTCACCATGCAAATTTCTGCTGAGCTGATGCGTTTTCCGTTTTCACATACAGAAGTGAACGATAAAATGAATGTGATCAAGCCTCAAGCAGGTAAACTAATGGGATATGCCCTCGATCAGTTTACAGTTTCAGAAGAGGGGGTCGGACATATTATTCTTACAAAGACATTATTGAAGTCGCTTGGAATGGATGACAGCGAGACGCATCAAGTGGTTCCTTTGCTTGGAAAAATAGAAGGAGTAAAAGTATGGGCAGTATTTGTCGAACAGTCAGACAGTGAATTTAGATGCAGACTGCGTTCGAAAGGACCTGTGGTAAATGAAATTGCCCAGAAACATGGAGGCGGCGGCCATCCTCTGGCCAGTGGCACGCATGCAAAAGACGAGGAAGAAATTGTACAGATCCTTAAAGAACTGACTGATCAGGCGAAAGCTTATTAATAAAAGTCCGTCTGAGGGCTGATAACCATTTCACACGCACATGTTATAATTAAGTGATGATGTATAACTGTTTAAAGGGATAGAAGTAAGATGAGGGAACAATCATGACTAAAAATCAATTAAAGAAAAAACTGAAAAATATGTTCAGTCAAACCATGCATAAACTGAAACCTGTACTGAAACGGTCCTGGATAGTAGGGAAACGCAAATGGAAAAAGTTCCATATGACTAAACTGCTCATATTGACTGTTCTTTCCATTGCGCTATTATTCAGCGTTTATCTGGCAGTCCTCGCCAGAACAGCTAATGTCAATGCATTGAGAGCGGGGCTGGAACAGTCGACTACTATAATGGATGATCAGGGAGAGGAAGCTGGAACGCTATATGCACATAAAGGGTCATTCGTGGAAATGGACAAGATCTCCCCTCATATTGTTAATGCAGTAATATCGACAGAAGATCAGCGGTTTGAGAAGCATCACGGATTTGATCCGATCGGTCTGGGACGTGCAGCTGTGGGGTATGTTATAAACAGAGGGCAGATAGTCGGTGGTGGGAGTACAATCACCCAGCAATTGGCTAAGAATGCCTATCTCTATGCAGATCAGACCCTGATGAGAAAGCTGAGGGAGCTGTTTCTGGCTATAGAAATAGAGAAGCACTACACTAAAGATCAGATACTGGAAATGTATCTTAATAACGCCTACTTTGGTAATGGGGTATGGGGTGTTGAAGATGCCTCTATGAAATACTTTGGGAAGGGAGCGTCTGATGTGACAGTTCCCGAAGCCGCAGCTATCGCAGCCATGCTTAAGGCGCCTAGTCATTATAACCCAATCGACAATTATGAGCGGTCGATCAGCAGAAGAAACGTCGTGCTGTCATTGATGGAAAATACTGGAACGATCACTGGAGAGGAAAGAGCCAGCTATCAGCAGACTGGACTGACTCTGGTTGACAGATATAACAGCACAGATGGCTACCGCTATCCCTATTATTTTGATGCTGTCATAAACGAAGCAGTTAACAGGTACGGATTTGAAGAAGAAGACCTGATGAACAACGGGTACACGATCTACACTTCCTTGAATCAGACTCATCAGCAGCAGATGGATGCAGTCTATGCCAGCAACAGCAATTTCGAAGTGGCTGCTGACGGAACAGCGGTGCAGAGTGCATCTATCGCACTTAATCCTAAAACTGGCGGAGTGAGCGCAGTCATTGGTGGTCGAGGAGACTACACTTTCCGAGGATTCAATAGAGCAACGCAAATGAGAAGGCAGCCAGGATCAGTAATCAAGCCTCTGGGCGTCTTTACACCAGCACTGGAAGCGGGCTATGCGCCTGATTCATTGCTTAACGATGAGCTGCTCTCTTACGGTGAAACAGATTATACCCCAACGAACTTATCTGGTCATTATAGCGGAGAAGTTCCGATGTATAGAGCTTTAGCAGATAGTCTCAATGCACCGACGGTCTGGCTGCTCAATGAACTCGGGTTGAGAAAAGGGATGAATAAAGTTGAACAGTTCGGTTTAAGAGTAACGGACAAAGACAATCACCTGGGAGCTATCGCATTGGGTGGGATGGACAGAGGTGTTTCTCCTATGGAAATTGCCAGTGCGTACAGTGTTTTTCCAAATGAAGGAATCAGAAAAGATCCGCACTTTATTACACGAATTGTCGATGCCACAGGAGCTGTGGTTGTGGACAATACTTCTCCCAGATCAAAACGTGTGGTATCCGCTAAAGTAGCCGATCAGATGAACAGCATGCTCTTAAGCGTGTTCGATAACGGGACTGGACGAAACATTCAGCCAGCCGGTTTCAAGATAGCGGGTAAAACGGGGACAACACAGACAGAATCAGGTACAGGAGCAACTGACCAGTGGGTGGTTGGCTATACACCTGACCTTGTGATCACAAGCTGGATGGGTTATGATCAGACAACTGACAATCACTATCTCAACTCAGCAACGTCTCAGGGGATCGGACAGGTATTCAAGTCTGAAATGGAGGCCATCCTTCCCCACACGGAGCAGTCTACTTTCCTGGTAGAAGAAGCTGGATCAGAATTTAGAGTTGAAGAGCCTTCATTTATGGATAGAATGACTGAAGGGCTGGACGATGCAAGTGAATTTATCAGAGAGGGCTCCTCTGTGATCCGTGAACGTGCCGGAGAGCTGTTCAGACAGTTCCGCAGTCGACAGTCAGGACAGTAAGTAAATTAAAGCCTTTTAATCTTTTCTGGCAAGACTATTCAATTCGTGATAAACTTGTATAGTAAAGAAAAAGCTCGACATAGAGCGAAAATTGAAGGGATGAGACGATGGCTGTCAACATTTATGACACGGCTAACCAGTTAGAACAGGAATTAAGAAACACTGAAGAATTTACAACATTAGAAACGGCATTCGGTGCTGTTAAAGAAGATGAAGAGGCAAGTCGCGTATTTAACGAATTCCGTCAAGTACAGCAGACGATCCAGCAGAAACAGATGATGGGCCAGGAAATTTCTGAAGAAGAAGCAGCACAGGCTCAGGAAGTTTCAACTAAAATCAGTCAGAATGAAATCATTACTAAACTGCTTGAAGCTGAAAAGCAAGTCGGCCAGATGATCGACGACATCAACCAGGTAGTACTAAAACCTGTTAGAGAATTATATCAATAAAAGATCAGATGAAGAGGGCTTGCTAATATAGTGAGTCCTTTTCACTAACATTACAAAGAACATACGTACCCTATAGAGGGGAGGAGTGTATACCAATGGTCTTATTTATACATGCAGCAGATCTTCACCTGGACAGTCCCTATAAAGGAATCAAAGATTTATCCAGTCGACTAGGAAAAGAAATCAGGGAATCAACGTTTCAGTCATTGACTGCTATTGTCGATCTGGCAGTGAGTCAGCAGGTGGATTTTGTGCTTTTTTCAGGTGATATATATGATCTGGAAGATCGGAGTATTAAAGCTCAGATTGCATTTAAAGAGGAGATGAAGAGACTGGATGACGAGGGAATCCGAGTCTGTCTGATCCACGGGAACCATGATTTTTTGGGAAATGAAGCAGACCACCTTTCCTTGCCGTCAAACGTGACCGTATTTCCCTCTGAAGTAGAGACGATTTACATACAGACAGAAAAAGGGGAGCGTGTTGCGGTCAGCGGGTTCAGTTATAACAGAAAATGGGTCGACAGGCGGATGATTAGCGACTATCCTTCAAGAAAGGAGCAGATCGATTATCATATAGGCCTTCTCCACGGTTTCGAAGAAGGACAGAAATCAGAGCATGGCCGGTACGCGCCTTTTTCTCTGGCTGAACTGGCAGAAAAGAACTATGACTACTGGGCTTTGGGACATATCCATAAGAGGCAGCAGCTCTCAGCTGAACCGCTTGTGTATTACAGCGGGAACACTCAAGGACGTCACAGGAAGGAAACGGGAGACAAAGGGTGTCTGTTAGTCAAGTTGTCCCGCACAGGTCATACTGTTGACTTTAAAGCCACTGCACCGATCGTCTGGAAGGAACTTAAGGTTGATGTCAGTACGCTTGATACACTCAACAGTATTTATGAAAAAATCAAACTGGCAGTGGATGATGCAAGTGATGGTCAGACGCTGCTGTATCTTAAAATTATTGTTTCGTCAAATTTATCAGATAAAATAATGGCTAAATTGAATCAGGACGACTTCATTGAGACGCTGCACCATGATTCTGATAATACTTTCGCTTTCGTAACGGGGCTTAAAATACAAATAAGTAACGTCACAGCAAATCAAGTATCGCTTGAACAGCTGTTTCCAGAGGAGTGGAAGAGATCGGTCGAGTATTATTCAGAAAATGAAGCATTTAACGAAGTGACTAAAGAACTGCTGGATACTCATCCGTTCTCAGTGGAACTGTCTGAGCAGACTGAAGATTACAGACGTGAGATTTTAGAATCAGCACTGACTTTGCTTCAATATGATTTAGGAATGGATGAGGGATAGAGAAATGAGAATAAAAAAGCTCGTTATTTATGGATACGGGAAATGGATCGATGCTGAATTTGATTTGTCCTCTTCGATCCAGGTTATACAGGGGCAGAATGAAGCCGGAAAATCTACGTTGATGTCATTTATTCATAGTATATTGTTTGGTTTCCCGACCAGACATAGTTCTGCACTCAGATATGAACCGAAAGAAAGCAGCCGTTATGGAGGGAAAGTGATTCTTGACGACGACCGTTTCGGTGAAGTGACGATCGAAAGAGTAAATGGAAAAGTCACTGGAGATGTAACGGTTACCCTCGAGGATGGAACAGAAGGAGATGAGAGACTGCTTGATACGATCCTTCATAAAAAAAACAGATCATTTTATGAGCAGATCTATTCATTTGATCTGAAGGGTGTTGAAGAAACAAAAGATATGAACCGGGAGCAGTTCAACCGCTTCTTCTTAAGTGTGGGATCTTTTGGAAATGAGCAGTTCCTTAAACAAGCCGATCAGTATAAACAGAAAGCCTCTCAGCTGTTCAAACCTACCGGACGCAAACCCAAAGTGAACCAGCTGTATCGCTCCCTGAAAAAGCAGAAAGAGCAGTTGAGCAAAGCAAAAGAGAAAAACGAAACATACATTATTCGGGTCAAGGATAAAGAAACGGTCGATGCAGAAATGGATCAGCTGGAAAAAGAATTGAAACAGAAACGAGGAGAGAGTGACCTTCTTAACCATCACCTCAAGCATATTGAAACAATTGAAGAATTGAACCGGCTGAAGAGAGAAATCGATCAGTACCCTGACCGGTCATTACCAGAAGATGGTCTGATTCAGCTCAACCATATCAATAGACAGCTTGAAGAAATGAGAGAACAGACTAAGGCCCTGCATGAGAAGCAGAATGCTCTTCAGGATAAGTATCGGCCTTCAAAAGAACTGCTGGTGTATCAGGAGAACGAAGAGGCAGTGGATCAGCTGACAGGCAAGTGGGATCAGCTTGAGTTGAAAGCTGACTCGATTAGAGAACTGAAGCAGCAGATCACCTTGCTGGAACAGCAGACCTTTGAGTTTAAGTTAAGAGAAGGTCTGTCCCTTCAGGATGACTTACCCGAAGATCTTACTTCAGATAGTAGAGGGCACGTTCAGCTGATCGATCAGTCAATGAATCGTCTGGATCAGGAAGAAAAGGAATCGAACGAAAAGATTGAAAGACTCAAGCTTAAAATCGAATATAACGAAGAACAAATCGATTCGATTGAACAGACGCTATGGCCACTTTCGACATTTAAAGCAGTTGAGGCAGAAGAAAAACAGAAAAGAACGCCCGATACGCCAAAGGTCTCCGAGAGAAAAGCGGTCATCCTTATTACCAGTGCCGCATTGCTGCTTGCTGTCCTGGCTTTAGTACTTCAAAACTGGTTTCCTCTTACAGGTGTTTTCCTGCTTGCTGCAGTGTGGATTATCAGAGCCAGACGAAAAGTAAAAGCCTTAAATCATAGAGAGCCAGAATATGACATAAGTAAATATTATTATCAGAAGAAACTGCGACAGCAGTGGAAAGACACACTTGCATCTACCGATTCACTGCAGCAGCAGATTGGCGAGGAAAAAGATTCTCAGAACAAGATCAGGCAGGAAAAAGAAGAATATGCTGCATCATTTTCTGAATGGAAATCAGTTCATCGTTACCCTGAACACTACTCACTGACTGCTGTGATGTCTTCAATGGAAAAGATGTCAGCAATAAGAAAAGTTGAACGACAGCAGAGAGAACTGTCAGAGAGAGTGTCAGAACAAATAACTGAGCTGGATAAGGAACTGAGACAGAACGCCTTTACTTGTACCATTTACGAAGACGAACAGGATCCGCTGACTGTTTTTTCAGAGGCTAGAAAAAGACTCAGACAGATTGAGCAGGACAAGCGACTGCAGCAGGCCTATATAAAAGAAACTGAGAAAATTCAGAATGCTGTATTATATTTTGTTCAGCAGGAGAAAGAACAGAATAAATTAAAGCATAAGCTTTATGAACAGGCTTCTGTAAAGAATGAAGAAGCCTTTGTACGTGCCTATCACACTCTTGAGGAAAAGGATGAAAAGATCAGACGTTATGAACATTTATCTTCGACAATCGATGTAAGTGAACAGGCTCTGGCCTTGTCAGCCGAAGATGTGAAGAACAAACTGATGGAATTGTCTGAATCAGCAGAGGAGTTAGAAAGTCGCTATAAAGAAAAAGCCCGAAGATCTGTCGAACTTTCTTACGAAATAAAGGAACTGGAAGAAGGTGGAACATACTCGGAGCTGCTTCAAAAGTACGAAAATGAAAAAAGTATATATCAGGATGCAGCTGATCAATGGAGCGCGTACAAAATTGCCTCCTCACTGATCGAACGGACTCTGAATAACGCTAAAGCCAATCAGCTGCCTCAGACCATTGCTCTGGCAGAAAAATATTTTTCTTCACTTACCTCAGGAGACTATCCATCAATCCTTATGGACTACGACGAGTTCTTTGTGATTGACCGCAATGGAAAGAAATGGGCAGCGGAAGAGCTTTCAAGAGGAACTGTCGAGCCGCTTTATGCTGCGATAAGACTGGCTTTTGTAGTCAGCTTTAAAGATACGGTGCGTTTTCCGGTCATTATTGATGACAGTTTTGTCAATGTCGATGAAGCGAGAAAAAATAAACTGTATGATCTGCTGAACGAGATCTGTCAGTCTGTACAAGTCATTTATTTTACCTTTGATTCAACTATTACTGATTATGTTCCTGAGTCTCATGTGTTAAAATTGAACTAAGTAGTGGAACAAACATATTGAAGACAATGAACAGCAGGCAAAGGAGTGGCGACAATGAAAAAGTTATATGACTACCAGAAAGATGAGCAGTTGAACCTCTTCCTTCTGATCAAATCAGCTGAAGAAAAGAAAACACGGAATAACAAACCTTATCTTGCCCTGATTCTACAAGACACCAGTGGAGAAATTTCGGCTAATTACTGGGATGCTTCTCCCAGTGATGTTGAACAGTTCAAGCCGGGCCGAGTTATAAAAGTGGATGGCAGGAGGGAAGAATACAATGGTGCACCTCAACTGCGAATCAAGCAGATGAGGCTTGCTCAAGATGATGAACCGTCTAATCCTGACTTATACATTGAACGGGCACCAGTCAATAAAGACAAGATGATCGAAGCTTTCAACCAGGCTGTCTTTGACATAACTAATGCTCATCTGAACCGTATTGTTCGCTATATAATGAAAAAGTATCAGAGAGAGTTCTTCCAAAGTCCTGCTGCAAAGAAAAATCACCATGCATACCTCGGCGGACTGGCCTTCCACACAATGTCCATGCTCAAAATTGCAAAATCAATAACGGCTAGTTATGATCTGCTGAACCCTTCCCTACTTTATGCTGGAATCATTCTACATGATGTCGGAAAGGTGATAGAACTCAGCGGACCAACAGCCACAGAATATACGCTCGAGGGTAAACTGGTGGGACACATCGTCCTTATCTATGATGAGATTTCAAAAGCATGTGTGGAGCTTAAAATCGACGAAAGTCACGAAGACGTTCTCCTGCTTAAACACCTTGTGCTTGCTCATCATGGAGAGATGGAATATGGGTCTCCAGTGAGACCGCAGATTCCTGAAGCTGAAATCATCCATTATATTGATCAGATCGATGCCAAGATGAACATGATGGAGTCTGCCTTAAGGAAAACAGAAGCAGGAGAATTTTCTGAACGGATCTGGGCAATGGACAACCGGTCGTTTTTTAAAAGCACAGTAAAGAAGGAAAGACCAGCCTCTGAAGAATAATAGGTTTATTTGTGAAGGCTTGATGAAAAATAGTAAAGATTTGCTTTATACGTTTTCATTTTCTCAAGACCTGTGTTATATTAATTGAGGTACGGACATGGCAGATTATCTTAGCCCTGACCGTTCACTAGATTATAAGAATTAGGATGTGTTTTTACGAGTATGAAAAAAATGTTATTTGGCGCAATAGCCTGTTCTGGACTTTTACTGGCAGGATGCGCAAGCAGTCCAGAAGTAGCTTCTACAGAAGCTGGACGAGTTCGTGAAGATGAATTATATGAAAGAATGAAAAATGAAGTCACTCAAAGTGGTATGACTTATGGAGAGCAGATGCTGCAGCAGATCCTGCTTGAAGATATTCTTGATCACGCATATGGTGATGAAGTATCTGATGAAGATGTCGATGCTGAACTCGAAAGAGAAGCTGAACCTTATGGCGGCGTTGAAGAATTCGAAGAAATGATTGCCATGCAGGGCATGTCTCTGGACGATGTGAGAAACAGTGTGCGTACATCACTTCAAGTGAGAGCGGCTATTCAGGATCATGTCGAAATAACAGAGGAAGAAATCGAAGAAGCATACGAGAATTATGCTATCGATTCAACTGTTGCTCATATTCTTGTAGAGGACTTAGGTCTTGCTGAAGAAATCATTGATGAGCTGAATGATGGAGCTGACTTCGGTGAGCTGGTTGCTGAACATACGATGGACACTGGAACAATCGAAAGTGACGGCGAACTTGTGCTTGAACCTGGTCGTTTCGTCCCAGAATTTGAAGAAGCAGCAATGGAACTTGAAGAAGGTGAGTTCACTCAGGAGCCAGTAGAGTCTCAATTCGGCTATCACATCATTAAACTGGTAGAAGAAGGCGAAAAAGGAACACTGGAAGAAGAGCGTGAAACCATTGAAGCGATGATTCTGGACAGCTACATGCAGGACCAGGCAGTGGTTCAGGAAGCTATCGGCGAACTTGTACGTGACGCAAATGTACAGATTTCTGACGAAGACCTGACTGGAGCTATGCAGCAGTTCATGCAGCCAGCTTCCGAACAGCAGGAAATGGATCAGGATATGCTGGACGAACTTCTTGAAGAAGAAGGATTAGAAGAAGACGAAAATGGCGTTGAAGAAGATCCTGAAACTGATGAAGACACAGATACTGATGTTGATGCTGACTCTGATGCAGATGCAGAGGATGCTGAAGAAGCAGAAGAAGACAACGAATAATACAAACACTTCGGCACACGGGCGGATAACAATCTCCCGTGTGCTTTTTTATTGGATATTTGTAAAAAAAAGCAGGTGAATAGACCATATATCGGTATATGGACGGTTTGGCTATGGTTTTTCAAGTTAAATGGCCCATATTCAGCTTTATGGACCATTAGAGCTATTAAACGACATGCGAATGTACCATAAAGTCAGATATGAACCATTCGTCGTAGTAAACACATTAATCTGACTCATAATCGAAAAAAACGTTGCCGACATCAAACCGGCAACGCTTTTTTATTCGGTTGGTGAAGATATAGTTTCTGTTGTTTTTTCGACTTCAGTCTGAATTTTTTCAGCTTTCTCCTGAATGCGTCTCATACGTGGTTCAGCTTCTTTCTGGAACTCGGCTGCTACTGTCTGCATTTCACTCATAAATTCAGTCTGGACAAAATTTACTTCGGAAGTTAATCTTCCTATAGCTGATTTCAGATCGTTGACTTTATCCGTTACATCCTGAACATGGTCGGTTGTATCATCGATATAGTCTTTCAGCATCTCCTGATTCTGCTTTCCTGGTCTGGGTGTTCTGACCAGTCCGTAAATCCCTCCAAGAACGACTCCTGATAGGCTTCCTAGTAGAAAGTGCTTCATAATCTTACCCCTCCTTTGATAATGTGCTGATAATATTATTCTGAACCTCATCCAGCTCGTCATCAGAATAATCATCCGAATGTGTGTCCCATTTCAGTCCAAAGCCATCTTTATCAGAGTTATATCTAGGCAGCAGATGAACATGGCCATGAAAGACGCTTTGAGAGGCGATTTCCTCATTGTTCATCAGAAGATTTAACCCTTCACATTCCGGATCGAATGATCTGACTGCACGCGCTATCTTTGGTATTTTTGTAAAGACGTCTGCAGCCAGTTCGTCTGTATAGTCGAGAATGTTTCTGACATGCTTTTTGGAAATGACTAGAGTATGACCTTTAGTCACTTGAGATACATCCAGAATAGCAATGACTGAATCATCCTCATAGACTTTTCTGGCTGGAATCTCCCCATCAATAATTTTGCAGAATATGCACTCGCTCATGACTTTCCCTCTTTCCGTAATACAGTATAGATACAGTTTATCATATTATGCCGGGAAATAATAAAAAGACACCACAGGAATCTTTAAACCTTCACTTTGTGTGGTAAAATATAAGCACTAGTTTACAGGGAAGGATAGGTTGCATGAGCTTGAAAGTAGAATCCCTGACAGGGGGATACAGTAGAATACCTGTTTTGAAATCCGTATCATTCGACATTGCAGATGGTGAACTGATCGGACTGATCGGATTAAATGGTGCCGGAAAAAGTACGACAATCAAACACATCATCGGGCTGATGAAGGCTTTTGAAGGAACTGTCCAGATAGATGGCCGAACGATCAACGAAGATCCGGAAACGTATCGCAGAAAAATTGGGTTCATCCCTGAATCGCCGCTCCTTTATGACGAACTGACTTTAAAGGAGCACATTGAGATGACGATTATGGCTTATGGACTTGAACGCGATCGGGCGTGGAAGACAGCGAATCATCTGCTTGACCTGTTCAGGCTGACTGAACGGCTTGATTGGTTTCCGAATGATTTCTCAAAAGGCATGAAGCAGAAAGTGATGATTGTCTGTGCTTTTATTATCGAGCCGTCTCTGTTTATTATTGATGAGCCGTTTCTAGGACTTGATCCACTGGCTATCAGAGACCTTGTCCAGCTGATGGAAGAACATAAGCGTAACGGAGCCTCTATACTGATGTCCACCCATGTACTGGCAAACGCTGAAAGAATCTGCGATAAATTTGTTGTTATGCATAATGGTGAAATATATGCGATGGGAACGATTGCCGACTTAAGAAAACACTTCGACATGCCGGAAGCGACTCTTGATGAGATGTATGGACGTCTAGCTGATAGGGAAGGGTTTTAAAATGACGGTCAGAGACATGTTTAAAAAGAGAACGTATGAGTATTACAGACGGATTGGCAAATACCTTAAATATGTGTTCAATGATCACTTTGTCATTGCTTTGATGATCCTGACGGGTGCATTAGGTTTTACTTATTCAGATTACGTCGAGACCGTTGCTCCCTCGGATCTTCTCCCACGTCTTTTGCTTATTGTCATCATATACTTTGTCTTGCCTATAGGTGGAATAAGAACTCTGATCGAACCAGCTGATGGCATATATCTTTTGCCTCTTGAAAAGCAGATGGCACCGATCATGAGGCGGCACTTACTTATCAGCGGTCTGTTTTTAAGTGCGGGGATGGCTGTGATTGCGACACTTACGATGCCTTTAATGGAAGCTTTAAACATATCTGGTCAAGCTTATAGCTTAAGCTGGCTGGCTGTATTAATCTGTCTGAAGCTGATCGATCTGCTGGTCCAGTATCACTCATTTCAGTCAGACAGTTTAACGCTGATACGAACTATCTATACAGGTAGACACATTCTGATACTGGGAACTCTAGGGCTGAGTCTTTTCGTTTCCCTATGGGTTGGTCTATTATTGAGCTTGTCTGGACTGTTTGGGCTGATTTACCTGGTCTTCAGTTATTCACGTGAAAAGCTGTGGAACTGGGACAGAATGATCGACATTGAACAGAAACGAGTCCAAGGCATATACAGGTTGATCAATCTTTTCATTGAAACGCCTTATGGACAAAATAAAGTTAAACGTATGAAAGGATTCGACCCTTTAATTAGTATCATCAGCTCTAAAAAAGATCCGCATATGTATTATATCAGTAGAGTATTTATTAGACAGACAGCTTTCAGCGGGCTGTATGTCAGACTGCTGACCATCGGACTGATTGTCATATACTTCACTCCTGTTTTATGGCTGAGAACGCTTGTGAGTGTTCTGTTTATTTATCTGATCGGGTTCCAGCTTCTCCCTTTAAAACAAGTTCTGGATGAATCTGTTCATTTTAAATTGTATCCTTATACAAATACTGATAAAATAAAAGCCATCCAAAAATTGTTGAATATGGCACTGATCGTAACGAGTATCATTTTTTCTCTGGGAGCCCTCAACGGGGGGTGGGAGACCACAGGGATAGTCTTTTTGATCAGTACAGTGTTCGTTTTTGGCTTCAATTCAGTATATGTGCCTAGAAGGTTGGGCTAGCAGGATAAGGGGAGAAAGACATGAAAGTGATTTGGAATAGTGAGATTGTAGATAGAAGTGAAGTTAGAATCGATCCGGAAGATCGGGGGTATCAGTTCGGAGACGGAATCTATGAAGTAATCAGAGCTTACAATGGCCGCTTTTTCTGCCTGGATGAGCATATTGACAGGTTCTATTCCAGTGCTGGAAAAATTGAAATGGCTGTGCCCTATAGTCGAAACGAGATAAAAGCACTCGTCAACCGGCTGCTTGAAGAAACAAAAATCGATACCGGAAATCTTTACCTGCAGATGACGCGAGGGATTTCTTCACCTAGAAACCACATGTACCCTGATGCAGGGGTCCTTCCAATGCTGACTGGAACGATGACAGCAGGCGAAAGAGATGCTGTCAAGCAGGGGAAAGGGATCGATACGATAGTAACAGAAGATATACGGTGGCTGAAATGTGATATCAAGATGATATCATTACTCGGAAACATCATGGTCAAGCATGAAGCACATAAAAAGAATGCTGAAGAAGCCATTCTTCATCGAGACGGAACAGTTACAGAGTGTTCTGCCTCTAACATAGCAATCGTTAAAAACGGAAAAGTGATGACCCATCCTGATGGAAATCTCATTTTACCCGGAGTGACAAAGCTAGTATGGAAGAAATGTGCGGAAAAACTGAATATTCCAGTAGTCGACAGACCGTTTACGCTTGATGAAATGTACGAAGCAGATGAAGTATTCTGCTCAAGCACGACAATTGAAGTCATGCCGGTCAGACGTATCGATGAACGCATACTATTTACTGATAAACCTGGCGATGTGACAACTGCTCTACAGGCAGAATACCTTAAAGAAATTGAACAGCAATGTGGCGAGATTGTTAGATGAGTCTGAAAGATAAAAAAAGAACATGCATGCGCTTGACGGAACCGATAATTCTTTCTACAATAGAAGATGCGTAAATGTCTTTATTATTGAGTGACATGAGAAGAACATGTAAAGGATTGAATATTATGGAGTTAGAGAGAGAAACGGGGTGGCAGCTGCATCCCATCGGTGGAGAAACAGGTCAAGCTTATATGGGAACGAAAAACGAAGAACGTTTATTTCTCAAGCGGAATTCATCGCCTTTTCTGGCAGCATTGTCCCTCGAAGGGATCTCTCCCAGACTCGTATGGACCAAGCGGATAGGAAACGGGGACGTGCTGACAGCTCAGGAATGGTGCAATGGCCGGACTCTGTTCAAAGAAGAAATGACTTCTTCAAGTGTGATTCAGATGATCAGAAAAGTTCATCAGTCTCAAAGTCTGAAGAGAATGCTGCATCGTCTGGGAGGGAAAGTACTCTCTCCATCTGACTTTTACTACAATGCGGTGTATGGACTGGCGCCCGATCTTATTGCCCATCCATCAATCAGACAGGCTGTATCGTACTTGGAAAAGCATATGCCAGCTGATGATCAGATTGAAAATAAAATGGTCTGCCATGGTGACATCTCGCATAAGAATTTCCTTATGTCTTCTGAAGAAGAACTCTATCTGGTTGACTGGGATTCAGCACTGCTTGCTGATCCTGTAGCCGACTTGAGTCAGCTGCTGGAACGTTATATCGATCACCAGAACTGGGACGAGTGGATTACCGCTATGATTCCGTTTACTCCAGGCGCTACTACTAGTAAATTTTACTGGTACGGCACAGCTAACCTGTTGTTTGACATTAAAGCAAGCCATCAGAAACAAGATTATCTAAGGATGAACCAGTATTTGATCAAATTGAATCAGCTATTATCATAAAATTAATGAATGCAGGGACAGGTTTAACGATCTGCTCCCTTTTTTACTGAACTAACGAGGAGTGTTTAAATGAGATTACGTCACAAACCATACGCCCAGGATAAGCTACTGGAGTATAAGCAATATGTGGTTGAAAAACCGGAAGAATCAAAAGGGAAGTGGACAGAGCGGTTTGGGAAACCTCAGCCTTTGCATATTGAAATCGGATGTGGAAAAGGGCGTTTCATTATTGAAATGGCTAAACGCTATCCAGATATCAACTTTATCGGAATTGAACTGCAGACAAGTGTCATCGTTTCTGCACTGGAAAAACAGATTGATGAACAGCTGCCTAATCTGCAGCTGATGCAAGTAAACGCAAAAGATCTAAGAGACTATTTTGAACCCGGAGAAGTCGACCGCATCTATCTGACATTCTCTGATCCATGGCCAAAAAACAGACACGAGAAGCGCCGACTCACTTATAAGTCATTCCTGTCAGTCTACGAGACAATTCTAAATGATGAAGGAGAACTTCATTTCAAGACGGACAATCAGAAGCTATTCGAATATTCATTGACCAGCTTCTCCAAGTATGATGCGGTGCTGGAAAAAGTGTATCTGGATCTGCACAATAGCGAAGTAGAAGACAACGTAATGACAGAATATGAAGAAAAATTTTCTAAAAAAGGCAACAGAATTTATAAAGCAGTTGTCATGTTCAAATAAAAACAACCTCAGTTACTTGACTCACTAAGCTAAGCAGTGGAGGTTCAAGTGACTGAGGTTATTTATTTGTCTTATATTATGAGTATGAGCAGCAATGGCTGAACCAGACTCATTTTCATTTACACTCTGTATAGGTCGATCAGACTGCCGGTGTAAGCATCAACGATGAATTCGTATTGGACCAGCTTGCTTTCTTCATAGCGTGAGATCCCACCGTAGTAAACATCAGTTTCATAAGCAAATTTTTTCCACGGCACTTTGGATAATTCAATCCATGACCCGTCGATCGGTCCTTCTTTAAGAAATTCTTTTTTTATGGATTTTAAAAGATCGTCAGCCTTTAGTGACTTCTTCTTTTTGAAGAATGCAAAGGTCAGCATGCCCAGAATAAAGGAAACCACAACCGAACCACCCAGGTACATCCAGTCTTCCGTAGAGTATGTCTTTGTTTCTTTCTTTTCTTCCTTTTTCATATACATCAGAACTCCTCCATTTCGAATTAATAACGCTTTCGTCTCTAATTTTAACATACCTTAGATTAATAGTGTAACACAAACAAACTAGGTTTAACTTAAATTTGAACCGGGTTTTGTGTATAATAATGAGAGTACAGCGGGAGATAGTGACCCGAAATCTTATACTGGGGGATAGAGTCAGCCTGACTGACGATTATATATGAATGAAGAAACATTTCAGATGATTAAACGAACAACTGAACTTCAGGGAATCAGCGGATTTGAACACAATGTCCGTGACTTTATGCGAGATGAAATGAACGGACTGGTCGACCGGATAGAAACGGACGGACTGGGTGGACTGTTTGGGGTGAAAGAATCACAGACACCAGATGCACCAAAATTGATGCTGGCTGCACATATGGATGAAGTAGGTTTCATGGTTTCATCCATTACATCAAAAGGACTGATTAAAGTCCTGCCAATCGGTGGATGGAATCCTTATGTGGTCTCATCTCAGCGGTTCACGATTCAGACTAAAAAAGGGGAGTACCCGCTGGTATCGTCTTCGATCCCGCCCCATCTTCTGAAGGACAAGAAGAACACGTCGATTTCCATTGACTCGATTTTGTTTGATGGAGGTTTTGAATCCAAGGAAGAAGCAGAAGAATACGGCGTACGTCCTGGAGACCCTATCGTACCTGTCGTAGAGACTATACAGATGGCAAATAAAAAGACTTTTGCAGGTAAAGCCTGGGATAATCGCTACGGTGTGACACTTGTCCTGGAACTTCTGAAACAATTAAAAGAAGAGCAGTTGCCGAGTACACTGATTGCCGGAGCAAATGTTCAGGAAGAAGTTGGACTAAGAGGAACAAAAGGATCTGTTAGAAAATTCCAGCCGGATGCTTTCCTGGCTGTCGACTGTTCACCTGCAAATGACCTTAACGGAGATAAAGAAGCTTTCGGCCGTCTGGGCGACGGGTTTCTTCTGAGAATTCAGGATCCAGGTATGATTCTTTCCAGAGAAATGAAGGATTATCTCATTGATACAGCAGAGACGAATAAGATTCCTTATCAGTATTTCGTATCCAAAGGAGGGACGGATGCTGTAGCGGCACATACATTGAATGAAGGCATACCAAGCGCTGTGATAGGTGTTCCCGCCCGCTATATCCACACCCATCAATCTCTTTTCCGTATCGATGACTATGAAGCAGCCAGAGAAATGGTCTACCAGATCGTCAAAACATTTGACCGATCAGTACTGGAGACTCTAAAAACATTTTAATCTAAAGAAAACTAAGGAGTTTATACACAATGCAGATAACAACTTATAACAACAATGGACTGAATGATGTCCTGATGATCCAGTTCCAGAAAATGGAAGCAACAGCGCAGGTTCCGGAACGAAATGGAGATATCGTCTTGATCAAGTCAAAAGATGATGGAAAGGTAACAGGTATCAACCTTTTCAAAGCCTCTGACTATTTGCACGGATTGACTGACGGTCCAGTTGAACTTGAGGAAGAAGCGGTGGACAAAGTGAACAGTCTGATTGCAGAGGCTGGATTTTCTATCAAACTCGAGACTGAGACATCGCCGAAATTTGTGGTAGGCTACGTGACATCATGTGAACCTGTAGAAGGCTCTGATCACCTGAACCTGACTCAAACTGAAGTTGACAATGGTGAAATTCTACAGATTGTCTGTGGTGCCGCGAATATTGCTAAAGGACAGAAAGTTGTGGTAGCCCGCACCGGTGCGGTGATGCCTGATGGAATGGTTATCTGGCCTGGTGAACTTAAAGGCATAGAAAGTAACGGCATGATCTGTTCAGCTGGAGAACTAGGACTGCCTCAGGAAGGCAAAGGAATTATGGTCCTTTCAGAAGATGCAGAAGTGGGTACAGCTTTTTCAGCTTAATGATCTGTTATTACTAGAGAAGGAGGAGAAATAGTGTCTTCAAAGTATAGAGAGTTCTTTGAATCATCGAAGAAAAACAGGCCGGAGAGTAAATCTGATGAACAGTCACTTTCTTTTAAAGACACGTACACACTTCCTGGCGAAGTTAAGCGAAAGGAAGAAATCAAGAGAGAGTTCAAAGAGTATCTGGAACATCCTCAGGAATCTTACAACAGAACATACATCGATCCTCCTTTTGAAGCAAGTAAAGTCCCGTCGCCGGTGTACGGTTACAATAAACCGCCCAGGCAGAGAAAAAAGCCGACGATCGATTATGGTGTGCTTAAACAGGAGATGCAGAAAAAACCTGAAGAATTCCTTGTTCTAGAAGAACATGCCACTCAGTCTCTGAAAGAAAAATGGGGCTGGACGAGTGAATCCGAGCCATTTTCAGATCTGCCCGATCAAATGAAAATCCAAAAAGCTAAGTCAGTTGTTCGTGAAAAGACAAAAAAGACATATGGTCTTCACCGGACATTAGCTTCGATCATGGATGATGACAGAAATGACAGCATCAATAGACGAAGTGAGGTCCCTGGACTGTTCGGAAAAGATGACTCCGGAAAAAGATAAATAAATGTACTGGCTTTTTTGATTCATTTCAATTATAGTATATAACGATGTAAATTTTACAGATCTGAATTTAATGGAGGATTTTTAACGAATGAATCAGGAAACAATCTACCACTTTGTGGGAATTAAAGGATCAGGTATGAGTGCGCTGGCTTTGATCCTTCATGATAAAGGATTCAAAGTTCAGGGGTCAGATGTTAAAAAATACTTCTTTACTCAAAAAAATCTAGAAGATAATCATATCCCTATCTATTTATTTGACGAAGCAAATATTAAAGAAGGCATGACTGTCATAGCAGGCAATGCTTTTCCGGATACACATGAAGAGATAAGTAAAGCTCTTGAATTGGGGCTGCCCGTGAAAAGATACCACGACTTTCTTGGGGAGCTGAGCGATCAGTTTACCAGTGTAGCTATAACTGGCTCACATGGGAAGACCAGTACTACCGGCCTTCTTTCTCATGTACTAAGTGGAATCAAGCCGACCAGTTACCTTATTGGAGATGGAACAGGTCGAGGCGAAAAGGATGCTGAGTATTTTATTCTCGAAGCCTGTGAATATAGGCGTCATTTTCTGGCATATAAATCAGACTATGCACTGATCACTAACATTGATTTTGATCATCCGGACTATTATACGAGCATAGAAGATGTGCAGGATGCGTTTCTTTCATTCTCACAGCAGATCAAAAAAGCAATTTTTGCCTGCGGTGATGACGCGAGACTTCAGGAACTGCATGCTTCTGTCCCTATCGTCTATTATGGCTTTGATGAATATAACGATTTTCAGGCCAAGAATCTTGAGCGAACGACTGAAGGGTCTACGTTCGATGTGTTTGTCAGAGGAGATTTCTACGGCAAATTCTTCATTCCATCGTATGGAAAGCATAACATCCAGAATGCGCTGGGAGTTATCGCGTTCTCACATTATGAAGGACTTGATCAGGATAAAGTTCAGGAAAGACTTCAGTCATTTAAAGGTGTAAAAAGACGCTTTACTGAAAAAAATGTAATGGATACAGTCATCATCGATGACTATGCGCATCATCCTGCAGAAATAAGAGCCACTCTTGACGCTGCTCATCAGAAATACCCTGACAGAGAAATTGTGGCTGTCTTTCAGCCGCACACTTTCAGTAGAACCGTTGCGCTTTTAGATGAATTTGGTGAAGCTCTTGATCTGGCTGATGCTGTCTATCTATGCGACATTTTCACGTCTGCAAGAGAACAGGAAGGAACTGTAACGATCAGGGACCTACTGGATAAAACTGAAAAAGGTAAGGACATCATTTCAGAAGAAGATATGTCAGCTCTGTTGAAACATAAGAACCAGGTTGTCGTTTTCATGGGCGCTGGTGATGTTGATAAATTCGAACATGCTTTCGAAGTTATTTTAAGCCAGTCGGAAGCCAAAAATTAATATTAGTCTATAGAGAATGGCCTTCAAGCTCCCTCTGCATACAATAGTGGTATAATACTTATTGTATAGGGAGTTTAAGGACGTTCTCTTTTTCTATTGCACAAATTTTGATACTATAGGTTTAGGATGAATAACTGGGAGTTGAAAAGATTGGCTGATAAAAAGAAATTACTGCTCATAGACGGGCACAGTGTGGCATTCAGAGCTTTTTATGGTCTGCATAGCCAGCTGGAACGAATGAAGAATAGAAACGGACTGCACACCAATGCGCTTTATGGCTTTCATAACATGCTTGAAGTGATTGTGAACAAGGAACAGCCGACACATGCACTCGTGGCTTTTGATGCAGGAAAGACTACATTCAGACACGAGTATTTCGACGACTATAAAGGCGGTCGGTCAAAAATGCCGTCTGAATTTTCTGAACAGATTCCCTTTATGAAAGATCTCCTTAAAGGGTTCGGTCTGCAGAGCTATCAGCTTGAAAACTATGAAGCAGATGACATCATAGGAACGCTGGCTAAAGAGGCTGAAGAAAACGGTTTTGAGGTCGTGATTCTGACCGGAGACAGGGACCTTACTCAGCTTGCTTCGGATGCCATTCGGGTGGATATCACTAAAAAAGGAGTCAGCGACTTAAAAGAACACACCAAACAGTCGATTCAGGAAGAAATGGGAATCGATCCGATTCAGATTATCGACATGAAAGGACTGGCAGGAGATGCCTCAGACAATATTCCAGGAGTGACCAAGATCGGTGATAAAACTGCTCTCAAGTTACTGCACGAATATGGGTCGGTTGAGAACCTTTATGAGAATATCGAAGCGATGAAAAAGTCCAAACGAAAAGAATATCTGATCAATGAGAAGGAAACGGCATTTCTAAGTAAAAAACTGGCAACCATCGATACTAATGCACCAATTGAAGTAAAACTGGACAATCTGACATACAGCGGATTGAGTATGGAGGATCTTATCTCTTTCTATAAAGAAATGGATTTCAATTCTCATTTGCAGAAACTCGATACGTCAGAATATATGGAGCAGCTGGCCGAAGATGCTGTGGAGGTCGAATATACTTTCTTAAATGAACTGTCGTCTTCTCACTTCTCTTCAAATATGGCTATGTATATCGAAATGTTGAATGAGAACTATCATCATGCTGAAATCGTCTCAATTGCCTGGGGAAATGATGAGAGTATTTATGTGACCGATCCTCAGACTGCTTTTGCATCTGATGCTTTCAAGGCGTGGATCGAAGATGAAGACAGCAGTAAAGTGCTGTATGATGCTAAACGCACCTATGTCGCTTTGAATAATAAAGGGATGACCCTTAAAGGCATTACATTCGATATCATGTTAGCGTCCTATTTACTTACAGCTGAAGACAGCAGCAGTGGGGATATCGTTGATGTAGCCAGAAAACATAATTACGACCATATCACGCCTGATGAAGTTGTTTATGGAAAAGGGAAAAAAATAAAAGTGCCTGAAGATAGTGCTCTTATGCATGATCATATGGCGCGTAAGGTTTTAGGCATCTATCATCTGTCAGATTCGATGGACAAACAGCTGAAAGAAAACGAGCAGGAAGATCTGCTTAAAGAAATGGAACTGCCTCTGGCCATAGTGCTTGCTGATATGGAGATACAAGGCATCACTGTCGACGCAGAGCGGCTGGAACGAATGAAAGAAGAATTTGGTACGACGCTTGAATCTATCGAAGAAAGAATTTATGAAGAAGCCGGAGAAACGTTCAATATCAATTCTCCTAAACAGTTGGGTGTGATATTGTTCGAGAAAATGGGTTATCCAGTCATCAAGAAAACTAAGACCGGATATTCTACTGCACAGGATGTACTCGAAAAGCTGAAGGATGAGGCACCAATCGTTGAACATATTCTACAGTATCGTCAGATTGCCAAAATACAGTCCACCTATATTGAGGGGCTGCTGAAAGTTATCGATCCGCAGACGAGCAAGATTCATACACGCTATCTTCAGACCGTTGCACGTACTGGGCGACTGAGCTCTGTGGATCCTAATCTGCAGAATATCCCCGTCCGTCTTGAGGAAGGGCGTAAGATTCGTCAAGCCTTTATTCCTAGAGAAAAAGGCTGGAAAATATTTGCCTCGGATTACTCGCAGATCGAACTTCGTATTCTCGCGCATATTTCAGAAGATGATCATTTGATCAAAGCCTTCCTGGATGACGAAGATATCCATACAACGACGGCTATGCGTGTTTTCGATATCGATACTCCCGAAAAAGTTACATCTGATATGAGGCGTGAAGCCAAGGCTGTCAATTTCGGAATAGTATACGGTATCAGCGACTACGGTCTTTCACAGAACCTGAATATTACACGTAAGGAAGCAAAAGACTATATCGATACGTACTTTGACCGTTTCCCGGGTGTGAAGGAATTTATTGACACTGTAATCAGAGAGGCCAAAGAAAACGGCTTTGTCGAAACATTGTTCCACCGTCGCAGGTATCTGCCGGACATCAATTCACGCAATTTCAATTTAAGATCTTTTGCGGAGCGTACGGCTATGAATACACCGATTCAGGGAAGTGCGGCAGACATCCTTAAAATGGCTATGATAGAAATGGCTAAACGGATGAAAGAAGAAAATCTGGAAGCTACCATGCTTCTTCAGGTTCACGATGAACTGATATTCGAAGTACCTGAACATGAGATGGACAAGCTGGAATCTCTTGTAAAAGAAGTGATGGAAAAAACAGTTGAGCTGTCTGTTCCTCTGAAAGTTGAGAGCAGCGCAGGAGATAACTGGTATCAAGCTAAATAGCATTAAAAGAGCGGGAGCAGTCTCGCTTCTTTTATTGGAAAAAACAAAAGGAAATGAGAGAATAATATGCCTGAATTGCCGGAAGTTGAAAGTGTCAGAAATGGTTTAGTCGATCTCGTCAGTGAGAGAACGATCGGCAAAGTCACTGTACGCTGGGACAACATTATCAAAGAACCTGAGAGTCGGCTATTCCAGAAAAAACTGGAAGGCCAGACAATTGAAACGATTAGAAGAAGAGGCAAGTTTCTTCTTTTTATCCTGACTGATTATGTTTTGATCAGCCATTTGAGGATGGAAGGGAAATTCAGATTAGAAAAAGCAGCGACTCCGTTAACTAAGCATACCCATGTTATTTTCAGCCTTGATGATGGACAGGAGCTGCGTTATCTTGACGTCAGAAAGTTCGGGAAAATGAGTCTCATCAATAAAGGGGACCTGCTAAACCATCCTTCGCTGACCAGCCTTGGACCGGAACCGGTCGAAGAGGATCTGAGCATCAAATGGATGACAGATTACCTCTCAGGGAAAAAACGGGTAATAAAAGCTTGTCTGCTTGATCAGAAGCTGGTAGCAGGTGTAGGGAATATTTACGCAGATGAAATTCTGTATGATGCAGGTGTTCGCCCGGATCGTTCAGCTTCTTCGCTAACTGATGAAGAAATCAGTGTGCTGAGATCCTCGATTGTGAGGATAATGAAAGAAGCTGTCGAAGCAGGAGGAACGACTATCCGAACTTACGCCAACGCTTACGGAAGAGAAGGCAGTTTTCAGAATAGCTTAAAAATCTATGGAAAAGTTGGATCCGACTGTCCGATCTGCCATACACCATTTCTTAAAACTAAAATCGCACAGAGAGGGACGCACTACTGCCCAATCTGTCAGTCATAGGAACAGGGGGAAAACGATGACTTTTATTCTAGGTTTAACAGGAGGTATTGCAACTGGGAAGTCCACGGTCAGCCGCTTCTTTGAGTCTCAAGGCATTCCTGTAGTGGATGCAGATAAGGGAGCCAGACTCGTAATGGAACCAGGTCAGGCAGCCTACCATGCGGTTGTGAAGGCATTCGGCCAGGAGATATTAACAGAAGACGGAGCGGTAGACCGGACTGGACTTGGCGCTATTGTGTTCAACGATCCTGCTAAATTAAGTAAACTGAATGAGACCGTTCATAGTCATGTTCTGAACTGGATCAGGGATGAAAAAAGTAAGCTGATCAAAGCTGACCACTCAATGATTGTTCTGGATATTCCTCTGCTCTATGAAATTGGGCTTGAAAGTGAAGTGGATGCAGTTATGGTGGTTTATGTTGACCCGCAGACTCAGCTGAAACGGCTGATGAAAAGAGACGGCCTCAGTGATAGAGATGCTCAGAAACGGATCGATGCACAGAAATCAATAGACATCAAGGCTGAAAAAGCAGATGTCATCATCGACAACAGGGGCAGTATTGAGGAAACGGAAGATCAGCTGAGAACTTGGCTTGACTATAATGGGTATTAGTTAGAGCCTGGAAATGTGGTATACTGTCAGTAAATATTTAATAGTAAAGGACTGAACAATATGCATTGTCCTAAATGTCAACACAACGGAAGCAGAGTAGTGGACAGCCGACCGGCAGATGATGGGAAAGCAATTAGACGCAGGAGAGAATGTGAGAACTGCCTCTTCCGCTTTACAACATTTGAACGTATTGAACAGAGCCCTGTCCTTGTTGTGAAGAAAAACGGGAATAGAGAAGAATTCAGTCGTGAGAAACTACTGAGAGGCATCCGTAGAGCCTGTGAAAAAAGACCTGTAGCTGCAGCTGCACAGGAAAAAATTGTAAATAAAGTAGAATATAAAATCAGAGACAATGGAGCCAATGAAGTTCCCTCAACTAAAATTGGAGAATACGTGATGGAAGAACTGGCAGAACTGGATGACGTGGCCTACATCCGCTTTGCAAGTGTGTATAGACAATTCAAGGATATTGGTGTCTTTATGCAGGAAATGCAGGAACTTGAGAAAAAGAGAAAAGAACATTAAGCAAGGCTGAAAGGATCAATCAACGATGACTTACCCCTGGAAAACTATGAGCCCTAAAGACAGCGTACATCTGATCAGGTTGACGATGTTATCTGATGTGCATATAAGAGCACTTCATAACTTATACCAGCCACTTCTTGGAAAAGACGCTGTCAGCCTTTTTATGACACTTAAAGAAACACTCGATCAGACCATTGAAAAAGATCTGATGTTGTCTGATTTACTTGTACAGCTCGACTGTGGTGTGAAAGAGTTTTACGAGGCAAGAATCAGGCTGGAAGCTTACGGCCTTATCAGAGTCTATGTACATGATTCTGATTCGACACGTTTTGCTATCGGTTTAAGTTGTCCTATGCTGCCTGAACAGTTCTTCAAAGATCCGATGATGAAGATGATGCTCACTGAAAAAGTAGGTGAGCGACTGACAGACGACTTGCAAAAAAGATTCAAGGTTCATGATGGAAGGTTGACTGAATACAAAGAAGTCACTAAGTCATTTCTTGATGTCATCCATGTGGATATGAAGAAAATGAGTGAAGCTTCTGAAAATGAAGATGCGGAGGAACGGTCGACTGCGATCAGTGATCAGATTATGGCAGCCGAACGATTCGACTGGTCGTTTTTCATTGAAGGTCTGAACAAGAATTATATCAGCCGCTCATCAATCACAACTGATCTCAAACGACTGATTTATACCTTTCATACCTTATATAATATCAATGAGCTGGAGATGCAGAAATTTGTACTTGAAGCAGCAGATTTAAACACAGGTCAGGTAGATGATCAGAAGCTGACTTCTCTAATACAAAAAGAGTATTTACAGAAGTCCAGTAGCCGAAGGAAAGCGTCCCAGGACTTAACTCAAGAGAGTGGTCATAGAGTAAGACAGCTCGAGCAAAAAGGATTTTCAAAAGAAGAAATAGAAATTATCCTGCATTCAGAGCAGGTGAGTCCTTATGCTTATCTGAAGTCGATCAAACGACAGAAAGGTGGATTCGTCTCTTCTAATGAAACGTGGCTGCTGAAAGAACTTGTTGAGAATGCGCCGTTAACTACAGCGGTGATAAATATTCTTTTGAACTATCTGCTAATCATCAAGAATTCACCTAGCATAGAAAAAGGTCTTGCAACTAAAATAGCCAATGATTGGGCACAGAGTCAGGTTAAAACACCTGAAGATGCTATGCAGAAAGTAAAACAGCTTTATGCGTCATTCAGCCAGAAAAATCAGAAAGCAGCACCCAAAGGTAATTATTCCAAAAGTCGGAAAAATGCATCTCATGCTCGACAGGAAACCCTTCCTGACTGGGCTGTGGAAGACTCTGGAAAAGATGAACGACTCAGTTCAGAGGAAGAGGAAGCTTACAAAGAAAGACTTAAACGAATCCGCAACAGGAAAAGTGGTGAATCATAATGGATAGTATAAAAGATCAGCTGGCTAAAC
Source organism: Alkalibacterium pelagium (assembly GCF_900109325.1). Lineage (GTDB taxonomy): Bacteria > Bacillota > Bacilli > Lactobacillales > Carnobacteriaceae_A > Alkalibacterium > Alkalibacterium pelagium. The sequence goes on from NZ_FNZU01000014.1 coordinate 48,508, forward strand.
TGATGGATTCAGGAAAAGTCAGCGACATGTTCAGTCAGATCATGAAAAAAGATGTCATGAGTGATCCGGACGTAAGAGAATTTCTTGCTGAGCATAAAGAAGCATTATCAAAAGAAGCTATTGAAAGAAGTGCTTCTGAACTATACGAATTTGTATCCGAAAAGAAAAAAGTGCAGAACAGGAGTAACAGCCTGGCTCCGGGATATGAACCCAAGCTCATCCTGAACAATCATCGTATCGACGTGACTTATGTGCCTACACGAGAACTTCTTTCACGGCAAAAGGAAGTTAAGATCAAAAACAGGATAAAATCCCTTTATATGCCGAAAGATCTCAAAAATGCCAGACTTGAAGAATTTGAAGCGACAAGAAAACGTCAGGCTGCTTTTGAGAAGGCAATTACATTTATAGATGACTATCTTGAATCGCCTCGTTCATATCATAAAGGTCTCTATCTTCAAGGACCATTTGGTGTAGGTAAGACTTTCCTTCTGGGGGCCATGGCTCATGAACTGTCGCAGCATGGCCATTCAACTACGCTGGTTCATTTTCCTACCTTTGCAGTTGAAATGAAAAACGCTATCGGGAATAATACGACAGAAGATAAGATGGAAAAACTCAAACGCGCGAAGATACTGATGATCGATGATATTGGAGCAGATTCCATGTCGTCCTGGATAAGAGATGATGTACTTGGTGTCATTCTTCAATTCAGGATGCAGGAAGAGCTGCCGACATTCTTTACATCAAACTTCAGTATGGATCAGCTTGAAAAAGAACACCTGAGTGTGACGCAACGGGGTGAAAGAGAGCCTCTTAAAGCGAAGCGGATTATGGAGCGTATCCGTTTTCTGTCTGAGGAAGTGGAAATGTCAGGAGATAATCGACGTCAAAATAAAAGTTGATTTGCCCTGCAAAAAGTGATAAAGTACTATCTATATCAAGAATAATACCACTTTGAGAAAGACACCATCGTTCAACAGTAATTAAAAGAGAGGAAGATCCCGGCTGAAAATCTTCCATTAATGAACGGATGACCCCTTTCGAGTGCCGGTCCGAATAGAGTAGGATCTGCCGTATACTCTGCGTTAAAGAGCGAAGAGATTAGAATGGCTCATTGCTGTTCTATAAACTTGGGTGGAACCACGTATATTAAACGTCCCATTGGATAAGACAGCTTATTCAATGGGACTTTTTTAATGAAAATAGGAGGAATTGGAATGTCGGAAATGATTAATGTTATTTTACCGGATGGCTCTTCAAAGGAAGTTTCTAAAGGCACAACGCCTAAAGAGATTGCTGGTGGGATTGCCAAGTCACTTGAAAAAAAAGGGCTGGCCGCTAAATGGAATGGTGAACTGGTCGATTTCAGTCGTGAACTGAATGAAGACGGAGCACTTGAAATCGTTACGCCTGATCATGAAGATGCTCTGTCAGTTTTAAGACACTCTACTGCCCATCTAATGGCTCAGGCAATTAAACGTCTGTATCCGGATGTGTCATTCGGAGTAGGGCCCGCTATAGAAAATGGGTTTTATTATGATACAGATACTGAGCAGCCGATTACTGATGAAGATCTGGAAAGAATTGAAAACGAAATGATGGCGATCGTAAAAGAAAATCTGCCTATCATTCGAAAAGAAATATCTAGAGCAGAAGCTCTTGACCTGTTTAAAGATGACCCTTATAAACAGGAACTGATCAAAGATCTTCCAGAGAATGAAGAATTGACTGTCTATGAACAGGGAGAATTTGTCGACCTGTGTCGTGGTGTACATGTGCCTTCTACAGGTCGGATACAAGTCTTTAAACTATTATCCCTTGCAGGGGCTTACTGGAGAGGGAACTCTGACAATAAAATGATGCAGCGTGTATACGGGACAGCGTTTTTTGATAAAAAAGCACTGAAAGAGTACCTCAAGATGCGGGAAGAAGCAAAGCAGCGGGATCACCGTAAATTAGGTAAAGAGCTGGAACTTTTCATGTTGTCACCAGAGGTCGGTTCAGGTCTGCCGTTCTGGCTTCCTAAGGGAGCTACGATCAGACGTGTAATTGAACGATACATTACAGACAAGGAAATTAGCTTGGGTTATCAGCATGTCTATACTCCAATCATGGCAAACGTTGACTTTTACAAGCGTTCAGGCCACTGGGATCATTACCATGAAGACATGTTTCCACCAATGGATATGGGTGACGGGGAAATGCTTGTTCTTCGCCCAATGAACTGTCCGCATCATATGATGGTCTTTAAAGATGATGTCAGAAGTTACCGTGACCTGCCGATTCGCATCGCTGAACTGGGACAGATGCACCGCTATGAGAAGAGCGGGGCTTTGTCAGGCTTGCAGCGCGTACGTGAAATGACACTGAACGATGCCCACGTGTTTGTTCGTCCGGATCAGATCAAAGAGGAGTTCAGCCGAGTTGTCAAACTTATGCTTGCTGTGTATGAAGACTTTGACATTAAAGATTACCGCTTCAGACTGAGTTATAGAGACCCTGAAAATACTGAAAAGTACTTTGACGATGATGCCATGTGGATGAAAGCTGAGTCTATGTTGAAAGAAACACTTGACGATCTTGGCCTGGAATACTTCGAGGCAACAGGGGAAGCTGCATTTTATGGTCCTAAACTTGACGTTCAAGTCAAAACTGCAATGGGTATAGAAGAAACTCTCTCTACTGTTCAGCTTGATTTCCTTCTGCCAGAACGGTTCGACCTGACGTACGTTGGGGAAGATGGACAGGATTCTCATCGACCAGTCGTTATCCACCGTGGAGTCGTATCGACGATGGAACGTTTTGTTGCATACCTGATAGAACGATACAAAGGTGCATTCCCGACATGGCTGGCACCTGTACAGGCTAAAATCATTCCTGTCAATCTTGATATCCATGGCGAGTTTGCAGAACAGCTGAAAAACAGACTGGCAGCCAAAGGCTTACGAATAGAAGTCGATAATCGAAACGAGAAGATGGGATACAAAATCCGAGAAGCTCAGACACTCAAGATTCCTTATCAGCTCGTTATCGGAGACAATGAGATGGCTGATAATTCAGTAGCTGTCCGTAAATACGGTGAAAAACAGACTAACACTCTTGCTATAGAGGATTTCATTCAGCAGATGGTAGAAGAGAATACGAAATAAATGTCACGATCCATTTGACATAGGGTATTCGTTGTGATATTATATAAAAGTTGAGAAAACAAAGCAGAAGCCCCCGCTTCTCGCCTTATGGACATCTGTTCATGGGCAGATATGGACACGTATATATAAGGCATGCGCTTGAGTATGCCTGATGCGGAGAACAGGCGGGAAATTTCTATGCAAATAGAAGTCCCGCCTTTTTCTGTGCTTTTCTCGCAAATACTTTGGAGGTGACCACCATAGCTAAAGACATGATTGTCAACGACCGTATTCGTGCAAATGAAGTACGTTTGATCGGAAAAGACGGTGAACAGATAGGTGTAGTCCAGCGTAAAGAGGCACTAAGATTAGCAGAGGAAGCCAATATGGACCTTGTTCTAGTCTCGCCTAATGCTAAACCACCAGTTGCTCGTGTAATGGACTACGGCAAGTATCGCTATGAACAGCAGAAAAAGGAACGTGAAGCAAGAAAGAATCAGAAAATTGTCAACATCAAAGAGATTCGTTTGAGTCCAACGATCGACGACCATGATTTTGATACGAAATTGCGTAACGCTCGTAAGTTTCTGGAAAAAGGCGATAAAGTCAAAGTCTCTATCCGTTTCAGAGGACGAGCAATCACTCACAAGGACATTGGACGTGAAGTACTGGAACGCATGGCTGAAAAAGCATCTGATATTTCACAAGTCGAATCAAAGGCTAAGATGGATGGCCGTAGCATGTTCTTGATGCTCGCACCGAAAAGTGAAAAATAAAGAAATAACTGTGATGTAGTTATTTTCTGATCATTATATAGAAGAGTATTGGAGGAAATCAAAAATGCCTAAGCAAAAAACGCATAAAGGTTCAGCAAAACGATTCAAAAGAACTGGTACTGGTAAACTGAAAAGAAGTCACGCAAAAACAAGCCACATGTTTGCGAATAAGACTCAGAAACAGAAACGTAAACTGCGTAAATCAGCACTGGTTTCTAATAGTGACTACAAACGCATCAAGCAGCAGCTTGCTAAAATGAAATAATAGATTCTAGGATTGTATTGAAGGAGGAAAAACAATGGCACGAGTAAAAGGTGGAGTCGTCACTCGCAGACGCCGTAATCGCGTATTAAAATTAGCTAAAGGATATTATGGTGCTAAACATCGCTTGTTCAAAGTTGCAAAACAGCAAGTAATGAAATCATACATGTATGCTTACAGAGACCGTAAACAGAACAAGCGTAACTTCCGTAAACTATGGATTGCACGTATCAACGCTGCAGCACGTATGAACGGATTAAGCTACTCTAAATTCATGCACGGACTTAAATTAGCTGAAATCGACATGAACCGTAAAATGCTGGCTGACTTGGCTGTAAACGATGCTGATGCATTTTCAGCTCTGACAGATAAAGCAAAAGATGCTTTAAACGGTTAATTCACTTGCCTTATAACAATCAGTTTATAACTGGTTGTTATAAGGTTTTCTTTTTCAAAATAATTGAAACAAAATTTACGTTCCTTTATCAGAACTTCATGGTATAATGTAAAAGATATTCCTATCAAGAGGAGTTTATGAAAAAAAATTACTATACATAAGCTTTTCGATCAGTTATATGTAGTTATGTTAGTTATATGTAAGACAAATACGTTCAGGTAAGGGGTGTGTCCAGAATGGAGAAGGCTAAGAAAAGAATCGCAGTTGTCGGCAGCGGCATTACCGGTCTGACAGTTGCCTATCGCTTGCAGAAAATAATTAAAGAACAGGATCTTCCTTTCGAAGTCATCGTCCTGGAGTCTTCTATCCGTTCCGGTGGAAAATTATATACCATGAAATTCGGAGAACAGTTCATCGATCTGGGTGCTGAGTCTATAGACACGCGCCTGCCGGATGCAGTCGGACTGATTAAAGAATTAGGACTAGAGGACCAGGTGGAATACAGTCAGAATGGAAAGCCTGATATCTATGCATTCAATAAGCTTTATCAGCTCGACAGCGATACTTATAAGGGAATTCCAGTAAAAAGAACAGACATATGGAAATTCGATCTGATTTCTTTTCAGGGGAAACTGTCTTTCCTGAAAGATACATATTTTTCCAGAACTGAAGAATCAGAAGAAGTATCAACTCGTGACTACTTTGCTCAACGTGTAGGAGATGAGGTAGCTGAATATGCTGCTGAACCATATATATCTAAGGTCTATTCTAGTGAAATTGATGAAATAGGTATCAAGGGATTAAATGAACCATTGTTTGCTCTCGAAAAGGAACATGGAACTATTACTAAAGCACTTGAAGCTCATCCTGAACTAATTGATGGAGATGGCAATTATCTGACATTTAAAGATGGGCTAGAGACTCTCACACGTGAATTGTCTCAAAGTCTTGAAGAGGACATCAGGTATTCAAAGAAAGTAACGGATATAAAAAAAAGCATCAGTCATACCTATATTGTCGACATTAATAAAAAAGAGCAGCTTAGAGTAGATAGTGTTGTCGTAGCTACTGATTCTGGAGCTTATAATCAGATTTTTTCAGACATCGAATTAAGTGACTACTTTAAGGAAATCAAGATGGGATCCATAGGATTTGTCCTTTTCAGTTTTCCGAAAGGAGCTATCAAGAATCCTCCTGAAGGAAACGGCGTACTGTCAGTCAGACGTAATAATTCATATATACAAAGCATCGTGTGGCTGAATAAAAAATGGGCACACCATGCACATAAAGATGAAGAATTATTAGGAGTCTACTTCGGCAGAAGCTCGGATAGTATTATGATGTCACTAAGTAACAAGCAGATTGAAGAAGCAATACTTAAAGATCTTAACAAAATGCTGTCAATTAATGTTGATCCGAATTACCGTATCATCAAGCGGTGGCCTAATGCCATCCCTCAGTTCAGCGTTAATCATGAAGAACGGACCAAAAATCTCAATGAGTTTCTTAAAGATAAATATCCCGGACTGTATCTTATTGGTAATGGAATGGACGGATTTGGTGTAAACAACTGTATTCGACAAGGAAATAAAACAGCCGAATTGGTCATCGACTATTTAAAAAATACAATATAGTTTTCCCATTCGTTTTTATAAGTGAACTGGGATCCAAAAACAGCCGATCGTGTACAGAAGAGTACAGCATCGGTTGTTTTTTTTTCAAATTCACGTATTCTATAAATATAGATAATCATTACAAGGAGGAGTCTGTAAAATGAAACTGACTGTACTGGGGTTCTATGGTGGTTATCCTACTGATAACATAGGAACGAGTTCTTATCTACTGGAATCTGATAATTTTCACTTGCTTCTGGATGCGGGAAGTTACAGTCTGCTGACAATGGAAAAATATGTCGATCCGCTAGAGCTTGATGCTGTATTATTGTCTCACTATCATCACGATCATATTGCGGATTTAGGTGTTCTGCAATTTACTAGACTGCTGAAAAGGGATGAGCACGGCAATAGAGCTCACATGCTTCCAATTTACTGCCATAACGAAGATGCTGCTCACTTTGAACAGATGACTTTAGAAAACGTTAGTGAGGGGATACCATATAATGAAGAGCCCAAGCTGACAATTGGGCCGTTTGATATCGAGCACTTAAAGACTCTTCATCCTGTTCCTTGTTACGCTTTTAGGATTACTGAAAGAAAGACCGGTAAAGTACTCGTGTATACTGCAGATTCAGGATTTATCGAAGATTTTATCCCATTCTGTGAATCTGCCGATTATCTTCTGGCAGATAGTAATTTCTACAAAGGCATGGAAAATCATACTGTCCACATGACTGCAAAGGAATGCGGACAGATTGCTTCAAAAGCTGGCGTATCTAACCTGATACTTTCCCATCTTCCTCAAACTGGAGACTGGAACAATCTGATCCAGCAGGCTCAGGAAGAGTGCCCGCGCACAACTGTCCAGCTCGCTGAAAAAGATAAACACTATAATATTTAAGGAGAACTATATATGTATTATGTAAAAAACCAGAGAAATGGAAAAGAAATCCACGATCCAAGAATCAACCTAGCAATTGAATATTATTTATTGAATGAAGTGGAACTGGATGAGCCGATCCTTCTGTTTTATATTAACGATAACTCAATCATTGTCGGTAGAAACCAGAACACATATGAAGAAGTCAACACATCATATGTAGACGAAAACGATGTGACTGTCGTACGCCGTTTCTCTGGTGGGGGAGCAGTCTATCATGATATGGGCGTACTGAATTTCTGTTTTCTGACTAAAGATGACGGGAACTCTTTTAGAGACTTCAAGAAATTTACTTCTCCTGTCATAGATGCGCTTCATCAGATGGGGGTAGAAGGAGCAGAGCTGCGTGGAAGAAATGATCTGGTCATTGATGGTAAAAAATTCTCAGGTAATGCCATGTATGCTAAAAATAACCGCTTGACTGCACACGGCACGTTGATGTTCGATTCTGAAATAGAAGCAGTGGTCAAGGCACTTAAACCTAAAAAGCATAAATTGGAATCTAAAGGGATCAAATCCATCCGAAGCAGAGTGACGAACATCAAACCATATTTAGATGACTCTTATCAGTTTATGAATGCAAAAGATTTCAGAGATAAGCTGCTGCTTTATATATTTGATACTGATAAGTCCGAAGACATTAAAGAGTATGTTTTAAAAGACGAGGACTGGGTCAAGATTGAAGCGTTCGCTGAACAGTATACAGCTAACTGGGATTGGAACTATGGTAAATCTCCTTCCTTTGATACTGAAAGAAGTGAACGTCTTTCAGTCGGAACAGTTGAAGTTAAAATGAATGTAAGAAAAGGAAAAATCGAAGACATTCGTATTTTTGGAGACTTCTTTGGTATGGGAGAAATTGAAGATGTTGAAAAAGATTTGCAAGGTATTCCGTATACCCGTGAAGCCATCACTCGCGCATTAAAGGATATCGATACCCAAACCTATTTTGGGAATGTTGAGATTGATGAGCTTGTTGACCTTTTATACTAAGGCCTATTCATTAAGTAAAAGCTCCATTTCAGTTTTTAACTGGGATAGAGCTTTTTGTGTCTAAAGAATACATCAGATTATAATTATTATAATCTGAGCAAAGTGTTATTTAAGTATAAGATATACGGAAAACCTATAATACCAAGCGTCCCCCAGCTTTGATGCAAAAAAAATAAAAAATAAGACAAAAATATGACAAATAGGGTTTACAACTGTTCACAATTACTCTATAGTATTAAGTGTAGCAGATGACAAACAGTTAAGAGAACCGTTAGATATGAAGGGAGAAATACATAATGGTCACATTATTCACAACACCAAGTTGCACATCATGCAGAAAAGCAAAGGCATGGCTTGAGGAGTACGATATCCCTTACCACGAAAAAAACATGGCTCACGAACCTTTAAAAATTGAAGAGATAAAAGCAATTATGAGACTGACAGAAGACGGAACGGAAGATATTATTTCTACACGTTCCAAAGCATTTAAAGAACTGGATATTGATCTTGAAGAACTTTCATTAAAAGAACTGTTCGAAGTTATTCAGGAAAATCCGACATTGATCAGAAGACCGATTATCATTGATGACCGAAGACTTCAAATCGGGTACAATGAAGATGAAATACGTCAGTTTGTTCCTCGAGAGGTCAGAGCAATGGAACTGGAAAAGGCTCAGAAACTGGTAGCTTTATCACAAGTATAAGTTTAACTCATTTTATTAAATGGAAAAGAATCGACAGTGAGTCGGTTCTTTTTGACCTTATACGAATAAAAAAGCACAATGTAATCGTCATAGCTTGTATTTGAAGGCCAGCTTTTGTATAATAATCTAAGTGCAGTCGATCTGGACTGTTTTTGTATATAAAAAATGTTATATCATCCCAGATGGAGGAACTGTTCTCCACAGAATTGCGAGGTGCGGGATAATGGAAATTGAACATATCAATGAAGACACTATACGAGTGGTCATCGAAAATACAGATCTAGAAGAACGTGGGATTACATTCCTGGACCTGTTAGGAAATCAGAAGCAAATCGAAAAATTCTTCTATAGTATATTGGAAGAAGTTGATATTGATGAAGAATTTCAGGAATCAGAAGCAGTCACTTTCCAAGTCATGCCTAACAACAACGGTCTCGAACTTTTCATCAGTAAGGGTGCTAATTTTAAAGAAGAAATGAACCAGCTTACTGGACTAGGTGATGCATCTCTTGGCAGTCATTCAGATGAGAGTGGACATGAAATCACAGACGAAGTGGAAGAGTACAGTCTGGATGATAATGAAACTAAAGAGGCAATTATTGTCCTTAACAATTTTGAACAGATGATACAGTTAGCCCAATCTTTTCATATGGAAAGTGGCGCATCAAACCTGTTCACGTACAAAGGACAGTATTATCTTCACCTGATTTTCTTTATTGAAGAAATGAATGAAAAGACAAGTGAAGAAGAACTTGCCGTAGCTCTGGAGTATGGAGAGAAGAGTACGATATCCTCTGATGTACTCAATGAATATGCTGATCAGATAATGAAGACTAACGCCCTGGAAATGACCAGATACTATTTTAATTGATAACGAGAGACCACAGAGATGATATCTTTGTGGTCTTTTTTGATGAGTATTTTAATAAAAGGGTAATAGTATATATAGAAATTACTTTCCAGGAGGAAGATATATGCTTATAGCCAGAAATTCATCTGCTCAGCTGATCAAGGCTTCTAAGGCAGATAAGACAGGATCATATACGTGTCCAGGATGTGAGGGGCCTGTCATCCTGAAAAAAGGGACACGGATGATCGCTCACTTTGCCCATGCAAATAAAAGCACCTGTTCATCGTTTTCAGAAGGGGAGACTGAAGAACATCTTAAAGGAAAAACTGCACTGTATCAAGCTTTTAAGCAAGAGGAAGTTAAAGTAGAGATAGAGGCTCAGTTACAGGATTTAAATCAGAGACCAGATGTGCTGGCGATTTATCAGGGAGAAGAATTTGCAATCGAATTTCAGTGCAGCCCAATCACAGTATCGGAGATAGTCAGGAGGACTCAGGGGTATCAGAAGTCAGGAAGAAAAGTCATATGGCTTGCAGGAAGCAGACTGGCGAATACACATAGGTTGACCTCTCTTCAGCGTGCCATGATCTTTGACATTGCGCCTGGGGTATTTGCCTTCCTTCATTATGATGTATGGACTGGAGAGATTCGCTGTTACAGAAAGTTCGATCCTCTAGTCTATGAAATAATGCCCTCTGCAGTGTCAGTTCTGACGAATGAAAGATCGACCTGTTGGTGTTCGGACATTTCAGCAAGCAGCAACAAACCGGATAAAGATAAAGCCCTAACATATCTGAACTGGAAAAGACAAATTAGAGATAAGAGACACCGAGCATTCTTTCAGCTGGTATATGAAGGTCAGATCAGACTAGATTTATTACCTGTAGTTATATTCACTCGACTCGAAACGGATTGGTTGATCAGTACTCCTGCAGTGGAATGGAAGCTGAGGATCTATCAGCTAATCACCACCAAGTCCCGTTTCACTGTCATCACTGAACGTCAATTAAGAGCAACAATAGATAAGTGGATCGAGATGCGTCTGATTGTCTATTTTACGGTACCCAACATCCTTTCAGACACAGTCATGTCACCAATTGTATCTTTTCTTGATCAGCTGACAGAAAGTGGAATACTCGTTCAGATTCAAAAATACAAATGGCGCCAGCGGAGCTGATAAGTAAATGAGATGTTACAGACAAAGATATGACATTCTTGCATAAATTGATTATTCTAATCAAATATAAATTATGTTATCATTAAATTATTCTTAAATTATCAGGAGGGAAATGCATGTCAGAGGTCAAATCATTACCTTTAAGAGAAGAAGTACCTAAAGAACTAACATGGGATTTATCAGTAATATATGAAAACGATGAGAAATGGGAAGAAGACTATAAAGCGACTCAAGAAAAAATCAGTGAAATCAAAGACCTGCAAGGGACTCTTGTAAATGGATCCGGACCATTCTTACATGCTTTGAAGGCTATGCTTGAACTGTCAAGAAAAGTTAGCTCGATCTATGTATACGCACATCTGAAAAATGATCAGGATACAGCCAACAGCACCTATCAGGCGATGAATGATAAAGCCAGATATCTGATAGCTCAGACTCAGGAATCTTCTTCATGGTTCGAACCTGAAGTGATTGAACTCCCGGAAGAGACACTTGAAGAGTATTTCGAAAAAGAAGACGAGCTAAAACTGTACAAGCATTATATCAATCAGATGACCGCCAACAAAGCACACGTTCTATCTTCTGAAATGGAAGCATTACTTGCTGGCGCAAGCGAAGTACTTAATTCGTCAACCCAGACGTTCAGCGTACTCAACAATGCTGATCTGCAGTTTCCGAAGGTCAAGAACGATCAGGGAGAAGATGTTCAGCTGTCTCACGGAATGTTCGGTGAACTGATGGAAAGCACGGACCGAAGTGTCAGAAAAGAAGCATTTGAAAAAATGTACAGTGTCTACACTAGTTTCAAGAATACGTTTGCCAGCACACTGGCTGCTACAGTTAAGCATCACAACTATCAGGCAAAAGTGCACAACTATTCTTCTGCAAGAGAGAATGCTTTGTCAAACAATCACATTCCAGAAGCTGTGCATGACACACTGATCGATGTTGTAAATGATCATCTTCCTCTGCTTCATAGATATATGGAACTTCGTAAGAACGTGCTTAAACTGGATGACCTTCACATGTATGATCTGTATACCCCTATAACAGGTGAAGCAAGCTTGAAGTATAACTACGATGAAGCGAAAGCCAAGACTTATGATGGCTTGGAAGTCCTGGGTGGAGAATATAAAGATGTGCTGGACAAAGCCTTTAATGACAGCTGGATCGATGTAGTCGAGAATAAAGGGAAACGAAGCGGCGCGTATTCCTCTGGAGCCTATGATACAAATCCTTATATCCTCTTAAACTGGCATGATTCACTTAATCATTTGTATACTCTGGTTCATGAACTGGGTCACAGTGCACACAGCTACTTTACTCGGAATAATCAGCCTCATGTATATGGAAACTACTCTATTTTTCTTGCGGAAATTGCATCAACAACAAATGAAAACTTGCTGACTGATCATCTTCTTAAAACAACAGAAGATCCTAAAGCACGAGCTTATGTACTCAGTCACTACCTTGACGGGTTTAAAGGGACAGTTTTCCGGCAGACACAATTTGCTGAATTCGAACATTTCATGCATGAAGAAGCGGCTAAGGGGGTCCCTCTGACAGCTGATTTCCTCAGCGAAAACTACCGTGCAATAAACAGCAAATATTATGGCGATGCAGTTGAAAAGGATGAAGAAATTCAATTTGAATGGGCACGTATCCCGCATTTCTATTACAATTACTACGTGTATCAGTATTCAACTGGTTTCTGTGCAGCAACTGCACTAGCGGATAAATTGCTTAATGACGAAGAAGGTGCACTGGATAAATACCTCACTTATCTCAAAGCTGGCAGTTCCGACTTCCCTATTGAGGTCATGAAAAAAGCCGGTGTGGACATGACCGACAAAGATTATCTCTTAAGAGCCATGAAAGTTTTTGAAGACAGACTGAACGAACTGGAAGAGGCTCTTGAAGCAATAAAAGGGTAAGAATAAAAGCACAAGGATTGATATAAACCGACCATCAAAAAAAGAGACAACAGACCAATCGCCCATTGTTTCATTTCAATAAAAAATCAGGACCTGCTTCACATCTCATGAAGGAAGGGCCTGATTTTTTTATTTTCTCTTACACTAAACAGTCTGATAAAGAGAGAGGTGAGTCACTGACTGGTCGTTTTTTTCGGCCTGATCATTGCATACCCCGTGAAGCAGTTGTTTAGTTATAGATGAATCTATACGGTAACCGGCAGTAGTGTCTTTAGATGAATATACCACACACGACGGAGATTCAGTTACTCCCATTTCTAATGCAAGTTTCTGGTCTTTGTTGAATGCAGTTCTTGAAAGTTCCGAACCTAAGTCTTCTTCAAACATTTCGATATCCAGATTTAATGTTTCAGCGATTTGAAGCAGAAGCTCTCTAGTTACTGCAAGGCCATCTTTGATGACTGACTGCTGAAGTTTCATAAGGAATTTTCTGCCTTTTTTTCTGCCCTGCATAGAAGCAGCCTGGAAAGCAAGGCTGGCATTGTAGGAATCAGTATAAAGCTGATTTCGGTTAGAAAGAGAAGAGTCGTGATTGTCTTTCACTAAATTACCGATAGAGCGGATATTTAAAATGGGTACAAAACGGACTTTAACTTTCTCGTCTCGTTCAGTAGAAAAAGCTTCAACAAGTTTTTCGGATTCATAGCATGTGGTTCCTAATGGATTAACAAACAAGAAGACTTCAATAATATTGTTTAAAAACATAATTAACACTCACCTATTATATAGTTTAGTTTATCAGTTGAAATTCTGCGATTGATTATCTTGAGCTGAAATTTAATAGCTCGTTACAATATATAGACTAACAAACAAACTAGTTTATTAATAATAATCTGCATGAATTTCAACTAAAATTCCAGGTGTGTGTAACAATTCCGTCACAAATGATTTATGACCGTTTTTTCCCGGCATTAAAGGCGCGTGCTATTTTGTTTTCAGTTTTCCTTTTAGGAATGGCATAGGTTTCAAGGATAGACTCGAACATTTTCAGTCCGACTTCTTCTGATGCAGCCTCCACTTCGAGTTCATAATCCACTTTCCCGCTGTATGTGCTTTTGTCCAGAACGACAAGTGTGTCATCCTTCATTGTCTCAAGGCGTGATGTTTCCAGTTCGGCCAGTTTAATGACGGAACGACTGAGAAGAGAATCTTCAGATTCGAGAATTTCTATTACTGGTTCTGGTATCTGAAAAGCTCCCTGAATGGTCATTAGATGAGCATCATCTAATGATAAAGGAAGATTGAGTTCTTTGTGATGCCCTTCAAAGGGAGTCTTGAGTGTCATTTCAGCTTGGTCTTCTTTAATCCTGATTCTCAATGCGCAGCCTCTGTCTTTCAGATCCAACGATGGCGTGTCAAAGTAAACATTACGTTGTGAAAATTCTACATATTTATCTTGTTTAAAATCAGTGTATAGCTGCTGATATTCCTGTTGGGTTAAAATATTTTTAAATTCTATTTCCAGTTCCTGTTCCATTAAGTGCTTCCTTTCCGATAGAGATCAGTCAATTATTTTATTCAAAAAGATTATGGTACAATAGTAACAAGAAACTACACTAAAAAAAAGCAAAGAAGGTAGAGGATATGGATAGAGATTGGGAACTTTTCCTGCTTCCTTACAAGCAAACAGTAGATGAACTAAAAGTAAAGCTGCGCGGACTTAGAAACATGTACCTGCTGAAACAAGAACATGGGCCCATCGAATTTGTTACTGGCAGAGTGAAACCCATCAACAGTATCTTGTTAAAATCAAGAACGCGAAAAATATCTCTGGATAAGCTGGAAACGGATATGGAAGATTTGGCTGGTATAAGAATTATGTGTCCGTTTGTAGAAGATATTTACGATGTAGTTGAGATGCTTAAAAGTAGAAATGATTTAAAGGTTTTATATGAGAAAGATTATGTCACTCACAAAAAAGAAAGTGGGTACCGCTCGTATCACCTTATTTGTGAGTATCCTGTTCAGCTGATCGACGAAGTGAAAGTGGTACTGGTGGAGATACAAATCAGAACGCTGGCAATGAATTTCTGGGCATCGATCGAGCATTCTCTGAACTATAAATATGCGGGGGAATACCCCACTGAAATTAACGATCGTCTGCAGAAAGCAGCTGAATCTGCCTTTCAGCTGGACGAGGAGATGTCCACTATCCGGGATGAAATCAAGGATATTCAGAGCAGCTTCAGGTTTAAAAAAGATTAAACAAAAGGAATGGTAACTAGTGAGGATAGCGGTGGTCCACAATTATACAGAAGAATCGGTAAAAGTTAGCACCAGGCTGAAAAAATTATTATCAGACTCTTCTTTTACTATAGGAAAACAGAACCCTGAAATCGTTATTTCTGTCGGTGGAGACGGAACCTTATTATCTGCCTTCCACAGGTATGCCCATATGCTGGATCAAGTTAGATTTATCGGTGTACATACTGGACATCTGGGATTTTACACAGACTGGCGGGAGTATAACATTGAAGCACTTGTTGAGAGTCTGGAAAACGATACAGGTGAATTCATTCAATACCCCTTGCTGGATGTTGAAGTTATCTATAAGAATAAAAGTACACCAAAACATTTCCTGGCTTTGAATGAGTCGACGATTAAGAGAGTTGACGGGACACTCGTCTGCGATGTATACATTAAGGAAGCTCATTTTGAACGATTTAGAGGAGACGGCTTATGTATCTCCACTCCGACCGGGTCGACTGGATACAACAAATCTGTAGGGGGAGCGGTGCTGCATCCGAGACTTGAGGCACTGCAGCTGACAGAAATGGCATCACTTAATAACCGTGTCTTCCGTACACTCAGTTCTCCAATGATCATAGCCCCGGACGAGTGGATCAAGATCAAACCGACCGATACAGATAACTTTACATTAACTATAGATCAGTTGGTTTCTGATGAAGGAAATGTCGACTACTTGAGGTTCCGTATAGCCAGTGAACGCATACGCTTTGCACAGTATCAGCATACACATTTCTGGGACAGGGTAGAAGACGCCTTTTTAGGAGCTAAGAAAAATAATGGAGATTAAGTGGACAGTTGAAGATCAAGAAGATGAGAACATCCTTCTAAAGAATTTTCTAAAAAAACATCATATTTCTAAAAGGGTCTTAACAAAGGTAAAGTACAGAGGAGGAAGTCTCAAAGTCAATGGACGTCATGTAAGAGTCCGTGAAGAATTAAGGCGTGGAGACATTGTGGCTATGACGATTCCACAGGAAACAGGGAGTGAAAACCTGTCCTCTTCGAGAACCGCTATAAATGTGTTATATGAAGATGAGCACTACCTTTTTATCAACAAGCCCAGCGGAGTCGCTTCAGTGCCTTCATCCGTTCATCCTTCACATACAATTGCAAACCGCGTCAAAGGGTATATTGAGCAGAACGATTACTACCATCAGACGGTGCATATTGTCAGCCGGCTCGACCGGGACACATCGGGTGTTATGATATTTGCCAAACATACTCTAGCTCACTCGTTCATGGATCGTCTCTTGAAGGAGAAAAAAATTTATAAAGAATACGTCGCATATGTCAAAGGAAACCTGCAGAAAGATCATGACCTTATCAATCAGCCGATCGGTAGAGAAGAAGGGTCCATCATCAAAAGACGAGTGGATAAAGCTGGGAAACCTTCTCTGACAGAGTACTGGATAGCTGGAAGGTTCCTGGAAGCAACGAAAGTGAATGTTCAACTGCACACGGGGCGGACGCACCAGATCAGAGTTCATTTTGCTCATTTGAACCATGCGTTACTTGGAGATACACTCTACGGAGATCAAGAAGAGTCACACTTGATTGGAAGACAGGCTCTGCACTGCTCTTGCATCAAGTTTATCCATCCTTTTAAACATCAAAAAGTCATTGTTCAGGCTGATCTTCCAGAAGACATGATCAGTTTAGAACAAAAAATAAAAGATAGACTGGATGTTTAAGTCCGGTCTATCTTCTTTTTCATGAAGTGATGAGGGATGCCGGCATCCAGAAAACCTTCTCCTTCAACTGTAAAATCAGCTTTTTCATAGAAGGCGATGGCATGATCCTGTGAATCTAGAATAAGCCTTGATCCGTTAAGTTCCTTCACAGCTAACCGTTCAATCTCATGGATGAGCTTTAGCCCTAGTCCTGTACCTCGATAGTCTTTTAGAACAGCCACGCGCTGGATTTTTATATCCCCGTTGTCTTTCTTAAGTAGTCTTGCCGTGCAGGCAGGTTTATTTTGAACATATCCAACCAGGTGAAGGGTCTGATCTTCCAGATCATCGATTTCAAGTGATTCATCGACATTCTGTTCTTCAACGAATACTGTCTTTCTTATTGCAAGAGCATCTGTATATGTCGTGCTTAAAAGATCGGTCGTTTTTCTGACATCCATCTGTGATCATCTCCTCTAAAATTAGTATCAACTATATCAATTCTTAATAAAATCGTCAATCTTACTTTAAAACTTCTCTTTCAATATAAACTTAGGTAACATATAATAGAAAAGAAAGCTAAATGAAAGAGGAGAAGACTGTGATAGATTGGAAAAAGTCCAAATTAATGTTCTGGACGATATGGTTACTGGCTGTTTCGGTGCTCATTTTCGTTCTTCAGCAGATCGATTTTATATTGAATCCTCTGGTCGGTATCCTGACGGCATTATTTATGCCTTTATTGATCGCAGGATTTTTATATTATCTGCTTAACCCGGTCGTCAAGCTCCTGGAACGGATCAAGGTTAAACGTGTCTTTGGCATTGCGATCGTCATGATTCTTCTACTAGGTCTTATGGTGCTTACAGTCCTTCTGGGTATACCGATGCTGATCGATCAGGCGACAAACCTGGTGTCAGGGATTCCTGTTTTTATTAGTGAACTTGAGACCTATTCGTTGAGACTTGCTGAAGAACCGTGGATGCAGCAGGTAGATATACATGCTGCATTAAATAATCTGGAATCATGGCTGAGAGACATCAGTTCACAATTCCTGTCAGGTTTCGTGGCCAGCGTCGGTGGAGCAATTCAGATGTTTACAGAAATTGCATTCATTTCCATTACTGTTCCAGTAATTTTGTTCTATATGCTGTATGATGGAAAAAAGTTTCTCCCGTTTGCAGTCGATCTGACACCTGTAAAATTTAAAGAAAACGTAAAGGAAATGATTATTCAGACTGACTCGACTATATCAAGTTACGTTTCCGGAAAGGGAATGGCTTCCTTTCTAGTTGGTCTGCTGCTGTTCATTCTTTACTCTATCGCTCGGATACCTTCAGCTTTTCTGCTGTCCGTTTTCGCTGCGATCACTAACTTCATCCCGTATGTGGGACCGTTCATAGGTGCAGGACCGGCTGTAATCGTTGGACTGATCGAGTCACCCGGTCGAGCTGTTCTGGCCGCAGTATTCGTCCTTATAGCCCAGCAGCTGGACAGCAACCTGTTTACACCTCTGCTGGTCGGAAAGTCATTATCCATCCACCCTCTGACTGTCATACTGGTCCTGCTGGCATCAGCCAATATTGCCGGCCTGCTCGGCATGCTTATCGGGGTTCCGTTGTTCGCAATCATTAAGACTATCGCCATATACACAATAAAAATGGTCAAGCAGCACAAATTGGCCAAAGTGCCAATAGAAAAATAATACTAATAGATTAAGGAAGTTTAAGCGTGATAAATGAAAAACAGTTGAAAAGAGAAGTAAGTAGAAGACGGACATTTGCTATCATTTCCCATCCGGATGCCGGAAAAACGACCATTACAGAACAACTGCTGATGTTCGGGGGGGCAATCCGTCAGGCTGGAACCGTAAAAGCCAAGAAAAGTGGAAAGTTTGCAAAATCTGACTGGATGGAGATTGAGAAGCAGAGAGGAATCTCTGTAACAAGTTCCGTTATGCAGTTTGAATATCAGGATAAACGTATTAATATCCTGGACACTCCAGGACACGAAGATTTCTCTGAAGACACTTACCGTACCTTGATGGCTGTGGATGCAGCTGTCATGGTTGTAGACAGTGCCAAGGGGATAGAGGAACAGACGAAAAAACTATTTAAAGTCTGTCGCATGCGTGGCATTCCTATTTTTACATTCATGAATAAACTTGATAGAGATGGAAGAGAGCCTCTTGAACTTATAGAAGAACTGGAAGAAGTACTCGAAATCGATGCCTACCCAATGAACTGGCCAATCGGGTCAGGGAAAACTCTTCTTGGGTTATATGATCTTTATCATAACCGGATCGAAGCTTTCCGACCAGAAGAATTGAACAATGGTGAGCGGTTCATCTTTTTAAATGAAGAAGGTGAAATCAAAGGCGAGCATGCACTTAAAAATGAAAGTATGTATGATCAGGTTCTTGAGGAAGCTCTTCTTCTTAAGGAAGCGGGAAATGATTTTTCAAGAGAAGCAATCAGTCAAGGGAAACTGACACCGGTTTTCTTCGGATCAGCTCTGACTAATTTTGGCGTGCAGACCTTCCTTGAAACGTTTCTGGAATTCGCTCCGGAACCTGGGAAGCAGGAAACAGAAGAAGAACAGATTGTTGAGCCTGAGGATACTGACTTTACAGGATTCGTCTTTAAAATCCAAGCCAACATGGATCCTAAGCACAGGGACCGTATCGCCTTTTTGCGAATTTGTTCCGGTAAGTTTGAACGGGGGATAGATGTTACGTTGTCCAGAGAAGACAAGAAAATGCGTCTATCTAATTCCACACAGTTTATGGCCGAAAGCAGAGAAACAGTATCTGAAGCAGTGGCTGGAGATATTATAGGCCTCTATGATACAGGTAATTTCCAGATCGGTGATACGATTTATTCCGGTAAAAATAAAGTGACCTTTAAAGAACTGCCCCAGTTCACACCTGAATTGTTCGTTAAGGTTGAACCGAAAAATGTGATGAAACAGAAATCCTTTCATAAAGGGATCAACCAGCTGGTTCAGGAAGGGGCTATTCAGCTTTACAAGGCGTTCCACACGGAGACATACATTATCGGAGCGGTAGGACAGCTGCAGTTTGAAGTTTTCCAGCATCGTATGAAAAATGAATATAATTCAGAAGTCGTCATGACCTCTATTGGGAGTCGAATTGCTCGTTGGATTGATAGAGATCAGCTCGATGAGAATATGGGATCCAGCAGAAACATGCTGGTTAGAGACCGGTTTGATAATCCGCTCTTCTTATTTGAAAATGAATTTGCCATGAGATGGTTCAGTGACAAGTATCCAGATGTAACGCTGACTTCCTTACTATAAGAATAAAGCCACCCGATCTGTTAAGATCGGGTGGCTTTTCCAATTTACTCAGTGCTGTCTGATTCTTCTGTTTCTTTTTCGGAAGGAGAGGGTTGTGCGTTATCCTCTCTACGGATCTGAATAGTACCTTCATCATCAACCGTTGCAACGATATGACCAGGTTCGGGATGATTCAGATAGAATTCTGCAATCTTATCCTCGATCTGCTCTTCGATCACTCGACGGAGCGGTCGTGCACCCATTTTCGGATCGTATCCAAGATCGACAAGTTTTTCTTTCGCTGATTGATCAACAGTCAGCGTAATCTCATGTTCGCTTAAGGCTTCATTTACATCTTCAAGCATCAGCTCGATAATATCTAGAAGATTCTTTTTGGAGAGTGAATGAAACTCGACAATACCATCAAATCGGTTAAGAAATTCAGGCTTAAAGTAGTCACCCAAGTGATTAAGGATAGAGTGCTGACTGCCACTCATCTGTGCTCCAAACCCGACACTTGATTCAACGTTTGTTGTACCTGCGTTACTGGTCATGATAATAATCGTTTCCTTAAAGTTCACGGTGCGTCCTTGAGCATCAGTTAGTCGGCCGTCATCAAGAATCTGAAGGAACATGTGAAGCACATCTGGATGTGCTTTTTCGACCTCGTCTACAAGGATAAGGCTGTATGGATTCCTTCTGACTTTTTCGGTCAATTGACCCGCTTCTTCATAGCCGACATAGCCTGGAGGGGAGCCGATCAGTTTGGACGTGCTGTGTTTTTCCATGTATTCACTCATGTCCAGGCGGATATAAGAGTCCTTGCTTCCGAACAGTTCCAATGCCAATGTCTTAGCCAGTTCAGTTTTACCGACACCAGTTGGACCCACGAACATAAAGGATCCGATTGGACGATTTTTCTGTCTCAATCCGATGCGATTTCTTCTTATAGCTTTTGCTACTTTTGTAACAGCTTCATCTTGTCCAATAACATGATTCTTCAGGGACTGATCAAGGTCTTTCAGCTGTTCCTGTTCTTTCTCTTTCAGTTCGCCCACTGGGATACCTGTTTTAATCTCTATGATGTTAATGATATCCTGTTCGGTTACCTCGGGCTGATCAGATTCTGGGGTCTGCTGATCAATCATATCTTTGTATTTAGCTGACTGATCCCGATAAAAAGCTGCTTTTTCGTAATCTTCCTGCTCAAGTGCTTCCTGTTTAAGCGTCTCAGCTTCCTTGATTTTTTCTTCCAATGAAGCGGGATCAACTGTCTGAATCGTCAGATTTTTCTTAGATCCTGATTCATCAAGCAAATCAATGGCTTTATCTGGAAGGAATCGATCTTGTATATAGCGATGTGATAGCTCGACCGCAGCTTTGATCGCCTTGTCTGTATACCTCACGTGATGATAATCTTCATATTGCTTCTGAATACCTTTCAGAATAGTCAGAGTTTCATCTAATGATGGCTCGTTGACTCGAACTGGCTGGAGTCGGCGCTCAAGAGCCGGATCCTTCTCGATTTTGCGGTATTCATTTAATGTCGTTGCACCGACCATCTGAAGTTCTCCTCTGGCTAGTGCAGGTTTCAGAATATTTCCGGCATCCATACTGCTTCCTTCGGCTGATCCTGCACCGACGATTTCATGTACTTCATCAATGAATAGAATGATGTCATCATTTTCTTTCAGTTCATTCATCAGCTGCTGCATACGTTCTTCAAATTGTCCTCTGATTCCCGTTCCTTGAACAAGAGAAGCAACATCAAGTCTAATGACTTCTTTATCCTGGAGTTTTTGAGGGACATCGCCTTCGGTTATTTTAAGCGCTAATCCTTCGACAATTGCTGTTTTACCTACTCCGGCTTCCCCAGTTAGAACCGGGTTGTTTTTTGTCCGTCTGTTCAGTATCTCAATGACCCGTTCAATTTCACGGTCGCGACCGATGACTGGATCGATTTTTCCGTCTCTTGCCATCTGAGTCAGATCGACGCCATATTCACCGAGCAGACCACCGCGGGACCCATTATTAGGTGGCTGATTATTTCCTCGGAAATTCTGACGGCCAGGTGGGGGAGTCTGCCCTTGATTCTGTGGTCCCATTCCTCTTGAGAGAGCTTTGAACAAATCATCAAACTGATTAAAGCCAAAAGGATCCGGCTGATTGCTCTGGTTCATGCGTCCTTGCTGCTCCTGCTGTTTGATTTCTCTATAACACTTCTGACAAAGATCGATTTCTCGTCTCTGACCATTAATACTTGTGGTTAGGTGTATCGTTGCGTTACGTTCCATACAACGTTGGCATATCATAATTAAGACCTTCCTTTCGAGGATGATACTCTCATTATACTAAGTTATTGGATAAAGGTCAGTTGATATACATATAGAAGCGTTCACTTCTTGACCATTACTGACCTTTTCGATAATTAAGTATACTCTGACCATTACTGACTTTCAAGTCATAAATGAGATTTAGTAAAAAATAGTTGTAGGTATAGGAAAAAAATGGTAATCTGTAATGGAAGAAAGGGTAGTATGATAAGCTTGGAACATGTTGGTGCAGCGATCGAATGTTCATGAAGCGCTTTCATAATGCTCATTTCTACCATACTATCTACTATTAAAGGAGAATTCATAATGGAAAAAAGAGAATACAACGTAACTGCAGAAACAGGGATCCACGCTAGACCAGCAACTTTACTGGTACAGACAGCGAGCAAATACAACTCAGATATTACTTTAGAATATAAAGGAAAATCTGTTAACCTGAAATCAATCATGGGCGTTATGTCTCTAGGTGTTGGTAAAGGTGCTGACGTTTCTATCACTGCAGAAGGTGCAGACGAAAAAGAAGCGATCGAAGGAATCGATCAGACAATCAAGAATGAGGGAATGGCTGAATAATGACCTCACAAGTATCTGGAATTGCAGCGAGCGATGGAATTGCTCAAGCTAAAGCCTACTTACTTATCGAGCCAGATTTAACTGTAGAAAAAACAAGTGTTACTGACACGGGTGCCGAAAAAGACCGCCTGACTAAAGCAATCGATGAGTCTAAAGAACAGCTGGGCAAGATCCGCAGCATTGCCGCTGAATCTTTAGGCGAAGAAGAAGCACAAGTCTTTGATGCACATGTCATGGTATTGTCTGATCCTGATCTGATCGATCAGACACATGCTGTAATCGATAACGACAAAGTCAATGCAGATTTTGCTTTCAAACAAGTGACGGATACATTCATTGCTATGTTTGAAGGGATGGAAGACAATGCTTATATGCAGGAACGTGCAGCAGACATCAAAGATGTCAGAAAACGAGTACTTGCTCGTTTACTGAACGTGACCCTTCCTTCTCCAGCTACTATAGATGAAGAAGTCATAATCATTGCTGAAGATCTTACACCTAGTGATACTGCCCAGTTAAATAAGAAGTATGTAAAAGCCTTTGTAACTGATATCGGAGGAAGAACCTCTCACTCAGCAATTATGGCCCGTTCTCTTGAAATTCCTGCTATTGTGGGTACAAAGAACATTACAGAACTCGTTAAAGAAGAGGATTATTTAATTGTAGACGGAATTGAAGGAGAAGTAATGATCAATCCTTCCGAGGAAGATATTTCTTCTTTCAACAAAAAAGCTGATGAATTTGCTCAGTTGAAAGCAGAATGGGACCGTCTTAAAGATGAGCCTAGTCTGACTAAAGATGGACAGCACGTAGAATTGGCTGCCAATATTGGGACACCTAAGGATCTTGAAGGGGTAAACAATAATGGTGGGGAAGCAATCGGGCTTTACCGTACCGAATTCCTTTATATGGATTCTAATGAACTGCCATCAGAAGATGAGCAGTATGATGCCTACAAAAAAGTTCTTGAAGGTATGGGTGACAAGCCAGTCGTTGTCAGAACAATGGACATCGGTGGAGATAAAGAACTGCCATATCTGGAACTACCTGTAGAAATGAATCCATTCCTAGGGTACCGCGCGATTCGTGTCAGCCTGGATCAGGATAGTGTGTTCCGTACGCAATTGAGAGCATTATTAAGAGCTTCAGTTCACGGCACACTTCGCATCATGTTCCCTATGATTGCGACCTTACCTGAATTCAGAGCTGCGAAAGCCATTTTAGAAGAAGAAAAAGTTAAATTGATCGAAGAAGGTACTGAGGTATCTGACTCTATCGAAGTGGGAATCATGATCGAAATACCGGCAGCAGCAGTGCTGGCTGATCAGTTTGCTAAAGAAGTAGACTTTTTCAGTATCGGAACGAACGATCTGATCCAATACACTATGGCAGCAGACCGCATGAATGAACGCGTCTCTTATCTATACCAGCCGTATAACCCATCGATCCTTCGCCTGATCAAAGGTGTAATCGATGCTGCGCATAACGAAGGCAAATGGGCCGGAATGTGCGGAGAAATGGCAGGAGATCAGATCGCTGTTCCACTACTTGTGGGACTCGGACTGGATGAGTTTTCTATGAGTGCGACCAGTATTCTGAAAACTAGAAGCCTATTGAGAAAGCTTGACACAGCTGAAATGAAAGAACTGGCTGATAAAGCTCTGACAGAATGCACTACTTCTGAAGAAGTTATGGCATTGGTCGATCAATACGTATCATAATCGATAAACAGACTGGGCCTCAACCTGACCCAGTCTGTTTTGCTATACATAAAAGAGGAGGCTACTTTATGAAGAAGATAGGATTTATCGGCACAGGAGTCATGGGACAGTCGATCGTGAAACATTTGCTTAATGCAGGCTATGAGGTAACCGTCTACAATCGTACAAAATCAAAAGCTGATGACCTGATCAGTCTTGGTGCAAGGTGGAAAGATACTCCTATCAAAGTGGCGAGTGAGACTGACCTGATTTTTACTATGGTAGGGTACCCTAGTGATGTGGAAGAGGTTTATTATGGAAATGATGGAATCTTTCAGACGGATTTCAGCAATAAACTGGCGGTCGATTTGACCACCAGTACACCTTCTTTAGCAGAAAAAATATATGATACTGCCTTAGAGGCTGGGGGACAAGCCCTGGACGCTCCGGTATCCGGTGGAGATCTGGGAGCAAGGAACGGCACGCTGACCATCATGATTGGTGGAGAGTCAAGAGTGTTTGAGTCCTGCAGGCCAGTTCTTGAACTCTTTTCGAAATCACTTGAACATCATGGACCGGCGGGAAGCGGTCAGCATACTAAAATGGCTAATCAGATTATGGTTGCAGGCACGATGACTGGGATGACTGAAATGCTGGTCTATGCAGAAAAAGCCGGACTTGATTTGGATAAGGTGGTTAAAACCTTGAGCGGAGGGGCAGCAGCCAACTGGTCACTTGAAAACTATGCCCCAAGAATCATCAAGGAAGACTACTCCCCAGGCTTTTTCGTGAAGCACTTTATTAAAGACCTCAATATTGCGCTTCAAGAGGCTGAAAAAATGGGGCTTGAGTTACCGGCCACGGCTAGAGCAAAAGCTTTATACGATCAGCTTGCAGAAAAAGGACATGAAGATGGTGGTACCCAGGCGCTGATCAGGCTCTGGTGGGGCTAGACTGAGATAGATTGGCTTCATCGTTTGATAAGTACAAAAAGAGGAGTCGCCTTGATTATAACTTCAGGGTGACTCCTCTTTTGTGTAGTGTCATGTGTAGCAAGCGTATGGCTTGCTAGTGCTGTTGAAAATCTGCAGGTTTTTCGAAACAGGACGTGTTCCAGTAGTCCAGCTTATTTATTTTCCATATACTCTGCAATACGGTCCATAGCTGTCTGGATATTGTCGAGACTGGCTGCATAACTTAATCTGACATAGCCTTCTCCTGCATCCCCAAATGCACTCCCGGGAATTATCGCGACTTTCGTTTCTTTTGCCAGGTCGTAGCAGAAGTCATAGCTGTTCTGATTAAGTCTTTCCGGGACTTTAGCGAATACATAGAAGGCTCCAGTAGGTTCAGCAATTTCAAAACCGAGAGCAGAGAGTTTTTCTACCACAACATTTCGGCGCTTAAGGTACTGATCTCGCATAGGTATGGCATCGTCTTTCCCTACAGTAAGGGCTTCTATGCCAGCAAACTGTGTGATGCTTGATGCACTAGTTACGAGGGACTGATGGGTTTTCACTATCTGTTCAGACAGGTACTCAGGCGCAAAAATAAGTCCCAGTCTCCACCCTGTCATAGCATGTGATTTTGACAGGCCATTTATCACAATTGTCTGTTGTCTTAAATATTCACCGAGGGATACAAAAGGCTCATCGTAGACGATTTCACTATAAATTTCATCACTTATGGCAATGACTTCCGGGAAGCGACTGAATAAGTCGGCGAGCTTCATTACTGTCTCTTTATCCCAAGTTGTCCCGGTAGGGTTATTAGGATAGTTGAAGATTACGGCTTTCAGGGAATCTTTATGTTCATTCATCGTCTTTTCTAGAATTTCCGGATCGATAACAAATCCGGTATCTGATGTATCGATGAAAATGGGCTCTGCTTTAGCGTATCTGACCAGAGATTCATAAAGAGTGAAAAACGGAGATGGAATAATTACTTTGTCTCCTGGATTAAGAAGAGTCAGAAGGCTGGCAGCGAGGGCCTCTGTCGCGCCAACTGTTGCAATGATCTCAGTATCCGGGTTATAGTCGAGGCGATACTTTTCATTAACAAAAGCTGCTGCAGCTTCGCGCAGGAGATGGTAACCTGCAGTCTGGGTGTAAAAAGAAAAATTTTCATCGATTGCCCGCTTTGCCGCTTCCTTGACATGCGAAGGGGTTGGGAAGTCAGGCTGTCCCAGTGTCAATCGAATGAGTTCGCCAAATTCAGAGACTTGCTCATCGAATTGTCTGATTTGAGAAATCTCAGCTTGGAGTACTTCTTTATTGAAAAGTGAATCAGTCATAATCATCATCCTTCTTTTTTACTTATTAGTTTATCATACATTTTTAATAGACATAATTGAACCTGAATTATTCATACTTATTTGTCAGAACTAGCATTTACCCCGAATTAATACCGTTTACCACTCTATTCATTGTTCACCCGTTGGGTGAAGTAAAAAAGATACAAAAAGAGCACACTCTGTGATATTGTAAAGTCAACCAAAACCCAAATACCAAAAAGAGGTGTGCTCTTATATGGAAACTTTACAAGAAAAATCGCTGAAATTCAACTCAAATATGATTGTTTCAAACGATGGAGGACAATTGTCCAATGATGCCGGACTTCTTTTACTTTTTGAGTTTTTACACAAGATTATGGGCTTGACTGAACTTGTAAAAGAAGCCCTCTAAAACAATTAAAATAAAACTTAGTGAGATTAATAAACGATTTAAAGACGATCTAACAAATAATTACTCTGTTTTTAATTTCTAGGACGGTCTACTTCTTTATTGTAGAACCGCATCTCAACTATTGAAAAAATGGTAAACAGACATAAGTCTTTACTTGTAATTAATAAAAAATCGAAATGTTTGACAATGTAGATAGACAGCCATAAACTAAGAACACAGTCTATATCTACATCTGTAAGCTAAACTTATTATTGGAGGAGGTCGCTCTTTATCATAAATGGTTTGTTGAAGAGGAATTAGTTCAATAATCACGATTGATACATTAAAATACTTGTCGATTTTAAAATTTTTTAATAATAAAAAATTACTAAGAAAGGAAGTTTAACTGTGAAGAAATATATACGTTTCGGATTAATGATTTTAACTTCTACTGTTGTGATGTACTTTCTAATGTTTGTGAATGTTAATGAATTTGCACATATTTACTTGAGTCAAACCCGTGTTTATATGGCTATTCTAATGGGGGCTGTCATGGCAATAATTATGATGGGTTTTATGTGGAAAATGTACGACAACAAAAAATTAAATACCGTCATAATGGGACTTTCGGTTTTACTCGTGGTGGGATCGTTTGGGCTTATTCAAAACCAAGTTGGCGTAGATGATACTGCTTGGATGAGGGCTATGATTCCACACCATTCTACCGCTATTATGACGAGTGAAAATGCCAATCTCACAGATTCACGGGCGCAGCAATTAAGCGAAGAAATTATCCAAGCCCAAGAAGAAGAAATTGCTGAAATGGAACAATTGATAGAAGACATAGAGGAAAATGGGAAGCAAACTCAAGATGATTAAACAGCATAGATTGTCATACTAATCTAAACTGATTTCTGCGGTGGGAACGTAAAAGAATGTTCAAGTTACTATTAACCGACCCATTTTTATAATTGAATTTATAAAAGAATGATGTTAGTATGAATTTTAAATTTAGAGCTTTATTTTTTTAAGGAGGAAAAAAATGAAACAGAATAAAAAATGGATAGGAACTATTTTACTGTCATCTGCCTTATTACTTGGAGCATGTGGTAGTGACGAGATAAATGAATCTACTGGAACAGATACAAATCAAACGACAACCGAAGAAACATCTTCAGAAAGTGGTGATCACGGCGGCATGGTGCACGATGAATCTGGTGAAATCCCAGCAGGTTTGGAAGAAGCTGAAAATCCTACCTACAACGTGGGGGAGACGGCAACAATCACAGACGGGCACATGGAAGGCATGGAGGGGGCAGAAGCCACGATTGTGGGCGCTTTTGACACTGTAGCCTACGAGGTATCCTATGATCCTACGAATGGCGGCCCGCGCGAAGAGAATCACAAATGGGTAATTCACGAGGAGATTGCGGATGCAGGAGAGGAACCTTTCGAACCAGGAGACGAGGTAACCTTGGAAGCCAACCACATGGAAGGCATGGAAGGCGCAACGGCTACGATTGACGATGCTAAAAGCACCACAGTATACATGATTGACTACCAGCCAACCACGGGTGGAGAGGAAGTCAAGAACCATAAATGGGTAACCGACTCGGAGCTTTCTGCTGAGTAAGAAACAGGGATGTATCTAAAAAAGAATATTGGAAGAGCAGCCGAGAGGAATTCTCAGCTGCTCTTCTTTTTAATTTTCCAACAAGAGGCACATGGCGGTCCAGTCACCCGACAATTTTTAGAAAACTTGTACTTACCGGAATTCATCATTAACCAAATGAATATCAACGGAACCTATTACCATCCCACTTTTCTTTATGACTCTTTATGGAGTTTAGTTGGTTTCGCCTTGTTGCTCCTTTTTCGGAACAAAAATCAATTCCTTCGCCAAGGAGAAGTGGCGCTCAGCTATGTTATTTGGTATTCAGTAGGAAGGTTTTTTATTGAAGGCATGCGGACAGACAGCTTATGGATAGGCGATTTCTTACGAGTTTCACAAGGCTTGTCCCTCGTTTTGTTCGTAGCAGCACTGGGTGTTTTGATGTATCGCAGGTACTATGCCTATCCGCCAGTACCCTATTATAAGGATGAGCCCAAACTGTCCAAAGCAGCAAAGTAAGGGGGTGAAGATATGCTAGACAGATGGCAGTTAATTAACAGAGAGACCGACACAGTGGAAATGGAAGGATCATTGCAAGAGATTCTGGAAGAATTGGATGTGCCCTCTCCTGAAGAGATTTCAGATCAATACACACTAACGAAACCTCAAAATCACTCCACAGGAGATCATGAAAAAAGAAGAGTCAATGAATAAAGCTCTTTTTAGGTTAAATGCAAAAGCTGAATCAGAAAAAGTTTACGACTTTTTGATTCAGCTTTTTTGTCGATTATGAGTGTACTTCTGGTCTACAAAAGTAGAACTGTAGTTTCACTATATTCTTAGTGTAGGCTAAAAGTGCCTATAATAAAAATCAGACTTAAAGACTTAATTAGAATAAAGCTACCATTCCTTAGTGACTCCTAGAGAATGGTAGCTTAAAAAACATTATATATGTGCTTAATTATTACAGAGGTCAGTACTATTGGTTAATCCACTCTTCAAATGATAATTTTGACCAACCTCCAACAGGCATTGCAGGTCTAGCTGGCCTTGCGGGTCTAGCGGGTCTAGCGGGTCTAGCTGGCCTCGCTGATCGGGCGGCACGTGCTGGGCGAGCTGGCCTAGCAGTACCGTTAATGTTTCCTTCCTGATTCCATGCAACAACTTTACCAGAGGTGTCCAAACATACGACTCCATGCACAGGTCCCAGCCAATTTCCGGTTTTAGTTGACCAAGCGTGATCATTGGACAAGTAAGCTACCCACTCCAAACTTTGATTAAAGATATGTTGGTTTGGACTTATCCATGCTACTAACTTACTATTTTTATTGAACAACGGTTTTAACATAAAGAACTCCTTTCTAATTCATAATCTATAAAATCATTATACACTATAACTTTGCAATTAATAGGAAGTTTTGAACCTCTGTATTCAATGCTTAACAGTTTCGGAACGTGTAATGAAGTGTTATTTTCTCCACGTGTAAATTGTAATTTTATTTTGCATTAAATTTAAGGGGTGCTTTGCACTAATAAATCGAGTAGGAGACTAGCCATTAATTGACTAGTCTCCTACTCGATTTAAAATAGTCCTTTTTTCAATATATAAATACTTTAACTGCCATAAGCATACCCTTTTTCCAGTTCGTCTTTACTTGTAGTTATTTCTATTGTGATATGATCCTTTACACCCGATGTATGGGCAAGCTCTGCAATTTCTTCTTTGATTTCCCTAGTCTTGTTTATATCGGAAGAGTCTATAAGAACCGTAACGATAAGGGCATTTTCTTCCCCGTCCAGTGACCAAATGTGAAAATGAGAGAGGTCCTTTACAGCAGGAATACTATTGATTGAATCAGCAAGCTCTTCTACGTTTACATTTTCAGGTGAACCGTTCAATAAAATTTTCATTGTGCTGAAAAATTCAGGTACAGTTTTATAGAGGATATAGAGTGCTATCAAAATCGATAAGATTGGATCCAATCGATAAGCCTCGGTAAAGTTCATTACGATACTCACAACCAGGACTCCAATCCACCCTAATACATCTTCCAGCATATGCAGGTTCAACATGCCCTCGTTTTTCGAAGTTCCTTTGCTTAAAATCCAAGCCGCATACCCATTTAACCCAATCGCCACGAGAGAAAGCCAAAACATACCACTAGAATTTACCGGTTGCGGATCAATCAAGCGTGGGATACTTCGGTAAATCATAAAGAACGAACCACTAATCAGCACAACTCCAGTTATCAACGCCCCCAATAAGGAAAATCGGTTATAACCAAAAGTGAACCGTTCGTCCTGCTTTTTCTCTGAGTAGCCTTGGAAAAACCAAGCGAACCCAATCGAAATGGAATCCCCTAAATCATGAACCGCGTCGGATATAATCGATACACTATTGAACAGAAACCCAAAGAAAAACTCACTTATAGAAAAAATAAAGTTGGTGAAAAAAGCAATTTTTATATTTTTTTTTGGTTGATTTTGATGCAAGTGGTTTTGGTTTTTATCTGAGTTTGAAATTTGAAAAACCTCCTTCTAGTTTTATATACTACTTGTTTTTATTTTTCTAGTTCGTTGATATGAGTTAAGACTTGATCGAGAATGCTGAAAACATGAAGGTCATCGAGACTGTAAATCATGCTTTTCCCTTCTCTTCTTGCTTTTACTAAACGTGACTCTCTCAATGTTCTTAATTGATGTGAAATAGCGGACTGTTCTATGTCCAAAGCAAGCGAAATGCTTCCAACACTGAGTTCTTCTTTCTGTAAAAGAAAGAGAATTGACAAGCGTGTAGGGTCACTAATCACTTTGAATAATTTGCTTATTGATTGAATCTTCTCTTTATTGATTGGTGAAGTTGTTGATGTATCCATATGCTTTTATTCCTCTCACATGATTTTTCATTCATATATATAATACCACATGAGTAAAACGATGCTAGTTTTTTGTTTATAGACAGAATTAAGACTTTTGTTATTCGCACTAGTAGTCAACTTGAACAAGAAGCATCTTTTCTTGACAAAGCTCATACAGTTAGTTAATATGATTTTGTAAACATATGAATTGAATTTCATATGTAAATCATACTCATCCCGATTTACATATAAAAGAAGATGAAAGGAGACAGGATAAGCCCAAGACACATGAATCCTTGCCTTACTTCAGCAAGCATACGAGTTCAGAATTTGCAAGACACAAAAAAGTCGGTGTATAGCTATACTATTTCTATTAGTTTAACTCAAGTTGAAAAATATTTTACGGCAGTTAAAGGATGTGTATTTTAATGGTTGATTGGTTTTTGAGTTTAAACCCAATCTGGCAAGCAACATTAGCGGGTGTATTTACTTGGCTAATGACCGCCCTAGGATCGAGTTTAGTATTTTTATTTCATGAAGTGAATGATAAACTTCTTGCCATTATGAATGGTTTTGCTGCTGGGGTTATGTTTGCAGCAAGTTACTGGTCTTTGTTAGCGCCATCCATTGATTTTGCAGAGCAAAATGGTTATGGTATTTGGTCATTTGTGCCTGCTTTGGTTGGTTTTTTAGTAGGAGGCCTCTTTTTAAGAATTGTGGATAGCGTTGTCCCTCATTTACATAAAAGAACAAGCGGTGTTGAGGAAACTGAAGGAGTTGCTTCATCTTTATCGTCTACAACCCTTTTGTTTCTAGCGGTAACCATTCATAATATACCAGAAGGGTTGGCAATTGGTGTGGCTTTTGGAGCTGCTGGACAAGGAGCTTCTGCTATTACAAGTGCATTGGGGCTTGCACTGGGTATTGGGCTGCAAAATTTTCCCGAAGGTGCTGCGCTTTCAATGCCTATTCGAGCAGAAGGCAGTACAAAGGGACATGCATTTAATATGGGGCAATCCAGTGCACTTTTTGAAATTATATCAGCAACTATTGGCGCTTGGCTGGTCACACAGATAACTGTTATCTTACCTTATGCATTAGCTTTTGCAGCAGGAGCCATGGTATTTGTCTGTGTTGAAGAATTGATTCCTAATTCTCAAACGAATGGACATAGCGAAGTAGCGACAATGGCATTTGTGATTGGTTTTGCTATCATGATGACATTGGACGTTGCTCTTGGTTAAACAATAAACAAAGGACACAAAAAAGTCTACAAAAATCAAATAAATTATATAGAAAGGTGATAGAAATGGAAACTACCCAAAAACAACAATCACAGGAAAAAGGGAAACATAATCATAACCACGACCACGATCACGGAAAGATGCCTATTGTTTTATACTTTATTGGTTTGGCATTGGCAATTGTTGCGTTGTTCTTAAGTGACGAATATCAAACCGTAAAAAACATCATGTTCTCACTCGCCACAATTAGTGCGGGCTATCATGTTATTATTCTGGAAGGTCTTGGAGAGACAATTGAGAATACAAAAACAAATAATAAGTTCACGCCTAATTCTCATATTTTAATGGGACTAGCAGCTATAGGAGCTTCAGCAATAGGGAATTTTTGGGAAGGAACGTTGTTGATTCTCATTTTTTCAGGCGCACATTTCCTGGAAGATTACGCTGAAGGAAGAAGTAAACGAGAAATAACGAAATTACTTGAAATGAATCCAACGACTGCTCGGTTAATTTTGCCTGATGGGAATACAAAGATTGTTGATGTCAGTGAATTAACAGTAGGAGACCAACTTCAGGTATTAAATGGTGACCAAGTACCCATTGATGGAGTCATTTTATCTGGCTCTACTTCCATTGATGAATCGTCTATTAACGGTGAAAGTATACCCAATGAAAAAACAAAAGGAGATACCGTTTTTGGGAGTACGATTAATGGGACAGGCACGTTTACAATGGAAGTCACCAAAGAAAGCGAAGATACAGTCTTTTCAAAAATTTTACAATTAGTGAACCAGAACCAAGATAATCAAACAAAAGCTGCAAGTATTATCCAAAAATTCGAACCGAAATACGTCACAGTTGTTTTAATTGCCATTCCCCTGTTCGTGTTATTGGCTCCTGTTCTACTTGATTGGACATGGTCACAAAGTATTTATAGGGGATTGGTTCTTTTAGTTGCAGCTTCACCCTGTGCTTTAGCAGCAGCTACTGTCTCGGCAACGCTATCGACGACTTCTAATTTAGCCAAAAAAGGAGTCCTTTCAAAAGGTAGTTCTTACCTGTCTCAATTAGCCGATATTAAAGCAATTGCATTTGATAAGACGGGCACCTTGACCAAAGGAAAACCTGAAGTAACCAATTATTATTTTGCTGATTCCGTGAACGAAGAAAACATGATTGATATCGTAGTAGCTCTTGAAAAAGAATCCAATCACCCCTTAGCAGATGCTATTCTAAGAAAGTTTGAGCAAAAAAACAAACTAACTATTGATGTAGAAAACCAGATTGGTAAAGGATTGACAGGAAATTATAAAGGAAAAAATTATCGTATAGGAAAACCGACATCGTTTGAGGATGTTTTAGATGAATATATCCGTTTAAATAACGAATGGGCGTCAGAAGGTAAGACGGTCGTATACGTAGCAGTCGATGAAGAAGTTATAGGCCTTATTGCCCTCATGGACGTTCCAAGTGAACATGCAAAAGCAACCATTGATTATTTCAGAGAACAAGGCGTACACACTACTTTAATTACTGGTGACTCAGAAATGACGGGAAAAGCGGTTGCTAAACAATTAGGAATAGATGAAGTGATTGCGAATGTCATGCCGGAAGACAAATCCAGAATTATAGACGAACAAAAAGAAAAATACGGTGTGACCGCCATGGTTGGAGACGGTGTCAATGATGCTCCCGCTCTTGTTAATGCAGATGTGGGAATCGCTATGGGAGATGGGACTGATGTGGCAGTAGAGGTATCTGATTTAGTTTTAATGCAAAACAATTTATCTAAATTGGTACAATCCCATAATATTTCTTCGAAAATGAACCGTGTCATTTGGCAGAATATTATTTTTTCAATGGCCGTTGTTGCCTTTTTAATTGTCGTTAGTTTCTTAGGCTTAACGGATATTGCAATCAGTGTCATTATTCATGAAGGAAGTACATTGGTTGTTATTCTGAATGGGCTTCGATTGTTAAGGTCTAATTCTAAGCCTATCAAAAATTAATAACCTGTTTCAAATATTAACTAATTCTCGTTTTCATATGCCTCTGAAGTTTTGGAAACTTTAGAGGCATATTTTTATAAATCAGTTAGTATCAAAAACAATCGTTTATGATACAAAGCTAAAAGGATCAATTTTTATTTAAAAAGCGGTCCTTTTTTGCTTCAAAACTTATTTCATTATCTAAGTTTCTTTACCCACCGATTGTGATACAATCGAAGGGTAAAAGAAAGGAGCGTATAATATGAGTGATTATGTGTATGGCTATGCTCGTGTCAGTACCCAGCACCAAGAACTAAACCGTCAAATCGATTTACTCGAACAACAAAACTGCAATGAAATATTAACGGAAAAAATGACGGGCACTAAAGCTAGTCGACCGCAGCTAGATCGTTTGAAAGATAAATTGCGACCAGGAGACACGGTAGTTGTAGAAAGCTTTTCCAGGCTAGGACGGAGCACCAAAGATTTGATTGAGTTGGTTAACTATTTTGAAGAACACGACGTCAAACTGGTCAGCTTAAAGGAAAATTTTGATACCACTACGCCGCAAGGACGACTTATGATGACCGTCTTTCAAGCGTTCAGTCAATTTGAGCGCGATCTCATTGTGGAGAGAACCAAAGAAGGATTAAAAAGTGCGCGTGCGAGAGGAAGAAAAGGCGGACGTCCGCGAGTGAACCAGCGAGAGGTTGAACGTGCACTAAAGCTCTACCATACCCGAGAATATAGTGTAAAAGAAATTACGGAAATGACCGGCATTAGCGGCGCAACATTGTATCGCTACTTAAATACAAATAAAAATGCCAAAACTAGTCCATAGGTACTCCGTTGGTATTGTTTTCTAAGAATCATAGAAACATATTAAGAATAAACTTATGGGAGTAAAGTGCTTTTTTTAACAGGAGGCGACTATATGGCTGAAATTACAATAGAAACAAAAATGAAGCTAGAACAATTATTTGGAATGGACTCTGGTTATGTCATGGATTTAAGCGGTTCACAGTTTGAAGATTTTATTTATGACAAAACAGGAATAAATATTTTTGACAAAAAATATAAATTTAGAAGTGGTTCAAAGGCAAATAGATTAAGAGCTTTTTGGAATTTGGAAAGTAATCAGAATGTTTCTAAATTAAATCTATCCCTTTTGGCTTATTGGGAGCAAAAATTTAGACTATCCGATCCTGACGAAGAAACTTTTTATTCGTTCTATCGTTTAAAAGAGGAATCTGTAAAAGAATTAAATATTTTATCAAAACAACCTAATAAAAAATTTGATGTAAGTACAATCAAGAATCTACAAGTTGAAGAAAATTTTCAATTATTAAAAAATGATATCCA
Organism: Alkalibacterium pelagium; assembly: GCF_900109325.1. Classification (GTDB taxonomy): domain Bacteria; phylum Bacillota; class Bacilli; order Lactobacillales; family Carnobacteriaceae_A; genus Alkalibacterium; species Alkalibacterium pelagium. The sequence continues at coordinate 84,898 of NZ_FNZU01000014.1, forward strand.
GAGGACTCTTAATGAAAACCAACCTCAGCTTGCTTTAGATAGGACACATACCTTATTAATGACTTATTTAAGAGAACTGTGTGAGACTCACGGTATTCCTTATGGTAATAAGGAACCATTAGATAATTTATTTTCTAAATATACTAATTATTACAATCAAACAAAACCCTTTGAGTCCTCAATGACTACTAAGATTATGAAGATAGCTGCTCAAGCTCTGGAAAAATTTAACAATGTAAGAAATAAGGAAAGTTTCGCTCATAGCAACAATGTAATAAGTTATGATGAAAGCAAACTCATAATTGATTTTGTTTTTCTAGTGTTAAAGTTCATTGTTGAGTTAGAAAGTAAGCACGAAGAGGATACCGAAACGAATGAATTTCCTTTTTAGAATTGATTAGTACGACACTTTGTTATAGTTGTATTTCTTAGTTATAGAAAGGCCGAAATGGAAGGCATACGACCAAAGTTAATACCAGTTGAATTTGATTGTGCAATGATAATCCTGAATAATTCATAGTACCTTGTCAGAACAGGCATTTATCCCGCTTTGATAAGGTTTATCACTCTATTCCTTCTTCACCCGTTGGGTGAAGAAAAAAACATACAAAAAGAGCACGCTCTATGTTATTGTAAAGTCGACGAAAACAACAAAAACAAGAGGTGTGCTCAATGTCAACTTTACAAGAAAAGCAACTACAATTCAATCCCCATTTGGTTATGTCAAACGATGGCGGTCAATTATCCAATGATTCCGGTCTCCTTTTACTCTTTGAATTTTTTCATAAGATCAAGTTCAAAGAGCTGGTTAACGAGTTATTGCATATTGAC
>NZ_FNZU01000011.1 GCF_900109325.1 Alkalibacterium pelagium
AATACTTTAAACATCAAGCCAAAGCACACCTGGAAAGCGATTATGGAAAACGGATCTATGCACAGCGAAAAATTGACGTAGAAACTGTTTTCGGTCGGATGAAAGGTGTCTTTGGCATGCGACGGGTTCATGTCAGAGGGAATCAAGCCGTTCATAATGACATCGGCTTGATGCTTATGAGCATGAATTTAACGAAACTGATCCTCGAACTCCGAAGAAAAGGCGGACATCCTTCTACATCTTCAGAAAAAGGAAAAAAGAACAATGAAGGCCATCTAAAACCGACGGTTTTCATTGTTCTTTTTTTGTTAAGAACTGGTTTTTTCCCAGCCCCTTTTTGTACTGCAGTATTAAGTTTAAGCCGCAAGGGCTCCAACAATTAACGTTTTGAGAATTCTATGATTGGAAACGAAGAATACTCAATACCTATAAATCCTTTTATATCAATAATTACTAAACATAAAAATACTTACTCGATGATAAAAATCCATTGGTTTGGATAAAGTTAACACCAATTAACACCATAAAATAGACTAGTCATTCTTTAAAATATTACTCTTATGATAATATCGAAATATAAGTATCAAGTCTGTCTTCAATAATTTCAAATTGAGAAGATACTATATCTTCTTTTCGGATTAAATATCTAAAAGGAAACATAGATACATGATTGTTAATTTGTTCAATAGTTAATGAATCACCAACGTAATTTTGTATAACTACAAGTACCAAGAGATTTAGTTGAAACTCATTACTAATCTCTAATAAGTTCTCCTTAAAAACATAATGATTCTTACTACTTTCTTCTGATAATATCTCCCAACTCTTCAAACCATTTAAAACAGCATTGACTCCCTTATAAACTGACTCTGCACTTCCATATGAATTTCTCATTTCAGATAAAATTATGCTAGATTTAAAAGTATCAGACATTTTTAAGTACTTCCCAACAAAGGTGGTCGTTTCACTAAAGAATGGAAATGCTAAAGAAGTCATCAAATATTGATAGATAATCTTATCATTTTTATCTGATACATTATATTTGGCTAATACTTCTTTTTGAAAAGTAGATGGTTCTTTTTTACCACCTGACCATACTCTAGTTAAATTATTTATTATCTTTCGGCGACCTTCCTTACCTTTAAACTCTTTGGCTAAAACATCATCTAATATTTCAAATGTATCAGATATCGAATACTTAACTAAAAGCTTAGCTGTTAAATCTAAATGATCAAATCTCAATGGGCGAAATAAACCGACTGTTTTCCTCATTCTATTCATTCCTTATGTTGTTACTTTAACAAATGGTACATATACTTCTTCAATGCTTATCCCACCGTGCCCGACAATTTTATCATTTTTAGTGATAAATGCATAATTTTCTTTCGCAATTAAAGGATAATAATTCTGTGGTAAAAACTGGCTATCCCAATTCTCACTTACTTCAAAATAATCTTCTCTAGTTCTATTTCGTATACTTTTATCATCATATACTCTGACTCTTTCCCCTTTTGAATTTGCTAAGACACCTTGGTTAATCCTTCCAACACCTTGGGATTCGATATTTCCATGATCTGAAGTTATATATACTTCAAAATCATTCTCAATCAAATCTTTTAAAAATGATACTAAGAAGTCTTTATTCAACCAATAATTTAATTCAGAATGAACTGACCATAAGCCTTGTTGAGCAGCATGCATAAATTTGTCTATACTATCTATCACACAACCAACAATTTTTTTATTTCTTAGTATATGTTGTAAATCCATTTCCAAATAATTATCACTTCCTAGAGCCCTTTGATAAAAAATATCAGACTTGTCAAACCCTTTACCTATCCAGAAATCCTTCCATTGTTTTTCTTCATAATTTGTTGTATTAATAGTATCTCTAAAATTCAACGGTGGCTTTCCAGAAAAAATAGATTGTCTTGATACTGAAGTTATCGAAGGAATCCATGCTAGAGTTGGAGATACTTCTGTTTTAAATTGATTATTTGTAAGATAGGCGTTTATTATATTCCACTGAGTAAAACTCATTCCATCCATTACAATTAATGCCTTTTTCTGATTATAGTCACTATGATTCATAAAATCAGGAATTTGATGAACCATTTTTGGTTTCGGATATGGTGGTAAGGAAACTGTTTGATCAAAATTTTGAATTAACCACTTCTGAAATTTTGAATTAACATTATTAATACTTGAAATTTGCTTTTCATTTAAGGTATTATCCTCACTTCTCCATTGACCGATGATCATAGCTACTAACCCAAATGTTGAAATATCATTAGCTACAGGTAAAACGTATTTTTCACTATTCTCCTGTGATTGTCTTTTTGATAACACATTCTTAGTTTCCTCATAATTTAAAGTTTTATTTTGAAATGAATCAATGTGAACTAACTCAGGTATCCCGATACTATACTCTTTCATTGCTGAGTAATCCAAAAATGTTATTAAATCATTTAAATTAATTTGTACCTGAAAAGATTTAGCGTATACATCGTAAGGTATTTCAGAATAATTATCAGTTCGAATAATCAATGTATTAGTTCTCTTATATTTATATTTAGTTTCATAGGCATATCGAAAAATAATTGGATCAAGAAAATCAACATAGTCAATATTGTTCCGACTAAACATATCTATTACACTCGAATCATCTAAAATTTTATCTGGATCCTCCACAAGATATATTCCTTCTGTTCTAGGAAACATGTTTTTTATCTTCTCTTCCCAATCCACCATGAAACCTCCTAAATATCTAATCTCATTAATGCGTGAGTGTGGAACATTAATAATTTATCATCTTCTTGAATAATTTTTTCTGGTAAATATTCTGCTACATCTACAATTTTTTGATAATCTTTTTCGCTCCAAGCCTTTTTAAAACCTGCTCGAATAGCTTCAGAACGAAAGAGTTTTAATTTTTTCTTGGTCCCACTAACTTCTTCTACGTAATGATTAAATTCTCTTAACAAACTCTTTTCTCTTAATTTTTCTAAATCGGCTTGTTTATTTGGATCAGGAACATACCATCTATTTTTAGCCTTACTCTTCAGCTTATCATCTTGATTTTCTAAACCACGCATATCATGATAATTTTTTCGTAAATAGGTAGTAATTTGATCTGGCACAACATCTTCACTATCATATAACAAGAAATTTTCTGCCAAAAGGTTATCTAGTTCAGGTAGCTCCTCATGTTTTGCAATATATTGAATTTCTTTCATAAATTGAGGATGAATATCCTGTCTACTTTGTGGTTTTTTCATTAACTGTTGACGTAACCATTCAATTGCACTGCTCTCATCTGAAACAAATAATGACTGTTGCGAAAATTCTTTCGCTAAGATTCTTTTCTTATCATATTCAGCTACTTGAGACTCTAAAAAGACCATTCCATCTCTCATAACATATTTTTGAGCGACTTTTTCTTGAAAATCAGCTGAAGAAATTGGAACTGCCATACCCGATTGAACGTGATATGCAATCATTCTATCAAATAATATTCTAGGCGTTCTCTCAGTAATAATAGTTGCTTCTCCACGTTCCCCATCAAATACAGGTAGCTTTAAAAGATGTTGATCTATAAATAGCCAAGCCGAAATTTCACTTCCATTGGCTTCTTTAATTTTCGATATATTGGTTTCTAAAGGTTTATATGCTGAGATAACTAAATCTTGTTTAACAGCTGTTGTAGTCGTAACTGCTTTAAAACTCCCCTGTTGCTTATCCAAAGCTGAAACATTAGCTATAATAAATCCTGATTTCTGCATAGCATCTTGTATTGCATTCCAAACACTTGCTTTAGAATTACTAAATTCAACAGTAATCCATTTATTAGGTTTTAATATTCTATAATACTCTGAAAATGTAGCTGTTAATAGTCTTAAATATTCATCCACCGCTTTATTTTGTTTTTTACTAATTATCGTTTCTTTATCTGTATTAGTTTGTAATTTTATCCATGTTTCCCACATAAAACTAAGTTCTGAATACATTAAATTAGCTCCAAAGGGAGGATCTGTAAAGATATAATCAATACTATTATCATTTAGATTAATTTTTGTTGAGGACTGTGTTGAAATCATTGTATTTCTATTTTTTATAATAAAAGCTTTTTCAAATTTCTTTAGTTTATTTCTATAAGCATCAATTACATTAGACTCACTTACAAGAGATCCTATGTACATAGTCCCACTCATTGGATTATATGGAAATGATACTCCAGGTCTAAACCTATTCAATTTTGATATATTAATTAATTGACTAGTAAATAATAATAATAAAAAATCTTTATTATTGGAATTATTTATTTTTTCTCTCAAATCTGATAGTATGATTTGAGATTTTTTAAAATATAATTGATTCACATTAGTTATTCCTAGCCTTCTAACTCTGGGTATCTCGTCTCCATTAGGGATTTCATTTGTAGGTAACCAATTTATAATTTCTTCTGAATCAATTTTTTTGAATAGTTCAATATCCTGGTTTGTCGCTCTTTCCAGTATTTTTTCCCCATTATAATTTGTATAATTCACCAAGACTATTACCCTCTTAGCTTCATTAACAATTTTATCAAGAGTTGGCTCATATTTCTTTTCAAATGCACGATCTAATTTATTCTTAGTTAGTCTTGCTTTACAATTAGGACACGCAAATTCTTTCTGTACTTTTCCATCATCATCACTAGCTGCATCAAAAAACACGATTTCTTCACTACAACTTGAGCATACAAACACATCACTCCATACCCAATAATTTACTTTAAACTCCCCTTCTTCTCTGTGAGTTATAAAGAAATTTTTGTATTTTTCTTCCAAACTATTTAATATAGTATTGGCTTCTTTCAAAAAAGATTCAATATCAATAGGTTTATTCAAACAACTAGAAATAAATGTCGCTTGTGTCGATAAGTCTTGCAATAATACATTTCTTTCGCCCATATTTCCTACAACTGCTCCAGAACTATCGACCACTCGCTTATCTTTTAAATCATATCCGAGTTCTCTCACTTTAGATTCTATATTTAAATAACTAGACGCAACCCCAGTCATACCCGATCCAGAAAATCCATCAAATATAAAATCTTCTGGCATAGTATAATGCAGCAAATATCTCATTATTGCTTTTGGAGGAACTTTTGTATGATACGTATGAACGTTATAAATGGGTTCGTTTTTCCCTTCACTAACATCTGCAGTGTATGGTTTTAACTCAGTATAGGCTTCATCAATTTGTTTATTAGAAACAAATTCATTCATCCATGGATTTGGACAAGCTGTATAATACGGCGGATCGGATAATTCAATAATATCTTCATCTTCACCAATAGGAAATCCTTCAATATCTTTTAAGTCAGGTAATTTTTTACGCAACTCATTTCTAAAATACTCTCTTCTCTCATCATCATCCTTAAATGTCATTCCTAAACATTCAACAGGTTTATTCTCTTTTTCAAATAATGAACCTTGATCCATAAAATCATCATCCTTTATACATTATTCTTACTTTATCTTTATCTTTGCCATCAATAGCTGTCTCTATTAATTCACGAATTCTACCTTCTACTTCATCGACACTCATAGGACTACCGTTCCCAAGCATTTTTATAATATCTTCTTTAGCTATCTCTACTTTTTCAAACCCATCAAAAAGGTTCTTTATCATATCTATAAATTTCTGATCCAATGGTAATGGAAGTTCTTTGTTAGATATTAACAATTCAACGGATTTTTGCTCATCATTGGTTAAAAGAGATAATCCTTCTTGGATAGAATCCTGTTTTAAATTGTCTACTAAAATATTTAGCCAGTTATCATAAATATCAGTTAACTCATCCATTGCATTCTCAATGATATCTCTTGAATCACGTCTATCTGCACTTAATAAAAAATTACAATGTGGGCAAGTCGGACTCGTTTCTAAATCCGTTTTCTTTAATTGATAACATGTTTTTGTTTTTTCCAGATTTTCTTGCCAAATATTTAACTGCTCTCCTGGTAGTAAAGATATACTTGATTGTAGGCGTCGAAGCATATTTAACTGTGGGGAGCGTAATATTTCTTGTTTTTTATTATCTTCAGTCGCTGTTAGTCTTGATTGTTCATGAATTGTATAGTATTGCGTAATATACTCTTCCTTTAATTGACGTAATTCAGAAAGATTAGACATATATGATTGTCCATCAGAAATATTTGAACGTAATTTAGATACAGTATCATCAATAGTTTTAGACCAATCTGAATTTTGTCCATAACTATATTTTGCTTGATCAAGATAATTTACCAATCGGCTCACTTCATCTACGCTTTTTTTCAATGTAGTTAATGCTTCAATAAGCTCTTTATTTTGTTTTTGTTTTTCAATCTCAGAAATAGACACATTCAAATTTTTCATTTTAGGAATACTATTGTAGCGTAGTAGTTGTTCACAGAATAATTTAAACGACTCTAACTGATCTGCATATTCACTTCTTGTATTATTATCTAAAACATCTAAAGCCCCAACAAGATATCCTATTGATAGTTGGCGTTTCACTTTTAGTACTTCTTCAATAAAAATATTCAACTTAGAATTCATTCGGCGGATTGATCGTTCTAATATTTCTTCATTATTATTTGGAGCTGATTCACCAAATAAATTTAAAATTTCATTGATTTCTATTAAAGGCAGTCCTGATGGCTTTTTAATATATGAGAATTTAGTTAACTTCTCCATAGATAATACTGCAAATTCTGAAAAATTCATTGCTGTATATGTTGTTCCATCAATATTGACTTCAATTTTCCCTGTACTTAACAATGCACCTAGTAAAACAACAACTAATTCAGGTTCCAAATCAAAGGATTTTGATAAGCGACGATCCTCAACTCCACGGACAGCATTGATATTAAACAATTCATCATTGTTTAACACCTTACTATTCCCTTTAATTTCCAATGTTTCAACTATCCATCGTGCATAACCTGAATTCATAACAGAATCACTCGTTATCGTCTTTTGATTACTTAAAAGAACTAATCCTTCTAAAATTGATTCACCTTGAATACTGTTTCTACCATTTATTCTTTGTAATGCATCAGAAGCAACTACTGTAAGATTGTTACTTGAAATAAACCCTGGTTTATAATTTCTAAATCTAGGATATTCTGGATATTTTTCAGAAAAATGTTCTGCAAGAAATTCTTGTGCAGAAAAATTAACTAAAGACCTGACATTATCCTCTTGAGGTAAAAACATTCCAAAATCACTTAAGTATCCTGTTTTTCCTTTATAAGTTATTTTAAAAGCATCCACAAAGTGATCTGTTAACCATCTATTCAATTTTTTAAAGTAACTATCAATTTTGTCTTTATACAGTCTTTTTTGAGCTGAATTTGTTTCGTTATATAATTCATTGGCCGCAGCATAATTCAATAGAATTACTTTGAAATTTTTATCTTCTGAACTGAGTTCAAAAAAAACTTCATCTGGTTTCATTTCGTCCTTATAATACACTTTTTCAAAGGGTCTTAGCATATAGACATAAAAATCTCGTTCAGGTTGAGCTGTAGATCTTTCATTAGGCGATCCAAAGAAAAGATATCCTCTTCTCATTACTCTGCTTTGTTCCCATGGTATTTCATGCTGCCAAATACGATAGCCTGAAACGTAAGTGTTATCATCCAATGCAACAGCATTTTGTAGAATTTTATAATAATAACTATCTAAAGTAGCATTTTCTATGATTTCTGTTCGCTCACTAATTAAACTCTCAATATCAATATCTTTCTTTAAATCGAGATAGTATTGTCCATTCTCTTGGTTTACTGAAATATACTGATAACTTACAGTTTCCATAATCATTTTTATTGCAACAGATACACTTGTTTCTAAAAATGCCGATGGATCATCATCCTCTAATAAAAAATCTAATTGTCCTGGAATTACAAGAAATAGATCATCTTTCAAAGTTGATGCTGTTAATCCCACAGGACTGTATATATCATCCATTGTTAGTCTATTCAACGCCAACCCATTAATGACCTGAAGTGAAACATCTTTATACATCTGCCCTTTACGATCACTAGGAAATGATGAATTGACTTTATCTTTTAAAATGGCTGTTTTTTCTAAAACTTCTCGAACAGATGGTATGGTTTTATTAGATGGATCCTCTTCAATAAAAGACCAATAATTATCATATGCAACTACTCCTGTACTATCCACAGGTACATCGTGATCAATTATTTTCTGAATTTCCATAGTAATGGTTTTTAATGCTACTCGTTTTTCAATATTGTGAACTTTCTCAAAAGCAGTTAAGTAGCTAGGATGAATTGGATAAAGATCCACAAACTTATCCATATCTTCAGCTAGTCTACTATATAATTTAGTGAAACTAGTTAGATGCTCCCTAACAAGAGCTTTTTGCTTCTCATCTTTCTTTAGAAGTCTTTCAGATATGACATATGAAATATCTTCTTTTACAATTCTTACTTGATCAAAGCGTTCTTTTACACGTCTCAAAGAATCTGCTACAAAACTAAATCTTGGGTTATCAAAAAGCATTTCTTGAATACCCGCAATAAATCGAAACCTCGTATTATGTGCAATTTCGCCAACTTCTCGCAAAAATCCTAAATCTAAAGTTAACTCTTGCTCTTTTCTACCTCTTAAATAATCTAATAACTCATCAACTACTAGCAGTAATCCTTTATCAGGATATTTTTCATTAAAAATTGACATCATTTCTAGTAAAGAATTTTTATTACTAACAATTTGATCGGCATTAGGAAATTCGAAAGTAATTCCTAGCTCCAATAAACCAAGTTCTAACTGCTGTGTTATTATTTCACGTAATGACATTTCTGTACTGCCTATTTCAAATCGAATAACTTTAAATTTCCCTTCAATTTCCTGTGCTTTTTCAGCAACAGCTTCATTTTGAAGGTGCTGACTTGAATCACTATACTCAGCAATTGTAGAGATAACACTCATTAAATGAGATTTACCACTTCCGTAATTACCTACAATCATCAATCCTTTATTATCTGCGGGTTTGGAAAATTGCATCTGATTAATAATAGTATTATTAATTGTATCAGCCATTCTGTCGGATATAACAAAGGTATCTAATAAGTGAAGAGCTCTATTTTTATTGTTTGCATCTGTTAATTGGATGACTGAATCTATCGGTTCAAAATTAACTAAATCTCTATATTTCATTCTTCATTCTCCTAATTGATAATCATTTCATTTTTATTTATCTGTGATTCCTGATATTCAATATGTTCTGGGACTGCATAAACTAATCTATTATTTTCATAAGAATAACGCCAAATAACAATAATTGTTTTATAACGACTCAGCTCTCTAAATAATTCTATTGGTTTAACTTTTAATATTGGACTAAATAATATCTCAAAATTATCAATAACAATAAACTTTTGAGGATTATTTCTAATAACTTCAGTGATAATTCGTTGTGTTTTTATAGCTTGTAATTTAGAAGGTATATCCAATAGTTGTTCTGATACGATTCTATTGATATTAAGTATGGAGGAATCTATTTCTTCAAAAAGATGTTTAATCTCGGTATTATTATTCCATAACAAAACCATGAATCGATTATAATCTAAATTCTTTTCTTCTATTTTTTCTTCAAGCATCTTTACTAACCAATCAATATCTTCCATCCAGCCACCACCTATAAGATTTACTTTTTAAACCACATATAGCTATTATAGCATCTATACTTGACTATCAATATAGGTCAACTGAACATTTCAATCAATGTATTTGTTGATATCTAAAAAAATTTAGTTTACATATGTATCTCCGTCAAACACTACTTATCTTATCTTTTAAATATTTTATTAATAACAGCTGGTACTGATAAATCATCAAAAAGAATAAGCTACTTAAATTCATAGATAATCACTGTGTAAAATAATCCTATTATTGATAAACAACGATTCATATATTCTATTATTGACTAGTCTATTTTATCAATTTTTCTATAAGAAAGAAGGCTGGTAAAATGGCAACAATTACTAAAAGAAATAATTCATATCGAGCAACAGTTTCACTTTATAAGAAGGGAGAATACAAGCGAGAAACAAAAACATTTAAGAATAAGAAAGATGCTGAATTATGGACTCTTGAAATGGAATTGGAAAAAGGACGAGGAAAAAATATTGCAGAACGTTCTACCCTATTCACTGAATTTTATCGTACATGGGTAAATACTGTTAAGAAGAATGATGTTCGTGAAGCTACATTCATCAATTACATGCGAACTATCACAGTTATTGATACACTATTTGAAGGTATTAGGCTAAAACACCTTGATGATATTGTCATGCAAAAAAAATTAGATCACTACGCTGAAACACATTCCAAGAAAACAACTAGAGAACTGGTACTCAAAATCAGAGGTTCACTTAAATATGCTTATGCAAGAGGTTTAATTACAAATGACTTCGGATCACTTCTGAAATCAAAGGGACAAGAACAAGCCAAAAAGAATATTGCACTTTCTATCACCGAGTTCAAAAAATTAAGGCAATACTGTATTAATCATCAAGAAGATGAATTCAATGTCCTTGTGTTGTTAGCTTTAGAAACTGGGGCACGCAGAGGCGAATTATTAGGAATACGAAAAGAAGACATATTTGATTCTGGTATCTACATTAGACGTTCTATCAGTCCCACTAATAATGACACTCAATTGAAAACAAAGCATTCGAAACGTGATATTTCTATTAATAAAGACGTTTATAACTCTCTTATCACATTAGCCAAAAGTAAATCAGAATATATCTTCAACTGGAATAGTTTCAGGCAATCTCAACAACTTCAAAAATTACTTTAACAGTTAGATATTACAAAAACTACCTTTCATGGTCTAAGAGATACCCATGCATCTTTTCTGTTTTCAAAAGATATCAGTATTGATTATATCTCTAGAAGACTTGGTCATAACTCAATTTTAACTACTCAAAATTATTATCTTGAATTAATGCCAGAAAAAAAGCACCAGCAAGATGCTGATGCTTTAAGTCTATTAAACGATTTATCATAACAATTAACACCAAACGACACCAAAAATATGGTTGAATCGTTGATGTAACAATATTTTGATTAACGTTTTGAGAACTGTGGAGATTTACGCGCTTTTTTAAGACCTGGTTTTTTACGTTCTTTCATACGTGAATCACGTGTAAGCAGTCCAGCTGCTTTCAGTGGAGAACGGAAGTCAGGATCTACTTGTAGTAACGCACGAGAGATTCCGTGACGAGCAGCGCCTGCTTGTCCTGAGAACCCACCACCGTGAACGTTGATAGTGATGTCGTAGCTGTCTACTGTATCAGTGATAGCTAGTGGCTGTTTAACTACTAAGTGTAGGTGATCGAAGTTTAAATATTCAGAAATATCTTTACCGTTAAAAGTGATTTTACCAGAACCTGGAGTCATGATAACACGAGCTGTAGAGTTTTTACGACGACCAGTTCCGAAATATTGTACTTGTGCCAATGGATGTCCCTCCTTAAATCAAGTTTGTGATGTCTAGTACTTCTGGCTGTTGAGCTTGGTTCTTGTGCTCAGGACCAGCGTATACGTGAAGTTTTTTAATTTGTTTGCGTCCTAGTGGGTTGTGTGGAAGCATACCTTTGATTGACATTTCAATCAAACGTTCCGGTCTTTGAGCACGGATCGTTCCAGCTGACTGTTGAGTCAATCCACCTGGGTGTCCAGAGTGACGAGAATAAATCTTGTCGCTGGCTTTCTTCCCTGTTAGTTTAACTTCTCCTGCATTAATTACGATTACGTGGTCACCAGTATCAACGTGTGGTGTATACGTAGGTTTGTTTTTACCGCGTAGGATAGATGCAACGACAGTTGACAGACGTCCTAAAGGAATATCTGTAGCGTCGACTACATACCATTTGCGTTCGATGTTGCTTTCATTCGCCATAAATGTTGTACGCACGATCTTAACCTCCAAATTTTCTTTTCAAGAATCAATTTTAAATTAGCTGCTTTCCATCGCTTCTAAGTTCCGTTAAAAGTAATAAGAAAGACTCTCTGTTGTTTGTTCCAAAACAAGTTTCCGGGGCTTATCATGGTGGCAAACAATACCATCTGATATAGTACCGTGAATGGCGGGAAAAGTCAATTGATTTTGAAGAATTAATCATTTTATTTTCAATAGGTTTATAGACCATCCCTACAACTGGCCCTTCTCCTGCCATCCCTTGAAAGATCTATCGTTCACACTTTATCTATTATCTACCTTATTATAAAAGAATTAAGAAAAAGATGTCCACGAATGACTATTAAACCACTCATGAACATCTCTTCTATTGATTTGGCATGAAGCATTAAAAAACTACAAATCCCAGTAAAGCTATAGCTATAGGCAGCCCAACCATAAACACGATATCCATAGGCTTGACTGTCATCTTCAGCTGCATCACGCGGTCTTCATTGAAGCCTTTGGACTCCATGGCCAGTGACAGACGCTCGGACCAGCGGATCATACGGACCATCATCGTGAACAAGGGCTTTGAGTCAAAAGGTTTGACCGGGATATTTCTGACCTGCAGCGCGAGTTTTGAATTGTCGTATTCTCTTCTGATCAGTGAAGTCAGATTGACTGCAGTAAAGATCGCATAGCCCATTTTCATCGGCATGCGTGCCTGCTGGATAAAGCTGGCAATCAGTTCTTTAGAATCAGTCGTCAGGCTGTAGCTGATGCCCAGCATCGCAAAAGCTAGTACTCGCGACCCGAGGTTCAGGCCGTTGATCAGATCTCTCCCACTGGGAAGAATCAGATCAGTCTGACTTGAGCTGAACAAGGCCTGTTCGGAGCTGAAAATCCAGCCGGTAAAGAAATAGCTGATGGAGACGAACAGAATCGGCACCATGATTTTCAGCAGGCGTTCAGGCGCAGCCCGTTTAGAGGTTGTAACGAAAATCAGTCCCAATAAGGTGATGGTCAGGTTGACTTCCCACTGAAAGGTCAGTCCAAGAATCAGGGACCCTAGAAGGATGCCCACGGTCTTGGCAGTTGGATTGATAGAGTCGATCATAAAACCTGTTTCACCTTCTTTTCTCTGATTTCATAAATCGTATCAGCATAAGCATCAACGAGCTGTCTGTCGTGACTGGTGAACAGGCAGGTCATCCCCGCTTCACAGAGCTCGCTCAACTTGTCCATGATTTTTCTGGCGTTGGCTGCATCCTGGCCGTATGTCGGTTCATCGACGAGCAGAAGCTGCTGCTGACCCACTGTCATGCAGACAACAGCCAGTCGTCTCTGCTGGCCTTGGCTGAGGACCCAAGGGGATTCATCTGCCTTGTTGTCAAAGTGATGATGTTCAAGCAGCGCTTTTGCCTGCTCGGCTGCCACCTCTTCTTCTATATCATCCCATGCGGTCAGGCTGAGGACCATTTCATCCATCACCTTGGTTTTAACAAATTGTAGCGACGGGTCCTGAAAGACCAGTCCGATTCTGGAATAAAGGTCAGCTGACTTCATGTCACGGATCGACTTGCCTTGGATACGGATATCTCCTGAGTAAGGGGAGACATTTAAAATTGAACGGAATAAGGAAGACTTTCCGATTCCGCTTGGCCCGACTAAAGCAGTCAGTGCGCCTTTTTTCAGTTCAAAAGAAGCCTCTTCGATCAGTGTGTTAACGTGAGTGACTTTTCTGAAAAAGGACTGCCGGACAGTCTGCTCGTGATAGACGGAGACCTTATCCAGTTCAAGTACTGTTTCATCAGCGTTCGGTCTTTGACGGGAAATCATTGCAGGATCGATAACGACTCCGGCTTCGATTAGTTTGTCCCGCTTGAAGTCTGACGGCAGATGTGTCAGATCGATCAGCTGGCGGGTTGTATCCATCAGAAGCCAGCGGCCTACCCAGTTCCATCTATCAACATGGTGATCGATGATGATCACTGCTTTGCCTTGTTCGGACAGGACTTTGATGTAGCTGACGTAATCTTCTATTGTCTGCTCATCCATATTGGCAAACGGTTCATCCATAATATAAAGCGGCAAATCCGACAAATTTGCACAGACAAAAGCCGCTTTCTGAAGCTCCCCTCCCGACAAATCGTCAAATGACCGGTCCAGAAGATGGGTCAGGTTGAAATGAGTGGCTTTCTGTTCAATAATGTCATCAATACGCTCTGAAGGAGTCCGTGTATTCTCAAGACAGAAGCCCATTTCTTCTCTCAACGTCTTCATGCTGAAGGAGAGACGCGCATTCTGGAAAATAGTCCCGACTTTTTCTAAACGGTCGACGACAGACTGCAGCTGCACGTCTTCGCCGTCTATTCTGATGTGCGACACCGTCTGTTTCCCGCCATATTCTGGAAAGTAGCCATTGATCAGATTGGCTAGCGTACTTTTACCGCTCCCACTTCTGCCGGAGAGCAGAACGACTTCTCCTTTATCGATAGTTAAACTGGCAGATTCGATCAGCGGCTGTCCATTCAAGGTAAAGGTCAGATCTTTTATAGATAAAGCTGGATCAGTCAATGGCTTCACTGGCTTTCAGGTTATGATTCAAAACGCCGGCATCATCCAGCTTGTCACAGATCACCTTGGAAACATAGCCTGTAAAGAAGAGTGCACTCAAGAGTCTGATGACAAAAATCGCCAGGACGATACGCCAGTCCATTGCCAGATAGTTGCTTCTGAATCCTGTCCAGATGAATGACAGAATCGTCGCGGACAGAGCCGACAGCATGGTTACTTTATACGAATAGTTTTTATATTTAGTCAGAGCGAAAGGAATCTCGACACCTACCCCTTGAATGAAGGCAGAAATCAGGACCATGACGCCGAACATGTTGCCTAAAAGGACTTCAATCAGTGCCGCGATGACTTCAGTGACGATCCCAACGATGGGCTTTCTAATCAAGTACGTGGTGATGATCGCCGCCATATACCAGATTCCGTAAAACGGTTCGTATCCAAGCACTCCGAGTCCAAGAGGGGTTAAAACCGTCGTAAGGGCCGCTCCAGCATAGACAGCCAGTAAAAAGACGATTCCAAACACAACAGCGATTAGGGACATTAGTAAATAATCACGCAAAGTTAATGGTTTTCTGTTCATTATATGTCTCCCTCCGGTACGTTACAGTGCAAGGTGAATTGACTGATGTAATGACTGACTTCACTGCCGACTGTGTGCGACACATATTCCAGATAGTCGAAGACATCCTGTGCGCTTCCGCCCAGATTCGTTCCGTAATGACCAGAACCTGTGACCACACCTCTGTCGATCCCTTCGTTGACGACTTTGGCAATGGTGGCCATATAGTTGTCAGATCCCATTGGGTAAAGTGCAAACTTCCCGATCACCGGAAAATCAATTGCTTCTGTTTCGGCCTGATTGACTCTTGGATCGTCAAGTTCCAGTGTGTAGTCACTGTCCGTATCTCCGGGACACCCTTTTGAGATCGTCGATTCGAGAGTCATATGAACCCCTTCCTTGTAGGCATATAAAAAGGCAGCCTTCAGTGCATCGAATACCGCTTCTTCTTTCCCGCGGTAAACTGTTGAAATATGATCGGTCTCCGCCCAGACTTTCGATAGATCGACCTGCTTGATCGCACCTAAAATGATCGATTTGAAATCGTCACTCATCGGCGATAAATTGAAACGTGCGCCTGTTATTTCCAAAGTGGAACCAGGCTTTCCGACTGAACAATTTCCGTAGTTGACATAGTTTTTCTGCATGAAAAAAACTCCTCCTAACGAAAAAAATCCATAGGAAAGAGCCATAATATATAAGATACTTCCTACGCAGCCATTACGCTGATCAGGTTACTGGTCTGATATACATCACTCTCAGCCTTCTAAAAAAGACTCCCAGGATCTTCCGTATTTAATTTTGTTGTACCACAGTGACTATACCAATTTGCCGGACAGAATACAATACATTTTTAACGGCTTTCATCTGTTTTCTGAAAATCCCCTGCCTAACTGAGGCCTTTAAGCATGATCCAGTCCGTCTGCTCGTCGTCCCCCATGAAAAAGGAGTGAGCTCCGACTTTCTTGAATCCTTTGGCTTTATAGAATGCTTTCGCAGGTTCGTTATGTTCCCAGACACCCAGCCAGATGATCGTGCAGCCCTGTTCTTCAGCTGTCTCGACCGCCTTGTTCAAAAGACTCGTCCCCAACCCTCTGCGCTTGAATCCAGTACGGATATAGATCCGTTCGATTTCCAGTCCATCAGGATCGATGTCTTCCGTTCTCGCTTCTCCTGCATTCAGTTTCAGATAACCGGCCAGTTGATCGTCTGCATATAGAAAGTAAAATCGTGAACCTTCTGTAGCAAGCTCCTGACTCAGCTTCTCTTTTGTACAGGCATTGGACAGGTAATCGGCCATGTTTTCTTCTGTGTTGTCTTTTTCGAACGTATCTGTAAAGGTTTCGATACTGATAGCCTGAAGGGTATACAGATCCTCTATTCCGACTATTTTAAAATACGTGTCCATTCGGTTCTCCCCTTTTGCCCAAATTGTCTGTGTCTATTTTCTAAGCGCCGTAAAGTGTCTGGTCGACTGATCGACCGCATCTCTGACCCGGTACAGTCTGGCTTCTGCATTACCGATTTTTCCAATTGTAACATGACCATGCTTCTCAAGCTCGTTTCCAATGGCACTAAACTGGTCTTCATCCAGCTCGATGTCGTCATATGTCCGCCAGACTCTGATACCATTTTCCAGGAGGGCTGTCCCTTCAGTTTTGAGAGTCGGATTCGGTGCACGGTATTCTCCTAAGTGCATGGCCGTTGAGGTGTCATAATCCGTTCCAACTGCCAGAATCAGGGCATTCTCGTCATAAAGTGTTTTGAGCGGCGATCCTTCACCCAGTCCAAAGTTCAGACTGTGACCTGATGTCAGCAGATCAGCTTTCTTTCCCCAGGCCGTAAAAGAGACTGCCGGATGACTGCTTCTTCTGACATTCGGATAGGTCCGGAACAGATTGGCCACCACACCCATATACGGGCAAGGTGTCTTTTCGGGATCAAAGGCTGGCATCGTTTCGCGAATCGTGTCCCACCAGCTTTCAGGGACTGGCGGATACTGCCATTTTGACGGCTCGCTCCAGTCCCCAGTCTGAGACGGCATGACCACTGTCCCTTCTCTTTCATCGATTACCGTCATCAGCGCATCAACGAAGGCCTGGGCTCCCCCATTTACCCAACCGACTTTTGATAATGACGTATGAACAAGGACCATGGCATCTTTCTTCAGTCCTAAATTTGACATACCCTCAGCCAAAGATTGAACGGTATTTGGCCATGCCGTATTTTTAATCAGTTCTTGTCCCATAGGGATCACTTCCTTCATTTACTTATTAATGTAAAAAAACGCCCGACCACATCGACCGGGCCAGGCGCATGATTACTATTTAGTTTAATCTTCTGACGGCACGATTTCAATGGTTTCTGATGCGAGCTGCAGCTTATTATCAGATGCCTTGATCCGTTTTAAAATGGTCCGGAACAACTCATCCCTGATTTTTCTTCGTTCTCTCGTTCCGACGATGTACCTTAAGCTCACTTTTACCCAGTTGTCATCAAAGGAAACAAAGACCTGGGGCTTCAGTGACGCATTCTCAATTCGATACCGCCGTTTCATCTCTGTCCATTCGCGGTCGGACTGCTCATGATAGGTGCCGATCACATCATCAGATACTTCGAGAAGCATGGCCCGGGCATAATCGATGTCACTGCTGAAACGGAGCGGGATATGTATTTCATCCCATAAAAACTGAAAATCAGCTGTATAGTTGTAGACGGGAGCCGTGAAAATCGAACTGTTGGCTACCCGGACGATCCGTCCCGTATACTGATCACCATCGACCCATTCTTCCATTTCCATTAGAGTCGTCCGCAGCACACCTATATCGATGACGTCCCCTTTTGTACTCCCAAGCAGCACGCGGTCGCCTGTATTGAAAAAGTCACCGAAAAGGATAGCAAACCAGCCGGCAAAACTGACGATGACCTCTCTTAGAGCATAAGTCACACCGGCACCTGCCAGCCCGATAGCTGTGGTGAACCCTGTCAGATTACTTCCGAAAATGTAAAGAAACAGAATCGCCAGCATCAGATTGTTGATCCACTTCGCTACTTTGCGTGTCACATACCAGTTGCTCGTATTCTGCAGACGGCTATACATCCGGTTTAAAAGCAGGCGCCTAATAACCAGAAGAACACCAGCGACCAGTATGAAGATAATGATGTTGGCTGCCAGCGGATAGGTATCAGCGGCTGTCGCAAGCCAATCCAGCATCATGTTTGCCCCCTTTCATAATTGTTCAATCTAATTAGATTGATCCTAGATAGTCTCTATACTTTAAGTTTACCAGTTTTAATTCTTTTTAAAGAAAGGTATGCTTTGATGCTCTATTGATAAATCAGTAAAACGTCTCCTCACCTGGATCATTCATTCATAAACTGAAATCAGCAGATTTTTGAAAACGCTAATAAACAGTCTTGACATTGCAGTCTGGTCTGTGGTTCAATAATAAGGAACGCTCAGATTGTTACTGTTAAATCAGGCTATACTGAATGCATTCAATTATGTATTAGTCGACTGATTCGTCTCGAAGGAGAGGCGCCCTATTATGAAGATAAAGAAAATTATCAACAACAACATTGTCCAGTCAATGGACGAAAACGGACATGAAGTACTGGTCATGGGTAAAGGCATAGGCTTCAAAAAGTCTGCCGGTGATAAGATCAGTTCAGACGCTGTAGAGAAAGTGTATACGATTACACCGGACCTGCCGACGAACAAGCTCACTCAGCTGCTTTCGAAAGTAAAACTTGAACATCTGCAGGTGGCTAATGAAATTATTAGTTACGCCCGCGTATCTCTCGGCAAGAAATTAAGTGAGAACATTTACCTTACACTGACTGATCACATCGATTATGCTATCGAACGGCATCAGTCGGATCTTCCAATCAAGAATGCCCTGCTATGGGAGATCAAGCGTTTCTACAATCATGAATTTCTGATTGGGAAAGAAGCCTTAGCCATCATTGAGAAGAAACTGGGTATCCGTCTACCGGAAGATGAAGCCGGTTTTATCGCGCTTCATATTGTAAACGCTGAACTTGATATGTCCAAAGTCAGTCAGGTCACTGAAATGACGCATATCATCCAGCGGATCATCAATATCATCAAGTACCATTACAAAATGGATCTGGATGAGTACTCACTGAATTACGAACGCTTCATCACTCACTTGAAATTCTTCGTTCACCGCCTCTTCAGTGGGGTCGAACTTGAAGAAGACAAGGATGCCGGCTTTCTGTTCATGCTGAAAGACCGTTACAAGGAAGAATACGAATGTGCCCTTAAAGTCAGGGAATACATTATCAAAGAGTTCGGACGCGATCTGAAAGAGGATGAGATGATTTATCTCACGATTCACATCAGACGCATCACCAATTAAATACAAGAGGATTGTCACTATTCAATTAGGCTATACCTGAATTTATTCTTTATCCACATTGTGGAGGAGGGTTTATTTAGGTATTTTTTATTGCTCAAATTATAATTTTGGAGGAAAGCTATTATGGATTACAAGAAATTAGCCAGCACCATTCTTGGTGAAGTCGGCGGAGAAAAGAACATCAATGCACTTGGTCACTGCGCGACCCGTCTGCGTTTCAACTTGAAAGACAATAAGAAACCGAATACCGATACGCTGAAAAATACACCCGGAATTATGGGCGTCGTGTCAAAAGGTGGACAGTATCAGGTCATCATTGGAAGTGATGTCGGGAGCGTCTACCGTGAAATCACACATCAGGCTCCTGGACTGGACGATGAAGGAGAAGAAACTGGAGAAGATGACCGCTCAGCAGTCGCAAAAGTCATTGATACGATCACAGGAATCTTCACTCCTATCCTGCCAGCCATTACTGCTGCTGGTATGCTTCAAGCCGTCTTATCAGTTCTTGTCGTATTCAATTTAGTCAGCAATGAAAGTCAGACGTATCAAGTGGTTCAGTTCATGGCCGATTCAGCCTTTTATTTCTTACCTATTCTACTGGCCATGTCATCTGCTCAGAAATTCAAGACTAATGCCTATCTGGCAGCTATGATCGGTGGGATTCTGCTCCACCCCAACTTTATTGCCATGGTTGAAAATGCGGAAGCAACTGGTGGGATCAGTCTGTTTGGACTGCCAGTATCGCCGATTACTTATTCGTCATCTGTTATCCCGATCATCCTGTCAGTCTGGTTCATGTCCTACGTTGAACCGATTGCCGACCGGGTGTCTCCAAAAGCAATCAAGTTCTTCAGTAAACCATTAATTACAATTGCCGTTGTCGGTACTGTAGCTATCGTTGCGATTGGTCCACTGGGCCACTTTGTCAGTGACATTATTTCATCCGGCATTCAAGGTCTGGAAAATATTGCGCCTTGGCTCGTTCCAACTATTCTGGGTGCATTTACACCTCTGATGGTCGCAACAGGTACACACTATGGAATCGTTCCGATCGGTATCAACAACCGTATGGTCAACGGATTCGATACTGTGATCTATCCGGGTATGCTGACATCAAACGTTGGTCAAGGTGCAGCAGCCCTAGCTGTTGGGTTCAAATCTAAAGATTCAACAATCAAGCAATTAGCTTCCTCAGCCGGCTTAACTGGCTTGTTCGGGATTACAGAACCCGCTCTTTACGGGGTCAACTTACGCTACAAGACGCCTCTGATCGGTGCCATGATAGGTGGGGGTGTCGGTGGACTTTACACAGGCATCATGCGTGTCCGTAACTTTGCGGGCGGGTCTCCAGGCTTGCTGACATTACCAGGATACATCGGTGATGATACGTTGGAATTTTTCATCAACGCATCAATCGGAGCAGCCATCTCTATTGTGATAGCTTTTGCAGTCACTTATATGATTTTTAAAGACCCTCAATCTTCAGAAGACGAACTGGCAAAAGACAGTGAGGCCGTTACTGATCCACAAGCAAGCGAACTCGGATCGGCAGTAACAGAAAAAACAACAGAAACAATTGTTTCCCCGATGAAAGGCGAAGCCGTTGACCTGGTCGAAGTCAATGACGGCATGTTCTCTGAAGAAATCCTTGGAAAAGGACTGGCGATCCGCCCCGATGAAGGACTCGTCAAGGCTCCGGTTGAAGGAACAGTCACAGCCGTATTCGACTCAAAACACGCCATCGGCATCACAACAGATTCCGGTATGGAACTCCTTATCCATGTCGGTATCGATACTGTGCAGCTCAACGGAGAAGGTTACGAGTATGTTGTCGAAAAAGGTCAGCGTGTTGCTGCTGGAGATAATCTGATCACGTTCGACTTGAATTTCATTATCGACCAGGGATTCGATACGATCACACCGGTTGTCATCACTAATTCAGCTGATTATCAGGATATTTTGAACCTCACAAACCTTGATGTCGACTTTGGCGACAAGATCATTCGTGCCATGCCTTAATAAAAATTGATAGGCAAAAGCGGACCGCTTCCTTGATGGGAGAAGCGGTCCGCTTTTTTTAGTTATCTAAATTTGGTTGCATCGATGAGTTTAAAGGCACGCCTGACTGCTCGTTCCAGTAGCTCAGGTCCTTTGTCCATCGCTTCTTTCAAAGTCATCGGTGCGTCCACGATCGGCAGGACAGCTTGGATATGCTCTTCAGGAACATCTGCTAGACCTTCTTCGATTTTTCCGGCAAACAGAATCACTGGGACATCAGTTTCCCTGCACATGCGGCTGATCCCTACAGGAACCTTACCTTGAAGAGACTGGGTATCGAATTTTCCTTCTCCAGTAATTACCAGGTCTGCATCATTTAAAAGAGCCTTGAAGTTGCCTCTATCAGCCAATAGAGTCAGGCCGCTCTGGAAGGTGCATCCAAAAAAGGATAATGCCGCAAACCCAATTCCCCCGGCAGCTCCCGCTCCTTCTATTTCAGTCATCTTACTCTGTGTGCACTCTTCAACTAGGCGGGCATATTCAGCCATTGCCTCGTCATAGTCTGGCAGCTCATCTTTGGATAGCCCCTTCTGTTCCCCGAATACATAGACGGCTCCGTTCTGTCCCAAAAGAGGGTTGGACACATCCGAAGCCAGCTCCCATTTCACAGAAGTCGCCCGTTCATCCAGTTCAGAGGCATCTATGGCTTCGACTGCTTTCAAATTGACAGGCAATACTGGAAGAGACTTTCCTTCTACATCTTTAAATATTACCCCAAGCGCCTGAAGCATGCCCATTCCTCCATCGGTTGTCGCACTGCCGCCCAGACCAAGGATAATCGTTTCAGCCCCGTAATCAAGCGCCTGTATGATCTGTTCCCCCACACCGTAACTGGTATGATTTTCAGGATGAAAAGTTTCAGGATCTGCCTGAATGATTCCGGCTCCTTCTGCGACTTCAATGACCGCTGTCTTATTTTCTTCGATCCATCCCCATCGGCCCTCATAAGGCTGACCGTTGACGCCAGTAATAGGTTGGGTAATTACTTTTCCATTTTCCGCTTTAACAAAGGCCTCGACTGTGCCTTCTCCGCCGTCAGCGATAGGAAAGCTTACAACTTCATGATGTGGCAGTGCATCGATCACCGACTGATTTGCCTCTTCACTAGTCATTGACCCTTTGAAGGAATCGATTGCTGCAATGATTTTCAATCTATACGACCTCCTATATTTAACTGATAAATTTGTAAAGCATTTTTGTGCATGATACTATATCTTTTTTTGATAAAGGAATGATAGCAGTTAAATTGACAGTACTCATTTTTCGGTATCATATAATCAGCGTACGCTGAAATCGTAATTATCACTCTCCTTATATTACCATATGTGATGGTATCGGATGAGCGCGCTGAACTAACCCTTTTTAGGAAAGGTTTATCAAAAATAGCGTAAATACTTTATGATTGAAAAATAAAACGTGACGGATAATGTCCGTCACGTTTTACCCGATTTATTTTAACTCTGGCCAGTAGGCTGCGTTAGCTTCAATCAACGCATCCAGTACTTTTCGGGCTTTCTTCGCGTCTCCGACTGTACGATTTAATGTCAGTGCCTGAAGAGCCTTGCCATATGACTCTTCCATATAGGCTTCCACAGTAAGTTTTTCAAACGCATACTGGTTTTCAATAAGTCCTTTATAGAAGGTATCAATGTGTCCAACCGCATACGGTGCAGGACCATTTGCTCCCAGTGAAGCAGCTACTTCCACCATGCTATCCTCAGGGAGATTTGAGACGATACCGTCGTTCCTAACCATCACAACAAATGTTTTACGGAGGTTGTTTGCAATAGATGCAGCAACCTCTACCATCATATCCCCATGAGCATCATTATGAACAACTTTAGAATCTCTGGCTGTTCCGTTTTCTACAATACGACGACATTCCGCAAAGACTTTCTTCTCTCTTCCTTCTCTGACTTCATCTGTACGTGTACGCTCAGGATCAGAAGTAGAGAGCTTGTATTCAGGGTACAGGTAATATTGAAGATACGTGTTCGGCAGGTAGTCAGGAAAGTCTGTCAACATGTCTTCGACCATAGCATAAGTGTCTAGCCATGACTGATCTCGCTGTTCTGCATCAACAGGTCTGAAGCCGCCTTGCAAGATAATATCTTTAAGTTCTGGAGCTCGGTCTTTCCCTGTTTCATCGTATATGTTCGTGAACCATCCGAAATGATTAAGACCAAAGTAAACAGGTTCAAGTTTATTAACATCGTGATCAATCAGTTTGGAGTAAGACCGTAGTAAGTTAACCGGCTGATCACAAATGTTAAGGATTCTATCTTCCTCAGGGAAAATTTTATCAAGCGCTAAGGCAACGATTGCTGCCGGATTGGTGTAGTTTAAAATCCAAGCATCAGGACTTAGGCGGCGAACATCCTTGACCATTTCTACCATATCTCTTATTGAACGTAGACCATATGCAAACCCTCCTGGCCCACATGTCTCCTGACCTACAACCCCTAAACTTAAAGGGATTTTCTCGTCTTTTTCACGCATATCAAATCCGCCTGTACGCATCTGACAGAATACAAAATCTACGTCGGAGTATGCCACTTCTTTATCAGTAGTGTATACAACCTCAACCTCAGGCGCTTCTTCTTTAAATAGTATTTTAGCAAAATCACCTATAACTTCCTGACGCTCTTCATTGATATCGTAAAGTACCACTCGATTTAAAGCAAAGTCGTCCAAATGTGTCGTCATTGCTTTCAATATGCCTGGAGTCCATGTTGATCCTCCGCCGACTAGTACAATGTTATTCTTTCTCATTCTAACCTTCCCCTTTTCTCTTGATTTAAATACTACTGTGATCCTTTTGCCTCATACATATAATTATCAACTATATTTCGCATTTTTGAGATGCGTCCGCCATACACGACATGAACAGTGTTCGCATCAGGTCTGACTATTCCGTTAGGATTTGTCTTCTTAAGCAAATCTTCATGAACAAGCTTACCGTCTTTTACCTCGACTCTAAGCCGACTGATACAATTATCCACATCAACGATATTGTTAAGCCCACCTAGTCCATCTACTATATACTCAGCTGTTTGACGATCTGCTTCAGCGACTGTTACGCCTTCAACTTCTTCTGTATCATCAAAGTCATTCGCTCGTCTACCAATCGTCATGACATTGAATTTAGAAATTATGAAAGTATAGCTGTAATAGTAAAGTGCAAAGAAAATCGGTCCGGCTATCAGGAAAACGTACCATCTAGTAGCCATACCCTGAAATACTCCGAAGACAAGCCAGTCGATGATCCCACCTTGAATATTACCTATAGCAACTCCGAACATTGCCGGTATGAGGAATGCCAGTCCGGCAAAAATGGCATTGACGATCCATAATACAGGTGATATGAAAATGAATGTGAATTCAATAGGTTCAGTAATTCCTGTTAGAATGACCGCTGTCAATCCAGCTAGGAAGAATTTCAATACACGATCTCTTTTTTCTGGTAAAGCCATTCGATACATTGCTAAAACTGCAGCTGGCATACCAAACACCATGTGTAGAATTTTACCTTGAGCGAGATACTGTGTTGCTTCTCTAGAAAATGTCAGATTATTATCCAGCTGATACAGATAAATTTGAAGTGCTCCAACTAAGGTTTCCCCTTCGATATTTTCCACACCTCCCAATGCAGTGAATCGGAACGTCTGGTTCAGAATGTGATGTAAACCGGTCGGATTGATGATTTTCTCAGTAAAACCGTAGAGGAAAGTTCCGAAATAGCCACTTTCACTAATCAGTTCACCAGTCCAGATAATCGCCATGTTGACGAGTGGCCAGACAAATGTCAGGAGCAGTCCGACAACTACCATTACCAGAGCAGAGACGATTGGAACAAATCGCTTGCCACTGTAAAAGGTCAAAGATTGATGCAGCTCTGTTTCTCGGAATTTATTATGCAGAAAGACACCCATCAGTCCTGCAATGATTCCTCCAATTACATTTGTGTTGTAGACAAAAATACCTAGCGTCTGGGTAAAAAGTGAGTTCTGGAGAGTAGCTTCAACCTGACTCAACCCTTCTGTATTCATCAGATAGTCAACAGATGTTGTATCAGCAGTGAACCCTTGTACTTGAAGGAAATAGCTCATACCTAAAAGCATTGCGATATAGCCTACAGCACCTGCATATACAGCGACTTCTTTATCTCGTTTGACCATCCCTAAAGGAATAGACATCGCAAACAGTAGCGGTAGATGTCCGAATGGCAGCCCCGCAATACGTCTAATCAGTCCGAAAACATTCTGAAGGGTTTCGTTGGCCAGAAATGGTACCCCTTCAATAATATTAGGGTTCTGGAGCGCTGCTGCCAGTCCCAGGAAAATGGCCATAAAAGACAAGAGACTGATTGGGAAAAGCAGAGACTTCCCGAAGCTCTGGAAATTCTTTTTAAAATTTGACATAATAAAACCCCTTTTCTGTTATCGATTTATAATTAGATTACCGATCTGTTGCGGTGTTAAAGTTAGTGAGTTTGTGGTACTGATTTTTTCTTCCATAGGAGTAGCCAGATAAGAGTTTTCTGGCAAAACAACTGTCACATCTGTTTCTTGAGGGTTAAATAGTCTCAGGAATAAGTCACCTTCCTCTGTCAGTTTAACTGCAGAAACAGTCAATTCATTTAATTCAAGTGAGAGATGTTCATGAGTTGTTGTTACATTCTCTCTAGGATTGATATTGAAGCGGTTGAATTCTTTCTGCTGATAACCGATGAGTGGAGTCAGGTATTCTTTTGCTCGTTTGCTTTCCTGATCGGTCTGCTTGAAATCAATGGCGAAGCGGAAGGTAAATGTTTCATTCAACATCTGATTGTCTGGTGTTTCAATTTCAATTCCTGAGGGTCTTCCTGGTCGATTAACCAGATTTCGTTTGCCTAAGTGAGAAAATGTTCTGAACAGGGTCAGATGAATCCGATCATCCAGCACTTCATACTCTTTAAGTCCATCGGTGTAAACGGTACATTGACTTTCTTCGTTTTTTAATGTAATAAAACTTTGAGCAGTTTCTACACTGACTGGCTTTTCTACCCATTTGTCTTCTTTCCAAATATTTAAAGCCTGTTCATTATACATAGGCTTGTTCTGACTACTCAAGTACCCATCCACTTTAACCTGCTCAGACTGTATGCCTGTTTTTATTACTGCTCGGTATCGATTATCCTTTGTATGGTTAGTGTGAGTGAGGTTGACATAAAGTTTTGAGTCATCTGGGTAAAGCATAAGTGTCCCTGTGAAAGCTACTTCTTTGTTTGCCTTTTTATTTTCTCGATCCTGAGTAGTTTCAGGAACAGTCATAGTGAGTTTAATATTCATTTTCTGATAATGATCCGTCTTGATCACAGAAGAATTAATCTCTGCTGCCTCGGTACTATTCAGTATCCAGTCGTTAATAGGCGGTGAATAATCATAACTGTCCCCATCATCTCCACCGGTTTCAATGGAAAGAATATTCTCGTATACTCTATTATTATTCAAGTCTTTGTAATGTAGCTGATTATCTTTGATGATTACTCGACCGAAATTGTTTTCTATTGTACTCTCCTGTTTTTCTTCAGGGGAAGCGTCGTTGCTCTCTACTTCCTCATAGGTATAATACTCGATACTAAGACCTTCAATCGATTTAACTGGCACAGTAATATATGTTCTCCACACCTTAATATCCTGAAGACGCGCTGCTACTTGTCTGTCGATCAGACCTGCATCCTCTTGATTCTGGGATATTACACTATATGGCACTGTATTCCCTTCTTCATCATAGAGAATAAAAGATTTTGACCGCGTCAGCATGTCAAAAGTAACGATCTGATTTTCACGTTTTTCTGGTAGTGCATTGACCACTGCAATAGTATAGTCGTTGTCTACATCCCCCATTGTGAGCAGACGCAGGTGCAACTCGATCTGTGTATCTACCATTTCAAGTGCATTTAGAAGACGCTGTTTAATATCCTGATTGACTTTGTCTGAATTACATCCCCCAATACTGTCATGAGCATGAGTTCCGAAGAGGATCTTTGCCACCTTTTCTATCACACTATGAGGATATAGAACGCCTGCTTGTTCACCAATAACTGCGAGCGGTTCCAGAACATTGTACAACTTGTTTTCAATTTCTGAATTGAGCAATTTAATATCCATTCTGGTCGAACCTATCGTACGATGGATTCGTGCATGCTTACTATCTACTAATTCACCAGATACCACTTCCAGTTCACTTTTATCTAACGCATTCACATATGTCTCAAAATCACTGATTCTAACAGTATCATCGGGGTAAAGGCTTTGAATCTTTGTCATAACTTCTTTTATATTTTTCTGAATGGGCATCTGGTCATGTCCATTCATTATCAGACGAGCATTCGATGCAGAATATTTATCTAGGACTGACATTATTTTTTTCATGCGGTTTTTCAGCTCGTCTTCTTTATTTTCTAAATATTTTGCCCCTTGATAACCTGTCGCAAGATTCACTCCAACTATTTCGGATCCATCGATTCCTTTCCAGATGAAATCCGATTTTTCAGCTTTGAGTTCACTAAATCCTCTCCAGAAAAACGTAGAATCAATGCCAAACTGTCTGTAAATCTGCGGCATTTGGCTGGCGTGACCAAAGGTGTCAGGAGCGTAGCCTACCAGCATAGGATTACCGAATTCTCTTGCTCGTTTTATTCCATAATAAAGATTACGGTAAATAGACTCACCATGGACCAGTAACAAGTCTGTCTGTGTATACCATGGACCTACTCTTAGACTTCCACTTGTGATAAGTTTTCTCAATCTATCCTCTGCTTCAGGCTCAAGCTCCAGATAATCATCAATCATGACACTCTGACCATCCAATATATAAATGGTATCTGGATTGGTTTCCAGATATTCCATCACTTCCTGCATGTGGTTACGTAGAAGCACTTTAGTCTCGTCTTTCGTAAAGTACCATTCCCGGTCCCAGTGTGTATGCATTAAAATTTGAATATCTCTTTTCATAAAACTCTCCTTATACGTGCTCTATTTATTTGCATACTTAGTATACCGCTTTCATACGTAAGTGCTTTCCATAACCTCGGATAATTATCCACAATAGCACTAAAAAAAGAGATCATCCGATTCTAATGATCTCCAAAGTATATTAGTTCCAGCAGACGACTCAATGCTGATCAGAAAAGTGCTCCCCTTTGAGTTTATTGATGACTTCATTGATCATGAGTATCATATGCAGCTGCTGTTCACGGGATATACCTTCCATTTTATCGACCGCTACATCATGACAGAAAGCACAGTCACTTCCTTGCATGATTGAAGACTCTTTCTTTGTAATAGACAAAACCTTCATATTCACTTTTTTTGCATCATGCATAATTTGCAGACACCTTTGAGTTTCTCCCGAACTAGATAAAATTAATATAGTATAGTCTTCAAACCTCTTCAGCATCTGAAGTTCTGATACTACAATAGCAGGAATCCCTAGGTATAGAAGTTGTCTCGCCATATACTGTGCTGATACATTAGATGCCCCTAATCCGAATAAAAGAAGCTTATGTCTGCTTTTAAAAAGCTCTTTAACTAAACAGTCTGAACTGTCAAAGTCAATTTTTGATAATACGTATTCAGTATTACGTATGTGACTATCAGTACCTGAATTCATCAGTGCCACATCTTCTTTAATTGCATACTTTAAATCACTGAACCCTTTAAAGCCCAAAAGTTTAGCCGTCCGGTTTATGGTGGCCTGAGACGTATAACTCTCGTGAGCTATCTTCACTACAGTCTCACGAGGTATCTTACTAAAATTTTCTTTTAGGTAAGCTAATACGGCTGCTTCACTTTTGGTAATAGGCCGATCAAAATTCTGTTCGTTTAACTGGTGTATGACACGATACATATCATCTGCTCCTCTGATTCTTACTATTCAGCTATTACTGACTAATACAATCTCATATTACTAGAAATCTATGACAGGATATACCCCTATCTGACAAGAACATTGTTAAAACAGGATTTAAATTTGTCTTTATTTTATGTATACTATATAAGGGTTTTTGTGCCCTTTTTCTATTTTCTATCAAATACGATTTACAGGAGAGATTATTTTGCAAAGAACAGTTGGGACAGTCGTCCGCGGGCTGCGCAGTCCGATCATCAATGAAGGCGACAATATGGAATCGATTGTTGTAGATACGGTGCTTGACTCTGCTAAAGCAGAAGGCTATGAGATTATGGATCAGGATATCGTAACGATTACTGAATCCATCGTAGCCCGTGCTCAGGGAAATTATGCTACTTTGGATCACATCGCAACAGACGTCGGAAGAAAATTTGATGGTGAACCGGTCGGAGTTGTTTTCCCTATCCTCAGTCGTAACCGTTTCTCAAACATTTTAAGAGGTATCGCCCGAGGAACTGGCAAAGTCGTTCTTCTGCTGAGTTATCCTTCTGATGAAGTGGGTAATCACCTGGTCTCGCTGGATGAATTAGACGACCACGGTATCAATCCCTGGTCAGATGTCTTAAGCGAATCGGAATTCCGTAATTACTTTGGATACAAAGCTCATCCATTTACTGGTGTCGACTATATCGATTACTACAAATCACTGGTAGAAAATGAAGGCGCAGAATGTGAAGTCATTTTTTCTAATGATGCGAAAACTATTGTTAACTATACTAAAAATGTATTGGCCTGCGACATTCACAGCCGTTTCCGCACGAAGCGTCTGGTCAAGGCTGAAGGTGCTGAAAAAGTGTTCGGTCTGGATGATATCCTGTCTGAATCATTGGACGGCAGCGGCTACAATTCAGATTACGGTCTGTTAGGTTCCAACAAGGCAACTGAGGAAACCGTCAAGCTTTTCCCAAACAACGGTCAGCCTCTAGTGGAAGCGATCCAGGCTCGGCTGAAAAAAGAAACCGGGAAGACAGTTGAAGTCATGATTTATGGCGATGGCGCGTTTAAAGACCCGGTCGGACAAATCTGGGAACTGGCGGATCCTGTGGTATCTCCTGCTTATACAAGCGGTCTGGACGGTACACCTAACGAAGTGAAACTGAAATACCTTGCCGACAACAACTTTGCTCATTTAAGAGGAAACGAACTGAAAGCAGCTATCTCAGAACACATCGTAAATAAAGGGGCGGATCTAGTTGGACAGATGGAAGCTCAGGGAACGACACCAAGACGTCTGACTGATTTAATTGGATCATTGTCAGATTTGACATCCGGAAGCGGAGACAAAGGCACGCCTATTATTTTCATTCAGGGGTATTTTGACAATTATACACATTAAAAACTGTTGTGGTGTTATTGAATAGAGAATATTAAAAGAGACTGACTGGCGCTGATTCATATGCGTCAGTCAGTCTCTTTTTTATTATTCTACTTCTTCGAGCTCGTCTTCCGTCATCCACATATGATTCGTAATTCTTTCACCATCAATAGTAGAATCAAAATCAACTGCATAGACGGTTCCATGGATAGCTTCTTCAACAAAGGCGGTTGCTCCATGCATGCCGTCCATATGATCAGCTTCTAAGACAACTTCATCTCCCGCTTCAGCAACATCGGCTCCGTCTTCCAGGTCTTCATGAATGACCCACTTATGGTCCAGCACTCTTTCTCCGCCATCTGTAGGGGTATAACTCACTTCATAAATCACTGTATCAAAAGCTCCGGCAATAGTTGCTTCAGCTCCTTCCATGCCAGGCATATGGTCAGCAGTTATAATAACGTTGCTTCCGACTGGGTATCTCGGGTTTTCTGCTTCCTGCAGTCCTTCAGGAATATCACCATCATGGTCCATATCCATCATTTCATCATGTCCCGCTTCTTCTTCAACAGATTCGATATCTGTTTGCGTTTCTGTTTCCTGTTCTTCCGTATCCGCGCATCCAGCCAGAATAAAGGCCGCGCTTAATCCTAAAAATAGTAATTTTTTCATTTTAATCCCTTCTTTTTCATAGGTTCAATCTTTGGTAATGGGAAGAATGATAGTAAATGTTGTTCCTACATTTTCTTCACTTTCCACTTCAACGGTTCCTCCATGAGCTTCTACAAGGCTTTTTACGACAGCAAGACCAATCCCCTGCCCCTGCAATTCACTGTTCCGGGAAGGTTCTACCTGATAAAACCGTTCAAAAATATAAGCTGATTTATCTTGAGGAATACCTTGCCCATTATCTTTAATTTTGATGATGGCCTTATCCTTCACCCGTCTCGCCCAAAAAATAATCTCTCCCCCTTCAGGAGTATATTTTAAGGCATTCGATAGGAGGTTTGAAAAAACTTGCTCCAGCTTGTTTCGATCCGCAGAAACCCTTACTGACTCTGCTTTCAGCATCAAGGAAATGCCTTTCTCTTCTGCCTGATGTTCAAACGCCATGAGTACAGATAAAAGGAGTGCTTTAATGTCAACTTGTTCTCGTTCAATCCTCGATGTACTTGACTCTGCATCTTCCAGCTGATCAATCATTTGAATCAGGTTTGCTAGTCTTTTCACCTGTCTGTCAAGGCTTGTTAAACGTTCAGGTGTAACTTCCCAGACACCATCAATCATGGCTTCAATATTTCCCTGAAGGGTGGTCAGGGGTGTTCTCACTTCATGAGCTAAATCTGATACCATCTGATTACGAATCAGTTTCTGCTGGGCCAACTGAGCGGCTAACGTGTTGACACTTTCCTGCAGATTATAGAGTTCACTGATTTTTTCATCTACTTTGACGGCTCCTAGAGTTTCTCCCCGAGCAATCTTTTGAGTCATTATGCTTGTATCGGCAATCGGTTTGCTTAAGCGTTTAGAAATCAGGTAAGCTACTATCCCCGCTATGACTACAGATAATATTCCCATCAGAAAAATCAGTAAGGTTAAATCCTGCAGAAACTCTTCTTCTTCTGCTGTATAATCCTGTAAGCCTGGATACGTAATAACTGCCGTACCTATATTCGCACCGTCTGAAAACAACCCTATTTCTTCTTCAAGCCAGTTTTCATCGGGTATTAATTCTGTTGTCCGCATCCTCTGCATATGCTGCCTCATTGGAGAAGTCTGACTGATAATCTCATTTCCTTCAGCATCCTCTACACTTACCAGTATATGTGAATGCATCGCATTCTGAATCGTCGCAGAAAGAACTTCTTCATCCCATACTCCTTCTTCAATATATGCTGTTTCGATTGTTTCTACCACGGATTCTCTTTCCGCTATGAAACGCTGACTTAAATAATCATCAAACTGGTCTCCGGTAATTTGAAAAGTGAGAAAACTGAATAGAGCAATGACACTTATACTTCCGCCTAGTATATAGAAGAATAGATGGCTAAACAGTGTTTTTTTCATGTGTCACCCCAAACCGATAGCCGGCACCATGAACAGTCTCAATATAGAGCGGCTTTCTTGGGTTTTCTTCAATTTTGGCTCTTAAATTTTTGATATGAGAGTCTATAACTCTGTCCAAGGCGGTTGCTTCAAGACCTTTAACCTTTTCCAAAAGCTGCTCTCTTGAAAACACATGCTTGGGATTGCTAGCCATGATTAGCAACAGGTCAAATTCTGTATGAGTTAATACAATTTTGCTTCCGTAGGCGTTTACTTCCATCCTGTCCGGATAGATAATGAGGTTACCTTTATTAAAGACCCATTTCTCCTGTTTAATTTCATCATCTCTAGAAACTCGTCGATTGACGGTTGCGATTCTAGCCAGCAGTTCTTTTGGACTAAACGGCTTCTTGATATAGTCATCGGCCCCTAATTGTAGTCCTTTCAACACGTCCTTTTCATTCGATCGTGCGGTGAGCAGGATAATCGGCACAGATGATGTCCGACGAATATTTTCACATATTTCCCATCCTGATACGTCAGGCAGCATGATATCAAGCACAATAAAATCTACAGAATTATCATTAAATAATTGAAGTGCCTGTTTTCCGTTTGTTGCCAGGTATACCGTATGCCCCTGCGCAGTCAAGTAAGCGTGTATTATATCAAGAATGGACTGTTCATCATCGACAACTAATATATTCATTTCTCTTAAACTCCTTTACATACAGTGACTATCGGTTTAAATTTTTATGGATTAATACTACCATAAACCGAAAGCATAGACTTCACACATTGTCACTGCAGGCAACGTTAACTGAATGACCGGATAAATTCAAAAAACCGATGACCGAAATCATGCGGCTTTTCGGAAGGATGATTACTTTTGTAGCGTATTAATCCCTTTAGTGCATGCTTCCCATTCCTTCAAAATTATTGCTTCGAGAAGAGCCGCCAGTGCCATGCATTTCTTTATAATGCTCTCTCAGTTCTCTATTGTTAAGCTCAGGGTGACTTTCACGTATATGAGACTTCATCTGACCAAAGTTAATCACAGAGCCATCCATTTCCATATGCATGGATTCACTATTTCCCATATGATTCATATAAATACTTTCTACCTGATTGATTGACCCTTGCTCAGGCTGTTGACTATCGTCAAAACGTGTTAATCCTAGCCCACCCGTCAATGCCACTAAACCAGTTAAAACGCCATTAAATAAATTCATTTTATTCCAGCTCCTATTTAGTCTATTGAAACACTATAGTATGTTTCTAACTAAATACTACCTTTTGATTATGGATTAATTATGGATTTTTCATCGGAACTAACTTTAATTTTCTGACAATAGTGTGGAATAATTCTTCATTCTCTTCTATCGTCAAGCCTGCTTTTTCAATGTTTTCAAGAGTTTTACGGTTGATATTCGCTCCCCAAATGGATACCGGTACAGGATTAGCTATGTCCATTAATTTCCCTAATAGTTCATTTTCACTTCTCATATGTTCGAGCATAATAATTTTCCCATCTGGCCTGCAGACTCTTTTAAGTTCTTTCAATCCTTTTACCGGATCGGGAACTGAACAGAAAACACAGGTGGATATAACGTAATCGAAGGAGTCATTTGGAAAGTCCATTTGCTGTATGTCCATTTCGTTGAGGGTGACTGGAAAAGGCAGGTCAAGCGATTTAACTTTTTCAACCGCTTTTTCCAGCATCTTTGGACTGAAATCAATACCGGTCAGCTGGATACCTTCCGGGTAAAATGACAGATTTTTTCCAGTACCTATTCCCACTTCAAGAACAGTCCCTTTAACATCTTTGAGAAGATTCTTCCGCCATTTATCTTTCATCATCCGATCCATCGAATCATAAAAAAAAGATACTCTATTGTAACGCTTTTTTATCGTTTTATTAGTGTTCTCTGTCATTCCTGACCCTCCTGAACAATATGAATTTTTGCTCCTGTTTATAGTTATCCTCACTATGCTTGCGAGTGTTTTCATTTAATCTAAATACTAACTGATCTGAGGTCTACTTTTGGTGCTCTCTTGAGTAGTCGAACCTATATCACTCTTCTTTAATCTTAGGGAATTATACACCACATTTAAAGAGCTTAAAGCCATAGCTGCTGCGCCAATCATAGGATGGAGTAGCCCAAATACTGCCACCGGAATAAACAGAGCATTGTAGAACCAAGCCCAAAAATAATTTTGCTTGATTTTTTTAAAAATTGCCTTAGATAATTTTATTGCTGAGATTATTCCGCTGAGTTCCCCTTTTACTAACGTAACATCTGCTGCTTCAATTGCTATATCTGTTCCCGTTCCAATTGCAATACCTACGTTAGCTTGTTTTAAAGCTGGTGCATCATTAATACCATCCCCAACCATGGCAACAGTACCATATTTTTCTTGTAATTTTCTTATTTCATCAACTTTCCCATCTGGAAGTACTTCAGCAATTACATGGCTGATGCCTACTTTCTGTCCAATTGCCTTAGCGGTACGTTGGTTATCCCCTGTAATCATCGCTGTTCTAATCCCTAATTTTTCTAATGCAGCAATTGTTTTTGCTGAATCTTCTTTTATAGGATCAGCTACTGCAATGATACCTAGAAATTGATTATCTTTAGCAAGCAACATAGCTGTTTTTGCTTCCTCTTCTATCCTGATCATTTCATTTTCAAAAGGTTCAAAAGCAATGCCGTTTTCTTGCATCAACTTCCTGTTTCCCAGAAGTATTTTTTCATCATCAACATATCCTGTAACTCCTTTACCGGTTACAGCATTAAAGTTCACTACATCTCCTAGTCTCATCTTATCTATTTTGGCTTTTTCAATAATCGCATGCCCTAATGGATGTTCCGATCCTTTTTCAATCGTTCCGGCATAATACAAAAAGTCTGATTCCAGAATATTTTCTGCACATACAATATCTGTTACTTCCGGCTTGCCTTTTGTAATTGTTCCTGTTTTATCAAATGCAATTGTATTAACTTCTTTAAACGTCTGGATTGCTTCACCATTCCGTATTAGTATACCATTTTCTGCACCCATTCCACTACCGACCATCAAAGCTGTCGGGGTTCCTAATCCCAATGCACATGGACAGGAAATTACCATTACAGCTGTAGCTGTGATGAATGCAAGAGTCAGAGGAGTTAAATCTGGGTTAACCCACGGTAGAAAAGTTGCGCCCCACTGAATAATACTTAAGTGAAAATCTGGGAAAATGAGGAACGATGTAAAAGTAAGCAGCGTTATTAACAGGATAGCAGGAACAAAATATCCGGTAACGCGATCAGCAAATTCTTGAATGGGCACTTTAGATCCTTGACATTCTTCCATCATTTTTGCAACTTGTGATAGGAATGTATCTTTACCAACCTTAGTTACTTCTACCTTTAACATGCCTTGTTTGTTAATAGTGGCACCAATGACTTCTTCTCCATTTTGTCGTTTAACTGGCATTGACTCCCCTGTTGCCATTGACTCATCTAACAACCCATTCCCTGCAATTATTAAACCATCTGTAGGTACTTTTTCCCCTGGGCGAATAACCATTAAATCTCCGACTTGCAATTCTTTAACCGGTACCTCTCTTTCTTCACCATCAACCATTATATTAGCTGTTTTAGCACCCATCTGAAGTAATTTCTTTATCGCTTGTGATGCTTTTCCTTTAGCACGGATTTCAAGGTATTTACCTATTAAATGGAAAGTCATAATTGTCGTTGCCATCTCAATGAAACTTTGTAAGGGAAAGAACAATCCCATTAACCCAATAATATACGGAGGTAAAGAACCGAAGGATACCAATACATCCATGTTAGGGGTCTTATTTTTAAGAGCCTTCCAACTGCTTATGTGCACATGTCTACCTACACCAAATATGATTGGTGCTCCTAAGAGACTAATAATTAACAAGTATCCAGGAATTGGGAATATGAACATATGCAGCACCATAAGAATCATGATAATACTAGATAACGTTGCAGATAGCTTTACTCTCTTTTCGGCTTTTTTAATTTTCACTAAATCTTCGTCTATTTCGTTTTCCTGATCCTCTTCCAATATCAGTTTATACCCTAAATCACTTATCTTTTTCTGCATGTCTAGCACTCTTACTGATTTGGAGCTGTAGGCGACAGTTGCTTTCTCCGCGGCAAAATTTACAGTTGCTGAACTAACCCCATCCAGAGTGAGAAGACCCTTTTCTACCGTATTAGCACAGGTTGTACATGTCATCCCCTCAATTTTCAATGTTACCTTTTCTTCAGTTTCTTTATTTTGTTCAAGTACAGCTTTGTATCCTAGTTCACTAACTGCCTCAGTTAAAGAATCTATGCTAACACTATTAGAGTGTTCTACTTTTGCTTTCTCAGTAGCAAAATTTACATTTGCATTTTTTACTCCTTCAATGTCTTTCAGTTTTTTTTCAATATTAGATGCACAAGTAACACATGACATTCCGTCCAGCAATAAGATAGATTCTTTAACTGTAGTATTGTTTTTCATCTTGACCTCTCCTTTTAGTTATAGTGATTTTAAATCTCTGTTTAAACTGCAGTGACATTGCCCCTTAACACATTCACATACTACTTCAGCAGGTGCTGTTTTTTTCTTTTCTTCAATCACGGCTTCTACACTTTCTATATCAGTTAAGCTTAATGGAATATCTTCTAAAATCATTTTTAGTATGACTTTGTTTTCTGTACTACACACTTGATTAAACAATTCAGTGATTTTATTTCTTATGCATTCTTTTTCTGACAAAGTGGGATAATATACATACATGCGACCTTTCAGTTCATAGTCAATCATTCCTTTATTAACTAATCGCCCAATTAAAGTTTTAGTCGTTGATATTTCCCACGTTGTTTTTTCTTTTAACATTTCATTTATTTCTTTACTTGTTATGGGATGGTTAGTCCAAATCACTCTCATTATTTCCCATTCAGATGGAGATATCTGGTTTTTCTTCATCTGATAACTCTCCTCCCTTCATTGGTGATTCAAATAACGTGCTATTTGTAACTACATTTGTAATCATTAATTCTAAAAAAAATTATTCTATAGAATGTAAGCATCCATCGAAATGATTGATGCTCACTTTATGATTTACTTGATTTTATTAACTAGACGGCTTCTGATCTCCCATGACTCAACTCATCTGAATACAGTAAGATTGAGCTTGTTTTCCTGAGAATATGATGTTGTTACTTTTCAATCTTAGTGTTTCTAGTGCTGAAATTATTGACAAGGGGTACTTCTTTTATTTTTTTATACTTAGTTACAATTAATCCAATAGTTAAAAAACTAAAACTTAGGCCAAACACCAGTAGGAAGTTATGCATAAAAAACTCAGCAGGCAGAGCCTCAATTATCGGGTCAGTGGCCGGGTTAAACAGCCATGCATCATTATTGAAAAATGTCTGATGGAATAGTAAAAAAATTGCATCAAAACTAATTAGTACTGCAACTATTATAGACAGTAAGACTAAAATACCTGTTTTAAAAAATAATAAAAAACTTTTTTGAAGTTTTTTACTTCTTGAATATAATAGAAAACCGAGCGATCCCATTCCTGAAATTAATAGAATAGAATAATTGATTAGAAATAACCTCTTCACTTCATAAAAGTGAAATAGTCCACTTTCAGAACTAGAAAAATCCGGCATAGTCAGTTCTGAAATCCAAGGATAATTTAAGTAAGCAATCAGAATCCGATAATTAACTAATATTTGTTCTTTTGACATATTTATGTTCTCTGAAATATTCAAGTAATTGATATCAAACGAATACAATGGGGTAAAATTAATTGTAATCGCTATTGATAGTGACAAAATAAATAATGAAATTAAGATGAATCCTAACACTTTAACAAGTCGCTGTTTCAAATTGACACTCCTCACCGTTTGTTACGCTTTAATTTTGATTGTAATGCATAAACTTCTTCTTTTAATTTCTTGTTTTCTTTTTGACATTCTAATTTTTCCTTATCATGGTTAGTTGTATCACCCTGTTTCTCTGAAGATTTACTGCTGTGCATGCCCGGCATGAAAAACATAAACACTAGATGGCCAAGCATCATTAGAATGAAATATATAAAGATGTCCATTCGCTTTACTCCTTTTTTCATTATTACTATAATTAATCACTACATAAATTTGTTTAGGACTGATTATAGTACACATAATTTAATTAGCCCTCCCTGTATAGAAACATGTAAATATTACCTTATTCATTTATAGTTTTTACAGTCACTACTGAAGATTTTTGGAATCATATTTTAAAAATCATCTAGCTCATCAAGCGTAATGATATACATCGAGGTTATAAAAAGTAATATACTCTGTTTTGCCAACTCGTTCCTTCTTATTTAAAGTACTATCGACTGTATATAAAATGTATTCCATAGTAAAAGACAACCGATATAATGAACCCAGTGACTACTAGCCCATAAACTAACGAATTACTTAAACTGATTCCTTCGTTAACGGAAACTGAAGTTCCGTAGCTTCTATTTTTCATAAATATAAGTACCATTATTCCCAAAGCTATAATCACTAAACTGAGGACATGTGCAATACTCAAGGGTCCTAAACCTTGGGGGTTCGTTCTAAAGAATTCAACAATAAAACGGTTAAGAGCAAATCCTATAATATATATGAAGAATAATTCTCCATCAAATTTCGCTGTTTTTCTTTTTCTCCATATAAGCAGGAATAAGATATAATTCAAGGCAACCTCATAAAGCTGAGCCGGGTGAAGTAGTTCTCCATTCACCATAACACCCCATGGCCAATTTCGGCTCATCGGTACACCAAACACGTCGCAGCCTACTCGTCCAATGGCCTGACCTAAAATAACCCCTGGTACAATCGCATCTGCTGTTTTCCAGACCGGTAGATTTTTCCTTCTCATAATTAAGAATGCAGCTGCGCCCCCAGCTAGTATTGCTCCTTGGATAGAGAGTCCTCCCTGAGAAAATCTGAGGATCTCAGAAGGGTTGTTCAAGTAATAATCAAAATTGAAAAAAAGTATATAGCCAAGTCGGGCACCGATTATGCCAAATAAGACAGTAAAAATCCCTAAATCCATCAGCTTATCTTTATCTAGCAGTTTGCGTTCGCCCTCTTTTTGAATCAGTAATAAGCCAATAATCATACCGATTGCGCTAGTTACACTCAGCAGGTGAATACTAAAATGTCCGATACTAAATAGTTCTACCATTTTTTTAACTCCTTTATTTTATTTTTTGTGTTATAAACCTATATACGGTCCTGGATCAACATTTGTATCATTTTTCAGTATTTGAAAATCGAGATGAACACCTGTTGATGTGCCTGTAGTTCCCATAATACCTAACTGTTGTCCCTGTGAAACATTCTGACCTACTGAAACAGTCAAATTCGGTTGCATATGTGAGTATATTGACTTATACCCATCTTTATGATCAATCTCCACAAAATATCCTAATGAGGGATGATACTCCGATTTTATTATTCTTCCTGATTTAGCTGCTATAATGGGGCCACTACCAGCAATATCAATCCCATAATGAAACCGTCTGTCCCCATAGACTGGATGGATTCTCCAGCCATAAGGAGAGGTCACTCTTCCTTGAGCTGGTCTAATCCATTCATTTCTTTTTTCTACTAAATTACTCTCACTGCCACTAAAATCGTCTGTGTTTTCAGCTGATGAAGTGGCGATTTCAACACTACCGTCATTTAGTTGGTTGGTATCTTTTATTGTTTTTAATTCTACTTTATTTAATTCTTCCTGCTGTTGAGCGTTTTTTCTATTTTCTTCAACAATCAATTCTTTTGTGAGTGCATCAGTTTTTTCAGATAGTTTTGTGTATTCAAATAAATAGTCTTCCTTTTCTTCTGTTTTTATTTGATATTGATTTGCGATGGTAATAATAGTTTCCTCTAATTTCTGTCTTTCAATAGCCAATTGATTACTATCTTCCTCTAACTTCTCTTTCTCTTTTACTTTATTTATTTGCTCTTCTTCTAGTGCTATTTCTAACTCACTTAATAAATCCATATCGGTTTCTTGTATAATCAAGTTGTTCTGGTGGGTACTAATTAGTTGAGAAATTACGCTCACTTTTCCAATCAAATCTGACAACGATTCAGACGATAATAACATCGATACAATCTCTTGAGGGTTTGTCTTTTTCTGAACCATTCGAGCTTGAGATTCTAACTGTCCGATTCTCTGCTTAATTATTTTCTCTTTAGTCTTAATTTCTGATTGAATGTCACCTATCTCATTATTAATCTCCAAAAGTTGTGATTTTTGTTTATCCATCGACTGATTTAATTCTTCAATAGATTTATGTATAGTTTTAACTTTTTCTTCTAAACTTTCTTTATTTTCACCCAGTTCTTCTAACTTTTTTTCTTCTTCCTCTATAACTATTTTTAATTTCTCTTTGTCTTGTTCTAATTCGTCCCTTTCTTTTTCTATTAAGTCTACCCTACTACTATTTGCATGTCCTAATACAGGAAATGTACTATTTAAAAAGCTTAATAAAATGATACTTAACAAAATGTATTTTTTATTCTGGGTCATTTCTGATTCTCCTTATTCATTTAATCAATAAAATTAAAAAAAGATGAATATAAAAAGAGTGAAGTTTTGTCTAGTTATATTCATCTTTTAATCAGTTACTGTTTAAATATCTAATTTGAATTAAAAAAGTTAAAGCGATTCATAAATTCTCTGTTATTTCGATTTCCCGGTTGCTCGTAGTCAGCATCATCCTGATTCCAGTTCATCATGCCTCTTCTGGAATTAAAGGTACCATGCATCTCTTCCATCCATTCGAACATGAAATCAAGAGACTCATTATCAAATCCTCGCATATGGTTTCTCATATTCCCGAAAAATGATTCGGACTCTTCCAGCTGATCTCTTTCCGTTTCGGATAGATTCTCTTCTCGGAAATTCCACATTTGATTGTGTCGTTCTTCCATGCTTTCAATGAATTCCTCTTCATCCAGTTCATAGCTTTCGTTTCTTTCTTCAAAAGCCCGAGAGTCGCTTCTTTCACTGTTTTCAGTGCGTCGTCTATTCTGAGAGCTCATATGGCTTCTCATCATGTCACTATGATTGTCCCTATTCCAAAAAGGTGACTGGTCTTCTGTTTCTTCTGTTTCTTC
Source organism: Alkalibacterium pelagium (assembly GCF_900109325.1). GTDB lineage: Bacteria > Bacillota > Bacilli > Lactobacillales > Carnobacteriaceae_A > Alkalibacterium > Alkalibacterium pelagium. The sequence goes on from NZ_FNZU01000011.1 coordinate 42,047, forward strand.
TGCAGACACAGAGTTGAACTGACCGTAAACAAGAGTCGATCCCGCTAATCCTCCAATAACTAAAGAACTGATTAGTAATTTTTTCATTTCTTTCATCCTCCTACTTCTTTGTACCTTTAGTATATAAACCACTTATGGAGAAAAAATGGATTTAATAATAAATTTAAAAAAACCTAGTCAGTAAATAATTGGACAGTCTTTTCACAGACTATCCGATACTTACTGACTAGGGGTTTTGAGGAGTAATTTTTTCATATTTCCCATGGTTTAAAATCAGGTTATAATCAGCCGGCTGGGAATGCTCAAGGACTAATTCTGTGTTTGGTTTATCCGTTCGCTTGACATGTTTCTTCGCTTCTGCCAGAGTAGCGCCGCCTTTTTGCTTTCGATCAATTAACCGTTTTTCGAGTTCAGACAGGGGTGTTTTTATAGCTATTGTATAGTCACTCAACCCCTTTAATTTATTCCAGACCGGTTTATCCAGAAGGAGATAATTTCCTTCAATCAATATTATATCAGCTTCAACTTTCAGCTTTTTATCTGACACGTCATGAAGCAGGCGATCATAAGTCGGCCAGTATACATGTTTTTGATTTTGAAGTTTCTGAATCGTTTCTTTCAAGAGGTTCACATCAAATGATTCGGGGATCCCCTTAAATCGTCTCAAGAGTTCGGTCTGATTATTCCTATTTACCATATGACTATCTAAATAGTGATTGTAATGGTGAAAACCGTCCATAGAAACAGACTGAAATGTATAGGGCGTATCAATTTCTTTATACAAGTCTTCCAGAAACAGCGATAAGGTGGTTTTTCCGGCTCCCGGTGGCGCTGCGAGGTAGACAAGGACTCGGTCACCTTTTTCAGCACGCATGTTCACCAGTTTCTGAAGCAATGGTTGAAAGATGTCCGTTACTTCTTCAGACGTGTAGCTAGCTTCAACTGAGAGACCTGTCACTGTATATCTCTTCTTATGCATCAGGACGGTCATCTCCTTCATCTGTAAATCCCGGTATATCCTTTTCATCATAATAAACCTGTTCCATACATAAACCTTCCGGTGCTAACGTTTTTCCTGCTGCCTCGCGGTCTCTGGATTGAATGATCAGCGGAATATCTGAAGCCAGTCGCTTACCGGAAGCCACTTCCACCAGAATACCCATCAGGATCCGAATCATGTTATATAAAAATCCGTTGCCTACAAAGGTGAATACCCACGTATTCGAGCTGGTGTCCCGTTCGACCGAGGCTTGATAGATCGTGCGGACTTTATCTTCCACCTCCGACTTAGTCGACGCAAAACTGGTAAAGTCATGGGTGCCTATGAGATAAGTCATTGCTTCTTCAACCGGCTCCAACGTCATCGGGTAACGATGGTGATAAGCATAATGCCTGATGAACGGATCCCTGAACTGATTATTGTCTATTGTATACTTGTACATCTTCCCTTTAGCCTGGAAGCGTGAATGAAAGTCCGCATCTGTCAATTCTACATTTGTCACGGTTATGTCTTCCGGCGTCATGCTGTTCAGACCAATATGCAACCCCTTTGGCTCAATATAGAAGGGAAAGTCAAAGTGAACAACCTGTCCTCTTGCATGGACTCCTGCATCAGTCCGTCCAGCTCCGTGGACTTTGACTGTGTGACCTTTGGACATCTTATTCAATGTCTTTTCCAGCTCACCCTGAATTGTCCGCTTGTTCGGCTGCACCTGAAACCCTGAAAACTCTGTGCCGTCATAACTCAGAACAATTTTATACCTGTACGTTGTCATTTTACTTACTTCCTTTAACTTTTCATTTTGCTTGAGAAGTCTACGTCTCTGTAAATACTTCTTTATTAAAAAAATATAGCGGGGATTGAACTTCACACCACTTTTTAAAGCGTATCACTTCTTAGTCAATTAACTACACAGCCAAACCCTATTAATGGTTGATCAGTTAGTCGTCTCTTCAAGGATGTCGTCCTCAACCTCAAGCTGATCTATCTCATTAAAGTCAGCATATTGCGTATCTACTGTAAGTATCACTGAAGCTAATTCATTTTCTGCTTCTACTAAGAGGTCCAGCTGTTCTATCAACTGGGTTTCTGCATCAACGATGACCTCAAGAATCAATTCAATATCCTCTTCCTCGAATCCGTCAATTGTGAGACTGAATGGTACCTCAAAAGCATCCCACACGTCCTGATCATAGCCAGTGTAGCTTAGAATAAGATTGTCTTCTTCCACCTCAGCTGTAATGTATTCTTCGGAGTTTATTATTGCTTCAAGGACCGTTCTATAGCTAGTTTCTTCCGTGTCGCTGGCTTGCCCGTCTACTTCCTGCCAGCCACTTCCATCATGAATATAATACGTCGATCCATCAAAGTATATCTCGTTGGATACTTCAACACCATCCTGTTCATTGGTTATAATAACGTGACCCGAATCAAAGTCACCGATGATACGTGCATCAAGTCTGGCTCTGTTTACTGTCGATTGACCCATAGCATCGGTCTCAGCCGATAAATTGATATCTGTGCTGTAACTGTCAAGATTACTTTCAGCCTCCTGCATGTAAGATACCCAATTATCATCTAAATCGTTGGGGATTCCACCGCCCATCATGCCGCATCCTGTGAGTAGAGTCCCACCTAAAACTGTCCAGACAATTTTTCTTTTAATCGTCATCTTTTTTCACCTCGTCAGATTAATGTAAGTAACAGATGCTCCTTATCCTATCGCTATATTAACACATATGGTTAGTCATTATATCAAAAAAACAGGGATAAAGATAAGCATCTTCATCCCTGTTGATTAAGTTCTCAGTACAAATAGTGCGGCCGACAGAAGGCCAAATGCCACCATTATCATGGTATCTCTGCTGACCCATTCCAGCTGGCGGTACTTGGTACGCCCTTCTCCACCTTTATAACCACGTGCTTCCATAGCCGTAGCCAGTTCTTCAGCCCGGTTGAATGAGCTAACAAACAGAGGAATCAGAAGTGGGACGATAGCTTTCATCTGCTGGTAAATGTTTCCTTCACCAAAATCGATGCCTCGTGCACGCTGGGCATTCATGATTTTCTCCGTTTCATCCATCAATGTCGGAACAAAACGTAAGGCGATCGACAGCATCAGAGCAATTTCGTGAACGGGAACTTTTACTGCTGCAAGCGGACGCAGCAGGTACTCGATAGCATCCGTCAGAGACAGTGGCATCGTCGTCAATGTCAGGATCGTCGACATGAAAATGATCAGGACGAATCGCATGAAGATGAATACCCCATTCAGGAGCCCTTCCTGTGAAATAACGACTGGCCCGAATCTGAACCAAATCGTCGATCCGCTCGTAAACAGAATCTGCAGAATTACTGTAAAGAGAATCAGCCAGATCAGGGGCTTCACACCATTGATAAAGAATTTCGGGCTAATCTCAGACAGTTTGACAGCCGTCAGAACAAAAACGGTCAGGAGAACATAGGTCAGCCAGTTATTAGCAAGAAAGATGATGATAATGAACCAGATGGCTCCCATCAGCTTCGCACGAGGATCCAAGCGGTGAATAAATGAGTTACCCGGGATATAGCGTCCGAATATCAGTTTTTCCATCATAATCCTTCACCTGCTTTGCTCGCTAACTTATCTTTCATCTGCTGGGCCAGCTCATCTGTTGTCAAAGGCAGCGGATCAAATATCCACTCAAACTTCTCTTCCAGCTCATGAGCAAAGCGCACAGTTGACGGCACACCCAGCTGCATGCTGGATAACCACCCGGCTTCCTTAAACAGTTCTCTCGGGTGCCCTTCTTTCATGACCGTCCCTTTTTCAAGAACGATCATGTGGTCAGCGTATGTCGCCACATCATCCATCTGGTGCGTCACCAGCACAACAGTCAGTCCCTGTTCCTTGTAGAGAGTATAGAACATATCCATAATCTCCTTGCGTCCCTGAGGATCCAGACCTGCTGTCGGCTCATCCAGAACCAGAACTTCCGGTTCTAGAGCCAGCACTCCAGCTATAGCAACACGGCGCATCTGTCCTCCAGACAAGTCAAAAGGTGACCGTTCCATAAAGGTTTCGTCCAGTCCGACGAGCGGCAGTAGCTCCCTGGCTTTCTCGAGACCTTCTTCTTCAGACAGGCCGAAGTTCTTGGGTCCGAATGCAATATCTTTTCCAACCGTCTCTTCAAACAGCTGAGCTTCCGGGAACTGGAAAACGATTCCCACTTTTTTACGTAGAGACTTGAGTCCTTTATTCTCAGAAAAATTTGTGATGACACGGTCGCCGATAGTAACCTGACCACTCGTCGGCTTTTTCAGCGCATTCAGATGCTGAAGTACAGTCGACTTTCCACTTCCGGTATGACCGACGATGGCAGTAAATGAACTGTCTTTGATCGTCAGATTGATATCATGAAGCGCTCTACTCTGGAAGGGTGTACCCGGCTGATAGGTGTAGCCTACTTCTTCGAAACGTATGTCCATAGCCAGTCAACCATCCCTTCTTCAGTCAGATAATCCTTGGGCACATCAATGCCCTCTTTCTTAAGTGATGCCTTCAGTCTTTCAGGGAAGGGCAGATCCAGTCCCATTTCGACAAGTTTTTCACCATATGAAAAGATCGTTTCCGGAGTCCCTTCCTGGATCAACTGGCCGTCTCTCATGACCAGTACCCGGTTGGCAGCTGCCGCTTCGTCAATATCATGTGTGATGGACAGGACAGATAAGTTCTCCTGCTCCTTGACTTCCTTGACCGTGCGCAGAACTTCTTCTCTTCCCTGAGGATCCAGCATACTGGTTGCTTCATCAAGGATCATGATGTCCGGTCTAAGTGCAACGATTCCTGCAATAGCTACACGCTGCTTCTGACCTCCGGATAGACGGGCTGGTTCACGTTCAGCAAACTCGAGCATGTTCACTTTTTCCAGAGCTGTTCGGACCCGTTCAAGCATCTCTTCTCTGGGAATTCCCAGATTCTCGAGTCCAAAGGCTACATCGTCCTGCACAGTCGATCCGACAAACTGATTATCAGGATTCTGAAAGACCATACCGACCATCTCACGAATGGACCAGACATTCTTTTCATTCAGCTCAAGACCGCCGACAGCAACTTCTCCACTATCGGGTTCGATCAGTCCGTTGACCGTCTTGGCCAATGTAGACTTACCAGAGCCGTTAGGTCCGATGATCGCAACCCATTCGCCTTTATTGATTGAAAAAGAAACACCCTTCAGAGCAGGACGCTGATCTTCATCATCATATGTGTAAGTGACGTTTTTAACGTTTATAATTTCAGACATGATTTACCTCAACTTTTTGATTCAGTCTTTAAGTGCAGCGTCTTAGGTGTCAAGACAGCAACTCAACATTACAAGATTACCAAAAACAGTCTGAGATAACAATAGCTAAAGCCTCATGTATCCCTTTACATTAAAGGCTTTTAAGGTTATCTCCCTGCCGTTCTCTCTATGTTGCACTGTAACTAAGCAGACGTTCCTGCTATGGGTATGGTTAAGCAGGTGTAACTGATTGATCCATTCACTATGTAAACATATAAAAAAACACTTTACGATATATGGTGCTCCCCCCGAAGGAATCCTTCGAGGGAAACTGAGCTAGACACTTGGAAACTAGTCCATCATCGTAACGCTCATCATACATCCAAAAGTGATTTGGTTAAATCATTATATCGATTACTGATTACTCAGTATCTTCGTCAGCAGAAGCTGCAGGTCCTTCAACAAGCTCAAGAACAGCCATTGGTGCACCGTCTCCGCGACGAGGTTCTGTTTTCAGTACGCGAGTGTATCCACCGTTACGCTCAGCGAAACGAGGTGCGATATCATCAAACAGTTTTTGAAGTACAGTTTGTACTACGATTTCGTCTTCAGTTTCTGATACAGTTGCCAGTTCGTTACGAACAAATGCAGCAGCTTGACGACGAGCGTGCAAGTCTCCACGCTTACCTAATGTGATCATTTTATCGGCAAGTTTAGATACTTCTTTCGCACGAGTCACAGTAGTTACAATACGCTCGTTGATGAAAAGATCTGATGTCAGATCACGAAGCATTGCTTTACGCTGTGAACTAGTACGTCCTAATTTACGATAACCCATTCGTCGAAATCCTCCCTTAACTACAAGATTACAATTCCGTCATGTCAGACATGCCGGTCAGTTTTTTATAACATACCTGTTTAGGTACATCAGTTAGTATTAGTCTTTACTCTTCATCACGCAGGCCCAGATCGAGCTCGCCTAATTTAAGTTTAACTTCTTCCAGTGATTTACGTCCTAAGTTACGGACTTTCATCATTTCTGGTTCAGTTTTATTTGTCAGTTCCTGAACAGTGTTGATTCCAGCGCGCTTCAGACAGTTGTAAGAACGTACAGACAGATCAAGCTCTTCGATAGTCATCTCAAGCATTTTTTCCATTTGTGTTTCTTCTTTTTCAACCATGATTTCAGCTTCGCGGGCTTCTTCTGTCAAGTTGACAAATATATTCAGGTGTTCGGTCATGATTTTAGCTGCTAAACTTACACCGTCTTCAGGAGAGATCGAACCATCTGTCCATACATCAAGCGTCAGCTTGTCGTACTGTTCTTTTTCTCCAACACGTGTATTTTCGACATGGTAGTTCACTCGGCTGATTGGGGTATAAATCGAATCAACCGGCAATACACCAATCGGCATATCATCGTGTTTGTTGTGTTCAGCGCGTACATACCCTCTGCCTTTTTGTGCTTCCATTCGGGCGTGTAAGTGTCCACCCTCAGAGACTGTACAAATATATAGATCCGGGTTCATTATTTCAACATCACTGTCAAAAATAATATCAGCAGCTGTTACAGTTGCCGGTCCCTCGACATCTATTTCAATTGTTTTAGTTTCATCAGAATACAACTTAAGCGCGAGTTTTTTTAAGTTTAAAATGATGGCAGTAACATCTTCTACTACTCCATCGATCGCAGTGAATTCATGCAAAACGCCATCAATTTGAATATTTGTGACGGCAGCACCTGGCAAAGATGATAGTAAGATTCGACGCAGGGAGTTACCCAGTGTAGTTCCGTATCCTCGCTCAAGCGGTTCTACGACAAACTTGCCGAATTTTCCATCTTCACTGATCTCAACTGTATCTATTACCGGTTTCTCAATTTCGATCATATAGTCCGTTTACCCCTTTCAAAACGTTTAGTCCACGCTATCCTAAAACGACATCTATTATTAAACGCGACGACGTTTTGGAGGACGGCATCCGTTATGTGGTACCGGTGTTACGTCACGAATTGCAGTTACTTCCAAACCAGTTGCTTGTAGAGAACGGATTGCAGCTTCACGGCCTGAACCAGGTCCTTTAACAGTAACCTCGACAGACTTCATGCCATTTTCCATTCCGCCTTTTGCAGCAGCTTCAGCAGCCATTTGAGCAGCGAAAGGTGTTGATTTACGAGAACCTCTGAATCCTAATGATCCAGCAGATGACCATGAAATCGCGTTTCCATGTACATCAGTTATCATTACAATAGTGTTATTGAATGTTGAACGAATATGTGCTATTCCGTGTTCAATATTCTTTTTCACTCGACGTTTACGATTACGAGCGGGTCTTTTTGCTTTAGCCATTCGTAGATTGACCTCCTAACTTATGGTGATTATTTTTTCTTGCCGGCAATAGCGACTGCTCTGCCTTTACGCGTACGCGCATTGTTTTTAGTGTTCTGTCCACGTACTGGAAGACCACGACGGTGACGAATGCCACGGTATGATCCGATTTCGATTAAACGTTTGATGTTCTGGTTCACTTCACGACGAAGATCTCCTTCAACTTTCATTTTATCGACTTCAGCACGGATTGCATCTAATTGATCGTTTGTCAGTTCACGTACACGAGTTTCCTCTGGTACGCCTGCAGCTTCAAGAATCTTCTGAGCTGTTGTCTTACCGATACCATAGATATACGTTAATGAAATTACCACATGTTTGTCACGTGGAATATCTACACCTGCTACACGAGCCATGTATGAGCACCTCCTGTTATTTTATTATCCTTGACGTTGTTTGTGCTTAGGATTTTCGCAAATAACCATTACACGGCCGTTACGACGAATCACTTTACACTTGTCACACATTTTTTTGACTGATGGTCTTACTTTCATGAACTTTCCCTCCTTGAGTCTTCGGAGTCCTAAGTTTATTTAAATCGATACGTAATGCGTCCACGAGTTAAATCATATGGAGACATTTCTACCGTTACCTTATCCCCAGGCAGAATCCGGATGTAATTCATACGAATTTTGCCAGAAACGTGTGCTAGAATTTCGTGCCCGTTCTCCAATTCAACTTTGAACATTGCATTAGGCAAAGTTTCTAGGACGGTTCCTTCAATCTCTATAACATCATCTTTTGCCACGCCTGGTTTCCTCCTTTGATATCTCACTTCTGTACACATGAAATAGCGAGAATAAAGTATTCTCACTTGATTATCTACTATAATAATGTAAAACGCCAACTTTTTGACGCTCGTACTATTATATCATGTGCACACAATCATTGCAAGGATTCATTATAAAACATCGGACTTCTTAGTTTAACTGGTCCACAATGTCCTGAAATACTTTTTTCGGATCCTGTTCGCCGTCAATTTCACGAACCAGATCGTAGTCAGCATAATGTCTGACAAGTACTTCTGTCTGTTCTTCATTCACATCAATACGATTTTTAACAGTTTCAGGCTTGTCATCTTCACGCTGGTAAAAATCGTGTGCGCCGCATTTGTCACAAGTGCCTTCCACTTTAGGTGGATTCATTGTCTTGTGATAAGTGGCACCACAGTTTGAACACATGAATCGTCCAGTCAGACGTTCCATCAAAATTTCCTTAGGTACTTTGATATACAGAACATGCTGAAGTCTTCTGTTACTTGAAGCCAGAGCCTGCTGTAAAGCCTGTGCCTGATTCAATGTGCGAGGGTATCCATCTAGTAAAAACCCTCTTTTGGCATCGTCCTGCTGCAAACGCTCTTTGACGATTCCATTTGTTACTTCATCCGGTACGAGATCTCCCGCATCCATATATTTCTTTGCTTCCAAACCCAGTGGAGTCTTGTTCTTCATAGCTGCTCTGAACATATCTCCAGTGGAAATATGCGGGATATTGAATTTATCAGATATCCGAGCGGCCTGAGTCCCTTTCCCAGCTCCGGGAAGACCTAACAGGATCACATTCATCTTGCTTCCTCCTTAAGTTGTTAAGGGTTTCTTCAGCACTAACGGAAAAAAGACCGATTCACCCTCTACTGACCAGCAGTAAAGACTAAGGGGCAAATCGTCTATTTTCAATGGGTTACCATTATGTGCGCTGGATGAAACCTTGGTAACTCTTCTTGCTCAGCAATCCTTCGAGCTGACGCATGGAGTCAAGTGCCACACCGACAACGATGAGCAGGCTTGTTCCTCCTAAAGCAATCGAACTTGGCAGATTGAACAAAGCAGAAGCCACAATCGGAAGCAATGAGATCGTTCCTAGATAAATCGCTCCAACTGTGCTTAAACGAATAAGCATGTAGCCAATGTATTCTTCTGTTGCTCGTCCAGGTCTGACACTAGGAATATATCCATTCTGTTTCTGCAGGTTTTCTGCGGCTTTTTCTGGGTTAACCTGAATGAAGGCGTAGAAGTATGTGAACAGAACAATAAGGATCGTGTACAGAGCTGCTCCAAGCGGTTCCTGAAGATTAAATATGTTATTCAGTGTCTGGAACCATCCAGCATCCTGATTACCTTGAGCAAAGTAACCTAAGATGATCTGAGGAGTCATAAGAAACGAACTGGCGAAGATAACTGGAATAACTCCAGCTGAGTTAACTTTAAGTGGCAATACTGCACTGTCCTTAGACGTGCTGGCACGTTTTGAATAACGGACAGGTATATTACGTTTTGCATTTTCCATAAACGTTACGAGAATAACGAGCAGGATGAATACGACGATGATTCCTGCAGCTAAAGCCCAGGCACTGACGATTTCATCTCCTGCATTACGGATCTGCGTGTTGTAGAACTGCTGTACATCTTGTGGAATACGAGCAATGATCCCTGAGAAGATGATGAATGATGTTCCGTTACCGAAACCGTGGACGGTGATCATTTCACCTAACCACATGACAAGCATCGTTCCTGCTGTAAGGATAATTGCGATCGTCACATACGTGGCTGGTCCAGGGTTTCTTACGAGTCCCAGTCCAGTCAGCGCATTAAATCCATAAGAGATACCAATCGCCTGGAAGAATGCCAGAACGATTGTTAAATAGCGCGTAGCCTGATTCAGCTTTTTACGTCCCACCTCACCCTGCTCGGACCATTCCTTGAATTTAGGAAGAACGTCCATCTGCAGGAGCTGTACGACGATCGATGCCGTGATGTATGGAGATACACCTAGAGCGAAAACAGAGTAACTCCCCAGGGCTCCACCACCAAAGGTATCGAGCAAGTTGAACAAGCCGGTATCTGATAATTCTGTTAATGCCTGTGCATTTACACCCGGTACCGTAATATGCGTTCCGAGACGGAACACGATCAGGATACCTAAGGTGAATAATACACGAGTACGAACATCTTTTTCTTTAATAGCGCCTTTTATCAGTTCGATCATTAGATCACCTCTACTGATCCACCGGCAGCTTCGATCGCTTCTTTAGCAGAAGCAGAAAACTTGTGTGCTTTCACAGTTAGTTTGTGATCGACGTTTCCTTTCGCCAAAACTTTCACACCGGATTTTTCGTTTTTGATTACTCCTGTTTCTACAAGTAGTTCTGGAGTAACTTCTGTACCTTCTTCGAATCGGTTAAGTGTGTCTAAGTTAACAATAGCAAATTCTTTACGGTTGTAGTTAGTAAATCCGCGTTTTGGTAGAGTCTGGAACAATGGTGTCTGTCCACCCTCAAAACCTAAACGTGTTCCTCCGCCTGAACGAGCTTTCTGCCCTTTTTGTCCACGGCCGGATGTTTTTCCGTTACCAGAAGATGATCCGCGACCTACACGGTTACGTGTTTTACGAGATCCTTCTGCAGGTTTTAATTCATGAAGTTTCATAAATTCTGGCACCTCCTTTAGTTAGTCTCTGTACTCATTAGGCTTCTTTAACATCGACTAAATGAGCGATATGTTTGATTGCTCCTCGAACATATTCATTGTCAGGTCTTACCACTGTGTGGTTTGGTTTTCTTAGACCTAAAGTCTGAACTGCCTGGATCTGTTTTTGAGAACGACCAATCAAACTGCGTTTTAAAGTAATTTCCAAGTTTGCCATTGAGTCATCTCTCCTTATCCAAGTAATTCTTCTACGGATTTTCCGCGTAGTTTAGCTACATCTTCAGCACGTTTCAAGTTGCTGATTCCGTCGATTGTTGCACGGATCATGTTGATTGGTGAGCTGGATCCAACTGATTTAGAAGATACGTCTTGTACCCCAGCTAATTCCAGTACCGCACGTACAGGTCCACCAGCAGATACTCCAGAACCGGCAACAGCTGGTTTAAGAATAATCTTACCGCCACCATGGCGTCCGATAATCTGGTGTGGAAGAGTAGTTCCAACCATAGGTACTTCCACAAGATTGTTTTTAGCGTCATCGATCGCTTTACGGATCGCTTCAGGTACTTCCTGAGCTTTACCGGTACCAAAACCGACATGTCCGTTTCTGTCTCCAACAACCACTAAAGCAGCAAAACGCATACGGCGTCCACCTTTAACAACTTTAGTAACACGGTTGATTTCTACTACGCGATCTTCAATATCTAATTTAGATGCATCAATATGAGTTGTCATGTACTGTAACTCCTCCTTTTCTTTAGAATTTAAGTCCGTTTTCACGTGCTGCGTCAGCTAATGCTTGAACGCGTCCGTGGTATTGATATCCTCCACGATCAAAGACTACTTCAGTAATGTCTTTGTCTACTGCGCGTTTAGCTACTAGTGCGCCTACTGCAGCAGCTTCTTCAACTTTTGAATCACCTGAAACATCAGTATCCAAGGAAGATGCACTTGCGAGCGTTACACCCTCTACATCATCAATTACTTGAGCGTAGATGTTTTTATTCGAACGGAAAATGTTCAGACGTGGGCGCTCAGCAGTACCAGAAAGATTTCTGCGAATACGTTTTTGTCTTTTCTTGCGTAATTTGTTTTTATCTGGTTTTGAAATCACAATTGTCACCTCTTTATATAGAATTCTCCTGTTACAGAGATCAACGGGTCAACTGGCAAATAGAGAAGCAGAACACGATACGCTGATGGATCAGGTTCCACTTATACTCATTATTTACCTGTTTTACCTTCTTTACGACGTACGTGTTCGCCTCTGTAGCGAATTCCTTTACCTTTGTATGGCTCAGGTGGACGTACAGCGCGGATGTTAGCAGCTAATGCGCCAACTTTTTCTTTGCTTGCACCTTTAACAGATATAACAGTGTTAGATGGTACTTCGACTGTCAATCCTTCAACTTGTTCAAATTCAACTTGGTGTGAAAGACCAACGCTCAATACAAGTTTAGTACCTTGTAATTGTGCACGGTAACCAACACCATTTAGTTCAAGAACTTTTTCAAATCCAACAGATACACCTTCAACCATGTTGTTCACGATCGCGCGAGTCGTTCCGTGGATCGTACGGCTAGCTTTAGAATCATTTGGACGTGAAAAGATCATTTCGTTGTCTTCGATTTTAATATCAATAACAGGGCTCACTTCACGGGATAATTCTCCGTTTTTCCCTTTAACTGTTACCACGTTTCCGTCGATGTTTACATCAACACCTTCAGGAATAGTGATAGGCTTATTTCCGATACGGCTCAAAGTCCGGCACCTCCTTCATCTTTCTTAATGATTACCAAACGTATGCGAGGACTTCTCCCCCGATATTTTTAGCACGTGCTACTTTATCTGTTACAACGCCTTCTGATGTCGATACTAGGGCGATTCCTAGACCGTTCAGTACTTTAGGCATTTCTTCTGCGTTAACGTATACACGTAAACCTGGTTTAGAGATACGTCTGACACCAGTGATTACACGTTCGTTGTTCTGACCATATTTTAAGAAAATGCGGACGATTCCTTGTTTGTCATCTTCCACGAATTCAACATCCTTGACGAAACCTTCAGATTTCAGGATATCGGCCATAGCTCTTTTTAAGTTAGAAGCAGGAATTTCCACTTTCGTATGACGCGCGTTGTTGGCGTTACGAATACGAGTTAAAAAGTCTGCGATTGGATCTGTCATGACCATTCGTTGTAGCCTCCTTTACGGCAAGTTTTCTAATTCAGTCCCGCTCGGCAGGCTTCATCATTTCTCGTGTTCATGCAGTACTGATACCGAATGATCTGTTCAAAATGTGAAGTCCATTAACCGTGCTGTCCCATGTTGTTTACCAGCTTGCTTTTTTCAAGCCAGGAATTTGACCTTTATATGCTAGCTCACGCAAGCAGATACGGCATAATTTGAATTTTTTGTACACGGAGTGTGGGCGTCCGCAACGTTCACAGCGGGTATACTCACGAGTCGAAAACTTGGCTGGTTTTTTGTTTTTTTCGATCATTGCTTTTTTAGCCATTTCTAATATTACCCTCCTAATAGGTAGTTTAGGTTATTTCTGGAACGGCATTCCCAATTGTCCGAGTAACTCACGAGCTTCTTCGTCTGTGTCAGCTGTTGTGACGATAACGATATCCATTCCGCGAACCTTATCTACATCATCGTAGTCGATTTCAGGGAAAATTAGTTGCTCTTTGATTCCCAGCGTGTAGTTACCACGGCCGTCAAATGCATTTTTGCTCACTCCACGGAAATCACGTACACGAGGTAATGAAACAGAAACTAATTTATCCAGGAAATCATACATGCGTGTTCCACGCAGGGTAACTTTCGTACCGATCGGCATACCTTCACGTAGACGGAAACCGGCGATAGATTTTTTCGCACGAGTGACAACTGGTTTTTGTCCAGAAATTTTAGTTAGTTCTTCTACTGCTTTGTCTAAGTTTTTAGTGTTTGATACAGCGTCGCCTACACCCATGTTGATAACGATCTTGTCAACTTGTGGTGCCTGCATGATAGAGCTGTATTCAAATTTTTCAACTAATGATGGACGTACATCATTGTTATATTTTTCTTTAAGGCGTGTCATTTATGAATGCCCTCCTTTCCTACTTTATATTAAAGTGCTTCGCCAGATTTTTTAGCGTAGCGTACTTTCTTGCCATCTTCGATCTTGTAACCTACACGTGTAGATTCTCCTGATTTAGGATCGATCAATTGAACATTAGAAACGTGAATTGGTGCTTCTGTTTCAACAATTCCGCCTTCTTGTCCCATACCAGTAGGACGGGTATGTTTTTTCATGATGTTGATCCCTTCAACGATCACTTTGCTTTGTTTAGGCATAGCAGAAAGGACTGTTCCTTCTTTACCTTTGTCCTTACCAGCTAAAACTCTAACTTTATCTCCTGATTTTACAAACATTCTCTAGCGCACCTCCTTATGACGTTTATCGGAATTATAGAACTTCCGGAGCTAACGAAACAATTCTCATAAAGTCATTCTCACGTAATTCACGAGCAACTGGTCCGAAGATACGTGTTCCACGTGGTGCTTTGTCTTCACGAATAATTACACATGCATTTTCGTCAAATTTGATATATGAACCGTCTGGGCGTCTCGCACCAGATTTAGAGCGGACGATTACTGCACGAGCAACGTCTCCCTTTTTAACAACGCCGCCTGGTGTTGCCTGTTTAACAGTAACAACTACTTCATCACCGATGTTAGCCGTTTTAGCGCCTGAGCCACCTAGAACTTTAATGACCAGCACTTCACGTGCACCAGAGTTGTCAGCGACTTTCATTCGACTTTCTGTTTGAATCACGTTAGGATCCTCCTTTCAAACTCACGATAAAGCTTTATAGCTTTTCGTTGTGTACCTACCGCTGAGCGGTATTGTGTTCTAATTAAAGAACGATAGCCTCTTCTACCACTTCTAATAGACGGAATCTTTTGTCTTTAGACAATGGACGAGTTTCCATGATTGTAACAACGTCGCCAGTTTTGGCAGTATTGTTTTCATCATGAGCTTTGAATTTAGTTGAGTATTTCATTTGTTTTTTGTATTTAGGGTGTGACTTACGAGTAGCAATTTCAACTACGATGGTTTTATCCATCTTGTCTGAAACGACTCTTCCCTGATACACTTTACGATCATTACGTTCAGCCATTGTTTAGCCTCCTTTGATTAAGCTATTACACTCAGTGTTACTTATACTGCTTCAGTCTGACGCAGAACAGTTTTTACACGAGCGATACTTTTACGGACCTCTTTAATGCGAGCGGTGTTTTCCAATTGTCCAGTAGCTAATTGAAAGCGTAAGTTGAATAGCTCTTCTTTAAATTCTGCTTCTTTTTCAATTAATTCAGTAGTGGATAAGCCTTTTAATTCATTAGCCTTCATTTGAGTCACCACTTTCTTCACGAGTTACTATCCTAGTTTTCACAGGTAGTTTGTGTGAAGCTAAACGCAATGCTTCTCGAGCGACTTCGTCAGATACGCCACCGATTTCAAACATGATTTTCCCACGTTTAACAGGTGCTACCCAGCTTTCAGGAGCTCCTTTACCAGAACCCATACGTACGCCGATTGCTTTAGCTGTCACTGGTTTGTGAGGGAAAATTTTAATCCATACTTTCCCACCACGTTTCATATAACGAGTCATCGCTATACGAGCTGATTCGATCTGTCTGCTTGTGATCCATACAGAATCAACAGCCTGCAGACCATATTGACCATATGCTATTTCTTTACCACCTTTAGCTTCGCCTCTCATTTTCCCACGAAACTCACGACGGTGTTTCACACGTTTTGGTACTAACATTGATTATTTCCCTCCTTTCTTGGTATCCATTCTTTCTGGAAGAACTTCTCCTTTGTAGATCCATACTTTAATACCTAGTTTACCGTAAGTAGTGTCAGCCTCTTCGTTAGCATAATCGATGTCTGCACGAAGTGTATGCAAAGGAACAGTTCCTTCTGAAAAACTTTCACTACGAGCAATATCTGCTCCGTTTAGTCGACCGGCTACCATTGTACGGATCCCTTTAGCTCCCATACGCATTGCACGTTGGATTGCCTGTTTCTGCGCACGACGGAATGAAATACGGTTTTCAAGCTGGTCAGCGATACTCTTAGCTACTAATGTAGCATCAAGATCTGCTTTTTTGATTTCCACGATGTTCACGTGTACTCTCTTGTTAGTCAAGTTGTTTAAGCCATTTCTCAATGCATCAACTTCTGATCCACCTTTACCAATGACCATTCCTGGTTTAGCAGTGTGAATCGATACATTGATTCTGTTTGCTGCACGTTCGATTTCTACGCGAGAAATGGAAGCATCGCTTAATTTCTTAGCAATGTACTCACGAACAGCAATATCTTCATGTAATTTATCTGCAAAATCTTTTTCTGCGTACCATTTAGCATCCCAATCTTTGATGACGCCAACACGCAGTCCATGAGGATTTACTTTTTGTCCCATTGATTACCCCTCCTTCTTCTCTGATACCACTACTGTAATGTGGCTTGTTCTTTTGTTGATTCTTGAAGCTGCACCTTTTGCACGAGGGCGGAACCTTTTTAAGGTTGCTCCTTCATTGACATAGGCTTCACTTACGATTAGTTCTTCGATATCCATATCGTAGTTGTGTTCAGCATTTGCAATTGCTGACATCAAGACTTTTTCTACCGCTTCCGCTGCTCCTCTGTTAGTGAAGCGAAGGATAGAAATAGCTTCTGCAGCACTTTTACCTCTAATGGTGTCAACGACCAGACGTGCTTTACGCGGTGCAATACGAACCATGCGAGCTGTTGCTTTTGCTGCTGTTACTGTTTCTGCCATGAATGTATCCTCCCTTCGCTATTAACGTTTAGTCGTGCGGTCGTCTTTTCCGTGTCCGCGGTACGTTCTTGTTGGTGCAAATTCACCTAGTTTGTGTCCTACCATGTCTTCTTGAACATAGACGGGCACGTGTTTTCTTCCATCATATACGGCAATGGTATGACCTACAAAGTTCGGAAAGATTGTTGAGCGACGTGACCATGTTTTAATGACACGTTTGTTATCGTCATCCATTTCGCGAACTTTTTTCATCAGATGATCATCGACGAAAGGTCCCTTTTTCAAACTACGGCTCATGTATTGCCCTCCTTTTGGGGTTCTTCCCCTTATAATCGTTACGTTTTACAGTTAATCCGTGATCGTTTATTTCTTAGCTTTACGACGACGAACGATAAGTTTATCTGAACGGTTCTTACCTTTACGGGTTTTCTTACCAAGAGTAGGTTTACCCCAAGGTGACATTGGACTTGGACGTCCGATTGGTGCTTTACCTTCACCACCACCGTGTGGGTGATCGTTCGGGTTCATTACAGATCCACGGACAGTTGGGCGCTTGCCTAACCAGCGGCTACGTCCAGCTTTACCGATGTTGATCAGTTCGTGCTGTTCGTTTCCTACAGTACCGATTGTTGCACGGCAGCTTTGAAGGATCAGACGGCTTTCACCAGAGCTTAAACGAACCAGTGCGTATTTACCTTCTTTACCAAGAACTTGAGCAGAAGTACCAGCTGAACGAACAAGCTGTCCGCCTTTACCAGGTTTCAACTCAACGTTGTGTACGAACGTACCAACAGGAATGTTTGCCAATGGCAGTGCATTACCTACTTGGATGTCTGCATCTACGCCAGAGTAGATATCTGTTCCTACTTTAAGTCCTTTAGGTGCAAGAATGTATGCTTTTGTTCCGTCCTCATATTGGATCAATGAGATGTTAGCAGAACGGTTTGGATCATATTCAATCGTTTTAACGATACCGCGAACGCCATCTTTTTGACGTTTGAAGTCGATCACACGGTATTTATGCTTGTGGCCTCCGCCTTGATGACGGACAGTGATTTTACCAGCGTTGTTACGTCCAGCACGTTTTGGGTTTGGTCTCAGCAAGCTTTTTTCTGGTGTGCTTGTTGTGATTTCAGCAAAGTCTGACCCAGTCATGTTACGACGTCCGTTTGTGGTTGGTTTATATTTCTTAATCGCCACGTGATTCCCCTCCTTGTTAAACTAGTTTCGTGAATAGTGTTTAAATTTCAGTTATTATTCTTCGTCTCCGAACAATGCAATGTCATTCGAATCAGCAGATAAAGTAACGATCGCTTTACGGCGTTTTTTAGTATATCCTTCATAACGTCCCATACGCTTAGGTTTAGGCGCAGTGTTTATAACGTTGACTTTATCAACTTTTACGTCGAAAATTTCTTCAACAGCTTTTTTGATTGTTGTTTTTTTAGCACGAACATCAACTTCGAAGGTATACTTTTTGCTGTCCATAGCATACATAGAAGCTTCAGTGATGATCGGGCGTAAGATTACGTCACGTGCATTCATTATTGAAGAGCCTCCTCTACTTTTTCCAGAGCAGCCTTCGTCAAGATGAGTTTGTCATGCGCAACAACATCTAGCACTGATACATTGTTAGGAGCTACAACTTTAACTCCTGGAATGTTGCGTGCAGAAAGTTTTGCGAATTCATTGTCATCCTCTAAGACAACCAGAGCTTTTCTGTTGACATCAAGGTTATTGAGTACCGCTCTGAACTCTTTTGTTTTTGGTGCATCGAAGTTCAGTCCGTCTACGATTACGATTTCTTCATCTATTACTTTAGTAGAAAGAACAGATTTGATCGCTAAGCGACGAACTTTCTTAGGTAGCTTGTAGCTGTATGAACGAGGTGTAGGTCCGAATACGGTACCTCCTCCACGCCATTGTGGTGAACGGATTGAGCCTTGACGAGCTCGTCCAGTTCCTTTCTGACGCCATGGTTTGCGTCCTCCGCCGCGCACTGCGCTACGGTTTTTTACTGCATGTGTTCCTTGTCTTAATGACGCACGCTGCATAGTGATTGCATCAAAAACGACGTTTTCGTTTGGTTCGATACCAAAGATTGCATCATTTAATGTTACATCGCCATTTTGCGTTCCGTCTTGTTTAAATAACGTTACAGTTGGCATTCTGCTAGTCCTCCCTTCCTGATATTACTTGTCTGCTTTTTCTGCAGTTCTAATTTGTACAAGTGATTTTTTAGCTCCTGGTACATTACCTTTGATCAGTAAAACGTTGCGTTCAGTATCAACACGAACGATTTCCAGATTCTGTACAGTGACACGGTCGCCACCCATACGTCCAGCTAGTTTTTTACCTTTGAATACTCTTGCAGGGTGAGTAGCCATACCCATTGATCCAGGACGACGGTGGTAACGAGAACCGTGCGTTTCAGGTCCGCGGCTTTGGCCGTGACGTTTGATAACACCCTGGAATCCTTTACCTTTAGACGTTCCTGTTACATCGACGATATCGCCTTCTGCAAATGTGTCTACTAATACTTCGTTTCCAACTTCTACGTCACCTAGCTCTGCATCTCTGAATTCTCGAATGAAGCGCTTAGGAGCCGTGTTAGCTTTTTTAACATGACCTTGTGCCGGTTTGTTAGATAAAACTTCACGTTTATCTTCGATTCCTAACTGAACTGAGTTATAACCGTCTGTTTCAACAGTTTTAACCTGCAGTACAACGTTAGGTTTCACTTCAACAACTGTTACAGGTACTAATTCACCTGATTCGCTGAAGATTTGAGTCATTCCGACTTTTTTTCCTAAGATTCCCTTGGTCATGAGTACACCTCCGTTATGTTAGTTTTTTATAGTTTAAGTTGTGTTGCTGATTAATTATAATTTGATTTCGATGTCTACGCCTGACGGTAAGTCAAGTTTAGTCAACGCATCAACAGTCTTTGGTGTTGGATTCAAGATATCCACAAGACGTTTGTGCGTACGCATTTCAAACTGCTCACGTGAATCTTTGTATTTATGTGGTGAACGGATGATTGTGTACAATTTACGTTCAGTTGGCAATGGGATTGGACCAGATACGTTTGCCCCAGTTCTTTTTGCCGTTTCCACGATTTTGTCAGCTGATTGATCAAGTACTCGATGCTCGTAAGCTTTTAGACGAATACGAATTTTTTGATTTGCCATGTTTTTCCCTCCTTCGCTTATTTAAGAAATAAACCTAGCTCCACGAAAATTTTCGGCCACCCTCCATGGCAATGCATCCGGGTGTGTCGTAACCTCTCGCTTCCTAGCCGCGGTTCTATGATCGATGCCTACCAGCGATTTCTATTTATACACAGGTTCAATAGATCCCGCCGAAATAAACGTCTCTCACAGACACCTATACAAGTATACAGACAACACGGACTAGAATCAAGTGTTTTTAAGCTTTTTATTGTTTTATTGCCAGTTTTTTTCTGTCTGTCCTGTATTAAACAACACTCCTTGTATTATAGGGGTTCCTGTCACTCCCTGCACCCTTTTTCACTCGGTATTTCAGCCTTTTTCATCAGGTTTCACTATTCTGCCACATTTGAGCTACCTGCTTCTCCAAAGTAACTTTCTTTCTGTTTTATTAGGTTGCTTCTATAGAATAGGGTGATCTTCGTTACTTCTAGAGGTGCTTGCTGCTTTTAGAGAGTCTTCGCAACGTTTAACTTAGGGTGCCCTCGCCAGACTTGAGTCTTATATGGAAGAAACTGGATTATATTATCACAATCTTGTCAATTCAGGCCCTCTACTCTGCAACTTTTCTTCTATATAATAGAAACAGTTTTCTGCCCCATTAAAAAACACTTATTATTTGTAACTATTTTTCGACAGAATACCTTAATACATTGTATTTTCGCGCTATTCTATATACAATAGTTAAAACTATTACACTAGTCTATCTCTGTATTCATGTGCATCACCAGCATCTATTCTATTTTGAGGGAGAGTATTCATGACCTTTTCAGAAACTACTAACCAATCAGTCAGACAACTCCACAAACTGATCGACACTGTTGACGACATCATCATAGGAAAGAAAGACGTAACCCGCCTGACCATAGTTGCTATGCTAGCTGGCGGACATGTCCTGTTTGAAGATATTCCCGGCGTCGGAAAAACTTTGCTGATCAGAACGATCGCAAAGTGTCTTGAAGCGGACTTTGCCCGAATCCAGTTCACACCCGACCTGATTCCTTCTGATATCATCGGATTCTCAGTTCCCACTGGTGAAGGTGCAGTTTTTAATTTCCGCAAAGGTCCGATCTTCAACCAACTGCTTCTGGCAGATGAGATCAATAGAACCTCTCCGCGTACTCAAGCTGCCATGCTTGAAGCTATGTCAGAAAAACAAGTGACTATAGATGGGAATACCTACAGCCTGCCGGAACCCTTTTTCGTTCTGGCTACACAGAATCCTATTGAATACGAGGGGACCTACCCGTTACCCGAAGCTCAACTTGACCGTTTTCTGTTTCAGCTCTCTTTAGGTTATCCGGACAACGATCAGGAGGTTCTGATGCTGGCGTCACCGGACCAGTTAAAATCTGTAGATAAACTTGATCCAGTCATGTCACTTGACGACTTCCTGTCACTTAAGGATGAGGTCGAGAAAGTACATGTTGAAGAGCGACTTCTTCATTACATTGTCTCTCTTGCCTCACTGACCCGTAATCATCCGTCAGTTAGACTCGGAATCAGCCCTCGGGGTAATCAGTACTGTCTTTCCGCAGCCAAGGCTCATGCTTTAATTGACGGGAGAGATTATGTCACACCAACAGACATCCTGACTGTGCTTAAGCCTGTCTACCGCCATCGCCTTCTTTTTGAAAATACTTTGACTAAGGATGAGGTCGACACATTTATAGATGATCTGACAAAAGATCTGATCGTACCGACTGTGAGAGGAAAAAGACGATGGGACTGAATGCAACGCGAATACGCCTCGTCTTCTATTTTATCCTCTATATTCTGATTATTCTCTATGCTGTGACATTTACAACAACGGTAGCCTATTTTCTTTTCTATGCTTTTACACTACTGTTTGGACTAGCTTTTCTGTCATCCAGACAGATGCTGGTCATAACGGATGTGAACTGGTATAAATCGGATACGAATCATATTAAATTATCACTGACCGGACGCTCCAAAGGAAAGCTGCCTTTTCTCCTGTCATCCATGCGGCTGACACTTAACAAAGGTCAGCACTCGGATACGCAAGTCAGTTCCTGTTTCTTTTCCAGGAAAATCACTGTTTCCTTCGATTCCATCTATCTTCCAAGAGGGAGCCACGATCACCTGACTGTCGAAGTCGACTCACTCAGCGTGTTCGGTCTCTGGAAAAGGCGACTGGTCTATCAGGTGCCCATCCAGGCAGAGATTTATCCTTACCTCCTGACCAAATCAAACCGTGGAAAACTGATGAGAAGAATTAATCCTAGCCTGACAAGTGCCCCTCACTCCTCTCTTCACGAATTTTACGTCAAAGAGATCCGAAGCTACCAGCATCGCGACGCCTTTAGTCTGATCGACTGGAAAACAAGCTTAAGACGAGGGCAGTGGATGGTTAAGGATTATGAACATGAAGAGGAAGCTCCAGTCGACTTGGTTTTTTATGGCGGGAGTGAGACGGACTTTGAATTTCTCTTGAGTGTTGCCTACAGTTTGTATGATGAGCTGAATCAGGCCTATTCCTCTAATTTATATCTTATTGGAGAATATGATCATGTTCCAGATGTCCGTAAGACTGAACCTGATTTCCTATTCGTACAACCAGCAACCGATCAGAATGCTTTAGCAGAACTATACAGACAATCTGTTTCCTCCGACAGTAAGCGAATCATCATTAAACCCAGCGACAGCCCACTCCCTTCCTATCAGACAGCCGATAACTCAGACCTGATCCTTGACGAACACGATCTTCATTTCTTAAAAGGAGGATGACTTTATCGATATGACCCATACTAATAAACTGGATATCTTCCGGAACTGCATCATCGGAATAGTCCATAGCTTCGTATTCCTTCCCATCTTGCTTTTTGCTTTTGAATTGAACCGATTGTCCGGCAGTCGATACCTTGTCGTATACTTTATTCTAGCTCAAGCAGCTGCTGTTCTACTAAGTAAATGGTGGCCTTACTTCATTGTACAGCTCGCACAACTTTTGGCTTTTATCTATGTACTTTTCCCGCCACCGGAAAATCCCTTGTCCTTTCTGACCTGGTTGAGAGAAACGGGTGCAGAAGGTCTTGACCAGTGGCGACTTCTGCTGGCAAGTGAATTGTTTGAAACACCCATGCTGCTGATCATGGCACTTCTGTTCGCAGCTATCTCTCTACTGACATACTTGACTGTTCAGCGTAAGCTGGCCATCCCCTCGTTTTTAACTGGTTTCATTTATCTGATGATCGTCCACACATTCACTGCCAACCGAGTTCTTCCGGAAGTAATCCAGCTGGTCGGATTCGGATTTCTGCTTATTGCTCTCATGCAGCTCAATGTTAGAACAACTTGGTTCTCTTTCATCAAGAGCGTCACCCTTACGGCCCTGTTCACTTTAGGACTTACTAGTTTATCGGTCTGGGGCGTCGACCGCTTGAGACCTACACAGGAATGGATCGAAGTTCGATCTCAAGGTTACCAGAAAGAACTTGATGACCGCGGAGTATTTGACTGGATCAACACATACAGCAGCGGCATCGGATTCCGCCGTACCGGTTTCGGACTGGACGACACTACTCTTGGCGGACCCTTAAGACAGGATTTCACCCCCTTATTTAGAGCGTACACCTCAGAACCTCATTACTGGAAAGTTCTTCACCGTACTGAATATACTGGTGAGGGTTGGGAAAGTAACGAGAATGAGCTGGGACGTCCCGTTTACTCTCCTTATAATGTCAGATACGACATAACAACGACTCCTGCTCAAAGAGAACAGATGGTGCGTGAAGAACCGATTAACACTGTACCGGTAGAATGGCTGGACGAGGCAGGCTATATCGCCTACCCGTACGGCTGGTACGATGTAGACGTCGATAACAAAGAAGCACCATACACACTTCAGCGATTTGACAGCAGCTCATACTTCAGTCTTGAATCTGATGAAGAAACACTGACTGACTATACGGTCACTTATGATTCCACTTTTCCAAGTCGTTTCGATGACGACCTACTCAGAGTGGATGACGGCTGGCGTGACGCTTACTTTAACCTATTCGCTGACAATAGCGAAGATGATCAGCCTGAGCTGGCCGATACTGAAGAAATGATGGCCATGTGGTTCGGACCAGAGCTCCAGCTTCCTGAGACACTTCCTCAACGGGTTATTGACTTGGCTCACGAGCTGACTGATGAGTATGAAAATGAATATGACAAGGTACGCGCAATTGAACGTTATCTTAAAGAAGAAGGCGGGTTCCGTTACAGTCTTCTTGAAGTGGAAAACACACCAGATGACGGTGACTATGTTGATCATTTCCTGTTCGAATCAAAAATTGGCTATTGTAATAACTTTTCTACAGCTATGACAATCATGCTAAGAGCTATCGACATTCCGGCGAGATGGTCCAAGGGCTTTACACCAGGCACGCAGTACACCGATGAAGCTGGCGAAACATTTTATCAAGTCAGTAACTCAAATGCTCATTCGTGGGTCGAGGTATTCTTTCCGAGTCATGGATGGGTGCCGTTTGAACCAAGCCCGTCATTTGCCAATCCTATGACTAACCCCGAACCAGTTGCGACAGTAGGTGGCGAAACCTACACCTTCGAGGACGAGGACTTTATCAACCCTGAAGACGAGTTGCCTGAGAATGATGCTCAAGCTGAAGAACCTTCTTCTGATGAATCTGATGAAGAGGATGCTGCTGCTCTGGCCGGAATCGATGCTGGTTCAGATTATGATGGCCCTTCAGGCGATGAAACAAGCTTTGCAGTCAGATGGTCACTTGTGCTGAATTTATCTGGTATTGTCTTTGTTCTCATTAGTACCTTAATGATTATTTTCAGATGGAAAATAACTGCTAGTGTCTTCCGATTGATAGTCAGACGAGAATGGATTACTGTTGATCGTGCCTGCTCAGGCATTCTTAATCTGTTCCGGTTTAAACTGAAACGGGAGCCCGGACAGACGGTTGGTCGCTACCTCAACCAGTGGACTCCGTTCATTCCTAAAAAATCTCGAACAGTCGATGACTTCACTGCATTGACTGACAGCTTATTCTATGGTCCAGAGCAATCTCATTCTAGCTGGACACCAGATCAGAAAGAGACAGTAATCGGTATGATCGATCTGCTCGAAGATCTTCCGGACCTGAAACGTCACCCGAGAGAGCCTCATCCTTTAAGCGGAAAACTTATTCAGTAGTCTGTTAGACTGTACTATCCTTACCGATGAATAAAAAAACTAGAGAAAAATCAGACCGACTGTACTGACCTGAAAATATGGTCAGTGCGGCCGGTCTTTTCTTTAATCTAAAAAGACTGTTTTCGCTGGGCGAAAACAGCCCATATGAAAATGTTAGGATGATAAAAGCCGATAATCTCGGCTTATTCTTTTACATTATTCTTAGTCCTATACCGATTGTGCCGGAACTCAGGCTCCTTTTCTGTCCGAGTTATAGTCCTATGCCAATATTCCAGCGTTTAATGCAAAAAAGAGAGCTTAGAAGAAAAATCTTCTAAGCTCTCTTGAACTAGCTCATTGAAAAATATTATTCAACAATTTTAGTTACAACGCCAGCTCCAACAGTACGTCCACCTTCACGGATAGTGAATTTAGTACCATCTTCAACAGCGATTGGAGCGATTAGAGAAACGCTCATGTTAGTGTTATCGCCAGGCATAACCATTTCAGTTCCTTCTGGAAGTTCAACAACACCAGTTACGTCTGTTGTACGGAAGAAGAACTGTGGGCGGTAGTTAGTGAAGAATGGAGTGTGACGTCCACCCTCTTCTTTTGAAAGAACATATACTTCTGCATCAAATTTAGTATGCGGAGTAATTGAACCAGGTTTAGCTAAAACTTGACCACGTTCGATGTTGTCACGTGACATACCACGTAGCAACGCACCGATGTTGTCTCCAGCTTCAGCGTAGTCTAGTAATTTACGGAACATTTCAACACCTGTAACAGTTGTTTTAGCAGTGTCTTTAATTCCGACAACTTCAACTTCGTCACCAACGCGAACTTCACCAGTTTCAACACGACCAGTTGCAACTGTACCACGACCAGTGATTGAGAATACGTCCTCAACTGGCATCATGAATGGTTTAGCAGAGTCACGTTCTGGAGCAGGGATGTAGTCATCTACAGCGTCCATAAGTTCAAGGATTTTCTCTTCGTATTCTGCATCGCCTTCAAGAGCTTTAAGTGCAGAACCAGCAACTACAGGAATGTCGTCGCCTGGGAAGTCGTATTCGCTTAATAGGTCACGAACTTCCATTTCAACTAATTCTAGTAATTCTTCATCGTCGACCATGTCAACTTTGTTCAGGAATACAACGATGTAAGGAACACCAACCTGACGTGAAAGCAGGATGTGCTCACGAGTTTGAGGCATTGGTCCGTCAGCAGCAGAAACTACCAAGATAGCTCCGTCCATTTGAGCAGCACCAGTGATCATGTTTTTAACGTAGTCCGCGTGTCCTGGGCAGTCAACGTGTGCATAGTGACGTGTATCAGTTTCGTACTCAACGTGTGAAGTAGAAATTGTGATTCCACGTTCTTTTTCTTCTGCAGCACCATCAATTGAATCGTATGCTTGAGCTTGTGCATAACCTTTTTTAGATAGTACTGTAGTGATTGCAGCTGTTAGAGTTGTTTTACCGTGGTCAACGTGTCCGATTGTTCCAATGTTCATATGCTGCTTGGAACGGTCAAATTTTTCTTTAGCCATTTTAAATATTTCCTCCTTAGGATTATCTTCTTTTTTTAAATAGAAAATAGTATTTTCTATTCCTATTTACTCTAGTTTATTATACCGGTAGACCGGTATAAAATCAATCGATTTGGCAGATCAGACCTGCTGTCCAGTCAGGTTATGACTGGGCGCAGCAGCGTCTGCCTCAGAGAGAGCTGATTAAGCTTCTCCACCGTTTTTCTTGATGATTTCTTCAGCAATGCTCTTAGGCACTTGCTCGTAGTGGTCGAACTGCATTGTGAATGTTCCACGTCCTTGAGTAGCAGAACGTAGAGTTGTTGCGTATCCGAACATCTCAGCTAGCGGGATGTGTCCTTTAACAACAGTTGCGTTTCCACGCTGTTCAGATCCTTCGATATTTCCGCGACGAGCAGAAATGTGACCCATGATGTCTCCCATGTAATCTTCAGGTACAGTGATTTCAACAGCCATCATTGGCTCAAGAATAACTGCGCCTGCTTTTTGAGCAGCATTTTTAAGTGCCAGTGATGCAGCAACTTTAAATGCAGTCTCATTTGAGTCGACATCGTGGTAAGATCCATCGTAAAGTTTAGCTTTAACGTCAACTAGTGGGTATCCAGCAAGAACACCATTTTCCAGTGATGCTTCAAGACCAGCTTTAACTGCAGGAATGTATTCACGTGGAACAACCCCACCAACGATAGCATCTTCAAATTCGAAACCTGCGCCTTCTTCGTTTGGTGTGAACTCGACCCATACGTGACCGAACTGTCCTTTACCACCAGACTGACGAACAAATTTACCTTCTGATTGTACTTGTTTAGTGAATGTTTCACGGTAAGAAACCTGAGGCGCTCCAACGTTGGCTTCAACTTTGAATTCACGCTTCATACGGTCAACGATAACGTCCAGGTGAAGTTCACCCATACCGGAAATAATCGTTTCGCCTGTTTCGTGGTCAGTTTCAGCACGGAATGTTGGATCTTCTTCAGCTAGTTTCTGTAGTGCAAGACCCATTTTATCCTGGTCAGCTTTTGATTTAGGCTCAATAGCAACTTGGATAACTGGTTCAGGGAATTCCATTGATTCAAGGATTACCGGATGCTCAAGGTCACATAGTGTGTCACCTGTTGTTGTGTCTTTAAGACCAACAGCAGCAGCGATATCTCCAGAGAATACTTCTGAAATCTCTTCACGAGAGTTCGCGTGCATCTGAAGGATACGTCCAACACGTTCACGTGAATCTTTAGTCGCATTCAGGATATAAGATCCAGATTCAAGCGTACCTGAGTAGACACGGAAGAAAGTCAGACGACCAACATAAGGGTCAGTCATAACTTTAAATGCCAATGCAGAAAACGGCTGATCATCGCCAGCTTCTACTTTGACTTCTGCAGTCTCATCTCTTTGTTCGTGACCAACAATGGCACGTACATCAAGTGGAGAAGGCAGGTAATCTACTACAGCGTCCAGAAGTAACTGAACCCCTTTATTTTTGAAAGCAGATCCAACAAGTACTGGATAGAATTCAACGCTTAGAGTTGCTTTACGAATACCTTCTTTTAATTGCTCTTCAGAGATTTCTTCTCCTTCAAGGTACTGCATCATCATCTCTTCATCTAGATCAGCAACAGCTTCAACTAGTTTAGTACGCCATTCTTCAGCCAGTTCAACCATGTCAGCTGGAATATCTTCTTCAGTTATTTCAGTTCCAAGGTCGTTACCATACATGAATGCTTTCATTTTAACTAAGTCGATGATACCTTTGAAGTCATCTTCAGCACCGATCGGTAGTTGGATTGGGTGAGCGTTAGCCTGTAGACGGTCATGAAGGGTTTCATTCGCGTGCAGGAAGTCAGCTCCCAGTTTGTCCATTTTGTTTACAAAAACAACACGAGGTACGCCGTAAGTAGTTGCCTGACGCCATACTGTTTCTGTTTGTGGTTCAACACCAGATTGTGCATCCAGTACAGCAACCGCTCCATCAAGTACACGAAGTGAACGTTCTACCTCAACGGTAAAGTCCACGTGTCCAGGAGTGTCGATGATGTTTACACGGTGGTTGTTCCACTGAGCAGTTGTTGCAGCGGAAGTGATTGTGATTCCACGCTCCTGCTCCTGCTCCATCCAGTCCATCTGTGAAGCACCTTCGTGCGTTTCACCGATCTTGTGGATTCGGCCAGTGTAATAAAGGATACGCTCAGTCGTAGTTGTTTTACCAGCATCGATGTGCGCCATGATTCCGATATTACGGGTTCTCTTTAGAGGAAATTCTCTTTTGGCCACTAATCATTACACCTCTCTTTAGTAAATTTGGATCATTCTGACATGATCCTCGGATAACTGTCATTGAAGATACAGAGTTTTTCCGTCGCACAGATTGACTCCATGCGACCGAAGACTGCTCTGATTATCTTACCAGCGGTAGTGAGCAAACGCTTTGTTCGCTTCTGCCATACGGTGAGTTTCTTCACGTTTACGGACAGCAGCACCAGTGTTGTTTGCTGCATCCATGATTTCTTTAGCCAGTCTGTCTTCCATGGTGTTTTCTCCACGTAGACGAGCATAGTTTACTAACCAGCGAAGTGCCAGAGTCGTACGACGATCAGGACGTACTTCTACAGGAACCTGGTAGTTAGACCCTCCTACACGACGAGCTTTAACTTCTAGTACAGGCATGATATTTTTCAGTGCTTGTTCATACACTTCCATAGGATCATTTCCTGTTGTTTCTTTAATCTGATCAAATGCATCATACAAAATCGTTGATGCTTTTCCACGCTTACCGTCAACCATCAGGCGGTTGATCAGACGGGAAACCAGTTTAGAGTTGTACATTGGATCTGGTAATACATCACGTTTTGCTACAGGACCTTTACGAGGCATTCAAATTCCTCCTTTCGGGAATATTAGTTTCGAGTTTTATTTTATGAAGCTGAGCTTAACGCCTCACTCCACTTTTACTTATCCAGTTTCGTTCGGCAGCTCCCCGTGCCATTCACCTTAAAAATTCGCTGTGCAGTCTTCGACTTGCTCACTATAATTTTCAGGTGGATGTCAGGATGAGCTGGACGCCTCACTCCACATTTACTTTACTTATTTAGGACGCTTAGTTCCGTATTTAGAACGACCTTGTTTACGGTCAGTTACTCCGGCAGTATCAAGCGCTCCACGAACGATGTGGTAACGTACACCCGGTAAGTCTTTTACTCGACCTCCACGGATAAGCACCACGCTGTGTTCCTGAAGGTTGTGACCTTCACCTGGGATGTATGCTGTTACTTCGATCATGTTAGATAGACGTACACGAGCATATTTACGTAAAGCTGAGTTAGGTTTTTTAGGAGTCATTGTTCCCACACGAGTACAAACACCACGTTTTTGTGGAGAGTATACTGTTGTCTGTTTGCGTTTTTGAGTGTTGTACCCTCTATTCAACGCAGGTGACTCTGATTTACTTGTTTTAGATTTACGAGGCTTACGGATCAGTTGATTCATTGTAGGCATATTGTGTTTCCTCCTTCCATTTTTACTGTGTAATACTTGCTTTTCTAGGTCCACACATCCAGGCGGTTCCTTTTTGGGCAAAAAAGAACAATCGCTTGATGCGACGGCCTTCCATTGCCAGAAACCTTCTTGATATATGGCTTATTTTTGTCTCTTGCGTACCAGTCAGCACGACTGTTAACTCAATCAGGCCGGATCACTCCAGCACAAGAATCGGAACACAAAAGCACCTCTAGCATAGTACCACGCAGGGGCGATCATGTCAATAACCTGTTGGAAAATAATTTATTTATCAGAAGGGTGTATCAGAGCAGCCTGAAGCTGCCCTGACTTCCTTCTAGTTTAATTACTCTGTTGTAGTCTGATCTGCAGGTTGAACGTCTTCGTTAATGCTATAGACATTTTCGCTGACGACGCCTACTTCTTTAGGTTTCATGTCGTTGTACACCTTCATACCTGTTCCGGCTGGAATAGATTTACCGATGATGACATTTTCCTTCAGACCGATCAGTTTGTCGTTCTTACCTCTTATCGCAGCATCTGTCAGGACACGAGTTGTTTCCTGGAATGATGCAGCAGATAAGAAACTGTTTGTTTCAAGTGACGCTTTGGTAATACCCAGAAGAACTGGACGAGCTGTTGCTGGAAGTCCACCAGATAATAATGTCGATCTGTTGGCTTCCTTGAAGTCCGCAACATCTACCAGACTACCTGGCAGGATGCTTGTATCACCTGGATCCATAACTCTAACTTTCTGAAGCATCTGTCTAACCATTACCTCGATGTGCTTATCACCGATTTCAACCCCTTGACTGCGGTAAGCGTACTGTACTTCTTTAAGCATGTAGTTCTGGAGCTTAATGACGTTACTTACTGCAAGGAGCTGTTTAGGTTCGATTGATCCTTCACTCAATGCATCCCCACGTTCGACAAAGCTGCCGACTTTCACACGAAGACGGGCATTGATTGCCAGAGTATAGCTGCGGGTATCTGTCGCACCTTTAACAGTCACTTCTTTCGTTCTTTCGCTAGGGTTTTCTTCTATAGAAACGACTTCCCCAGTTACTTCAGTGATTGTTGCAAGACCTTTAGGGTTTCTCGCTTCAAAAATTTCCTGAACACGAGGTAGACCCTGAGTGATATCGTCTCCGGCAACCCCACCTGTGTGGAACGTACGCATGGTCAGCTGAGTACCCGGTTCACCGATAGATTGAGCAGCAATTGTACCAACTGCTTCTCCTACTTCGACTTCACGGCCAGTTGCCAGGTTACGTCCGTAACATTTCTTACATACCCCATGATTAGTGTTACATGTAAACACGGAACGGATCGTTACTTTTTCAATACCTGATTCGATGATCTCTTTAGCGATATCTTCAGTGATCAGGTCATTTTCTTTAACGAGTACAGCATCAGTTTCCGGATGTCTCACTGTCTTACGGGCATAACGACCGATGATACGCTCTTCAAGCGGCTCGATCTCTTCGTTGCCGTCTTTCAGTGTTTCAGCGTCCAGTCCACGTTTTGTGCCACAGTCTTCTTCACGGATAATGACGTCTTGAGCCACATCTACCAGACGACGAGTCAGGTAACCGGAGTCGGCTGTCTTAAGCGCCGTATCGGTCATTCCTTTACGGGCACCGTGTGTAGAGATGAACATCTCGAGAACGGACAGCCCTTCACGGAAGTTTGATGTGATCGGCAGTTCCATGATACGGCCACTCGGAGCCGCCATCAGTCCACGCATTCCAGCAAGCTGGGTAAAGTTGGAGATGTTACCACGGGCACCGGAATCACTCATCATGAAGATGTTGTTGTGGTTATCCAGTGAGTGCATCAAGTGTTCCTGGATGGTATCTTTTGTTTTCGTCCAGACATCGATGACTGCAGTATAGCGCTCTTCTTCAGTTATCAGACCACGACGGTGAGACGCGTTGATGCGGTCAACCTGTTTGTGTGCCTGATCCAGGATCTCACCTTTTTCTTCCAGGTGAGAAATGTCGGCGATTCCGACAGTGATTCCTGATTTAGTTGAGTGCTTGTAGCCAAGGTTCTTCATTTTATCCAGCATTTTAGATGTTTCAGTGACCTGGAACCGTTTGAAGACTTCAGCAATGACGTTACTTAAGTTTTTCTTCTTGAACGGTGACACGAGTTCAGCATTCTTGATGTGCTCTCTAATGTCCGTTCCATAAGGGACAAAGTATTTATCCGGAGTCTGTTTCTCCAGGTTGTCCTGAGATGGTTCATTCAAGTACGGGAACTCTTTCGGCATGATTTCATTGAAAATCAGTTTGCCGACAGTAGTAACCAGGTACTTGTCCTTCTGCCATTCAGTAAACGGCTTTTCAGGTAGTGCAGATGCATGAACCGCTACTCTGGAGTGAAGGTGAACATAGCCGGTCTGGTAAGCTTGAATCGCTTCAGACTGACTTGAGAAGATCATGCCTTCTCCAATTTTACCCGCATCTTCCATAGTCAGGTAGTAGTTACCTAATACCATATCCTGTGAAGGAGTAACAACGGGTTTACCGTCTTTAGGGTTCAGGATGTTCTGAGCACCAAGCATCAGAATACGTGCTTCAGCCTGAGCTTCGTCACTTAACGGAACGTGAACAGCCATCTGGTCTCCATCGAAGTCGGCGTTGTACGCTTCACACACTAACGGGTGAAGACGAATCGCTTTTCCTTCAACAAGTACAGGTTCAAAAGCCTGGATACCCAGACGGTGAAGAGTAGGTGCCCGGTTAAGAAGAACAGGGTGTTCTCTGATGACATCTTCAAGTACAGCCCATACTTCTTCGTCCATGCGTTCAACTTTACGTTTCGCATTCTTGATGTTGTTTGCAATTTCTCTTGCAACCAGTTCTCTCATAACAAACGGCTTGAACAGTTCGATTGCCATTTCTTTAGGCAGACCACACTGGTACATTTTCAGACTTGGTCCTACAACGATAACGGAACGACCAGAATAGTCTACACGTTTACCCAGCAGGTTCTGACGGAAACGTCCCTGTTTCCCTTTCAGCATATGAGAAAGAGATTTAAGTGGACGGTTACCCGGTCCAGTTACTGCACGTCCGCGACGGCCGTTGTCAACTAGTGCATCGACAGCTTCCTGAAGCATACGTTTCTCATTCTGAACGATGATATGCGGTGCATTCAGGTCCAGCAGGCGTTTCAGACGGTTGTTACGGTTGATGACTCGACGATACAAGTCGTTCAAGTCACTTGTTGCAAAACGTCCACCCTCAAGCTGAACCATCGGACGCAGTTCAGGCGGGATGACTGGTACAACGTTCATGACCATCCACGCCGGATCGTTTCCAGAATTTCTGAAAGCTTCCAGAATATCCAGACGACGGATCGCACGCGTACGTTTCTGTCCTGTAGCCGTCTGAAGCAGTTCTTTCAGTTCTTCGACTTCTTCTACAAGATTCACGTCGTTCAATAATGTCTTGATCGCTTCCGCACCGATTTCAGCCTGGAAACTGTTTCCGTACTGTGCACGGCGTTCGCGGTATTCGCGTTCAGTCATCAGCTGCTTTTTCTCAAGCGGTGTGTCACCGGCATCAGTGACAACATATGAAGCGAAATAAATGATTTCTTCAAGCGCACGTGGTGACATATCCAGTACAAGACCCATACGACTCGGGATTCCTTTAAAGTACCAGATGTGCGTGACAGGTGCTGCCAGTTCAAGGTGACCCATACGCTCACGACGAACTTTAGATTTAGTGACTTCTACGCCACAACGGTCACAGACGATCCCTTTATAATGGACACGTTTGTATTTCCCGCATGAACATTCATAATCTTTTGACGGTCCAAATATTCTTTCACAGAACAGTCCGTCTTTTTCAGGTTTCAGTGTGCGGTAATTGATTGTTTCAGGTTTCTTGACTTCTCCGTAAGACCAGCTGCGGATCTTGTCCGGTGAAGCCAGACCTATTTGTATACTTTCAAATTTATTTACATCGATCAAAGGGGCTACCTCCCTTTAGTAGATTATAGAGCTGCCCTAGTGCTCCTCTTACATGCGAAAAGATGAAGGAGAGGAAAGAATGCTGTATAATCTTCTGTCCTCTCACTTCTATCTTTTAATGTGTTTCTGACTTACTCCTGCTCCTGCTCTTGTGACTCAGCAAGGGCTTCTTCCTGTTCTTTCAGTCTTGCTTCTTCAGCACGTTTTTCGTCCTGTTCTTTTTTCATCTTTTCAAGTGAATCGACATTTCCGAATTCATCGTCTTCATCTGAATCCTGAAGATCGATGGCTTCTTCATTGATGTCCAGCACTTTAAGATCTAGTCCCAATGACTGAAGCTCTTTGACAAGCACTCGGAATGATTCCGGCACACCAGGTTTTGGAATGGTTTCACCTTTAACGATGGCTTCGTACGTTTTCACACGTCCGACAACATCATCTGATTTGTATGTCAGGATTTCCTGGAGGGTATAAGCAGCACCGTATGCTTCCAGTGCCCATACCTCCATCTCTCCGAAACGCTGTCCACCGAACTGGGCTTTACCACCAAGCGGCTGCTGCGTAACTAGAGAGTATGGTCCAGTTGAACGGGCGTGCAGTTTGTCGTCGACCATGTGGGCCAGTTTGACGAAGTACATGACTCCGACAGAGACCTTGTTGTCGAACGGCTCACCAGTACGTCCATCGATCAGTACCGTTTTGGCATCGTCATCCATACCGGCTTCTTTGAT
Organism: Alkalibacterium pelagium; assembly: GCF_900109325.1. Taxonomy (GTDB): domain Bacteria; phylum Bacillota; class Bacilli; order Lactobacillales; family Carnobacteriaceae_A; genus Alkalibacterium; species Alkalibacterium pelagium. The sequence continues at coordinate 77,107 of NZ_FNZU01000011.1, forward strand.
CGTTTCCCAGACTTCATCTTCATTGGCTCCGTCAAATACCGGCGTCGCAATGTGAATGCCCATCTTACGTGCGGCCATTCCCATGTGCAGTTCGATGACCTGACCGATATTCATACGTGATGGCACCCCAAGCGGGTTAAGCATGATATCGACAGGTGTACCGTCCGGCATGAACGGCATATCTTCTTCCGGAAGGATCAGGGATACAACACCCTTGTTTCCGTGACGACCGGCCATTTTATCTCCGACGTTGATTTTACGTTTCTGAACGATAAAGACACGAACAAGATAGTTGACGCCAGGAGAAAGTTCGTCCCCAGCTTCACGGGTAAAGATCTTCACGTCGTGAACGATCCCTCCACCACCGTGAGGTACTCTCAGTGATGTATCTCTTACTTCACGTGCTTTTTCTCCAAAGATCGCATGTAACAGTTTTTCTTCCGCAGACAGTTCAGATACCCCTTTTGGTGTAACTTTACCTACCAGGATGTCTCCATCATGGACTTCTGCACCGATTCTGATGATTCCACGATCATCAAGATTCTTCAATGCATCGTCACCAACGTTAGGCAGTTCACGCGTGATTTCTTCAGGGCCTAATTTCGTATCGCGGGCTTCAGATTCATACTCTTCAATATGGATGGATGTATAAACGTCATCTTTGACCAGGCGCTCACTCATGATGACCGCATCCTCAAAGTTATAGCCGTCAAATGTCGTGAAGGCAATCAGCGGATTGCGTCCCAGCGCCATTTCACCATTTTCCATAGAAGGTCCGTCAGCAAGGATGTCCCCTTTATCAACCTGTTCACCGTGACGTACCAGTGAACGCTGGTTGTAGGATGTTCCCGCATTGGAACGTTTAAATTTAGCTACATAATAGTTATCCAGTGCACCATCTTCACGTCTGACACGAATCTGCTTCGCATCAACGTATTCAACAGTACCTGAATGTCTTGCAATGACTGCTGCTCCAGAGTCACGAGCCGCTGTGTGCTCGATTCCTGTTCCGACAAGCGGTGCTTCCGGATCGATCAGAGGCACAGCCTGACGCTGCATGTTCGCACCCATCAGGGCACGGTTGGAGTCATCGTTTTCAAGGAATGGAATACTTGCTGTCGCAACAGAGACAACCTGCTTAGGTGAAACGTCCATGTAGTCGACAAGAGAAGCTTCCAGTTCTTCGTTGTTGTTCTTCGTACGAGCCAGAACCAGATCGTTGACGAATGATCCGTCGTCGTTAAGCGGCGCATTGGCCTGTGCAACAACGTAAAGATCCTCTTCGTCTGCAGTCAGGTAGTCGATTTCACCCGTTACGCGTCCAGTTTCTTTATCCACTCGACGGTAAGGTGTTTCGATAAATCCGAACTCGTTGATCTTCGCGTATGTGGACAAGCTGTTGATCAGCCCGATATTTGGTCCCTCAGGCGTTTCAATCGGACACATACGTCCATAGTGGGAGTAGTGAACGTCTCGGACTTCATATCCGGCACGGTCACGCGTCAGTCCACCGGGGCCTAATGCAGACAGACGTCTTTTGTGCGTCAGCTCGCCGAGCGGGTTCGTCTGATCCATGAACTGAGACAGCTGTGAGGATCCGAAGAACTCTTTGATGGACGCAACAACTGGACGAATGTTGACCAGTTGCTGTGGTGTCGTCGTAGAGGTGTCCTGAATGGACATACGCTCACGAACCACACGTTCCATACGAGACAATCCGATACGGAACTGATTCTGAAGCAGTTCACCAACTGAACGGATACGTCTGTTTCCTAAGTGGTCGATATCGTCTGTTTCGCCGATGCCTTCCTGTAAGTTGAAGAAGTAACTCATGGATGCAATCATGTCCGCCGGAAGGATGTATTTCACTTCACGGTCAGGATTCGCATTTCCGATGACATTGACAACACGGTCATTGTCATTAGGAGAGTAGACTTTAACGATCTGAAGATCGATCGGTTCAGGTACGACACCTTCATCTGATGGATAAAGCGTCACTGCGTTCAGTCCGTTATCCAGATGTGGTCCGAGCTGGTCCATCACTTCACGGTTGATCAGTGTACCTTCTTTAGCCAGCAGTTCGCCTGAATCACTGTCAACCAGTGATTCAGCCAATGTCAGACCCATCAGGCGGATTTTAAGATCCAGTTTCTTGTTCATTTTATAGCGTCCGACACGCGCCAGATCATAACGCTTAGGATCGAAGAAGCGTGTAGTCAGGAGACTTCTTGAAGAATCAGCCGTCTTAGGCTCTCCCGGACGTAGACGTTCGTAAACATCTTTCAGTGCTTCTTCCACTCGGGAATCCGCAGTATTTTTGTGAATATCTTTTTCTAGAGTGGCTACAAGACTTTCGTTCGAGCCGAAAATATCAAGAATTTCATCATCCGATCCGAATCCCAGTGCACGAACAAGTACACTTAAAGGAATTTTACGGGTACGGTCGATACGGACGTTGGACAAGCCTTTAGAATCCGTTTCATACTCCAGCCATGCGCCACGGTTAGGAATGACAGTAGATCCGAATCCTTCCATGCCGTTCTTTTCAACTTTAGGGCTGAAATAAACGCCAGGTGAACGGACTAGCTGAGAAACGATAACACGTTCCGCTCCGTTGATGATGAATGTTCCCTGATGTGTCATCAGTGGGAAGTCTCCGAAGAATACTTCCTGCTCTTTCACTTCGCCTGTTTCTTTATTGATCAGGCGCAGCTTGACGTACAGTGGTGCTGAATAGTTAGAATCATGCTGTCTCGCTTCATCTACTGAATATTTAGGTTCCTGTAACTGATAGTCTGTAAATTCAAGTGACAGATTACCTGAAAAGTCTTCGATAGGAGAAATGTCCTTGAACATGTCTCTCAATCCTTCTTCAAGGAACCAGTCATAAGAGTTTGTCTGAATTTCGATTAGGTTCGGTAATTCCAATACTTCTTTAATTCGTGAGTAACTTCTACGTGTACGGTGCTTGCCGTATTTCACATCTTGGCCTGCCAACCTCTTCACCCCTCATAATTAATCACTAGTCGTCATAATCAGGAACAATTCTTCAGTCCATAATACTCAGGTTCACTGCCTATGCTTTTCATGTTACAGTTTCGTTACAATTGTTAACGATCCTTTAAAAAGCAAGTGTTTTTCCTGTTTTAGACCAAAAAAAATACAAAAGAGTCGTGAAAGAATCATCCTGAATCATCACACATTCTTTTGTTTTGCTCCAAAAACCGCGTCCGGACAATATTTCGTACGGGTTTTATTTTCATACTTTGTTTAGCGTCTATTAAGTTTACACAAAAAGCAAGTGTAAGTCAAGTGATTCCTGAACAAAGAGCCCATCCAGTAATTGGACAGGCTTGATTTCATTTAAGGTTTTATCAGTCAGTCCGTCTTGGTGGACTGAAGGACCCAGTAGCCTTTGTCGAGACCGATACGAGTCACATTCCCGTAGGTTTCTTCCATAACTTTCTTCGCACTTGGCGCACCCTGTTTCTTCTGAATAACAATAATCAGCACCCCATTATGCGCCAGGTGTTCCTTGGCGTCCGTGATGATCTGGTGCACCGTCTGCTTCCCGGCACGGATCGGCGGATTTGAAATGACAGCGCCATAGGTCTTTTTCTCGACCTGCTCATATATGGAAGAAAGAAAAATAGAAACATTGGAAACCCCGTTCAGTTCGGCATTCTTCTTAGCCAGCTCGAGAGCTCGTTCGTTAACGTCTATCATGTCAATGTGAAGAGACGGATTCGCCTTGGCTAAAGATAGCCCGACCGGCCCGTAACCACATCCGACATCCAGGATCTCCAGCGTGGAAAATGCCCGCTCGTCAATCGCTTCGATCATAACCTGCGACCCGAAGTCCACACGGTCTCTCGAAAAGACTCCTGCATCTGTCGTAAAGGTCATCTGCTGTCCCTTAAGTCTGGCTTCTATTTTCTTCTCGTTTTTATCAGCGCTCGGCTTGGATGTAAAATAATGATCAGTCATCTGAAACTCCTCTTTTGCTTTGTAGTCAGTGTCCTTTAAGTATACTATTCAACCGGCCGGACTACAATCCTTGTTCATTTTAGACTAGCTTTCTCCCTCTGACTGATGTAGGTAAACTTTAATGGTCCTTATTAATACTAAACTTCATCCAGTAAGCAGCCTACTTATAGTTTAGCTAATTGTTAAACTGTGGAACTTCAACGACAAAGTTTCTAGTTACAGCTTAGTCTGAAACGCGACCGCGTTTCTTCTACTAGAGCCCTTCTAACGGAAGGTATTGATTACTTGTCGATATGTACTGTCGTTAGACATCTTCTAACAGCACCTTCAGAAGATTTTAAAAGCTGAACTAAAGCTAGACGCGTTTTAACAGCATCAGCGACCTGCTAAATGCAAATGAACTACAACTAAACACGGGATAGTGGCCGGCAAGGTTACGAATCAGTCGCTTCATCGATACAGAGCTGCTCAAAAAAGAAAACAGAGGCGCTCGGCCTCTGTTCCATTTAAAAAAGCTAGTATCTGGAATCTCATTTTCTCCATAAATTGCATCCAGTGCCTACACTACACCATGTCAGCCGGATCGATATACTGATCGAACTCTTCTTCTGTAAGTATTCCCAGTTCTACAGCGGCATCTCTCAGAGTCGACTGGTCTTCGTGGGCTTTTTTGGCAATCTGACTGGCTTTGTCGTAGCCGATCTTCGGTGATAGAGCCGTCACCAGCATCAACGACTGGTCGACCAGTTCACTCATCTCTTCTTCCACCACTTGAATGCCTTTCAGACACTTGCTGTTGAATAGAGCCAGACTGTCTCCCAGCAAGGTGATGCTCTGAATCATATTATGAGCAATAACCGGCATATAGACATTCAGTTCAAAATTCCCCTGTGAAGCTGCAACGCCGATTGCCGTGTCATTCCCCATAACCTGTACGCAGACCATCGTCAGTGCTTCTGCCTGAGTAGGATTAACTTTTCCAGGCATGATGGAACTGCCTGCTTCATTGGCCGGGATGGTGATTTCCCCCAGCCCGCTTCTCGGTCCGCTGGAGAGCCACCTGACATCATTCGCCATCTTCATTGCATTTGCCGCCAGGGCCTTCAGTGCACCGTGAGCAAAAACAAATGCATCTTTACTCGCCAGGCCGTGAAACTTATTGGGATTCTCCTTAAATTCGATGCCCGATGCCTGACTGATTCGGCGGATAGTCTTCTCTGCAAAGTCCGGATGGGTATTTAATCCGGTACCTACAGCCGTTCCACCGAGTGGCAGTCGTTTCAATGGAATTAATGCGGCTTCGATCATTTCAGCATTCTGAACCATCATTTCCTTCCAGCCGCTGACTTCCTGACCGAACGTGACAGGCGTTGCATCCTGAAGGTGAGTCCGTCCGATTTTTATCGTATCTTTATACCTGGTTTCCAGCTCTTCCAGTGTGTGCTCAAGCTCCCCCAGCACTGGCAGCAGATGATCAGTAAGCAGCCGGACGGAAGCAATGTGCATCGATGTAGGAAAGGTATCGTTGGTACTCTGCCCTTTATTGACGTCATCATTTGGATGTATGTCCAGTCCGCTTTCACCTTTAGCCAGGTGAGCAATGACCTCATTGACATTCATATTGGTCTGTGTCCCGCTGCCTGTCTGCCAGACGGATAGAGGAAATTCATTGTCCCAGTGTCCTTTAATGATCGCATCACAGACTGAAGCTATGGCGTCTGCTTTCTGCGGTTCGAGTAACCCCAGCTCGGCATTTGTTTCTGCCGCTTCTTTCTTGACGCGTGCATACGCATGGATCAGCTCCAGAGGCATCATCTCGTTTCCAATAGAAAAATTCTGTAGGCTGCGCTGAGTCTGAGCTCCCCATTTCCGATCCTCGGGTATTCCGATTTGTCCAAATCCATCATGTTCCAGTCTTTTAGTCATAATGCTCCCCTTATCCTATGGAATACTTAGCAATCTTAACCGTTTGTCACCACTTTTTTTTGCCAGCTTGTTATTTAAGTAAACTTACTTTTTGATTATACCTTCATCCTTAGAGACTAAACTATTCTCTTGAATTATTTTACTGATTCAGCTATAGGATCGTGTTCAGCTATTTAACACCCTGCAGAAGCAGCAGCCAGAACCTTGTCGCTGAAAAGCAACCTATTTGTTATCTGTTTAGTGCATGATGCAGCTTCGACACCTATATAATATTCAGCTTTCTTTTACTATACCAAAAAACTGGAGCGGGTAAAGAAAAAATAAGCCTTCTCCTGAGTCACCCCAACCGGTGATAAAAAAGAAGGCTTATGAATTTATTTTTCAATTGCAAGTCATCTTCCATCCGATCCCCATCAGAAGACAGAAGCTGCCGAGTACGTCATTTCGGCATAAGAATACGTTCATAGTTCAGGTTAACTGATAGCCGTTCATTACACTTCCGGATCGTATTCTGCTTCCTGTTTAGGAAGGATGATATTTAAGATGATCCCGACAATCGCGCTCAAGGCCGTTCCAGATAGAGTGACGAACCCGGCAATGTCGAACACTGCTCCGCCTAAACCAACAACGAGCATTGAGCTGGCAATGATCAGGTTTCTCGACTGGTTGAAGTCAACTTTATCTTCGATCATAACTTTCAGCCCGTTACTTGCAATGACCCCATAGAGCAGGATAGACATGCCTCCCAGAACTGCATCTGGAATGGTCGAGATCAGTGCTGTGAATTTACCCATGAAGCTCAGGAAGATAGCGATCAGTGCAGCATTTCTTATGACTGATACTGAGGCAATTCTTGTCATACCGATGACTCCGGTGTTCTCACCATACGTGGTGTTCGCCGGGCCTCCGAAGAAGGCAGAAACAGCTGTGGCAGCTCCGTCACCAATCAGTGTGCGCTTCAGTCCAGGCTCTTTGAGAAATTCACGGTCACATATTTTTCCAAGTACAGAGTGGTCCCCGATGTGCTCCGCAACCGTAACTAAAACGATCGGCAGCAGGGCCCACGTCTCAGGACCGAAGTAGAAAGTGTAGCTGTTGAATGTATCTGTTTCAAATGGCAGATAGAGCTGCGGCATGGCGAACCAGTTAGCTTCAGCTACTGGAGTGAAATCGACGACTCCAAGCATGACTGCAATGATATATCCGCCTGCGATACCCGTCAGGAATGGGATGATTTTGAAGAAGCCTTTTCCGTAAGTATTGACGAAAGCCGTAATTAGAAATGTTGCGATAGCTACGAAAATCGTACGCCAGTCTGCATCCATGACAAAGCCTGCGCTCGTCACTGCGTTGCCTGCAAGTCCGAGTCCGATAACGATGATCATTGGACCGATAACGATCGGAGGCAGGATTTTATCTACCCAGGATGTTCCCGTATAGCGGATGACACCGGCCAGCATGATATAAATGAGACCGACCATCACGACTCCGGTCTGGGCTGCACTGATGTCTCCCCCCATCTGATCCATAGCGATCTGCATGGCTGCGATATAGGCGAATGATGAACCGAGGTAAACCGGCACTTTAGCCCGAGTCGCGATCTGATAAATGATTGTTCCTACTCCACTCGCAAGAAGTGCGACAGAAACAGGCATGTTAAGTAAGATAGGCACCAGGATCGTTGCTCCAAACATTGCAAACACATGCTGAAGGCTGAGCAGGATACCTTTCAGTGGAGCTGGCCTTGCCTCCACATCTAAAATCAATGGTCTTTGTTGTATTGCCATAACTTATCGTCCCTTTCTCCTTGTTTTTGGGCATAAAAAAATGCCCTTTACATAATGCAAAAGGACCTTTAGATAAGATGGAACCCATGTGTTTCCTGAACAGTTCTCTCACCAGACCTGGCTATTGAGTGTCCACCGGAAACGGCTGGATATAAAATTTTTTCCATCCTTTTCTACCTCTCTGGATAGAGTTAAAGGAGCTTTGCTTTAAATAGTGTACCAGTACACTAATGGAATTGCAACTCTTATTTTCATATCTGCCATAGCCCCTGTCCCTTTGCTTTACTTACTCAAAATCAGTATACTGATTCTTAAGACTGATTTGAAAAGAGGGACGATACATATGACGAAAGCGTCTGAATCTCTAAAACACTGGCTGGTCCTGGCTGTCAGCTGCGGGCTGTCCTCCAGTGCGATCGGCATCAATTTAAATGTAATCGGGGTATTCTATACACCTGTATCTGAAAGCCTTAATATATATCGTGGCACATTTGCGATGCATGCCACGCTTTCATCTCTTGCTTTAGCATTTATTTCTTTATACTTTGCTCCCTTACTTAACCGGTTCGGATGGAAGCCTCTGCTGACCGGTGCTGTTACCCTAGCTTCGGTATCTACTATCCTCATGGCCTTCACACGAACGATGTGGGTGTTCTACGTTCTTGGTGTATTGAGAGGGATTGGAGCCGGCCTGTATGCTATGGTGCCCTTGTCACTTATTGTGAATAACTGGTTCGAAAAGAAAAAGGGCCTGGCCATGAGTCTGTCCTTCGGTTTCAGCGGTATCGCGGGAGCGATATTTTCTCCCGTCTTCACGTCGCTGATTCAGACCATTGGCTGGGAAAACAGCTTCATCGTTATGGGCCTGCTGATGTTCGTTCTGGCGCTTCCGGCTATACTCTACCGGTACTCTCTGAACCCTAAAGATGATGGCTACCTTCCTTACGGCTACGATCCTGAAGAAGAGGAGCAGAGGAAAGTAATCAAGAAAGCGAACTGGAGCACCTTTTCCTTTACACAGTCCTCTTTCCTGCTCGTCCTGCTTATCGGCCTTCTGCATACATCGATTACCGGGGTATCTCAGCACCTGCCTGGTTTTGCAGAGACAAATTTCCTGTCCTCGCAAGTGGGAGGGGTCATGCTGTCAGCTGTCATGGTTGGAAACATCACATTCAAGCTGATTATCGGAGCAGTCAGTGATGTTTTAGGCATCGTAAGATCCACTATTCTTATGATCGCCATCAACATCGTCGGCATCCTTATTCTGTTATTATTCACCCATCCAGCTGCTCAGATTTTCGGGTCCTTTGTTTTCGGATCGGTTTTCTCCGTCCCGGCAGTCGCCTTGCCCCTGCTGACTACTGAATTTTTCGGAAGAGAACTTTATGTACGGATCTATCCGATCCTGTCTTTCGTCTCAGGGATCGGTGGAGCGTTATCCATGGCTGTCGTAGGATATGTCTTCGACTTTACCGGATCATACGCACCAGCTTTCTACACAGCTTTGCTTTTTCATGGGCTCAACATCGCCTTCCTCCTGACCGCTCGTCAACTGACTCTCAAGGAGAGCCCTGCATCGTAGATAGACTATTTTATCGGTTCGAAGCTTATTTAAAAATAAAAAACCTGTGAACAGCTGACCGGATTCTTTCTAATCCGTTAGCTCTTCACAGGTTTTTTTATAGATTAAGTTGAACTGTTTCCTCTAGCAGCCGATATGACACAGTCGATGACAATAACGACTCCCAGCAGAATTTCAAGATCATGTTCTTCATAGAGATTGATCTCATAAGCGTCTCCCCAGGAGAGCCACTTCTTATTGATGTCAGCAATCACACGGTCCTGTTTTTTAATAACATAGTCATGTGCGGTTACTGACCCTTCAATGTGCCAGTCCTGTCCGATGATCGAATAGTTATTGCGGAAAACCGCCCATTCTTTTTTTACTGTAGCCACTTTTTCATTGGCCATGAACAGATCGAATTCCGGAAGAAAGTTCCAGAGTTTCTGTTCAATATACACTACCTCGTTATTATGTTCATCATAGATGCGGAGCTTCTTGGCAAAAGTGAGAAACTCTCCTTCGACAAAATAACGATCTCTTCCGGCTTCATCTTTGACATAAAACCGGTCTTTCAGTGACATGACCTGCTGCTTAATAAAGAAACGCATGGCATCCAGCCCTCTCGTTTATGACTTATTAGCTTTGTCCTTATTATAATTGATCCGTACAGAGACATTGGCAACCAGACCGATCGATGCAGACAGAACGATCATACTCGATCCACCATAACTGACGAAAGGAAAGGTCAGTCCTGTAATCGGCATGATCCCGATCACGCCACCTAAATTGATGAAGGCCTGTACCATGAACATCGTTGCAATTCCTAAACTCAGAAGAGATTCAAATGACTGCTTGGACCGAATCGCGGTAAGAAACATGCGTGATGCCATCAATGTAAAAGTTGAAAGCAGAACGAGGATTCCAATGAGGCCAAACTCTTCCCCTATAATCGCTACGATGAAGTCGGTATAAGGAAAGGGCAGGAATCCTGTCTTCTGCACACTGTTTCCGAATCCAACACCCATTAGCCCCCCTCGACTCAAAGCATAGTAGGAGTGGACCAGCTGCATGCCGGCACCTTCAGCTAATGTGAACGGATCCCAGAATCCCAGGAAACGATTATAGCGGTACTCATTCAGGAAGAACAGCCGCGTGCCGTACTGTCGGATCAGCTGAGACAACCCAAGCAGACCCATTACTCCGACCAGACCGAACCCGAATCCCAGTTTTGGTGAGACGCCGCTGGCAAAAATCATGATGGCCCCGATCAATACAATAATGAACGATGACCCCGTATCAGGCTGAATGTAAATAAACAGCACGATAAAGGAAACCAGTATCAGTGGTGCCACAATGGCATGGAAGAAATCTTCTGCAATTTTCCGCTGTTTTTTAGACAGAATATACGCCAGATACCAGATCACCATGAATTTGGCAAACTCTGCTGGCTGGATATTGAAGAAAGGCGTTTCGATCCATCGTCTCGCTCCATATATTTCTCTGCCGAAAATAAGCAGGACGAAGAGGGATGTCGCAGTAATGACGATTCCCCAGATAACTAATTTCTTGTTCTTCAACCATTTGATCGGGAAAAAGAACGCTATTAAAAATACGACATAGCCAATCACTACATACATCGACTGCCTCGGCAGATAATGATGCGGGTTGCCATAATCCGTTAACGCGCTGTAACTACTGGCACTGTATACCATGATGACACTGAACAGCGTCAGGGCCAGATAGGGTAAAACAATCAGCTTATCTACATATTTGATTCTATCGCGTAACATGTTGTCCGCCCTTTCCTGTTCTCAAGTTATTACGATCCCGGATGGAACTCTTCCCCTTCTCCGGAGAAGAAGTAAGATTTATGATGGAAACGCATGGACATGATCAGCCCGATCCCCATCATATTACCGAGAAGTGATGACCCTCCTTGAGAGACAAACGGCAGTGGGATTCCTGTCATTGGCAGAAGCCCGATGTTCATCCCAATGTTTTCAAGCACGTGGAAGACGATCATCATAATGACCCCTGTTGCAATATAAGCATAAAACTCATTTTTAGTATCATACACGACTCTGATCATATGATAGACCAGAATGAAGTAGATGAATATCAGAAGGGCTCCCCCGGCAAAACCGAAGTTTTCTCCGATCGTCGCAAATATCATATCGGACTCTCTAACTGGAACATACACTTCACTCACACCGAATCCTTTTCCGAATACGCCGCCTGACCCTATCGCTTTGAAGGTCTGTACGATCTGATATGAGGTGTCGCTGGCTCCTTGATGAGGGTTCAGCCACGTATCGATACGGGCAAACTGATAAGGTCTGAACAGACCCGTATTCAGCAGAAATTCTCTATTATAGACAACGAGTAAAATTAAAGTGATCCCGACAGTCGATACCAATAGAAAGACTGGAAGCAGGATCTGCCACTTTATCCCGGACAGGAGCACTACACCTATCAGCATGGCCAGATAAACGAGTGCAGTCCCCAAGTCTCTCTGCATGAATACGATCACGACAGGGACAAGTCCGATAACGGCCAGTTTACCAATCAGCAGAAAATCTGTCTGGTATTCACGCACGCGGTAAACACTGTTATGCTTGGTTATCGTTTTGGCGAGCATGAGAATATAAGGGATCTTAACAAATTCGGATGGCTGAACAGTACCTATAGGTCCTAATGTGACCCATCTGTTTCCTCCAGTTTTTGCAGCAATCTCTCTATCATAAAAGACTAAAGTCAGAAGTAAAATAATTAGACCGGCAATATAGAGATAAGTAGTCATTTTCCAGAGCTGTTCTGAATCGAACTGCATGATGACCAGGACAGCGATCGTTCCAATTCCGTACCAGGCGATCTGCCTGACGGTCATTCCGATGGATCCATCCTGAATCAGGACCGTAGTCGAATAGAGGGATAAGATACTGATGATGGCCAGCAACATGACCGACAAGATCACGCCATAATCTATACGCTGAGGATATTTTTCATTGTTCATAAGTTGCGTCCTTTCCATATTTTAAGTCGAAGTCTGATAAGCAATTGTTTCATCTGTTCAAAGACACATTTTATCAAATATACTTGCTTATTCCTATACAAACTTGAAAATGACACAAAATAGTAGAAACAGAAAAGTTTCACGTGCCGTTCAGCCTTGACAAGAAAACAGGAAATTTGCCCCGAATTGCTGTGACTCTAGCATTTTCAATGCGTAGAGACAGAGTATGCGGCAGAAGAGCATACTGCGCAATGGGTAAATTTATCTTTTTCTCGAAAGGCTGGCACGTTAAACTAGACAACACTTTAATAGTAGACTTTTATACTCAAACAGAAAAACCCCTTCGTCATAAACTAGTTACAACTAAAGGGGTTCTGAACTGATTATTTAAATTTGTAGAGAGTTAATTACTTAAGTTCTACAGAAGCTCCAGCTTCTTCAAGCTTAGCTTTAAGTTCTTCAGCTTCGTCTTTAGATACGCCTTCTTTAACTGCTGAAGGAGCTCCGTCTACTAATGCTTTAGCTTCTTTCAAGCCAAGACCAGTAGCTTCACGAACTGCTTTGATTACTTTGATTTTAGCTGAACCAGCTGATGCTAATTCTACTGTGAATTCAGTTTGTTCTGCTGCTCCACCGTCAGCTGCTCCCGCTGCTGCTACTGGTGCTGCTGCTTCAACGCCGAATTCTTCTTCGATCGCGCTTACTAAGTCGTTTAATTCTACGACAGTTGACTCTTTCAAGTCAGCAATGATTTTTTCAATATCTAATGCCATTTTTGTTTTCCTCCATTTTAATTATATTAGTTGGTTTGCTTGTCAGCATGCTATACCAAGGTATAGGTTAAAACAATTTGAATCGACTGCGTGTTTATGCAGCTTCTTCTTCTGCTTTTTTCTCTGCAACTGCTTTGACAGCCAATGCAGTATTTCGCATAGGTGCTTGTAGTACAGATAGCAGCATTGAAAGTAGGCCTTCGCGGCTTGGTAGTTTTGCGATTTTGTTGATTTGATCAACGTCAGCAACTTTACCTTCCAGGACCCCACCTTTAATTTCAAGCGCTTCTGCATCTTTAGCAAATTCAGCGATGATTTTAGCAGGTGCTACGACTTCTTCGTTACTGAATGCTACAGCTGTAGGTCCTTTGAAGACATCTTCCATTCCTTCCAGGCCAGCAGCTTCAGCCGCACGACGAAGCATAGTGTTTTTCAGTACGCGCATTTCGATTCCTGCGTCACGTAATTGCTTACGCAGTTCAGTCACCTGGCCTACTGTCAAACCACGGTAGTCTACTACGACTACTGCTTGTGCATCTTCGAATTTCTTAGTCAGTTCATTAACTAATTCTTCTTTTTTTGCAATGACACTTGCTTTACTCATTGATGTTTCACCTCCTGATCGATTGAAATGAGGATTGTTTTTAACTTTCCACCCTTTAAGGAACGAAGCGTATAAAAAAACCCCATGTCACCGTAGACATAGAGGGAGTGTAAATTGACTGTTCATCACTTTATCCTCGGTATGATATTAAGGCCAGAGCCACATACTGTCTTCGGTATTATCCAGTCATTCAGCCTGCCGTTTAGACAAAGGACTGCCTGACTTTCATTCATCAATGCATATTCAATTAAGTTTAATTCCTTAACCTGCATAAGTATAGCAAGCTATGTTATGCAGGTCAAGAGAATTCAACAATTTTTATTTAAGAACTGTACTGTTGTCCACTTTGACACCAGGACCGAACGTGCTTGCTACTGCCATGTTCTTGATGTAAACACCTTTAGAACTTGCAGGTTTAGCTTTTACGATCACGTCGTGAAGTGCTGCCAAGTTTTCTTTCAGCTTGTCCGTATCGAATGACACTTTTCCGATTGGAACGTGTACATTTGACTGACGGTCAACACGGTAAGTGACTTGTCCAGCTTTGATGTCGTTAACAGCTTTAGCAACATCTGGTGTTACTGTTCCTGTTTTAGGGTTAGGCATTAAACCTTTAGGTCCTAAGACACGTCCAAGTTTACCTACTTCAGCCATCATATCAGGTGCAGCAACGACAACGTCGAAGTCCAGCCATCCACCTTGTACTTTTTCAACTAGATCGCTGTCACCTACGAAGTCTGCTCCTGCTTCTTCAGCAGCTTTAGCAGCGTCTCCTTTAGCGAATACGATCACAGTTTGAGTTTTACCAGTACCATGCGGCAATACCATTGCGCCACGGATCTGCTGGTCAGCTTGTTTAGGGTCGACACCTAGTCTGTAAGCTACTTCGATAGTAGCGTCGAAACCAGCGTAGTCGATTTCTTTAACTAATTCTAATGCTTCAGTTGCATCATATTGTTTCTCGCGGTCTACTTTTTCCAAAGCAGCTACGAATTTTTTGCTCTTTTTAGCCATTATTTTTTTCCTCCTTGTTGTGGTATTAGCGGTTTAACCTCCCACTTGATCTCCGCAAAAGCAATGAGACATAATCTCATGTACTTAGTTGAAAAGCTGGGCTTTTCTCAGGTTGCGGAGGCAGCAAGCAATGGGGTGAATTCATTATCCTTCGACAGTGAATCCCATACTACGTGCTGTACCTTCGACCATGCGCATAGCTGCTTCAACGTTAGCTGCGTTTAGGTCTTCCATTTTTGTTTCAGCGATTTCCTGTACTTGAGCGCGTGTTACAGATGCCACTTTTTTAGTGTTTGGTTCACCAGAACCAGACTCTACTCCAGCTGCTTTTTTAAGCAATACTGCTGCAGGTGGTGTTTTAGTGATAAATGTAAATGAACGGTCTTCATATACAGAAATAACTACAGGAATGATCATTCCTGCCTGGTCAGCTGTACGAGCGTTGAACTCTTTACAGAATCCCATGATGTTTACTTGCGCTTGTCCCAATGCTGGTCCTACTGGGGGAGCCGGATTAGCTTTCCCTGCAGGAATCTGCAGTTTCACGACGTTTACTACTTTCTTTGCCACGAGACATACCTCCTTGATTTTGTCCGTGAGTGGTTAAATGAGGTTATAATTTTCCTCTCCCACTTCTGAGCATGCAAAATACACGTGTATAAGGCACACTGAAATAGTTTACCACTACTGTTCAGTTATTGCAACTGTTATTTTAGTCATCCAGTTTGGAAATCTGGTTGTAGTCCAGTTCCGCGTTGGTCTCACGTCCGAACATTTCAACAGAAGCTTTGATTTTTCCTTTTTCTGTTTCAAGCTCTGTAACGGTTCCTTCCATACCGGCAAATGCTCCACCAACAATCTTGATGCGTTCACCCAGCTCGACGTCCATTTCGATTTTACGTGGATTGATACCCATGCTGCGAAGGATCTGGTCGATTTCTTCCGGTAGAAGCGGTGACGGTTTACTTCCTGCTCCGTGCGAACCGACGAACCCGGTCACGCCAGGTGTATTACGGACAACGTACCAGGCATCATCAGACATAATCATTTCAACCAGAACATATCCAGGGAAAATCTTTTCTTTTTCCATTTTAGTCTTGCCGTCTTTCTCAGTAGTTGTTTCCTCTTCTGGAATAATGACTTGAAGAATACGTTCTTCCATGTTCATGCTTTTCGCACGGGATTCAAGATTCTGTTTGACTTTGTTTTCGTAACCGGAATACGTATGAAGCACGTACCAGGCTTTTGCACTTTCTAATTCGTTCATTGTAGACTCCTTTAGTTTATCTTTTATTTGTCATACTAAAAAAACCTTCTTCACTTTATGGAAGAAAGGTTTTTCGTCAGCTCTCGATACGTAGTATAGCACGCAGATAGTGAAAATGCTACTATCTTAAGCGGTTGTCAAATTATATTCAATAAAAAGCTGATGGCTGCATCTACTGCATAAAAGAATACGCCGAAAAATGCCATAACGCCGAAAACAGTTGCTGTATTTTTTTTCATCTCATCTTTTTTAGGCCATGTCGTCTCTTTCAGTTCATGTTTGACTTCACCAAAAAATGTTTTAACTTTGTTCATGAAGGACTCCTTCCACCTGAATCTTCCGGTTAGTTCGAATGATTATTCTGATTCTTTATTTTGTTTCTCTGTGTAGTGTGTGCTTTTTACAATAACGGCAGTATTTTTTAATTTCAAGGCGCTCAGTACGTACTTTGGTTCCTACTTCTTTCGAATAATTCCGGGATCCGCATTCTGTACAAGCCAGTGCCAGTTTCTTTTTCATAGATTTATTTCCTCACTTCAAGGACTTATGTTTTACTTCATAGTCTTCTATACTTTACCATGCAGTAAAAAGCCTGTCAAATCGGCTTAGTTCATCATTTCAAAGTCATTGTCCCTGATTTCGATCTGGTCATTGATTCCTTCTGAAGCATATATTCCCATCTCATTAGTAATGTAGATCACTTCTACACCGTCAAGCCCATTGATATAATCCAGCCCCTCTTCTACACCTAGTGAGAATGCAATGTTGGCCAACGCATCTGCGTCCATGGCATTGTCTGCAATGATGCTGATACCGGAGATGTTGTTGTCGATCGGAAAGCCGGTTTCCGGATCCATCAGATGATGATATTCGTCATCCCCGTCTCTAACAAGACGCTCATAGATTCCAGAAGTGACGATCGCTCGGTCTGAAACGGGAACGATACCCAGTATTTCTCCACGTTCCCCATAAGGATTCTGAATCCCGACGTTCCAGGGTTGATCTTCCCCTCGTGTGCTGTTACCAACAACTACGATATCGCCACCCAGATCGACGATAGCCGTATTGACTCCTTCTTCCACCAATACACGTGCCGCTTCATCTGTAATGTATCCTTTTGCTATGGCTCCCAGGTCAAGGACCATGCCTTCTTCCTGAAGGTAGATCGTCTGTTCTGATTCGTTCAGTTCCACCTTCTGGTAATCGACCAGTGCAACTGCTTCAGCCAGTTCATTTGCTTCAGGTACCGCTGCATAGTCCTGTCCGATCCCCCACAAGCTAGTGACTACACCGATGGTCGGGTCAAAGCTGCCGTCAGATTCTTCTGCATAATGCAGGGCACGTTCCATGACGTGGAATACTTCTTCTGATACTTCTACCGGTTCGATTCCAGCTTGACGATTCACTTCAGAAATCTCAGATTCCGGATTCTGCATCGCAAACCATTCATCCAGCTCCTGCACGCGATCGAACGCTTTGTCCATCGCCTCTTCCTGACCTTCATTATAGACTTTCATATTTGCAACGGTTCCAAGTAAAAATTCAGTTCGGTCGTAGGGCTGGTCAGCCAGTCCTCGAGGATCTTCTTCCCGACATCCCAGTAGTCCTAATGATAGAACAGGAACCATCAGCATGACTTTCATCGTTTTAATTCTGGTAAACATGTACATTGTCCTTCCATTCTTTTTCTCTGTACATCTTACATTAAAAGTGTTACTCTGTCTATGTTTTCACAAGATTAGATTGACATAATTTTGTTCTAATCTTTATAGCATTAGACGGGTATTTTGTGCGACAATTAAAGCAGTAAATTGTCAAACTTGTGAACATATTGAACAAGAAAAGAAGGATAACCATGACTCGAACTCAAAAAATGATATATATTTCACTTCTCTCGGCCCAGGCTGTGATCCTGGGAATCGTTGAACGCAGCATCCCCTTTCCGTTTGCCTTTGCACCGGGAGCGAAACTGGGCGTCGCGAATCTGATCATTATCGTTGCCATCTATACGCTTCCTTTTAAAGACAGCATGAAAGTCGTCTGGATGCGTCTTTTGATGACGACCCTGCTCGGCGGAACGATCTCTACCTTTATGTACAGTACAGCTGGAGCGCTTCTCAGTTATGCCGGCATGCTTTTCGTAAAATTTATTGGAGGCAAGCGTGTCAGTATCATCGGGGTCAGTGCAACTGGCGGTATCCTGCACAATCTGGGGCAGCTGCTCGTTGCCAGTACCATTGCCCAGACCTGGACTGTGCTCCTTTATTTGCCGGTGCTCTCCTTTATGGGTATCCTGTCAGGAATTGCCATAGGGATTGCGGCCAACTTCCTGATGGATCATGTCACTACTATCCAGCGCTTCAAGAAGGCGCATGAAGAAAAAAAAAGTGACCGACGCAAGCAGAAAATGGCAGAGACACTGGTCTGATTGGTGTTTTATGACAGGCCACACTTTATTAAGTATGGGGTAGCCTAAATCAAATTCAGGATAATCGCTACCTATGATGTATTAAAAATCAGTGACGAGGGGCTGGGAAAAAACTCCCCTTAAATAAATACATCCCACGACCGTTTTTTAAAGAAAAAGGTCGTGGGATGTTACTTTTATAAAGACAAAACGAGCCCCACCGACTATAATTGAAGTACCAACAGCAATTAAAGGAGGGGCTCACTTTGTATCAAAATTATACCACAATGGAAACTGCTTTAACACTACAATTAGACTTCACTATTCCCGAGGATCACGAAGCCCGTTTGATCAGTCGTTTCGTTGATTCTATTCCTGCGGAATTTCTTCTGGAAGACACCTCTCATACGGGACGACCTGCGTTTCACCCTGCCATGTTACTTAAAATGTGCTTATTTGCCTATAGTCGTTCCACTTTTTCAGG
>NZ_FNZU01000008.1 GCF_900109325.1 Alkalibacterium pelagium
AAGGTTCTTAATCGTGTGGCCTACGGCTACAGGAACTTTGCCAACTACAAGAATAGAATTATCATTCACTTTTCTTTAAAATCAGAAGCATCTCAACGTAAACATGCACAAAAAGAAGTGTATAGCATGGTGGCCTAGGCCACCATGCTATACACCCTATATAAACTCTCTGACATTTACTTATTATTCTTTACCAACGTTATTTGACGTAGAACCAGAAAATTACGACTGAAGCCAATGGCTTTGGTCTTTTTTTTCGAAAAAAGTAAAAAAGTTAAAGAAATGACTTAACAAAGATAGGGTCCTTCCGATAGTAAGTGTAGAAGGCGATGAGCCTTATAATCAAACACAAATGGAGGAAAACAATATGCGTATTAATACAAACACAGCAGCTATGAATACATACTCTCGTTTGACACAAGCAAACGGATCTAGAGGGAATTCAATGGCTAAACTATCATCAGGGCTAAGAATCAATAGAGCAGGCGACGATGCAGCTGGACTTTCAATCTCTGAAAAAATGAAAAACCAAATCTCAGGTTTGAACCAAGCTACACGTAACGCTCAAGATGGGATTTCACTTATTCAAACAGCTGAGGGTGCTCTTAACGAAACACACTCAATTCTTAACCGTATGCGTGATCTTACTGTTCAAGCAAAAAATGATACTAACACTAACGAAGACCGTTTAGCTATTCAGAAAGAAATGGATTCTTTAACAGAAGAAATTGATCGTATAGCAGGTCAAACTCAATTCAATACTAAAACATTATTGAATGGTGACTTTGCTGGTGATGGAAATGAACTTTCATTCCAAATTGGATCTAATGCAGGACAGTCTATTGAATTGAATATTGGTAATATGTCTGCTACAGGATTAAGTTTAAAAGTAGACAACGCCACTTTAAAAGTTTCTAATGTAGTATCGGAAGATGGTCAAGATGCGATTGATGAAGCACAAGAGGACCTAGTAACTGCACAAGAGGCTTTAGCTGCTGCAATTGATGCTGATGCAAATGGTGACCACTCTGCATTACAAGAAGCAGTAACGGCTGCTGAAGAAACTTTAGCAGCGGCACAGGAAGCTGCTACAGTTGCACCTGACTTTGATACAGTATTGAACACTATTGACTCAGCAATCACATCTGTATCCACTGAGAGAGCTAACTTAGGTGCTACTCAGAATCGTCTAGAACACACTATCAACAACCTGACTACAACTAAAGAAAACCTATCTGAAGCTAACTCACGTATCCGTGACGTTGATATGGCTGAAGAAATGATGGAATTCACTAAGAACAACATCCTTTCTCAAGCTTCAACGGCTATGCTTGCACAAGCTAACCAAATGCCTCAAGGGGTACTACAATTACTGGGATAATTCCGATAATTGGATAACGAGTATTAAATTTTTGTCAGAACCGAAGCGGTGGGTTGCTGCTTCGGTTCTATTTTACATAGTGAGTAGCACAAAACTATTACTTTATCAGAGGAGCTGGATTAAATGAGTCAGCGTATTGAATCTATTGATGCAATTAAAACGATCGACCGGGTTTTACAATCAAATAAAAGTGCGGTATCCTATTCTGGTGACCGTTATGTGGAGCCTATTAAGCCAGTTGAAGGGATAGACACTTCTTTTAACCGCGTCCAGTACGAACCCGCAAAAGAACAGGTCCAGAAGTGGGTTGACGAAGCACAAAGTGTCTTGCAGCGTGTTAACGCACAGCTGTCATTTAAGATACACGAAGGCACCGGACGTACACTCGTTCAAATCGTTGAAAAAGGCACTGATGAAGTAATTAGAGAAATACCACCTGAAAAAATGCTTGATGTCATTGCAGGTATATGGCAGTGGGCAGGCGTTGCAGTAGATAGAACGGAGTGAACTAAATGAACGTTATGGGGTTATATTCTGGAATCGACATGAGCATGGTTGATAAGCTTATGGAGGCCGAAGCAGCAAAAGGGGTCCGCTTTACGCAGCAGAAAGAGAACTATACAAAATCTCAAAACGCCTGGAGAGATATGAATACTCGTCTAGACACTTTACATAAGCGTTTAGAAGACTTGCAGAAACCTGACGTATTTAATTCTAAATCTGTACGATTAACTGGATCTGATAAATTTACTGTCACTGCAAATAGCTCTGCATCAATAGGCAACTATAGAGTCCAGGTATCAAGATTAGCTACTCAGACACGATTAGTGGGTAATGAAGTTTCCTTAGGGCCTGAAGGCACTATTCGAACACCATTGGGACTGGATGAGGGAACTCTGATATTAAATGTTGGTCAGGATAAATCCTTCGAAATCGAGCTTGACGAAACAGACAGCCTACGTTCTATAAGTGATAAAATCAATAGAACCACTGAAAAATCAGGGATACGCTCAAATATAGTGGATAATCGTTTGATTCTGACTCATGAAAAACATGGAGATAGAGAGCTTAGCGTAACTGGTGAACATGCGGAGTTCTTAGGATTGGCTGGTATGGAAGCTGAAAAAGGAAAAGATGCCGTTTTCTCTATTGATGGACTTGAAGTAACTCGTTCGTCCAATACCATAAATGATGTAATAGAAGGCTTAACATTTAGCTTGACCTCAGTTCATGGGGATAACGAATCTACTACGTTGTCTGTTACGGAAAATCTTAATAGAGCAGCAGATGCGGTGCAGAAACTCGTTGAGCAATACAATTCTACACAAAGTTTTATTAGAACACAATTGAGTGTAGGAGATCCGTCGGCTGAGAATAATCAGGCAGGGACATTGACAGGTGATGGTACCTTGATGCGCCTCCAATCGAGCTTGAGATCTATGATGACCAGTCAGGAAGCTCATGGCACGTCTATCAGAGGACTCCAGGACTTAGGCGTGACGATCGACCGTAATGGAACCGCAAGTTTCGATCGCAGTAAGCTAGATAAACAGATTAGAGAAAATCCGAATGAGGTATCCAAGTTTTTCTCTTCGACCAATACATTAACTGAAACAACCGAAGATGAAGAAGGAAATCCGGTTACTAACACTCGGACTGAACGAACTGGTTTTACTAGCAGTATGCGCTCATTCGTCAATCAGTACATCTCAAGTACAGACGGAATCATCAAGTCAAGGCGGGATACATATGACCGCATGATACGCGATGTCAATGACCGAATTACACGATTCGAAGAACGACTTGAGATGCGTAAAGACCGTTATATCAAACAATTTACAGCTCTTGATACGGCAATGATGCGAGCAGAGTCTCAGATGGACTTTATGTTCAGTCAATTAAATATGAATCAAGGGAAATAAGGAGGAACAGCTGATGACACCAAGTACAAATACGATATATATACTAAAAAAAGAGCATCTTCAAGAGATGCTGGATCGTCTGGTCAACTGGGATCAGTCAGCTGATTCCGCTCAGGAGGTTCTGGATCAAAATCAAGCTACCATAGAAGAAATCATCGAACTGGACAAGGAATTGTCACCGGATGAATTGTCCAATTTTACAGAAAATAACAGACAGCTTATCGAGCAGGTCATTTCAGTTCAGGAGCAACTGATCACAATTATCAAAAAAGAGTCTCACGAGCTTTCAAAACAAATGAAGCAAGTCAATAAACGGGATAAAGTAGTCAGTCATTATATGGAAAAAGAAGAGTCACTCTTCGTTGACCGGGAAGTGTAAGAAAGGAAAAAGCTATGAGTTATACATCTGCTTCAAAAGTATACAAGAAAAATCAGATTGAAACAGCTTCACCTAAGCAGTTGGTAGTCCTTCTCTATGAAGGAGCCATCAAATTTATTCGACTGGCAGAATTGTCTGTCGAAAAAGAAGACTTCAACAAAGTGAATACGAATCTGATCAAAGCACAGGATATTGTAACTGAACTGATGGTGTCACTCAACCATCAAGACGGTCAAAATGCGATTGCCAGTGAGCTGCAGTCGCTGTACTCATTCATTCTCAATCAGTTGATACAAGCCAATCTACATAAAGACCAGAAGAAGATGTTAGAGACACGTCATTTGATGTCTGAACTTCTGGAGGCATGGGCCAGCATTTGATGCTGGTCTTTTTGTATGTTTATAACCGGTTCTCATAGCGTCTACAGAATTACGTACGTAACGTTATTGAAATAATACTAAGAATTGACGATTCACCAATTTTTTCATCAATTTTAAAATAGATGGGTAATATTATTTAGTAGAGAGTTACCTTGAAATGCTGTCCATTGAGAAATTGAGCACGTTCACATAAATGTCATAATATGCAAAAAGTAATAATTTATCATTTGTCACAATTTAGGTATGACATAATTAACTATTCGAGGTGCTAACCTATTTCACATGGGATAGTGTTTTTGCTGATTTGATAACCTTTTTGAGTATCAAACTATATTTAATCGATGATTGAAAAAAGTTACAATTTTAATAAAATGGAAATGATATGTCACAAATCACCATTCTAAAGCGGTTTTATGTAAAAAAATACTATTGCGGCTGTTGATTTTGTTCGATAGAATTATCCATGTTGCTAAAAGAGTTAGTATATTTATACAGAGTTGTTATTTTATCGAGGTGAAATTATGTTTACTGGAGCGAATGTCAATCTAATCAAGAATGCTTTGAATGCCTCATCAATGAGACAGGAAATGATTTCTTCTAATATTTCAAACGTCAATACGCCGGGATATAAAGCAAAACGTGTTGAATTTGAAGATGTACTTAAGCGAACGATGGATGGATCATCTATGAGAAGTACCCACGACAGACATTTCGGAGTATCAGACTTGTCGGCAGTCAGTCCTCAAATTAAAGAACAGACTGGAAATCGTGTAAGAGAAGATGGAAATAACGTCGCAATCGATACAGAGATGGCTGAGCTGTCTGCCAATGCCATTTATTATCAGGCACTGACGACTCAGTTGAGTAATCACTATGGAACGATTCGTTCTGTATTACGTTAAAGATAAGGAGTAGAACTAATGTCTATATTTAATTCAATGCAGATCAATGCCAGCGGACTGACTCTAGAACGCTTCAAGCTTGATACAATCTCAACCAACATTGCTAATGTGAATACGACACGTACTGAAGATGGCGAAGGACCATATATTAAACAGACTGTAGAATTTGAAGAGAATCTTAAACGGATGACGTCCGGCTTTACAGGCGATACGGCTACTCGAAGCGCAGGAGTGCGTATTACCGGAGTCGAGGCTGATGAGGAAAATGTCCGAATCGTGTTTGAACCGAATCATCCGGACGCTGATGAAGAAGGCTACGTCGTTTACCCGAACGTCGATATGGCCGATGAAATGGTCAATATGATGACCGCCATCCGTTCTTATGATGCCAACGTTACAGCCGTAAACAGCAGTAAGGATATGCTGAAGCGTGCACTTGAAATCGGCAGACAAGGCTAACAAATAAATATATTTATAAGGAGTATGACATGTGATCAATTCAATGAATCAGCTATACACACAAGCACTAAATCAAGTCAATTTGGCAAGACCTAGTAATCCTGTACATACAGAAGAAACAAACCCAGCAGCGTTTACTAACCTTTTAAAAGATTCCCTGATGACCCTGGAAGGGAAGCAAGCTGAATCTGCCCAAGCCGTTCAGTCCCTGATCGATGGTACTGCAGACGATCTACATACAGTGATGATTAAAACTACAGAAGCACAACTCTCTCTAGAAGTCGCAGTTCAGATGCGCAACAGATGTTTAGAAGCATATAACGAAATAAAAAATATGCAGTTCTAGTTAATTAAACGTTTAATTTAGAGGGAGAGTCATAAATGAATAAAGTAAAAGACATCGGCACATCGATAAAGGATGGGTGGCAGCAGCTTGAAGAAAAAAAGCGTAAGCGCCTCGTCATTCTTGTATCGGTTGCTCTGATTTTACTGGGCACGATCGGCTACTTCACTCAAAGAAGTCAGTACACCGTTCTATTTTCCAACTTGGAAGAGGCAGATGCGGGTGCAATCGTAGAAGATCTGAATGCTCAGAATATGGACTACCGTCTTGAGGATAACGGAACAACGATCCTGATTGACGAGAAGCAAGTAGATAACTACAGAATTAACTTGGCAGTGAACGGGATGATGCCCGAACGGTCGACCGGATTTGAAATATTTGATAATACGAATATGATGACCACGGATGATGACCGTCAGATCATGTATCAGCGAGCACTGACTGGAGAACTTGAACGCTCTATTTCTTCGCTGCAGCAAATCGATTCTGCGAAAGTGATGCTGTCTTTACCAGAAGACAGCATTTTCCAGAATCCGGCTTATCGAAGTGAAGCATCTGCTTCAATAGTCGTTCAGACAAGGGGAACCGTTTCCCAGCAGAACATTCAAGGGATTGCCTCTTTAGTAACGGGAGCTGTTGACCGACTGCCTATGGAAAATGTTCAGATCGTCGATACAAACGGCAATTTGTTAAGCGGATTCCTTCAATCAGGTGGAGAAGGCATGGCGTCAGCCGACTTTTCTTCCAATCAGCAGGGAATCAAGCGGTCGTATGAAAAAGATCTGGAAGAACGGATCTTATCTCTTCTGGCACCTGTCTATGGGTATAACAACCTGAGAGTTATCGTCAATGCGTCGATGAACTTTGATGTCATTGAAGGTGAGAGCATTGAATTCACTGCTCCGATGACGGGCGAAGATGATGAAAACAGAGAAGGCCTTATAAGAAGTCAGACAGAGAGTTTTGACGGGGCGAGAGATATGCTGGCCGGACTAATAGCCGGTGGAGAAATGCCGGTTGCCGAAGATGGAGATGAAGATTTGTCATCTTCTCTTGACCGGACAATCAACTATGAACTGGATCAGGTGACTGAACGCTATGTCCGTGCACCAGGTGTAGTCGAAGGTATCAATGCATCAGTGGTTGTCAATCAGAATGCTGGAGTTGTACCTGCAGAACCGCAGATCAGCAGGATCGTTAGTCGTGCACTTGGGCTGGATAATCAGGCAGAGATTCCTCTTCCTGGAGATGTCACTGTTGAGATATTACCATTTGCTGAAGGTGAGGACCTGGCAATTGGTGGGGGAGACGGCATTATGGATGAACTAGTGAACTTCCTGACATCAAGCTGGCTGTTCATGTCACTCGGTTTAGTACTAGTCATTGTGGCTATTGCAGTTCTGACACTGTTGAAACGTGGAAAAGAAGCTCAGCAGGCTGAAGAGATGGCAGTTCAGGAAGCTATCCAGCCGGAGCCAGTACTTGTACCGGAAGTGGATCCGATCGAACAGATCGACAAAGAAAACGAAGTGCTTCAGCATAAGAACAAAGTTATGTCTGAAAAAGAAGACCGCGTTCGCACTCAGGCAAAAGAAAACCCTGAGCTTGCTGCTGAATTAATGAAAGTTTGGTTGAAAGACTAGAAAGGGTGTCCGGAATTGCCAGAAACAACAGAAAAAATAGCATCCTCTAAAGAAATGGACGGAATTAGAAAAGCGGCTATATTTATGAT
Source organism: Alkalibacterium pelagium (assembly GCF_900109325.1). GTDB lineage: Bacteria > Bacillota > Bacilli > Lactobacillales > Carnobacteriaceae_A > Alkalibacterium > Alkalibacterium pelagium. The sequence goes on from NZ_FNZU01000008.1 coordinate 7,499, forward strand.
CTCGCTGGGGCCTGAAACCTCAGCGCAGATCATGAAGCAGCTGCCGGATAAGTTTATACAGAAAGTCAGCTATGAGATTGCCAATATCGATCACGTCAGTCAGAAGGAAAGAGAAGACATCATTAATGAGTATCTGGAAATGTCCCAGGCCAGAGAATATATACTTGATGGCGGCTTCGATTATGCCAAAACATTGCTGAACAAGGCATTAGGTACTCAGAGAGCAAAAGAAGTCATCGACATGCTGAACCAGATTCAGTTGAGGGAGCGGCCATTCAACATCGCTCGAAAAGCCGATCCTGCCCAGCTGACTAACCTGCTTTTAGGTGAACAGCCTCAGACGGTTGCACTGATTTTATGCTACATGCAGCCGGATAAAGCCGCACAGATACTGATCAATTTCCCGACTGAAAAACAGTCGGAAATCGCAGAACGTATCGGTACGATTACCAGTACATCCCCAGCTGTGATTGAAAAAATTGAAAAGGTCATTGAGAGTAAATTCTCTACATATATTGAAAACGACACTGAAAATGTAGGAGGGGTATCGACACTGGTTGAGATCCTCAACCAAGTCGGCCGTACGACTGAGAAAGCCATTGTCGGCGAACTGGAAGAACGTCAGCCTGAATTGGCTGAAGAAGTTAAAGCAAGTTTGTTCACTTTCGAAGATATCATCTCTCTACAGAAGAGCGATGTTCAAAAAGTTCTTCGAGAAGTCAACAACGACGATCTTGTCCTGGCCCTCAAAGGAGTCTCCGACGAGCTTCGTGACTTTATCTTTGACAACTTGTCGACCAGAGCTGTGGAAACTCTTAAAGAGGATATGCAGTTTATGGGACCAGCCCGTCTATCTGCGGTTGAAGAAGCCCAGCAGAATGTGGTCACCGTTATCCGCCGCTTAGATGAGCATGGGGAAATTTACATTATGCGAGGCGATCAAGATGCCATCATCGAGTAGAATCATCAAATCTGTTCAAGCAAAGACTGGACAGGACATGGATTGGGTTATTGATACAGCATATCAGTACGAAGAAGAGACTGAAGAGTATGAGGGTTACAATCAGGAAGCGGCTGATGAACTGGCCCAGGCTAAGCAGAAGAGTTCCCAGTTGATACAAAAAGCCCAGACTGAAAAAGAGCGTCTGATTCAGGAAGCGGAAGAAGAAATTGCCCGTCTGAAAGAAGAGGCGTATAGAGAAGCATTCGAAGGCGGTCGAAATGAGGGCTTCAGGCAAGGATTCAGTGAAGGTCAGGCCCAAGGATTCGAAAAAGGCAAAGCCTACAGCCAGGAGCTGATGAGTCAGGCGAGAGCCATGATCACTGAAGCTCAGCTGAATATCGAAGAGTATATTCAGGATAAGAAAGACAGCCTGCTTTCGCTTGCGATCCACATGGCTCAGAAAATCGTTCAGGAACAGCTTGACCTGACGCCGGACGGGATTATGGAACTGGTCCATCCAGTCCTTCATCAGCTTGACCGAAAAGAGGATTACGTCAGTCTGACTGTGCATTCTTCCAAGAGGAAAGAGTTGAGAGATCGCCTGCCTATGCTGGAAAAAAATTATCCAGGTGTCAGATTTGTCGTTTTTGGAGATGACAATATCGACCCGTTGGGCTGTATCGTTGAAAGTGCACATAAAGTCGTAGATCTACAAGTAAGAAAACAGCTGGAAACTATGGTGGAAGAGATGAAAGAAAGAGAACGTGAGATGAATTGATCGATATTCCATTCGAGTTATATCATGAAACGTTGAATAAGAAGGCAGTAGCACTGAAGCACGGGAAAGTCAGCCAGGTCATAGGACTGATAATTAAAGTCGATGGCCTTGACGCCTTTATCGGTGAAGTCTGTGAGATCGAAATCAAATCCCGAGCAAAGACGGTATTAAGTGAGGTTGTTGGATTTGTCGATGAAACGGTTCTCTTGATGCCTCTGGATGATCTGGACGGCATTGGGCCCGGATGTCTTGTTCGACCGACTGGAAAAGCACTGAAAATCGAAGTGAGCCCGGATATGCTGGGTAAAACATTCGATGGACTGGGCCGGCCACTGAGTCAGGGCGCTCTGGAAAATACAGCGACTTATGATGTGAACCGGGCGTCACCAGACCCCTTCAAGCGCCCAAGAATCAGCACGATCATGCAGACCGGTGTTAAAGCGGTTGACGGCATGCTGACTGTTGGTGAAGGACAGAGGATGGGGATTTTCGCAGGATCCGGTGTCGGTAAATCAACACTTCTGGGTATGATGGCCAGATACAGCGACGCTGACGTGATCGTTATCGGACTGATCGGGGAACGTGGTCGTGAGGTTCTGGAGTTCATTGAAAATGATCTTGGACCGGAAGGCTACAAGAAATCCGTCGTCGTCGCTGCCACGTCCGACCAGCCGCCTCTGGTCAGACTTAAAGGCGCATACGTCGCAACGGCTATAGCGGAATATTTCAGAGATCAGGGCAAGAAAGTCGTCCTAATGATGGATTCAGTCACTCGTGTCGCCATGGCACAGCGTGAAATCGGTCTGGCTACAGGCGAACCACCGACCACTAAAGGATATACGCCTTCGGTCTTCACAGTTCTGCCAAAGCTTCTGGAACGAAGCGGAAACGCTGAATCAGGATCAATCACGGCTTTCTACACGGTACTGGTTGAAGGTGACGATATGAATGAACCGATTGCGGATTCTGTTCGAGGGATTCTGGATGGACATATTATCCTTTCCAGACAAATCGCTTCAGAGAACCATTATCCGGCAATCGACATTCAAAACAGTCTCAGTCGGCTAATGAAAGAACTCGTCTCAGACAGTCATGATGAAACAGCCGGAAAGATAAGAGAAAACCTGGCAACTTATAGAGAATCGAAAGACCTGATCGACGTAGGTGCTTACCAGCAGGGATCCAATCCGATTGTTGACCAGGCGATCAGACTGAACCAGCCAATCAAATCATTCTTGAAACAGAAGACGTCAGAATCGTATGACTTTGAAGATACAGTTCAGGCTATGCGAGCTGTTCTAAATAATCAGCCGATAAGATAAGGAGTAGATTGAATGCAGAATTACCGTTTTTCAATGGAAAAAGTACTCGACTGGCGGGAAGACCTGGAAGAAGAAGCCCAGCGGGTCGTGAAAGAAAAGGAAGATGCCGTTATGACTGAGCAGGCCAAACTTGACCGAATGGTGTCTGAAAGCAGACGACTTAAAAGTGAGAACCTGTTCAAAACCAGCATCGACCATCTGAAACGTCACAGCTTATATAAAGATCTGCTCGATGACAAGATCATCAGGCAGCGCCTGTCTCTACAGAAAGCGGAGCAGGAGCTTGAAAAGGCCAGACTTGATCTCCAGTTAGCACATAGAGACAAGAAAGTCATGCAGAAACTGGATGAAAAAGAACATTACCGCTTTAAAGAAGAAGAAAAGAAAAAAGAACAGTCCCAGCTGGATGAACTGACCACCCTGACTTACGGCAGACCATCCCTGTTCTAATTCTAATTACATAAGTGACAGTGAAGGGAGGTGAATACAATAGATATCGCAGCCTTATCTCAAATAAAGACTACAAGTGTAAAAAATAATAGATCAGCTGATGTGGATCAGCCACTCTTCTCGAAAGAGATGGAAAAGTTTGCTGGTCATAAAGGCACTAAAGAGAGCGGAGATTTGAAAGGTGGATCGTCCCAGACCCCTATTGAATCTGAAGGAACCGAAGAACTCACAGAAGAGGAAGAAGTAGATTTTACCCTCATTCATCCATTTGTCAGACTGCACCAGGGGCTGGATGAACTACCAGTTGAGTTAGGTATTACTGCCCTACATAATGAAACGATTGAAGCAGATGATACTCAACCGGTACAGAACTCTCTAAAAGTAGAAGAGAAAACTACACATTCAGAATTAACTGCTTCACAGATTCTGGAAGATTCCTCATCATTGAATGAAACACTGGTTCAAATGATAGAAGAAGACCCTGTTGGAAATATTAGTACTGAAATAAAGGCAAATCTATCACCAAACGGGACTCAAAAACTTGATGGGGCCTCAGATCAAGCTGGAAGCAATTCAGCTAAACTAGTCGATATTGATAGAAAGCAAGGAGAAGTGAATGATAAATATACATCAATTGACTCTCAAACTTCTGAAACTAATTCAGTTGAGTATGAGGTAACAGCTGCAAGAAAGGATCATTCCGACCTTATTAATGACCGCCCTGTGGCTAGTGGACACAAAAATGATTCATTAGAAAGAATGACGGTGCAGCCAGAAAGCTCTATAGAAAATTGGGAGGGCCAAACAGAAGATTTGATTACTGAACCATCTTTAAAATTTTCTGTAAAAGAGTCTGACTCGCAAAGTAATTCGATCGAAAATAAGCCGTTAGAACAGAACCTTTCTCAAATGAGTTCTACAGATACTCAGGTGACCAAGACAAGTACAGAAGTCATGGCGCAGCCATCAACACCAGTAACTCAGGAACAGAGTCTTGATGTGATCAGTGAGATGCTGATGACTGTCAGTACAGAAACAAATGGAGAAAAGATCTACAACTCTACGTTGACTTTGACCCCGGAAACTTTAGGAGAAGTAAAAATCGAACTGGTTTATACCAAAGATGGGATAAGTGGCCAGCTTGTCTTCAGCTCTGAAGAATCAAAAGAGTGGATGGAGAAGCAGTGGAATCAATTGAAACTGCCGCTTGAAACAAAAGGGATCTTCATGAATCAGTTTGAATTCTCAGTTGTGGAACCCTCTGCCGTTTTTAATCAGAATGCAGACACATTTGCACAAACCGGTCAGCAGTTTAACCAGCAGTCACAACAGCAGTCAGCGAGTGCTTCACAATCATCAAATGATAGTCGACTCGTAACAGAAAGTAATGAAGAAATAGAAAATAGGACTGACTCAGAAAGTGAGAGTACAGGACTAAATTTATATGCATAAGAAAAGGAGCAGATCATGACTATTCCATCAAATATGATGATCGGATCGCTCAAGTCGATCCAGCCAGAAGCAGAGACTCGTCAGAATTCTGATCTCGATATGGAGCAGTTTTTATACATCATTGCGAATGCTATGAGCATGCCTTCATTCGATGGACAGGGAAGCGGTGGCGGTTCTGAAACAGATTACATTGGACAAATGGTCCAGTTCGGTATGCTGAACGCAGTAAATGATCTGAACGATACCATGCAGACGAGTATGCTGATGAATCAGCAGCAGCAGGCACTGAGCCTGGTCGGAAAACAGGTAACCATAGCCGGCAAAGAAGACCAGCTTGTAAAAGGTGCTGTAGAAAAAGTAAGATTTGACGAAGGCTACGCCACATTGATGGTAAACGGCAAGTTATATCAGATGAACGATGTCATCGAGGTGAGCCAGTAAGATGGTACAGCCCATACAAGGAAATCACCCGATTAAACCTGTCAACAATCATAAAGACATATCTGATCGCAGAATAGATCCTGCTTTCCAGTCATTTATGAAAGAAGCTATCAGAGAAAGCAGTACCCTCAGTGAAGGTGTGACCTTTTCGAATCATGCTCAGAAGCGTCTCGATCAGCACGGCTTCAAGTTGAATCAGAATGATTTACATTTACTGGAAGAGGCAGTTGAAACGCTTGAGGCAAAAGGGTCCAGGCAGTCACTGATTCTCTACGATGATCTGGCTCTCATTGCCAGCATCAAGAATAAAACAGTTATAACTGCATTAAAAGCAGACGAAATGAACGATGTCACTAATATAGACAGCGCAATACAGATAAACAAAAATAGATAAACGTAAAAGCCGGACTGAAAAGACGCTTTTTTCTGATGACCGACCGATTCAGAAACGTTTAAAAATGGAGGAAAACACATGTTAAATTCAATGTTCTCAGGTATTACAGGAATGAAAGGCCAGCAGACTAAAATGGACGTGATAGCAAACAATATCGCTAACGTCAACACAACCGGATTCAAATCCCAGCGTGTCCGTTTCCAGGATATGATTTCTCAGACAAACGCCAATGCTCAAGGGCCAAACAATAACGGCCGAGGCGGAATCAATGCCCAGCAGGTTGGACTTGGAACACAGGTTGCTGCGACTGACGTGATGATGCAGGGTGGTTCGCTTCAGTTTACTGGACGTGCACTCGACTTCGGTATTCAAAACGGGGACAATTCTTTCTTTGTTGTCAGCCAGGATGGTGGTCAAAGTGGGCTGATGCAGTACACTCGAGACGGCGGCTTCTATACTGATAATGCTGGAAATCTGACGACTTCGAATGGATTTAGACTGATGGGTTACACCGCTGCTAATGGAGAATTAGTGCCTGCTGATTCTTATAATCAGGATACTAGTCTACAAGGTGAACTGACAGCATTGTCTATTCCTCAGGTAAGAGATGGCTTAACTTTACAGGACTACAGTGTGGACAGTACGGGAACCATTCTTGGAACATACAGCGATGGGAATGCATATGTGATCGGACGAATTGCTCTTTCAAACTTCTCCAACCCGGATGGACTTGAGAAAGCTGGAGAAAACATCTATAACCAGACTGCAAACTCAGGTGTTCCACAGTTCGGCGGCCCTTCTGATGACGGATTCGGCGTCGTACGTTCAGGATTTATGGAAATGTCAAACGTCGATCTGGCAACAGAGTTCACTGAAATGATCGTTGCGAGCCGTGCATACCAGGCCAACAGCCGAAGCATTACCACGTCAGATGAGATGCTCCAGGAACTGATCAACCTGAAACGTTAATCGATAAGCCGGGACGGACAACCTACTAATGGCTATCCGTCCTGACTGCTTAATCTGACTGAAAAGAGGATCGATATGATTGCATTACGAACAGTTTCAGGCAAAGAATTTTACTTGAACACTGACTGTATTTTAAAAGTCGAAAAGGATTATGATACATTGATTACTCTTGTTGATCATAAAACCCTTCGAGTGATGGATTCACCAGAAGAAATCGCCGAAAAAGTATTAGCATATAAACAAAAAATTTACCAGTCATCGATGGGAGTGTAAAAAGTGAAAAGGAATATATTACCAGCTATAGGATTAGTTGTTGGTGTGGGGCTTATCATTTCAGCGATGGCATCAAATGGAGAATTGAGCCGGTTCTTTGACGGTCCATCTCTGATCATTACGTTGTTTGGATCATTTTCCGCATTACTGATCAGTTTTCCTTTGAATACATTAAAAAAAGTACCCGCTCTATTAAAAATGCTCATGTTCACTCCGGATGATGATCGTCAGGCACTCATAGAAACGATCACTCATCTGGCCAAAAAAAGCCGGACAGAAGGCATTTTAGCAATTGAAAATGAAATAAAGGAACTTGATAATTCTGTTCTAGTATATGGTCTTGAAATGGTAGTCGATGGAACGGACATTGATACGATTGATGAGATTTTAAATGTGGAACTTGAGCAGACGGAGGACCGTCACTCGATCGGTCAGCAGGTCTTTCTAAAGTGGGGAGAATATGCCCCTGCATTCGGAATGATCGGGACTTTGATTGGACTGATTGCGATGCTTGGTGACTTGCAGGATCCATCACTGATTGGCACTGGAATGGCGACAGCCCTTCTTACAACATTTTATGGAAGTTTTCTTGCGAACATGGTCTTCTTGCCTATCGCTAAGAACCTTGAGATTCAGACGGCTAATGAGCTGAAAACGAATGAAATGATTATCGAAGGTGTGCTTGCTCTGCAAAGAGGGGACAACCCGAGAATCATCGAGCAGAAGCTTCAAAGCTTCCTGTCTCAGTCTGATCAGAAAAAGAAGGAAGCTAAAACGGCTGTATCCGTAACAGAAGAATTTGCAGGTTAGGAGAAGGACATGGCTAGAAAGCGAAAATACAAAAAGCAGGCAGACCAGGCCGGCTCTCCTGCATGGATGACCACTTATTCTGACTTGATGTCCTTGCTGCTGACATTTTTCATTCTTCTCTTCTCCATGTCTGTAGTCAGTGAGGAGCGCTTCAGAGAAGTAGCCGAATCTTTAAGGATGGCACTTATTGGAAGCAGCAGTGATTCAATTCTGGATAACAGCGGAGACACGGTTGGAGATCTGGATTTTGAAGAGTATGGCGATCTCAATGAATATGAGGGTGTGGATCCGGAAGAAGTTTCAGCAGAAGAAACACCTGTAGACCCGAACTATGTTCCTGAACAAGTCCTTGAATTATACGACACCGTCAATCTTTTCCTTGAAGAAGAAGGACTTGAAGCAGATGTTACTTTGTCCAGAGATCAGGAAGGCGTCTATATAGATATACAGGAAGCCATCATGTTTGATCCTGGCCTGGCGGAATTGAAGGACAACGGGCAGGAAACAATGAGCCGTCTGGCGGGACTGTTTGAACTCTTCGATAATGAAATCATTATTGAAGGCTATACTGATGACATTCCTACGGGTGGAGGCAGATTCGAAACGAACTGGGAACTGTCCGTAGCCAGGTCAGTGACAGTTTTAAGATACTTGTACGAAAATCATGATATTGCTCCGACCCGTTTATCTGCCCGTGGTTACGGGGAATACAGGCCAATTGTACCGAATGATTCGGCAGCAAACCGGACGCTTAACCGTCGGGTAAACATTGTAATCGTGCATGATGATAGAGAGGAAGTTCCAAGTGGTACAGAATAGCGAACAATCGAAAAAGAAAAAAGTAAGAAAATTAGTGATAGGGATCGTGGCTGCGGTGATTGTACTTGTAGCAGGTATGGGAATCGGAATTACAGTATTTGGGAACTCTGGAGAGGAATCACTGATGAGCCGCTTCAAGTCATCAAATGAAGCACAGGCAACTGAGATCGCTATCCCACTGGATGAATTTTTAGTGAATGTTAAAGGTGAAACAACTCGAAGTCAGTCTATAGTCAGAATGGAAATCACTGTCACGAGCATGGATGATGAAGCTTCTGAAATCATCAGCACTGATATTGCAAAAGTAAGAGATGCAGTCATTCACGTTGTATCCAGTCAGTCAGTATCAACTATTATGGAAGAAAAAGATGGGGAGTTTATCGTCAAGGACCAGATCAAGGACAGAATCAATCAGTCTCTAGGAAGTGAACTCATAGAAGATGTCTATGTGACGAATATCCTGATTCAAAAATAAAAGAGAAAGGAGATAAGGAAATGGATGTATGGGATATTTTCCAGATGATTACAGCTTTGGTTGTCATTGTATTTTTAGCTAATTTCCTGCTAAAGAAACTTAACGGCATTCAGCAGCCATCGAGCCAGGTCATAAAAATAATCGAGCGAGTGCAAGTTTCCAAGTCTTCTTCTCTCTGCATTGTTCAGGTCGAATCGGAGTACATGCTGATGAGCATTTCTGAAACATCGAATGAGGTCATCAAGACATTCACCGATGAAGAAAAGGAAGCAATCCAGCAGCGTCTGGCTAAGAAACAGCACAGTCATGAAGCAGGGCAGCTGACGAGTCAAGTCGCTGCTTTCTCAAATGACCGGGCGGCCTCGCTTACTACATATATCAAGAAGTGGAAGAAACAGTACGCCGAGTTTCAGAAGAAAGGAATAAACAAAACATGACAGAAAATCTGGTAGACGCTCTGGCGCTGACAAATGACACGTCTGAAGTCGTCAACTTATATCTGCTCCTTTTTCTGATCGCACTGATTCCTTCCTTTCTCGTACTGACGACAAGTTTTACACGGACGATCATCGTACTTTCATTTACAAGAAATGCCTTGGGCACACAGCAGAGTCCTCCCAACCAGGTGCTGATCGGTCTGGCCCTCTTTCTTTCAGTATTTGTCATGCGCCCTGTGTATCAGGAAGTGAACGAGCAGGCCTTGCAGCCGATGCTGGCGGGAGAGATTACAAGAGAAGAATCGCTGGACATTGCTGAGGAGCCGATCAAGACCTTCATGCTCGAACAGACACGGACAACTGATCTGGAACTGTTTGTCCAGCTTAGCGGAGATGACTTTCCTGAAGACCCGGAAGATCTGTCCTTATTCACGGTTATTCCGGCTTTTGCAATTAGTGAACTGCGGACAGCTTTTACGATCGGCTTCCTTATTTTCATCCCATTTCTCGTCATCGATATCGTTGTAGCAAGTATTTTGATGTCTATGGGGATGTTCATGCTTTCTCCAGTGATGATTTCACTGCCATTCAAGCTTCTGCTGTTTGTTATGGTGGACGGGTGGTATCTGGTGGTTGAGTCATTAATTGGTAGTTTTTATTAAGTTAAAGACCTCGTGAACTCATTACCGAGGTGATGGGTGGAACTGAACTCAGAGGTAACAAGGAAAGGATTTACATATGTCAACTCAGAATGTTTTAGATGTCCTGCAGGATGCATTCCTGGTCCTGATCAGAGTAGGTGGACCGGTACTCATCACTGCACTGGTAATCGGACTGGTTATCAGTATTGTACAGGCAACGACTCAGATTCAGGAACAGACATTAAGTTTTGTACCTAAACTTTTCGCTATCTTACTGACACTTGTCCTTCTCGGAAATTTCATGCTGAATACATTAGTGGCTTTCACCGATCGACTCTTTTCGATCATCGCAGGATTGTGATGGCATGACAGGAGAAGTACAGCAGTTTCTGCTGATCATGATCAGATTGACCGTATTCATATCGATCAGCCCAGGATTTTCACACTCGTCCTTTCCGACTGTCAGTAAAGTGGCACTGTCGACTGGATTAGCGCTACCTGTGATAGGTGCTGTTCCAGCGTTTACAGCTGAACTGGCCATGGGTGATTTTTTACTGCTGGGAATTAGAGAACTGCTTATCGGTATGGCACTTGGCTATATTACGCTGCTGTTTTTTACGGCAGTAGAGATTGCCGGCACCCTCGTAGACTTTCAGGTCGGATTCTCTATGGGCGCAATATATGATCCATCTCTAGGAGTCAACGCATCCTATTATGGACGAATCTATTATTGGATTTCGATCATGATTTTTTTCATAGCGAACATACATCATCAGGTCATTACAACACTGGTTGAATCGTTTACCTGGGCACCAATCAGTACGGATCAAGTGATGCTTACACATATTGGTATAGAAGGCATCGTACGGCTGTTCGGCCATTTGTTTGCCGCAGCCATTTCACTTGCTATCCCTCTTATTATCGTTGCTTTGCTTTCAGAGTTAACCCTTGCTTTAATATCTAGAACAGTTCCTCAGATCAATGTACTGATACTGGGGATGCCGATGAAAACGCTGGTAAGTCTTGTGTTCATGTTCTTCTTTTTACCACTTCTCATGAGGAACATAGGGGACCTGTTCCCGGACATGATCAGATATATGAATGAATGGCTCTATTCTCTTCAATAAAAGGAGGCGATGACTGATGGCTGCAGATAAAGACGGAAAAACAGAAAAACCCACCCCAAAGAAACTCCGTGAAGCGAGAAAGAAGGGACAGGTGCCGAAAAGTCAGGATCTGTCTTCGGCTATATCATTCGGACTTTTTGCACTAGGCTTTACTGCTCTAGCCATGTATGTCCTTCAGCGAGCCTATGTCTTTCTGCAGGAATCCCTTCGTTTCGGAAATGATCCGGCAAGGGTGGTTCATGAACTGCCTGCAATGGGAATGAACGCCATCATCTGGTTCATCGTTCTAGCTGCACCATTTCTAGGCATCGCCTTTTTCACTGGAGTTGTTGGAAATATGGTTCAAGTAGGTTTTCTATTTACGAAAGAACCGCTAAAACCTAGTTTTAGCAAAATCAATCCAATCAGTGGCTTCAAGAATATCTTTGGTAAAAAGGCACTGTTCGGACTGGTGAAGAACTTGATGAAACTGTTTATTGTCGTAGGGTTTACAGTCTATACACTTTATCAGTCAGCCGTTGTCATCTTGAATGCGGGTCGAGTGGGCTCCTTTGCCATTTTTCCTTTAATGATTGAGCTGGTCAGTCAGCTGGCTTTTCAGCTGGCCGTTTTCATGGCCATACTCGGCATACTGGATTATGTCTATCAGAGATATGACCATAAAAAGAACTTGATGATGTCCATGCAGGAAATCAAGGACGAGTACAAGGAGATGGAAGGGGACCCTCAGATCAAATCTCAGCGTAAAGCGCGCTACAGAGATATGCTAGCTGGAAATATTAAAGACGTCGCTGAATCAACCGTTCTGATCACCAACCCGACTCACTTTGCTATTGCAGTCCGTTATGACCAGACAAAAGATCAGGTCCCAGTTGTCTTAGTTAAAGGACAGGATCATATGGCACTCAAGATGAGGGAACTCGCCAGGCAGGAAAACGTCCCGATTATTGAGAACAAACCGCTCGCAAGAGCTCTATATAAACAAGTCGAACCAATGGATCCAATACCTACTGACATGTATGAAGCAATCGCAGAAATTCTTGCGCTGATCTTCCAGGCAGAAGCTAGCAGAAAACACAAGATATAAAAAAGGATGAGTACTTATGAACAACCCGGTGGCAGCTAAACGTAAAGCGGCATTAGCCAACACTTTAAATATAATCATTGCTTTTGTCGTCGTCTCTATTATCGGGATCATTATCATCCCAATGCCGACATTTATACTCGATTTTCTGTTAGTTGTGAACATTTCTTTAGGTATTACAATTCTCGTTCTGACGCTTTTCACGCACTCTGTACTGGACTTTCTGAGTTTCCCGACCCTGCTTCTGATCACTACAATGGTCCGACTGGGACTGAATATCAGTTCGACCCGTCTGATTCTGAGTCAGGGAGACGCCGGAAAAGTGATCGATACATTCGGAAGCTTCGTTGCAGGGAATAACTACATTGTAGGGGCAGTCCTGTTCGTCATTATTGTCGTCGTACAGATCATGGTCGTTACAAACGGTGCCAGCCGAGTCGCTGAAGTATCAGCCCGTTTCACACTTGATGCCATGCCTGGTAAACAGATGGCGATCGATGCGGATCTGAACAGCGGTCTGATTACTGAAGAACAGGCTAAATTCAGACGTTCAAACCTTGAAAAAGAAGCCAACTTTTACGGTGCCATGGACGGTGCCAGTAAGTTCGTCAAAGGGGATGCCATTGCCGGGATCATTATCACACTGATCAACTTGGTTGGTGGAATTGCCATTCATTCACTTCAAGGGGACTATGCGATAGGGGAAGCACTGGCTCACTTCGGTCAGCTGACTATCGGGGATGGTCTGGTCAGTCAGATTCCCTCACTATTAATATCAGTTGCATCAGGTATCCTGGTTACCCGAACAGCTAATGAAAAAGCATTCGGGGATACGATCGGTGGAGAGCTGTTCCATACACCTCAGGTCATGTATATCGTTGGTACTCTGATGGTCATATTCGCCATGGTACCCGGCTTTCCGTTCTTTCCGTTTATTCTATTAGCTACAGGCTTGTTCGTAGCAGGATATCTCGTCAGCGAAAGTCAGAAAGCCACTGAACAGGATGTTGCAGCTCAAAACCTTCAGGCAGCAGCGAGTCGTGAGGCAGAACCCGTCGAGGAATCAGCTTCTCAGTTTCAGGTCGACCGTATTGCCGTTGAGATTGGCTATGGTCTGATTCCGCTGGCGAATGAAGATCAGGATTCCAGCATGACCGACCAGATCGCGGCCATTCGTAAGCAGCTGTCCTATGAACTGGGAATACTTCTGAATCCCATCCGTATAAGAGACAACCTGCAGATGGCGCAGCATGATTATGTAATTAAGATAAAAGGTAATGAAGTCGCTCAAGGGACCCTTTATCCCGATAAGTTTCTGGTTGTTGAACCAGGCGGAATGGAAGAGGAAATCGACGGGATCGATGCAAAAGAACCTGCCTTCGGACTGGATGCGCTCTGGGTAACAGAGAAAAACAAGGAAATTGCAGAGCTTCATGATTATACAGTGGTTGACCCGTTGACAGTTCTCGTTACGCATGTCAAAGAAGTCATGAAGCAGAATGCGGACGAACTGTTAGGCCGCCAGGAAGTCAAGGAACTGCTGGAAGGGCTGAAAGAGCATTACAGCGTTGTTATTGATGAACTGATTCCTGACATCCTTCAGCTTGGCGACGTTCAGAAAGTCCTTCAGCGTCTGCTTCGTGAAGGTGTGCCTATTACGGATCTTGTCACGATTCTGGAGACACTGGCCGATTACGGCAACACGACAAAAGAACATGAAACACTGACAGAATATGTCAGACAGGCACTTAAACGGACCATTGTCAAAGAACACATGGATGATCAGAACACATTGAATGTTCTGGCTGTTCACCCTGAAGTCGAGGAACGTCTGGCGTCAAGCATTCAGAAGTCGACGCAAGGATCGATACCTGTGCTGCAGCCTCAGGAAGTCAATCAATTGTTTGACAGCATCAATCAGCAGAGTGCCATGCTCACTGCTCAAGGGATTCCTTTTGTTCTGCTGACTTCACCGAAAATTAGACCGGCTATGCGAAACCTGCTGTCGTTCAATTTTCCGGACTTGACTGTCTTGTCTTTAAATGAAATACCTAATGAATGTGCGATCGAGAGCACTGGCATGGTAAGCATGAATTAGAATGGAGGGAGAACATGGAAGAGCAGCTAAGAAATGACACGGTCATGCAATATATGCCGCTTGTGCATAAAGTGGTTCATGGACTGAAAATCAATAATAAAGAATACGATCATGAAGACCTGGTCAACATCGGAGTGATCGGCTTAATGAAAGCCGTTGAAAAGTATGATGATGCCTTAAATGTCCCTTTTATCAATTATGCCTACATGCGGATCAAAGGTGCTATCATCGATGAGATTAGAAAAACGTCCCGGGTGTCCCGCAGTAAAATTAAGGCAGTCAATGAGTATTATGATGCTATCAACTCGCTGCAGCAGACTTTGCTGAGAACACCGACAGAAAAAGAAATTTGTCAGCAGATGGGCATCACTGACACGGACTTGAAGAAAATTTACGAGACGGTTCACCAGCTGTCGGATGTCTCCCTTGATGATATTTTATTTGAGGATTCGTCCAGTGAAACGAACTTGATGGAAGTCATGACGGATGAATCGGCAGTTCAGGCAGAAGATAAGCTAATTAAGAAAGAGCAGTTTACCTTTATGAAAGAAGCCATTCTGACACTTTCTGAAAGAGAACAGCAGATTCTTCAGCTCATTTACTTTGAAGAACTGAGCATGAAAGAAGTCGGCTACATTTACGATATTTCAACACCGCGGGTATCCCAGATCCACGGGAAAGCTCTCCTAAAACTAAGAGAAGCGATGAGAAAGGACTATGCACATGATTAGAGGTCTAGATACAGTATCAGGCAGCTTTAATGTCCTGACCCAGAAACAGAAAAATTTGGCCACAAATGCAGCGAATACAATGACTCCAGGATACAAGTCGCAGCAGCTGATGACCAGCACTACTGAACAGACAGAAGTACATAATTACACTAGAGGGCCTGAATCGAATCGACGCAGAGATGTTGGTTCGATTGTCTTCAGCAATCAGCTGGACGAAGCCGTACGCAACTTTTCGTCAGGGGGTCTGCAGCTGACGGACCACAAAACGGATCTTGCAGTGAACGGAGATGCATTCTTCACCGTACAGAATGGTGCAGGTGAACTCCTTTATACAAAGAACGGGAACTTTTCTGTGAATGCTGAAGGACAGCTGATTACTCAGGAGGGGTACCTGGTCATGGGAATCGAACAGAATGGCGGCATGTCTCCGATCATGGTCGGAACAGATGTTGAAGAAGCATTCACAGTAAGCAATAATGGATTTGTCTATACCAATGACCGTAACGTGCCACAGTTTCTGTACATGACCCAGTTTGAAGATCCAACCGGTCTGACAAGCGCGGGTGGAACATTATTTCAGGGAGACGGGGGCGTACCTGCAGGGAACGGCTTCACAATTGAGCAAGGATATGTGGAATCATCAAATGTCAGTATGGTCGATGTGATGAGTGACATGCTTCAGATTTCGAGAGAATTTGAAGCCAACCAGAAAGTCCTTCAGTCTGCTGATGAAACACTCAGACGGGCGACTCAGGAAGTCGGGCGGACTTAATCAGATAAAAGGAAGGACGAGAATTAGTGAATATTCCATATAGTATTTCTAAGAGTGCTTTGCAGTCGCAGCAGCAAAAGATGAATCACGTGGCCCATAATATTTCAAATGTAAATACTACTGGCTTCAAGAAAAAGGATGTTCAGTTCAGTGAACTCATGCATAATGCGGTGACTGAACAGGATGTAAGGTTTTCTGAAAACGCCGATCCTCTTTCACTGAATACAGGAGTGCGCATTGCAGGAACGAAGGACAGCTATGGCCAGGGGGGGCTGACTCACACAGGAGACACTTATCATCTGGCTATTGGAGGAAACGGGTTCTTCGGGATTCGGAACGCTGATAATGAGCGTCTTCTGACAAGAGATGGTGCGTTTCATTTAAATGATACAAACCAGCTCGTTAATGACAGAGGTGACTTGCTGGAAGTTAACTTAACTGTACCGGCTGACCAGTGGGCAGGAGGTACCGTCAGCATCGACAAGAATGGGGACATCATCAGCCTAGTCAACGGACAGTCGACAGTAGTCGGATCAATTCCACTGTTTCTTCCCGCCAACTCAAGTGATATCGAACCGGCAGGAACCAACACTTACCGAGTGGCAGAAGGCGCTGATCTGCTGATAGCAAATGCAGATCAGGGAGGCGTCGGTTCAATCATGAGCGGTTACCTGGAAGAATCCACTGTAGACCTGGCTCAGAGCATGATGGAAATGATCATGTCTCAGCGTGCCTATTCGCTCAATTCGAAAGTGATGCAGAGCACAGACGAAATATACTCACTGATTAATCAGTTCACATAATTTAAACTAAGAAAAACTGTTCCGAGTTAGAGGAGGACACCCCGATGATCCGATTATTGAATGTATCCAAGCATTATGACAAGACCCAGACTCAGGCACTGAAAAATGTCTCCATTGATATCGATCAGGGGGAATTCGTCTATCTGATCGGTAAAAGCGGCTCAGGTAAGTCGACATTACTCAAGCATTTATATGGTCAGGTAAAACCTTCTGAAGGCCATGTGGTGTTTGATTCTTTTATCGTCAGCCGATTGAAGTCGAATGAACTGTATCGCCTCAGACGAGAGGTCGGTGTTGTATTTCAGGAATACAATCTCCTGAATTATAAAACGGTCTTTGAGAACGTCGCGTATGTTCTAGAAGTCACTGGAGTTGAGAAAGATCAGATCGAGGAGCGAGTGATGGAAGCCTTAACCACGGTCGGGCTTAAGCATAAAGCACTGGACCTGCCTGAACACTGTTCCGGTGGAGAGCAGCAGCGGATCGCTATCGCTAGAGCCATCGTACATAAGCCGAAACTGCTGATAGCCGATGAACCGACCGGCAGTCTGGATCCGAGGACCAGCCTCAAGATGCTCCAGCTTCTGCATAAGATAAACAAATCCGGTACAACAGTCGTGATGTCTACTCATGATTACAGCTTCGTCGAGCACATGCCAGCTCGGGTGATCCGACTTGAAAAAGGAATAGTGAAGAGTGACCGGTCGAAAAACCATACTCTGCTGATATTGAATAATACGATGGGAGAATTTTACGTCGTCTAATTATATTTTTTACACGCACTAGCATAATCAGGTTCGGACCTGATTATGCTAGTGCGTGCTTTTTTGTATTTAATAGAAACCCTGGAACGTGTTTCTACATTATATTAGTGCTGTTGAAGACGAATTCCTTATAAGTCCCATATATGAGGCATTAAAGACGTAATTGCGTGCTCCAATACGTTATAACTCCGATAAATGAGGCATTCAACACTAAGATCTTCATAGCGGAGCGTTTCGACGACTAACTGAACCCAGCACATAAGGGAGATAACCTGTAAATACATCCATTCATCGTAGTAAAAAGGATCCCCCATAAGGAGAATCCTTTAATATTCATATTATAGAGAATGTGCGGCAGGTTTTCTTTTGAAGAAAGAATACTGATTGGGTTCGTCATTCGACTTATCTTTTTCTATCTGATCCTTTTTACTTAATTGAAGACTTTCGATTAGTGGGTTCAGTTTTTCGACTTCGTCAGCCAAAGAACGAGCCAGTTCTGTTGTGTTTTTAATGAGTTGAAGTTGTCTGTCTGATTGTTTGTCAGTAGATTCGGTAATGAGTGCCGTTTCTTCAGCAATTTCCTGCATGAGATCGAGCGCCTGCAGAATCTGTCTGGAGTTCTCTGAAATGACGTTCGATGTAGAAGCTGTTCTATTGATATCAGAGTCAAGGGTCTGTACAGCTTCCAGAATATATTTAAATTTCAATTCTGTTTTAGAGACACTATCGAGACTGTCTGCCATTTTTACCTGTCCGGTACTGACCGACTCTCTTGCCAATGTACTGTCTGACTGTATTGTACTGACAATCTCTGAAACTTTACTTACTGCCTCATCTGTTTGAGTAGACAGTTTTCTGACTTCCTCAGCGACCACAGCAAAGCCTTTTCCTGCCGCACCAGCCTGAGCTGCTTCAATCGCAGCATTTAAAGCTAGCAAATTCGTTTTTTCGGATATTTCAGAAATAACGGTTATTATGCTGCTGATTTCACTGGATCTCGAGTCAAGTGAAGAGACGATCGAATTGACCTGTTCATAAGCCTCTGCCAGGCGATGCATTTCTTCAGTCGTCTGTTCAACGAGACCAAACCCTTCAGTTGATTCTTTCGTCATAACTTTAGAAGAAGATACAATATTTATCGAATTGGCTTCTATTTCTTTTATAGAACTGGAAAAGGAATCTAGTATGCCTTGACTACTTATAGCCTGGTTAACTTGTTTTTCGGAACCTGAGCGAATACTCAACAGAGAGGTCTTGACTTCTTCACTGCTGATTTGAGTATCATTCGCGTTTGCTGAAAGCTGACGTGCTGTTCGATCGACCTGGGTGCTAGTATCTGTCAGCTGGCTGATGATAGATTGGATCGTTTCTTCGCTGCCTTTATTGATGGCCTCTAATGTCTTAACTTGCTGCTTATATGATGCAATCTGCCATATAACTGCTCCGGCTGTTAGTAATAAGAACACTGCATGGATGAGGACCATGACAAAAGAGTAGTTTCCCGGACCATAAACAAAGAAGGTTGCGGGGAAAAAGAAATAACCGAACAGATGCTGAAATGCGAATATTCCAGTCATCAGGAAAACTAATGGAATCGAGTTATAGTAGGCCATAGTCGCCACAACCATGAAGATTCCAAAGTGATATTCGACAGCGCCAAACCCACCCATTATCATACTGATGACAGAAAAAGTCAGCGTGAGGGTAACTGTTAAAGGGATCGTTCTGGCACTTGGTTTTACGTAAAACAGATAAATGGAGACAACTAGCAGCAGAAGGGGAAGAGCAAAAAAGAGACCGTTAACAATGCCGTAATAAGCAGGAACCTCCATTACAATTGCCTCACGACTTGAACTTCCATGAAAATGAGTGTCAATTAAAGACTGTCTGTGAAAAATATGCACCATGACATTCAAGCCGAATGTAATGCTTGCTAACCCAACCATTAACTTATTTTTATTCATTCGATCATTCCTTTTAGTAGATTTCGAAGCAAACGCTAATTACAAATGTTATTATCGGATTCCAAGAGAAATCCTTAAGCAAATCTGTAAAAATTATAAAGAAATACATGTATACCGATACATAACAAGAGCTATTTATACGTGAATTGTATTTTAGGAGGAAGAACTATGATTGAAAAGTGGAATCTTAATATGGAAGAAGCAAAGGTCTGGTTAACTTTAGGTGGAAGTGTTCTTTTTTCTTTTCTTCTGGCAATCTTAGTTATTTCTCTGGATACGAGACTGATCACACTGATAGAATACTTTCCAGCGTGGACATTGACAAGTGTCGACTTGGCAAGAGAAATCCTCAGTCTACTGGCTGGTTCACTGTTCTCTGTTGCCACCTTTACTTTTGCCACTATGCTGACAATCGTCACACTGTACACGTCTAATTTCAGCCCTCGGGCAACTGAAAATTTTCTTCTTAATCGTGTTTCAATACAGACATTGGGTGTCTTTTTAGGCGGGTTTATTTATTGTCTGTCTTCTCTCTTTTTTATGAGAAGTTCCGAGGATGAATTTCTAGTCGTATCAGCAACTGTAGCCTTAGTTTATGCATTTGGTGCAGTTATTATGTTTACACGTTTTGTATACTCCAGTTCGCAATATGTGCAGCTCGAGAAATTGATTCATAATTTATATAGTGAAGCCGAAACAGTATATCAAAACTATATCAAACGCTTCGAGGATTACCGAACAGTTAAGCATTTACCTGAAGTAGAGTATATGTACACTTACACGATTAAAGCGAATCGAAGCGGGTATATTGAACATATTCATTTTGACTATCTGAAATCTATGGCGGTTGAGACTGAATCCTTATCTGAAGTGAAGATTCGCGTAGGCGAATTTGTATCTGAAGGAGAGCCCGTCGTGGAGATCAGATCTAATAAAAACATTGAAGATTTCGTTGATCTGACGGAAAAAGTAAATCGGGGTTTCAGTTACGAGGAACAGAAATCTGCAATGTATGATCCGGATTATGCCCGAATAAAACTTACGGAAGTTGCTTTGAGAGCCGTCTCGCCTGGAATTAATGATCCTAATACTGCAATACATATTCTCCATTACAAATCTCTTCTAGAAAAACGTTTAGCCGCTTTACCAGGAAAATATGTGCTTATGTGGGAATCTGATGAAACCTTGGAAGATAAAGAGGAGTCACCTGAATTGTATGAAGGTAAGGTTTTTTATCGGTATAATGATTTTTCGGAAGATCTTTATAAAGGGTACTGGCAGCTTGTATTTTATATGCAGAAAGATATTTCAGGTGTTCATGCACTTTTCGAAGCAGTCAAGACGATTGTCTATCCTGCTCATCCGGATAATCTAGGATTCATAAAGGAGTACAATGATTATCTTTATAATATGACCTCGAAAAACTTTGACGAACAGTTTGATTTAATGATAATAGAAAAAGATTACGAACGGATAAAAGCCATCATAGCAAAAAAAGAGAATGAGAATAAAGAAAGTGATAAAAAAGAGGCGGTCTGACCGCCTCTTTTTCAATGTAAACTATCCGACGTCATGGCCTTAACTTTTTAGGAAACTATCCGATAATAACGACTAGGAATACTATAGAAGGAGTGTAATTAAATGAAGACAGCTGCTGTATTGGCTCCAAGAAATAAAATAAATAAAGCTGAGTTGAATTTTACTATGAAAGAATCATTCAACGTAAAAGCAAACAAACTAATGACTTACATTATGATTGGGATGGTTTTAAGTGCTTATCCTATCGTGTATTTGTTTTCAGTTATGGATTGGATAGATCAGGACAATTTCCTGGCATTCCTCAGTTATACTTTGGTAATTCTGGTACTGATGTTTCTATCTTTAAAGTTATTTGGTCAGAAACCATATGGAAAATTTATCACCATAGGACTGATGTACGCACTTCCTATAGCAATAAGTTCAACCTTATATACTAGAACAGCATGGACCGTTTTGTTTCTATACCTGATATTGTCGTTACTTTATCTGGATAAGAAAGTTCTTTATCTCTCAGGGGGAATGGGTGCACTTAACTTAGGATTGATCATTGCACTGGATTATACAATGATTACTGATCCTGTAGAATTCAGCATCATGGCTGTGTTGTACCTGTTTGCTGTAGTAGGTGGATATCTGGTAGTTGCAGGAGGAGAAAGACTGATTGCTCAGATTGAAGAATCGTCAGAAGAATCAGAGAAACAGTCTTTAAATATGAAAGCAATCATTGATACTGCTCAATCTACCATTCGTCAGCTAAGACACAGTGTACAGTCATTGGATAAAACAAGTGCTTCGATCGTTCAAGCTTCAAATGAAGTGAATAGAGCCATTGAGGATATAGCGAGTTCAACTTCAAGTCAGGCAGAAGATACTGAAAGTGGGGCTGTTCATGTCAATGATCTAGGGACTATCCTTAAAGGACACTCAAACCAGATCGATCAACTTACGAGTAAAACTAAGGAAGCGAGATCATTGAGACAGTCAAGTATGGAAAATCTTACGTCTCTCACAGATAATACTCAACTGAGCATCGAACACGTTAACGAGATCGAGACAATGATTCGATCAACGTCTGAATCAGTAAACAAAATCGAAGCTGCATCTACTGAAATTGCCAGCATTTCAGAGCAGACTAATCTTCTTGCATTGAATGCTTCGATAGAGGCGGCGCGTGCTGGAGAAGAAGGTAAAGGGTTCGCAGTCGTAGCAGAAGAAATCAGAAAACTGGCAGAACAGTCGCATAAGTTTAACGAAGAAATAGCTGAAGTAATTACAAACTTGACGCGTCAGGCCAGTGAAGCTGTGGGTGCTGTTGGTAATTTAACGTCAATTACTAAAGAACAACAGGGAAGTCTGGATGATACCAACAGACGGTTTGATTCCTTATCAGAAGCCCTTATCACATTGGAAGAAGTCATCAGTTCTGTAGCGGATGCAGGAGAAAAAATGGAGTCAAAAACTGATGAACTGATTGGAATCATGCAGAGTTTGTCTGCCTCTTCAGAAGAAAACGCATCAACCACTGAAGAAATTTCTGCTTCAACAGGAACGACTTCCAATGACATTGCTCAGATATCTCAGGATATTCACGAAATCACGCTTCAAGTTAAGGAACTGGAGTCTGTTATCAGAAATTAAAGTGCATATATTATAGAAAAAAATAGATAGTACATCAGTATGATTAATTTTTAAATTATCTAGATATTTAATGATTAAAGTATGATAAACTATACCTAGTTATACAATATACGTATTAAACTGCATAATTATAGAGCTGTTGAGCTGGTTATGTAAAAGGAGCACAGAATCGTATGACAATCATCTCTGGATGGGCCACTGAAATTATGAAAGGACAAGTGAATAACTCGCTTTATGTCGAGTATTTATTTGTGTTAGTTGCGCTGGGCATCTTGTTTATTGCAACTAAAAACTGTTTCAAGCCACCATACATTTATTCAATCGTAAGTGATCCGCTTAAGTTTCCAGATGATCAGAATGAAAAAGCTATAGCTAATGGCTGGGTTCAGAAACTGAAAAACAAGCTGTTTTCATCTAGAGGAAAGAAAACTGAGTGGATACAGGAAATAGAGAAGAAAAAACATGAATTGAATCAAGTCAAATACTTCGACATGCTTACAAAGCTTCCGAACAGAGTGAAACTAATGAAAGATTTCCAGGAACGCTTGTCTATACATACGACGAGAGATGCAGACGTGGAAGTAGCCATATTTATGCTGGATATTGATCGATTCAGAATCATCAATGAGCTTCATGGGCGACAGGCAGGAGATTTGGTCTTAATAAAAATTACTGAGCGCCTTCGAACTCTTTTAGGTCAGCGAGCGGTAATTGCCAGAGAAAGTGAAGATGAAATATATATTCTCATAGAAGATGTAACAGAAAAACAGACGCTCAGTCTGGCTAGAGACATCATCGATTTGTTTACTAAACCCTTCAAGGTTAACGGATCGACCTTTTATGTTACTGCCAGTGTTGGAATCAGTCGATATCCTGAAACAGCTCAGGATATGGAAGCTCTGATGCAGCAGGCTGAAATAGCCATGTACAAGGTCAAGAGAACCGGGAAAAATAATTACCACCTGTTCATGACTGATGATGCAGCAGCGATCGAACGTAAACGACGAATCGAATTCGGTCTGAAGGAGGCTCTTCTTCATAATGAACTGTACCTTGTCTATCAGCCAAAAGTAAGAATGAATGATGAAAAAATCATCGGTGTGGAGGCTCTACTTAGATGGGATCATCCTATTTTAGGCACTGTTTCACCAGCAGAATTCATTCCTATTGCTGAAGAGTCGGGCATGATCAACGAAATTGGCTACTGGGTCATTTATGAAGCCGTCAGACAGGCCAAAGAATGGCAGAAAGAGGATATGCATTTACATATTGCCGTCAATGTATCCGCCATGCAGTTTGAAGATACCTATTTTGTTACTCGAATAAAGAATGTTCTGGAATTATATGAAGTAGATGCGAAAAACTTCATTGTTGAAATCACTGAAAGTGTCATGCAGGATGTTGAACACGCGAACCGTGTCATTAAGGATCTTCATCACATTGGCGTCAACGTTGCGATAGACGATTTTGGAACAGGGTATTCATCACTAAGTGTTCTCAATAATGTATTTATTGATATTGTTAAAATCGACAAATCATTTATTGATCATGTTGTTTCCAAGGAAAACACTGCTTCATTAGTCAAAACAATGATACAAATGGGTAAGAGTTTGGATTTCAAGATTATTGCTGAAGGTATTGAAAACATAGAACAATCGAACTTTCTTAAAGAGAATGCTTGTGAATATGGTCAAGGTTACTTTTTTAGTAAACCTGTGTCACCAGCTGAGGTCACTAGACTAACTAAACTTAAATTACAAAACTGAACAGATTAAAGATGCTCAATAAAAGAAGTCTCATGATGTTAATATACGTCTGACTAATTTTGTTGAGTGTTTTTTATTAATATTTGTTATAAGTGAACAAAATAGCACAAAAGTTTTCATCTATCTTAACAATTAATATAAGGTTAACTAGAAAATGTACAGGTTGTTTTTAATGTTTCAATTCATATTAAGCCTTTACATCCGAACAGATATTTTGAATTAAGAATAATTGACGGACTTAATATTTATAGATAAACTAGCTTTAATGAAAAAATTCTAAAAATAATTTAATGTTGGAGGAAACAGCATGGTATCAGTAAAGAAAAAAGGGGGCATATGGCTCTCGTTCTTCATCCTTTCTCCTTTGATTTTTTATCTGGCTTTACCGACGTTTTCTCTGGAACAGGTATGGTCTGTAGACTATATGTTTTTTGTTATGCTTTGTCTGTTAGTCTCCTTTTATCCAATACATACTGAAAAATCAATTTTATTTCTAACAAATGGAGTCTCAGTAGCCGTATTTATTATTTATGGATTATTTGCAGAAATTGTTGTAACCACCCTGGCTTTACTTGCATTAATGCTGCGTTCTAATATAAAAAGCGATGAACATTACCGGTATCCCCTTAACCTGCTCATGTTTCAGCTTCTATCATTAGTGTCGGCATTTGCTTATTACACTGTTTTACCTATGGTATCAGATGGCGGGATGTCTAGTTTCAGTTTAACTGCACTTATTATTTATATGCTGGTACATCTTGGATTCAACCAGATTGCTATGTACTGCATAAACCGCTATTTATTCAATGTAAAAGAAACTGAACTGATAGATGAAGATTTTAAGTTCTCGTTCTATACCAGTCTATTTATTGTCCCATTATCATTTATACTTATTTACTTATTTGAAGAACTTCATTTAAACGGAATCGTGATCGGAGCTATTCCATTCCTGACTATAACAGTAGGGATGAATGTGTTCTTCAAAAACCAGATGAACAATACGTATTTAAAGAAAGTCAACGTTCTCGCTCAAGAGCTGACGGAGAAGAAAAAACGAAGCGAGGTCATTGAAACCTACCTTAGGTCACTAGCGCATATTTTTCCTGTAGATGCTCTGTCTTACTTTAATGTTTCAAATGACGGTGAGGTTAGACGAACAGTTGTGTTTAAAGAGAACCTGGGTATTGAAGAGTTAAATGAACCTTTCAGTATTTCAGAAAAGTCTATACTGAACAATGCTATTCTTAATAGAACAATTATCTATTATAATCGAGCAGCTGACTGGCGTATACACTGTATAAATGATATCTGCTATCACGCGGAAAGCGCCATGGTATTACCCGTGACCTTACGTGAAGATGTAGCAGGACTCATACTAATCAGTCACAAGACTAAGTTTATGTATAACGACATGATTGTTTCGCTTATAAGGATTTTGCATCAGTATTTCTCAATAGCTCTGGATAATGCACATCAGTATGAACTGTTGGAAGAAAACAGTGAAACAGACTACTTGACAGGACTGACTAATCTAAAAGGGTTTTCTAAACAACTCGAAAAAGTTATCAGTGAAGAAAACACCTGTGTGTCGCTAATCGTCATGGATCTTGATCATTTTAAGAAAACTAATGACACTTATGGACACGAAGCAGGAAACGAAGTGCTCAGACAAGTGGCCCGTCTGCTTGAAAGGTTGACTGATATGGGCCTTACTGTCGCACGTTATGGAGGAGAAGAGTTTATTGTCCTGCTGCCTGATTACAGCAAAAATGAAGCCAGGATAATAGCAGAAGACATAAGAAGGAAAATTGAGTCGGCTGCTTTTACTGTACAGCAATCAATTAAGAGCAGTAAACCAGTCATTATCCCTACAACTGCAAGTTTAGGTGTAGCCACCTATCCAATAGACTGCAGTCGAGCAGATGAATTGATTACTGTTGCAGATAAGGCCATGTATATTGGCTCAAAACAAAAGGGGCGTAACCGTGTGACCATTGCCCGTAAAGGAAGAAACAGTTATGAAGTTAAGAAAATTTTCTGAACTAAATAAAGACACTGGAACGACACTCGTTGAACTTCTTGCAGCGATTGCTATTCTATCATTGATCGTTACGGCATTTTTAGCGTTCTTTATTCAAGGTGCCCGAACAAACACAAGGGCAGGCGATGTAAATGAAGCGACTTTCATCGCTCAGGAACAGATGGAAGAGATGGTTCATTTTTCGCAGACACTGACTATTGATGAGCTGAAAATAGTGGAAGGATTCTCTGAACGTTCCGGAGTACTGAGTCGTCCGTTCAACGAGTCAGAATACAGTGGAGATATACGTGTTTTTAAAGTTGAAGATTCAGATTCCCTTTATACAGTGATAGTGACTTTAACAAAAGACAACAGGCCCCAGGCCATCCTTGAAAACCGACTACCATTTAGAGTGGGGGATGCAGAATGATGAGCCGATTAAAAGCTGAAGAAGGTATAACACTCGTTGAACTGCTTGCAAGTATCGCTATTCTATCAATAGTCATTCTACTGGTCGGCTCTGTGCACATATTTGGACAGACACAGTTTATCAGCCAGACTGAGACTGCCAGCCAGTCAAATGATTTGAGGTACAGTTTGTCTTTAGTATCAAGAGATGTACGGCAAGCAGGAGTGGTCGAGGAAATTGGTGAAAGAACTTATTTGGTTGGAGAGTACACGTATTCATTTCAGAAACCTAGTCTCTTCAGAAATGGTGAAAGACTCTCCAGCAAGGTAGATGATTTCAAAATTATACCGACAGAAGACCATGCTGAAATAATAATTAAAAGCACAACCAATCGACAAGCACAAGATGAATCCTATCATACGACCATTTACTTCAGGAGGTGAGCAGTGTGTTAACAAAATTTAAGAATGAAGATGGAAGCGGACTGATACTTGCTTTGATGACACTAATGGTCTTATCAGTTTTGGGAGCAGCCCTAGGAGCCATAACGATCGGGGGTTACCGTTTAAGTAGTGTTAACAGGGATACAACATCTGCCTATTATATTGCTGAAGCTGGAGTGAATCAAGCTTATGAAGAAATTGAAGAATTAGTTATTGAAAATCAAAATGAGAGTAGAAGCCACTTCTTTTCAAAAATTGATAATCATAAGTACAAAGACGGCATTACTCTGGAAAATTTTCAAAGTCAGTTTAATACCTCTCCTGTTTCTAAGGTTACTTTAAAACATGTCGGGGAGGAAGGGGATACGAAGTCATACATACTCCAATCTGAAGGTAACGTCGATGGAAGAAAAAGACTAGTGGAGAAGACTTTTGATGTGACCTGGACTGACAATAGCCCTGGAGTTACATTCCCTGTGATTCCGGAGGGGGCGAGTCTGATTGCTAATAGTTATATGTATATTTCCGGCAATGAACTTGTTGGAAATGTTGTAATCAACACTACTCAAAACGAAAGTGTATCACTGACCTACACTAATGTCAGTAAGGCAACCTTTCTTTATAGTCCAGGAGCAGACCCTGCTCGTATCATTAACTTTCCGGATTGGAATAGACCGAATCGCCGTGCTATGGACAGTCCTGTGGTATGGTCCAACTTTACTAATGTAGTCTCTGATTTTCCAGAAATCCCTGTATTTTCACCACCTATAGGAAACAAAAATTTACGCTTAAATGGGGGAGTGCCGCCTACAGTTATTGACTTAAAAGAAGACACTTCTTATGAGACAATTGAATTAAATAGTGAAAGAGTTCTGCGATTTGATGTAGGTGATAAGGATTTAAGGATTACAGTAAATGAGCTACTGATGAATAATGGACATATTGAAATTGTAGGTGAAGGGTCACTAACTATATTTGTTAAGAACAAAATGCCTTTTGGTTCATCTAGTACATTAAACAGGAATGCCCATCAATCGAAATTATCGCTCTATTACGCCGGAGCCTCGGCTTTAAATTTCTCTGGCGCTCAAAGAATTAATGGATCTATTCACATTAAACAGGCTGATATAAATGTTCAAGGTGGTGCGGGCATAAACGGAGTCATTTTTACAGCTGGGAAAAAGGTATACTTTGATGGAGGAACTTTTTCCAGTCCGTTAATCTTTGCACCAAATGCTAATGTAGAGCTTATTGCAGGAGCAAATTTTGAGGGAATTATATTGGGTGAGAGGATTTCAATGGACGGAGGAGCAATAGTTAAATATAAACCTTACGATTTTTCAGCTTTTCCTTTTGCTTCAAATGATAGTGGAAATGGAAGTTCAGGATCATCGAAAGAACTAATTTCGTCCGATCCTATTTCAGAAACAAGATAGGAAGTGCGTGAGCTAATGGCTAATACTAAGCGGAAAAAATTAGGTGACTTACTTAAAGAAGCAGACCTGATCACAGAAACTCAAATAATTGAAGCAATTGAACACAAGAAAAACAATCAGAAACTAGGAGATGCCCTCGTTGATCAAGGCTACATAACGGAAAAGCAGCTGCTCGATGTTCTTGAGATTCAGCTGAAACTTGAGAGTGTATCTCTGTATCAATATCCCATTGATAAGTCTCTGATCGACATTATTACAAAAGATTTTGCCCGGTCTAACCTGTTGCTTCCGATTGGAAAAGAAAACACTCGTCTAATCGTTGCGATGAATGATCCTCTCGATTTTTACGCTATCGAGGATCTCGAGCTGTCTACAGGTTACACTGTACAGCCTGTTATCGCAGCAAAAGACGATATTCTACAGACGATCAACCGTCTGTATGACAGTAATGACATTGCAGTGGAAGATATTGAAGGAGAAGAAGCGCCTGCGGTTCGTATTTTTGATCAGCTGCTGGAAACGGGTGTAGCGATGCATGCATCAGATATTCACCTTGATCAGAAAGAAACTGCTGTTACAGTGCGTTACCGAGTAGATGGGGTTTTGAGAACCGACCGGACTTTACCTAAAGCACTGATGAATTCACTTGTGGCCAGAATCAAGATCATGGCTGGGTTGAATATTACAGAAACACGTCTGCCTCAGGATGGACGGATCAGTACAATAGTTGTAGACAAAAAAGTGAACCTCAGGGTGTCTACTTTGCCAACTGTGTTTGGTGAAAAGGTTGTTATCCGAATCCTGGACATGTCAAATGTCTTTAAAAAAATCGAAGACATAGGCCTCCAAGAAGATGCATTGAAGGATTACGAAAAGCTGATCAGGCAGCCTTCCGGACTCATCTTGCTTACAGGGCCGACTGGGTCAGGGAAATCGTCGACGCTTTACGGATCGATTAATGAACTGAACAGTCCTGAAAGTAATATTGTTACAGTGGAAGATCCAGTGGAGTATCAGCTTGAAGGCATCAATCAGGTGCAGGTAAATTCCTCGATTGGTCTGACCTTTGCGGCAGGTCTGCGTTCTATTCTTAGACAAGACCCGAATATCATCATGGTCGGAGAAATCCGTGACAAGGAAACAGCGGAAATCAGTATCCGTGCATCACTGACCGGTCATTTGGTATTCAGTACACTGCACACCAACAGCGCGATCGAAGCAATCCCTCGTCTCTTTGATATGGGAATCGAACCGTATTTAGTCGTTTCATCCTTAAGTGGTGTGATGGCTCAAAGGCTGGTCAAGACAGTCTGTAAGGACTGTGCCTATACTAGACAAGCCAGTCCGATCGAACGCGATATATTCGAACGTCGTGGACAGACAATTGAAGAAGTGACGATTGGTAAAGGATGCGACCGCTGCAGGCATACAGGTTACCGCGGACGTATGGCGATACATGAACTGATCGTGATCGGTGATGACCTGAAACAGCTTATGATGAATCAGGCAACCATGCAGGATATCAAGCAGCACGTAAAAGAAAAAGGTGTCAAATTCCTGATTGATGATGGACTTGAGAAAATAAAATCAGGTAAAACAACATTAGATGAAGTCCTGAGAGTGGCTTCGGCTGATGAGTAGAAGGAATGACTATATTGGATAAACTTATTGCGTTATTAACGAAAGCACATTATAAAGAAGCCTCGGATGTGCACCTTGTGGCCGGGTCTTCACCGGTTTTTAGAGTAGACGGCAAATTAATGCCCGAAAAAGAAGATAGGCTTATGCCCGATGATACGATGGAAATGGCTAGAGCAATACTGACCGATAAACTATGGGACCAGCTTCAGGAAGTGAGAGAAGTGGATTTGTCATATGGTATTCCAGGGGTTTCACGGTTCAGGGTCAATATATTCTACCAGCGTAGTGCCATTTCCCTTGCTTTCAGAGTGATCCCCAGAGACATTCCGACGATTGACAGTCTTGGTATACCTCAAAGGCTGAAAGAATTAGTGAAAAAGCCTCACGGGCTGATCTTGGTAACCGGACCGACTGGAAGCGGAAAAAGCACATCGCTGGCATCCATGATCGACTATATGAATCACGAAATGAATCGGCATATCATTACATTAGAAGATCCGATCGAATACCTTCATTCACACAATAAATGCATTATCGAACAAAGAGAAGTAGGATTCGACACGCTATCCTTTAAAGACGGCCTTAGAGCCAGTTTGAGGCAGGATCCGGATGTCATTCTAGTTGGAGAACTGCGTGATCTGGATACGATTCAGACGGCGATTACTGCCGCAGAAACCGGGCATCTTGTTTTGGGTACCTTACATACTCAAGACACAACGGGAACCATTGATAGAATCATCGATGTGTTTCCGGTTCACCAGAAGAACCAGGTCAGAACGATGCTGGCTAATGTTTTAATTGGTGTAATGTCGCAAAGACTGTTTCCGACTTTGAACATAAAAGGTCGGGTAGCGGCGACGGAACTGCTGATCAATAATGCGGCAATCAAAAATCTGATCAGAAATGAAAAGATGCACCAGATCCCAAATGTCCTTCAGACGTCTAAGGATCAGGGCATGCATACGATGGAAATGGATATGCGACAATTGATTGCGGAGAAACGCATCAGTGAACTGGAACTGCTCCCTTATGTCAGCGGCCAGTAACAGATTGGAGGAAGACTATGGCCACATATGCCTACAAGGCAAAAACAATAGAAGGAAAAGTTATTAAAGGTAGACTGGATACAACGAATAAAAAAGATGCAGTCAAGGAACTGACTCAGATGAATCTGATCGTTTTCGAAGTTGAACCATTAAACTCTATTCTTTACAAAGATATCTATATTGGCAGACCTGTTAAGCAGAAGGAATTTGTCCTGTTCTTGAGACAGTTCGCCACACTGCTGGAAGCTGGAATCCTTTTAATCGATTCGATTGATTTACTTGCCGAACAGACTGAAAGTAAAGCTTTGACAGAAGCACTAGAGACTATTTCAGTTGAGGTTAAAGAGGGAATCGCCTTATCGGAAGCTATGAAGGACTACCCGAAACTGTTTCCCGAATTACTGGTACAGATGATTCATTCAGGAGAAGTCAGTGGGCAGCTTGAAGATGTTATGGACCGTATGGCCACTTACTATGAAAAGCAGTACCGGATCAAGCAGAAGGTGTCAACTGCTCTGACCTATCCAGTTGTGGTAGCGTCATTTGCAATCATCATTACCATATTTCTACTAGTTTTCATCGTGCCTATATTTGGGGATCTCTTTGCTTCATTTGGAGAAGACTTACCACTCATTACTAAACTGGTTCTGCAATTCAGTGGATTTATCCAGCGCTTCTGGTGGCTGTTTATAGGACTCTTGGTATTGTTGGCTGGGCTGTTTATACAAGTCAAGAAAAGGGAATCAGGAGCATATTATCTGGATAAACTTGTATTAAAGCTACCTGTTGTTGGATCATTCGTTCAAAAGACAGTTTTGGCTAGAATGACTCAGACTCTAAGCTCCTTACTGAACAGTTCTGTACCGATTCTCCAGGCAGTTGAAATCACCAGTGGAGTAGTCGGCAACAGAGTAGTTAGAGACGTGCTGATCGAATCAAAAGCTTCCTTAGAAAAGGGAGAGTCGCTGGCTAAACCGATGGAAGGTCACTGGGTCTTCCCATCATTGATTCTGCAGATGATTAGAGTGGGCGAATCGAGTGGATCCCTGGATGAGATGCTGAAGAAAGTAGCTGACGTATACGATCAGGAAGTCCAGGAAGCATCAGATAAACTGCAGTCACTGATCGAGCCAGTCCTCATCATTTTCCTGGCTTTAATTGTCGGTTTGATCGTCCTGTCCATCGTTATCCCAATGTTCAGTTTATTCGAAACATTTTAATTAATATACGAGTAATTTTTTTTCAACAACTATTGTATTTAGAGATTTAATGATTTATAATATGGACAATACAAATCAATTACATAGATTCGAACTATTATCTAACTGATTTGTATACAGTTATATTGTATTTTTATACTTTATTTCTTGTGCTTATCGGAATTTTTAAACATGTTGTTCCCATTCGTGTTTATGTTCTGTTAAGTCTGAATGAAAGTATAAATAAAAAATTAGGAGGATGATAAAATGAGGAACAAAATCAGACAGATGATGAAAAAAGAAGACGGATTTACACTAGTTGAACTTTTGGCAGTTATTGTTATTTTGGGGATTATATTGGCTATTGCTATTCCTGCAGTAAGTGGGGTCATTTCTAACGCAGATGAAAGAGCTACTGCAAGAGAAACCGAACTGATTGTTGATGCTGCAAGATTATATGAAACTGGTGAAAACGTAACTTTAGGAACTGACGGTGTGACGGTTGAAACATTAGTAGATAGAGGATATTTAGAAGATCGAGGAGACGAAACTTTAAACGTTAATGATAAAGTAATAAGAAACAGTGATGGTGATTTAGAATTTCAAAGTGGTGGAAATTAATACATCACGCTACTTAAATAAAGGCCCCTTCCCGGGGTCTTTCTTACTACATAGGAGTAAAAAATGGACATATTTTTCATAGTGGTTTTCTTTTTATACGGACTAATCTTTGGCTCTTTTTTCAATGTAGTCGGATTACGTGTACCAACAAAGTCCCTTTTCAGTGAAAAGCGGTCATACTGTGACACGTGCCAGCGGACGTTGAGCTGGAGAGAACTAATCCCTGTATTTTCCTATCTTATACAAAAAGGAAAATGCCGGGGATGCCATCAGCGTATCTCACTGATTTACCCATTGATGGAATTTGCGACTGGTATATTATTTGCATCAACTTATTATTTCTTCGGGATCACTAACCAAATGATTCTAGGCGTGCTTCTCATCAGTCTGATCATTCCGGTAAGTGTATCGGATATTGAATACAAACGGATACCGAATCGAATTCTGATTTTTTTCAGTCCGCTTTTTCTGATTTACCGCCTGTTCTTCCCGCTTAATCCCTTTTACATGTCAGGTATCGGAGCAGTAGTCGCATTCATCCTTGTCCTAATAATTATCCTAATCTCTAAAGGCGGCATGGGTGTTGGTGATCTGAAGTACTTTACCTTATTCGGCTTTATTTTCGGATTATATCACTTTCTGCTTTTGTTTTTCCTATCTACTTTGTTCGGCAGTATAGGTGGGCTGATTACAATGAAGATCAATCGTCTCGGCAGGAAGTCTCGTATCGCTTTCGGGCCATATATCGGGCTGGCGGCACTGACTGTCTTCTTCGTTGGAGAACCGTTGATCGACTGGTATATTTCCTTGTTTTGAACAGTATCTACTGAAATTGATAGATTGACATGAAGAACTTCTGGAGGAATCATTATGTTATTTAAAGCCAAACCACATCTGTTCATGCAGTTTCTTGAACGCAGTATCAAGTATCTGGTGATGGATAGTCAGAGAAAAACACTCATTGAAAAAGACGAACTTGTTTTTGATACAGCAATTGTCCAGGAAGGCAGGCTGACTAATGTGCCGCTTCTTCAGGCCCGACTTGATGCACTCATTAAAGAGAAGAAATGGAAAAAAACGAAGGTGTCCATCGTTCTCCCAGACGATTTTGTCACGATTCGCGAGGAAGAGATTCCAGCTCAGCTTGCCCCAAATGAAATCAAGGATTATTTGAATCTACATATCAACCAGTCGATTCGCCTGCCTTTTGATCACCCGAAAGTGGATTATGAAGTCATTAGCAGAAATGAAACGACTCAGACGCTTTTTCTTGCTGCTTATCCTGGAGATCAGGTGCGTCATTATCTCGATCTTCTTGAAGGAGTATCTTTGAAACCGGAAGTGGCGGATATTTCGTCTCTTTGTGTCTACCGAATTCTAAACCAGCAGTTTCAGATTAAAGCCAAAGAAGAGGATCACGTTATGGTTCTGCAGTGGAATCCTGTTGATACATCAATCACTGTCTTCAATAAAGGCATCCCACAGTTCAACAGGCATACCCGTTCTCAGAGACTAATGGAATCATGGAACCTGACGAAAGAAGGCAGGTGGGAATGGAAACGCACGGATGAGGAACTGACAGATAATCTGGAGGACCAGCTGAATGGCCTGGAGCGGTTTATGGATTTTTATCGCTATTCCGTTATGGATGGGAAAGACAGCGTCTCAGCTATCGTCCTGAGCGGTTATTTCCCGGATCTTGACCGTTTGAAACGTCTTCTTGATGAACGCTTTACAGTTAAAATAAGCTTGGTCGATCTTCCTTCCCAATTTGTACAGGCTGACTCTGTCCTTTACGGTTTGTCTTTAAAAGAACCTAAAGCGGGGCAATCATTGTTCGGGGCTTCGAAGGAAAGTCTGGGAACTAGACATAAAAAGACAGGACGAGGATTCAAGAAAGTGAAGAATCTGACTGTTGAAGGCGAAGGGGAAGTGGTCAAATGATCGAGATCAATTTTTTTGAGAAGAAAGCTAGAAATGTGCTTCCTCATCTGATGATTGTTTTCTTTTTTGCCGGTGTTATGATAGTAGGGATTTATTTCTTCCTGATGCACGGGCTTTACGTCAGACAAGACCAGAACAGTATGCAGCTTCTGCAGCAGCGGTCCGAGGAAGTCTCAGTGGCTCGGAACATGTCAAGAGTTGACCGGGCAATCACAATGAATGAGCAGGCTATGACTGTACTGGAGGCCAATCAGTATCCCCTTGTCTATCTGACTGAGGACATCACTGGTGTGATTCCTGACAGCGAAGAAACTGTGGTGACATTCACTTTAAATGAAACGAATGAACTGATGGTTCAGCTGGACCAGTCATTAGTAGAAGAAAGTGCAGAATTAATAACTGATCTTGAAATGCTTCCGTACGTGACGCGCGTGCACATGACTCGTCTGGAAAATCAGGGTGAGGATGCCGGTCATCTGATCGAACTGACACTGGACATCGATGAGCAGATTCTGAAAGAAGAGGGGGGAGAGCAATGATCATCAAATGGACTAGAGAATCCCTTCTGGTGATGCTGACCCTTATCATGATCCTGATTGCTCTGTTCTATTATGGAAACAGATATTTTATCGAACCGGTAAGGGCTACTGCGGAAAACTCCGCAGCTATAGTCAGTGAGCAGGAATCGCTCCTGACTGCTTACCCACCGTCTGAACAGAATCTTAATGAGCTGGAAGAGGCTTATGCTGAGTCATCACGCTTTATTCCTGAAGGTGAAAGGATCAATGAAGCCATTGTGCTGATCCAGTCTGCGGCAGAGTCAAATGACGTTACATTGCGTCAGATCTCACGTCTTAGCGAAGAACAGCCTGTTGAAGGACTCAATGACCGGTATGTTCATACCGTTTATCAGATTGAATTCGAAAGCTCAGAAGCCTCAAATATCAGAGGCATGCTGGCGAACATGAATCAGCAGGACCGATTCTTGAACAGCTATCAGCTCTCCTATCAGAGAGAAAGTGAAGATTTGTTGAGCGGGAGCGTTCTGATTGACGTGTATTATCATACAGATGCAGGACAGTAAGTCTAGAAACAGTTTGAACCGCTACCTGGTTTGAACTGTTTTTTGATATAGTAAATCAGACTGCAGATATGATAAGATAATAAAAAGAGACAGGAAAGAAGGGATGTCAGGATGTCGTATTCAAAAGAAATGATCGATGCAATTCAGAACGAAGAACTCGAAAAGGCAGAACATCTGCTGGATCAGGCGATTGCAGGCGATTCGGATGAAGACTTGTTTGCACTAGTTGAAACGCTTTTCGATCTGGGATTCTTAAATCAAACGAAGCAGGTCGTTCAGCATCTGCTGACCGCACATCCCGATGAAGAGGGACTGAAACTGACCTTGGCTGAGATAGCGATCGAAGAAGGCAATGAGCTGGAAGCTTTTGAATGGATCGAAAAAGTGGATAAGGACAGTCCATATTATGTACAGGCGCTGTTGGTTTCAGCTGACTACTATCAGGTGCTGGATCTTCCGGAAGTAGCGAGGCAGAAGCTTGAAGAAGCAAGAGCTTTGCTGCCTGAAGAACCAGTAATCGAATTCGCACTGGGAGAACTGCTTTTTGCCAGTGGGAAGTATAAAGAGGCCATTACGCATTACGAAAAACTGATTGTCACAAATCATATTGAATTCGCCGGGACCAGTCTCAATGGACGACTGGGAAATGCTTATGCGGCGATAGGAGACCTGGATTCTGCTATAGATTACTTGAAAGAAGCTGTTGATCTGCAGGAGACGAGCGATCATCTTTTCCAGCTTGGTCTCGTGTATTTCCAGAAAAAGGACTACGATGCGGCAAACAGCCATTTCTTCAAAGTTAAGGAACTGGACCCGAGCTACACGTCCGTCTACAGTTATCTGGCCAAAGGTTTTCTTGAACTTGCTGATGAAAAACGTGCACTGGAACAAGTGGAAGAAGGGCTCTTTTACGACAGGCAGAATGCTTCCTTGTATGCGATGGGCGCAGAAGCAGCCAAAATTCTTGGAGATGCAGACAAGGCACGTCACTTTTATCAGGAAGCGATCGCCCTTGACCCTGACAATGTCACGATGATTCTGGAATATGTTCAAGTTCTATTCGTACAGCAGGCCTTTGAAGAAGCGCTAGCTGTGTTTGAACCGGTACTTGAGAGCGGAGAAGAAGACCCGCAGCTGTTCTGGTATGCGGCCATTGCTTATAATGAAGAAGAAGCATTTGAAGAAGCTAGAGACTACTATGATAAAGCAGCGGTGTATCTGAGTGACAATGCTGACTTTCTAAAAGACTATGCCGTATTCCTTCGGGAAGATGGAGACAGAGCAGGGTTTATTAATACAGCCAGACGTTACCTCGAACTGAAACCGGATGACATGGAAGTGCGTGAGTGGATTAAGTATGAAGACACTCTATAATTTTGGTATAATATAAGTGAGCATAGAAAAGGAGGGGAGTTTACATGTATAGTCGCGTACAGTTAAAAGACAAGAAGAAATTTCTCAAATGGTTTTTGCAGCGCTATCAGATGAAACGCAGAGAATCGATGTGGATTTTAAACTATCTACTCAATCATGACATTGTACTCAACAAGACAAAGTTTGTAGAAGAAGCGAATAAAACTCCTCGTGGAATTAGAATGGCGACTGTTGGCACAGAAGATGAAGCGTTCCGGTTCTATAAGGATGGTCAGGAATATGACCACCCAGAGCAGGCTTTCCACGAAGTCAGGCTGAACTGGCATACTGATTTGTATATCGAACTGCTCTTTCAGGATTCACTGCTGTCACCAGAATATGCAGCAATTCTCGAAGACAACCCTTATGCAAAATGGAACGACCGCATGACTTCCGAAATCGATGAGCAGGTAGACGAAGCGGTTGACACCTTTTATCTTCAGAAACAGCGCGAGCAGGTGCTGGAAGATATCGATCGTGCACTTGAAACAGATAACCGGGATGACTTTTACTCCCTCGCAGAAGAACTTAAACACATTGAAGACAAAATGGAGAACGGTGTTTCGTCCTCCTGAATTCATAAAATAGAGGAGTAGACAGATGACTGATATGACAGACATGCAGAAACAGGTTGATGACTATATCAGTCAGTTCAAGACTGGATATTTTACTCCTTTAGGGCAGCTTGCTCGTTTGACTGAAGAAGTGGGCGAACTGGCAAGAGAAGTTAATCATCGGTATGGTGAAAAACAGAAAAAAGAGTCCGAAGAGGAAAAAAGGGTGGAAGAAGAGCTTGGCGATGTCCTGTTCGTTCTGATCAGTCTTGCCAACTCTTTAGATATCGACCTATCTGATTCGTTCGACGCCATCATGGACAAGTTTCAAAGTAGAGATGCGTACCGTTTCGAACGTCATGATGGCAGGAACGAAGCAGACAGTTAAGTGATAAAGGAGAGAAGGGGTAGAATGCGTCACTGATTTGTACCCCGTATATATGACCTTAAAAGTACCAGTTAAAGGAGAATTCGAGAAGGCTTTGCCCGTTCTGGAGACACTACAGGCTGCGGGATTTGAAGCTTACTTCGTAGGAGGCAGTGTCAGAGACGCCCTCCTTGGAAAAACAGTCAATGACGTTGATATTGCAACGAGTGCCTTTCCTGAAGAAATTAAACGGCTGTTCAGACGGACCGTCGATGTAGGAATTGAACACGGAACAGTCATGGTGCTGCTGGACGATGAAAGTTATGAAGTTACTACATTTCGGACCGAATCGACGTATCAAGATTACAGACGTCCTGATTCGGTCACTTTTGTGCGCTCTTTAGAAGAAGACTTGAAGCGACGTGACCTGACAATCAATGCTTTCGCAATGGATAACAAAGGAAACATCCAGGATTTCTTTGACGGGGAGCGTGATCTGAAGGAACAGATCATCCGTGCAGTAGGCAAGCCCGAAGAACGGTTCCACGAAGATGCCCTGCGGATGATGCGGGCGGTTCGATTTGCCTCTCAGCTCGGCTTTCAGCTTGAGGCTGATACGTTTTATGCGATTGTGGTTAATGCGCATTTGCTTGAAAACATTGCCGTCGAGCGTATTCAGGTGGAATTTGTAAAAATGGCTATGGGCGAGTATGTCCTCCAGGGTATGGAAGCCTTCTTTACAACAAGTCTTTATGCCCATTGCCCTGGGTTGAAGTACGGAAAAGTGGCGCTGAGACGCTTCTCGCTTATTTCAAGACCACTTAAGAAAGAGCGGCATGTCTGGGCATTGCTGCTTTATTTCATGGGAGTAAATGATCCCAAAGAAGCAGCGGCCTTCCTGAAATATTGGCGTCTCTCCAACCAGCTGATTACGGACAGCGTCAAGTTGCTGGAACTGATTTTATACCGCCATCATTATCCATTGAATCATTATATCGTCTACACTTTTTCTCCACCATTAATCTGGGAGGCGGAGGATCTTTTGCAGATGCTGAAGCTTCCATTCGATAAGCGCACCGCAGCGCGTCTGATTCTTACTCTGCCTATCCAATCACGTGAAGAGCTGGCCATAAACGGACGGATCATAATGGAAGAGACAGATAGCAGAGGCGGACCTTGGCTCGGAGAAGCCATTCAGGTTGCCGAAAAAGCTGTGGTCTTAGGCGCTATTGAAAATAAAACCGAGCCGATTCTAAACTGGCTTAAAGAAAGTAAATACATCTGACAATTCTGTTTCATTATGAATAGTCAGGAAGAAAGGAGGGGTTAGATGAAAAAAGATCAGTTATACGCTGTCGTCGATATTGAAGCGACGGGAGCTAGTATCGGTCGTGATGAACGGATGATACAATTTGCCTGTGTTCTAGTCAGAAACGGTGAAATTATTCAGTCATTCGATACGTTCGTCAACCCTTCACGTAAGGTCAGCAGAACCATTAGAGACCTGACTGGCATAACCACTCAGGATCTGGCTACAGCCCCTTATTTTGAAGACATTGCTCATGTCATTCGACACCTGCTTGAAGACACGATTTTCGTCGCACATAACGTCGGTTTTGATTATCAGTTTTTAAATGAATGCCTGGTAAGGGCAGGATCAGAGCCACTTTGTATTCCAGCTATCGACACAGTAGAACTGGCTCAGATTCTTTACCCTTCTGAAGACAGCTATCAGTTGAAGGAATTGACGGCGTCACTTGGCTATACTTTAAAGCATGCCCACAACGCGTTGTCGGATGCAGAAGCAACGGTATTCCTGTTAAACAAACTGGATGAAAAAATTAGACGCCTGCCTCTGATCACCCTTGAGTCCTTGACAGACCTGTCACCCAGTACCACTGCTGACACGACCCTGTTTTTCAGGCACGCTCTAGAGGATATGCTGAATGATCCGAGCGACCTTGACCACTCCCTTATGATAGTGGGGGATATGGCAATTAAAAAGCCACTCAGTCCAACTGTCCAGGAAGAATACAGAAAGCAGCCAGTTTATCCCTATAAGGAAGAGGAGAAACGGGCTGCTTTGTCTCGGATCGGTCTGGACTGGCGAAGTGGTCAGTCTGAGCTGATGAATACCTTATTTAATTTTCTGAAAAAAGATGCGCCAAAGTATACGCAGCTCATAGAAGCCGCTCCTGGATCTGGGAAAACTTATGGGTATCTTTTTCCCGCTTACTACTTAGCGTCAAAAGAGAACAAAATGATTATTTCTACTTATACTAAAGTTCTTCAAAAGCAGCTTTCAGCCGATATCATTCCTATGCTCAATCAGAAGATGCCGTTCTCCCAGTCCGTAGCTGTAGCCAAGAGCGAATCACATTATCTTTCGCTCTCGGCTTTTTATAGAAAGTGGAAAAACACAGCAGATTCAGACATTGAGGCTATCTTCTGTATGAAAATACTGGTCTGGCTGACTGAAACAAATGAGGGGGACCTGGAGGAAATCGGGTCCGGAGCACATATGGCTCATGCCTTCTGGAAGGATATCAGACCGTCGGGACGCCAGACACCTCTTCCAGTTTTTGAATCTTATGAGTTCCTCTATCGAAGAAATAGACGTCTCGAAGAGGCAGCGATCATTATTGCCAACCATGCCTATCTCTTAGCTGACTGGAAAAAACTAGAGCCGATTCTTCAGAGTGAAACAGTCATTATAGATGAAGCCCATCACTTGCCGGATGTCATTGATCAGAGTGCCACACTTTCATTCAGAGTCAGCTCACTCGTCAAAGACCTGAAACAGATTGGGTCGCTCGACAAGGAAGAGTCCATTCTCTATGAACTAGATCAAGCTGAAGATAGTCCGGTTAAAGACTATCAGATCAGGTCTCTGGAGTCTGCGGCGCAAATTCTTAATGAAGAATGGCAGGAATGGTCCGACTCCTGGGTTGCCCGTATTCGACAGACTGAGGACTACTCGGAATCAGTTGTCGAGTGGAAAGAGCAGGCGATTGATTTGAGTGCACTGTCTGTTGGACTGAAGAAAGATAATAAACGGCTAAAAGCGACGATCGATGAAATGATCTACGTAGGCAATCAGATCATAGAACTGCTGGAATCTGAATCAGATGCCTTGTCTAAAGAAATAAAGCGAGTGATGTCTCGTCTTCAGCTTGTCATTGACCGAACGCAGCACTTGTCAGAGTCACTGACCGAACTGCTTTTCAGACAGGAAAAAGGCAGCCTGACCGGGATCAAATTCTATTCCCGTTCACCATGGACCACCTTGACTTTTTATCAGTATAATCTGGACAGCAGAGAGCTGCTTCAAAATAGACTTCATGCGGTCGATCATCTTGTGCTGACGAGCAGTACCTTGTCAGTCAAAGGATCAACCAGCTATATCCAGCAGGCACTGGGTCTTGAGCATGCAGAATTCAGCAGCTTTGATTCTGTGTATGATTATCAGAAGCAGGGCAGACTTTTCGTTCCTGACCAGCAGACAGCCGTCGGTCATTTAAAACGCGGCGCGTATGCTTCCGAGCTGGCCGGACAACTTGAAGACATACTTAAACAGACGAGCGAGAATACGCTGATTCTTTTCCGGTCACAGGAAACGATCCAGGCCGTCTATCAGCTGCTGAAAAATCGTCCCGCACTGAACCGAAAGACTATCCTTGCGCAGAACATTTCAGGCACTCCTTTAAAGATTGCCAAGCAGGTGAAAAAGGCTCGAGAAGTGGTTGTGCTTGGCGCCGACAGTTTCTGGGAAGGGGTCGATTTTCCCGAAGATGAACTAAAACTGGTTATTCTTACACGTCTGCCATTTGATTCGCCTGATATGCCCATGGTCAAGCATCGTCATCAGCTGCTGAGTGACCAGGGACTGAATCCCTTTGTGCATGACCTTCTGCCGAGAGCAGTGATGCGTCTCAAGCAGGGAATCGGCAGACTGATCCGTTCAGTTCATGATAAAGGCATCTGGATCGTTCTTGATAGACGGATCATCGATTCAAGTTACGGGTCTGCATTTACCGACTCACTACCTGAAGGACTGGTACTGGAAGAATATCCGCTTGAGACGATCGTAAGTGAAGCCCAGTCATTTTTCAGACAAACTGAAAACAAAGTTTAACAACCCAGATATTTATTTCTCGAGTGGCATTTGCTATACTAGAGAAGTTGAAATAAAAGGAAACAGATTGAGGAGAGACAAGTGAAAAAATTTATAATTGGTCTCGCCATTACTTTGAGTCTTGTGATTATCGGAGCGATTATCTTATATCAGCGATCGACTAATACTTATTCTCGTGCAGAAGCAGATACGATAGCTTTTGTCAGGGAACGGACGAATCTAAACCAGGTGGAAGATTTTCACTGGTACAACGGGACAGAAACATACCTGACAGTAACTGGAACGAATGAAGAAGGCCAAGAGCGTATTTATATCGTTCAGCAGGCTGGAGGTCAGATTACATCTTTTTCTGCAGAGAATACCATTTCCGAGCAGGAAGCTGTAAGAATGACCCGGGAAGCTAGAGATTCGGTCAAGATTCTCAATGCACGGATCGGTATGATCGATGATACACCGGTCTGGGAAATCAGCTACCGCAATGAGAATGACCGATTAGGTTATTATATCGTCAATCTGCAGACAGGTGAATGGCTGCGCACCATAGATAATATTTAAATCAGAAGGGAATTATTTACGTGAAGAAGATACAGATAATAGAAGCTAGTAAACATGTCGGAGAAAAAGTAAGAATCGG
Source organism: Alkalibacterium pelagium (assembly GCF_900109325.1). GTDB lineage: Bacteria > Bacillota > Bacilli > Lactobacillales > Carnobacteriaceae_A > Alkalibacterium > Alkalibacterium pelagium. Next base: position 50,935 of record NZ_FNZU01000008.1, read on the forward strand.
GGCATGGATCGCCAATAAACGTTCAAGCGGGAAAATCGCCTTTCTGAATTTACGTGACGGATCAGCCTTTTTCCAAGGGGTCGTCGTTAAAAGTGAAGTTTCCGAAGAGGTTTTTCAGACTGCTAAAAACATTACGCAGGAAAGCTCTGTCTGGGTTGAAGGAACGATTCAGGAAGACACCCGTTCTAAATTCGGCTATGAAATACACGTCGACAGCCTGGAAGTAATCGGCGAGTCAGTCGATTATCCGATCACGCCAAAAGAACACGGTACCGAGTTTCTTATGGACAACCGTCATTTATGGCTGCGATCTTCAAAGCAGCATGCCGTGATGCAGGTCAGAAATGAAATCATACGTGCAACTTATGAGTTTTACAATAAAGAAGGCTTTACTAAAATCGATCCGCCTATCCTGACAGGTAGTGCGGCAGAAAACACGACTGAACTGTTCCATACAGAATACTTCGATAGAGATGCCTTCCTGTCTCAAAGTGGACAGCTGTATATGGAAGCAGGAGCTATGGCTCTTGGTAAAGTCTTTTCATTCGGTCCGACTTTCCGGGCTGAAAAATCCAAGACTCGTCGTCACCTGATTGAATTCTGGATGATCGAACCTGAAATGGCCTTTATGGATCAGGACGATTCTCTTGAAATTCAGGAAAAATATGTCGCGTATCTTGTACAGAGTGTCCTGGATAACTGTGATCACGCTCTGGATGTTCTTGAACGTGATAAAGACCTGCTTAGAAAATATACATCTCTACCTTATCCAAGAATTTCTTATGATGAAGCAATTGAGCTGCTGAATAAGAATGACTTCGATGTGACTTGGGGTGAAGACTTCGGATCACCAGAAGAGACCTTTATCGCTGAACAATTCGATAAGCCTGTCTTTATCCTGAACTATCCGAAAGCGATCAAGCCATTTTACATGAAACCTCATCCGACTCGTGAAGACATCGTCTTATGTGCAGATCTTATTGCTCCTGAAGGCTATGGTGAAATCATTGGTGGATCTCAGCGTGAAGATGACTATGATGCCCTTCGTAAGCAGCTTGAAGCGTTCGACCTGGACGTCAGCGAGTATGAATGGTATCTGGATCTTCGTAAATACGGTAGTGTCCCGCATTCCGGTTTCGGACTGGGACTTGAACGTACGGTAACCTGGATCAGTGGAACGGAACATATCCGTGAAGCTATTCCGTTCCCACGTCTCTTGAACCGTATTTATCCATAAGCAGCAGTGACCGCAATAAAAAGGATTGGGCATTTTACCCAGTCCTTTTTTTAAATAATGAACCTCATTGATTGTGAGGAAAAGTTAGAAAGGAGCCGAAATATGGCTGAAGACCTTATAAAGTGGATAAAAGCCGGTCAGACACTTATCCCTAATCCATTGCTGATGCATTATAAAGATCTGGGACTGACAAATACTGATCTGGTTGTTCTCATTCAGCTTCTTTCTCTAGTTGAAAACGGCCAGCGCTTTCCTGACAGTCAACTGCTTGCAGAGCGACTGGATGTATCAAGGGAAGAAGCATACAAAGCAATTCACCAGCTGATGACTAAGAAAATTATTACAATAGAGACCAGCATAAATGAAGAAGGAAAGACCCAGGACGAATTCTCATTTGATCTGTTATACGAAAAACTTGTTTACTTGCAGGAAGAACAGTTGAAAACTGTGAAGAAAGAAAAAGAAGAGCTGTCTTCCAAAGATCTTTACCGTTTGTTTGAAGAAGAATTCGGCAGAGGATTGTCCGCAATAGAAATTCAGACCCTTGATATGTGGCTGAACGAAGATGATTATCCAATCGAACTGATTGAAGCTGCATTACGTGAAGCTGTCCTGAGTCAAGTTTACAGTCTGAAGTATATCGACAGGATCCTGCTGACATGGGAGAAGAAAAACATTCGCACGAAAGCCCAGGTTGAAAAAGAGTCGAAACGGCACAGACAGAATCAGTCTGACAAATCCTCAGATAGTGAGAAGGATGAAGAAGATAAACCCGTGCCGATGTATAACTGGCTTAAAAATAATGACGATGCTTAAGGACCTGACGACAGAATAAGGAGAGAATGCCGGAATGAAAGAACCTGAATTACTGAATGCGACTGAAACGACTAAATTGATCGAGGCTATGGGTGAACTGTATCCAGATGCGAAAGCTGAACTGAGCCATAAGAATGCTTTCGAATTATTGATAGCTGTCATATTGAGTGCACAGACAACTGATGTAGGAGTAAACAAAGTGACTCCCCAGCTGTTTGAAGCCTATCCGAATCCCGAAGCGATGATGGAAGCTGAAGTGGAAGAAATCATGGACAAAATTAAGACGATTGGACTATACCGCAATAAAGCTAAGTTTCTAAAGAAATGTGCTGAAGACTTGGTCGTCCGCTTTAACGGTGAAGTGCCGAGGACACATAAGGAGCTTGAAAGTCTGGCTGGCGTCGGCAGAAAAACGGCCAATGTCGTTATGAGTGTGGCCTTTGATGAACCGGCTATTGCTGTCGATACGCATGTCGAACGTATCAGTAAACGATTCAATATCTGCTCTCCAAAAGCGACAGTCAAACAGGTCGAAGAAACCTTGATGGAAAAACTCCCGAGAGAGCTATGGAGTATTGCTCATCACCGGATGATTTTTTTCGGCAGATATCAGTGTCCGGCACGTGCGCATGATCATGATGAATGTTTGCGAAAAGTCTCGGAAGTTATGTAGAGAACGGGTCAGAACAGCTTCTGAATTGATGAATCGTTTTCAAATTCACTTATGATAAGGTATAATAATGACTAGCTAATCTGCTTTGTACCGAGTGCAGGGCAACGAGAGGAGAAATGTCATGTCTATTGAAGAAATAAGTGAACGTCTGGAGCAGTTGAGATCACAGTATGCTCTGTATAAAAATCGACCTTTTGACATAACCATTGCCAGAGGAATTCCATCAACAGAACAGTTGAAACTGTCTGAAGCTTTATTAAATGAAACACGCATCGAAAACTGGTATAGTGAAGATGAACTAGACATAAGAAACTATGGTGGACTCTTTGGTTTAAAAGAAGCCAGAGAACTTTTCGGTGAACTGTTGAACACACAGGTAGAGGAAACGTTTGTCGGAGGCAATTCCAGTCTTCAGATGATGTATGCAACCCTTGTGCACTTTATGTTCACTGCCAAGAACCCATGGTCAAGAGGAGACAAGGTCAAATTTATCTGTCCGAGTCCAGGATACGACCGCCACTGGTTCATGCTGGATCATCTAGGTATCGAAATGATCCCGGTTGAACTGACAGGTCAGGGTCCAGATATGGAAGCCGTTGAGAAACTGGTCGCACAGGATCCAGCTATAAAAGGGATGTTTGTAGTGCCTACATACAATAACCCGACTGGAGAAACGATTTCAGATGAGTCTGTCACCCGTCTGGCGAATATGTTTACAGCTTACGAGGATTTCATTATTCTCTGGGACAATGCGTATGTCGTTCACCATTTGACTGATGATAAAAAAGAAGCTGCAGATCTCCTTAAAGCATGTAAAGAAGCCGGAAATGAGAATCGGGTGATTCAGTATGTGTCAACATCTAAAATGACGCTTCCTGGTTCTGGTGTAGCGGCTATGGGTGCATCAGAAGCACGCATCAATGAGCTGGCTCTGGAGTTCAGCAAGCAGATCATCAGTTTTGATAAAATCAATCAGATGCGTCATGTCCTGTTTCTTAAAGACCGTGAAACCATCGAGCACCACATGGAAAAGCATGCTGAGATTCTTTCACCTAAATTTGACTGGGTCGATGCAATTCTTTCCGCATACTTTTCCGGAGACCGGTCCGCGTTTGTTCAGTGGACCAAACCTGAAGGCGGCTATTTCATTCATCTGACTACACAGGACGGGTGCGCAACGGATATCGTTGAAAAAATGAAGGCAATTGGGATCGAACTGACTCCTGCCAATGCTGCATATCCGTATGGTGTCAATCCAAAGGATAACAGCATCAGACTGGCTCCGAGCTTTGCCAAACTGGATGATCTGGAAATTGCAATGGAAGCATTGTGTACCTGCATAGAACTTGTGTCACTGGAAAAATCACTTACTAACTAGGAGGAAAACAGCATGTCAAAAGGCAGTTTCGGAATAGGAATGGCTTTGGGTGCCTTAGCTGGAGCAGCAGCAGCTTATCTTTTTGCCCCACAGTCAGGAGAAGACTTTCAGAGACAACTGAAATCAAAGGCTCAGGAAACTAAAAGCAAAGCAGTCGTTCATCTTGATGACGCATTGATGGAGACAGAGATGTGGCTTGAACAGAAAATGGCTGAAGATGATAGTTATAATGAACCGATCCGCTACGAACGCAAACCTGAAAACGTAGCTCCCGCACCAGACTATACAGAATCACCAGATGTATTTATAGAAGAATAAGAATGAAGGGGAGAAGAGCAATCTTTTCTCTTTCCATTTGCATTAAAATGAATATTTATACGTTATTTTAAATATCTATACTAATTTTATCAGGAGGACATTATGTCAAGATTATTTAATATCAACTCAGAGATCGATCCGCTGAAATCCGTTCTTTTAAAACGTCCAGGACGGGAAGTGGAAAATCTTATTCCTTCTACTATGGAAGACTTGCTCTTTGATGACATCCCTTATCTACCGATCATACAGGAGGAACATGATGCATTTGCAGAAGCCTTGAAGGACAATGGATCTGAAGTTGTTTACTTGGAAGAACTAGTGGCGGAAGCCCTTGATGCGCATCAGGGGCATCAGACTTTAGTTGATCAGATGATCAGTGAGTCGGGCATATACATCAAGGATGTGAAAGATGCATTGTCAGACTACCTGCTGTCTATGGATACGAAAGACATGGTCGACACACTGATGGCCGGAATCAGAACGGACAAGCTTGACATTCAATCGCGTTCACTTGCCTGGCTGACCGATCGGCAGGATCAGGATCTGTTTCTCATGCAGCCCATGCCTAACCTTTACTATACGAGAGATATTGCCTCAACCTTAGGCAAAGGCATGTCCATCAACAAAATGACCTACGAAGCCCGAAAAAGAGAATCACTGTTTATGGAAACGATCGCTAGATATCATCCAGATTTTAAAGGGGATCAGCTGCCGCTTTGGCGTGACCGAAATTCCGAAACGACCATCGAAGGTGGAGATATCCTAGTTTTAAGTGAGGATGTCCTTGCCATAGGTGTCTCTCAGCGCACATCAGGTCGTGCCATCGAAGAACTGGCTCATTCACTTTTTGACAAGCAGGATAAGTTCAGAAAAATCCTTGCAATCGAAATTCCGCACGTCAGAGCAATGATGCACCTGGACACAGTATTTACTATGGTGGATAAAGATGCGTTCACTATACATCCAGGCATACAGGATCTTGATGAAAAAATGTCAATCTATATGCTGGAACCGTCTAAGGTGGAAGGTCAGATCAAAGTCACACATCACACAGATTTAACTGACGTCCTGAAAGATGTCCTGAATATGCCAGAAATCAACTTGATCCCATGTGGGGGAGGAGACCCGATTGCTGCTCCGAGAGAACAGTGGAACGATGGCTCAAATACTTTAGCCATCAAACCAGGTGTGGTTATCACTTATAACCGTAACTACGTCTCTAACGAACTGCTGCGTAAAAATGGAATTAAAGTGATCGAAATCCCTTCAAGTGAGCTGTCCCGCGGTCGAGGGGGGCCACGATGCATGAGTATGCCGCTTCTTCGTGAAGCAGACTAAGATAAGCTCGTAAATTAAATTATGAAAAAAGCACCTGATCACTGCAGGCAATATCCTGCGTGGTTCAGGTGCTTCTTTGTATGATTCAAAACCATTACTGACGTTTCCCGTCTTTTGTAAAGGTAATGACGTTAGAATCTTTATTATCTGCGATTTCTTTGGCCCTTTTAACTGCTTCATCTTTACTATCGAATGTTGAGTCCGAGCGTTTGGCGTCTTTCGTGCGCACCTTCCATTCCTCTTCTTCAAAGTAGACCAGAACATCGTTGTCCAGCAGATCTTCATTCGTTGTATCGTCATGCTGATCCTGCTTGTCCGGAGCATCACTGTACTTGAAGGAGCGGATCTCATCTTCTGAAGCATTATCAGCCCATTCTTTGGCCTGTTCTGTGGCGATAGGAATTGCCCGACCTTCTTCGTACCCGTTATCAAGCAGGGCATTGGCTATATCGATGGCTTTCTTCTTGACCACGTGGTCAAGGTTCTTGAGTGAATCAGGGTAATCATTTAAATCCCATGGCATTTATGAATCATCCTTTCATCTTTGTTACTTTCGTTATATCATGATAAAGAGAAAAGGTCTATCGAAAGCATTTGAAAAGAGGCATGACATGTTAAAGAAAATAGATAAAGCACAGTTGTTTCTTGAAGATCATCTTCATTTGTTTCAATGTCCGGTATGCAGCCAGGCATTTGAATCGGTTGAAAATCATCAGGTATTCTGTCGGGGTGGGCATCAGTTTGATCTCTCAAAAAAAGGCACGTTATTTTTACTGCAGAAAAGTGTTCCTTCCGAGTATTCAAGAGATATGCTTCTGGCTAGACAGAGACTGGCTGAGAGCGGCCTGTGGACGACGTTGCTTGATAAGATCCAGTCACTGATCAAGCACCCTGAAGGCGTTCTTTTAGATATCGGCTGCGGTGAAGGCTCACATAGTGCCTATCTGAAGAAAAAGGGGCACAATGGACCGATTATCGGCTTTGATATTTCAAAGGAAGGAATCAACTTAGCGGCCGCCAGTCATGAAGACATATTCTTTCTGACTGCCGATCTGGCTCGTTCTCCCTTTGCTTCACTCCAGTATGATACGCTTTTAAATATTTTGTCTCCATCCAATTACAGCGAATTTGACAGACTGCTGAAAAAAGATGGGCAGGTCATCAAAGTCGTCCCAAATCCAGGATACCTCAAAGAATTGCGATCATTACAAAAAGAATCGAAACAGTCCTATTCAAATGCTCAGGTTGTAGAAAAATTTGAAGAACATTACTCAACTGTCCGAAAAGTGTCAGTTAAGTACACCTTTCATCTGCCTGACGAACTGGTAGAGGACTTTGTACACATGACCCCTCTTGGCTGGCATATCAAGGAGGACTTTGATAATATACGAACAAAGTTGAAAGAAATTACAGTGGATTTACTGATCCTGATAGGTGAATCGGAGGATTCAGCATAAAATTGACAATTATACATTAGAATTGTCACGATTTAGAAGGATTTATTTGGCACATAGCCTTGTGTTTTTATACAAGAGATGCTAATATGTACTTCATAAGCTAATTTGGTTCATTGGTTTTTATCAGTCAACCCATCAGAAGCTGATAAAAAAACGTGAATTTTCAATGGCTTCATCAACGTATCGTTTCGCAGTGCTTGACACCGAGGCGATACGTTTTTTTTGCGCAGAAAAATGCTCAACTCGATAAATCTCACTTAAAACATTACTATGTCTGAAGGTCATGGTGTATAATACATAGAGACGTTATAGGAGGAGTTAATTATGAATATTGTAGTGCTAGCCGGCGGTTACAGCCATGAAAGAGAAGTATCATTAAGTTCTGGAAGTCTGATTGCCAATGCTCTAATGGAAAACGGGCACCAGGTGATTATGCTGGATCTGTATTTTGGAACCAGTGAAGCAGCAACATTCGAAGAAGCATACGAAAAATTAAACAAAGATAAATATGAATATAAAGTCAGAAAGCAGATTCCTGACCTTGATGCGTTGAAAGCTCAGAAAGAAAAGCCGAATGAAATGATTGGAGAAAATATCATTCCGATCTGTCAGTCCGCAGATCTCGTTTTCCTATCTCTACACGGGGAGCTGGGCGAAAACGGTCAGCTTCAGGCAGTATTTGACTTGTATGACATTACTTACACAGGAACCGGATACTTAGGCAGTGCCATTGCCATGAACAAGATCCTTTCTAAAGAAATCATGTCGGCACAAGGCATTCTGACGCCTGAATGGGAAGTGCTTGAACAGTCAGATGAACCGACCAGTGCTGTCCCTTGTGTGGTCAAACCAAATGCCAGCGGATCGAGTATCGGCGTGTATATCGTTGACAATCAGGAAGACTTGAAACAGGCTGTAAAAGAAGCCAAGAAATACTCTCCATCAGTTCTGATCGAAGAGAAAATCAGCGGTCGGGAATTTTCTGTCGGGGTTCTTGAAGGCAAGGCTTTGCCTGTCATCGAAATCATTCCAAAAACAGGGTTTTATGATTATGAAAATAAGTATCAGGAAGGGGCTACCATCGAGATCTGTCCAGCTGAAGTGGATCCTGTTATTGCTGAGAAAATGCAGGAGACAGCTCTTGAAGTCTTCAAGGCTCTTCGTCTGGAATACTATTCACGCATCGATTTCATGGTGTCTGATGATGGCGGAGTCTACTGTATCGAGGCGAACACACTGCCCGGCATGACGCCTACCAGCTTGTTCCCTCAGGAGGCTGCTGCTTCCGGAATGAGCTACAATGAGCTGTGCAATAAACTGGCGGAAATTGCTGCATCTAAATAAAGAGTGCTGACAATCTATAACTGCAAAGAAGACGAGAGGAGGGATCACGTATGAATCAGCTGCTTAAAGAAAAGATCATTGATAAGGCCGAAGAGCTGGGCATCAACAAGATCGGATTCACGCACGCCGACCCTTTCTATGATCTGGAAGAAAAGCTTCATGCCCAGCAGGAAAAAGGCCATCATTCCGGATTTGAACACCGTGTGATCGAAGAACGGATCTATCCGGAGAAGATTTTTGACCAGCCCAAGTCGATCATTGCGATCGCTCTGGCGTATCCTTCCAAAATGAGAGAAAAGGCGCCACGCGTCAAAGGAGAACGTCGCGGTGAATTTGCCCGTGCATCCTGGGGAAAAGACTATCATTCGATTTTGAAGGATAAAATGGATCAGCTGATCGAGTACATCCGTTCTGAAGCAGAAGGAGACGTCACGTTCAAGCCGATGGTGGATACAGGTGAACTGGTTGATGTAGCAGTGGCTCAGCGTGCCGGTCTTGGGTTCATTGGTCGAAACGGCCTGCTTATCACAAAGGAATACGGCTCATATGTCTATCTCGGTGAAATCATTACGAATATCGCTTTTGAACCGGATAATGAAGTTGATTTCGGATGCGGTGACTGTACTCGCTGTGTGGATGCGTGTCCGACTGATGCTTTACTTGGAGACGGTCGAATGAATGCTCAGCGCTGTCTGTCCTATCAGACACAGACCAAAGGGTATATGCCTAAGGAATATCGGCGAAAAATGGGCCATGTCATTTATGGCTGCGACATCTGTCAGATTGTCTGCCCTTATAATAAGGGGATGGATTCTCATTTCCATGAAGATATGGAGCCTGAACCGTTCAATACGACACCGGAACTCAAACCTCTTCTGACTATTTCAAATAAGGAATTCAAGCAGACGTTCGGAGAAATGGCTGGATCCTGGCGTGGAAAGAAACCGCTCCAGAGAAACGCGATCATCGCTCTAGCCAACTACAGAGACTTCACGGCTGTTCCGGATCTTTTGAATGTGATCGATAATGACCCGAGACCGATGATCCGTGGAACAGCGGCATGGGCCGTTGCCACGATTATCAGCAAGCGGCCGAATGAAGATGTCCTGGCTTTTCTTGAAGAAGCAGTACTCAAGGAAACGGATGAGGAAACCATTACCGAGTTTAACGAAGCAATCGCCGGGCTGAAAGAAAGACTGGACGCAATCGAAAGCAAGAGGAGAGACAAGCATTGACAAACCATATCGCTCTATTTGAACCGCAGATTCCGGCAAATACTGGAAACATTGCCCGTACGTGTGCCGGGACCAATACTGTTCTGCACCTGATCGAACCGCTCGGATTTAAAACAGATGACAAGTATCTGAAAAGAGCAGGTCTGGACTACTGGCATGCTGTAGATATTCATTATCATAAAGACTTGGATGCCTTTATGGCTGAAGTTGGCAACCAGCCTCTTTATCTGATATCAAAATTCGCTGAAAAAGTGTATTCTGACATCGATTTAACTGATACTGATAAAGATCACTATTTTCTGTTTGGAAAGGAAACAACGGGCCTTCCGGAGCCCTTCATGAGGAAGCATGCGGAGAAGTGTCTCCGCATCCCGATGAATGACACACATGTCCGTTCGCTGAATCTGTCGAATACGGCCAATATACTCATTTATGAAGCCTTGAGACAGCAGGACTTTCCTCAACTGGAAAAAGTGCACACCTACAAGAACGATAAACTGAAGTAATATGGGGTGCAGGCTGCTGTCTGTTTACATCCGACTTATGGTCTGAATATAGAGGAAAGGCTGATCTGCGTAGTTCTGCAGGTCAGCCTTTTTACTGTTTTTGAAGAGGGGGGTGGGTAGCTGATGCTTTACCTTTAGCAAAAATAACTCACGAATGAACTATAAATTGTTGATATGAGCTGTTCACTTATTCAAAATAGGGGCGAATGGTTCATAAACCCGAGATATGGCAGATTGGTCACTCTTTTTAAAGCTCGAATGGCTCATAACAAGCTGATATGAACCATTCATGACTCCGCTTAGACACTCAGACGAAATAAAGCCGGCATCGAAGATCCTTAGACCCCCAATGCCGACTTTATCTTTAGATTAAAATTTAATTCTTACATTTCATCTGGTGTTTCGACACCTAAAATTCTTAAGTCTTCTTTCAGAATTTCAGTGATAGCGAAAACTAGAGCCAGTCGCGCGTCTTTTTCAGGATCTTCGTCCAGGACACGGACATTAGCATAGAATTTATTAAATGCCTGAGCCAATTGAATCGCATGCTTGGCAATAATGGATGGCTCATAATTTTCATATGCGCGTCTGACAGTATCAGGGTAGTCATGAAGCAGCTTGACGACTTCCCAGCTGTAGTCATCGCTCAGTGCAAAGGGTTCAGAAGGGGACAGGGACTCCACGCCGGCCTTTCTCAATATACTCATTGCTCGAGCTCTAGTATACTGAACGTAAGGGCCGGTTTCTCCTTCAAACTGGACAACTTCTTCGATCGTAAAGTCAAAATTGTTCAGGCGATCATTTTTTAAGTCGTGGAACACAACTGCTCCGACACCCACTTGTTCAGCGACTGTTTCTTTGTCAGGCAGGTTAGGGTTCTTGTCTTCGATCTGTTGAAGAGCTTGTGCCGTTGCTTCATTAAGCACTTCTTCAAGCAGGACCACTTTTCCTTTACGGGTAGACAATTTCTTGCCGTCTTTTGTGATCAGGCCAAATGGGATATGATGGATCGAATCCGCCCAGTCAAAATCCAGTTCCTTAAGGACTGCCTTAAGCTGTTTAAAGTGGTTGGACTGTTCCTGTCCGACGACGTACAGAGACTGTGAAAAGTCATAATTATCTTTACGGTAAAGAGCAGCAGCCAGGTCACGAGTCATATAAAGCGTAGCGCCATCAGATTTTTTGATGAGCGCCGGATTCAGGTCGTATTTGTCCAGATCGACAATATGCGCACCTTGATCTACTGTAAGCAGCTTATGCTCATCAAGAAGGGAAACAACGTCACTCATCTTATCATTATAGAATGCCTCACCATTATATGAATCAAATGAGATATTCAAACGCTCATACACTTTCTCGAATTCTTTAAGGGACTCTTCTCTAAACCATTTCCATAGGGCAACTGCTTCTTCATTTCCGGATTCAAGTTCTCTGAACCAGGCACGCCCTTCATCTTCAAGAGTCGGATCGTCTTCAGCTTCATCGTGAAATTTGACATATAGTCTTAAAAGTTCTTTAATGGGTTCAGAACGAACATCTTCTTCATTTCCCCATTTTTTATAAGCCGTAATCAGTTTACCGAATTGAGTGCCCCAGTCACCAAGGTGATTGATGCGGATAGGGGAGAAGCCAACTTTAGCCAGAATGTTGGACAAGGCATTTCCGATAACCGTTGAACGCAGATGCCCCATAGACATCGGTTTAGCAATATTTGGAGAGGACATGTCGATAGGCACATTTCCGCCATTACCAATTGACAATTCACCATAGTGTCCTTTCTCTTTTATTACATCATTGATGACAGATTGGGATACTGTCTTCTTATTCAAATAGAAGTTGATATAAGGTCCAATGACTTGTGTACTGGAAATAACAGGAGAGGTGATGCTGTCTCCAAGTTCCTGTGCGATCTGAGCCGGATTTTTTCTGAACAACCTAGCCAGCTGAAAGGCAGGGAAAGCGATGTCACCATGTTCCGCATGTTTAGGTCTTTCAAGTAACCTGTTGATTTCATTCAATTCCATATGATCTTTTAATTCGTTGTGGATTGCTTCCGCAACCAGTTGTCTGTAGTCCAAGGTATAGACCTCCTATTAATAGTGAGCACAAGTGAATAAAGCTCCAGTATTCAAAGCATAAAAAAAGGGCTGAAATTTGAATAATCAAACATCATAGCCGATTCTTAAGTCTAAATGATTAGCACTTGTATTATAGCAAAGCTCATCAATTGTAGCAATACTAACTAAATATGAATAGATTGTGAAACTTCTAATTAAAAAATTGGTATAGTTAAGATGTCACTAATGAAAATGTTCTGAAAATAGGTTATACTAATATTTATAATACGAGCTAATATTTACTAATATTCGGAAATGAGGGATGTCAAGTGAAAAAATCTGAAAGACAGATGTTGATCAAGCAGATCATTTTAAATAATGATATTGCCACGCAGGAAGAGCTCCTTCATCAGCTCCAGGAAAAAGGCGTCAAGGCGACACAGGCGACGATCTCCAGAGACATTAAGGAACTTAACTTGGTCAAGACCAATAGCGCAGCAAATGGAACAAAATACACGATTTATCAGAATAATCAGCTGACCATGGAAGACAAGCTGAATTCTACTATAAAAAGTGTGGTCACCAGTTACGAACGGGTCCAGTTCATGAACATTATAGTGACAATACCTGGGAATGCTCATGTCATCGGAGCATTGATAGATGATATAGAATTCCCTGAAATTGTAGGAACTGTAGCCGGAAATGATACCATCATACTTATTTCCAGAACAAATGAAGATGCTGAAAAGATTTATAATTATTATGACAATCTATTAGCAGACCATTCCTGAAAGGAAAGAGGCAGCAGAGAATAAACCAGATACCCGCTGAAATTAACAGCGTGTTGGTGATGTTTTTGTCATGTCTCTTTTTTTATGAGAAAGTAGGATGCGCTTGCAAAGGATAATAAAACAAATTATAGTAATAGAGAAAACATATAGTTAAAAATAGTACAACTGATTGAGGAGACTGATGATGGATAGAGTTGAATTAATGTCTTTACAGAACGGATCGGATATTCGTGGGTTTGCACTGGATACTGATTTACATAAAAAGAATCTGACAGAGGAGACAGTCAGGCTCATTGCCCGAGGAACAGCTAAGTGGTGGACCGAAAAAACGAATAAACGGTTAGAAAAAACGGTAGTCACCATCGGACACGACAGCCGACTGTCCGGACCGTCGATCAAAGAGTGGCTGACCCATGTATTTACTGATTTGGGTATGACTGTGATCGATGCGGGAATGGCTACGACCCCTGCTTTATTTATGTCTACTCAGTATGATGACTTCAAGTCAGACTTGGGTATCATGATCACCGCTAGTCATTTACCGATGGAATATAACGGACTGAAATTCTTTACTAAAGACGGTGGACTTGAACATGATGATATCACATCTATTCTTAACCTTGCTGATACACCAGAAAATCAGCTTGGTCTAATCGATAAAGGGGAAGTATTGGCTAAAGATCTTTTATCTGTCTATGCTGATGACCTTGTAGGTAAAATTCGTAAGGCATTGGGTGTTGAAGAAACAGCTCGGCCTTTGGATGGCCGTCGTATCATCGTCGATGCAGGAAATGGTGCGGGCGGATTCTTCGCCGATAAAGTGCTCAAGCCCTTAGGAGCAGATACAACAGGAAGCCAGTTCCTTGAACCGGACGGTACATTCCCTAACCATGAATCTAACCCTGATAATAAGGCAGCAATGAAAAGTATTTCTGAAGCCGTGCTGGCTAATGAAGCAGACCTGGGGATCATTTTCGATACAGACGTCGACCGTTCTGCTATTGTAGACAAAAAAGGTCATAGTATTAACAGAAATAATCTTATTGGTCTGATCGGAGCAATCATACTTGAAGAGAATCCGGGTACTACTATCGTAACGAACTCTCCAGTTTCCGATCACCTCATCCAGTTCATTGAATCAAAGGGTGGAAAGATCGATCGTTACATCTCCGGATACCGGAATGTCATCAATCGGGGAATTGAATTGAACGATCAGGGTGTCGACTGTGCCCTGGCAATTGAAACCAGTGGACACGCGGCAATCAGAGAAAATTATTTCCTTGATGATGGGGCTTATCTCGCAGCTAAGATTATTGCTAAAGAAGCTGAATTGTCTCATTCTGGAAGTAGCGTAACCGAGCTGATTCAAGACCTTGATCAGCCGGCAGAAACTGAAGAAATACGCTTTGTCATAGAAACACCGGCCTACAAGGAAGTCGGACCGGATATCCTCGAGCGATTTGCTTTATGGATTAAAGAAACAGATGGATTCAGCCTGGTTGAAGATAATCTGGAAGGAAAGAGAAGTCAGATCAGTGCTCCTTATGGTAAAGGCTGGCTCCTTCTTAGAATGAGTCTGCACGAACCGAAACTGGTCCTTCAGATCGAAAATGATGAGAATAACCGGATACCCGATATCAAGGAAAAACTGAAGACATTCTTTTACAGTATAGAAGACCTCGATACCAGTCGATTGGTCTGAATAAAAAACCGAGTCTCCCGTCAAACTGACAGGAGACTCGGTTTTTTTCTTATATATCTATGCTTTATAAATCCAGTTGTTTCCATCGTTTTCAATTAATGTATCGGCTTCATCAGGACCCATTGTGAGAGCAGGATAAAATGGAATAGAATCAGTATAACTGTCCCATCTTTTTCTGATCTGATCGACATATTTCCATGAAGTCGCCACTTCCTGCCAATGAGCAAAATGCGTTTCATCGCCGTTCAGGACATCAAGAATGAGCTTTTCGTAAGCTTCAGGACTTTCCTCAACTGTTTCTTCTGATCGGACAGCTGATAGTCTGACAGGTTCCAGATGCATGCCGGGACCAATCTGCTTGTTGTTCAGAAGCAGCTCAAAGCCTTCATCCGGGCTGACGAGAATAGAGAGGACTGTCGGCTTATCATCATAAAGAGCCGTTTCTGATGGATTGAATACGACATCAACTCGTGATGTTTTCTGAGCCAGGCGTTTTCCTGTTCGAATATAAACAGGGGTGTCGCGCCATTCATCCGTGTCAATAAATATTTTACCAGCTACGAAGGTTTCCGTCAGGGACTCAGGATCAACTTTGTCTTCACTACGGTAGCCTTTTGTTTCTCCGTTATCAGACGTGTCATATTGTCCTCTCACAAATTCAGTGTCTTCGTCTTGAGTGACAACAGGATCTTTCAATGCATTCAGAATCGCCATTTTTTCTTTTCGAACTTCTACAGTTGTGAAAGATTTAGGGCTGTTCATAGTCAGCAGGCTCACCATCTGAAGCACGTGATTCTGGACCATGTCTCTTAACGCACCACTTTTATCGTAGTATTCTCCGCGTTCTTCTACACCAAGATCCTCACTTAGAGTGATTTGGAAATTAGAAATCGATTCTTTATTCCAGCTGTTTTCAATCAGTCGATTCGAAAAACGAAGGGCCAGTATATTCTGAACCATTTCCTTACCGAGATAGTGATCGATACGGTATAGCTGGTCTTCATCGAAGGATGCATTGATTTCATCATTCAGTTCTTTTGAACTGTCAAAGTCTGAACCAAACGGCTTCTCAATAATGACTCGATTGAAGCCATTATCCGTTACAAGATTCTGCTCTCTAAGATGACTCGTAATTGTACCGAAGAAGCTTGGAGACATGGACAGATAGAAAATACGATTCCCTTCAATGCCGTACTCGTCGTCCAGCTTATCGGCCAGGTCTTTCAGCATATGATAGTGTTCAGTATCTTTAACATTGTGCGATTGATATCTGAAATGACCGGCAAATGTTCTGGCATGTTCTTCTGATTCAGTCAGATCAGAAATGGAATCCATAACGACGTCCTGATAATAGTCATCAGACCATTCACGTCTGGCAGTACCTATGACAGCGAATGATTCACCTAGAAATCCTTTTTTATATAGTTTATATATAGCAGGATACAACTTGCGATGAGCCAAATCGCCTGTCGCTCCGAAGATGATGAATAGTGCTTTCGTTTCTTGAGACATATCGTTCCTCTTTTCTACATGATGATCATGTCTGTTTCATTCTGTTTTCTATTCTACTTTTAATTTTACTATCATTCAACTTTATTATGAAAGATAACGAATCGTCTTACATCAAATCGTATCAGTTGATGTAGTCTGGACAGATAAGATAAGCTTGTATTACAACGAATTCGAAAGGATGAGATAATTGGATAAGTATGACAACCTTAACCTGAACTACATTGATGGGGAATGGGTAGAAGGCAGCAGTGAAGAAGTCATTGAATCAATCGATCCTTATACTGAAGAACTCTATGCGACTGTTCGCGCTGCTTCAGCGGAAGACTTAGACAAGGCTTATGAAAGTGCAAAACGACATCAGAAAGAGTGGGAAGAAGTCAGTCCATTTGAAAAAGCAGGCATCATCCGCAAGGCGATTAAAATCATTGAAGACAGAAAAGAAGAAATTACAGACATATTAGTTAAGGATGCCGGATCAACGATTGCCAAAGCACAACTTGAAATCGATATAGTGATTGCGGTCATGCATCTGTCAGCAGAATTTCCGTTCCAGATGGAGACGATCGTGAATCGATCCATGATCCCAGGTAAGAAGAATTATCTCCAGAGAAAACCAGTGGGCGTCGTAGGCGTCATTGGACCATTCAACTTCCCAATGAACCTGTCCATGCGCTCAGTCGCACCGGCACTCGCCACAGGGAACGCAGTCGTCCTTAAACCAGGTCATCAGACACCTGTCAGTGGCGGTAATATTATCGCCAAGGTATTTGAAGAAGCAGGACTGCCTAAAGGAGTACTCCAGGTCGTGCACCCTAAAATTTCTGAAATTGGTGACGGATTCTATGAGCACCCAGTACCTGATCTGATCTCATTTACAGGATCCACGGGGGTCGGAAAACAAATCGGTGAAGTCTGCGGACGTGAAGTCAAAGAAACAATACTGGAACTGGGTGGAAACAACGCCATGGTTGTGCTTGATGATGCGGACATTGAAACAGCAGTTAAAGGTGCCATTTACGGCCGCTTCATGCATAGTGGTCAGATTTGTATGGCAACGAACCGTATCATCGTTGACGAATCGGTCTATGATGAGTTTGCTGAAAAATTCGTTGAGAAGACAAAAGATCTGAAGCATGGTGATCCGACTCAGGAAGGGACACTGATTGGCCCGCTTATTGATGGCGGCGAAGTCGACCGACTGCTGGACGAGGTTGAAAAAGCCAAGTCAGAAGGTGCAGAAGTCCTTCTTGAAGGAAAACGTGAAGGCAATGTCCTGACGCCGTTCATCCTTAAAGGAACCAATGATATGACGACCGCACAGAACGAAATGTTCGGTCCTGTCGTAACACTCATTCCAGCTAAAGATGAAGCACATGCGCTGGAACTGGCAAATGATACAGATCAGGGACTGAGTGGAGCAGTATCATCAAGCGATGAGAAACGTGCCTTTGCCTTTGCTGAGAAAATGGAAACCGGTATGGTACACATCAACGACCAGAGTGTTAATGACGAGCCATACATCGCATTCGGTGGAGTCAAAGCTTCAGGTCTGGGACGTTTCGGTCGTGAACATTCACTGGACGAATTCACTACGTGGAAATGGATTTCTGTACAGGAAGAACCGAGACAGTATCCCTTTGATTAACAGACAGTAGTGTATAAACTAATTTATTGAATCGATGATCTGGACTGAATCGAGCCTAACTAGCTGCTTGATTCAGTCCGGATTTTTATTTTTGCTGTACTGTTATAAAGAAAAAGGTGGTCTGGCAACTGACTTTCAAGAACTATTTTCAGGAAACCCTTGATTCTATATGTCTTTTGACAGTGATTGTGCGATTTTACTGTGGCTTGAAGCCTCAAGCTTTGGTACAATACATAGAGAACAGAAAAGAGGAATATAATATGACACACCCATTTGATAAATTTAATTTATCGCCTTACCTGATTGAAGCCATCTCAGAAATCGGCTTTAACGAACCCACAGACATTCAAAATAAAGTGATTCCAGAGATTAAAAAAGGAAGAGATATTATCGGACAGTCTCAGACTGGTTCCGGTAAAACGCACGCGTTTTTACTGCCTTTATTTAATAAACTGAACCCAGAGAGAAACACTGTTCAAATTGTAATTACTGCACCAAGTCGTGAACTAGCTGAACAGTTATACAATGCAGCTTCTCAATTAGCAGAACATTCTGAGCAGGAAATCATTGTACAGTCATTTATCGGCGGAACAGATAAAAACCGTCAGATTCAAAAACTCAGCAATAAACAGCCGCATGTAGCGATCGGTACACCTGGTCGCCTGCTGGATATGATTAATGCTAATGCTCTTCTGACACACACAGCCCAATTCATGGTCGTTGATGAAGCGGACATGACTTTAGACATGGGATTCCTGGAAGATGTTGACCAGATTGCCTCTCGTCTGCCTGAAAAAGGACAGATGCTAGTCTTCTCTGCAACTATTCCACAGAAATTGCAGCCCTTCTTGAAAAAATACATGAAGAGTCCATTGATTATTGAAGTAGAAAACGAGCAGGTCATTGCGGATACCGTTGATAACTGGCTGATTTCCACTAAAGGCAAGAACAAAATCGATATGATTTACAACTTGCTGACAATCGGCCAACCGTATCTGGCGCTGGTGTTTGCCAATACGAAAGAACATGTTGATGACATAGCTCATTCGCTTAAGAAAAAAGGCCTGGATGTAGCTGTCATTCACGGAGGCATCTCTTCAAGAGAACGTCGCCGCGTCATGAGACAAGTTCAGAATCTGGATTATCAGTACGTCGTAGCGACCGATCTGGCTGCACGAGGTATCGATATTGAAGGAATCTCACACGTCATCAATGCTGAAGTCCCTCAAGATCTGGATTTCTTCGTTCACCGAGTCGGTAGAACAGGTCGTAATCAGCTTCCAGGTACTGCGATTACTCTTTACGGCCCTGATGACGAGCAGGATATTCAGATTATTGAGAAAAAAGGCATCGAATTCAAGCCTAAGGAAATCAAGAACGGTGAAATCGTCGATTCATACGACCGTAACCGTCGTGACAAGCGTAAGCCTGTAAGTAAAGAAGTCTCCTTCGACCCTGAAATTCACGGCATGAGAAAGAAAGCTAAGAAGAATATTAAACCAGGATACAAGCGGAAGATTGAACGTAAGAAACAGGCGAAAAGACAGCGCGCTAGACGACTTAATCGTCGAAACGATAGCGACTAAATAACTTAGAAGCAGCGAACTCACTTAATCATGGGGGTCGCTGCTTTTTTTTATATATGGGAAATGGACTTTACTGAATGTATACGGTTTTTTCAGTAATTTGTTGAGTGGATTAGTCGTGATCAGTTCTTTATATGGGCAATCGATACATAATATTCCTGATCAAGCTGCCTAGTTACAGTTTAATCTTACTTGATCATTCTAAGATATAATTAGAGCTGCCTCTAACTGCAGTTCCGCTACTTCTGTCATTAAAGAAGTGCCATCAGAAGTATTCTAACGATAGTTTATAGTTTTTTCAGGATGATAACTGCTGGTAGAAGCCTCCTAACAGTAGATATGACATCACGATATCTTTAAACTATAATTAGAGCTGCTCTAGCTATATCTTATTTCTCACTATAGGATATAAGATGCAATTATACTTACTCTACCTGTAGTTCATAGACTAGAGGGTTAGTGCAAATATAATTAGAATCGACTTAACAGTATTTCATCGGTTGGTCTAAAGGTGAAACTCGACCTATAACATCAATTGCAGTCCAAATGACCCTCTAAGGCTAACGAAAAAAAGAGAGGAAGTACCCATAATGGACACTTCCTCTTTATCTTCATTCTTATTTTATCCTTTATTGTCAGGGTCTTTTCGTTTCGGAGCCGCCGCTTTTAAAGAGGTGAACAGGAAGTACAAGGCAAATCCGAGCTTCAGTTCGAAGGCAAAGGGAACGGCCAGACCGATTCCTTCCAAGATAGAAAGCAGGAGTGTCGGGACACTCAGACTGACCAGCGCCATACGTGCGTTCTTTCTGAACTTAAACCGCAGACGGAATAGGGTAACTAGGATATTGGCAAATAGCGATACGATCAGCCATTCATAAAGTAAAACAAAGGCACTTGCAAAATAGGCAATTAAGAATATCAGCACTAAGACAAGAGGAGACAGTCTGCCGATCTGCTGAAAGGTCGTCCGTAGATAAGTATCATCTAATCCATCCAGCTGTTCATAACTGACTGGTAGAGAGCGACCGGTCACATTCATATAAAATTCGTCCTGCATCATACCGATACCAATCGGAACATTGAGTCGTTCCAGGTTAGCGTCGATTTCGCTCGTTTCGATGGCCCCATTTGGATCGAAAAAGAACAGGAACGAATTAGTCTGATGCACATATGTTTCCTGATCAGCTTCTGCCTGAAGCTGGCCATCTTCAATTGTGAAGACTGGTAGGGTCTCTGCTATTTCCGTTCCGTCATCTTGAAGATTGCCCATCACATTAGTAAGAAGTGATGACAAAGACAGGGTTAGAATGAGCGCCAGAAAGGCGAAGTAGCCCAGCACCTGTTTTCTGGTCATGTTTTTTGCCTGTACAAGTTTTTTAGGATTCAAAAATCCAATACGTATATATTCTTTCACATTTTACCTTCCTTATCTTGTATTTCTCATAGAATCAGTGTACGTTGCCGGCTGGAAAAAAGCAATCAGACTTTTGGCTGACTCTCATTGTTCAACTAATTTCTCTCATGATTTATTGGTTTGATAGGGACTAAAGGGGAGACTTACTAAAATAAAGTATTTTTATTTGCTAAAATAATCATAAGTGATAAAATGGAGATGTACGATAATTTGTATTGGGAGGAATGTTAACTATGACGTACACTTTACCAGATTTACCTTATGATTATGATGCTTTGGAGCCACACATCGATAAAGACACGATGCACTTTCATCATGACAAACACCACGCGGCATATGTAACTAAAACGAATGCAGCACTGGAAAATCACCCTGAGCTTGCTGAATTAAGTATTGTAGACTTAATGAAAAAACTGGATTCTGTTCCAGAAGATATCAGAACTGCAGTAAGAAATAATGGTGGCGGACATGCCAACCACTCGCTTTTCTGGGAAATTTTATCTCCAAATGGTGGAGGAGAACCAGAAGGTGAACTAGCTGACGCAATCAAAGATGCATTTGGCGGTTTCGGTGAATTCAAAGAAAAATTCAATCAGACAGCTGCTGGCCGTTTCGGTTCAGGCTGGGCTTGGTTAGTTGTTTCTGACGGAAAACTGGAAGTTATGGACACATTGAACCAGGACTCACCTTACTCTGAAGGAAAAACGCCTATCTTAGGACTTGACGTCTGGGAACACGCGTATTACCTGAACTATCAAAACAAGCGTCCTGACTACATCCAGGCATTCTGGAACGTCGTCAACTGGGATGAAGTAGCTAAACGCTTTAACGAAGCTAAATAAATTTCATTCGAACGAACTGGTCGCCTTCTATGAGGGTGGCCAGTTTTTTTTAATAAAGAACAAATTTTGAATGTAAAATGAAAATTTACATTTTCTGCCTTAAATTCTTTCGTGGTGTGTGGCTTTTAAATGGCTGTTTTGGTAAACTAGTACGAGGTTAATAGATTGCTTTACGTAATTTTAAACGTTTATAGAAACAGGTCTATTAAACTATTCCTAAATTATATAAAATTACAATACATTACAGGAGGGAATTGAGTGAAAACACCAGCTCAAAAAAGAAGAGATAAGAAAAAGTCCCATATCCCTTTCCGATTGAATTTACTCTTTTTTATTGTATTTTTGCTTTTCTCTAGTTTGATACTTAGATTAGGTTACTTACAGATTATTAGAGCAGATGAATATCAGGCAGAAGTTGAACGGACCGAACGAACCACGATTACAGGCAGCGTCCCGCGTGGTGAAATATTTGATGCAAACTTAAGACGACTGGTCGGTAATGAGGCAAGACATACCATTACCTATACAAGAGGGCGTAATGTTCCGGCTAGCCAGATGGCTGAAGTAGCTTATGATTTGGCTGACTATATCTCCATCCCATCCGTTCCTTTCTATGCCGTCGATTCAGGGTCCGATCTAAGCAGACGTGATCTCCAGGATTACTTTATCGCTGTTAACCAGGACGTCATTCGTGAAAGAATGTCAGATGAAGAAATGACAATGGATGGGACGGATGCCTATCAGGTTATGCTCGATCATGTAGATGACGCAGAACTGGAAGAACTGACGGAGCGTGAGCTTGAAGCGGCGGCTATATTCAAGAAAATGAATGCGGCCTATGCATTAAGTACAGTCAACGTAAAGAACGAAGATGTCACACAGGAAGAAATTGCTCGTATCAGCGAAAACTTGGATAATCTGCCGGGTGTGGGAACTGGAACTGACTGGGTCAGACTATATCCTGAAGAAGACATGCTGAGCAGTATTTTAGGGACCGTATCGAGTGAAGATAGAGGAGTACCTGAGGATCGTTTGAGAACATATCTGGCTCAAGGCTACTCTAGAAATGATCGTGTCGGTTTAAGTCAGATCGAACGCCAATACGAATCCGTTCTTAGAGGGTCTAAATCCCGTTTGGATACAGAAACGAACAGTCGCGGCGATATTATCAATCAGATTGAACAGTATTCAGGTGAAAAGGGAGACAATCTGATTCTAACCATCGATATCGGTTTTCAGGAACAGGTTGAACAGATTGCGACCGACTCTCTGGCTCAACGACAAGGACTTAACAACAGTATATACATCGTAGCAATGGATCCGAGAAATGGAGATGTTCTGGCTCTTACCGGGAAAGAAATACGAGACGGTGAAGTTAGAGATAACGCACTAGGTACTATAAACAGTAACTTCAGTATGGGATCATCTGTCAAAGGTGCGACTATTCTGGCGAGTTCCATGGAAGGCGTCCTTGACAGCAGTAATAACACGATCGTTGATACACCTATTCGCATTAGAGGAAGTAATCCTATACGTTCAGTATTCAACCGTGACTCGGGCAGGATACCTATGAATGACATTACTGCTCTGGAACGCTCATCCAACGTTTACATGGCGAGACTAGCAATGCGTATGGGCGGTGTTTATGACTATACACCTGGTGAAGGGCTGCCTATGAATGGAGGAGAAGTCCTAGAAACTCAGCGCAAGTACTTTAATCAATTTGGACTAGGCGTACCAACAGGTATTGACCTGCCTTCTGAATCTACAGGTTACCAAGGACCAGGTACGTCTGCGGGGGAAGCGTTGTTCTTCTCGTTTGGTCAGTATGATACCTATACACCTATGCAGCTTGCTCAGTATGTTTCAACCATTGCCAACGGTGGGACACGTCTTGCGCCTCGACTAGTTTCAGAAATAAGAGACACTGATTCTTCAAATGGACGAGTCGGAGCTTTGAAGACTGAAATAGAACCGAAAATATTGAACCATGTTGATGCAAGTGAAGAAGCAATGAGCAGGGTCCAGCAGGGATTCTATCAGGCCGTACACGGCAGTCAGGGAACAGCCCGAACGATTTTCGCGGGCACACCTTATGAAGTTGCTGGTAAAACCGGTACAGCCGAGACTTTTTACTGGGATGATGATTTAGGAAGAAATACTGAATCAGTGACTAATCTGACTTTTGTCGGCTATGCGCCATACGATAATCCAGAAATTGCTGTAGCAGTCGTTGTACCGAATTTACCGAACCAGAATCGTACGAACCAGGAAAACCAGCGTGCAGCGAGAAGAGTATTTGATGCTTACTTCGGTGCAGGTGAATTTGAAGGATCAGGTTCAGATGATGAGGTAGAAGATATCAGAGATCTGGAAGACACTGCAGAAGAGATACAAGGTGAAGATGATTAAATTCTGTGCGTCTGTTCTTCCACCGATATTATATAAATAAACAGAATACGCCAGCTTCTTTTCCTATGAATTCACAAGGGAAAGCAGCTGGCGTATTTTTTATTATATCTTTTCAAGGGGGGGACGCATGTACCTCTTGAAGGCAGACTATTGGTATGTGAAGCATGATGGAGCAAAAAAAAGAAAGCCTGTATGATCAGACTTCCCTTTAATAAAGTTAAAACTTATTTAGTTTCGCGGTGCAATGTAACTTTGCGTTCGCGTGGGCAATATTTTTTAACTTCCAAACGTTCTGTGTTATTACGTTTATTTTTAGATGTTAGGTAGTTGCGTTCTTTGCAGTCTGTACATTCTAATGTAACGTTTACTCGCATGATTGTCCCTCCCAATAATACTGTTTTGAAGGCTATCAAACATGATAGGTGTCTAGCCATTCGCCTTGACTAGAATACCACGATTAAGAAAAAAATGCCACTCTTTTTTGTTAACTTCCCTATTCAGAGCTTAAAATCAGTCAAATTTTGGAAAACAATAAGCAATTCGACTTTTATTTCACTTTCTGTTTTAACAGAATATCTCTTGTTATAATTAAATAAATAAGAATTGCTCTTGATAAGATGAAAGATATCAGCTGACATGGTAGGATAGAAGAAATATAAGAACATCTGCATACTTTTTAAAGCGGAAATGAAAGTGTGGTAGTGTCATGAAGTAAGTGCTGCCATTCGTTTGAGAGTATAACTTTAAGAATGAGATAATATAAGGAGTGGGGAGTACAGTGGATAAGAAGAATCGACAAGGTAAAAAGGAAAAGAAGAAAAAACAGGAAAGACAGGAGAGTGAGTTTGACCGGCGGCTGGAATCAGAACGACAGCTTGCTAAAAAACTGAGAAAAGAAGAAGTCAGTGCACGCAAAGAGGCTATAAAAAATAGAGAACCATTTAAAGGGCTTCAAATCAAACCGACAGTTTCTCTCTTTGATGAAGAAGGAAGAGAAGAAGTAGGCGAAAGAAACTGGGAAGGGTACGGCTTTGATATTCATCCGGAAGTGACGATTACTTCCTCTATAATTCTTGTGATATTTATTGCAGTCACCTTGCTGTTACCAGAGCAGGCTCAGCTGTTTTTTGAAAATACACTCGATGTCATTTCCAATACAACTGGATGGTTTGTGATTTTTGCAGCAAATATTTTTATTATAGCTGCTCTTTACTTTGCTTTTGGCCGTTATGGTTCTATAGTTATTGGTGGAAAAAAAGCAAAGCCTGAATTTTCACGTTTTGCCTGGTATGCCATGCTATTAAGTGCGGGGATGGGAATTGGTCTTCTATTCTGGAGTGTAGCCGAACCGATCACACACTTAGGCTCACCATCGCCGATGTTTGGAGGGATCGATCCGAACTCACCGGCAGCTGCTCAATCAGCTATGGCATCGACCTTCTTCCATTGGGGGATTCATCCCTGGGCTATATATGCCATTGTTGGACTAGGTCTAGCCTTCTTTTCATACAATAAAGGACTGCCCCTGACGATCCGATCGCTTTTTTATCCATTGATCGGGAACAAGATATACGGTCTTTGGGGGAATATCATTGACATTTTGTCAGTTCTTGCAACGCTCATGGGTCTGGCAACTTCGTTAGGCCTAGGAGTTGCTCAAGTCAACGCCGGATTAAATCATCTCTTCGGCATCAGCATCAGCACCACTATGCAGGTCATCCTGATAGCTGTCATTACCGGATTTGCAACCATATCCGTTGTGATGGGGCTGGACGGCGGAGTTAAACGTCTAAGTGAGATTAACATGGTTCTGGCCGGTGTTTTCCTGCTGTTCGTCCTGTTAGCCGGGCCGACTGTCTATATCATGAGTGGGTTCACTCAGAATTTAGGCTTCTACATGTCCAATTTTGTAGAAATGAGTTTATGGACTGAAACCTTCCGGGATACGAACTGGCAGGGCGCCTGGACTGTCTTTTACTGGGCCTGGTGGATTTCCTGGTCACCATTTGTCGGGATGTTTATTGCACGGGTTTCTAAAGGGAGAACCGTCAAAGAATTCATCGTCGGGGTTATCATTATTCCGACAGCTATCAGTTTCCTGTGGATGAGTGTATTTGGAGGCACAGCCATATTCCAGCAGCTGAATGGCATCAGTGATCTGACGAGCGTAGTCAACATAGATGAATCACTGGCACTGTTCGCTCTGGTGGAAAACCTACCGTTCTCAGCAATTCTATCCTTTGTTGGAATAGTGCTCGTAGTTGTATTTTTCGTTACATCTTCGGATTCTGGATCTCTGGTCGTTGATCACCTGACTTCTGGAGGGAAGCTGGACTCACCTGTCCCTCAACGAATATTCTGGGCAGTAATGGAAGGTGTCGTAGCAGCAACTCTGCTCGTAGGTGGAGGACTCGATGCGCTTCAGACGGCATCAGTCATTACCGGTCTTCCATTTACAATCATTCTCCTGGTGATGATTTATTCACTTTATCTCGGTCTGAGACAGGAGTTCCTGATCGAACGTGCGGTCAAGCAGAAGCTGCAGAAGGTAACCGATGACCATATTATTACTGAGGTCATTCAGTCAAGGGTTCAAGATGCGGCTCTTGTTGATGCGGTCACTGAAAAACTGGTTGAAGAAAGAAACAGAAGAGATGACCAGCCAAAAATTATAGAGGAACTATCTGAAGAAGAAGCTGATAATGAAATAGATCAATAAGTCATGAATAAAAAAAGACAGGTGTCAGTTTAACTGATATCTGTCTTTTTCGCTGCTCTCATTTCTTTGTTAAGAGATTGAAAATTTTACTGTCTTTCTTAAAATGAATAAATATGATACTATTTTATAGGTCAACTACTAATGTAAGGGAGGGAAAACCATGGAAATGTGGATGATAGCCGGCTTACTCCTGATTCTTTCTATCGCATTATTCATCTATTCACTAATAAAAAAAGAAGAGAAAGATGCAGCGTATAGAGAGCTTGAGAGTTTCTCACTGGCAGTCACTAAAACAGTTTACGACTTGAATCAGAGGATACATACTTTAGAAGCCCAGTTGAATGTGGATATAGAAGATGAGGAAAAGTCTGCACAAATGACTCGTCTGATGAAAGACAATACCATTACATTGTTTACTAAAGGGGTAGCGACTCGAGAAATAGCCAGACAGCTTGATCTGTCTCAAAATTCAGTTCAGGAAGTCATCAACGATTACATTACGGAAGGCATAAATGCCTGATGTAACAGGAGGGACACCATGTCAAAGAAGAATATTAGAATGCTCGCGACAGGTTTTCTCTTTTCTGCTGTACTGCTGCTCGTGCTTCAGTTTGCCGGACAAGGACAATCGGTCAGCAGCAGCAGCGAAGATGTCGAAGAGCTTAAGAATGAAGTGCGCTACTTGGAAGAGGTAGCGACATCACTTGAACTTGAAAACGAACGGCTTGTAGCTGAGCTGGAAGAGCTCAGCAGCTCATCGGATGATCAAACCGAAGGCGCAGAGGATCTTGAGAATGAAGAAGCAGATACTGAGGAATCAGAAGCAGTCGAGGAAGACGCTGAATCAGATCAGATAGATGAAGATGCCGATTTAGAAGAAGAGGCTGAAGAAGAGCCAGCTGTTACAGAATATACAGTCGTCATCCGTGAAGGTGAGCCAAGCAGCGTGATTGCTTCACAGCTTCAAGCCCACGGATTAATTGAAGACGTTCATGCATTTAACAAACATCTGGAGGACAACAATCTGTTCAGGCGTATTCGTCCAGGTCAGTACACCGTCCGATCTGATATGAATAGAGACCAGCTGGTTGAAGCCGTCATTCGTTAGATTTTGTATCTTATTATCTTTGAGGTAAAATTAACCTATCAAAGATAAAGGAGAGAATTACATGTCTGAAACAGCAGTTATTTATATGTCGAACGGAAAAACGTATACAATAAACAATTCTCCAGGGACTATAGCTAGTCAACTGGACAACAGCTCTGCCGATTCTGATCTGCTCAAAGCCTTTAAACTGGTTAACGGTAAAAAAGTCTTTATTAATCCTGACCACGTGGTCGCTGTGGAAACAAGCGAACTGAGTAATATGGATACCTCCAGTCAGGATGAATTAACTGATGAACAGGATCAGGACCGTAAAGACGCGAACTTGAAAGCAGTTAAAGAGTTCAAGGATGATATCGACGGAAATATGGAATAAATTCACAAGTTAAGAGGAACAGCCGGTGCAGATAATGGCGGGTGTGACTCTTAACTTTTTTTGTCTGATTCAAATTGGTACATACAAAGGAATGTGCTATACTAAACATAAAGATTTAAGGGAGCTAAAAATGTGAATTACCAGACAAAAATGAAACTAAGACGATGGAATAGAAAACCATTCATTGCATACGCTCTATTAGGCATAACTGGCTTCATGTATATTGTTCAGGAAGTCCTGGGAGGGAGTACTAATCCCAGAGTTCTTGTCTTACTTGGGGCAAAAGTAAATGAACTGATCGTACTGGGAGACTGGTACAGGCTCATCACACCAATGTTTCTTCATATTGGTATCACTCATCTCCTGTTCAATGCACTAATTATTTATTTTTTGGGTATCCAGCTTGAAAATATATTTGGACACTGGCGGTTCTTTCTCTTGTATTTATTCAGTGCAATCGCAGGAAATGCGGCAAGTTTCGCCTTTAATCAGAATATTTCCGCAGGTGCCAGTACAGCACTGTTCGGTCTCTTCGGCTCAACGCTGGTATTAGGAAAGCTTTTTCCATCAAATCCACAGATCGGAGCTATGGCAAAGAATTTTTCTCTTCTGATTGTTTTGAATCTGCTCTTCGGCATGTTCAGTCCCAATATTGATATGGCCGGTCATGTGGGTGGACTCCTGGGAGGCTATCTGCTGGCTTATGCATTGTCCGCTCCAAGAGCATGGGAGAAAAATAAACAGAGGCAGCTTGTTTACACTCTGATATATGTTGGCGTAGTTGCTTTGCTCATCTTTATCGGCTATTCCCGTTTAATTCCCATAACTCAACTATTCAATTAATTTTAAGGAGGAAGCAGTTTGGAAGATAAGAAAATCATAGGAATCGATCTGGGAGGAACATCAGTTAAATTTGCAGTTGTTTCTACTGAAGGGTCACTTCTCAATCAGTGGTCCATTCCTACAGACATATCAGATCACGGCAGTCATATAACACCGTCGATCATTGAATCATTGCTTTCATTCATGAACGATCATGGGTACACATCTAAAGATTTCATCGGTATTGGCATGGGTTCTCCTGGAACAGTTGATCGTCAGGCAGGAACAGTTGTAGGGGCATACAACTTGAATTGGGATCAGGTACAACCAATCAGAGAACAGATCGAGACGGCCACAGGTATCCCATTTTTCATTGACAACGACGCAAATGTCGCAGCTCTTGGCGAGCAGTGGATCGGAGCCGGACACAACGAACCTAACGTTGTCTTTGTAACTCTAGGTACAGGAGTAGGCGGCGGTGTAATCATGAATAACCAGCTTCTTCATGGAGCAAAAGGTGCTGCCGGGGAAATAGGACACATGACTGTTGACCGCAAAGGATATGCCTGTACGTGTGGAAAACTCGGCTGTCTTGAAACAGTAGCCAGTGCGACAGGTGTAGTCAGAGTGGCTAATGATAGAATAGAAACCTATCCTGAAGAGTCTCTGCTGAAGGATCAGATTAAAGCTGGCAATTCAGTTGATACTAAGCGCATCATGGATGCAGCCAAGGAGGGCGACGCATATGCCATCTCCGTTGTAGATGAAATTAGTGATTACTTAGGATTGGCGTGCGGGAACATAGCAAATCTTCTGAATCCTTCGACCATCGTTATCGGTGGAGGTGTGTCTAAGGCAGGAGAATTTCTCGCAGATAAAATTAGAGAACGCTTCAAGCTTTACGCGTTCCCAACTATTCGTGAAGACACACATATAAGAATTGCAGAATTAGGCAATGACGCAGGTGTCATAGGAGCCAGTTCGCTGGTCTTAAATGAATCTGTTTATAAGCATATAAGTGAATAATGTTCACGTAATGTGGTAAAATGGTTGTAACATAAACCACACAATGAGGTGAGCAGCATGTCAGACAAAAAGGTATATTCTTCAGCCTTATGGGTCTTTTTAACATGCTGTTCACTTTTTTTATTTGGATGTGGGTCTTCTTCAGACGGGAGTGTCAACGGCAGCAGCGATACAGAAGAAATTGCTCACCCCATGGAACTTGACCCCGAACAGTTTCAGAAGAACATAGGCTGGCTGGATAATGAAACACTTCTTATCCACAAAGGCTCCAATGACAGCCATCAATTTACCTCTTATAACATCTTCACTGGAGATTTTGAAGATATTTACGAAGAAAATGCGTATATCCTAAGTGCGGAAATAAGTCACTCAAG
Source organism: Alkalibacterium pelagium (assembly GCF_900109325.1). GTDB lineage: Bacteria > Bacillota > Bacilli > Lactobacillales > Carnobacteriaceae_A > Alkalibacterium > Alkalibacterium pelagium. The sequence goes on from NZ_FNZU01000008.1 coordinate 81,620, forward strand.
AGATCAGATTCTCTTTCAGGAAGTATCTGATGAAGGCATATCATTAAATGTGATGGACCTTTCCGGTGATATTCTTCACTCGACGGCTCTTCACTACAGCGGCTACGTCACCCTAGACTGGAATGCGGTTGATCCGGATCTTATTTTCATCTCCCATTATGATTATGACAGTGCAGAAGAAGTGGAAACTATACTTGTCCAAGTCTGGAATACTGAAGAAGAGACTTTAACCCAGAAGCCAATAGCCTCGCTTTATCCGACATGGTACTCATCCAATGTGTATGTGTATGTTGACGAACTCGAAGGTCGGGATCTCTATATCGGTGATCTGAGGGAGGAAAACGGCGACATGGTGATCAGTCGGGATGTCCGTGACTTCTTTCTTCACCAGGACACATTCATAGGTATCGTTCCTTCCGACATTAACGAACATCAAGTTTATCTCTTTCATGAATACCCCTTCCTCGTCGGGGACAATGTGATTGCAGTGCCCAAAGTATCTATGAATGATCAGCCTGTCAAACCACACTTAACGCAGTCTAATCGAAATGGAAAGATTCTGGCTGTTCTACCTGATGAACCAGTGATTCTAGAAGAAGAATTAGGCACGTACACGCTCTCTCAGCTGGATTTTGAAAGTGAAACAGTTGAGGAAATTATTGCATTGCCATATGATGCACCGATTTGTCTTTCACCAGATGAGAACCACGTTTTGTACGGCTGGCGGTACGAATACCTTATCGAACTGGACACAGGGGATATGCATTCGCTGATTGACATTTCTTCCTGAAAATACACACTAGAATTTTCCCTGAAATTGCGGTAAACTAGTATGTGATTAGTGTAGAGAAAGGGAGTTATTTTTGGATAATTGGACAATTGTAACAATCATATTATGGATCGGAATCATTGCCTGGGGAATCTGGGAACTGATTCAATATTTCAGAAGAAAAAATGCTGCGACAGCGCTGGAGAATGACGAATTCAAGCAGAACATGCGGAAAGCACAGATCGTCGATGTACGAGGAAAAGACGATTTTGATGCCGGTCATATTCTCGGTGCACGAAACATACCTTACATGCAGATGAAGCAGCGTGCTGGTGAGCTGCGCAAAGATCAGCCCATCTATCTGTATGATGACAAAAAAACAATGAGCTACCGAGCTGCTCTGCTTCTTAAAAAACAAGGATACAATGATCTTTATGTTTTGAAAGATGGCTATGAGAAATGGGACGGTAAAATCAAACGCAAAAAACCGATCAACTGATAAACCAGGAGATTGGACTTGCACTCACTTGGTCAAAGTGATACATTTTAATATGACAAATCAAGGAAATCACTCAGGATTTCCTTTTTTTATAAGCAGAATTACAGGTGACACTGTGTCACAAAACAAAGGAGCAGACCGTGGATATTAGACGAACCAAATGGGGAAGAAAAGCTGTCTTTCTCATTACAAAACAGCTGGACAGGCGCGACAATAACGAAGTACCTTACTGGATGGTGTATACAGCACTGTTTGCCGGATCTCTGATGGTCATAATGAATCAGACGGCGATAAAGACTGCTCTTCCGACTATGATAAATGATCTGAATGTGTCTCCGTCGATCGGTCAATGGACCGTTTCTGGATACACATTGGTCAAAGGGATCATGGTGCCGATCACTGCTTTCGCCATGAACAAGTTCAGATCAAGGAACCTTTTCGTGTTAATGATGATCATCTTCGGCGCTGGGTCATTTATAGCCGGACTTGGCATTAACTTTGCAGTTGTGCTCTTTGGTACTATCCTGCAGGGAGTCGGTGCTGGAATGGTCATTCCTCTTATGCAGACGATCATTCTTACTGTATCACCGCCTGAAAAACGGGGGAGTGCCCTGGGACTGATGGGAGTAGTTTTAGGACTAGGTCCCACACTAGGTCCTGCTTTAGGTGGATGGATCGTTGATACCTTATCATGGCACTATATTTTTTATGGCCTATTTATTGGGTCGGCAGCAGTCATTCCTATTGCGATTCTCACTCTGACAGATGTTCTGCCTATGAGTGACCCAAGAATAGACTGGGTATCGATCAGGCATTCCCTGATCGGATTCGGCGTCCTGCTCTTTGGACTGTCGATCTTGGGCTCTCAAGGATTTGATTCAATCGTAGCCTGGGTATCGGTAGTCATCGGAAGTCTTTTCATTTATTTGTTTATCAGACGAAACCTTCACAGTCCCGAACCGATGCTGAATGTTTCCTTGTTTAAAAACAGAACCTTCAGCCTGGCAGTGATCATCACAATGCTGGGACTGATGGTCATTACGGGTATTTCCAATGTCATGCCAATGTACATCCAGACTGTTTTAGGACGATCGGCTACTCTGTCTGGCCTGATTCTTCTGCCTGGAGGAATGTTCAAAGCCTTCATTTCGCCAGTAACGGGAAGAATATATGACAAGTACGGGGTCGCTAAAATCGCCCCCCTTGGTGGTCTGGCTTTGTTTGCCGGGACAGCTCTTTTAGTATTCGTCGGCCAGGATACCTCGATCTGGTATATCGTAGCTGTATATTTACTATTATCGATTGGGTTTGGAGTATTCAATATTCCGGTTACAACGGCTGGAATGAACGCACTCCCAGATGACCAGATGGGGCACGGAACTTCTGCCAGGCAGACTGTGAGGCAGATTGGCTCGAGTTTTGCCATTACACTTGTCTTTGCATCAATGTCCATTGTTTCAGCCTTTGCTAATTCACCAACGCTGGAAGCAGCCGAAGCTGGAGGAGCTAAGCCTGACTTGACGATCGAAGGAATCAGAGGCGGGTTCGGAATGGTTGCAGTCCTTGCTCTGGCAGCGTTTATTCTTACATTCTTCCTGAGAGAAAAAACAGTCAGACAAAAATAAAAAGAACGTCGACACATCAGATTATCCAAATGAGATAATCGATACGTGTTGACGTTCTTTACTTATTTCTGAAGTGAATTGACAATAATTGCAGCTGTTTCTTCAATCGACTTGCTGGCAACATTAATAATCTGGCAGTTAAGCTTCTTATATAATTCTTCAGCATATTTAATTTCTTTTCGAATACGATTTTTATCTGAATACGGTGTATCCGGCTGCATGCCATATGAAATCATGCGTTCTCTTCGGATATTGGACAGCATCTCTTCATCATTAGTCAGGCCGACGATTTTATTTGAATCGACCTGCCATATTTCTTTCGGCAAAGTTGACTCAGGAAGGAGTGGTAAGTTGGCCACTTTATAATTCTGATTTGCCAGAAAAATGCTGAGCGGTGTTTTGGATGTTCTAGAAATTCCCAAAATGACAATATCAGCCTCAAGAAAACCTTTGGGATCTTTCCCGTCATCATACTTGACTGCAAATTCCAGTGCACCAATCCGGTCAAAATATTTTTCATCAAGTTTATGCTTGGCACCAGGTTTATGTGTCGGCAAGGCGTTAGATCGCAAAGTCAATTCATTGATCAGAGGATTGATCACGTCGAAACAGGTCAGGTCATTTTCAAGACAAAAGTCTTCTATAATATCGACCAGTTCAGGGTTTACAAATGTATGCAGGACGATAGCATCAAGTTCTTTCGCACTTTCGAGAATGGTATTCAGCTGATCTTCCTGTCTGATAAAAGGGAAGTTCTTAAGATCGAACGCTACTTCCGGAAACTGGGCCCGTGCCGCATAGTAGATGTTACTGGCTGTGCCTCCAACAGAATCAGATAGAACAAACACAGTTGCAGCGGATTTTTCATTCATTATAATCAGTCCTTCCGAGCAGTTTATATATTCAGTATAAAGCATTCGTTCATAAAATTGTACCAAAATTGTTCCTTGAATAATTCGGTTTTTTCGATATACTGAAATATAGAAATTAGAAAAGGAAGCGATTCTGTTGACAGCCTTTGAACAAGCCGTTAGAACACTTAAACGGAATGGTTACAAGACGACAGGAAAAAGACAGCGCATACTGGAAATTTTATACAATAAGAAAAAGTATATGTCTGCAAAAGAAGTCCAGGATCACTTGAAAGAAATGTTCCCGGGCATAAGTCCTGACACTATTTACCGCAACCTGCATACATTTGTAGAGCTATCCGTTGTTGAAGAGACTGAATTGAACGGAGAAAAACTTTTCCGCTCCAGCTGTGATGTACATGGACATCATCACCATTTTATCTGTACCGAATGCGGGCAGACACGTGAACTTGAATTATGTCCAATGGATATGTTTCAGGGTCAGCTGCCAGGCTGTGAAGTTACCTCACATCGGTTCGAACTATTTGGAAAATGTGCAGACTGCTGTCTAGCCGTCTGATTATTAGAGCATAATAAGTGAGAGTGTTTACATTTTGTCCATATTTAATTTTGGGCATAGTGTTGACGCTCTCTCTTTATTTGTATATAATGATTAATGAATTGTTATTATGCCAACGTGCATATTCAACAGTTACATCATTTATTGATAGGGAAGACCAATTGTGACTAATATTATTTTGCAAAGCAATGGGAACGCCCTGAACGTACGAGGGGAGGGGAACAACGTTGACTAAAACAGATATCAAAAAAGGTGAAAGTCTTGATGATGCTCTTCGTCGTTTCAAACGTTCCGTATCTAAAACGGGTACATTGAAAGAAGCCCGTAAACGTGAGTACTATGAAAAGCCTAGTGTTAAACGTAAAAAGAAATCTGAGGAAGCACGCAAGCGTAAATTCTAATAGGGCACCTTTACTATTAAAGTTTATATCTCATATAGAAGGTGATTAGATGGCTCGTCTTGATGAATTGAATCAAGAGATGAAAATCGCGATGAAAGCAAAAGATAAAGAAAAGTTATCTACAATTCGTATGTTAAAATCTGCCTTACAGACCGAACAGATCAACAAGGGAGAAGAATTGACCGAAGAAGACGAATTGACCGTTCTTTCTCGTGAGAAAAAACAGCGTGTCGAATCTTTGAATGAGTTTAAAGCAGCCGGTCGTGATGACCTTGTTCTAAAACTCGAAAGAGAAATTGAAATCGTCGATGACTACTTACCAGCTCAGTTGAGTGAAGAAGAGGTCCGTGAAATCGTACAGGATACGGTTGAACAGACTGGCGCATCCTCAATGAAAGACATGGGTAAAGTCATGGGTGCTTTGATGCCTAAAGTAAAAGGAAAAGCTGACGGCAACCTTGTCAGCTCAATCGTCAAAGAAGAACTGAATAAATAATAGAAGAACCGCAGCTGCAGAGACATCTCGTCTCCAGTCAGTTGCGGTCTTTTTATTGCAGAGAATTGTATGCACAGGTTCGTGGTCACACCTCAATATGATGATGGAAATGAACTTATATGGATTTATCGTCGGAGTTTTAGCTTAAGAGCAGCACCTCAACTCGGACTGGAATCCTGTCTGAGTTCCGCTGCAATAGCGATAGCGCCTTAACTCAAGTAGAAATCTCGACTAAGTTCCGGTGCAATTCATTTAGAATCTCATCAGCTCTCAAATCCCGTCAATACAAAACCTCTGAAAAAAACCATTAACCAGATCCATCAAGAGGCCCCTTATATTGCAACACTTTTCACCAACTTTATAGAGATTTTAATCTTTTTATGCTATGATTTAATGGAATACCGTTAATAAGAAGGAGATGTCAACTGGTTGACTGAATCAATCGAAAAAAGACGTATAGAAATTGAGGATTCTGAAAGATTATTTACACTTTTCGGTCCTCAGAATAGTCATTTAAATTTAATTGAAGAAGAACTGGACGTTTCAATCAATAGCCGAGGAACTCAAATGGACGTTCAAGGTACCCCTGAAGCAATCAGTCAGGTAGAAGAGCTGTTTGAACAGCTTCTGACTCTCGATGATAAAGGGATCAAAGTAAAAAAATCGGATATTGTATCAGCCATACGAATGGCTAAACAAGGTAAACTGTCTCAGTTCGTCAGAATGTACGAAGAAGAGATCACTAGAGATAAAGACGGGAAAGCGATCCGAGTGAAAAATGTCGGGCAGCGCGATTATGTTGAGTCGATCAAGAAGAACGATATCGTCTTTGGAATCGGTCCAGCAGGGACAGGGAAAACCTTCATAGCCGTTGCTAAGGCGGTGGAAGCTATGAGAAAAGGGGATGTGAAACGCATCATCATTACTCGTCCAGCCGTTGAAGCTGGAGAGAACCTTGGGTTTCTGCCTGGTGACCTCAAGGAGAAAGTCGATCCGTACCTGAGGCCTTTATATGATGCTTTGTATACCATTTTCGGTACGGAACATACAAATCGTCTGATCGAAAGAGAAACTATCGAGGTTGCACCTCTGGCGTACATGAGAGGCCGTACGCTGGACGATGCCTTCATTATTTTAGACGAGGCACAGAACACGACCGTGCAGCAGATGAAAATGTTCCTGACGCGGTTAGGGTTCAATTCAAAGATGGTCATTAACGGAGATATCACACAAGTCGATCTGCCGAGACGGACGACAAGTGGTCTTATCCATGCTGAACGCGTACTGACTGGAGTTAAAGGAATTGGACATATCAAATTTGAAGCTGAAGATGTCATCAGACATCCACTGGTCGCAAAAGTAATCAGGGCTTACGACAATGAAACGGATAGGGAAGATTATGGAAACGATAATTTACGATGAAACAGATAAAATTACAGAAGATATGACTGGATGGATCGAGGATCTGCTGAATGTAGCTGCAAAGAAATTGTCTGTAGAGAAGAATGCAGAAGTATCGATCACAGTAGTATCAAATGAAAAGATCAGAGAGATCAATAGAGAATACCGCGATAAAGATAAAGTGACTGATGTCATCAGTTTTGCGATCGAAGATGATGAAGACGATGTGCTTAAAGAGTTCGATATGGAAGGCATCACAATCCCAAGAGATTTGGGTGATATATTCATATCTTACGACAAAGCGGTCGAGCAGGCTGAAGAATACGGTCATTCTGTAGAAAGAGAACTTGGTTTCCTCATGGTCCATGGTTTTCTTCACCTTAATGGGTACGACCACATGACAGACGAAGATGAAAAGAGAATGTTTGCACTACAAGAGGAGATTTTGAAGGAATATGGTCTTAAAAGATAAGGAAGAACAAATCCCCCAGAAAAACAGGACCTATCGTGAATCGTTCAAGTTTGCTTTTATGGGTATCCGGACAGCCTTTCACGAAGAAAGAAATATGCGTGTGCATGTTCTGTCCGGTGTCGCCGTGCTGCTTATCGGACTGGTTCTGCCTATGACCAGAGCTGAATGGCTGTGGCTAATTCTAGTGTCTTATCTTGTTTTTGTAATGGAACTTATTAATACAGTGGTTGAAAATGTGGTAGATCTGGTAACTGAAGAGTTCCACCCCATAGCCAAAAAAGTTAAGGACATGGCTGCTGCAGTCGTACTGGTGACTGCCACTTTTGCAGCATTGGTCGGTGCAATTATACTGCTGCCAAAAATTTTACAAATACTGATGTAAAGAGGCGAACACAATGGATGAACAAAGAAAACAAACGCTAATTAAAGAAGCAACAGATATGCTTGATAAAGCATATGTCCCATATTCAAAATTTCCGGTAGGGGCAGCACTGTCTACTAAAGACGGACAGATTTTTACCGGCTGTAATATTGAAAATGCGTCTTATCCTTTAACGAACTGTGCAGAGCGCACGGCCATGTTTAAAGCAGTGTCTGAGGGACAGACATCATTTGACTACTTAGTCGTTACAGGAAACACTGAAGGACCTATCTCGCCGTGTGGCGCGTGCAGACAGGTGCTCGTTGAATTCTGTGAGCCGGATATGCCGGTTCTACTGACTAATAAAAAAGGAAAAGTGAAGGAGACAACAGTTGAAGAACTGCTTCCCGGAGCTTTTCAATCGGGGGATATGGTGTGACTAATATAAACGAAGAACAGTTTAAATCTGGTTTCGTCTCAATAGTGGGACGACCTAATGTAGGGAAATCGACACTCTTGAACCGGATAGTCGGACAGAAAATTGCCATTATGAGTGACAAAGCACAGACGACTCGAAACAAGGTACAGGGAATCCTGACAACTAAATCAGATCAGATCGTCTTTATCGACACACCGGGTATACACAAGCCTAAACACCGTCTGGGTGATTTCATGGTGAAAACTGCTATGAGTACGTTCAATGAAGTGGATGTAGTCTTATTTTTAGTGAATGTAACTGAAAAAAGAGGGCCAGGGGACAACTTTATCATCGATAAGCTCAAAACTGTCGAAAGTCCGGTCTTTCTTGTACTGAATAAAATCGATCAGATTCATCCGGATGAGCTGCTTCCAATCATTGAAGATTACAACAGTCAGATGACTTTTGCAGAAATCGTGCCTATATCAGCTATTGAAGGGAACAATGTTGACCGTCTGATGGAAACAATCAGAGCCTATATTCCTGAAGGCCCGCAGTTTTATCCCGAAGATCAGGTCAGTGATCACCCGGAATACTTTATTGTTTCTGAACTGATTCGAGAAAAAGTGCTTGAAAGAACGAGAGAAGAAGTCCCACATTCTATTGCCGTCGTAGTTGAGAGCATGCAGAGGGAAGATGACGAAAAAGTTGTGGTGAACGCAACGATCATCGTAGAGAGAAAATCCCAGAAAGGGATCATCATCGGCAAACAGGGTAAAATGCTTAAAGATATCGGTATGAATGCCCGAAAAGACATCGAACGTCTGCTGGGTGACAAAATCTATCTTGATCTGTGGGTCAAGGTTCAGAATGACTGGCGTGACAAGCAGCAGCACCTGAATGACTACGGCTATAACAGAGATCAGTACTAATTAAAGTGATTAAGAAGGTGACCGAGTGTCTCAGTTAGAAGAAGTTGAAGGGCTGGTCCTGTCTGTCAGGAAGCACAGAGAACGGGATTATCTGGTTAAACTGTTTACTGACCGATACGGAAAACTGATGTTTTTTGTGCGAGGGACAAAGAATCCTAACTTTAAACTGCGCTCGGCTATTCAGCCTTTTGCGAGAGCAAGTTTTATTGCAGATATCAGAAGCGAAGGGCTGAGTTTTATTCGAGATGCAAAAAATGTGCAGTCCTACACCTCTGTTCAGACGGATATTTTCAAGACTGCCTATGCGACCTATATTGCTCAGCTAACCGATGCTGCACTGGAAGACCGGAAGTCAGACCCTCAATTGTTTGACCAGCTTCTGACAGGTATGGATAGGCTTGAAGAGGATTTTGATCCTGAGATCATTATGAATATTTTTGAAGTCCGTTTTCTGAGGTATTTCGGGGTCATGCCTGAATTTAGAGGATGTGTCTTCTGCGGTCTGACTGAAGGACCGTTTGACTACTCAAGCAGACACCACGGGCTGCTGTGTCCAAAACATTTTCATGAAGATGAACGGCGCCTGCATGCGTCTCCAAAGGCAATCCATTTTATCCGTCTGTTTTCTGTTGTGTCTTTTGACAAAATCAATACTATATCATTAAAGCAGGACACAAAAACTGAGATTCAGAGAGTAATCGATATTCTCTATGACGAACTGGTCGGTTTGAATCTTAAGAGCAAACGGTTTATCAAAAAGATGCATCAGTGGGAAAATCTGCTTAAACGTGAGGAAGATTAAATGAACGAATGGATCGGGCGAACAGCTATTATTATTCTGGCCTGGGCCGGAATCCTTTATCAGCTGATTCAGATTAGACGTATCACTTTACCCCATCGACTGGCAGGGCTGCTTGGAAAAAGGGCTCTGCAGATCGTCGCTGTAGGCGTGATCGGTGGAATTGTTTATATCCTGAATCTGTCCATGATCGATGCAGGAGTCGTTTTGTCTGCAAGTCTGTTTGTCTACTTGTCGCAGTTCAATAAGGGCTTTACAAAGTCTGGTGTCATTCCGCCGGCAGTTGGGACGGCTGTGCGGAGTGTGTTCAGTAGAGAATTCCATTTTGCCGCTACTGATGACTGGTTGGTCGTCGAACAGAATCGACTGCTGAAAGTCCGTTTTACTTCGACTGAAGGTCGTGAAGTCGTGCATTATCTCTCGTTTGATCCTGAAAAGAAAGATGAGATACTCCATTTACTTGCTGAACATAAACTTAATGTCAAGATAGCAAAAGAGAATTAAAATACACTTTGGAATAAGAATTGGTTTGACAATTTTAAAAGTTATTGTAAGATAGAATAATAAGTGAAGCACGTTGATAGAAGGAGTAACGAGACTAGTCTTTAATAGCGACCATGGGGCGGTGTGAGCCATGGAAGACGGTCTGGTGAAAGGCATCTGGAGTGCAATGATATAAAGTGCTGACTCGTTTTACGGGTCAGAAATAGGGTGGAACCGCGAGAAGACTCGTCCCTATACTGATGGCTGTCTGTCAGTATAGAGCCGAGTTTTTTTATATGCATCACTAAAAAGGAGAGTCATATTATGGAAAAAACTAAAACATTTCAGGATATCATCCTGACTCTGCAGCAGTTCTGGTCAGACCAGGGCTGTATGCTCATGCAGGCATACGATACTGAAAAAGGAGCAGGAACGATGAGTCCATATACCTTTCTCAGAGCAATTGGGCCGGAGCCGTGGAATGCGGCTTATGTGGAACCCTCACGTCGCCCGGCAGATGGCCGTTACGGCGAAAACCCGAACCGACTGTACCAGCATCATCAGTTTCAAGTAGTCATGAAGCCTTCGCCCGAAAACATTCAGGAGCTGTATCTGGACAGTCTGAGAGCCCTTGGGATCGATCCACTGAAACATGATATTCGCTTCGTTGAAGATAACTGGGAAAACCCGTCTCTAGGCTGTGCCGGTCTTGGCTGGGAAGTCTGGCTGGATGGCATGGAAGTGACGCAGTTTACGTACTTCCAGCAGGTCGGCGGTCTTGAAGTTGATGCGGTCACAAGTGAACTGACATACGGGCTTGAACGTCTGGCCTCATACATTCAGGATGTTGAGAATGTCTACGATATCGAATGGGCACCTGGAGTAAAATACGGAGAAATATTCAAGCAGCCGGAATACGAACATTCTGCTTATTCCTTCGATCACAGTGACGCTGCCTTTCTCTTTTCACAGTTCTCAGCTTTCGAGAAGGAAGCACTCAAGCAAATTGAAAACAACCTGGCTCATCCGGCATATGATTATGTATTGAAATGCAGTCACGCATTTAACTTACTGGATGCCAGAGGGGCTGTGTCCGCAACTGACCGCCCGGATTATTTGAAACGTATCCGCCATATGGCTAGACTCATCGCAAAGTCTTTCCTGCAGGAACGGGCAAAACTGTCATTCCCTCTTATCGGAGAATCAGAGGCAGGAAAATGGATAGAAAAATATGGCGAAAAGGAGGACAAGTAAATGACTCATACCTTATTACTTGAAATCGGACTGGAAGATATGCCGGCGAAAGTCATCGTTCCGGCTACTGAACAGCTTAAAGACAAAGTAAGTACTCATTTTAGAGACCATGATATGCCGTTTGATACCATCCAAGTATTCAGTACACCGAGACGTCTGGCAGTTAAAGTTGAGGGTCTGGCTGAAGGACAGAAGGATAAAACAGAATCTGTTAAAGGTCCGGCTAAACGCATCGCTCAAGATGAGGAAGGCAACTGGACTAAAGCCGCAATTGGTTTTACACGTGGTCAGCAGGCCTCCGTTGACGACATTACTTTTCAGACGATCAAAGACGAAGAGTATGTCTTTGTAGAAAAACACATAAAAGGCTTGTCTGCAGAAGAAGTCATACAGAAGCTGGATAGCTTATTACCGTCACTGTCGTTCCCGGTATCGATGAAGTGGGGCACGCACAGTTACCGTTACATCCGTCCAGTCCATTGGCTGACAGTTCTATTAGATGAGAAAGTTGTCGATATGACCTTGTTTGATGTATCCTCAGGTAGAGAGACTAGAGGCCACCGCTTCCTGGGACAGGCTGTTACATTGAATCATGCGAATGATTACCAGGCCAGCTTGAAGGAAGAGCACGTGCTCGTTGACCGTAATGAGCGTCAGGCGCTGATAATCAGTCAGATTCGGGCTTTATGTATCCAAAATAACTGGAAAGATCCACTGGATAATAAGGAACTACTTGAAGAGGTAACAGACCTTGTCGAGTATCCAACTGCTTTTTACGGGTCGTTCAGCGAGGATTATCTCTCTGTACCTGAAAATGTTCTGGAAACGGCAATGGCTGATCATCAGCGTTATTTCCCAGTCAGACAGGATGATGATAAGTCTGAGTTTCTCCCTTATTTCATTGCGGTGAGAAACGGAAATGAAGAGCATATCGAGCAGGTCAGAAAAGGAAATGAAAAAGTGCTGAGTGCACGTCTGGCAGATGCTTCTTTCTTTTATGATGAAGACAAGAAGCTGTCAATTGATGACTTTGTCAGTAAACTGTCGACTGTGTCTTTCCATGAAAAATTAGGTACACTTTACGACAAGCAAGAGCGTCTGACCGCTATTGCTCATCTGCTGGCTCCTTATTTCGACATGACTGATGAACAGGTCGGTCTGATCGAACGTGCAGGTATGATAGCCAAGTTCGACCTGGTCACGCAGACAGTCAACGAATTCACTTCTCTTCAAGGTGAAATTGCAGGCATATTTGCTGCCGAAAGAGGCGAAGACAGACAAGTTGCCGATGCGCTTTCTGAGCAGTATCTACCTAAAAGTACAGATGGCAGACTGCCTGAAACGAAACTTGGTGCGCTCCTTTCTGCAAGTGATAAGCTGGACTCTCTGCTGTCATTTTTCTCTGTCGATATGATTCCGTCCGGTTCTAATGACCCATTTGCTTTAAGAAGACAGGCCATGGGAATTGTGAGAATCTTCAAGGCGTTCAACGTGTCTGTTCAGCTGGACGAGCTGATTAATGCAATTGCTGAAACAGTTATCTCTGTAGAGACTAAAGCTGCCTATATGCAGAATACACCTGTTGTGATTGACTTCATTAAAGACCGAGTGGACCAGTTGCTGTCCAGTGAAGAAGGTCTGAGCGACGATTATGATGTCCGTAAAGCGGTACTGGAATCTGATCAGACGGATATCCTTGCTCTCATTGATCATGCTGGTGCATTGGCCGATCAGAAAGCGAAGGCAGGCTTTAAAGCAACGGTCGAATCACTGACTCGTGTATCCAATCTGGCTGGAAAAGCTGGTGATGAAGCTTCGTTATCAACTGATCTCTTCGATACTCAGAGTGAGAAGACGCTCTATGAAGCACTACTGAAAGCTGAAGAGCTTCTAGCTGATGATTTGAGTGCAGATCAGCAGTGGCAGGTTTTTGCTGAAATACATCCAGTCATCGATGCTTTCTTTGATCACACGATGGTGATGGCAGAAGACCCGGCTGTTCGAAACAATCGTCTGGCTCTGCTTAAGAGGATCGATGATCTCTCAAGTGGGTTTGCCCGCTTTGACAGACTGGTCATTAAATAATACAGGTTACACAGAAGGCAGTAAGTGATGAGACTGCCTTCTTTCTGTTTATCAGTTTTAACTTAGAAGGAGACGAACCCATGCTTAAACGATTTTTTTCTTACTATGCGCCATATAAAGCGCTGTTCACACTGGACTTTTCTGCAGCCATCATCGTTGCGATGCTTGAGCTGGCTTTTCCCATTATGGTCCAGCAAGTCGTAGATTCCATTCTGCCGACAGGAAACTGGTCTCTGATCATCATCGTTTCCATCGGCCTGCTTGGTGTCTATGCCATCAACACGATTCTGCATTATGTAGTGACTTACTATGGACATAAACTGGGTACAAATATTGAAACGGATATGCGTAGAGATCTTTATAACCACCTACAAAAGCAGTCCTTTTCATATTTCGATAATCGCGAAACTGGAAAGCTGATCACTCGACTGACTTCAGACTTATTTGAAATAGCGGAAGTCGCCCATCATGGACCGGAGGACATTTTCATTACCCTCTTCACATTGACGGGTGCCTTTATACTTATGATGACTGTCCATGTGCCTCTTGCAGTAATGACGTTTATTTTAGTGCCATTTATCGCGTTAGCCGTTGCTTATTTCAACAAGAGGATGACTCAAGTCAACACTCGTATCTATGATGATCTCGCTGGTTTCAGTGCGGGAATCGAAGCGTCAGTCGGGGGAATTCGGGTCGTGCAGGCCTTTTCGAATGAAGATTATGAACTGGGACGATTCCAGCAGTTGAACCAGGCTTACCGAAAATCAAAATATTTATTCTATAAAATGATGGCAGTCAGCCATTCCTACAATTATTTCCTCATGCGTCTGATCAGTCTGTTTGCACTTTTCTTCGGCGCTTACTTTACGATTCAAGGTGAAATAAGTTACGGGGATCTAGTGGCATTTATTTTATTCGCTAATGTGTTTGTCAGACCAATTGAAAAGGTCAATACGATGATCGAAAGCTATCCGAAAGGCTTTGCCGGTTTCAAACGCCTGCTTGAAGAAATGGGGATCAGACCGGAAGTTCAGGATTCTCCAGATGCAGTGGAAGTGGAGTCTCTGAAAGGAGACATTGTCTATTCAGACGTTTCGTTCAGTTATGAAGAGAATCAGTCTATTCTGGATGATATCAATCTGACGATTAAAGCCGGGGAAACCATTGCATTTGTCGGACCGAGTGGTGCAGGTAAAACGACGATCTGTAATCTGCTTCCACGTTTTTACGACATCGACAGCGGAACGATAACTATCGACGGCTATTCAATCAAAGATATTACATTAAACTCATTGAGAGAACAGATCGGAGTCGTTCAGCAGGATGTCTTCCTGTTCCCAGGAACGATCAAGGAAAATATTCTATACGGCAAATTGGATGCTACTGATGAAGAGGTCTATAATGCCGTCAGAATGGCAAATCTGGTTGATGTAGTGGAACAACTTCCTAGAGGACTGGAGACAGTCATCGGTGAACGGGGAGTTAAACTATCTGGTGGACAGAAGCAGCGGCTTTCTATTGCCCGTATGTTTCTTAAGAATCCGCCAATTCTGATCCTGGACGAAGCAACGTCTGCACTGGATACTGAAACGGAACAGGCCATTCAGGAAGCTTTGGATTCCTTATCAAAAGGTCGAACGACTTTGATCATTGCTCACCGGTTGGCTACCATCAAGAATGCTGATAGAATAGTAGTAGTAACATCTGAAGGTATTGAAGAACAAGGGAGCCACGATGAACTAATTGCTCATGAAGGAGCCTACAAAGCTTTATATGATGCACAATTTTCTTAAGAAGAAGCCATGATTAGGAGTGAATGTTATGGAAGCTGATGAAAGAAGACGAATAATCAGAGACTATCTTGAACAGGCCGAGGAAGCAGTCGTTGCCCGTACACTGGCCTCAAAATTTAATGTCAGCCGTCAAGTCATTGTCGGCGATATTGCTCTTCTTAGAGCTGCCGGTGCCAGTATCGTCTCTACCCCTAAAGGTTACATCATGCGCAGTCAGATCGACGAGGGAGTCAGTGAAGCAGTGGTCTGTCAGCATTCACCTGATGATACGAAAGAGGAACTCTATGCAATAGTGGATCTTGGGGGAGAAGTTATCGATGTAACTGTGGAACATCCGATTTACGGTCTGCTCAAGGGTGATCTGAATATTTCAAGCAGGCTTGAGGCAGATGAGTTCATATCTAAAGTCCAGGAAAATCCATCAGCGCTGCTGAGCAATCTGACTGAGGGCCTTCACATACACACGATTAAAGCTAAAAACAAAGACAGATTACAAAAAATAAAGGAAGTATTAAAAAGTAAAGGCTTTCTTTACCAGTAAGTGTATTGACAATCTCTTACAAATTGGTATACTTAACAGGTGTCATGACACCTGTATACATACTAAGATTAGGAGATGTTTATTATCAAACAGACAAATACACTAAAACTGACTGTAACTGCTTTGCTTACTGCCATAGCCATCGCCATTCCCATGGTCATGCCTATTAGAGTTCTGATCGAACCGGCTTCCTTTACCTTAGCCAGTCACGTACCGATTTTCTTTGCCATGTTCTTATCTCCAGCGATTGCCGTAGCCGTCTCATTAGGCTCAGCTATCGGCTTTCTGCTTGCTGGTTTCCCAATCGTCATAACGATGCGTGCCATGAGTCACGTTGTGTTTGCACTGATTGGTGCGCTGTATCTTAGTGGGAGAAGAGAAGAGGTATTAAGCTCGCCTGTTAAAAGTGTGTTCTTCTCTTTCTGGATCGCTCTGATACACGCTCTAGCTGAAGTCCTCGTTGTTTCCGTGTTCTTCTTTGGACTAGCGCCTGGTGGAACCTATCAGGACGGCTTTTTCTATGCAGTATTTTTGCTCGTCGGAGTAGGTACAGTAATACACAGTATGGTCGATTTCTTGATCGCCCAAGTCGTGTGGAAGAGTTTAGGGAAACGAATGAATCAGATTGCTGTAAAAGTCAGCTGATATATAAATCCATTTAACAAATAATGATCGCCGGCCAGATCTGCCAACAGATCTGACCGGCGATCATTATTTATCAGTGAAATTGCTGCTTCCTTCATTGATAAAAGGCAACGGATGATAACAAAGTGATAGGCTAGAGAATAAAGTTCAGGTTATTTTCAAACTCTAAACTTTATTCTAATCAAAGGAGACTGTAGTTTAGTGAAGAAAGACTGATATAGACTTTACTCGTCTGGAAATGGGTTCATTTCGGACAATGTATTCGTATGTAAACTGCATTATCAAGCCATATGAATGTAGTTTGCATACATATAATGACATCACATTCATTGTATAAGTTTACCCTCTTAAATGAGACAAGCAGAATTTTATTATTTATCTCTGCTTGACAAAACAGAAATGGAAACGATTGATTTATCCTTTTACAACGTGCTTACATTTACAATTTCACTTTGTTTTGGTATACTTAAGTTTGATTATTATAGGGGTAGTGTGTCTATCCTTTAAAGGACTTTTTGTCGAAGGGGGATGGCTAGTGAGCAGGATACCAGAAGAAACCATTCAATCCATACGGGAAAAGACTGATATCGTCCAGATTATTTCCCAGTATCTGCAGTTAAGGAAGTCAGGGCAGAACTATTTTGCATCCTGTCCGTTCCACGATGACAAGACACCTTCGTTTTCTGTCAGTGAGAAGAAGCAGATCTATCATTGCTTCAGCTGTGGAAGAGGCGGGAATGTCTTCAGCTTTCTCCAGGAAATGGAAGGCTTGTCTTTTGTCGAAGCAGTAGGAAAAACTGCAGAGCTGGCCGATGTGCCGATTGATTTTACTTTGATCGATCGGGCAAGACAGTCAGCTCCAAATCCGGATTCGATGCAGGCCAAATTACTGGCTGTCTATGAAAAAGCGGAGTATTTTTATCATCACCTGCTCGTTAATACTCAGACGGGGGAAGAAGCCTACCGTTACCTTCTTGATAGAGGAATGACCAAAGAGAGTATAGAGACCTTCAAAATCGGGTTCTCTCCTCCTAAAAGAGAAGCGCTGAAACTATATCTCGATAATGAAGGATTGAATGATCCGGAGCTGTTGAAAAAATCCGGCCTTTTTTCCGATCGGGATGACGAGGTTTTTCTTGACCGCTTTTCAAACCGGATTCTTTTCCCGATAAATAATGCAAAAGGCCAGACAGTCGCATTTTCAGGCCGTGCCTTCATGGAGCAGTCCGACAATTACCGGACCGCCAAGTATATGAACAGTCCGGAAACAGAATTATTCAATAAACGACGCGTACTGTTCAATTACGACAAAGCACGTGCATCGATCCGACGAGAAAATGAGGTCATCCTTTTTGAAGGATTTATGGATGTCATTTCAGCCTGGCAGGCGGGAGTTAAAAACGGGATTGCGTCGATGGGAACTAGTCTGACAGAAGAACAGATTTCAGTACTTGATAAAGTGACTGATCATGTGGTCATTGCTTATGATGGAGATGACGCCGGACTTGAAGCAACAAAGCGGGCAACAGATTTCATCAGCAGGGACACACATTTCACCATGGAGATAGCGACTTTTCCTGAGAAATTGGATCCGGATGATTATATTCAGACCAAAGGAATAGAAGCATTTCAGGACTTTCTGAAACATGGGCGAGATACTTTGATGAGTTTCCTTATGGCCTACCACCGCAAGGGTCTTAATTTGAAAAACGAAAGTGAACGTCTGAAGTACATCGAGATCGTGTTGAAAGAACTGGCTCGAGTGACTTCTGCAATTGAACGGGAACTTTACCTTAAACAACTTCAGGACGAATTCGATTTGTCCCTGGAGACACTTAAGGAACAGATGCACACCTTTGTTATCGAACAGCAGAATGAACGTCGGGCTGAAAAGCGCAAAGAGGCGAGACGGGATCCTTCACCGGAGCCGGTCCAGTCAATCGTGCTTCACCGGAACCAGCCCAAAGAAACAGCACTGACCCGGGCTGAAAAAAATCTTCTCCATCGTCTTTTCACTCTGGACGAAACCTGGACAATCTTGAATAGTCAGGAAAAAGAGCTGTCATTTTCAGATCAGGATCATCAAGTGCTCTATCTGATGTATGATGAGTTTCATCATTCGCACGAAGACACGTCACTGCAGTCGTTTCTTGACTTTCTTCCAGATGAACGTCTGAAAAGTAAAGCATCAGAAATTGCCTGGATATCCCTGAGTGATGAAATAGCTCGTGGAGAGATCGAGGACTACTTGTCTGTTATCTGTGACAGGCAGCCGCTTGAAACCAGACTTCAGTCAAAAAAAGAAGAGTTAAAACTGGCTGAAAGGAATGGGGATAAGCAGAAGCAGCAGGCACTCAGTTTTGAAATTATAAATATAATTAAACAAATGAAAAGTAATTAACGATTAATCAGGAGGCATGTCAGTATATGGCAAAATCTAATAAAAAATCTACAAAACAGCCTGAAGAAAAATATGAACTTGCGGTTGTCCAGTTTATCAAGGAAATCAAGAAGAAAAAAGAGCAGACAGTGTCCTATGTTGAACTGACGGACAAGCTTGCAGAACCTTTTGAACTTGAGAAAGAACAGATGGAAGATCTGATCCAGAAGTTTGAAGATGAAGGAATCGGCGTGGTCGATGAAGATGGAAACCCACTGGCTAAACAGCTGAACAAAGAAGAAGATGCGGCTGAAGAAGCTAAGAAAGAAGAAATGATTGCCCCTCCTGGAGTAAAAATTAATGACCCTGTCCGTATGTACTTGAAAGAAATCGGGCGTGTAGACTTGCTTAGTGCTAAAGAAGAGATTGCGCTAGCCAAACGTATCGAAGAAGGCGACACGATCGCCAAGCAGGAGCTGGCTGAGGCCAACTTGAGACTGGTTGTATCCATTGCCAAACGTTATGTTGGACGAGGCATGAGTTTCCTAGACCTGATTCAGGAAGGGAACATGGGACTTATGAAAGCTGTAGAGAAGTTTGACTATGAAAAAGGGTTCAAATTCTCTACGTATGCGACATGGTGGATACGTCAAGCTATTACTCGTGCAATTGCCGACCAGGCTCGCACGATCCGTATTCCGGTCCACATGGTCGAAACCATCAACAAGCTTGTTCGTATTCAGCGTCAGCTGCTTCAGGACCTGGGAAGAGAACCGACACCCGAGGAGATCGGTGCTGAAATGGACTTGCCTACTGAAAAAGTACGCGACATTCTTAAAATCTCACAGGAGCCAGTCTCTCTGGAAACGCCGATCGGTGAGGAAGATGATTCACATCTGGGCGATTTCATTGAAGATAATGATGCAACCAGCCCGTCTGACAATGCAGCTTACGAACTATTGAAGAGTGAGCTGGAAGATGTACTCGACACACTGACTGACCGTGAAGAAAACGTACTGCGTCTGCGTTTCGGTCTGGACGACGGACGTCAGCGTACACTGGAAGATGTCGGAAAAGTCTTTGGCGTAACGAGAGAACGTATCCGTCAGATCGAGGCCAAAGCTTTGAGAAAACTTCGCCACCCGAGTCGTTCAAAACAACTGAAAGACTTTTTAGAGTAATAATTACGTGATGAGAAGACAGAGAGAAGCGAATTATGACTGTAAAGGGAAAGTTCTTGTCGCTTTTCTTTGCATTCCTGTCACATTTTTGTTATACTAATTTCTGGCTTGTTCAGTTAATGACGTATGCTAGTTACTTAAAAATATAATCTTGGAAGGTGAAAATCAGATGAAATTATCAGCAGTTAAACGTACCGAAACAGGAACATCCGCTTCAAGAAAAGCGAGAAACGAAGGCAAGATCCCTGCAGCAATCTACGGAAAAGAAGTTGAGACAATCTCAGTACTGATCAACCGTAAAGAATTCGAAAACACAATCCGCGAAGTAGGATACAACGGTGTATTCGATATCGATGTTGAAGGTGACACATACCAGGTATTCGTAAAAGATCAGGACAATGCTGCTCTTAAACCAGAAGTATACCACGTTGATCTTCTCGCATTCACTAAAGGACAGAAAGTTACAATGTCTATTCCGGTTCACATTTCCGGTGAGGAACAAATCAAAGAAGGTATCGTATCTCAGTCAATTTCTGAACTGGAAGTCAACATTGCTCCAGCAGAAGCGCCTTCAGAATATGTTGTAGACGTATCTGAACTGGAAATCGGCGATACTGTTCACGTATCTGACATCAAAGTTGGAGACGAAGCTGAATTGCTTACTGACGACAGCCTGACAGTCGTATCTGTATCAGCTCCAGAAGCTGTTGAAGAAGAAACAACTGAAACAACTGAAGATATGCCTGAACCAGAAGTTATCGGTGAATCTGAAGACGAAGACTCAGAATAAGCATTATCCGAGTCTGATATATATTAGATATTATATTAAAAGCAGCCTCTATCTACACTCAACGGAGTAGAAGAGGCTGCTTTTTTGTACCTTTCAAATGTTCAGACAATTATGACAAGAAGCATAAAAGGGCTATTATTGGTCTATTTTTTCGATTATTAATATAATGACTATAGAGGGCTTATCTATGCCCAATATTTTTCAGGAGGGGATATAATGGAAATTAATAATCAAACAGTAATCGGCACCTATGACAACCGGGATGACGCATTGAAAGTCGTCAGTCAGCTCAAGAATGAAGGGTATCAGAAACAGGATATCGTTCTTTACTCCAATGATGCGACCGGAGTAGGAGACCACGATGCAATGGATGTATCTACTAATGACGGGGCTGACCGTGGGGATTTTGCTGATGACCGAAACCTTTGGGACAAAATGAAGGATGCATTTACGTCTGATTCTTATAATCATGAAAAAGAATCGACCCGTGAAGGGTATGATAAGGACAGTGACGTCCTCTATCCTTATCGGGATGCATTAAATGATGGGAAGATCGTTCTGGCCGTAAATAATTTTAAAGGCGAAAGTGTCGACCACTATCAGTCTTCAAATGAAGAGACTCATATCGATCGCGACACTCAGCCCGCGAAAGATCCACTGACTGAGGGAAGAGAATTTGACCGAGAAACTGAATAAAAAGATCACCCCAATGGATGATCTACAGCTATGATGAGATGACCCCCGGACACGCACATGAAGTGATCCGGGGGTTTTCTATGCAACTTCCTGTTTAATTTCTTCAAAACTTTTCAATCTTTACTAAAAACTGGTAAAATAGACAGGAAGACTTTAAAGAGGTGACATATGAATTCAGTTCAATTATCAAAACGGCTCAAGCAAGTAGCCGATTACGTAGAAGAAGGGGCAAGAGTGGCTGATATCGGGTCTGACCATGCTTATCTGCCCTGTTATCTTGCAGACCAGGGGAAAATCAACTTTGCTGTGGCAGGGGAGGTTGTTCAAGGGCCATTTAACAACGCCGTCAAGGAAGTCAGACGTACCGGTCTGGAAGACATTGTTGAAGTCAGACTGAATGATGGGCTAATGGTGTTAAAACCCGAAGATCGAATCGATACGGTTACTATAGCTGGAATGGGTGGTGCACTGATCCGATCGATCCTTGAAAAAGGACGGGATAATGACAGGCTGACTGGAGAGGAAACCCTTATTCTGCAGCCGAATGTGTTTGAAGAAACAGTTAGAGGTTATCTGATGGAACAGCAGTACCGCATTACAGACGAAGCGATCCTTGAGGAAAATGACAAGATTTATGAAATCATCAAAGCCGTACCGTCTGACACTCCAGTAACTTATTCCAAAAAAGATTTACTGTTCGGTCCATATATCGGTAAGGAACGATCTGAGACGTTCAAGAAAAAGTGGACCCAGCAGATGAATACGAATGAGTTCATCGTCGGTCAGATGGAACAGTCCAGTCATCCTAATGAAGAAAAACTGGCTTCACTGAAAGAAGAAATTAAACTGATTAAGGAGATGATCGAATGACAGATGTAACAGTGAGCGATCTGACAACTGCACTTGACCAGCTCGCACCACCTTCACTTGCTGAAGGATGGGACCCAATCGGCTTATCCTTTGGTTCTAAAAACAAACTGGTCAAGACTGTTCTGATAGCTCTGGATGTGGACAAGGATACGATTCAGGAAGCAAAAGATAAGCAGGCGGATCTTATCATCACGCATCACCCCGCGATCTTCAAGCCTTTAAAAAAACTGACTGATGAAGACTCCAGAACTCGGGAGTTTCTTGACCTGATCAAATCAGATATTGCAGTATACTCTGCCCATACAAACCTTGATGCGGCAGAAGGCGGAATGAACGACTGGCTGGCTGACAGCATAGGCATCAGACAGGATGACCGTCAGATTGTCTCAGTAAGTACTGAAGAAGGCTATAAGAAACTGGCGGTCTATGTCCCCGATTATGCAGCTGACAAGGTCAGAGAGGCT
This sequence comes from Alkalibacterium pelagium, assembly GCF_900109325.1. Taxonomy (GTDB): domain Bacteria; phylum Bacillota; class Bacilli; order Lactobacillales; family Carnobacteriaceae_A; genus Alkalibacterium; species Alkalibacterium pelagium. The sequence continues at coordinate 104,406 of NZ_FNZU01000008.1, forward strand.
CTCCATTCAGCAGGAGCTGGAGAAGTAGGGGATTACAAAGATGTATCTTATACTTTAGAAGGCCATGGCCGTTTTACGCCTCAGGAAGGCGCGGATCCAGCTGAAGGTGAAATCGGAAAAGAAGAAGTGATACATGAACAGCGTATCGAAATGCTTTTGAAGAACTCTTCTGTTTATCCGGTCATTGAAGCACTGAAAGCGAACCATCCTTATGAAGAACCAGTCTTCGATCTGTTTACACTCGATAATCAGACGGATACATTCGGATTCGGTCGGGCCGGCAAGCTGGAAAAACCTGAAACAACCGACGAGCTGGCAGCTCGGATCAAGACACTTTTCTCAGTAGATGGCGTGCGTTTCGGCTCAAACGATCCTGAACGCACACATGAGAAGGTAGCTATATTTGGCGGATCCGGAGAAAAGTACTATAAAGAAGCACTGTCCAGTGGAGCGACTCTCTTCATCACTGGAGACATTTCCTACCACGGAGCACAGGATATGCTGAGAGACGGACTGGATTTCATTGATGCGGGTCATTATATGGAAGCAATCTGTGTACCGAAACTGGCCGGATTCTTTGAACAGCTGAAAGAGTCGAACAACTGGGATCTGACTATACTACAGACCGCGACACAAACGGATGTCTTTACTTACTCAAATTAAAAGGATGGGATGACTATGTACAACAATTTAATGGACCGTTTTCTAACTTATGTAAAAATCGATACACGTTCAGATGCTGATTCCATTTCAGTACCTTCTACTAAGAAACAAGTGGATTTTGCTCGTGTACTGATGACTGACCTTAAAGAAATCGGGATGAGCGACGTGGAATACAATGATGCAAATGGATTCGTTACGGCTACATTGCCTGCGAATGCTGAAGATACAGGACCAGTCATCGGCTTTATTGCTCATATGGACACGGCTGACTTCAATTCAGAAAATATTGATCCGCAGATCGTAGAAAACTACGATGGAGAAACGATCCTACTCAACGAAGAGCAGGGAATCCGCCTGTCTCCGGATGATTTTCCAAATTTAAAAAACTATATCGGACAGACTCTGATCACTACGGACGGAACGACATTACTTGGATCGGACGACAAGTCTGGTATTGTTGAAATCATGAGTATGGTTGAGTACTTTATTGCCAATCCCACGATCAAACATGGGAAAATTCGTGTGGCTTTCGGACCTGATGAAGAAATCGGTGTGGGAGCTGACCGGTTCGATGTCGACCACTTTGGAGCAGATTTTGCTTACACGATAGACGGCGGGCCTGTTGGAGAGCTTGAGTATGAGAGTTTCAACGCTGCTGGTGCGAAAATTAAAATCAAAGGAAAAAATGTCCACCCGGGAACTGCTAAAGACAAGATGATCAATGCACTTAAACTAGCCGTATCTTTTGATCAGGCATTACCTGAAAACGAAGTGCCTGAAAGAACTGATGGCAGAGAAGGGTTCTTCCATCTTCTTGAAATCACTGGGACAGTAGACGAGGCTATGATGCAGTATATTATACGAGATCATGACCGGGAAGCTTTTGAATCTAAAAAAGAACAGATGTTAGCTGTTGCTTCTAAGCTGAATGAAGCATTTGATGAAGAGCGTGTCTCTGTTGAAATGAAAGATCAATACTACAACATGCGCGAAGTCATTGAAAAAGACATGAGACCCGTTGAACTAGCTGATAAAGCAATGAATAATTTAGGAATCAGTCCTATCGTCAAACCTATCCGAGGCGGAACAGACGGATCAAAGATTTCATTCATGGGTTTACCAACTCCTAATATTTTTGCTGGTGGAGAGAATTTCCACGGGCGTTATGAATTCGTAGCTGTAGAGAGCATGATTAAAGCTACTGATGTATTGATTGAAATCGCAAAGCTGGCTGCAGCAGAATAAAAAGAAAAGGGAAGAAGACTTAACCGGTCTTTCTTTCCTTTCTTCTTAACTTTAATTCAATTAAATATATTAAAAGAGAGGAGCACACGAATGGGTCTTCAATTTATTTTGAGCAGACTGCAGAGGGATAAGAAAAAAATATTGTTCGACCAGATGATGAACTGGATGGAGGACAAAGACGCACAAGTTTTCTACCTCGTCCCGGATCATATGAAATTTGAATCGGAAATGGCTATACTGGATCGAGTTAAAGACAGTCAGCCAGATAACGATCGTCATCTGGCAGGAATGATCAATCTGCAAGTGTTCAGTTTCAGTCGTCTAGCCTGGTACTTTCTCCAGGATACGGCCTTATACAGTCATTCTCAGCTTACTGAAACAGGACTGACCATGCTGATGCGCCGACTTTTAAGAGAAAATGAGGAAGCGCTGACCATATTCAGAGGAGAAAGTCAGCAGCAGGGCTTTGTAGAGAAAACGACTGAACTGTTTATGGAACTGAGGAATGCCCGAGTCATGCCAAAAGATCTGACTGACATCAGCAGTCAGCTTTTTGAAGATGAGCCAGGAACAAGAGACTTCTTACTTAAGCTCAAAGACATTACTATTCTGTACGATTCCTTTCTCTCCCACCTGGAAGGAAAGTATATTGAAAAGGAAGATGTACTTGAAGCACTGATAGAGGAAGTTAAAACAAGAGATCTTAGTCACACCCATATCATCATTGACAATTTTCATCGCTTTTCAGCTCAGGAACAGGAGCTCGTTCTGCAAATGGTCGAAAACGCAAAAGATGTGAAAGTCTCTTTAGTTCTAGATAAAAAGCACGCAGTAGAGCCCCCTGAGATGACTGACTTTTTTTATCAGACTGGAATGACTTATTTCAGGTTGTACCAGGAAGCTAGAAATCGTCGCCTTCCAGTGTTGAATGACACAGTTGTAAATGACAACAACAAAGAACGTTGTGATGCACTTCAGAACTTTGAAGACTATTGGGTAAGCAGTTTCGACCTGTCACCTAAGGCTCAACCCGGCCGGCCGACTGACTATAGCAGTTGTATAGAAATAAGAGAAGCAGAATCAAGGCAAGCCGAGGTGTTGCATACAGCAACTACAATTAAAAAAATAGTTGCTGAAGGCAATCACCGTTATAAGGACATACTCGTCATTGCTAGAACTCTCGACGACTACAAAATGTTAATGGATTCTACCTTTGCAGAAAATGATATTCCTTTGTTTATAGACGAAGCAGATAAGATGTCCAATCATGCACTGGTGGAATGTATACAAAGTTTGGTCAATATCTATAAACGGCATTACCGCTATGAAGATGTCATGCGATTTCTTAAAACTGAACTGTTCATTCCTCTTGAGGATGAACGGATTATTCCTAAAGAAAAAAATGAGCGTTTATCTTTCTGGTCTTCCAGAGCAGAAAGCTGGCGCAAATCTGTCGATACTCTTGAAAATGTCATGCTCGCTTATGGGTACGAAGGTAATGACTGGGTAAGAGATGATGACTGGATCTATGCACGTTTTCACCTGGAGGAAATGGATGATCAGCTGGATGCAGACAAACGGATGCAGGAACAGGCAAATCAGGCGCGTTCAATCGTTCGTTCAGCATTTCTTCCATTTTTCAAACAATTAGACAGAGTTGGTACGAACCGAGAGGCTGTGCGTCTTATCTATCAGTTTCTGGAACGTCACAGAATCGATGCTCAATTGTTATACTGGCGGGATCAGGCACTTGAAGACGGGGATCTTGAAGATGCCAGAAAACACGAACAAGTCTGGCAGACCTTCATTCAGCTACTCGATGAGTTCGTCGATGTGCTTGGTGATGAGACCTGGGAAGTCGATACCTTTCTTTCAATTCTGGAAACTGGATTCGAACAGGCCACATACAGCATAGTCCCTCCAAGCATCGACCAGGTTATGTTCACTCAATTTGACAAATCTCGACTGAACTGTAAAAAACTAGTAGTTATAATGGGAATGACCGATACACAACTGCCCATGAATACTGAAAATGACTCTATACTTACAGATGAAGATAGAGAACAACTGGGTGTCTTTCTACCGGACGACAAGTTTCTCATGCCGTCTACTGCGGGAAGACTGGCTAACGAACCTTTTACTGCCTATCTTGCCTTTCTTAATGCTTCGGACAAACTGATTCTAAGTTATCCGGTGAAGAATGACGGATCTGGTGACAATCGATTGAGCCCTTATGTCGAACGGCTCAACCGGCAGCTTGATATACCGATTAACCGAAAATACACCGATGCGGGGGCAGTCACTGATGATTCAACTGATTTATCTCTTTCCTTTGTCGGATCGAGGCGACAGACGATCGGTCAGCTCGTGACTATTTTAAGAGACCGTCTGGATCATAAGAATAATCCGCCTATTTTCTGGACTATTTTATTTCAGAAACTTCAGAAACAGTCTAACGAAGTTGAGAAGAATATTTTAAAGAGTCTGGAATACAGAAATATTCCTCGACGCCTGTCACCTGAACTGGCTGAAGAACTTTACGGGAAAGATCTGTATCTTTCTGTGTCACAGCTGGAAAGTTTTTATCTGGATCCGTACAGTCACTTTCTTCAGTACGGATTGAAACTGCGGGAACGGGCTGTCCAGGAGCTGACTCCGGCAGAAACGGGAACATTTTTCCATGACGCTCTGGACAGTATTTTCAGGGCAATTATTTCCAGTAATTTGTCCTTTGATCAGCTGAACGAAGATGAACTGGAGTCTGTGACGGAAGAGGTCCTTCAGGAACTGTATCAGAATAACAAGTTCAAACTGCTATCCATGTCTAATCGCATGAAGTTCATACGGAAACAATTGAGCCGGACGATTCAGCAGATGGTCAAGGCCTTGTCTAACCAGACCAGACGGACACAGATGAGACCAAGAAAGTCAGAGGTCCTATTTGGACGACTGGGGAGTCGAGAAGGGGTACCGGGCCTTAATTTTCCACTCAATACTGGAGGGAATCTTTATGTCCGTGGAAAAATCGACCGGCTTGATGCACTGGAACTGGACAATGAGTTGTATTTAAGTATCGTGGATTACAAATCCAGCAGAAAAGCACTGAAGTTCGATGAAATCTATCACGGGCTGATGATGCAGATGCTGACTTACCTGGACACAGCTGTTCATTATTCAGAAGATATTTTCGGTAAAAAAGCCAAGCCAGCGGGTGCGTTTTATGCGCATGTCAATAATCCAATGCTTAAAGCCAGTGATCTGCTGAAAAAAGACTGGCTGGATGTCTGGCTGAAGTCATTTAAAATGGACGGAATCATTCTGAATGAGGACGAGCTGGTTGAAAAACTGGATCTGACTTTACCTGAAAACAAATATTCTCTGGTCTATCCTCTTGAGTATGTCAAAACAAGAGACCAGATTAAAGGGAAACTGATCACGATGGATGATTTAGATCTGCTGTTCAGACACAATAGAGAGAAAATCAGAGAAGCAGGAAACCGGATTTTATCAGGTGAAAACGCCTTGTCGCCCATTTACGATAAGAAAGAATTTACACCTTCTGTTAGAGGGATCTATCAGCCTGTTTCCCAATTTGATGTCCTTCTTCCTAACGGACAGAATCAGTACAGAGAACTTGAATCCATCAGTGATCAGTCCGATCTGATCGATAAATTAAAATCTAAATACCTGGACTTAAGCGAGAGAGGAGCAGATGACAACTAATGGCAACTATTCCATCAAAGCCCGTTGATGCACAATTTACAGACCATCAGTGGCAGGCAATTTATGACGAAGGTAAGAATATCCTGGTCTCTGCTTCTGCAGGGTCCGGAAAAACGACCGTCCTTGTGCAGCGAGTCATTGAAAAGATCAAGAACTTTACGGACATCAATGAACTGCTTGTCGTGACGTATACTAATGCCGCAGCAAGAGAAATGAAAGAACGGATCCAGAAAGCCATTCAAAAAGAAATTAACTCTGAAACCGATCCTAAGAAAAAGCAGCATCTAGTTCGTCAGATCCCCCTTTTAGGTCATGCCGACATTTCAACCTTGCATTCATTCTGTCTGAAAGTGATAAAACGCTACTATTATCTGATCGATTTCGATCCAGTCTTTCGACTACTGACGGACGATACAGAGATTGCTCTCATGAAAGAAGATGTCTGGGAGGAGCTTAGAGAGGAACTATACGGAGAAGAAGATACGTTATTTGAAGGGCTAGCTCAGGCTTACTCAAACGACCGCAGTGATGACGGGCTGACTGATCTTATCTTCAAACTTTACGATTTTTCGCGGTCCAAGACCGATTCCAAAGCTTGGCTGTCAGACTTGTCCAGTCGATACGATACTGAAGGGGGAGACCTGGCCAGCAGTACCATTTTTCAGGAATTAGCCAAGCCGGCCATTCTGGATACATTGGACACAGCTAAGGAGCTTCTAAGCGATGCTCATCAGATGAGCAATGGCGATCCGTCCCTAGATAAGACGGTTGAACTGCTCGTAAATGATCTGAAGCTGGTCGAGCTGGCTGAGCAGGCGGTCCATGAAGACCGTCTCAACGATGTATACAGTTTACTGAATGGCCCCATATTCCCTAGATGGAAAAATCCAGGCAAAAATTCACCTGATGAAGTTAAGGAAGCGGCTAAGGAAATGAAAAGCTTCCGAGATAAAGCCAAAGCCTTCGTCGTTTCCTTGAAAGACAGTTATTTCCTTTTATCACCCGATGAACAGGCAGAAACGATGAGTGCAGTAAAAGGGCTGGTTGAAGAACTGTCTCGTGTGGCTGTCCTGTTTTACGAACGCTACCAGCAGCACAAAGCAGACAGAAAAGTGCTGGACTTCAATGATCTGGAGCATCTGACCCTGGCCATTCTGATAGACACTGCTGAGGGACAGGCTGTACCTTCAGAAGCCTCCAGGCATTACCGCAGACAGTTTGCCGAAGTGATGGTCGATGAGTACCAGGATATCAACCTGATTCAGGAAACGATTCTGAAATGGCTGACGCGTTCATCTGATGCTATCGGAAATCAGTTCATGGTGGGAGATGTCAAGCAGTCCATCTACTCTTTCAGACTGGCTGATCCTAGTCTTTTCATTGAGAAATACGAACGATATGAAAAAAGTCAGGATGGGGACCGGATCATATTAGCTGAAAATTTCCGCTCACGTCCGGATGTGCTTCAGTTTACCAATTTCATTTTTGAACAGCTGATGGACAAAAAAGTGGGCGAACTGGCCTATGATGAGTCGGCTAAACTGATCAACGGGTACACTGCCTTTCCGGACTCGGATCGCTTCTCTACCGATGTTCTGATATATGAAACGGAAGAAGAGGACGTTGAAGAAGACAATGATTCACTGGAAAGCGATAGTGTTACGTTTCAGATGAACACGAAGACCAAAGGCGAAATATACATGGTTGCAGATAAAATTCTTGAAATGGTCGCCGCCGGATATGAGGTTTATGATAAAGAGCTGAAGGACAACCGGCCTGTGCAGTTCAAGGATATTGTGCTTCTTACACCAACCAAGAAAAATAATATTGATATTCAGGATATCTTTAAACAGCTTCAGATTCCGACAGCTGTCAATGATACGCAGAACTATTTCCAGACCACTGAGATAGCAATCATGATGTCACTGCTTAAGATCATTGATAATCCGAGACAGGATATTCCGCTTGCTGCAGTTCTGCGTTCACCTATAGTTGGACTGAATGAGGTCGACATGGCACGTATCCGGATTGAAGATAAGCAGGGTACCTATTTTGAAGCGCTGCTGGCATTTGTCAGTCGGACAAACTGGCAAGACGAACGAAATATTAAACTGCAGGAGAAATTGTCTCAGTTTTATCAGCAACTCGAACACTGGCGGACTCAGTCAAAACGTAAATCACTGGTCGAACTGATCTGGATGATTTATGAAGACACCGGCTTTCTGCATTATGTTGGAGGTATGAGTTCGGGCAGACAGAGAAAAGCTAATCTCCATGCACTGTACGAACGAGCAGCTTCATATGAAAAGACATCATTTAAGGGCTTGTTCCAGTTTATCCGATTTATCGAAAAGATGCAGAAAAAGGATAAAGATTTAGCGGAGCCATCAGCTGTAACTGACGGAGAGGATGCGGTCAGAGTCATGACGATCCATGCCAGTAAAGGACTTGAATTCCCGATCGTCTTCGTTATGGATATGTCCAAGCGTTTCAACCTGACGGATATTAGAGGATCAACTGTGCTTGATGAAGAATATGGTGTCGGCTCAGAGTATATCGACGTCACGAACCGGATCAAAACACCGACTCTGCCGGAAACCGTTCTGAAAATGCAGAAAAAGAACCGGATATTATCTGAACAGATGCGAGTCTTATATGTAGCATTAACACGGGCTGAACAGAAACTTTTCCTGGTTGGATCCTATAAGAATAAGGAAACGGCTATCAGCAAATGGAACAAAGTCAGTGGGCATGCTCAAACGGTTCTGCCGTCAGCGTTGAGGCTGGATTCCCAACATTTCATGGACTGGATCGGTCAATGCCTGATCAGACACCAGAATATGGAATCAGAAAGCGAGATCAAGTCCCAGAACAGATGGGTCCACACATATGATACGTCGTTTACTGTCTCATTTTACCAGTCTACTGAACTCGAAGAGCATCTGATCAGCTATCAGAATGAAGAAAGCAGTAACTGGTATGAGGATTTGAAGCAAGGGAAGATGAGTGAGTCAAATAACGAGTCAGTGAAAGCAGCTGTATCGCAGGCCCTTAGTCTTATGGCTCATGAGTATCCGTATGAGCTGGCTACTCAGACCACCAGTTATCAGTCCGTGTCGGAGATAAAACGCATGTTTGAAGAACCGGATGATGGGCAGATGGTTAAAATCGATGTAACCAATCCTCGACAGTCCAACAGGTACGTAGAAGATGAACTGGAGCGCCCTAAGTTTCTTCAGGAGGTATTGAAACCGAGCGGAGCAGAAATCGGTAAAGCAACTCACCTGGTGCTGCAGGCTATCGACTTGAATGAATCGCTCACTGCTGATGATATTAAAGCTGAGGTAAATAAACTTGCTTCTGAAAAAGTCATCACTGAAGATATTGCTGAGCTAATACCTGTAGAAAAAATCGACCGATTTTTCCAGACAGATTTCGGTCGCTTTATATTAAGTCATGTCTCGACTATGAAAAGAGAAGTCCCGTTTTCACTCCTGCTGGAAGCTAGCGATATTTTCCAGGATATGCAGGCTGTGGACGACAACGTGCTGATTCACGGAATCATCGACGGCTATATTGAAGGGGAAGAAGGCCTCATCCTCTTTGACTATAAGACAGACAATGTTGAACGCTTCCAGGATCGAGCTGAAGAGGAAATGCTCAAGAAATATAGAGGCCAGCTTATGACGTACAAGCAGGCGCTGGAATCGATACTGAGGAAACCTGTACTCGAGACATACTTGATTCTTCTGGATAATGGCCAGACGATTCAAGTGGAGTAGTGAAGGATTATGACTAAAGGGAAAGCAGCTGAATCAGCTGCTTTTTATTATAGTGTTTTTTAGAGGCACGCGGCTTATACAGAGTAGACGATAGGAGAAGGTTAATGTGATTGCTTCTTTACGAGACGCAGAAATTCTTTTGAGTGCAGCAGCCTAGTCGATTGCGCCGGAACTCGGTGGAGATATTCATCTTATTGCCGGAACTCATACAACCAATAAAGCTTACTCATAAAAAAACCTCCCGAAGTCGTTCATATTCGAACAACAACGAGAGGTTTTTCAATTTTTCATCTCTTAATCAAAACTGTAGGTAGCACCCTCAGAATATCGGTTGCCGGCATTCCATAATAGGAATTCATTCACACCATGTTCGTTCAAGGCACGGACCTGTTCGCTGACTTCTTCAGCGCCATAATTCATATACCATCCTGAGCCTAGATAAGAAGCTGTAAAGTCCTGAATCCAAGGACGGGAGATAGGAGCCTGGTCACCCAGGTTGTCAAGGATTTCGTTTTCGAGTTCCATGTAGTTTGCGATGACATTATACGGCTCAAGATCTGGGCGCTCAATACCTAATGATCCTGCACCCCAGTGACTAGGGTAAATCATCGAAGAAATCACGTCGACGTTTTCAGAAATTCTTGAAAAGTTCTGACCGATTCCAGGTGTTTCTTCTCGTGTTGCTGCATAGCCGAAGATATCAACAGATACATCGACATCATAAGGCTGAAGCTCACGACGAGCGTATGCTACAAATTCAGTTACAGCATCGACACGCTGCTTGACATTATCCAAATCACTTTCTTCATAGTCGCCACGAGAATAGTTCAGGTCTTCATCACGGTATTCGAATCCTTCAGGGAAGCGGACATAGTCGAACTGAATGTCTTTAAATCCAAGCTTCGCTGCCTGACGGGCTACTTCAACATTGTATTCCCAGACTTCTCGTTCATATGGATTGACGAAGCTTTCGCCGCGTCGATTGGCCCATACTGACCCGTCATCCTCAGTAAATGACAAATCAGGACGTTCGTTGGCTAATCTGGAATCTTTAAATACAACAATACGTGCAATCGGATAAATATCATTTTCTTCTAAATGCTCCATCAGCGGTTCGGCTTCAACAATATTATTTGTAAACTGGTTGATATAGTCATGTTCGGATTCGATCGGCATGACAATGTCACCATAATCGTCTTTAACATCAATGACCATACTGTTAAGTTCTGTTGTGTTGAGCAGTTCGGTCAGGGATTCCAGTCTGGATCCGCCTGCAGAATGTGCAGTAACAAAAATGCCTTTTACGCCGTCTTCTGGATAGTCAATGTTTACTCCGCTGTCAAATTTAAACTGTTGGGGGAAACTTTCCGGTACAGAAAGTAGAGGCTCCTGCGTATAGTTCAAGTAAGCAGTCTCGATGTCTTCCGGTTGCTCAACTGTATCTTCCTCATCCGCTGAAACAACTGAAGGGAAAAGTGAAGCGACTGCTAGTGCAGCTGCAGAATAAAATAACTGTTTTTTTGTAGTCTGTTTCATTAATCTGTTTCCTCGCTTTCTGATTGTTCAGGAGTAACGGACCGGATCAGGTCAGGATCAACAAGTTCATACTCTTTTTCACGTAATCCTTCAATGATTTGAGGTGTGGCTTCAAGGGTCCAGCTACGGTCATGCATAAGCAGATTGGCTCCTGGTCTGAGCAGTTCAGTATTGACCATGATATCAGCCAGCGGCTCAGCTTCCATATATCCGGATTCCCAGTCATAACCATAGGTCCAGTTCATAAGGACCATGCCGTCTTCTTTAACCAGTTCCTTGACATGATCAGTGTTCTGACCGAAGGGTGCTCTGAAGAAGCGGGGACGCTCTCCGATGATTTCTTCAATCAGGTCACTTGTCTTCATAATTTCTTCAGTTTGTTCCTCTTCACTCAAGGAAGGAAGACTCTGATGGGTATGCGTATGGTTCCCAATGGCAAACCCCATCTCGTGAATTTCTCTTAGCATAGCCTGACCTTCTTCACTTTCGATAAACATGCCGTTAACGAAGAAAATCGCAGGCGCGTCGTTTTCTACAAGCACTTCAGCAATGTCCACGGCGTAATTATCCGGTGCATCATCATAAGTAAGGAGGGCGACACGTTCATTTGCTTCTTCGCCTTCGATCACTTGAATTGTAGCTATGTCATTTTCGTTGACTTCGTAAAGATATGAAGACTCTTCAGGTTCATCTATTAACTCGTCTTCATCATCTGTGTCTTCATTAGTGTCGTTATCTTCATTCATATCGGCCGAACCTTCACTCGTATCATCGGAATTGTCTTCAATGGGCTCTGTCTGCTCATCTGTATCGTATTCTGCATCTGAGGTATCACAGGCAGTCAATATAAGAGATGAGGCTAAAAATAGAGTAGCTAATGTTCGTTTCATAGTCTTCTTCTCCTTATTCATCCTCAGTCAATTGGTTATCAATAGATGTCTGCAGCTGGTCTAAACTTTCACCAAAGTCTACCAGTGTCTCGTCAAGTACGAGCAGGTATTCTCTAAGTTCGTCACGTTCGTCATTAATTGATTGAATGCCGTCGACGAAGTCTTCATAAGTCGCGCCATTTTCAGATAAACTGACGAAATAGTTGTCCTGTGAAGAGAGGGTAGCCTGGTAATTTTCTCTATACTGGCTGAGCTGATCAGTAAAAGTATCGACGTCAGACATAACTGCATCGATTTCTGATTGATCCAGCAGTTCACCTTCATAAGTATCGAGCGTTGACTGGTGTTCGCTCATTTCTTCTTCATGTGCTGCTATGTTTTCCAGCACAGCTTCTCTGGATTCAATATTTTCGAATACCGGGGAAGAGCCATCACCTAAAGTAGTTAATTCATCATCCGATTCAAGTGTTTCACTGAAGCTATTCTGCAGATCAGTTTCCAGATCATATAAATGATTCAGTTCATCCGCAGTCTCTGTTCTTAATCGGTCCAGTTCCTGTGTGGCCTCCTGCATATCTTCTAAGTTCTCTCCATCATCGCACCCAGCTAAAAGTAAGGCCGTTGAGCTGACTGCTAAGTATGTCCATCGCTTTCGAATCATGTAGTGATCTCCTTTGTGGTTTATATATAAACTGTTACTTTTCGAGTATATCAGACTTCTTTATCTAATTAAACTATGATGGGTGTAATCGAGTTATTTTGTTTCTTTGATGAAGTAAGGGATTGAGAGAATCTTTCAGTAAAGGTAGGTTTCATCGCAAAAATATTGTACAATATGAGAGAGTCTACTAAAGAAAAGAGGATTTTATGATACTTTATTACACTTTGGCAGTTCTGATCATCGGACTGGACCAACTAACCAAGTATTTGACTGTTTCAACTATTCCATATAGAGAAACAATAGAATGGATACCAAATGTCCTGTCGTTTACTCATCATCGCAATACGGGAGCAGCCTGGAGTATACTTGAGGGCCAGATGCTGTTCTTTTACATCGTTACGGTTGTCGTTGTAGGTGTCGTCATTTATTATCTGCATACGTTAGGCAAGCAAGATATACTTATCGGCTTATCGCTCAGTATAATACTTGGAGGCGCAATTGGAAATTTCATCGACCGACTGATTCACCAGTATGTTGTTGATATGATCAAACTTGACTTCATCAATTTTCCGATCTTTAATATAGCAGATATTGCTTTATCGGTAGGAGTTGGACTGATGATCGTTTACCTTGTTATAGACGAGATTAGAAATCACAAGAAGAAAGTTGGACAATAGAATGACAGAAAGCTACACCTTTACTATTAAAAATGAATCAGGACGACTGGATAAGTTTCTGGCTGATCAGCTGCCGGATCATTCAAGATCTCAAATCCAAGGATGGATCAAGGATGAACAGGTTACCGTGAACAGTGAACCGTCAAAAGCAAATTATAAATTGCAGCAGGACGATGTTATTGCACTATCCATTCCTGAACCTGTAGAGATCGATGCACAGCCAGAAGACATAGCGATCGATATCGTGTATGAGGATAAAGATGTCGTTGTTATCAACAAACCTCAGGGAATGGTGGTTCATCCATCTCTGGGGCATGAAAGTGGTACTCTGGTCAATGCTTTGCTCTATCATATTAAAGACTTATCAGGAATCAATGGAAAGATTAGACCCGGTATTGTCCACCGAATCGACAAGGATACATCTGGCCTTCTGATGGTCGCTAAAAATGATGTGGCTCACGAAAAACTGGCTGAACAGCTTCAAGATAAGACTGCCGGACGTGAATACATCGGGCTCGTCCATGGGGTCATTCAAAATGACCGTGGAACGATCGATGCTCCGATCGGACGCGACCCTAAAAATCGTAAAAAATATAAAGTTGTCGAAAATGGAAAACCATCTGTAACTCATTTTGAAGTGATCGAACGGTTCAATGACTATACTCTATTAAAACTGAACCTGGAAACAGGGCGCACGCACCAAATCCGTGTTCATCTTGAATATATCGGATTCCGAATGGCTGGTGATCCACTGTACGGACCAAGAAAAACACTTGAAGGACCAGGACAGTTCCTGCATGCTGCCTCTTTACAGTTTGTCCATCCAACGTCGGGAGAAAGACTATCGTTTTCAGCTCCACTGCCAGAATCATTTGAACAAACACTTGATTACATCAGAAGACTGTAACCGAAAGGAGACTATTCATGTCAAAAGTCGTATCAATTTTAGATGAAGTGGCCTTGAACAGGGCGCTTACACGAATTTCCTACGAGATCATCGAGCGAAATAAAGGGATAGACAATGTCCTTCTAGCCGGAATAAAAACAAGAGGGGTCTATATTGCCAACAGAATTGCCTCTAAAATTTCTGAAATAGAAGGTCAGAACATACCAGTTGGTGAACTTGACATCACCCTCTACCGTGATGACCGTCATTTTCCCGAAGAAGTGGATGATCCTGAAGTAAAAGGCCAAATTTTCCCTGTTTCTGTTAAAGGAAAAGTAGTAATCCTGGTCGATGATGTCATTTATACAGGACGTACGATTCGAGCGGCAATGGATGCTGTGATCGACCTGGGCCGTCCCGAAAAAATCATGGTTGCTTCTCTAACAGACAGAGGGCACAGAGAAATTCCGATCAAAGCTGATTATATCGGAAAGAATATCCCCACATCAAAATCCGAGCAGGTTAAAGTATCTATGAAGGAAATCGACGGCAAAGATGCCGTAGAGATTATCAAACCAGACTAAAAAAAGAGAGAAGCCGTCTACAGCTGTATCAGCTGGAGATGGCTTCTCTTTTATATAGAAACAGAGGAATATGCAAGATAAAGGTTTAAACTGGATCAGTCTGTTACTTCAATGGCATGGACATAAATTCTTCCCTCATTAACTGTATAGTTACAGGATATCAAAGTCAGCAGTTTCTCATCACCAGTGAAGGATATGTCTTTATCATACAAAGATAGATCAGACAATTCACTCACGTAATCACTTAGCTCAGGGTTGAGGAACGACTCATTGATGAAATATGGGTCTGCCGGGGCAATGTGAACTGAAAATACTTCATATCTTCGTTCAGCAAACAGATCTTCAAGAACGATTGTCTGATCTGAATAGAAAAATTCTTCAGACAGGAAATGTTCAAGGTCCGCAAACATATGACCGTTTGGCGTGTAGTGCCCATATAAAATTGTATGCTGATCATAGCCCATACCTAAATTGCGGTAATCCATAAAAATCGATCCGAATGGGTGGCTGTCCTTATAAAAATCATGTTCAAGATAAAACTCATTGTCCCGTCCTTTAACTACTGGATAGTCGATTGCTGTGTTTGAGATGGACAACCAGCCTGTGAAATCAGGATTAATGGAGATGTAATCTGAAAATGAATTAGGAGCAAACTCATAAAGTAAAGGTTCTGTCTCAAGAAGGGGAGAGGACGCATCGATTTCTTCTGCTTCAATTTGGTTGGGATCCTCTATCTGTTCACTTCCATCAGTCATCATTGTCTCAGTAGAAGCCTGATTTGTGTCTATTGCTTCCATTTGTGAAAGGGAAGGGACTTGAGCGGGATTGGATTGTATATAGTAAGTTCTGATGGCAGAGAAAGCCTGGAAAAAAAAGGCAATCGCCAGAACTGAAAGAATCAGTTTCTTTTTCATAAAAACACTCCTAATAGAGAGGGTTAAAATAGTTAAAAAATAAAAACCGTTATTTTATGAATTCATTATATTCCAGAGGCTGAAAGAATGCAATTCAAGTGCTCCTGAATTTTTTATTTCAGTGAGAAGCTTTATTTGCCCTAATAATATTACAGATATGCTATTACTTGTACACAATTGATTTGGACATCACATTCAGAAGTTATCTTCATAAAAAAGTCACGAATTCATAGGAGTTTAAAATTGACATTGTTATTTTAAAGGTATAATATTCCTAGTGTAAGCTTGGTTGAGCTATTCTCATTCAGATAAACAGACAATAAAAAACTTCGAATTCGAAATGCTTATAAATTGACTTTGTTATTTAACAGGTATATCATACGAGTTGTAAAAGAGTTTGAACCGTTTACACTCGTATGATCTGCATGTAATCTAAATTAAGTTCAATTTATAAGTGTTTTAAAATGACTTTGTTATTTTATGTGTTTATTATTCTGGGTGTAGAATTGTTTCAAACAATTTTACTATCTGAATTACAAAGGAGAGAACCACCATGTCCAAAATGTTCAAAGTTTTACTGTCGTTCTTAACCGCGCTAGTACTCACAATTGGGATTGCCCCTACAGCATTCGCAGAAAGCCACGATGATCCTGGTACAATCGTAGATATTGCAGTTGGTAATGACGATTTCAGTATTCTTGTAGCAGCACTTCAGCAGGCAGAACTTGTTGAAACACTTCAAGGAGAAGGGCCATTCACAGTATTTGCACCAACTAATGATGCTTTTGCATCTTTACTTGATGCTCTTGGAGTAACAGCGGAAGAATTACTTGCACAACCAGATCTTGCAAACGTACTGACTTACCATGTCATTTCTGGACAAGTCATGGCTGGCGATCTGGAAGATGGACTGGAAGCTGAGACAGTTAATGGAGAAACCGTATCATTTGATCTGAGCGGAGACCCAATGGTAAATGACGCTAACATTATTCAAACAGATATTGAAGCATCAAACGGAGTTATTCACGTCATTGACACTGTACTCGTACCTTCTAACTTTACATTACAAGAAGTAGATATGGAAGAAGACGATGTACCTCAAACTGGTATTGAATCAAACATCGCTGTTCTTGCTGGTATGATCATGACTGCTGGTGCATTCGTATTCGTACTAACTAAAAAATCTGCTGAAAGCAAATAAGCTTCTCACATAAATACAAAGGACCGGGTGACTACTTAACGTAATCACCCGGTCTTCTCTATGCTTTTAATGCTCGTACAGATTCTGCGCTTGGAGTGACAAAATACGTACTCTGACCCTCATAAATAACATAACCTGGTTTAGCACCATTCGGTTTTTTTATCTGGCGAACCTGAACGACATCCACTGGAACTGAAGAAGACAGGCGATACTTACTGTAATATGCAGCCAGTACACAGGCTTCTTCTATGGTCTGTTCACTTGGCTCACTGTCTTCAATAATAACATGTGAGCCTGGAATGTCTTTGGCATGAGCCCACCAATGAGATTTTCTTGCTTTTTTCAGTGTCAGTTCATCATTTTGAGTATTGTTCTTTCCAACAAGAATCGATGTACCATCGGAAGAAGTGAAAGCCTCAGGTTTTGACTTCTTTGGCTTTTTCTTTTTACTGCTGCGTTTCTTCAAATACCCGCCATCACGCAATTCCTGTCTGATATCATCCAGGTCAGAAATAGAGGCAATAGACAGCTGTGTGAGCAGTGTATCAAAATAAGCCATTTCAGCTTGCGTAGCAGTGATCTGTTGTGAGAGGTGAGTCTTGGCATTCTTTAACTTCTGATATTTAGAGAAAAATTTCTGTGCGTTTTCTGCTGGTGTCTTCTGAGGGTCCAGGTGAATTGATATCATCTGGTTTTCTTCATAAAAATTAGGCAAGTCGACCTTTTCCTGCCCCTTATTCACCTCATGAAGATAGGCAGTCAGCACTTCTCCTTTAACACGTAGTTGATCAGCTTTTTCAGTGTCCTTTAGCTCTTTTTCAAGCTTTGCCAGTTTTTTCTCGTTCTTCTGATAAAAAGTATTAACGAGTTGAGTCAGGTCATTAGCCTGCTGATTGACCCGGTCACGCTCACTTTTATCCTGGAAATAGCGGTCCATCAGGCTACTCAAGGAATCGTAACTAATACGCTCTCCTTCAATTGAATGGTAGTCAAAAGGCTTGAAGGTCTCATTATTACCATTCTTAATCAATGTCGGTTGAACGCGTTCAGGACTGAACATCTGCATGAACTGCTGATAAACTGCTTTAGGAGAATCTTCTGTATGAGTTTCCATACGATGGACAAGCTCTACAGCCGAATCTTTACCGAATCCCTGCAAGGTTGACTGAACCCATTTAATCTTGTCTTTAGTATTTAATTCTGAAACAGGGAAAGGTCCATCAAATTTAAACGGATCATATTTATTTTGATCAGGTGCTGGACGATATTCAGCGCCAGGTAGCAATGTACGGTAAGTATTCTGACTAGCCGGTACATGCCTGATCGCATCAATCAGCTTATTATCTGGTGTATTGACCAGCAGGATATTACTGTGACGTCCCATTATTTCAACGATGAGAGAAAGGTGTTCCATATCGCCAAGCTCGTTTCTGCTCTTGAATGAAAAGATGAGCTGACGATCATTTTCTTTCTGAGTGATCGACTCGATAACTGCTCCATCTAAATATTTTCTTAAAATCATGCAGTAATGAGGGGGACTGTCAGGATTCTCAAAAGGAATCGTAGTCAGCTGAACTCGGGCATACTGTGGATGGGCAGACAATAGAAGAGACACGTTTTTTCTGTTGGCTCTGATTTTCAGAATGATTTCATTTTCATAAGGCTGTTGTATTTTTGATATGCGGCCGCCCTCACATGTTTCTTTCAATTCATCTGTAAGAGCATGGACAAATAACCCGTCAAAAGACATTCAAAAAACTCCTTTCATTGTGCAAAGTCTTCTATAGTATAGCACTTTTTCCGAGACATCAACAATTGTATTAAAAGGATTGCTGAATAGAATAAAGCATGTTATAGTTGACGTGTACAATTGTTTGTTACTTTTTTTATATACAGAGAGGGGTAATTGAATGGAATCTCCAGGCAATACAGATGCACTGCTCGAAAAGGTTACGGAAATGAATCAGCTCTATAAGCAGGTAGCTGAACTTATACTTCAAGAACATGGTCTATCCAGCTCAGCAATCAATCTGATTAAACTGATCGGTGACGATGAGTATACATTAAAAGACATTACTCAAAAAAGCCGACTGGATAAATCAACCGTCAGCCGTCAGATGAATGCCCTTGTCAAAAAAGAATTCGTAACAAAGACGACCGGAGAAGATAAAAGGTATGCTTATTTTACATTGACGGATAAAGCCCTGAACGTATTCTCCAAATATCATAATCACCTTGAAGATAAATTCGAGTCCATTCTTTCCGGTTGGACCGAAGAAGAGGTCCATATGCTGACGGTTCTGATCGGGAGACTGAACCGGAGTATGACCAACCGCACATAATAGAAAAGGTAAGAGAAGAGGAAAACGAATGCTAACTAACAAGAAAATGTCTAAACCCCATCGTATCGCCTTACTGGGGATTCTTACTGCAATCATACTGATTCAGAACTTTGTGCCGTTTCTGGGGAATATTCCAATTCCACCGCTCAATCCGACGATCATACATATCACAGTCATTGTTGCAACGTTGACTATGAGTACGACAGACGGAATCATTATCGGTGCAGTCTGGGGAATCACTCGAATGATACGTGCCTATACTATGCCGGCAACGCCCCTGGATCTTTTGCTCTGGACACATCCAATGATTGCTCTCGTTCCTAGAATGCTGATCGGACTGTTTACAGGTCTGTCATATCGTCTATCACATAGACTGTTTCCAAAGAGAGATAAGGTAGCACTCGCTAGTGCTTCGGTCGTCGGATCGTTTACAAACACAATTTTCGTCCTGTTCTTTATCTATCTGTTTTTTGGAGAGACTTACGCACAAGCCATTGATGTAGACATCAGCAATCTGGCCGGTGCTTTGGCTGTCATCGTTGGAACGAATGGAGTAGCAGAAGCTATTGCAGCTGCTATCATTGCTCCTCTAGTAACGATCCCACTTAGAAAGATTACGATGAAAAAATAATTCTTGATTAATGACTCTTTATTAGGCTCTTTTCCTTTTATTTTCTAAGGAAAAGCGGACTGATGAAGAGTTTTCTTTATAAATAATAAGTGTTATCGTTTTCAATGTAAATGAATTGGTGGTACTGTAATTCTGTTAAATACGTTGAAAAGGAGTTTTACAATGAGAGCAGTAACGTTTCAAGGTAAAGAAAAGATAGCCGTCACAACCGTTCCTGATCCCAAGATTCTGGAACCGACAGATGCCATTATTCGTGTAACCTCAACAGCGATCTGCGGATCCGATCTACATTTGTATCACCACGGCAATCTGGTGCTGGATGATGATTACGTCATCGGGCATGAGCCAATGGGAGTAGTCGAAGAGGTCGGTCCGGATGTCAAGAACTTAAAAGTTGGGGACAGAATTGTTGTTCCTTTCAATGTCAGCTGTGGACATTGTCATTTCTGTGAGAATGATATGGAAAGTCAATGTGACAACTCAAATAAAAATCCGGAAACCGATTATGGTGGATTGTTTGGATTCGGAAAACTGAATGGGGATTACCCAGGTGGGCAGGCAGAATTTCTGCGTGTACCTTATGCAGATCAGAACTCGTTCAAAATACCCGATCAGTCAGTGCCTGATGAAAAAGTTCTTTTCCTATCAGACATTGTTCCTACAGCTTACTGGAGTGTGGAACATTCAGGTGTGAAAAAAGGTGACACGGTCATCGTACTGGGATCAGGACCTGTTGGACTGTTGGCTCAGAAATTTGCCAAGCTGAAAGGTGCAGAACGTGTGATTGCGGTCGACTGCGTGCCTAATCGTCTGGAGTATTCAGCCAAGAAAATCGGTGTAGAAACATTGAACTTTGAAGAAGTGGATCTACCGAGTCTGGCGTTGAAAGACATGACCAACGGCGGAGCAGATGTTGTCATTGACTGTGTGGGTATGGACGGAAAAGAGCGTAAAATCGAGAAGGTTACCAATTTAATTTCAGCACAGAGGGGAACAACTAGTCCTCTGGAAATGGCTAGTATTGCCGTGAAGAAATTTGGAACGATCATGGTGACAGGTGTATACTTGACTCCAGGATCAAATTTCCCGATCAATAATATTTTCGCCAGAAACATCACACTGAAGACTGGACAGACGCCTGTGCCTCATCTCATGCCGAAACTCTACGACATGATCATGAAAGGCGACATTGATCCAAGTGACATTATTACGCATGTCATGCCTATGGAACAAGCCTCTACTGCCTATGATCTGTTTGACAAAAAGGAAGACAACAACATCAAGTTTGTTCTGAAACCATAAACCGTTCATGCTCAGTCCGTTCATGCTCAGTCCGTTCTGCGAGGGGATGCCCCCTTCAGAACGGGCTTTTTTTGCGGTTGATCTTACTAAACTGCAATTGATTTATCTGTTTAAGGTGTTGAATTCAGACTAATATTTTCTCCAATTCTTCAATTAACCTGTATCTTTAAGTAAACTAAGTTATTTGATATGCGTTTGTCAGTTTTGTATCCGATTTGTCATGTCCTGACTCTATCCATTGTGCTACACTTTTTATCAGTGGTATAATTTACTGAGTATCATTAACTACTTGTTATGGAGGCAACCGAAATATGAAACAGACACGAACAAATAGAAAGAATAATTCACCAAATACACCAAAAGGGCCAAAGAACAATACGCCTGAAAAAATCTATTACGGAATCATAGCAGTACTGCTGGTTGTGCTGATAGGCATAATGGTATTCATATTTATGAATCGTGAATCAGCAGTCGACTTTGATGCTGACACCGGGACACCTGATTCAGAAATCCTGACTGATACTGAAGAAGAGGATGAAGAAGAAGTAGACCCGGAAGAAGAACCAGATGATGAAGACGACGTAGAAGAAGAACCCGCCGAGGAAGATCAGAATGGTAATGGCGAAGAAGAAGCCACTGATACTGATGAAGAACCCGGCGATGATTCTGACGATGAGACTGCTGAAGAGACTGAAGACGAAACAGAGGAAGATGAAGAAGATACATCAGATGAGACGAGCTTTGAAGTTACTGAAGATGCACCGCTTGATGAAAGTCACAACACGAACTACAGCGAAGGGTCAAGCGACCGTGTAGCAATCGCCAATGCTGTATCATCTGTGACTGGGCTGAACCAGAGTGATATGATCACTTGGCGTGTAGGGAACAACGGTCCTGGACAAGTCTTTGCAGTCATGTCCGACAGCGGCCGTAACGATGTGTACCGTGTGCTCCTTCAGTTCGGAGACGGTCAGTGGCACGTGACTAGTGTAGAGGAGCTTGCAGAAGTCCCTGCAGAATTTAGATAACTGCTAACTTATTTAATTTAATCGATTAAGACCTGCCTGACAAATAGGGGTTGTACAATAAATGACGTTGGTGAGATTAACTCACTAACGTCATTTTTTTAGATATTAGAAAACAAGTGAGTTCTCCTGTAGAATAATAGTCGACGAAAACATCACCTAAGGAGGAACTCACTTGCCTACTTCAAATGATATGCAAAAAGTGCTCGATATTCAAGATAAAAATCTCATATTTAAAGATGATTGTGTCACCTACGGTGTTTTGAAAGGGCGAAAAGTTAAATATATCGATTGTACTCTAAGCTATACACCAGCCGAATGCGAGAAGTGTCACGCTCCGAACAATGATTACAGTATCTATAAA
>NZ_FNZU01000015.1 GCF_900109325.1 Alkalibacterium pelagium
ACTGTGTCCCATTTTTATAGATACTGTAATCATTGTTCGGAGCGTGACACTTCTCGCATTCGGCTGGTGTATAGCTTAGAGTACAATCGATATATTTAACTTTTCGCCCTTTCAAAACACCGTAGGTGACACAATCATCTTTAAATATGAGATTTTTATCTTGAATATCGAGCACTTTTTGCATATCATTTGAAGTAGGCAAGTGAGTTCCTCCTTAGGTGATGTTTTCGTCGACTATTATTCTACAGGAGAACTCACTTGTTTTCTAATATCTAAAAAAATGACGTTAGTGAGTTAATCTCACCAACGTCATTTATTGTATAACCCTTTTTTACCCACAATCAAGAACACTATACTTTTGATTAAAGAATGGATTAAGTTCCATTCTTTTTATTTACAAAAAATAGCCTTTTCTATAAAAGTTAGAAAGGACTTTCTCTTTAAGTTTAAATTTTTATAATATACCGAGCAGAAATAGTTATAAATTTCCATTACAAAGTTATTGATTCCAATAATTCGAAAATAAACGACCCTAGAGAGATTCGAACTCCCGACCTACAGTTTAGGAAACTGTTGCTCTATCCTGCTGAGCTATAGGGTCAGATGGTAGATATGTACAGGAACTTTATGGCACAATCATTCCACCGTACTCCTATGCAAGTAGTGTCATGCGCCTAACTTTCATTATACAACAGTCTGGCGATACACTCAATACTCTCATTTTCATTTACATTGGGACTTTAAATAGATAGAGCGAGTAATTGTATTAAAGATTAGGTATCGGAGCTGCTGTATTAGTTGTCAACAGGAGAGTGCTCATATACACTGAAACTATAAGAGATGGTACTGTTTTCATTCTGAAAGGAGTGAACTTGTATGTCAGAAAAAGAGGTACTGATCGTAGGTGCTGGACCGACCGGACTTGTTCTGGCTATGGAACTGGCTTATTACAATGTCCCGTTCAAACTGATCGATCAGAAGTCAGGTCCTGGGGAGTCATCAAGAGCCATGCTGGTCGTGCCGAAAGTACTGGAAAGTTATCAGAAATACGAACTGGATCAAAAAATTCTTAGTCTAGGGATACAGCCACACGCCGTTCATTACTATTTGAATAATCGAAGACAGGCTACCATTCCATTAAAACGCATTGGAAGCGGGCAGTGTATTTATCCAAATGTAGTGACTTTTCCCCAGGATAAGCATGAACAGCTTCTTGTTGAGCAGCTGAAAAACATGGGTCATGATGTGTTTTGGAGTACAAGATATGAAACGGCAGAAGAGACGGGGGATGGGGTTGAAGTCAATTTGAATCAGAGCGGCCAGTCATCTAAGGGAATTTATCGTTATGTCATCGGTTGTGATGGGGCTTCCAGTCAAGTCAGAAAGGATCGACATATCAAATTCACTGGAGAAACATACGAGGAGGCTTTTTATGTTCTTGATGCAACCGTGGAAGGAGACCTGCTCCATGATAGATCGATCTCATTTTCCTTCAAAGGGGATCATTTTGCTCTGTTTTTTCCTCTAAGAGATAAAGAGACTACCCGAGTCATTGGTATGTATCCTCCTGATCTGACTGAGAAGAAAGACTTCAGTTTTGAAAGCCTCAGACCATACATTGAAGAGGCTCATTGTGTTTCTATTACAGAAAAGAACTGGTTCTCAGACTACCGGGTCCATCGACGGACGGCTGACCACTTTAAAGATGGTGCTTTCTTTCTGGCTGGAGATGCCGCCCATGTCCATAGCCCGGCAGGAGGACAGGGCATGAACCTTGGGATTGGAGATGCAGTCAATTTGGGCTGGAAGTTGGCTGAAGTTATTATACATCAGACTAATGAGAAAATTCTGGACACATATGAGGCTGAACGAAAGGCACTGGCGGAATCGACTGTCTCTCTTACGGATCGCGCCTTTAAAACAATAGCTTCCCAGTCTTTAATCAGTCAGTTGACCAGAATGGTAGGTATACCTTTAGTGACAAGAGTGGGGTCTAGGAGCGGTTTGCTTCAGAAAGCTTTATTCAAAATCTTGTCTCAACTATATATTTCATATGAAGAGACTCCCTTAAACACGCCTAGTGAAACTAAACTGAAAAGCGGAGAACGTCTTCCTTATGTCGATGGGGAGCCACTGGAATTTACGAGAGAGGCGGGGTGGCAGCTGCATTATTTCAATGACCCACTTGAGGGTGAAGTAACTCGAATTCCTAGCCGTATCAGGCCAGTAAAACGGAGATGGACCGACAAAGCCAGAGATGCCGGGTTTGAAAAGGACCACCTTTATCTGATAAGACCGGACGGGTACATCTCCTAGCGTGGCGATGACGAAGAAAGATCTAAATTGATTACCTATCTGAACGACTGGAATATAAAGTGAGACTGGTCTAGTATGTGCTATGAATATTTTTTGCTAAATGACTATGTAGGAAAGCACTTTTTGCCTGTGCATTTTTACAAGTAAATGTGCTATCCTTTAATAAGTAAAGAATAGATGAAATGGAGTGGATAAGATGAAAGTTTCAACGAAGTGGGAAGGCAATCTGGCCTTCACGATGACTAATCCAGATGGGAACCAGGTCAGAATGGATGCGCGCAAGGAAGCTGGAGGAGACGGAACAGGTGCGTCACCAATGGAAACCGTCTTAGGCGGACTCGCAGGATGCATGGGGATCGACATGTACATGATTTTGAAGCCATATCAGGACAAAATCAGTCGAATGGAAATCGATACTGACGGCGAAAGAAACGACACAGCACCTAAATTCTTCACAGCGATCGAAGTGACCGTCCATGTTGATGGAGATGTTCCAGCCAGCCGCGTATGGCGTGCAGTCAAGCTGAGTGACGAGAAGTACTGTTCAGTCGCTAACTCACTGAAAGCAGACTTGAGTTACAAAGTCATTCTGAACGGCGAAGAAGTTTCTGACGACAAATAATTCAGACAGGCAGCAAGTGACGCCTGATCATTAGGAGAGTGACATATGGCTACATTGACCGCAACATTCCAGTCCCGTGAACTGATGCGAAAAGTGTCGTTTACTGCAGTGATTCCATCTTCGACAAAATCCTTGTATGACCCGGAACCGATCGAGGAAACGGAAGGCCCTCTGAAGACATTGTATCTGCTTCACGGATGGGACGGGAACCACGAAGACTGGGTGCAGAATACACGAATCGTCAAATGGGCGACGGAATACAACATTGCCGTCATCATGCCTTCTGGCGAGAACAGCTTTTATGTGGATCATCCCAGCGAAGACAATTATGGAAAATTCATCGGAGAAGAGCTGATCCGCGAAACACGGCGACTCTTTCCGCTTTCTGAAAAAAGAGAGGACACCTTCATCGGAGGCTTGTCGATGGGAGGCTACGGCGCATTGAGGAATGGCTATGCGTATCCAGATGTTTTCAGTAAAGTCATTGCCTTGTCGAGTCGGGTTTTCCAGAAAGACGACCCTTTCCATGACTTGTCAGAAGACAATCCGATCAATAAACGTGTCTGGCACCTCCTTGGCAGCAAGAGCTATAGCGCAGTCACTGACGATTTGGACATCTATAAACTGATCGAAGGGTGTGCCAACAAACCGGAGCTGTTCATGGCATGCGGAACTGAAGACTTTCTGATCGAAGAGAATCGTGCGCTGCATACATGGCTGAAGGATCAGGGACTCGCTCACGATTACATGGAAGCACCCGGCGAACACAACTGGGACTTCTGGAGCAAATCGATGCTTGAAGCTCTTCCGTGGGCACTTGACCTGACTTCAGAACACGACAAAGGTTAAGTGGAATGATCAGCTTAGTAAAAGTCAGTGAGGCAAACTGGCGTGAAGTAACAGAATTGAAGGTGTCGGACGAACAGACTGTTCACATCGAGTCGAATGCCCAGTCACTGCTCGAAGCTGCTTATGACACGAGTCTGGACTGGCATCCATATGGGATCTACTCAGGAGATGATCTGGTCGGCTTTGCCATGATCGGAGCGTACAACTTAGAAGAAAGATACATCTGGCTCGACCGGCTGATGCTGAGTTATGATGTGCAAGGAGAAGGGCTTGGGACAGAAGTAATGCGTGTGATCGTCGAGTATATCTCTGAAAATTGGGACGTATCAGAAATCGTTCTAAGCGTGACTCCAGATAACCATGTTGCAATCGGGTTCTACGAAAAAGTAGGATTCCAGTGGCTCGACAAAACCGATCCGGCCAACGGTGAACAGCTGATGAGTATGAAAATATAATATAGTGAGAGAGGCGAATGGGTCATATAACCAGATATGGCACATTCGCCTTATTTTATTGGCAACGAATGTACCATAAAAACATTTATGGTACATTCGTTGATCCGGAGAATGCCTCAATGGTTCATAAATCAGTATATGAACCATTGAGTATCCGATTAAGTAGAATTTCACCCTTATGATACTTTCAAAATGCATCGGAAGGATTGAAATAAGAGATCGAATGGGTCATATAACTGGATATGGCACATTCATCTATAGTTTATCTGCTCGATTATGCCATATTAAAATAAATGGTGTATTCCTCTCTTAAAAAATGGCCACAATGTTCCATAAACTTGAATATGACCCATTAACCAATCTAGATTAAATCATTATTCAACTATTTTCCCTCTAATTTAGTTACTATTTCTATCTTTTGACAATATATATAGTAGAAACTAACAAAGGAGAGGATACCCATCATTATAAAAACAAGAACGGAACCTGTTCAGCTCAGAATGCTGAACCAGTTAAAGCAAAGAAAAGGACTAAGTCAGGAAGATGCAGATTATAGGGAGTATTTACAAAAAGGATTTGAAGGTGAGAGGAAATTTGACGAGATTCTTGAGCGTCTGAGTAAAGACAGTCTAATTATTCAGGATTTACGACTAGAGGCAAATCGTCAGATCTTTCAAATCGATACGCTTGTCATTACTAGGAATAACCTCCTTGTATATGAAATAAAGAATTTCCAGGGAGAATATAGCTTTCACGATAATGAACTCAAAACACACCCGTATAAACGAGTCATAATGAATCCATTGACTCAATTTAACAGGACCTGTACACTTTTGAATATTCTGCTGGATAAGATTGGAGTATATATACCTCTTAACGGGAAACTTGTCTTCGTCAATGACTCGTTTATACTCTATCAAAAGACAGAACACCCCGACATTCTATTGCCGCAGCAAATCGAGAGGCACATCAGCCAGTTGAACAGATTTTCAGAGCCGTTCACTTCAGCACAAAAAGAACTGGGGGACAAGCTCCTTTATCTTCACTTAACTGAAGATCGGTATATTCAGGTACCTGAATATACTTTTGAAGAATTAAAAAAAGAGGCCTTGTGTCCACAGTGCAGACTGAACTTGAAAATAAAAAATAGGCGGACAGTCTATTGTCCTTCTTGCGGCTTCTCAGCTTTTAATACGCGTATCATATCAGAAGAAGTACAGGCCTATGTCTTACTTTTTCCGGAACAAAAGCTAACCACCGCAGTCATCTATGACTGGTGTGGGGCTCTATTTCCGAAACGGACAATTCAGAGAGTGCTGGCAACCAACTATACTGAATCCGGAACAAGAAAAGGCACACATTATCTACATAACTCATTTTGTAGATAAAATAGGGGGCGAATGTGCCATATAATCAGATAAGGTATATTCGCCTCAATTTTTTGGAAATGAATGTACCATAAAAATAGATATGGCACATTCTACCTTCAAGAAGATCATAAATCAATATATGCACCATTGAAGACCCATTTTAATCAAACAAAGCCATAAAAAAGAAAAAACTCACTTGCCGGGCAAGTGAGTTTCAACATCTATTATATTAAGCCCAGGCACCTTTACGGAATACTGGGACACGAGTACCGTCTTCACGGATCCCGTCAATATCCATTTCGTTTGATCCGATCATGAAGTCGACGTGAACGTCTGAACGGTTCAGGCCAGCTTCTTTCAGTTCTTCTTCAGACATTTCGGTTCCACCTTCAAGGTTGAAGGCATAAGCAGAACCTAAAGCCAGGTGGTTCGAAGCATTTTCATCGAATAAAGTATTGAAGAAAGTCAGTCCTGATTGAGAAATAGGAGAGGCGTCTGGTACGAGTGCGACTTCTCCTAAGCGAGCAGCACCTTCATCGGTTTCGATCAGTTTCTTGATGACATCTTCGCCTTGATCAGCAGTTACGCTCTCAACTTTTCCGTCTTTGAAGTGGAAGGTCATGCCTTCGATAATCGTTCCGGCATAGCTCAACGGTTTTGTTGAAACAACGACACCGTCAACACGGTTTGCATCAGGTGCAGCGAAGACTTCTTCAGTAGGCATATTAGCCATGAAGCGCTCGCCACGGACGTTCAGGCTTCCAGCGCCCTCCCAGCGGTGACCTTTCGGAAGTCCGACTGTTAGATCTGTTCCTGGTGCAGTGTAATGTAAAGCAACAAATTGCTCTTTGTTCAATTCGTCAGCTTTAGATTCCAAAGTCTTGTCTTTTTCAGTCCAAGTAGCAACTGGATCTTCATCATATAAATGAATTGCTTTGAAGATTGCATCCCACAAAGCGTCAACACGTTCTTCAGATGTTTCCAGTTCAGGGAAAACTTTTTCAGCCCATTTTTCACCGGAAGCCGCAGCAACGACCCAGCTGACTTTATTTGACTGAGTTGCTTTACGCATTGCAGAAAAAGCACGGCCATTCGCAGCTTGAGCAGCAGCAATCTTGTCGCTGTCCAGACCTTTAAGTGCATCAGGATTAGATGAACGAACGCTGATTCGGCTGGCGCCTTTCTCAATATGATCGAGAGATTCATCCACTTTATACTGAGGCACAGTCGATACGACCTCTTTAGATGCATGTTTGAAAGTGGAGCGTGTCACGACATCATCTGTCCATTTAACGATGACTTCCTTTGCGCCTCTTTCGTAGGCTGCTTCAGTAATCAGACGTGCTAAAGGCGCCTGATCAACGTCAACACTTAATACGACAGTGTGACCTTCTGACACGTTAACTCCAGTGGAAACGAGTAAGTCAGCATATTTTTTTAGATTTTCTTCAAAATTTGGTAAGACCATAATTATTCCTCCTAAATTTTATTCACCTTAGTAATCTTAGCATAGATGACAGATTGTCACAATCTAAAAGAAGAGCCATCATAGTTTAATATGATTTTCATTTAGTTTGCTGCAAATGGACTAGCAACTCAGTTAAGTAATTAACTATAATCGAAAGCAGAATATAGACTGTTTAAAGAACGTCTTTTATGGACAAGTTAATTATGTTATACTAGTAAAGATTAAGGTTAGCAAAGTATATACATTGATCAACAGACACAAGGAGAGAAAGACAATGCCTCGAAAAAGAAGAATTTTAAAGCACCACATACTGGATGCTGCTTTGGAATTAATGCGTGAAGAAGAATTTGACCGATTTACTGCAAGAAAAATTGCAGAATGCTTAAACGCTTCCACTCAGCCGATTTATAAAGAATTTAAGAATATGGATGATTTAAAAGTCAACTTGACTGCTTATGTTCAAGATAAAATGGATGAGCGTATATTCAAGCTGGAAGATGAGCAGCTGCAGATCCGTGATGTGTGTAAAAATTACATACTATTCTCGAGAAATGAAGGGTGTCTCTTTGCTGCATTATTTATGGGAAGAGAAGTCAATGCTTCCACATTGCATGAATATATTTATGAACAGCTTCATCTTGTCCTGGATCGACATGGAAAAGCTCAAGGTCGAAGCAGAGAAGAAAAAGATCAGCTTCTTGATATTCTCTGGCCTGCAGTCCATGGCTTTGCAATATTAACTGCACAAGGCAAATACGAATTGCCGGACGAAGAGTTAATTGAGAAAATTAATCATATCGTTGATAGTTCTGTTGAAGTCTGGAGTCAGAGTCTTCCTGAACAAGTGAATTAAATAAATTGGCCCTTCAGAAATCTTCTTTTCTGAAGGGCCAATTCTTTATTTGTTATCAAGTTTAAAATTCAATTGTATCCGGATCAGTGGCAGTACCTGCACGACCTTTAAGCCCATCGATGACCGCCATATCTTCTGTACTGATTTCAAAGTCGAATATATCCGCATTTTCCCATACGCGTTCTTTCGTCACTGTCTTGGGAAGAGGGAGGAAGCCATGCTGCAGACTCCACTTCAATACCAGCTGAGCAATCGATTTATCATATTTCTCCGCTAATTCTTTCAACTCTTCGACATCGAAGATTTTACCTGTGCCAAGTGGACTGTACGCTTCTGATACAATGCCATGTTCCTTGTTGTATTTAACAACTTCTGGTTGCATGTCACTCGGGTTCAGCATAATCTGGTTAACTGCAGGCTTGATTTCAGCTGTTTCCAGCAGGGCATCAAGATGGTGAGCTCTGAAGTTAGATACACCTAAAGTCTTGATCTTGCCAGCTTCGACTGCTTCTTCCATCGCTTTCCAGCTGCCCGCATTGTCTTCCTGCCAGTTATCACGTGAATAAATGGGATTCGGCCAATGAATCAGGTAGAGATCGATATAGTCTGTATCGAGTCTGCTAAGAGAATTTTCAATGGCTTCTTTTGTTTTCTCGTAGCCGTGCTTGCGGTTCCAGAGTTTTGTTGCCAGGAAAATCTCTTCTCTCGGTACACCACTTTCTTTAAGCGCTTCGCCAACTGCTTCTTCGTTTTTATAAGCAGCTGCTGTATCAATGTGTCGGTAGCCAGCTTCAAGCGCCCATAAGACGGACTGCTTGGCATCTTCATCACTTGCCTGCCAGGTCCCGAATCCCATAACAGGTATCTTAAGCCCATTATTCATTTCATACGTATCAGTTAATGACATGTCCATTCCTACTTTCTTAATGTTTAGTATCTAATAAAAAGTATACATAAACATAGAAAAGAGTGCCAATGAAATCGCTTTTGCACAAACTCATATAAAAAACTCCGTCGTTCAGGAGCAGCCACTTATAAATAAAGTGACAAATCCTGTGGACAGAGCATAAGTTTAAAGATTGTTGTAAGCATCAATCAGTTTCTGGGCAAAAGCCTTAAGGTTTTCACTATCTTCTTCTTCAGGGTTCAAGTTGACTTTGACATTCTCCGCACCCTTTAAAGCGCCGGTTTTTTCAAACTGCTCGTCAAAATCATCCACTGATTTACAGTACTTTTCATAAAACGTGTCACCCGATCCAAACGATCCAAAAATTTTACCAGTTAAATCGACTTCTTCTAGTTCTTCATAAAAGTCCACTATTTCATCGGGCAAATCAGCATCTGTCCCGTAGGTGTATGTACCAACTACTGCAATATCAGCATCAGTAAAGTCTTCAGGATCAGCAAAGACGCTTTCCACAACTTCTACTTCAGCTCCCAGTTCCTGAAAAGCCTCTTCCAGTATTTCCGCACACTCTTCAGTATTCCCAGTCAGACTGGCATATACGATCATAACTTTGGGCATGACCATCATCCTTTCTACGTGGTTACCCTGCAACCTATTTCTAAAAAAGCATACCATGAAATCGAGAGAGTTTCAATAATTCATTCCTTCACAAAGTATTTAATAAAATAATAGAAACTTTATGAAAATACGGACTATATTGTACGTGATAATGTAAGCTCTTACGCCAACTTTTCACACACACCTATTATCTAGGATAATTTCAGTAAAATAGGTGGTACTTTGCTATGAATCCGTTATACTGAAAGAGAATACACATTAAACAAGGAGTGAGAAAATGGAACATCAAACACTGGATGCATTTCCGGATAATTTTCTCTGGGGATCAGCTTCAGCTGCCTATCAGGTAGAAGGGGCAGCGAAAGAAGATGGCAAAGGGGAGTCGGTCTGGGACCGCTTTGTACAGATTCCTGGTAAGACATTTAAAGGAACGACTGGTGATGTAGCAGTAGACCATTACCACAGGTACAAAGAAGATGTGGCGCTTATGGCTGAACAGGGCCTTAAGGCTTACCGTTTTTCTGTCGCTTGGAGCCGGATCATACCGGACGGCGACGGTGAAGTGAATGAAAAAGGACTTGAGTTTTACGATAAACTGATCGATGAACTGCTGGCTCATGGCATCGAACCTGTTCTGACACTGTATCACTGGGATATCCCTCAAGCGCTGCAGGATAAATACGGCGGCTGGGAAAGCAGGCAGGTCATCGAAGACTTTACCCGATATGCGGATATTCTGTTCCAGCGCTACAACAACAAAGTCAAATACTGGGTCAGTCTGAATGAGCAGAACATTTTTATTATGCTAGGGTACCGCATGGCCGCTCATCCACCTAACGTTGTTGATGAGAAACGCATGTACCAGGCCAACCATATTGCTAATCTTGCTAACGCATCTGTTATCAGACGCTTCAGAGAGCTTGAAATAAATGGAAAGATCGGTCCAAGCTTTGCTTATGGACCAACTTACGCGCTCGACAGTCATCCGTTGAATCAGCTGGCAGCTGAAAACAATGAAGCCTTCAGCGCTCACTGGTGGATGGACGTTTATGTGTTCGGAGAATATCCAAAGACTGTCTGGAAATATCTGGAGAAAAAAGGGTTGGTACCTGCAATTGAAGAAGGCGATATGGATCTTCTTAAATCGGCCAAGCCTGACTTCATGGGACTGAACTATTATCAGACTGCAACTGTCGAGCATAACCCTCTTGACGGTGTTTCGGCTGGCAAAATGAATACATCGGGTAAAAAAGGTAGCAGTGAAGCTAGCGGCTTGCCTGGCGTATTCAAATCTGCAGACAACCCCTATGTCGAACAGACTGACTGGGACTGGGATATCGATCCTGTGGGCTTGAGAATCGCTTTGAGACGGATCGACAGCCGCTACAACCTGCCGATTCTGATTACGGAAAATGGACTAGGCGCATACGACGATCTGGAAGAAGACGGGTCCATACATGACGACTACCGTATCGATTTCCTTAGAAAACATGTTCAGACGATACAGGAAGCCATCACTGATGGGGTCAACGTCTTGGGTTACTGCACATGGAGCTATACTGACCTGCTGAGCTGGTTGAACGGCTATCAGAAGCGGTATGGTTTTGTCTATGTCGATAGAGAAGAGCTGGATGAAAAGGAACTGAAACGATATAAAAAAGACAGTTATTTCTGGTATAAGAAAGTGATCGAAACCAATGGAAAAGAACTGTAAATAAAGAATTGAAGTTATAAGCAGTCTTGATTGTCTTAGATGCCTACAGTAGAGCCTATTACTGTGCCTCGGCAATCAAGGCTGTTTTTTCGACTATTTTCATTTATTCAAGTAAACTGATAGGAGCAAATACTTATAAAAAAAGCCTGTTGAGAAGGAGTAGAGTTTAGTGACAAAAGCAGTGGTAATCGTCAACCCAACCTCTGGTAAGGAAGAGGGAGAAGAATATGGCCCAGAAGTTAAAAGAGAACTGGAAAAAATGTACAGTGAAGTAGAATTGAGATGGACAGAAGGAGAAGGTGATGCGACCCGGTTCGCCAGAGAGGCCTGCCGAGAAGAAGTGGATGCTATTTACGCATTAGGCGGAGACGGCACAGTCAACGAGTGTGTGAATGGCATCGCGCCTGAAGACTACCGTCCACCATTTGGATTCATCCCACTTGGTACGGTCAACGATTTAGGAAGAGTTCTGGATATTCCTATGAATCCAAAAAAAGCGGTAGAAAAGCTGACAGAGCGGACAAAACGGGTGATCGATGTCGGTAAAATTAACGACCAGTACTTTGTTGACATTGTCGCTATTGGCTCCATCCCGGATGCCGTACATGAAGTACCAATCGAGAAGAAAACTAAACTGGGTCCTCTAGCCTATGTCATTGAAGGGGTTAAGGCGATCAATGAAAAAGAGGTTTATCCGTTCCAATTTGAAGTGGACGGGGAGCAGCTTGAAGAAGAATCTTTTCTCGTATTGGTTGCAGTGACCAACTCTGTGGCCGGCATTACAACAATGATCCCAGAAGCTGATGTGGATGATGGGTATCTTCATTTGGCTGTAGTCAAAGGCGACACGATAGCTGAAAAGGTCAATCTGGTGCCGAAGATCTTTGCAGGTAAGGTAACGGACGACGAAAATGTCTTGTACCGTAAATTCACTAAAGGATCGATCAGGCTGAAAGAAGGGTTTGAGAAGGAAATTGTCACTAACGTAGATGGGGATGAGGGCGATTCGCTGCCTATTGACCTGGAAGTGAAAAAACATCACATGACCGTTTTCGTCCCAGACACAGACAATAATCAGTAATCTGGCGAACTTTGGAGTCGAGTGAAAATGGTCTTAAAATAGTCATACTTTCTTCCCGGATTGAATACGCTTTTTGCCTATGCTAAAATAGTAAGAGCAATAAATGCAGAGAGTAAAGAGGACGATAAACTTATGGCAAAAACTAAAGTAAGAGAAATTCTTCAATCCGAAGAGTCAAATAAAGAAAAATTCAGTTACCTCTGGGGCTATTACAAGTGGCATGTGATACTTGGCCTGTTTGCACTCCTTGTCAGCGGCTATCTGCTGGTTGACTGGATCAACCGTCCGATAACATATTTTCATCTT
Source organism: Alkalibacterium pelagium (assembly GCF_900109325.1). Classification (GTDB taxonomy): domain Bacteria; phylum Bacillota; class Bacilli; order Lactobacillales; family Carnobacteriaceae_A; genus Alkalibacterium; species Alkalibacterium pelagium. The sequence continues at coordinate 12,560 of NZ_FNZU01000015.1, forward strand.
ACTGTTCTGGCACCTGAAGTAGATTTTGATGAAGAAGAACCGCTGTCACAGGAACTGAATCGTCTGCTGGAACCTGAAGGAGCAAACGAAACAGCTTATGCTTCATTTACACCTCACGGGCAGATGGCTGAACGATTTACAGCACAATTCACAGCCGGAGAGTATGATGTTATATTAATGGATGACTTTTCATTCGAAGAATATTCCGAATACGACACCATGCAGGAATTCCGACTGTCAGGATTGGATGATGATGACTACTATCAGCCGGATCACTATGACAACCCGGTCGGCGTGGATTCAAGTGTGATCCCACTGTTACAGGAATACCGCACGACAGACGATCTCATTATGGTCATCCCAGGGAACACAACTAGACGAGACGCTGTCGTAGAATTCTTCGCGACTCAAGGTTTCGAGTTCGAATTTATTGACTGAAGAAAACAGAGTAATGTAAGCCTGCTGATCGGCAGGCTTTTTCTTTTATCATTTTTAATAAATTGTAACTACTTAGTTTGATAGACGGACACTGATTTACCGAAAAAAGGTTTTGTAACTAGTATTTTTTCGCTATACTAATAGAGATACTAGTAAAGAATAGGAGAATGAAGTCGTGATCATCTTGAAATCACCTAGAGAAATAGAAGCGATGGATAAAGCAGGGGACGTCCTTGCAGCTATCCATGAATCACTGCGCGATTTTATCAAACCAGGCATTACAGGTATGGATATTGAAGAATACGTAGAGAAATTAATGAAGCAACACGGTGCGACCCCTGAGCAGAAAGGCTATCAGGGTTATGAATATTCAACATGTGTCAGCGTGAATGATGAAATTTGTCACGGATTCCCGAGAGAAGAGCAGCTGAAACAGGGCGACTTGATTAAAGTCGATATGGTAATCAATCTTAATGGGTCTCTGGCAGATTCATGCTGGAGTTACAGCGTGGGTGAACCCACTGATGAGATTCAGAAACTGATGGATGTCACGAAAGAGGCTCTTTATAAAGGCATTGAAGCGGCTCAGTTGGGGAATCGCATTGGTGACATCGGTCATGCGATCCAGACCTACGTTGAAGCGGAAGGCTTTTCTGTCGTTCGTGAATTTATCGGACATGGAATTGGACCGACTCTTCACGAAAAACCAAGTGTTCCACATTACGGTGAAGCTGGGAAAGGGTCGCGTCTGAAAGAAGGACTGGTCATCACGATCGAGCCGATGGTAAATACAGGCACATGGCGCTCTAAAATGGATGACAATGGATGGACCGCACGTACACAAGACGGTGGATTGAGCTGTCAATATGAACATACGATTGCCATCACCAAAGAAGGGCCTCAGATATTAACTAAACAGCAAGGCGAATAAGCTTCCAATTAAGAGGAGGTGATCAGTATGGCCAGAAAAACGTTTCATTATCAAAAAGGCGAACATGAAGTGGATTTCAGTGTGGAATACCGTATGCCGACAAAACAGGAATTCCTTGGAATTGCCGGTATAATCAGTATCGTGTCTGGAGTGTGCCTGCTTCTTAAAGCCTTTATACTGAAGGATGAGTGAGATGAGCACATATACTGTAGGGATATTACTGTTTAATGATGTGGAAGTCCTGGATTTTGCCGGACCTTATGAAGTCTTTTCTGTTACAGAAGACGAGCAGGCAGTCAAAGGCTTCAAAGTAGTAACAATTTCCGAAACTGGAGAGATGATTCGCGCCAGAAACGGTCTGAAAGTCGAACCGGATTATCATTTCGGCAACCATCCTGAACTGGATGTACTGGTGGTTCCCGGTGGATACGGAGCCAGGGAAGTTGAAAGCAAGAATGACGTAGTGGTTGACTGGGTGAATGCTCAGGATGCAGTCGTCGAGAAGATGACGTCGGTCTGTACTGGATCATTCATCCTGGCTGAGGCGGGACTGCTTGAGGGAAAGCGGGCTACGACTCACTGGACGGCACTGGACCGTATGGAAAAGGCGTATCCATCAGTCGACGTCAAACGTGAAGTCAAGTTCGTAGACGAAGGCCATCTAATCACCTCAGCCGGTATTTCAGCCGGCATAGAAATGGCTTTGCATGTAGTAGCCGTCCTTTATGGCAAAGAAACTGCTGCACACACAGCTAAGCATATGGAATACGACTGGCAGACAGGGTACTAATGTCGGTTTGCCTGACGGAGGCAACGAAAGAGGCCAGATCCGTGTGACAGCTGAAAAATAACGAGCACATGTGCTGCGACTGGAGGACGATGTGTCCGAAAAAAGCAGGCATGTGCTCTTTTTCATAAGTTTATAGAACGGGAATGGACCATATCTCAGGATTTGAACCATTCGACAGAAAATCTTCTTGCCGAATGTACAATATATATAAATATGGACCATTCGCCCATTAATAACGAAGACGAATGGTCCATAAATCAATATATGAACCATTCGGCACATCAAAATGACTATACCAGATGGTTCAAGTAATAATTCGTCGTGAATAAAGATCTTTAAAAGAGCAATAATGTTCGCCATTCCGCAGAATGGCGGTCCTTTTTAAATAAAAACAGTCGATACGGAGGATGACCGATGCATCAGACCAGTAAACAGACAATACAATGGATTGAAGCGTCTATTGACGGGGACGTTTTAGAACGCGAGACACTCAAGGGAGGCATGTCATCTGATCTGACTCTTCTGACTGTCAAATTGAGTGATGGAGTCGTTAAGGAAATGGTCCTTAGAGAATATACCGATCGAGAGTGGCTGAAAATGGAACCGGACATCGCATATAAGGAAGCGGAAAATTTAACTCTAGCTGAAAAGCTGTCCGTATCGACTCCAAGTCTAATTGCGTCCGATTCTACCGCAAGGCAAACGACATGGCCAAGTCTACTGATGTCAAAAGTAGAAGGGGAGGTCATTTTAAATAGAAGCTATACTGAAGACTGGATAGATGAACTGGCTGAGGCATTATTCCTTATCCATCAGGCTACAGATATCACGTGTTTATCCAGCTATTTCCGTTATTTTGACCCGATCATTCCTGTACAGGCGACGTGGTCGGCAGTTCCCAAGAACTGGCAGAAGATGATGAATTATCTTGCGCATACACCTGTCCCAGAAACGACGCCTGCCTTCATACACAGAGACTTTCATCCGACAAATGTGCTGTTCATTAACAGCAAAGTTTCTGCAGTAGTTGACTGGCCGAACGCCTGTATGGGACCGAAACAAGTCGATATCGGTCACTGCCGGTGGAATCTGGCTATGCTGTACGGTCAGGATGCGGCGGATGACTTTTTGAAGGCATACAGGAAAAAAGATCCTGATCTTGCGTATCCACCATACTGGGACTTCGAAATGCTGGGCAATGTCTTTACAGAAGATAAGCCTGAAGTTTACGGAGGTTGGCTGGCGTATGAAAGGACGGATCTCACTGAAGCACTGCTGATCAAGCGGATGGACAGTTTTCTTCATAATGCTCTGGACCGATTGAATGGGGAGTGATGAATAGCTCTCATTATAACAGCACCAGTAAAAGTATCAATACAATAGAGTTAGAATAGTACTGAGCTTCCTGAACTCCACTATTTTGAAAATAGATTGAGTTCAAAAACTCTTACAAAAATAAACTCGACTAATCTATAATTGACTCCAGTTCAGCAGTCTGCTCAAGTTATAATCTCAACTCTATAGACAGAAAAGTCTAGTTCAGCACATAAATCTGCACTGAACTAGACTTTAGCAATAACTTATTTAGAATGCTTCCTCAGCATGTCCAGAATGGCTTTGCCTGCCTTTTCGTTCCCACCCAGTGCCTGCATAGTTTCTTTTTGATCAGCGGCTGCCTGCAGCAAGTCCTCGTCATCAAGCAGGTTCAAAACCGTTTCTCGAATCTCATCCGGCTCCGATTTTCTCAAGTTCATTTCTTTAGCCGTATTCAGTTCCTTAAGCTGCTCGGCTATCAGTGGCTGATCATTCAGAAACGGATGGACGACCATTGGCACACCGAAGTACAGACCTTCATTCACAGAATTCATTCCGCCGTGAGTAATGAAAGCGTCCGTATGCTTCAGGACATCGACTTGCGGGACTTTTGAGTAAATATAAATGTTCTCTGAAACATGATCAAAATCCGACTCCTCAAAGTCATAACCAACTGACAGGATAAGCGACGAATCTGAATCTGTGAACGCATCGATGCAGTTCTGATAGATTTTTTTCGCAAAACGTGGAAGCATGGAGCCCATTGCGACGTAAATGATCGGCTGATCCATTTCATCGTAAGGCATGTCTGGGGTATCGTCAGACTGATCATCATCGATAGCCGGACCGACAAACAGGAAGTAGTCATCAGGAAAGTCTTCTGATCGAGGCTGAAAGGACTTGGAGGTGTACACAATATTCAGATCCTGAATCCCTTCAGCCATTTCATCAAAGACATCAGTAGTGACCATCATATCTTTCTTGTCTTCAAAGTACTTGACGAGCAGTTTATATAAAGGGTTCTTGTCATCCATGAAAGCTAACTGTGGCCCGCCAGTTTCTTTGATTGTATCGAGTACATCATGATTGAAGGCAAAAGTAGAAAACAGCCGGACAGTCGGAAGATCCAGCTCTTTGGACAGCTTGTACCCGAATATAAAGTAAGCTTCAAAAATCAGACAGTCATAATTGCCTGATTTACCCACTCGTTCAGCCGTCTTATAAGCCTGTTCGAACGCCTTGGCATACCGGTGAGGCTCTGACCACTCTGGATCATAGTCATCATAAGGAATATGTCTGGCACCGGATTCTATAATGAGGTCCTTGAAAGATGAATCGACTATATAATCAACAGTATGACCAGCCCCAGTCAAGTACTGAACCAACTGAGTCGTTGGATTGATATGCCCGCTGTACGGTAAATTTACGAATAAAAATTTGAATGATGTATCAGTCAACAGAATCAGTCTCCTTAGTTTTCAATGGTATGAGAGTCATTGTGTTTAGCAACTTTTAATAAATAAAAGGATTATATCGTTGTAGGTAGTCTGAGCATATCAAAATTTTCACTACTTATAAAAGAATACCCTCTAGTTTTCGGCTTACATATCTGTCCCGACATTGTATATGGCACAATTGGTTATATTCTGGTAAGCTTGTCGAGGAAGTTCATACTGGAATTATTTCGAAAACATTAAAGCTTAGATTGAAATTTCAACCTTACATATCGAGTAACAAACAAAGAAGGGAATTAGTAACATGCGTCTCGACAATATATTAGACCGTCTGCCCAAGGGAGACTGGGTCAAAGACATCTCGAACCGGGTGAGAGGCGGAGAAATCTGGCAGCACTCGGCCTTCGTCACATACTACGTTCTGCTCACTACATTTCCTCTTATCGTAGGTATCATCAACTGGCTTCAGCAGCTGCAGCAGGAACTGACGGGTCTGGCCTGGTTCGTCTACCGGATCGCACCGCAACCTCTAGCTGAACAGATCATTCAGGACATGATTCAGATTTATGAAAGCTCAAATGTCGGAATCCTTCTGGTCGCAACTGTTTCGACCATCTGGACAGTAAGCTGGACCATGGCTTCGACTTTGATGGGGCTGAACCGGGCTTATGGCGTTAAGAACAGACACAACATTGTCGTGTTGAGAGTCCTGGCTTTCTTTCTGACGACTGCCTTTGCCATGTGGATCGCTTTTGTTGTATTCTTTATACAACATTCGACCGGTACAACTGCCGGAAGGTGGACACTGTTTGTGCCGCTCGCTTTTCTCACATTCTGTTTCTTATACTATTTTGTTCCAAATGTCGTGCAGCGATTCAGGAATGTCATACCCGGGGCGCTGTTTTCTACAGCTTCGCTACTGATTGCAATAATCGGTTACCGGCTCTTTATTAATCAGCTGCCGGAAGACTCGACTTTCTTTACACTGACGGGGAGTTTTATGGTCCTTCTGGCTTTACTGCAGAAACTGTCACTGGCCATTTTAGCCGGCGGATCCGTCAATGCGACATTCATGCAGATGATGGAAGGCGTCGTTGTTTCCAAGAACGAAAACAGTAAATTCGTCATTGTTTTAAAGAAAATCGGATTGAATCGGCTGCTTGAAAGTGATAAGCATTAAAAAGTGGTGACTTGAGTTATTTGGCAACTGGAGTGAGTCGGTCTTTGCTGAACTGGGTCAAAAATTATGAGGCGCAAGCCGTCTCGTCTTAAATGCTTAAAGTAAAACAGATCCGTAGATAGTCTGTAATAGGAACTGGAAAGCATCTAAGCCACACTTACGATCCTTCTGACACAGACTGAATAACCTAAATAGGCCAGATAGTAACCTCAATAAAAGGAGCTATCTGGCCTTTTCGACTTGAGGCAATTAAATTGCTATTTCTAACCGTCTGAGTATACTTTTCTATGAAGGAGAGAAATGCACCATGACAAAAAGAAATAACGCGATCGATGTGTTGAAGGCTCTTGCGATCGTATCGGTCATCCTGATCCACGCCCTGCCTGACAGCAAACTCTATACTATACTCGCGCCTTACTATATCTGGCAGACCGTCCCAATGTTCATTATTCTGTTTGGATACAACTCAGCTCAGTCATTTATGAGAAAAGGCAATACCACACTAAAAGATACTATGACACTAGACTATATAATGAATAAAGTTAAGCGTCTACTGGTACCGTTCGGGCTCATCTGGCTTTTACAAATCATTGTCCAGCTCACTTTCTATGACCGGGACCCCTCGCTGAGTCTATTATTTTCTTTTGTAAGAGGGGGTTATGGGCCAGGCAGCTACTTTATACCAATGATCATACAGGCGTCACTACTGGTTCCTATCATTTATAGTGTGATGCGTGTTCATCCAACAAAATGGATGACTGCACTATTCTTCATCAGTCTCATGATAGACTTAGCTGCCTACCAGCTGGATATCAGTGGAAGCCTCTACCGGCTTCTGATTATCCGGCATATCTTTTCACTGACATTAGGGGTATGGCTAGGTCTGCTTAAGGGTAAAATCAAGCTTAAGTGGCTGATCGTGCCTGCGCTGTTCAGTTTCATCTACATCACAGCCGTGCATTATTTCAACTGGGGAATGATCATCGAAGAATACTGGCATAGTCAGCATGCACCGTCCTACTTTTACGTGCTGCTTCTGGTGATACTCGGGATGAAGGGGTTAAACCTTAATGGTGATTCCAGACTATCCCGTTTGTTCATTCTGACGGGTCAGGCCTCCTACCATATCTTTCTAGTGCAGATGCTGTACTTCTGGCTGATTCACGATCAGTTGACTAATCTACCAGAAGCAATTAGTTTAAGCCTGGCGCTCATCGTGCCGATCATTACTGGCTGGGGATACTATCTCTTGAATAAAAGAATAGCCTTCAAGCCGAAAAAACTGCCCCTGACCCCGCGACCGAAATACAAACGGAAAACCGCCTGATACTGCTCGCTCCCTTACTCATCAAGTAAGAAGGAAAGAGCCGTTTCAGGCGGTTCTTTTCATTATAGATTAATCGACATACCCATTCGGATTTGTCTTCTGCCAGTTCCAGGAATCACGGCACATGTCTTCGATGCCGAATGACGCTTCCCAGCCAAGGGTATCCTTAGCTTTCGAGACATCGGCGTAACTTGTTCCGATATCACCAGGACGACGGTCGACCAGTTCATAAGGAATCTCGACAGCATTGGCTTTTTCAAAGGCATGAACAACATCCAGGACGGAATAGCCTTTCCCCGTGCCCAGATTATAGGCATCGACGCCAGTGGTCTGAAGAACTTTTTCAAGCGCACGAATATGACCTTTTGCCAGATCGATGACGTGGATGTAATCACGGACACCAGTCCCGTCATGCGTATCGTAATCAGATCCGAATACAGACAGCTTCTCACGTTTCCCGACAGCGACCTGCGTGATGTAAGGCATCAGGTTATTTGGAATGTCATTAGGATCTTCACCGATTTTTCCGGTTGCATGCGCACCGATCGGATTGAAGTAGCGAAGCAGGGCAGCGCTCCAGTCTTCGTCAGCTACATACTGGTCCTGAATGAACTGCTCGATGAACATCTTGGTCGTACCATATGGATTTGTCGTAGACAACGGCATATCCTCTGTAAAAGGCGCCTTGTTCGTCATGCCATAGACAGTCGCGCTTGAACTGAAGACCATTTTCTTCACAGCATATTCATTCATCAGTTCCATCAGGACAATCGTACCGTTCAAGTTGTTGTCGTAATACTTGAGCGGTTGAGCGACGGATTCACCGACCGCCTTGTAGCCCGCAAAATGAATGACGGCTTCGAGGTCGTGGGCTTCAAGGACTTCTTTCAGCGCACCTTTATTAGTAATGTTGACTTCGTGGAAGACAGGGCGTGTTCCTGAAATCTCTTCGATACGGTCAATGACTGCCGGTTTAGAATTGGAATAATCATCGACAACGACCACATCGTACCCTTCATTGATCAGTTCGATCACTGTGTGACTGCCAATATAGCCGGCACCGCCTGTAACTAGAATAGCCATATTTATTCGCTCCTTCAGTTGAATAGTTAAGTTTAGTAAAATTTACCTCTTTGTTTACTCGTGTCTATTGTACCATACCCTGCGACCAGAACGCACTCGATTTCAGCATTTCTAAATATTCTGAGTAATGAAAATCTGGCCTGGCCAGATTATACATCATTGAAATAGAACAAGTGAAGTTCAGACGTCACTTGTCTTCTAAACTCCATCCTATCGCCTGCACAATGTAGTTCAGCATCCAAATTCGACACTGAACTACATTCGCTTAGAAACGACTAGAGTTCAGTGCTGAAAGTTAGTACTGAACTTCATTCTACCTCACCGAAAATGCAGTTGAAAAGAAAGTACATTCCTGAACTAGACTTGGTACGCAGCAATAGAATAAAACATTAATATGAAAATCTGGCCCAGCCAGATTAAACCCCATTAGAATCCTTAAGGTGCAGTTCAGTGGACAATTAAAGTCTGAACTGCATTCTACCCTATACAGAACACAGTTTGTGCAATAAAAAAGGAGATGAACTTCACTCGATTCATATCCGATGCAGTTCAGCGCGCATAGTTAAGTCTGAACTGCATTCTACTCCATCCAGAATGCAGGTCGTCACTCAATTGACCAGTGAACTCCATTCATCAATAAAAGCCAACCCAAAAAGATTAAAATGAAAATTTGGTAAGCCAAATTATACCGACCCTGCTTATTAAGTCAAAAGCTAAAAGATTATTAAGAGTTAATGAAAAGTATGTGAAAGCTTGATCCTTATGGTATAATGTCTCAAGATTGCTTTAACCCGTACACTAGCAACCTTGTATTCAAAACTACCTTATGAAAGGGTGCCATCTTATGTTCGATGTTTCCATTATTATGCCGGTCTATAATGTAAAAGACCATCTGCCGCGGGCAATCGAATCGGCACTGGCTCAGAAAAAAGTCATCGGTGAAATCATTCTGGTGAACGACGGCTCGACAGACGGATCGAAAGAAATCTGTGAAGCTTATGCTGAAAAAGAGCCGCTACTGATCACCGTCATCAATCAGGAAAACCAGGGATCTGGTCCGGCACGAAATGCAGGACTGAAACAAGCCAGCGGGAATTTCATCTACTTCGCTGATCCAGACGATTATTTCAGTGACCGACTGCTTGCTGACAATCTGGCGCTCGTCAAAAAACGTGAAACAGACATTATTGTCTTCGGTTACACACAGGAAATAGCAGGCAGACTCGACACACGTGAAGTCAGACTGCCGAGACTGCCGCAGATGGATACACAGGAAGATTTCCGTAAGCATTTCAGGAACTTCTATCATTTCTCGCCGTATGCTCTATGGAATAAGCTGTACCGCAAGGAATTTCTAACAAAGAATAATATCAAGTTCACCAATCAGCGAGTGGGGCAGGACGCGCTCTTCAACATTGAAGTCTACAAGTATCTGGAATCAGTGACCATCAATCGACGGGCCTACTATCATTATGTCACTCATCAGGGATCTGCAGTGAACCGCTATAGAGAAGACCGGTTCGATCTTGAGCTGAACATTGCAAAATCATTCGAGTCACTCATGTTAGTATGGGAAGAAGCAGAAGAGTTCAAGGATCTGATTGCGGAAGAGTATTTCAATGTCATTTATTTAGAAACTGCTAACCTTGTTCATCCGGACTGTCCGTTTACAACAGAAGAAAAAGTAGACTGGCTGACTGAACTGTGGAACGATATAGGAAAGAATAAAATCGTTCCCGGAAAGAAAGACGAGAAGAATCCGTTCAGGTATGCTCTGCTTTATGAAATGAAGACGGGACACCACCGAAATGCGCTCTTCCTGATGAAAACCAGGAATCAGGCTGCGGCTAAATATACAAAGCCTTTTACAAAAATCAAGTCATTTTTTAGAAACTAATTACTAACACATCATAATTAACGCGCACAGACAGGGGTTAATGCACTATGTTCGATCAATTTAAAAAAGGCATCATATACACGGCAATGGGAAAATACTCCATTGTCATCGTGCAGTTCCTTGTACAAGCCGTTATCTCAAGGATATTGACGCCAGCCGAAGTCGGTATTGTTTCGGCGGTCAATATCTTTTTAGTGTTCTTTCAACTCCTGGCCGACTTCGGAATAGGCCCAGCCATCATACAGAATAAAGAGCTGACCCGAAAAGAAGTCAACTCGATTTTCTCATTCAGCTTATACATAGCGTTTGGATTAGGAATACTATTCGTATTACTCGGTTACCCGATGAGTTTGTTCTACGGCAATGAAGTATTTATTCCTATCAGTATGATACTGGCTGTAGCTGTCTTCTTCTATGGGGTTCTCGTTGTCCCTCAATCGCTTCTATTAAAAGAACAGAATTTTAAAGTGGTTAATTTGACAACGGTCACTGGTGCAATAGTGTCAGGTATCGTTTCAATCACCTTGGCTTTTTTAGGATTTAGCTATTATTCCATTATCATTGGAAATACAACCAAGGCTATCACACTATTTATTGTCTTCTATATTAAAACTGAATCAAAAATCAGCCTTAAATTTGAATGGGGACCGTTAAAAAAGATATACGCTTTTTCAAGGAATCAGTTTTTATTCAACTTTATCAATTATTTTTCAAGAAACCTGGACAATCTTCTAATTGGGAGATACTTCTCTTCTAGTGCCTTGGCGTATTATGATAGAGCTTATCTCCTATCACTCTATCCGAATCAGGTCTTAACAAGCGTCGTCACTTCAGTCATACATCCAATCTTATCGGATTATTCAAGTGAACTTGAGCGTATAAAAAGAGTCTATCTTGGAATAGCTAACTTGCTTGCCACCGTCGGCATGCCGCTCTCAGTATTTCTCTATTTTACTGCTGAAGAAGCTATCCTCGTTCCTTTCGGTATGCAATGGGAAGGAAGTATCATGACTTTCCAGATCCTGGCACTCTCAGTATGGATACAGATGATTATGTCCAGCACCGGAGGCATATTCCAGTCAGGCAACAGAACCGATCTATTATTGCTATCAGGCGTATTATCTACTATCTTTAATGTGGCGGGAATAGTTACCGGTGTCATTATGGGACAGATCGAATACGTAGCAGCGTTCCTTGTCGTGTCATTCTCACTCAACTTCATTCAGGCGAACTATCTGATTATGATCAGACTGTTCAATGATAAGATGAGCACGTTCTTCAAAGTACTGATCAAGCCATTTATTCTGGCACTGATCCAGGCTGGTGTATTCCTGCTTCTACCCGATCTGCCGTTCAATCTATTCATTAATTTAGTCATCAAAGGGCTTACCTTCGTCATTGCGTGGATTACCGGGCTCATTCTTACAGGAGAACTGAAACGACTCATTAAAGAAGTGAAACAATCCAGGGATTAGAAGAAACACCTTAATATACGATATCAACAAATAAAGGAGCTGCCGCACATGTCACAGCCATTAGTATCAGTGATCGTACCGACTTATAATGTCGAGCGGTATGTCGAAGACTGTATCGATTCACTTTTAAGCCAAACTTATTCGAATATAGAAATCATTGTGATCGATGATGGGTCAAAAGATGCGACTGTTTACCTCTTGAATCAATATAAAGATAAAATTAAACTAATTGCCCACGACAACAATCAAGGACAGGGAGCCAGACGTAACGAAGGTCTGACACTTGTATCGGGCAAATATATTTACTTTGTGGATTCTGATGACTGGATCGAACCGGAAACGATCGAAGAAGCGGTTGATCAGCTTGAGAAAACAGATGCCGATCTCGTCCGGTTCAATGGGAAGGTCTTTTATGAAGGCGATGCAGCTCTGGTAAAAGAGGGACGATATGACTTCTCCAGTCAGCTTGACCATCAGCACGTCTATAATCAGGAAGAAGCCCTTCAGAAGAACCGTCAGACTTACAGCGCATCACCGTGTCTGTACCTGGTCAAAAAATCTCTTATAGACGACTACAGTCTAATGTTCCTTGAAGGGGTCCTGCACGAGGACGAATATTTCACGACAAAGCTATTCACACTCACACAGACGATGACTTATCTGGATAGAACGTTTTATCATCGTCGCTACCGAGTGGCTTCAACAATGACGGAGAATACAAACCTTCATAAAGTTCGGTCATTTGATTCTTATCTGGAAGTGTTTGCTGAACTTGAAACCTTATACCATTCAGGAAATCTGACTGAAACTCAGAAGGGGTTTGTTAAAAGGCAGCTGTTGTCTATTTATAATGGACTACAAACAGCCTCAGTTCATCCCGAGAGCAAGAGGAAATTACGGACTCTAAAAAGTATCACGCTAAAGGATAAAGTTTATCTTGTTGCATCAAGAGCTAAACTGTTTCTATTTCAAAAGAAATACACGAATAAATGAACAACTTATAGAGTGAATCATTACTAAAATTTGACAATTCTATATTATGTGACTTTGTTAGTTCAGTGTATGTTAGAATGGTGCGTGATTGTATGGAATACTATTAACAGGTATAGACAGTATAATCATGCTAAGAATTGGGGTTATTATTAAATGAATAAGAGAAAAATAGCCATTGTTTTTGGCACCCGACCAGAAGCAATCAAAATGGCTCCTGTTATTAATGAGTTAAAGAAACATCAGAATATTTTTGAAACTATTGTGATTGTCACAGCTCAGCATAGAGAAATGTTGGATCAGGTACTGGAGGTCTTTGATGTCATACCTGATTATGATCTAAATATTATGAAGAAAAACCAGTCTCTTTCTAATATAACAACTGAAGTCCTCAAAGGGATCGAATCAATATATATCGAAGAACAGCCTGATATGGTATTAGTTCATGGCGATACGACTACTAGTTTCTCAGCAGCTTTAGCTGCGTACTACCTTCAAATTCCTATTGGACATGTTGAGGCCGGACTCAGAACCTATGATAAATATTTTCCATTTCCAGAGGAAGCAAACCGTCAGCTGATAGATAATCTATCTGATTTGTTTTTTGTACCTACCGAAGCTACAAAACAGAATTTGCTCAATGAAAGTAAGAATGAAAGCAGAATCATAGTTACAGGGAACACGGCAATCGATGCGATTCTTTATACAAAGGAAGTCGAAAGAAGTCACCAAGTGCTGGATTTAATGGACTCAATGCCAAAACAGAAGTGGATTCTATTAACGATGCACCGAAGAGAAAATTATGGTAAACCTATGAGCAATGTTTTTGAGGCTGTAAGAGATTTGATAGATAGCTATGAAGATGTTGAAATTATAATGCCTGTCCATTTGAGTCCTATAGTTCAGTCTGTAGCTAAAGAAGTTTTAGGAAATCATAGCAGAATTCATTTGGTCGCTCCATTAGAAGTAGATGTTTTTCACCACGTTATTGCTAGATCGCACATTGTTTTAACTGACTCTGGTGGCCTTCAGGAAGAGGCGCCAGCCTTGGATATTCCAGTACTAGTTCTAAGAGATAAAACTGAACGACCTGAAGGACTTGAAGCTGGAACACTTAAAATAGTGGGTACAGAAAAAGAGAACGTGGTAAAACACGTTAAACTACTGATAGAAGATTCTGGTAAGTATAACCAGATGGCAGCTGCCGAGAATCCATATGGAGACGGTAAAGCCAGTTATAAAATAATAAAAGAAATTGAAGACTATTTTAGTGAATAAATGATGGAGGACAGAGTAACATGTCTCAGACAAAAGGATTCGATAGAACAAAAAAATTAATTATAGGAATAATTGATGTTGTACTATATCATTTTTCAATTATTATTTCCTTTATGATTCGCTACAACATGGATATTCCAAGGAGAAACTACTTGGCCTACGAGAGAGCTAGAATATATATTCTCATTGGCTTCATCCTGTTAAATATCCTTTTTGGGATATATATTTTATATAATAAGAAAATTATGGATTTTATTTATCTGACCATAATCACACAATTCCTTATGGGATTAGTTATTATGGCCATGACTTTTTTTGGAAGATGGTTCGCTTTTCCTAGAACAATAATCTTAATCAGTTTTCTCGTAAGCACCGTAATCTTGATCGCATGGCGGTCGATTGTGTTTAAGATGTACGAGAAAATAGATGGAACTAAAAAAGTAATGGTTGTAGGTTCAGAAGAAGCATGTCTAGCCGCTGTTCGTAACTTCGAAAGTTCAAAAAATAACCGCCACGCAGTTAAATCAGTTGTGATTGATAACTTCTATGATAATATTTCTAAGCATATGGATCAGGTGGACATAGTTTATCTTGCTGATAAAATAGATGAATCTGAAAAAATCGAGATTTACGACCTGCTGATCAGTCAGAACAAGAAACTGTTTTTAAATACTAGTTTTGAAAATCTTGTATTGGTCAATCCTAATATTATGAGTATTGAAGATGAAAGTGTCATTGAAGCATCTGATTTCAGTATTTCACCCGAGGACGATATGATTAAACGTCTGATTGATGTTGTGGCGTCGCTGGCTATGCTGATTCTAGCCTCACCAATTATTGTTGTTACAGCGATCCTTGTAAAAGCAACATCTAAAGGCCCAGTATTTTACAAACAGATTCGTATTACAAAAAACCAGAAAGAATTTGGTATTCTCAAGTTTCGTACAATGAGTGCAACAGCCGAGAAAGACTCGGGTCCAGTACTAGCTGCCGCAAACGATGCCCGGGTAACTAAAATCGGAAAATACCTGCGGGCTCTGAGAATTGATGAACTCCCTCAGTTGTTCAATGTGTTGACTGGCGATATGTCTTTAGTCGGACCTAGACCGGAACGCCCCTTCTTTGTAGAACAGTTCCAGGAACAGAATCGCTACTATTACTTGAGACATAATGTTCGAGCTGGAATTACAGGTTATGCTCAAGTCTATGGTAAATACGCAACAGACTTTAATAGTAAATTGAACTTTGATTTAGTTTATATCAAAAAGTACTCGTTTATTCTGGATGTTAAAATTATGCTCCAGACAATCAAAATATTGTTTGATAAAGTATCTTCTGAAGGGGTATCTGATGAGAAACCGGAAATCAGCATGCCTGATAATATTCTAATATTAAAGTAATAAAAAAATGGAAAGAAAATTTTCAAGTAGGAGAATAAAATGCAAAAAGGTTTAGTCTCAATCATTACACCCGTATACAATGCGGAACGATTTATAGCTGGAACAATAAAATCGATTTCAAAACAATCGTATAAAGACTTTGAACTGTTGCTGATCGATGACCATTCAACTGATAATAGTCTATCTATTATCAGTTCCTTTTCTGAACAGGACAGTAGAATAAAGGTACTACAGACCCCTTCCAATTCCGGGGCTGCAGTAGCTAGAAATATTGGACTGGAAAACGCGTCAGGTCAATATGTTGCTTTTCTTGACAGTGATGATATGTGGAAAGAAACCAAATTGAAAGATCAGATTCAGTTTATGACTGAAAACAACTCCGGCTTTACCTATACAAACTTTGAAATGATCACTGAAACGGACGAATTAATTAAACCACGAGTGACACTTCCAGAATCTCTTGATTATGTCGGTTTGCTGAAAAATACGGCTATTGCCTGTTCGACGGTAGTCATAGATAGACAGGTATTTGGAGATTTTAGGATGCCTGAAGTAAGAAAGGGGCAGGACACTGCTACCTGGTTAATGCTTTTAAGAGAAGGTAATGATGCCCGTTTAGTCGATAAAGTTCTGGGATCTTATCGAATAGTGAAGGGGTCTATTTCAAGTAATAAGGTCGAGGCACTCAGGAGAACATGGAATACGTATCGAAATCTTGAAAAGCTGCCGCTTCATAAAGCTGGTTACTATTTTACCAGCTATGCCTGGAATGCGTTTAAAAGAAGAAAATTAGAGTGAGATAAATAGGGGGCACTTATAGATGCTAACTGAAAGAATACAAGGTGTTAATACCGCTTCAAATCAATGGATCAACAATCTAATTCTAATACTTTTAGCAGTGTCGATTCTAGTGTCTGACTGGATGGTAGGGCTGATAGCTATGAGTGAGATATTCATTGGCCTGATCCTTGTTCTAATTGCTTTTAAAAATTTTGACTATGTTAAATCTTTGAACTACAAATTTATGTCTGCTGTACTTATTTTTTTTATCATTCAGTTTACCTATAATTTATCAGTAGACATGACATTTATTTTCACTAGAGCATTATACAATGTTATAAAAATCTTTTTCTATTTAACTTTTATTAATTTACTCTTCAATTATATCCAACAAAATAAACTAGAGAAACAAGTATTGGTTATGCTAAACGTAACTGCTATTATTGCTCTAATAATTGGTATCTATATTACTGTTTCCATTCTTTTCTTCGATCAGCTGCCTTACGAGTTCATGTGGCATTTTACTCGTTCCGATCTGCACAGCTACCGTTTCAGAGGTCCTGGCTTTATCGTTCGTACTAGAAGTATATTTTCAGAACCAGCCCATTTAGGCTATTTCCTTAATATGGTTATAGGGGTCAATATTTTCAGCAAATTGAAGAAGAGTGTGCCGATTTGGGTAACTCTGACACTTATTGCAGGCGTGATCCTGACATTATCCTACGCTTCCATCGGTGTGCTCGGGCTGATGCTACTAATCAAGGGCCTAACTTTGAAAAATAAGATGGAGATGGTCAGGAATAACTGGATACTCCTGCTTGTTTCTTTGCTCTTTGTGGGGATAGTAATCTTTATTTTTCGTGAAAATCTCTACCAGACGATCATTGTAAGGACCTCTGATATATTAAGTGGTGGAGATAATTCTGCATTTGTTCGAGTGATCAACAGCTGGCTTTATGTTACAAGAGAAACGGTTTTGATGGGAAGAGGATTGGGCCATACTCCTCCTTTACAGAACATATACGCATATTTTCTATCTGACATGGGCATATTTTCATTTCTATTCAGTCTCATATTTACCGCATTTATAGTTAAAAATAATGTAGGTCTTGGACTTACTTTTATTCTTCTTAATTTCCAAAAAGGCGGATACCTGTCACCGATTTTTCCTATTTTAGTGTTAATATTTTTGACATATTCACTAAACTTTAAGACTAAATTATCTTTTAAAAATAGAAAGGAACAGATATAATGATAAGTGTAGTCATACCTACGCACAACAGAAGTGAATTATTAACTAGAGCAGTGGAGAGTGCTTTGAATCAGACCCATAAAGATATCGAAATTATCGTCGTTTCTGACGGGTCCACTGATAATACAGAAGAAGTTATGAAAGCATACCAGCAAAGAGAAAATAATATAAAATTCATTTCCGTTTTCCCTGGTAAAGGTGCCAATAATGCACGCAACGAAGGGATCCGTGCTTCAGAAGGAGAATATATAGCATTTCTCGATGATGATGATGAATGGGCCCCCCATAAGCTGGAATCTCAACTATCAGTTTTTAACTCCGACAGCTCGATCGGTATGGTATACACAGGTATAAACGTCATCTATGTTAAGGAAGATTTAACATATTATTCGTTATCTGGTAAAGGAGGAGATTTATCTAAAGATATTTTATTAAAAAATGTGATTGGTGCCACACCAAGTGTAATGATAAAAAAAGAAATCTTAGATCAATCAGGTTTCTTTGATGTGGATATGCCTGCCAAGCAGGATTATGATTTATGGATCAGAGTATGTCAGTTGACTAATGTGGGTTATGTAGATGAACCGTTAGTGAATTACTACAACTATTCAGGAGAAAAGCAAATATCTTTAAGTACTGAAAAGCATGAACGCGCAATTGAAATGATAGATAAAAAATATAGTTCACTTTTCAAAACACTCACTCCAGAAGAAGTGAAACAGCAGAGATCAAATTATTTCATCAGTATAGCAAACATAGCATTAAGAAATAATAATAAGTCATTAGGTTTTAAATACGGAATGAAAGCACTGCACAAAAAGATCAGTTTAAAAAATCTGGTTTATGTTTTGTCGGTCCCGATCCCTTTTAAGGTATTACTGAAAGTAAAGAATAGAATGTGAAACTGGAGGAAAAAATGAATAAAAGTATACTAAGTAAATTATTGCTAAGCTCTTTAGTATCGACGACTATCGTCTCATCAACAGGTCCTATTATTGCCGCTGGGAGTCAGAACGAGGATACTAAGTTTTTTGAAGATAAAGAAGATTTATTGTTACACGCTTTTGAAAATGTATCAGAAGAATTTATTGAATTGGCTGAACTCATTTTCGCAGGAGAATCTGAAGAGGTCAGTGAAGCTTTCGAACAGGCTTTGATACTTCACTATAACAAAGATTACGCTTTGGCAGTAGAAGCTTATGATACGCTTCTAACCCAAGATTCTTTTCCTGATAAAGCCGTTTCTCTGATCGACTGGCTTGTCATTCTAGCAGAGAACCAGTCAGACTGGACCAACCAGTCTTTCAGATCCCAATCTGAGGAAATTCCAGTATTGACTGATGAGTCAGAAAGTACTGAAGAACTGTATCAAGATGATGTTAACCATGAAGAAAATACATACGATGAAGTTGAAGAAACAGCTGATGTCCAATTGGAAAGATCAGAAGATTTCCCAGAGAGCAAAGAAGTGGATGAAGAGATAGACCGAGTAGATGAAGAGGGTACAGAACAACAGACCATGTACTCTACATCTTCTGAGGTCAGTAATAACAGTGCAGAACAATATGAAGCAGACAGCCTGTACGAAGCTGTCATTGAAGCACCGACCGCAACAGCAGCTTGGAACGCAGCACAGGACTTCAAAGAAGCCTACCCGAATGATTCTCGACTAGCAGAAGCTATGGACAGTGCGGCACAGCGTATATTCGCTATGGGTCAGAGCAGTCAGAACCGTGAACGGTACCCATTAGCTCGTCAGTATTATGACATGTTAATCAATGAGCCGGTAGTGAGTGCGTCTCTAAGAGAAGCTGCATCCGTACATCATGCGGAAACTATTGAAGCAGAAAATGGAAGCCCGGCGGATATCCTGTACGAAGCTGTCATTGAAGCACCGACCGCAACAGCAGCTTGGAACGCAGCTCAAGATTTTAAAGAAGCCTACCCGAACGATTCTCGACTAGCAGAAGCTATGGACAGTGCAGCACAGCGTATCTTTTCAATGGGACAAAGCAGTCAAAACCGTGAACGGTACCCATTAGCTCGTCAGTATTATGACATGTTAATCAATGAGCCGGTAGTGAGTGCGTCCTTAAGAGAAGCTGCATCCTTACATCATGCGGAAACTATTGAAGCAGAAAATGGAAGCCCGGCGGATAGCCTATTTGAAGCAGTGTTAAATGCATCAAGTGCTACTGCAGCTTGGAACGCAGCTCAAGATTTTAAAGAAGCCTATCCGAACGATTCTCGACTAGCAGAAGCTATGGACAGTGCGGCACAGCGTATCTTTTCAATGGGACAAAGCAGTCAGAACAGAGAAAGGTATCCTCAAGCGCGTCAATATTATAATATGTTGATAAATGAATCAGCAGTCAGCAATAATCTGAGAACTCAAGCCTCTACGAAGTACGCTGAGACAATCGAAGCAGAAAATAAAGAAAAGGCTGATGACCTGTATGCTGATGTCATTAATGCATCAACAGCAACGGCAGCCTGGAATGCTGCTCAGGACTTTAAGTCAGCTTTTCCAAATGATTCTCGTTTGCCGGCCGCTATAGATAGTGCAGCTCAGAGAATTCTATCCATGGGAACATCAAATCACCGTAGAGGAAATTTCAATACAGCAAACACATACTATTCTCAGTTGCTAAATGAGCAGAATGTGTCTTCAAGTCTTCGAAGAGAAGTTAACGAGCTGATTCAGTTATCAAGACAAGGAATCAGACTTCGTACAGTAAATGAATACTATATCGATTCTGTCAATGGAGCTACAGCAACCGATGCATGGAATATTGCTGTGGAAGGTTTGAAATACAATCCAGGTAACGCTCGTCTAGTAGATGCTTTGAATATGGCTGCGCAAAGACAATTTAGTATGGGCCAAAGCCAGCATAGAAATGGTAATTACTCTTCTGCACTAACTTACTATAACCGAGTATTCAATCACTCTAGTGTTCGTTCCGATATTAGACAGGTTGTAGGGATATTCCGTACACAAGCTCAACAGAGTAGGCCGCTAATGACCTCCGTTGACTACAGTAGCCAGTCAATTAGAGCAAATACTGCTTCAGCAGCATGGGATATTGCGGTAGAAGGTCTGATTGCCTATCCGCATAATAGTGATATTATTGATGCACTGAATCAGGCTGCAAACCGTAATTTAAGTTTAGGAAGAAGCCAGTTCAGACAAGGAAACTTCGCAAGCGCTCGTACGTATTATAATAGAGTAGCGAATGAACCTGCAGTTTCAGAAGCAATTCGTACACTAGCGGGTGTTTTCCTGCAGCAGCTGACACCAAATTATAAGCACACAGTTTATATCGATGCAGGACACGGAGGAAGAGACCCGGGTGCGAGCTTCGGAGGTGTTAGAGAGAGCGACTTGAACTTAAGTACAGCGCTTCTTTTAAGAACTGAGTTGCAGAAGTTGGGTTACAACGTCGTTATGTCTCGTGAAACTGACGTCTTTATCGAAATGAGCGATAGACCGTTTGAAGCCAACAGCATTTCTGCTGATATCTTTGTAAGTATCCATTACAATTCTATGGGTGGAGCAGGGACAGCAAGAGGTATCGAATCGTTCATTTATCATAGAGTGGCAAGTGGATTTGGTCAGGAAACGAACAGAAATAATTTCCGTACAGAGGATCCTCGTATTGATGAAAGTCTACGACTAGCCGATGCTATGCATGCTAACCTGATCAGTGACACCAATATGAGAGACAGAGGAGTAAAAGGCAATAACTTTAATGTTCTGAGAAATAGTCATATTCCGGCTATGCTCACTGAACTTGCTTTCCTTGATAATGCAGCAGATAGAAGTATAGCAGTTACTAGAGAGTTTCAGTTATCTGCAGCAAGAGCAATGGCAAGAGGAATCGACGCTTATTTTAGTAACTGAATAATTTACCATTAAATAAGTGTGGCATAGACAAAAATCTATTTTGTCTATGCCTTTTTCTATTTTCAATAGAGGTTCCCAATTAACAATTAGTTTAAAAAGTTACAAGATTAACTCGATTTAAAGTTTGTTCACTAATTTGTACTATTTTTAATGTTGCATAATTATAAGCATTCATCTATGATTTTATATGTAATACAAATTGAAATGGATAAACAAAAAGGAGTGTAAGAATGAATAACTGGTCACACAAGAAGAATATAAAAAAGGTTCTGATTGCTTCTATGTTTGCCTCTACTTTATTAGGCGTAGACAGTGCTTTAGCAGAGGAAAAAGAACCCGAAATGTCCCTAAACAATGAGCAGACAAACGATTTAAGCATTGATGAAGTCAAAATTGAATTGTCAGAAGATAAATTGGCTACTATACATACAGCTCTGAACTATCATATTGACGGTGAATTCGAAGATGCTTTATCTATTTATGAGACATTAGTCGAAGAAAACAAGTTGGAAGAGTATTGGTTAGATGTCATAGTACTGTTAAGAAATCTTTCAGAAGAAAAAACTGAGTTGAATCTTGATACTTTATTAGAATTAGATCTAATCGAAGAGGAGTATTTGGAAAGACTTTCCGTTTTGATAAATACACTTGATTTAGAGCTGGAAAGTGTTGATGAAGCTGAGTCAGAAGATGAAGGTACTGAAGAGACTGACGAGACTGAATCAATTGAAAATGATAAAGAACTTGAGTTGATTGTTGACGAATCAGAAGAGGAATCGGATCTTGTTGATGAAGAAGATGACCTTGAACAGGATGTATCTGAAACTGAAGAATCTGATGATAGCGTTGAAGAAGATAGCAATAAAAACGAAGAAGTAGAGGAAGAAGCTGAAGTGCCGGCCGATGACAAAGATAGCCTGTCAAAGATCCAGACTTTCTCCGTAAGTACTTCAAGCACTCGGCCTTCTGCGACGACCCTCTACAATAATTCAATCAATGCAGGAAATGCAACTGAGGCTTGGCAAAATGCAGTAGAACTGAATAGACATTACCCAAATGACTATAGAGTCAGCATTGCTTTTGAATCAGCCAGCAATAGAATTTTTTCATTAGCACAAAGTAATCACCGAAACAGGAATTATAATACAGCTCTAAGGTACTATAACCAGCTGTTGAATCATCCGCATGTTCCAATCCGGATTCAGAATTCATTAAATCGTCTCATAACTATGGCAAACAGCCAGATACGGTTAGGGTTTGCAAGTACATACTATAATGATGTCATTAATGCACCCACTGCGACTGCTGCCTGGATTGCCGCGATGGAGTATAAGAGTCTGTACCCAACAGACGATCGTCTATCTGAAGCAGTCAATTCAGCTGGACAACGTATATTCTCAATGGGAAGAAGTTCTCAAAGATCCAACCGTTTTGAAGATGCACATCACTACTATAGTTTACTAGTAGAGGAAACGCTACTTGATCAGTCATTAATGAACAATGCATTAAGTAATCTGGCAGTTGTCAAAAATGAAATGCAGACTTCAGCTTCAGATTTGTTTGATGCAACTATTAATGCGTCTTCTGCTACAGAGGCATGGAATAATCTGGGGAGATTAATTGCCAGATTCCCTAACCATAATCGTTTAGCTGAAGCAGTAGAACATGCTTCTGCTCGAGTGTATTCTATGGGACGAAGCAATCACCGAGCCGGCCGTCAGAGTAACGCTCAACTATATTATTCATGGTTGCTGGATGAAAGCCGAGTCAGTCAGAATATGAGAAATCTTGTCTCTGCTCATCAGACTCAATTAAACAATGGTTGGGATTTCAGAACACCTGAAGACTACCTCAGAGATACCAACGCAGCATCGACTGCATCGGAAGCATGGGCAGTCGCTACAGAAGGGATTACATTGTTCCCGGATCATATTGATGTTCAGATGGCGCTAAATAATGCTGCAGATCGTATGTATGCGCTTGGACAAAGTAACCATAGAAGAGGGAATTTTAATACTGCTATTACCTACTATAATCAAGTCATTAATCAGGGTGGCGTATTAGCAGGTATCCAGGCCGAAGCTCAGGTATTCAGACGTCAGGCGGAAAACAGACGTGTACTTACTACTGCAAATCAGTTTTATAACCAGTCCACATCCGCGGGGACGGCATCAGAAGCTTGGGATATAGCTAATGAAGGTCTGAGCTATTACCCTAACCACTCCCAAATTACCGAAGCACTGCAGCTAGCTGCTGACAGGGTCATGGCATTAGGTGAGAGCAATCATAAGCGTGGGAGATTTTCAACTGCCACTACTTACTACAATAGACTGTTGAATAATGAAAATATCTCTCAGTCCATGCGCACTAGATTAGAAACTTACAGATATCTTTCTACTAATAATCTTTATCTGACAAATATGATTGTCCGTGAATCAACTTACTCGACATCATTTAATGATGCTGTAAACAGACAAATGGCATTGAATGCAAAACCTCAGGCTTCAAGTAATGGTGGCTGGAGAAACGCTACACGTGAGGAAGTAGTTCGTTATATGGATCCGAACAACTTCTTGCCAAGTGATATGAGTGATATGAACAGCTTGTTCACTACAGCTCGAGTTATCGTGGATGTATTAAATGTCCGTAGTGGTCCTGGAACCGGCCATTCATTGGTAGGAACTGTTACAAGAGGACAGGAATTTACTATTCTAGAAGAGCGAAGCGGATGGTTTAAAATTGGTTTTAATGGTTCCGAGGCGTGGATCTCAGGAAGTTCAAACTTTGTAGATGCCAATAGAGAAATGCTTCAATTCCTTAATTTACAGGGAACAGTGGGAGTTTCTATTGAAAATCTGAACAGAGAACTTCAAGGGACTGGAATTCTTGAAGGTCATGGCGCAGCATTTAGACAGGCAAGTATTGAAGCCAATGTTAACGAAATTTATCTTATTTCACATGCCATACTTGAAACTGGTAGGGGAACATCCAGACTGGCTACTGGTGTACTAGTAGAAGAAGTTAATGGACAGAAAGTTACTCCAAGAATTGTCTATAATATGTTCGGGATAGGTGCTGTGGACCATGCTCCAGTCAGACTCGGAGCAGAAAGAGCATATCAGGAAGGCTGGTTCACACCAGAAGCTTCTATAATTGGAGGAGCCAAATGGATCTCTACACGTTATGTGAACAATGCGACTCACCAGCAGAACACCTTGTATAAAATGAGATGGAACCCGGCATCACCTGGTACACACCAGTACGCTACTGATGTAGGCTGGGCTTCAAAACAGACAAGTATGCTAAGAAGCATCGTCAGCTACTCATTAATGGATAATCTCATTCTGAACTTTGATATTCCAAGGTATTAATCAGATCAATTAATCCCAAGATTCTGAGAACGGAAGTTTAATTTACAATATTAAAAAAGTGTATATCGGGCCATATAGATGACTCTGATGTACACTTTTTTATTCATCTTCACTTAAAAATCGTCACCATGTGAAAAACTGCTCTTCAAAATTTGAGTTAAAACACCCAAGCGTTGTTAAATTGTTGAATTTTATCATAAGTAACTAAAGTATTTATGTTAGAATATCTATAGTTTGTTTTGAGACATGAAAAAATAGATAAAAGGTGGATATTAAATGGAAAACGGATTGGTCCTGAATGATTTTAAGCAGTTTTTAGTATACAAGAGAAAAATAATACTAATAGTTACATTGTTAATTACGCTTGCTATTGTAGGGTTTTCTGTATTTACAGAACTAAGAGCAAGTGATGAAGTAGAAGAAACTACTGAGCCTGTAGAAGAAATTGGAGATTTTACTGACTCGGATATAGAGAATCTTTTATTAGAAGATAGGCAAAATCTATCAAATAATGATATAGCCATGATCAATGATTTCTTATTCGAAGATGCCTATGCTTTTAGAATATATATAGAAAATAGAGACGGAAGTGTTTTTAATCGTTCAAATCTGATGCATGAAATTTTCACTTCTGATCAGGTAATTACTATGCTTGAAAGTCAGGCTGGACATGAATTAGACCTGATAGAGGATTTCTTTGTAACAGTCGATTACAATTCTAACAATGTGATATTTACAATTACCATTGGTACGGGAAATGTAGATGCTAACGCAGCAATTAGCCAGGCGCTATATGATAGTTTGGCTGAAAATGAAATTGAAATTATTAATGAAAAAGTAACGTATTTATTTGAAGAGCCGCAGTCAGTCGATCTTAATGAAGATATTCAAGAAGTAGCAGTAGCAGATAGTCCCTCTGATAATTTACTTGAAACGATTGGTATCAGTGCTATTATTGGAATATTCCTAGGTGCAGGTTTTGGTGTAGTAGCGGCATATGCCCATTCTTTGATTGAGAAAAAAGTCAATCCTCTTTATAATTTCAATCTTAAATCAGGTGATATATTTATAAACTTTTCGGACAAGAAAAAATCTGAAGACTTGATTCAGAATGAAGTATGGCATGCCATTATGCATCCTGTAGATAAGCAGAAACTTGTATTGACGCAGAGTGGCACATTAAGAAATCAGTTAGCACATTTAGCTGATGAAGAAAGTTTATTCTCTGGGTATATCACGAGTGAAGCACATGATGTAAAATCCTCAAAAGAGTTTGATGAAAGTATAATCATTGTTGAAAATGGGAATACAGACAAACAGTGGTACACAGACCAGGTCAATCAGATAAAGGTTTATGGTACACCAACAAAAATAATAAAACTCTAAAAGCAGGAATTAAGGCTAATTTTTATAATACAGAAGGAGTCAAAGATGGAAATCAAGATAGACAAGAAAAATATTCTAAGTGTAATATTTGCGTTATTTGTTTTTATCTCAATAAATCTACCCAGCGTGAAAATTCTTTATTCTTCTGAGATTGTAAATATTGTAGCTTTATCTGGCCTAATGACAGTAGGACTAATTAGATGGATCATTTCCAACGAGCCGATGTTTCAAATAGATGAACGACAATTGAAAGTGATTTTTAATTTTATTTTACTCTGGCAGATTATGTTTGCAGTAACATGGTTGATTAGACCTCTTAATTTTGATACGATCGATTTGCTGCAGTATATTTCAGTAGGACTTTTCACTTTAAGTATATTCATTTTTTTGAGAAGAGAAGATTTAAAGTACATTATTTTTTTTCAAGTATCTTGGGGCACGGGTATTGGATTTCTGGAATGGACCACAGGGATACCTAAAAGCAGAGCACTCGGTCAGACTTACTTAACTACTGGAGTAGCAATAGCTGCAACCATTGTAGTGGTTATCGGGCTTCTTTTTTCAAAAGAAGTCAGCAAGTATTTAAAGGCAGTATTGGTTCCAGTAGTGTTGGTTTTATATGCCGGGGTGACTTCTTTAAGTGGGCGAGCACCCATTCTACTATCGCTTGTTGTCCCTGTAGTTGTTTATCTTATTTCGATTATCTTTGAAAAGGACATAAGAAAGAAATTCAGTGCGCTATTACTTTTTATTACAATTTTGACAGTGGGACTTATAATGCTATATAACGTGCTTCCAACAAGTACCGTCAACAGGATAATGAGAGCATTCCTGACGATTCAGGAAGAACCTAGATATGAATTATACCAAAGTGCTGCCAATGTGGTTCTTGAAAATCCTCTTGGAATTGGACTTAGAGGGTATCAGAGTTTTGACTTCGGATATCCCCATAACATATTTTTAGAGATTACTATGTCAGGTGGTTTAATGGCTTTAATTCCGTTTATCAGTGTAGTGATTTATTTGCTTCGTACGGCTATAAATGTCACGCGTGAAAAATCTCTTAATCTCGTCTGGTTAAATTTGTCTTTTTATTTTCTTTTGACTTGGAATATATCATTTGAGTTATCAAACTCCTATATGGTATTTATCCCCTTAGCGCTATTAATTAAAAGTGAATCATTAAGGCAGCTGATCCCTGATAATAACAAAGCGTATCCTTACGATAGCTACAGAAGAATGTTAAGCAATAACAATTATCTAGAGAGCGGTCTTTAATAATGTACTGCACCTTAAAGGAGAACCTATGACTAAAACAATCGTTTTGATCTCATTAAAATATCCTCCTGTCTATTCAGGGTACGGGAGACAACTTAAATCGGTAGTCAATGCATTCGACTATTCAGATAGTAAGTATAAATTTGTGTTACTCACTGCATATGATGCATCACAGATAGAAACCAACGAGAATCTCGAAGTAGTGAGTTTTGGGATTGATCCGTCATATGGATCCTCCAGATTGACGTATACCTTTGCCTGGAAAATATTCCTGTGGTTACATAGAAATGCCCGAAGGTATGCTCTTATCCACTGTATCAAGGCTGGTCCCGAGGCGATTTCTGCCAATGTGATCGGTAAACTTAAAAAGAAGCCAGTAATTATTAAAGTGGCACAGGATGAGTTAAGTGATAAGGAACTCAGCACCAAAAACCCAGTTGCAAAAGCAGTTAAGCTAATGAGACATGCTTTGATCAAATCCGCAAATGTGTTTATAGCGATCAGTGCTGAAATCAGAGATAATTTGTCTAGACGGGTGGCTTCAAATTCTGAAATTGCTACTATCCCTAACGGAGTGGATACTGAAAAATTCAAACCTGTCACTTATGATAGAAAAAAAGACTTGCGACAGGAACTTTCTATTCCTCAGGATGAGACAGTGGTTCTTTTTGTAGGAGCCATTAATCGAAGAAAAGGCGTGCACGATCTTCTGGAAGCTGCCGATACATTGAGTAATGAGACTAAGGCTAGAATAATCTTGTGTGGTCCCCAGCTCGAGGATATTGATTTCGAGAGAAAGCAGAAGGATATCAATAGAACGCATAAAAACATCACTATTGATTATAGAGGCAGTGTAGACAATATAGAAGACTATATGAGAGCTTCAGACCTGTTTGTGCTGCCGTCATATTCAGAAGGCTTACCAAATGTAGTGCTCGAAGCAGGGGCAACAGGGCTTCCACTTATCGGAACAGATATTGGGGGAACGCGAGATATTATCAGTCAAGGTGATAATGGCTATATTGTTGAGTTGGGGAATCCTGCTGATTTATCTCAAGCTATGAGACAACTTATTGATGATGAGTCAATCAGAAGTCGTATGGCAATCAATTCTAGAGAGGCGATATTAAAAAGGTTCTCTCTTAAAGATGTATCTGCTAAATACAAAAAGTTATACGATGCACTGATTTAATTAATAAAAATAGATAACTGTAGAAAATATTGAAAGTGTAAAGATTTGGGAACTTACCATAGGTAGTTCGCGGTCTTTACACTTTTTGTTTTAAGTGTTTAGAGATTTAATATATAATGAATTTACAATTCCTTTACAATAGACTATATAAAAAGAATGAGTGATAAAATGAATCTAATAAGACACGTAAAGCATACGATTTTTTACACATATATGTATCTCTGTAACAAGATATTTCCTCTCAAGAAAAAAGTTGTGTTTTCCAGTTTTAATGGAAAGACATACTCTGACAATCCAAAAGTTATAACTGAGGCACTGCATCAGATCGATCCGGATACTTCCATAGTCTGGATATTTAAAGATCCGGAAGGTAAAAAGATTGATTTACCTGCCTACATAAAGACTGTTAAATCTCACTCGCTAAAAGCATTGTACGAACTTGCTACAGCTGCAGTCTGGGTGGATAACTTTGAAAAACCTGTCTATCTTTATAAGAGCCGGAACCAGAAGTATATTCAGACGTATCATGGAGACAGGGCATTTAAGAAAATCCTCTATGATGTGAGGACGCTTCTTCCAAACGGACACTATAAAGAAGGCGACTTATTTGAAGAAAAGAATCTTGACCTAGCTTTGTCTGGGTCAGATTACGGAGACAGGCATTACCGTTCTGCGTTCAATTATAAAGGGGAAATTTTAAAAAAAGGCTGCCCGAGAAATGATCGACTGATTAATAGAGATCTTAATAGGGAACAGAAAATTAAAGAAAGATTATCTCTCGATGAAGAAACAGGTGTAGTCTTATATGCTCCTACCTTAAGGAAAAGTGCAGTAAAAAGTAATGGAGCTCAATCGGTTACGGACATTGATTTGGAACAAGTAGTTTCCACATTGGAAGAGAGTACTCATCGGAAGTGGGTGCTACTTATTCGAGCGCATTCTGCAGTTGGTAAACTTGGAGGCATACCAGAATCAGTCCAGTATATTGATGTCAGTGGGTACGAAGATATGAACGATCTCCTGTCTATCTCAGATATTTTAATTACTGATTATTCCTCAAGTGCAGGGGACTTTGCCTTACTTAATAGACTGATTATTCTGTATCAGAATGATCGTAAAGACTATATGGAGAAGGATAGGGCACTGTATTTTAAAATGGAAGACTCTCCATATCTTGTGGCTGAGAATCAGAAAGAGTTAACTGAGTTGTTGTCCAATTATGAACAGATAGATACTGAACAAAACTGCAAAGAAATATTAGAATTTTATGGATGCAAAGAAACAGGTAAAGCGGCTCAGTTTACAGTGGAATATATAATGAGTCATTTGAGAACAAGTAATTTGAACAGAGGAGAAGCAGAATGAATATAGCAGTTGTATTAGCAGGCGGAGTCGGTAGACGTATGGGAGCAGAAATTCCAAAACAGTTTATCGAGGTAAACAACAAACCAGTAATAGTTTATACTCTTGAGAAATTTGAAAATCATCCAGAGATAGATGCCATTGAAGTAGTTTGTGTTGAAGATTATATAGATCAGATGTGGCTATACGCAGAAAAGTATAATATTACAAAATTAAAATGGGTGACCGCTGGAGGAGAAACAGCGCAGGAATCTACTCGTAATGGTTTATATAATCTCGATGGAGAATGCAGCGATGATGATAATATCATGTTTCATATGAGCGTCAGTCCACTGATTGACGAAGAGATCATCAGTGATTCGCTGAGGATATGTAATCAATATGGTAATGCTGTTGCAGCTAATGAGAGCATATTCAATTTATGTAAACTGAAAGAAGGCTACTATTCCGATGAGTATTATTCGAAAAAAGATTTGGTCACGTTGAATATGCCATGGACTATTAAATTTGATAATGGAATAAAAGCCTATAGAAAAGCATATGAAGAGAATATCGCTACCGACGAGAATGCTTATCTTGTGTCTCTCTTGTATGAATTAGGGGAACGTATTTACTTTTCAAAGGATTCTCAAAAGAACAAACTGAAGTTGACGACTTTTGATGATGTCGACATGTTCGAAGGGTATTTAATGCTGATGGAAAAGAGAAAACGTGAAACGGAGGAAACTATATGAAATATGTAGTAGGAATAGATGAAGGAACGACTGGCTGTAAAACGTGTGTATTCGATCAGAACGGTACGCTTATATCAACAAGCGCCGGAGAGTATCCCAGCTATTATCCCAAACCTGGGTATGTCGAGCAGGATATCAGGGAAATTAGACAGAGAGTATTTGATTCATGCAGAGATGCTATAAGTAAAGCTAAAATTGATCCAGCAGACATTGTTGGTGTGAGTCATTCCAATCAGGGAATCACAATGGTGCTACTTGATGAAAACGAAAATGTAATTAGGAACAGAACGATTGGCTGGCAGGATACGAGACACACCGAAATACTCGATGAGATGAAAACAACAATAGATAATGACAGGTATTTCGAATTAAGCGGCATGTCTTTCGGGGCTTATAATATTGCCGTTTTAAACTGGCTGCAGAAGAATGAACCGGAAACGTGGAGTAAGGTGCATAGAATTTGTTCGCATCAGGATTATTTTTTAAGAGAATTAGGCGCAGACGGCTACTACATCGATGAAGGATCTGCAAACTTCATGAGCATGCTTGGTGTAGAAGACAATGAGTGGAATGATGAACTGATGGCTGTCTATAATGTGAATAAAGAACAGCTGCCTGAGGTCATTCACGAACCAGGAAAAGTAGTAGGACATGTAACGGAAAAAGTTTCACTGGAGACAGGGCTACCAGTAGGCTGCGCAGTATCACTTGGAGGACTGGACACGAACTGCTCGGCACTCGCCGCAGGTGCAGTTGAAGCAGGAACCGATGTGTTGATTGTGGGAACCGCTGGTGTGTCAATCATGATCAGTGATGAGAAAGTACTGGATCCGGACAAACGTGTGACTCTTAGAAGTAATCCTGGATTTGACAGTTACCAGTTGTACTTAATGACAAACACTGCCGCTTCTTCATTCCGCTGGTTCAGAGATGCACTATGTTCGCTTGAAGTAGCGACGAGTAATCTGATGGGATCCGATCCGTATGATCTGATGACCAGCATTGCCAGTAACTCAAAACCTGGGGCGAACGGAGTTACAGCGTTAACGTGCCTGCAGGGATCACACGGCCGGAGAAAAAACGAGAAAGCAAGAGGAACATTTTTAGGAATCGATCTAGGTACATCTAAGGCTGATATTGCTCAGGCCATACTTGAAGGAATTACTTTTGAAATGAAAGATATTCTTTCCATGAAGGAGAACATTGCTTCTGAAATAAAAAATGTCAGACTATGTGGTGGCGTTGCTAAGAGCGAATGGTGGTGCCAGATGTTTGCAGATGTGCTGGATAAACCTATCCAATTAACTGAAGTTCCTGAACTGGGAAGCTTAGGTGCAGCGATGTGTGCAGGGATTGGTGCTGGATTATTCAGTTCACCGGAGGAAGCAGTAGATAAGTGTGTAACCATAAGTAAAACATTTTATCCAGATGAAGAAAAAGTAGCCATATACAGTAAATCTTTCGATAAATGGAACAGAGCATATGATCGTCTGATCGACTTTTATTAATGTATAGGGTAGATTGAGAGGGTCTGACTTAATTTCGACAATAAATAGCTCTATATTTGTGTTAAAATGATATAGAATTGAAAAATGAAGGTATATTGATTAGCAAGTATAACGTGGTTATAATACAACATAGCGTCACTGCTTAAGTGATAAGTGGTGACGCTTTTGTATGCGATAGTAATTGAAGATCTTAGCTATATACATAATAACTGAATCTATTTTAAAGGATGACCTGAAGTGTTAAAAAAAATGACTAAAGCTTTCACCAACCCCGGCCTGGTACTAGTAACTATTCTAAATTTTCGATTATTCAGGCTTTTACCGGATGAGTTATTTATCAAGATCAAACATTATATAAAAACGCAGGAGAAACTCAATCTAGCTGAACCAACGACCTTTAATGAAAAACTGCAGTGGCTTAAATTGCATGACAGAAATCCTAACTATACTACACTTGTGGACAAAGTAGCAGTGAGAGAAGTCATCAGCGATGAAATTGGTCAGCACTACTTGATCCCATCTCTGGGTGTTTACAACAGCTTCGAGGATATTAATTTTGAACAGCTTCCGAATCAATTTGTGCTGAAAGCCAACCATACCTCAGGAGATGTGTTCGTCTGTAAAGATAAAAGTTCAATTAACTATGAAAAACTAAAGCAGGAAATTGAACAGTGGATGAAAAGGAATTATTATTGGGACCATAGAGAATGGCCATATAAGAATATTAAACCCAAAATACTCTGTGAAAAATATATGGTGGATGAATCCGAATCTGAGCTCAAGGATTATAAGATATTGTGTTTTAATGGAGAACCTAAACTCATTCAGGTAATGAGCAATCGTAGAAGAGGGTATTATAACATCAACCATTATGACATCAATTGGCAGCCTGTAAGTATTAAAAGGAAAAAGTTCGATGAAAATCCTGAAGGTATTCCTAAACCTGTCAAGTTGCATGAGATGGTCGACATAAGCAGAAAACTGAGTAAAGGCATGCCTTTTGCAAGAATCGACCTGTACAATACTGGTAGTCAGGTATTCTTCGGAGAAATCACTTTCTATCCAGTGAGTGGCTACATGGATTTCGCCCATAAGGAGACAAATCTCTTATTAGGAAGCTGGATTGATCTTGATCGGGCTTACAGTAAAAAAGTATCATAGTGAAATAAAAATTATTAAAAACTGATTCAAAAAGAAAATAATTGATGCAATAAAATTATCAATATGAAAGAGTGGGATAAAATTGAAGATTCTAGTAACAGGTGCTGCAGGATTCGTCGGCTATCACTTATCCAACAAATTAATGAAATCAGACATAGAAGTTATAGGTCTGGACAATATCAATGACTATTATGATCCTCAACTGAAGCATGACCGATTGACACACTTAAAAGAAAATGACTTATTTACTTTCTATAAAATCGATTTAAAAGATAAACATGATGTCGATGCTTTGTTTGAAAATGAAAAACCGACTCATGTCATTCATCTGGCAGCTCAGGCAGGAGTCAGGTACTCGATAGAAAATCCTTATGCATACGTAGACAGCAATCTGACAGGCTTTATGAATATTCTTGAGGCTTGCCGGCATAATCCAGTCGAACATCTGCTATACGCGTCGTCTAGTTCTGTCTATGGTGGAAATAAAGTTGCGCCGTTTTCTACAAATCATAATGTTGATCATCCTGTTTCACTATATGCGGCGACTAAAAAATCCAACGAGCTGATGGCTCATACTTACAGCCACTTATACGGTATTCCCACTACAGGTCTGCGTTTCTTCACTGTTTATGGCCCGTTTGGACGACCTGATATGGCTTACTTCTCATTTACAAAAGCAATTTTAGCAGGAGAATCCATTAAAGTATTCAACCATGGTGAGATGGAACGAGACTTCACTTACATTGATGACATCGTTGAAGGCATCGAAAAATTGGTGGACCGAGCACCGAAGGCTAACCCAGAGTGGGACGAAAGCACAGACGAAGTGAGTGAAAGTTTTGCTCCTTACAAAATTTATAATATAGGGAACAATAATCCAGTTAAGCTCATGCGTTTCATTAAGGCTCTAGAGTCTGCCCTAGGAATGGAAGCAGAAAAAGAGTACATGGAGATGCAGCCGGGAGATGTTAAGCGGACTTATGCTGACATGACGGACCTGGAAGAAGATATCAACTTCAAACCATCCACTTCAATTGAAGACGGATTGGAAAAGTTCGTCTCTTGGTATAGAGAGTATTATACAATATAAAGGTTTTACTTTTAAAAGATGTTTGAGAGTTCAACATTTATACAAATAGATAAACAAACATTAAATCGTCATAATTTCCTTATTGTCTCCTAGTAATTTATTGATACAATAAGGGTGAATAAATCAATTTACGAACGAGAGAGTAGGACAATTATGAGTAAGCGAACAAGAGTAAGCAAACATCGTCAGAAGAGAAAAAAAGCTTCTGTAGGGAAAATAGTTTTTTCAATTTTCTTTCTTCTTTTTTCTGTCATAGGAGCTATTGGCGCATTTTTTGCCTGGCAGGTATATACTGATTTAAGAAGTACAACAGATGATATGTATGAAGAAGTGGAAGCTCAGGAGCAGCACACAAGTCGACAGGAAAAACCTCTGGATGTCGATAAAGGAGAAGATCCTTTCTCCGTTCTAATCATGGGTGTGGATACTGAAGGTCCGGATAATATGGCTGGTCGTTCAGATACATTAATGCTACTGACTGTTAATCCGAACACTCAGCGAACGAGCATTGTAAGTATACCTCGAGATACCTATACGGAAATCGTAGGTCATGGCACAACAGACAAAATCAACCATGCCTATGCGTTTGGTGGAACCAGTATGACTGTTAATAGTGTACAGAATTTATTCGATGTCCCCGTTGATTACTATGTGTCAGTCAATATGGAAAGCATGCAGCAGATTGTTGATGCGGTAGGTGGGATAAATGTGGTGCCTCCACTTTCATTCACTCAAGGAGAATATGCTTTCGTAGAAGGCCAAGCGACGCATATGGATGGGGCTAAAGCTCTGGCCTATTCAAGAATGAGACATAATGATCCTTCTGGAGACTACGGCAGACAGCATCGTCAAAGGCAGATAATAGAAGGAACCATGCAAAGTGTTGCTTCTTTAGACTCAGTCATGAACTATCGTTCTATCTTAGGAGCAATGAGCTCGAATATGCGTACAAATATGGCCTTTGAAGACATGATGGATATGTTCAATAACTATCGCTCTTCAGTGTCAGACGTGGAGCAAATCCAGCTTTCAGGTAGTGGGACAATGATGAATGGTGTATATTACGAAATGATTCCAGATGAAGAAATTGCTCGTGTACAAAGTCATTTGAAATCTGAACTAGAAATAAATTAGTTATACAAATATACGGATTACTAATACCCTGTTGTAGAAAATTTCACAACAGGGTATTATAGTATAGGATAGATATAATGAAAGGATGAAAAAAATGAACATAACCGTAGTAGGTATGGGGTACGTTGGTCTGTCCAATGCGATCCTTCTTGCTCAAAATAACTCTGTAAAAGCTCTTGAAGTTATTCAAGAGAAGGTCGAAATGATTAATAACAAGAAGTCTCCAATTGTTGATAAGGAGATATCTGAGTATTTGGCCAACAAGAACCTCGATCTTCAAGCAACAACTGATAAAACTGTAGCTTATGGCGATCATCCAGAGTATGTCGTGATTGCTGCACCAACAAATTATGATGACAAAACTAACTATTTTGACACCTCTTTAGTGGAAGAGGTAATCTCAGATGTTTTAGAATATGCACCGAATGCAACGATGATCATCAAGTCTACTATTCCGGTAGGCTATACACTAGAATTGAGAAACAAATTCAAAACTGACAATATTATCTTCTCTCCCGAGTTTCTAAGAGAAGGCAATGCACTATATGACAATCTTTATCCTAGTCGAATCATTATAGGAGAAGAATCTGAGCGTGCTCAGACATTTGCTGATTTGCTGGTTGAAGGTGCACTTAAGGAAGACATTTCAGTTCTACTGATGAAATCGACAGAAGCAGAAGCGGTTAAACTTTTCGCGAACACTTACCTGGCATTACGTGTCGCATATTTTAATGAACTGGATACTTATGCTGAAGTCCATAATCTGGATACGCAGTCCATTATTGATGGCGTATCACTGGATCCTCGTATCGGAGATCACTACAACAACCCATCTTTCGGGTACGGAGGATATTGTCTGCCAAAAGATACGAAACAGCTTCTGGCTAACTACGATCAGGTTCCAAATAACCTAATTGCTGCCATCGTTGACGCCAACCGAACTCGTAAAGACTTTATCTCTGATCAGGTTATAGCAAGAAATCCTAAAAAAGTAGGTATTTATCGTTTGGTTATGAAATCTGGGTCAGACAACTTCCGTCAAAGCGCTATCCAGGGAATTATGAAGCGTATCAAGGCAAAAGGGATCGAAGTCGTTGTATATGAACCGGTATTAACCGATGACACGTTCTTCAGATCAAAAGTTAATAATGATCTGGAATCATTTAAAAATGAAGTAGATGTCATCGTGGCGAACAGAATTACTGAAGATATAGAAGATGTTAAAGAGAAAGTATACACTAGAGATTTGTACAACAATAATTAATTAGACATGCACTGGTTGGATAGGACTGAATCCTTTCGGTCAATCCGACTAGTGCATTTTATATTATAAAAATTTAAGTCGATTTGAATAGAAGACAGGTCATCTATTTGCATTAAGTGTCAGGATCTGTAGTTTTAGATAATTAACACTTGAAATGTGTCAATTTTATGAATTAACTAATTTAATAAAAATTAATATATCGTTCACCCCGTACAAAGATGTTATTTTATATGCTATTCTATAAACTATGATAATTTGTTAATAGATAATAGTATAAATATTCGGCGTGGCAACAGGAGGATAAGATGGAAGAGGAAATCAGTTTAAAAGAATTATTTGAAATTTTGAAAAAAAGAATAGGGTTAATTGTCAGTATGACACTACTAGGTTTGCTTATAGTTTCAGCTTACACGTTTTTCATAGCAACACCAGAGTACAGTTCAACCACCCAGTTACTAGTCAATCGTACTCAGCAGGCAGATGCTATTCAGCGTTCAGATATTGATACGAATGTTCAGTTGATTAATACATATAAAGATATAATCAAAGGCCCAGTTATACTAGATGAAGTCAGAGATGAACTGAATCTTGATTTATCTCATTCTGGACTATCAAACAAACTCACAATATCTAATGAAGCAAACTCGCAGGTCTTTTCGATTCGCGTGGTTGATACGAATCCTTACAATGCAGCAACCATTGCTAACACGACTGCAACGGTTTTCCAAGAAAACTTAGATGAGATTATGAACGTTGATAACGTGACTGTAATTTCTCAAGCTGAACCTAATATTAATCCTATATCTCCCAATCATATGCTGAATCTGGTTATTGGACTCGTCTTAGGTGGAATGATCGGAGTAGGTCTGGCCTTCTTACTTGAATTTTTGGATAATACAGTAAAAGATGAAAAATTCATTGTTGAAGAACTGGGTTGGACTAGTCTTGGGCGTATTGCAGAAATGTCAGCCGATGAATTAAAATCAGACGGCCGACAGGCTTTACCACAACGCACAAATGAGACAAGTAATGTAAGG
The DNA here is from genome assembly GCF_900109325.1 of Alkalibacterium pelagium. Classification (GTDB taxonomy): domain Bacteria; phylum Bacillota; class Bacilli; order Lactobacillales; family Carnobacteriaceae_A; genus Alkalibacterium; species Alkalibacterium pelagium. The sequence continues at coordinate 50,570 of NZ_FNZU01000015.1, forward strand.
TCAAGGGTCTAGGAGGAAAGCATGATGATATTCAATAAAAAGAAAAAAGTAGAGACAGCTGACCGACCTGGCTTGGTAGTGGTTAACAAACCGTCATCGGTCGTTTCAGAACAGTTTAGAACCATACGTACGAATATTCAGTTTTCTATGGTGGACGAAACTCTAAGAACTGTGGTAGTGACTTCGGCCGGACCAGCATCCGGGAAGTCTACAGTATCAGCGAATTTGGCAGCGACTTTTGCTTCAAAAGAAAAGAAAGTTCTACTGGTAGATGCGGATTTACGCAAACCAACTGTGCATAAAACATTTAAAGTTAGAAATAATGATGGACTGACGACGTTGCTTACTGATCGTAATGCTGATCTAGATGAAATGATTTACCGTACGCATACAGATGGATTGTATGTACTGACTAGTGGAGCAATTCCGCCCAATCCAGCAGAATTACTCGCGTCCAAACGTATGGAAGAAATCAAAAAGGAAATGTTGGATTACTTCGATATAGTTATTTTCGATATGCCACCACTATTAGCAGTAACTGATGCTCAAGTAATGGCCTCTAAGACGGATGGTGTATTATTCGTTATACCTAAGGGCATGGCTAATAAAGATGAAGTATTTAAAGCAAAAGACTTATTGGAGAAAGTACAGGCAAACGTGCTTGGAGCAGTCTTAAATCGTGTAGATAAATCTGACGATAACTATTATTACTATTACGGTGAATAATTAAAGGGTGTGTAATCAATGATAGATTTACATTGTCATATACTTCCGGGAGTCGATGATGGGGCTCAAACATTTGAGGATTCTATTCAAATGGCAAAACTTGCTGTGGAAGAAGGAATCACACATATTCTGGCGACTCCTCACCATCAGAAACGAAGTTGGATCAATGCCAAAGCTGATGTCATAATGAAAGTCAGCGAGCTTCAGTCAAAGCTGGATGCCAGAAATATCGACCTTACTATTTTTCCGGGACAAGAAGTCAGCCTTTACGGAGAATTAATCAAAGATATCGATAAGGATGAAATTCTCTTTACAGACGAAAGTCAAACGTATGTTATGATCGAGTTTCCAACAGTGTCTATTCCAACATATGCAGAAAGATTGTTTTACGAGCTGCAGTTAAATGGGAAGACACCGGTCATTGTGCATCCTGAAAGAAATCATCAGATTCTAGAACATCCTAATCGGTTAAAGGATTTTATCGATAAAGGGGCCTTGGCTCAATTAACTGCTGCTAGCTACACTGGAGGATTCGGTAAGAAAACCCAAAAAGTTAGCCGACAGCTGATTGAAGCCAATCTGGTTCATTTCATCTCATCAGATGCCCATAATACAGGTAATCGTGCTTTTCATATGAATGAAGCTTATGATTTACTAACAAAAGAATATGGTCGAAGTATGAGTAATGCGTTTCATCAGACGACAAAAGATCTGATCAACGGAGACCCGGTAATTACTCTTGAAACTTATCAAGTGAAAAAAACATTTTCTACAAAGTGGTTTAAATAAATAGAGAAAGGAGTAAACCAAATGAATCGGAACCTGAAAAGATACATTCTTTCGGCACTAGATACTTTTTTTATTATATTTTCATGTATGTTTGCCTATTTTTTTCTTATTCCATACATCAATTTACCTCAGCGTTCTTATATATTTGGCATCATACTACTTGTATTGATTTATAATATTATTGCTACTAAAACACGTATGTTCGATCGGATTAATCGGTATACGAGTATTAAAGAAACACTGTCACAAGCCGGAGTCGTATCAGCTGCGTTTCTAATAGGGGCTCTTTTAACAACTATAGTTTACCGTGGGTATAGCTTACGTGTACTATTTCTTTCTTATATAGTAGCGGTCTCACTTATAACAGGAAGTCGAGTGTTATGGCGTATATATGTGGAGCATAAAGAAAAATTGACCATGCTTGGTCAGTCTAATGGTATCAAACCAGTCAAGACTTTAATTGTGGGTGCAGGAGCAGGAGGCTCACTCTTTATTCGTCACATTAAAAATGATCCGGCTATTGAATTGGTCGGTATCGTAGATGATGACAGTAATAAAGGCAGAACTATATTGTATGGTGTCCCAGTGATTGGTACAACTAAAGATATAGATAGTATTCTCGTTGATTACGATGTTGAACAAATCACTGTAGCTATTCCTTCCTTATTATCAGAGAAACTAGAAAAACTAGTACATAAAGCTAATGAGGCAAATATAAAAATTAACCAAATGCCTTCGGTAGAAGACATAGTTTCTGGGGAATTTGAAGTAAACACCTTTAAAGAAATTGATGTAACGGACTTGCTTGGACGAGAAGAAGTAAAGTTAGATATGGAAAAAATTTCGACTCAACTTTCTGGTCAGACCATATTAATTTCTGGAGCAGGTGGGTCAATTGGATCTGAGATTGCTAGGCAAGTGATACGCTTTTCACCTACACGTTTACTGTTGCTAGGTCACGGAGAATACTCAATCTATTTAATTGAAAAAGAATTAAGAAACTTAAAACATAAGGGTGTAGAACTCATCCCAATTATCGCGGATATTCAAGATAGAGATCGAATTTTTGAAGTGATGGAAGAGCACAAGCCAGACCGAGTATATCATGCGGCTGCACACAAACATGTTCCATTAATGGAGTATAACCCAAGAGAAGCTGTAAAAAATAATATTTATGGTACTAAGAATATGGCTGAAGCTGCAAAAGCAGCAGATGTGAAAAGTTTTGTGATGATTTCAACAGATAAAGCCGTAAATCCTCCTAATGTTATGGGAGCTACTAAACGTATCGCTGAGATGATAGTAACTGGACTGAATGAAAAAGGGAAAACTAATTTTGTAGCTGTTCGTTTTGGCAATGTACTGAATTCTAGAGGATCGGTCATTCCATTGTTTAAAGATCAAATTAAGAATGGTGGCCCTATTACTTTAACGGACTTCAGAATGACTCGTTACTTTATGACGATTCCTGAAGCTAGTCGATTGGTTATTCAGGCCGGTTCATTAGCAAAGGGCGGAGAAATCTTTGTGTTAGATATGGGCAAACCGGTAAGAATATACGATTTAGCTAAAAAGATGATTAAATTGTCTGGTCAAACAGAAGCTGATATTCAAATCAAAGAAACGGGAATTAGACCTGGTGAAAAACTATTTGAAGAACTTCTGACCAGTGACGAAAGTACTCATGAACAAGTCTTTGAGAAAATATTTGTTGGGGAAGTAACTAACTCATCAGTTAATGATGTTTTGGAATTTGTGAAGAGAATAGAAATGTTATCTGAAGAAGAGTTGAAAAAAGAATTAATTTCATATGCCAATAAAAATACAACAGATCAAGAAACTGGTAGAGAAATTTTAAAAGTGTCATCTATTTAATAAAAGGAGTCAGATTATGAACTACTTAAAACTAAAAAGAGGAATTGACATAGTCTTATCTTTATTAGCTCTAATTGCTTTATCTCCTTTATTCTTAATTTTGTGTATTGCAATAAAACTAGAATCAGAAGGACCTATTCTATTTAAACAAAAGAGAGTGAAGCAATATAAAAAACATTTTTATATTCTGAAATTTAGAACAATGAGGATTGATACTCCAAAAGATACACCAACTCATTTATTAACTAATCCAGATCAGTGGATAACAAAAGTAGGCAAATTTCTTAGAAAGACCAGTTTAGACGAGTTGCCACAAATTTTCAATATCTTAAAAGGTGAAATGAGTATAATCGGTCCTAGACCTGCTTTATGGAATCAATACGATTTAATAGAAGAAAGAGATAAATATAAAGCCAATGATGTACCAGTTGGTCTATCGGGATTGGCTCAAATAAGTGGACGAGATGAACTAGAAATAGGTGTTAAAAGCAAAATCGATGGAGAATATGCGCAAAGCATTGGTTTATGGATGGACATTAAGTGTTTCTTAGGTACACTTATCAGTATTGTAAAAAGTGATGGAGTCGTAGAAGGTGGACCAGGTGTTAACGTAACGAAGAATCCACACTACAAAACAGAATCTTCAAAAAATAAAACTGAGGAGTCAGCTACATCATGAAGAAAATATTAATCACTGGAAAAGGTAGTTATATTGGAACAAATTTAATTAAATGGCTTGAAAGTAAAGAAGAAGAATATTACTGTAAAGAACTTGATGTTAAAGGAGACTCATGGAAAACATATGATTTTTCAACATTTGATATTGTTTTTCATGTAGCGGGAATTGCACATGTATCAACTAATTCAGACTTAGAAGAACTTTACTATAAAGTAAATAGAGATTTAACTGTAAAAGTAGCAAAAAAAGCTAAAAATGATGGAGTACACCAGTTCATATTTATGAGTAGTATGATAGTTTATGGTGATGGAACCTTATCGAATAAAGTGATTACTGAAGAAACGGCACCAAATCCAAGTAATTTTTATGGACGTAGCAAATTAGAAGCGGAATTCGCAATAAATGATTTAAGTGACCAAAGCTTTAATGTCGCGATACTCAGACCACCAATGATTTATGGAAAAAACTCTAGAGGAAACTATCCTAAATTATCTAAGTTAGCTCAAATGATTCCGATTTTTCCAAATATTGATAATGAAAGAAGTATGCTTCATATCAATAATTTGATGGAACTATTGTATTATATAATCAAATATAATGAATCTGGATTATTTTTTCCTCAAAACACTGAATATATAAAAACAAGTGAATTGGTTAAAGAAATTTCGGACGTCCATAACAAAACTCTATTGTTAACAAAGTTGTTTAATCCTCTTATTTCTCCATTTATCAACAAAATAACACTATTAAATAAACTGTTTGGCAATCTAAAGTATTCCAAAAGACTTAGTGAACTTACATATAATTATCAAATCGTAGATTTTAAAGAATCAATAAAATTAACAGAGTTGGATTAAGGATGTTATCATTAATGAAAAAACATATATTAGTTATTTCTCAATATTTTTATCCAGAACAGTTTAGAATTAATGATATTTGTACAGAATGGGTAAAGAAAGGTTACAAAGTAACAGTAGTGACAGGGATACCGAACTATCCTGAGGGGAACTTCTTTGAAGGATATGGAATGTTTAAAAAAAGGAAAGAAACTTATAATGGCATTGAGATAATTAGACTCCCACTAATACCTAGAAAGAAATCTCCAATATTTTTAGCTGCTAATTATGCATCTTTTGTTTTATCGGGTTATTTATGGAAAGTACTCACTAAAATCAAGGCGGATATCGTCTTTACTTTTGAAGTCTCACCTATGACTCAAGCATTGTTAGGTGTTTGGTATTCTAAAAAGTTTAAAGTGCCATCCATACTGTATGTTCAAGATTTATGGCCAGAAAATTTAAAAATCGTAGGTGGAGTAAATAATCCAATCATTATCAAAAATATAAAAAAAATGGTTGATTATATTTATAGGAATACAAATTTAATATTAGCTACATCACCTAGTTTTAAAGATCATATAGAGAAAAACACAACTGACATTAACCGAGTTAGCTATTGGCCACAGTATGCAGAAGAGTTTGAAAACAATCTACACCCTATTGAAAATGACGTTAGTATACCTAAAGACGATGTATTTAATATTGTATTTGCAGGAAATGTTGGATATGCACAAGGTCTTGAAATACTTCCAAAAGCTGCTTTGTTATTGAAGGAGACTAATACAAAAGTAAGATTTAATATTATTGGAGACGGAAGATATAAAGAAGAACTAATCAATATTACAAAAAAAGAAAATATAGAGAATTATTTTAATTTTATCGATAGGCAACCTGCAGGAAGAATACCAAAATTTTTAACAGACTCTGATGTGGCATTTCTAAGTTTTGCTGAAAATGAACTATTTAATAAAACTATACCTGCAAAGCTACAAACTTATTTAGCCAGTGCAGTACCTATATTAGGGTCAGTATCGGGAGAATCGAAAAGAATAATTTTGCAAGCTGAATGTGGGATTGTTAGTCCTCCTGGAGACGAAAATTTACTTGTGAAAAATATAAAGAAGCTTCTGGAATACGACGATTTAAAATTAAAACAAATGGCTGAAAATTCTCATAAGTATGGAAAAAAACATTTTGACAAAAATCACTTGTTAGAAGAAATGGATATTTATATTCAAGACTTATTAGGAGGGGAAACATGTTTAAAGACAGAACGTTATTAATCACAGGAGGAACTGGATCGTTTGGAAATGCAGTACTTGATAAATATTTAGAATCAGATTTAAAAGAAATCCGTATTTTTTCTCGAGATGAATTGAAGCAAGATGAAATGCGTCATAAATATCAACAAATTGCTCCTGAGTATAGTAATAAAATCAAGTTTTATATTGGTGACGTTCGTAATCCTCAAAGTATACGAGACGCAATGTACGGAGTGGATTTTGTGTTCCATGCTGCAGCATTAAAGCAAGTGCCATCATGTGAGTTTTTCCCCATGGAAGCAGTACGTACTAACGTAGTCGGCACAGAAAATGTATTAAATGCAGCAGTCAAAGAAGGAGTAGAAAAAGTAATTTGTTTATCTACAGACAAAGCAGCTTACCCAGTGAATGCAATGGGTACTTCAAAAGCAATGATGGAAAAGGTTGCAGTTGCGAAAGCTCGAACTGTTTCACCTGAACGTACTGAAATTTGTGTTACTCGATATGGAAATGTTCTCGCATCACGCGGTTCAGTCGTTCCTTTGTTCATCAATCAGATGCGTGATGGTAAAGAACTAACAGTAACTGATCCTAATATGACTCGATTCATCATGACTTTAGAAGAAGCAGTAGATTTAGTAGTGTATGCTTTTGAACATGCTGAATCTGGAGATATTATGGTTCAAAAAGCTCCTGCATCTACGATTGGAGTCTTAATGGAAGCCACTAAGCAAATATTCAATCCTAAAGCAGAAAGTAAACAAATTGGTATTCGCCATGGGGAAAAAATGTATGAGACGCTTCTTACAAATGAAGAATGTGCCCATGCAATCGATATGGGAGACTTTTATCGCGTTCCAGCTGATACTCGTGATTTAAATTATGACAAATATTTCTCAGATGGAGATGAAGACCGTAATTTACTAGAAGAATTTAATTCAGACAACACTAAATTAATGACAGTTGCAGAAGTAAAAGATAAATTGCTAACCGTGCCGATGGTTCAAAAAGAGTTAGAAGCATGGGAGGCGGGTCATTAATGAAGATTTTAATTACTGGCTCAGAAGGATTTGTTGGTAAAAATCTAGTAATTGAGTTAAAAAATAGAGGATATCAAGACTTATACCTTTATGACAGAGAAAATTCTTTAAAAGATTTAGAGAAATGGACATTAGATTGTGATTTTATCTTCCATTTAGCAGGGGTAAATCGCCCTGAGAGTGAAGACGAGTTCATGGAAGGAAATGCCGATTTAACATCTCAAATAACACGTATGTTAGAAAAAAATAATAATAAAGCACCTATCATGATATCTTCATCTATCCAAGCTGAAAAGGATAACTCTTATGGTAAGAGTAAAAAGGCTGGGGAAGACTATATCTTTGAGTACGGTGAAAGAAATAATATTCCAGTATATGTTTACAGATTTTCCAATCTTTACGGAAAGTGGAGCAAACCAAATTATAATACGGTCATTGCTACTTTTTGTCACAATATTGCTAATAGTCTACCAATTCAAGTAAATGATCCTACTGTTGAAATTACATTTCAATATATCGATGATGTAGTTAATGAACTGATTAACTGTTTAGAAGGAAACGGCTCAAAAATTGGTAAATATTACGATGTTACAGAAAAAAATACTCGAACTTTAGGAGAAGTCGCTCAATTGATTAAAGGTTTTAAAGAAAGTCGTAAAACCTTAGAAGTTCCAGATATGAGGGATTCTTTTACTAAAAAATTATATAGTACATATTTGAGCTTTTTACCAGAGGACGATTTTTCTTATAAACTGAAAATGAATCAAGATGACCGCGGTTCTTTCACAGAATTTCTAAGAAGTCCAGACCGCGGACAAGTATCAATTAATGTCTCTAAACCTGGGATTACAAAGGGCCAGCATTGGCACCACTCGAAAAATGAAAAGTTTTTAGTCGTTAAAGGGAACGGAGTAATCCGATTCCGTAAAGTGGGTGAAGACAAAGTTATTGAGTATCCTGTGAATGGAGAAGAATTAGAAGTAGTTGATATTCCAACAGGTTATACGCATTCCATTGTGAATACTGGAGGAGAAGAAATGGTAACTGTAATGTGGGTAAATGAGCCGTTTGACCCTGATAACGCAGATACTTATTATTTGGAGGTCTAGAATTGAAAAAGTTAAAAGTAATGACTGTTGTAGGAACACGTCCAGAAATTATCCGTCTTTCAGCAGTAATTAACAAGTTAGAAGCGTCAGATGCAATTGATCATGTTCTAGTGCATACTGGACAAAACTATGATTATGAACTAAACGAAGTTTTCTTTGAAGATTTTAAATTAGGAAAACCTGACTACTTTTTAAATGCTGCAATTGGAACTCCAGTTGAAACGATAGGCAATATATTGATTAAAATTGATCCTATACTAGAAAAATTAAAACCAGATGCTCTGCTTGTATTAGGGGATACTAACTCTTGTCTTACAGCAATTGCAGCTAAAAAGAAAAAGATTCCAATTTTTCATATGGAAGCAGGTAATCGCTGTTTCGACCAACGAGTACCGGAAGAAACAAACCGAAAAATTGTAGACCATGTAGCAGATATTAACTTAACTTATAGTGATATTGCTCGTGAGTATCTCTTAGCGGAAGGGTTACCAGCAGATCAAATCATCAAAACAGGTAGTCCAATGTTTGAGGTTTTAGAAACTCGTAGAGAGGATATCAAAAACTCAGAAGTACTCAAACAATTGAATTTAGAAAAAAGTGAATATTTTGTTGTATCTGCACATCGAGAAGAGAATATTAACTCGGAGAAGAATTTTAATGGACTAGTTAGCAGTCTAAATGCCATTGCTGAAAAATACGATTTACCAATCATTGTCAGTACACACCCAAGAACTCGTAAGATGATTGAAGAAAAAGACATTACGTTTAATGAAAACATTCAGTTAATGAAACCATTAGGCTTTAACGATTATAATAGCTTGCAATTACACTCTAAAGCAGTGTTAAGTGATAGTGGTACGATTAGTGAAGAATCTTCTATTTTAGGGTTTAGAGCCTTAAATATCCGAGAAGCTCATGAACGACCAGAAGCAATGGAAGAAGCGAGTGTAATGATGGTAGGTTTAAACGAAGAAAGAATTATGCAAGGCTTAGAGGTACTTGAAACTCAAGAAAAGGATACATTGAGATTAGTTAGTGATTACAGTATGCCAAATGTATCGGAAAAAGTTTTAAGAATTATATTATCTTATACAGATTATGTAAACAAAGTTGTATGGAGGAAATAGTTATTATGAAAGTATTACAAATTAATTCTGTTTGTGGGATTGGTAGTACTGGTAGGATTGCTACTGATATTCATGATATCTTAATTGAAAAAGGTCATGATAGTTACATAGCATATGGAAGAGGGAAAGTTAACAAAAATAAAAATATTATTAAAATAGGAAATAAATTAGATATTTTTCTTCATGTTATATTAACTAGATTATTTGATAAACATGGCTTCGGTTCAAAAAAAGCAACGAAATTATTTTTAGAAAAAGTTAAAAAATTAGATCCGGATATAATCCACCTTCACAATATTCATGGCTACTTCATTAATATTGAATTGCTTTTTGATTATATTAAAAAATATAATAAGACTGTAGTTTGGACGCTGCACGATTGTTGGTCTTTCACTGGACATTGTACTCATTTTGAATATGCTGCTTGTGAGTGTTGGAGATTAGATACTCAAATTAAATGTATCCAAAAAAATAAGTACCCAACTAGTTGGATTATAAACAATTCTATAAATAATTTTAACCGAAAAAAAAGTATTTTTAATAATGTAGAATCATTAACGTTAATAACACCTTCGTATTGGTTAAAGAAAATTGTGAAACAGTCTCAACTAAGAGATTACCCTATTCAAGTTATAAATAATGGAATAGATACTGACATTTTTAAACCTAGAAGTAATAATTTTAGAATCTCTTATAGATTGGAAGAAAAGTTTGTTATACTAGGTGTTGCAAGCGTATGGAATAAAAGTAAGGGAATAGATTATTTCATAAATCTCTCAAATAAATTAAATGATAATGAAGTAATTGTATTAGTGGGTTTGACAGAAACACAAATTAGAGAAATGCCTAAGAATATTATTGGAATATCTAAGTTAAATAATATAGAAAAATTAGCAGAAATATATTCAAGTGCAAATGTTTTTTTTAATCCAACTCTTGAAGATACGTATCCAACTACCAATTTAGAAGCTATATCTTGCGGCACACCCGTAGTAACCTTTAATACAGGTGGAAGCCCAGAAAGTGTGGATACTAACATGGGCTCAATTGTAAGTTCTACTAATATAGACGAGATTTTAAATACAATTCGTAAGTATTATAATACATCTTGGGAAAAATCAAAAGAAATGCACGAAATGTCTTTGAAAAAATTTAATAAAAATTTAAATTTTGATAACTATATCGAACTATATCAAAGCTTATTGCATTAACCATATAAGAGTATTTAAATTAATTAGACTTTGTAATATAGTGAAAAAGAAGGAGTTTAAATGAAAATAAAAAATAAACAATTAAAATCTTACCCTTTTATTTTTATAGTGATTATTTTTACTTTTTTTATATACAGTAATCATGAAATGGAATATGATTACTCTGTATTAGTTACTAATTTTATCATTATAATATTAAGTTTAATATTTATGGTATTAGGAGATAATTATAACTTCAGTCTAAACAAGGTTCTGATGTTATTCTTCTTCTTCTTTTTTGGAATTGCTCCAATAATACAGTATCAACGAGGTATTGTATTATGGAGTTATGATCTATACTATTCAAGTTATGATTATTACAGAATGAATGTGATAATCATACTCATTATGATTTTATACCAATTTCTATACAGAATATTTTCGAAATTTAAAAGTAGTAATATTGAAAAAACTATTTTAAGTAACAATGAGATAAGCTTCAGATTTATATCTCATAAGAAGATACTTTTGTTATCATTTTTTAGTACATTTTTAATAATTATAATCTTTGATTTCAGCTTATTCAATATGATCTTAAGAGATGGTAATAATATACTAAATAATAGTACTCAAATATTAATTTTTAATTATTTCATAAGACCGATTCCACTTATATGTTTAATATATTATAAAATAAATAAGAAGATGGTTTCTTCTAAAATATCTAAGAATGAATTGATATTGTGGGCATTTGCCCTTTTAACAAATTTCCCTACTGGAGCACCTCGTTTTTATATTGCGGCATTATATATACCTTTATTGATTTTGTACATCTATAGAATAAAAAAACGTTATCTTTCTCTTAATAAAATACTTATTTTTGGACTTCTATTTGTTTTTCCATTTTTGGATCAGGCTAGAAGTGTCAATAGTTTGAGTGAGCTAAAATTTGGATTTGATTTTAAGATGTTTACACAAGGCCATTTCGATTCATATCAAATGTTCATGCAAGTTGTTAATGAAAATATAATAACTTACGGTAATCAGTTACTAACATCATTCTTTTTCTTTGTTCCTAGAACAATCTGGACTAACAAATCTGTTGGAAGTGGAATGTTAATAGCTAATCAATCAAACTTTTATTTTAATAACGTATCAATGAATTTTTTTGGAGAAGGCTATATTAATTTTGGTTATTTAGGAATAATATTGTTTCTTATTATTATTTCTTATCTAAACGCACGACTGGACTTAATATATTGGTCTGATTCAGAAAACTCAGCAAACAATATACTTTATTTGTTGAGCTTAGGGTTGTTATTTTTCGTTCTAAGAGGAGATTTACTTAGTGGATTTGCTTTTACTTTTGGATTGTTTATTAGTGCTATACTTGTATTTCGAATCATTAGAGTATAATTTATCAATATAATAAATACCTTTTATTAGTAACACTTAAACGATAATTTTTCGTGAAGGGGATATGCTCTCGTAGCATAAATTCTTATTATAGGGTTGTTTTTTAATAATACAATTACTTAAATACCGATTCTTAAATATTTTGAAGATAGAGCTAATTAAACTATTAGATTTCATCTTAAATAGTTTTCAAAAAAAGCGTAAAATAAATAGGTTCTGAATAAATTGTGGTTCTATAATGGAGATTAAAGAATCAAATTATTTATATCTTCTGGATGAATTCAAATTCAAGAAACATTTATAAATTTCATAAGGAGTTTTGATTTAATGACCACTATTTCATATATTATGCCAACATTTAATAACATAACTTTACTGAAAAGATCTATAGCCTCAATAGTTAAAGAATTAAAAAATACTGATGAGTTAATAATAATCGATGATGGAAGTACTGATGGTACTACTGAATATTTAATGGAAAAGTACTTTGACACTCCAAATGTTATCATATTATCTCAGACTAATAATGGGTCAGGATCAGCTAGAAATAAAGGAATTGAAATATGTAATTCCGATTACATATGGTTTGTAGATTCAGATGATTACATCCTAGAAGGTTCTTCTGATATTATAAAAAACCATCTAAATAAAACCCCTTGCGATATACTATATTTTGACTATCTAACTTTTGATGGGAATTTTGAAGAGTATAAAAATATTGGAATTGAAATTAAAGACAAGACTGGGCTTATGTTTACTCAACATTACCCATGGAATAAAGTTATTAAGAAAAGTTTATTTGATGGAGTAAAATTTCCAAATCAGAATATAAGGTATGTTGATCAAGGTACTATTCCGGTGATAATCAGTAAAGCAAACAGTATTGATTACTTAGAACGAGCTTTATACTATTATGACTATAGTAATACAAATAATGTATCAAAAAAATACAAAAAAAATAATGATATTTACATTGCTTTTAACCATCTTATATTTTATTGGGAGAATGGTGTATTTAACAAAGAAGAAATCGAAAACTTATACATAAACACTTTTTTATTTTCGCATGTATATAATATTTCTGACATTAGATTGTGTTCTATATACAAACACGCTATGACTATATCAAAATATTTAAATAACAACTTTTCTAATTGGAAAGAAACATTTCATATGAGAAAAAGGGATATAAATAAACGAAAGACTAATATAGATAAGTTGAAAATAAAAATAATTATAGCTCGAATATTTATATTTTCCCCTAGAATAGCTTCTATAGCTATTTATTTATTAAAAAAGCTTAAATGATTTTTCGAATATTTGGTAGGTCCTCTATACAATGCGTTAAATAAAAATAGATTATATTGGATAGACAAGAAATTAAAATATGTGATTTTACAATAGAAATAGCTAAAGCTCAATTAAAATTATTCATAATAGTCTTATATATAATCGTACGTTTATAAATACACTTTGCAAGAAATACAAACAAAGATTAAAAATTTTGAGATGACATTCTAGGTAAATTTGAATTAAAAGTAGTTACATAAATTAAGAAAGCTCAATATTTAATCCTATTCATTTGAAAGATGAATAAGGATACTAAAGCTAGACCAAAAAAAATAATTGAGTTGTAAAAATGTATTTATTAAATATATATCTAATTGTAAATATTTATTGAAGAATAGGAAAATATATTAAATAGGTGGGAGTTTATAAATGTACAATTTATCAATAATTATACCACATTATAACTCAGTAAAAACGCTAGATAGGCTACTGAATTCAATACCTAAAAAAAAGGATATTCAGATAATAGTTGTTGATGATAAAAGTAATGAACAGTTACAAGAATTATCTGAATTAATCAACAAATACAAACGTAATGTCTATTTCATTAAAAATATAACTGCTAAAAAGGGAGCTGGAGTTTGTAGGAATATAGGACTGGAAATAGCAACAGGGAAGTGGATTCTCTTTGCCGATTCAGATGATTATTTTAAGAGAACGATGTATGAAGATGTTTCTAAATTTTTCACTTCTGAATTTAATATTGTATACTTTACACCAACAAGTATTGACAATGAAACGGGTCTTAATTCTGATAGACACATCCAATATGAAAATTTAATAAATAATTTCCTGGAAAATCCTAACCGAGAAAATAAAAATAATTTAAAATATAAATTTCATGTTCCTTGGTCAAAACTAATTAGGCGAGATTTTATTGTAGGAAATTCAATACAATTTGATGAAGTATTAGCCTCTAATGATGTAATGTTTTCTGCTAAAATGGGATTTTATACTAATACTTTTGAAGTTAGTAAAAACATAATATACTGTTCCATACGAGATAAAGGAAGCTTAACTACTCAGATAAACGAGGCAGTTTATGATTCTCGTTTGAAAGTGTGGATTAACTATTATAATTTTTTGAAAGATAATCTTAGTAAAGACGAATTTAAAGGTTTAAATATTCAAACTAGTGGGCGGGGATTTTTAATTAAAGCAGTAAAGTATAGATTCAATATATTTAAACTCATTAATATATACTATCAACTAAGAAGAAACAAACTTCCAATTATTGATAAAAAAATAATCAATCCACTTTTTTTGATTAGAACACTTAAAATTCATTACCAACAATATAAATATGAAAAAAAATATTATACAAAATAATAAAGTCTTTAAAATAATGACTTAAAAGTAATGTATGTTATCAAGAATCCTTTGGATTCTTAAACTCTTATTAATATTCCGGATGATAAACTATTTAGTGAACAGTCTAGTTTGATATGAAAACCACTTTATAAAGAAGTAATTAAACATAAGAAAGAAGGATTTTGACTTGAGAAAATACGTTAGTAAACTTATTCCGCAATCAGTCAAGGACAATAAGAATCTATGGTTAAAAAATAAAGAAATGGAAAGAGTAATAAACAATGATACTAATAGGTTTAAAAAATATAGCTATGTACCTGGAAAATTAAATTATTACCAAATAGAAGCTAGATTGACTAAAGAGTATCATTCGATTGAGAAAGGTTTATCATATAATAATTTGCGATTAGGATTTGGAAAACGAGTTATCGATAATATCATTGCCCTTATGAAGGATTATAGAAAACAGGGTTTCCCCCTGAATGCTCACGTATATAGCACTGCTTTAAGTAATTTAAATAACTATATTAAAATACATAAAGAAAATAATTGTGATGTTAGTGATCTGGAAGAGGATTTTAAAATCCTAATGGAAGGGTCTGACTTGAAAGATACGGGTGGAGTTTTACATCTTTCAAAAGAAGAGATATTAAAAAAAACAAAAGGGGATTATAAAGATTTTTCACAAAGTAGGCATAGCGTTAGGGATTATTCTGAAGAGCCAGTTTCTTATGAAATAATTGAAGATGCTCTTCAACTAGCTACTAAAACGCCATCAGCGTGTAATCGGCAAACTTGGAAAGTGCGTATTGTAGAAGAGCAAACGTTGAAAAAGTTCATTCAAAAAAATCAGAATGGAAATAGAGGTTTTGGTGATTATATTGATAAATTTATAATTATTACTACTGATGTCCAATACTACGATAGAATAAGAGAAAGAAATCAAGCGAATATTGATGGTGGAATGTACGCTATGAACTTGCTATATGCATTACATTATTATGGAATTGCGACAGTCTCTTTAAGTGCATCATTAACAATTGAACAAGAAAATAATTTAAGGAATAAATTCAATATCTCTGATGCAGAAAACTTTATAATGTTTATAGGACTAGGGCATTATACGGAAGAATTTAAAGTTCCGAAATCTGATCGAAGAAAAGTCCAATATGAAAAGTTTTAATGTTAGTATAATTATTGTTTCCATTTTTTTAAAATGTTTTTATACTGATTCAATACTCAAATATTTTCCGATTACACAATGTCTTATTCTAGCTGTTCAATAAACAATAGAAAAATTTTATAATATTAATCTGTGAGGACAATCTGCATACCTAGAGTTTACGTACTCCAACAGTTTGATATGTAAGTTTGATTGATAATTCGTAAAGTGTTCTGAAATGTTAAACCATACAAAATCTAAGTTTTAAGAATTATATATCGAATCTGCTTAAAAATACTTTTTGACTTTAGAAGTCAGATTATTATTTCTAATAATCAGTATTTTTAACTGAACTGTTGAAGCCATTTGTAGTATGGAAGAGGAAGTGAATTGATATTCTTTATTAATATTTTTTTGATTTACTAGCTTGCAAAAATCTGTAAAGTTCCGATGTATTTCGAGTTACCATGGTAAGACACATCTTGTTATTGTTAATTAAGTATTATAAGACAACTTTTCTTTTGTTTCTACTTAAGTGTAATCTATTCAAGGTTTGATATTCTTATCATATTTACATTCAAATATTTCAAAGTCTAAAATTAAACTAGAAGTGAATTAAAACAAACAAAACTAAAGGAGAAGATAATGAGTAAATATATTGTTATTACCGGTGGTCAATTATATAACAAAGGTGCAGAAGCTATGACATACTTAGCGGTGGATGAACTAACAAAGAAATATCCTGAAGCTAAGATAGTGGTTTTATCTACAAAGGACTTCGAACGACCAGAGTATGAAAAGAAGAAATATAAGTTTGAGATATTACCAAGAGAATCTCGTGTACTATTTCCCTTGACAACGGGTAAATTAAAGGTCAGAGGGTACTTACAGCAATTAAAATCATTACTTAGAAAAGATAAGTCATATATTAAAGAAACTTATAGACTTAAAAAAATATTAAAAAATACAATTATGATGGTTGATATTAGTGGTTTTGCCTTATCTTCTCAATTCAATTCAGAGCATTCTGTGAATTATTTATCACGTATATTTATTGCTGAAAACTATAATATTCCCTTTTATATAATGCCACAATCATTTGGTCCTTTTAACTATGATACTGAAATACAAATGAATATGGATAAAATTATCAAAAAAGCATTATCATATCCAAAAGTTATTTATGCGAGAGAAAAAGAAGGTTATAGCTTATTAAAGAATAATTTTAGTTTAGATTTAAACTTAAAGTATTCAATGGATAGTGTACTTGTGACTAATGATATTAATTTAAAAAACATTTTTACTGAAATTCCAGTAACTAAAAAATATCCAGAAGCTAAAGGTGTCGCAATCGTGCCTAATATGAAAACTTTTTCTCATGGTAATAAAGAAGTAATTTTAAAAACATACAAGAATGTAATTGATAATTTAATTCTGAAAGGTAAAACAGTTACTATTGTAAGACATTCTTACGAAGATATAGAAGCTTGTTTAATGATTAAAGATCTTTTTAACGAAGATGATTCAGTTGTTTTGATTGGTGATGATATGAGCTGTATTGAATTTGATAATTTAGTAACACAATTTGATTTCATTATTGGTTCGAGATTTCACTCTATAGTTCATGCCTATAAAAATGCTGTTCCAAGTATTGCATTAGGTTGGGCTACAAAATATAAAGAATTATTAGAAGAGTTTAATCAGTCAGGTTATATTTTTGACGTACGTAAAAATATCAATCAAAAAGACATAATTGCTAAAGTAAACTATCTTTTGGATAATCATGAATATGAATCTACTGTAATAGCAGAACGCTTAAATAAAATCCAATCATCTAATCCTTATAACTCTATAACATAAAAAATCTATATAAAACTAATGATATTATGGTATATCCATAAAAGATAGAATCATACAAATTGTTAAGATTGAATAAAATCCGTTCGCAATTATATGATACCTTTAAATATTAATTTCGAGAGTACAGAGGGGTTATTAATTTAAAATAGTTATATTCAAGTTTAATTTACTAATACTTTTAATAGATAAGTTAGATAAGTCAAGTCCATAATCCTGTGTAAAATACTATACAATGTTTTACCGCTCTATGATTGATTAAACTTAATATATTTTCTTGTAGAGCTAAGCCGTTCTTCACGAAGGTCCATAAGGACAGCTCCAATTTATCGATTGGCGGACGCTCGGTTGGGAAAAATCCGAATAACCTTTTCTCTTCTGCGGACTTCCTGGTTCAGTAGTTCAAGAAGGTTGCTGCTTTTTAGCCAATTATGGTCACTTCCGAAAACCGTAAATTGAAAGGCATTTTCAAAGCCATTATCCAATGTTTCACTGGCTTTTGTATATTTAGCCTGGTCTAAATATTCACCGACTAAGGATTCTTAGCTGTTCGAGCGAGTTTAATATCCTTAAACTTAAAGATCGTTTTTACTGCTTCTCTAAACGAATTTGAATTCTTTTTGGGATGGAACTGAAGATGTTTCTTAAAATGAACCTGGCATCTCTGCCAACTTGCGTTGGTAAATGACCTACGAATAGCAGATACTAATCCTTTATGGGCATCAGAAATGATTAGTTCTGTCCCTTGTAGGCCGTGGTCTTTTAAGTATTCAAAGAAGATGGACCATATGTCATCACTTTCTTCATTTTGAATCATGAAGCCAATGATTTCACGATTATCACCTTCTGTAATCCCGATGGCCATATGGGAGTTTTTAGAAGCACACGATGGTCTTCACGTACTTTTATGTAGATAACATCTGTCATCAGATGAGGATAATTCGTACCTGAGAGTGAACGGTTCTGCCATTCGTTGACCATTGAGTCCAACTGCTCAGTCAGGCTAGAAACAAAAGATTTCGATACAGATTTTCCGCAGAGTTCTTCAACATTCTTTGAAACTTTATGGGTAGAAAAATCTGAGACATACATCTCTAACATTGAAGCAAGCAGTGCCTTTTCATTGCGCTGATAACGCTCAAACACCGTCGGTGCAAATTCACCATCGCGTGTTCTAGGCACTTTTAATTAAAGTATACCCACACGAGTCGTAAAATCTGGCTCATAATAGCCATTTCTTTGACTCTGACGACTTTCTGATTGTTCATAGTCATCGGATTGAATATATTCTGTTCCTTGATTTTCCATCAATTGGTTAAAAACAGTGGTTAAAATTTTTTAGACACATCATTTTTTACCGAATGTTCAATAATACCTTGAACCTCTTCATTATTTAGTGTTAAATGTACTTGGGTCATGTAACGTCCTCCTAGGTATATTTTTGTGGTTAAAAACATTGTACCGTAAAAGGGCTGTTACATGGCCTTTTAACTTTTACACAATTATATGGACTTTATCAATAGATAGGAATAAAATTTAGAATATACTAAAATGCAAAGAATTATAAATTTGGCGTTCTTAAATATCTCAATATTAAAGGTAGTGAGCAAGAAGACCATGTGTCTATATAATGTTTTTTTATTCTATATAATTTTATAAAAAATACAATGATTTAATTAAAAAAGTTTAAGTAATTACTGAAATTGTAGAATTACTGATAATTTGAATGGAGAATAAAAACTATGCCAAATTTAAGACGACAAGCTGTGGATGGGGTTTTATGGACATCATTAAGAACAGTAATTACCTCACTTGTAAGTCCAATTTTATTGTTTGTAAAAGCTCGTTACCTCACACCATTAGAGTTTGGGATTTTAGCTATAATTAATATATTTCTTACACTTATAAACATTATTGAGAACTTCGGCCTAAGCACAGCAATTATCCAAAAGGAAAAGGTGACAAAAGATGAAAGCTCTTCACTATTTTACTTTCAAATATTGATATGTATAATTATTGGTAGCATATTAATATTACTTTCCCCTTTATTCGCAGAAATATTTGAAATGAAGGCACTTCAAAACCTTCTGCCTTTACTAAGTATAGTAATCTTCTTAAATGGTCCGATAATTTTATTTACAGCTTTGTTAGAAAAAGATTTTCACTTTCAAGAGTTATCTATTATACAAATAATAAGAGAAATTTTCATATTAATTTCTACTACATTGTTTTTGATTTTTGGCTATGGATTGACTGGAGTAATTATAGGCCAGATTGTTTCAGTACTAGTTATGGTTTTTCTAACATTTTATGTATCTTTTAAAAAAGATTTATTTCATTTAAGAATCCATTTTAGATTCAAAGATGTGCAACCTTTTCTAAAATTCGGTGCATTTATAGCATTTAAACAAGTAATGACTCAGATGACCCATCACATCGATGAATTAATTATTGGCTACTTTTTTTCAACCGAAGTATTAGGTCTTTATCATTTTGCTAAAAACATATTAAATAGATTACGTTCTATAATAACTACTGCCTTTTCCAAAGTATTATTCCCAATATTATCGAAAATCAAAAATGATATCTCACTTTTGACAAATATTTATAACAGGTTATCAAAATATATTGGTGTGGTTACATTTCCAACTTTTGTAGGTATAGCAATTACAGCTAACTATTTTATACCTGTATTTTTTGGGGATCAATGGATAGATAGTGTTGTATTTTTTGTTATACTTTCCTTTGCATACATACCCTATATGTTGACAGCAAATTTAGCTTCTTATTTATTATACTCTGTTAACAAGCCTAATCTAGTATTGTATACAGATATAATTGTAAATAGTTTCTATATTTTACTCTTGTTACTATTATCTTGGTTGCAATCTGAGATAAATATAATTGTAATTTTGTATGCTGCGTACCTAATTGTTAAAACTTTAACATTACAAATAATAACTAGCTTTTACTTAAAAAGCACGTTTATTGAATATTTGAAGTTATTTAAATATGTGATACTCGCAACCTTCGCTATGTCTTTAGTAGTCTTAGGGGCTCAGTCAATTTTAAATAATACATTAGATAATATGCTTATATTAATTATTAGTGTAGTAATAGGTTTCGTAATTTATTTTACAATCTTATACTTGGTAGATAGAGAAACCATCAATGAAATGAAAAGTTTAATACTGACTCGATAAATTTAAAAGCAGACTCAATATGGCTATCAAATCTGTAACTGTCAAGTAGAATTGTGCAATTTTGCTAAATAACTTTGTGCTTGAGTTGTAAAGTTAAATGCAACACTTACTGTTACATGATTCGATGAACTTAAATCTCTTTACTTCTTCCCCTAGGGGAAGAGAAATTTTAAATACTACATTGTAGAAAATACTCTTCTGATGAACGTAACCCTATCACTTCTTTAATCCTTCTATTGATTGCCTGAGCGGCTTGATCGATATCCATTTCTGAAAAAAGTTGGATGGATTTTCCTTTAGGAATGAATTCCCTCAAGAGTTTATTGAAGTTTTCGTTTGAGCCCCGTTCCCAGGATGCGTAGGCATGACAAAAATATACGTCTGTATTGAGTTCAGACATTAAGGCGAATTCCGAATCATTATCAAAAGTGATTGAAGCAAATAGGTTAGGGTTATCTGCTAGAATCTCTTCAAAGGCATTTTTAACCGTTTGACTTTTATAGTCGCTGATTTTTTTAGTAATGGCATAGCGTGTTTTCCTCTCCACCAAGGTAATGATTGCCGGTTCATTTTTCGTTTTCTTCCCTTTAACCAAATCAGCTTCCCAGTGTCCAAATGTTTCTCTTGATAATACGTCCTCTGGACGATTGGTGAAACTGGCACCTAGGATTCTTTTGTTTTTGCCCTTAGGATTACTATGTTGGTTTTTTCTTGGTTTCAGAAGATACATGACAGGTAAGTCATGTGGTTTGATAGACAATAGACCTTGACGTATATAAGAATAAACAGTTTTAAACGTAAGCGATGAATAGCTGAGTACCTACAAATAAAAATCGGATGTTTATGGCAAAATAAAAGTCTAGAACAGGAGGTGCGGATGTTTTTTTGGACTTTTTCAAGCAATTAAACCTAGTTTCGTTCTGTAATCAATCGGACTGAGACCGCCTAGAGACAATTTTATTCTTTTGTTATTGTACCAATGCAGGTAATCATCAAGTAGTTCAATGAATGCGTCAATTGAAATATTGTCCCATTTAAAGCCATAGAAGAACTCATTTTTAAGTCTACCGAAAAACCCTTCACAAGCCGAGTTATCCGGTGAACATCCTTTTTTAGACATGGACTGTGTCAAACCGTTGGTTTTAATCCTTTCAATCCAACCTGGCCATCTGTAGTGAGCTCCGCGATCAGAGTGTATGATTGGCTTTGAATTATCAGCGAGTGTAGCAAGCGCCTGATCAAACATACTATTAACGAGCTCCGCATTCGGTTGGGTACTGATAGTCCAACTAACTATAGCCCCGTCAAAACAGTCGATAATGGGTGATAGATAGACTTTTCCGGCTGAAATCCGAAATTCTGTAATGTCCGTCAACCATTTCTCATCAGGCACTTCAGCTTTGAAGGCTCGTTGAATAAGGTTAGGTGTAGCTGGGGTGATTTCACCGGCATAAGAACTATATTTTTTCTTGGTTACTGACCGAACAATGAGCTTTTTTTCTTTCATCAGTCGTCTAACAACTTTCTCGGAAACGACAATATGTCGTTTTTTTAGAACGTCATGCATACGACGATAGCCATAGGTACGACGACTTTCAATAAAAATGTCCTTAAGCATTACCCGTAGATCAGCATATTTATCCGGAAGCTTAGCCTGACTTCTGTGGTAAAAATAACTACTCTTAACTAAATCCAGATTCTCTAGTAAAAGTGCCAATGGATAATAGGTTTTTAATGCATCAATCACTCGTGTTTTTTCTTTGTTGGAGAGATGTTTTGGATTGATGCCCCATTCTTTTTTACAAGTTCGGCAGACTTTTCCAAGATATCTTTTTCCATTCGTAGTCGATAGACTTCTTGTTTTAAAACATCAACTTCATTTTTCAACCCTTCTAGTTGGGGGTTGTCAGGCATATTCGACATATTTGGTGGAAGCTCCTCTCCGATGAGCTCCTCTTTCCAATCATAGAGCGTTTTACGGGTGACCTGCAGGCGCTCAGCAATTTTTTGGACAGAGGTTTCTCGGCTCACAAGATGGATAACGGCCTCTTTTTTCTGCTCTTGAGAATAGTTTAACTTACTGCGCCTGATTTTACGAGCTTCAGGGGCAAGTTCTTTACACCAATCGCTAAGAATGTTTCTGTCTGGATAGCCCAACATGCGAACAGTTCTAGAATAATTGCGCCCGTATTCGATATAGTGATCAACAGCAAATTGCTTTTCTTCTTGAGTAAATTCACGTTTTCTTTTTGAAGTCTTAGAAAGATCACCGTTCTCTTCATACTCCTTAAACCATTTGTACAGAGCTTTTGAAGAAGGATAGCCCAGTTCCTGAATAACTGACGCTAGTGAGTATTCGTATTTGATATAAAGTTTTACAGCTTTTATTCTTTCTTCGTAAGAGTACATGGACATTCTCCTGACTTATAGTTGTCCAAGATTATGTCCGCACCCCCTTAAACTGTACTTTTATTTTGCCAGAAACAGCACTGTAACTGTCAAGTAGAATTGTGCACTTTTTGCCAGATAACTTTGTGCACTTTTGTTACATGAAGACTGATTCTCGATGTTTCATTCTATGACTCTCTCCATTCAAATGAATAACTTCACAGCGATGAAGAAGTCGATCCAGAATAGCTGTCGCTATTCCTTGATCACCAAGCATCTTGCCCCAGCTGTCGGGTCCTTTGTTTGAAGTTAAAATGATCGAACTTTTTTCATACAAGTCACTGACTAGCTGGAAAAAGAGGTTGGCTTCTCTTGTTTCCATTGCCATAAACATCATGTCATCAATCACAACTAAATCTGCTTGTCTTATACGCCTCAATCGAATGGCTGATTTTCGGACGTATTCTTCAGTTTTAAGTAAGGTAATCAACTCACCCATTGAAACGAATGCCACTTGTTTCCCTTGGTCGATAGCTTCCAGTCCAAGGCCAATAGCTAAATGAGTTTTACCGACGCCTGGTGGACCTAAGAGGACCAGGTTGAATGTTTGATCCAACCAGTCGCATGCTCTTAATTGAGAAATCTGACGTTTACTAATCGAAACTGATTCGGTCGTGTCAAAGTCCTCTAAGGACTTTTCGAAGGGAAATTGCGCCCATTTTAAATGTTTCTGTCGTGTTTTCTCTTCGCGACGCTGTTCTTCATGGTCGCATATAGCGAC
>NZ_FNZU01000021.1 GCF_900109325.1 Alkalibacterium pelagium
CACCAATTGAGTTCGTCGTAAAAACGACTAAGACTCATTTTTGGGGTGAGAAATGATCTAAAATCATACTCCAATGGACCCGATGATCACTACTTTTTAAAAATCCAAAACTAGAGGAAGATTAAACAGGATCAAAAGCACTGCACCGGTGGGCTACAAAGAAATGGCCATATCAAATGGAATAGGCTCATCATTTACGCGCACGTCGATGGTGTCATGTTCAGGTCCAGTCGTCAGGTAATAGGTATACTGGGTGACCGGTTCGTCAGCTATATCTGTTTCAGTTAAATGAATGACTAAAGTGCCGCCCTCGCTTTCCATATGTGCTTCGACCTGTCCACTTGAATGGAAGACAATATACGACCCGTTTTCACCATCGTTAAATGACAACAATCTCATTTCAGTAACAGTGGTATGGGGAAATTCATCAGGTAAATCACTCATGAATTCCTGTACATCATTCGGTAAAGTGTCTACTTCGCTGAAGCCTGCTTCAGGTGGACCACATGCGGTCAGGAACAAAAGTAAAGCCGTCGACAATAACAGTTTTTTCATTTATCTCACTCTCTCTGAAAAGATAATCGAATAGGCCGTGTAGGAGTGTTTTAGCCGGTCACAAAGCCCAAATTATCATGTTTTTATGGAGTATACCATACGCATTATCAGGTTGTCTCAAAAAGTATTACGGACAGGAAACTTTTTCAGCCCGTAAAATCTGTTCAAAAAAATATGTAGATAGTTGACGATTTAAGCTGAATTATCAGGATTATAATTAGCTAAACACGGTTATTTTCTGTACACTTGAGCTAACAAATACTGATTTCGAAATGTATCTGAAATTAGGGTACAGATACGTTGTAACATGCTTGAAAGGAGAAAAAACATGAAGGCGAAAATCGGTACGAGTCTGATCCTGCTGTCGCTTCTGGTGTTGACGGGCTGTTTAACGATTGCCGGACTTATTCGTGGAGAACCTGATATATCAGGGTATATTATGGACGAGGGGGTCCATGAAATTCTGGTGGTGAGTACGGAACCGGCTGATTATAGTGAGACAGGCGGAACGGAGGAATTTTACGACGCCGTCTGGGTCAGTCGGGTCACGGAAAGTACAGAGATTGGTGATTACGTTGAGGTCTGGTTTGATGGAGGCGTAGAGACTTCTTATCCAGCCCAGGCCGCTATGGAGAAACTGGAAATCATTGAACCTGACCAGCCGCAAGGAGCAGATCTGACTGAGTCGGAAGCGTTAAGGAAGGCTTTAGCACAGGAGCCATTTGAAGAAGAAGTTCTAACAGTTATGTCGCTGTCTTATGATGAATCAGTGGACGAATGGACTGTTGAATTGAGAAACACTAACAGTTATGAAGACACGACAATAGAAGTTGAAGACGAATAAATCCAGGGAGCAGATCTAGAAACTGCCAATACAGAGTGAGCGGGAGCGTGTTTGCATGAAAAAAATCGTATTGACCGGTGGAGCCAATGGCATTGGGCGGGCAATTGTTGAGAGCCTGATAACTGAGACTGAACTCTTCGTGATCGATCGGGACGAGGAGGCAGGGAAAGTTCTTGAACAACATCTCTCTTCAAGGCACCTGCATATCTATTATGGCGATCTGGCTGACGAGAAAGAGCTGAACTTTTTTATTCAATTCATAAAAGAACGGACCGATACTATTGACGGGCTCATTCATAATGCGGCAATCAATAACGGAGGACTACTTTCTGGAGCAAGCTATGAGGACTTCATGGATGTGCTGAAAGTCAATGTCGGGTCAGCCTATTTCCTGACTCAGCATCTAGCCGATTTATTTTCCGATAAAGCAAGCATTATACTCATGTCGTCTACGCGCAATAGACAAAGCATGGCAGACAACGAAAGTTACAGCAGTTCAAAAGGGGCGCTGCTATCTCTGACTCATGCGATGGCAAACAGTTTGCGAAACAAGGCTCGAGTCAATACGATCAGTCCCGGATGGATCGATACGAGCGCTTTTCAACATTCAGAGGAAGAAGTTGAACTGACTGATCAGGATGCTGCTCAGCATCTAGTCGGCAGAGTCGGAGAGCCGGAAGATATCGTGCAGATGGTTCGCTTTCTGTTAGATGAAAAGCAGTCCGGATTCATTACCGGACAGGAATTCATCGTTGACGGCGGCATGTCCAAGCAGATGATTTACCATGAGGAACACGGCTGGCGATACGAGGAGGACTGATATGACTAATAAATGGCTGGCATCAATCTTTATTACGACAGCTTTGCTGCTCACGGGGTGCACCGATACTGAGAATGACGAGATCCCAGATAGTGAGGGGACAGAGACGGCCGGCAATCCGGATAGACCGGATAGTGGCAGCATAAATGACGAGATGCCCGAGCCTCCGGAACTCACGGTTGTGGCTGGGGACGAGTCGGTCGACGCTGTGCTTGGAACCTACAGCTGGAGCATCGATAATGAGGACGGCACTATGACGGCAATAGAAGCCGATTCTGCTCCGCCACCAGAACTGGTCGGTCAAATGGCAGCTCCTGAAGTGACTGGAGACACCTCGATCGAACTGGATTTTAAAATAGAACCGGACAGCTATACAGTAAAGATATGGCAAGAAGACAACACAGTGATCAGTGAATCGGAAGAGGTGCTCCTGACGAGTGAAGGGACGGTCATTTATGAAGTCCTGGCTAATTGGCAGGAAGGCACCGCAAGCTATGCCTTTACGCTATACATTGAGTAAGCAAGACAAATTTTTGAGAATCATCTATAAGAAGATTAGGCTCCTTTAATGGGTTTAAATCGTCGAGTCTTACAAACGGTAGAAAAAGGAGGGCTAACTGGATGGGTCACAATAAAATTACAGATGAACATACCGAAGACAATAGTAAAAATGAAACAGATGATAATATTGGCGCAGGTATTGGTGTTGGAATAGCTTTAGGTGCCGCATTTGGTCTAATGTTTGATAACTTGGCTCTAGGAATGGGTATAGGAATAGCCATAGGTGCAGCAATAGGTACAGCGTTGCCTGCGACCAAGAAATCTAAAAAGAAATGATGACCTCCTATACAGTGACAGAATAATAAAAATCCATTAAAATTAAATACGCTATTAACAAAAAACGGATTAAGGTCAGGTTATTAACGACCATTAATCCGTTTTTTCGTTGGTATTACCTTAGTCCAGCCATCTGAAGGCGCGTTTCAGTTCCTCTGTCCCGTTCTCTTCATACCATTTTCCGTGAGCCAGGATAATTTTCTCAGGCTGCCACTCAAGCATACGTTTGTAGCACGCTCTGGCCTGATCCTTCTGTCCGGCAAAAGTCATCCGCATATCGATCGGGGTTTTCCCGTCAGGATGAGCGATACCGGCTGCCTTATAGACCGATCGCCACATAGGGCTTTTAGTACGGTCAGGTTCAAAATTCTCAATAAGATCAGTTAGAATCAGCGTTCGGCTTTCTTTATGGAAAAAGACGACTTCCTCAAGTGCCCGGCTGCCTTTGAAAATCAGCTGGTCAATGTCCACGGACCAGTCAGGTGGAGCGGAATCTTTTAGTGCATGTTCAAACACTACATGAATATTCTGCGATGCTGCTCGCTCATCGACTCCGGGACTTGCCCACGTTTTGGCATCCGGATAGCGGGCCTTCCAGTCGGCAATGTAGGCATAATGAATCTTGTTCGGCGAAACAAGATGTCCGACTTTTCCCAGTGCATCGATTTCTCTAAACAGACCCTCATCAGGGGCAACTGGCGAATGGACCCATAGCGTGCTGTCATTCAATTTTACAATGGTCATCCGTGTGGAGAAAGGGACCTTAAGTACCGATACGCTCATCCTGATCAGTCCGGCGTCCACGATCCAGACGTTATCGTCAATTTTCTTCAGTGTATTCAATGGTTTGTATAGAGGGATCGACATGATGGTGTCCTCCTTTTAGTTACAGTGTATCATTAAGCACTCAATATTACAGTGTCTCATTACATTTTACAAAGGAATAATTCTGATAGAATTATGAGCATTTAACAGTATGTTCAATAGTTTTTTTAAAGACTTTTAAAAGTCTAAATGGTATAATCCTAGTAAAAGAAGGAGGCAAAAAGTATGGCTGTAGAACTGATAGGAAATATTCCAAAAGGATCGATTTCTGATGTGAAGAAGAGTCCGATGGATATCTTCAAGAAAGCTGAAGAATTGAATGAGGGGGTCTATATCTTAAATCGTGATAATGTTGCCGGTGTTATGCTTACCCAGCAGCACTATGAGGCGCTTATTCAAAAAATCGATGATCTGGAAGAAGAACTGCTCGATTACGAGGTTTCCCTAAGATTAAAGGCACAGGATGCTCAAAAGGATGTAAGAACTTTTTCTCTGGAAGATGTTATGGGCAAAGAACTGGCTGAAGCCGAATACGACCCTGACGACAATGGTTGGGACTAATGAGTTACGACGTTGTGTTTATCGAAGAGGCAAAGAAGGACTTCCAATCTTTGGACGGGTCACAAAAAATACTGGTGAGAAAATCCATAGCTAAGATTCAGTCCTATGGCATGGAGGTTGGGCAACCCTTGAAAGGAGAGTTGTCGGGATGCAGAAAACTGAAGCATAAGAAAGCTGGATTAAGGATTGTATTTAGAGAATCCAAAAAAGGACTGGAAATAATACAAGTCATTGCAATAGGTAAACGGGAGAATCAAGACGTTTATCACGCAGCAGCCGATCGTATAAAATAAAGAGCTGTACTAGAAGACCAAGGTTGGTGGTCCTTGTACAGCTCTTTATTTTTGCATTCAGTGTAATTGATTGAGGTTTGCCCTCAGGCTACGGCTTCTTTAATTCTTAACCACATGAAGTGGATCACGCTTCCCAAGAGGACTGATAGGTGGACCAGATGATCGTTTATAGATAAGTCCTCGAAAAAGACCAGCAGCAATACAGCAGCACAGTAGATGACCTGCCCCGTGAAAATCCGCCTGAGGTCTGCCTGGTTGCCCTGATCGTCCTTACACTCACGTCTTGAAATAAACCAGAAAATAATTGCCGAGAGAACAGCCGATGCAATCAGAATAAGAGACACCGGATCCTGCTCATCGAAAGCAGCGAGTGAGAGCCGATGCATAAACAGCATTTGGACGATAGCTAGTACGAAAGCGAGCAAACCGGCTGCCAGAACAACTTTCGGGCGTTCTCCTGTTCTGTATAGTCCAGCCATTGCCAGTACAAAAATGAACAAGTAGAGACCATTCTCCTGATTAAATGAGAGAAAGACAGTAAATCCGAGAGCAAGTAATAAATCTAGTAACGTCAACGTTTTACCGGTTATGCCGTTTACTGCCCGCAGAATGAGAATAAGCCAGAACAGCACCAGAATCTGAGTGTTTTCGATTGTTTCGATGTAAAGCAGATTCGTCAGAGTCAAGAAGACAGCGACGAAAGCTGAATAGCTGTGGGCGGGATCCACATCTCTGGAAAGGGCCCAGGTCACAAACACCGTTCCACCTAAGTAGAGACCGGAAACAAGTTCGGTCGTTAACAGCCCGCCGGCAATGAAGGCCGAAAAAGTACAGATGATAATGGCCAGATTAGTCTTGTTGCGAGGGTCGATCTTTCTGCCTAATGTAAACATGAAATCACTCCTTTTAGCCCAGTGAAACGGTCCAGTATTCAGACGTCAAATGGTCAGACGTAGTAGTCAAAACCCGACTAAAAGCAAGGCGGCACTCAGCACTTGTCAGGTTCACTGTCTGATTTTATTTAAACTGTCGAGCTGCGACCTGATCTGATCAACAGCCTCTTCCAGGGTAGAAGCCTCGATGGATGTTTCCGGTGCATCAGGTCGTGTGATCGATCTGTTGTAATGTGGATCATAATAATGGGTCAGAAGAAGCTTGACCGCTTCCGGATAGTTTCCTGTTTCAAGGGCTTCGCCGATTGCTTTTGATACAGGAGTATGGATGCGGCGCCTGATCCGTTCAAAAGCTAGCAGACAGTCGTCACGGTTAACCTCAGGTGAATAGTCGTCAAGAATGATGGCGACCCGTTCTTCAAGCGGCAGATCAACGACCAGTTGAGAGCTGGTTTCTTTATGCTGAAAAATGCGATCTGGAATAATGACTTTACCGATACGGGCACTTTCGCCTTCTACGAGGATATAGGGAGACTGCTGGTACCGCAGGAGTTCCTCACCTAGAAGAAGGTTGAACATGCGCTGATTACTGGGTTCAAGCCCGATTTGTCCGAAAATGGATCCGCGGTGACGCGCCATGCCTTCGAAATCGATCACAGGATAGTTTTCCTGTTTGAGCTGACGAAGGACATGAGTCTTGCCATTTCCGGTATGGCCGTTCAGGACATAAAAAGGAGGAAGGGGAAGCGTGTCGATCTGGTCTTTCATCCAGTTTCTATACGCTCGGATTCCGCCGGTCAGTCGATTGACTTTGATATTCATCAAATCAGTTACTGTAGCGGCAGTTGTGCTGCGCATCCCCCCGCGCCAGCAGAAGACAGTGACCGGAGACTTCAGCTCCTTGAACTGTCTGATGAAGTCCGGCAGCTTCTTCGAAAAGAGTTTAAGTCCGAGCTCCTTCGCTGCCTCCTGCCCCTGATGCTTGTATGTCGTTCCGACTTGAGCGCGTTCCTCGTCTGAAAACAGAGGAATATTGATTGCTCCAGGGATCGTTGCTTCTTTGAATTCCTTAGGCGCACGGACATCTACGACTACGTGTCCGGCTTCTTTGAGTTCAAACAGGTCCGAGGGTGATATATCTTTAAACATAGAAAAGTCCTTTCTTATCTGACATAAAGATGTCCTTCTTGTCCATCTGTGACTTCACCGATTATACGTGCGTCTATGCCTTTATTCTGCAGGGAATCGATCATGGCCGATGCTTCATCCGGATTGACGGACATCAGCAGGCCACCTGACGTGACAGCATCAGCCAGAATAATCTGGTCGATTACATCTAAGCGCTCGTCAAAGTGAACGACGTCCTTCACATGATTTAAGTTATTTTTTGATCCTCCAGGAATGACACCTTCTTCAGCGAGTTCACGCACACGGGACAGCACCGGCACATCGTCTTTCATAATCGTCAGAGCCTGATGACTCTCTGCAGCCATTTCCGATAGATGCCCAAGCAGTCCGAAGCCGGTCACATCCGTACAGGCATGTACATCATAGGCCTTCATCACTTCAGCCGCATCTTTATTAAGAGTAGCCATCACAGCCGTCACCCGGCGGATCTCGCCTTCAGTTAAGAGCCCGCGTTTAAGTGCCGTAGTGGAAATGCCGACACCGATGGGCTTCGTAAGGATCAGCTTGTCTCCGAGTTTTGCTCCGGCATTGGTCCGGATGTCGTCGGGATGGATCGTCCCCGTAACCGACAGTCCGAATTTCGGTTCCTGATCATCGATCGAATGGCCGCCTACGAGATTACACCCTGCTTCCTGCACCTTATCGCTGGCCCCTCTGAGAATATCTGTCAGAATCGACTTATCCAGATTGAAGATAGGAAAAGCCACAATATTTAAGGCAGTAACTGGAGTGCCGCCCATTGCGTAGACGTCACTCAGTGCATTGGCCGCTGCGACCTGACCGAAATCATACGGGTCATCCACGATCGGTGTGAAGAAATCCAGTGTCTGAACGATCGCCAGATCATCCGTCAGTTTGTACACCCCTGCATCATCCCCTGTATCCAGTCCGACCAGAAGATTCGGGTCTTTTTTCGTTTCCGGCAGGGTATGCAAAACCTCCCGCAGTTCACTCGGCCCGATCTTGCATCCGCAGCCGCCTTTTTTAGTAAGCGTCGTCAGTTTAACTTGAGTCATTATATATGCCTTCTTTCCTGATTGGTGGTTAATGTACATACAGTTTACCATTACTCAGCTCATTCTGTTACAGGATAAGTTGATTCTTTTTTATGAAAAAGAATCTCTGTCTTATAAGTAATAATGAGAGGACTAGTCAAGGTAAGTTTAAGCTGATCTGTCGGTAGGAACGCTAAACTGGAAATAAAGGGAGTTCTACTTATAGTTCAGTGGCTGAAGATGTAGGTAAGATGCAACGAGAAATTTCTTAGTGATAGTTCAGCGGGTATCAGACCGTCTGAACTTCCGCTATAGAGGGTATAATTATATCTTATGGCAAAAATTAAATCTTAGATGCAACGAGAAGCCTTATAACGGCAAGATGAAGTCAGATAAATATCCTAAACTATAAGTAGACAGCCCCTAAGAACAGTTTAGCGGGTGTCAGGCCGTCTAAACTTCCACTACAAAAGGTCTTAACGAAAGTATAGGTTAGAACTGTTGTCTTGAAGTGTAGTTATACTGATAGAACAGGCAGCTGACACCAGAATAATCCCCTGAAGGCATAGAATCAAAGGAAATAAATAGACGTATGAGGTATAATAAGTAAGCGGATTCTCTTTATGAGAGCAGTTATCGTCAGATCATTACATCACACCGAATCAAGGAGGAAGCTATGACATTACATGGATCGATTGCGCTGGTCACTGGGGTCAGTCATGATGCAGGTATCGGAGCAGCCGTCTGTCACGGACTGGCTGGAGAAGGAGCGGACATCATTTTTGCTCACTGGAAAGCTGATGAGGGATGGGTCGAGCATTTTCAAAAGGAAATCACGAGTAGGTACCGGGTCAAATGCATTGGAATAGAAGCCGACTTGTCTAAAGCCGAGTCGCCACAAAAGCTGTTAGACGAAACCGCTGATCTCCTGGGCAGTCCGGATATCCTGATCAATAACGCGGCGTATTCTACCCGGGACGGCTTTATGAGACTGGATGCAGAGACACTTGATGCCCATTATGCCGTCAACGTACGGGGGACCTGCCTGCTCAGCGTGGCATTCGCCCGCTGGTTCATCAAGGAAGGCAAGCAGACAGGTCGGATCATCAACCTGACTTCGGGGCAGGATCTGGGTCCGATGACAGGCGAACTGGCCTACGGAGCGACTAAGGGGGCCGTCTCAGCCTTTACACTTTCTCTTTCTGCTGAACTGGCGTCTACAGGTATTACGGTCAATGCCGTCAATCCCGGCCCCACCGACACCGGGTGGATGACAGACGAGATTAAAAAGCACCTGGAGCCGAAGTTTCTGTCCGGGAGAATGGGGATGCCCGAAGACGCTGCCCGGCTGATTGCTTTCCTCGCTTCTGAAGAAGCAGGCTGGATCACCGGTCAGGTTATCAATTCAGAAGGCGGATTCTTAAGGTCATAAAATAGAATAAGAGAAAAGCGCAGGGGATCTGCGCTTTTCTTAAGCGTATATTCAGACCTACATAACCGGTCTGTTAAAGACATCTGGAATGTGTTAGACTAGTCATTAAAAACATTAAGCACTGAACGATTTCGAGGAGTGAACTGATGAACAGAAAACAACTATTCAATTTACCGAAAGTGGAATTGCATTGCCACCTGGATGGGTCCGTCCCTATGAAGACATTAATAAATCTGGCTGAAAAAGAAGGATACTCTAACCCTAAAGCAGAGATGAGAGGAGCCATTGCGCCAGCCGATGCCGGCACGCTGAAAGAATACTTATCCAGCTTTGAAACGATCCTCCCACTGCTTCAGACTAAGGAAAATCTTACCGAAGCAACTTATGCCGTGATCGAGGACGCCAACCGGGAACACATCGTCTATCTGGAGCTCCGGTTCGGGCCGCTACTGCATCAGAGACAGGGATTATCCGTGAAAGAAGTCATAGAAGCGGTCGATGAAGGGATACAGAAAGCCGCAGATGATTTTCCCGTCAATGTCAGCCTGATCGCCTGCGCACTGAGGCACCACTCTCAGGAGAGAAATACACAGCTTTTCGAAGAAGTCAGTCAGCTGCCTGAAGGAATGGTTTCGGCAGTCGATGTGGCAGGAGACGAGGGAAACTTTCCGAACGAGCAGGTCAGGAGGCCAGTCAGCACAGCGAGAAGTCTGGGCATGGACATGACCATTCACTCTGGAGAAACGGGCTCCGTTGACAATGTGCTGTCTGCTATGGACATGGGAACCAGACGCCTTGGTCATGGTGTAGCAATCAGGCAGGATCAGGATGTGCTGCAGGAGGTGCGTTCAAAAGAGGTGCTTCTGGAACTGTGCCCGACAAGCAACATTCAGACGAGAGCCATTCCGTCATTTAAAAACTATCCGCTGAGATACTTCCTGGATGAAGGCATCAAAGTCTGCATCAATACGGACAACCGGACAGTTTCGAATACGACTGTAACGGACGAACTGATGATCTGTATCGACCACTGCGGAATGACAGCTGAGGATCTGAAACACGTGATGCTCAATGCCATCACCTATGCCTTTACTGATGATGGAACCAAACAGCAGGTGATCCAACAGATCGAAGAACAGTACGTCTTTTAATGTGATTATGGTTATTTTACGGAATAAGGCATATACTAATGATGAACAAAATGTTTATAGAAGAGAATCACCTACTATATTCTTTTAGCTGAAGGAGAACCAGACAATGACAACGAACGAATTAAGAGCACGGTCTGAAGTGGACAACGACTTGAAGTGGGACCTGTCTGCTGTGTTTAAAGATGACAAAGCCTACGAAGAGGCAGTAGAGAAAGTAAAGCAGGATACGGCCCGTTTTATACAACAAGTCGATGGGAAACTGAATGACGCGGAATCCGTCATAGAAGCGGTCGAAGCTTATGAAGAGATAAGGACGGTCATGTCCCATATCCAGTCTTATGCCATGCTTCCGGTGACTGTGGACATTTCCGACAGTGATGCCCAGATAAAAAACAGACGTGCCGCCAACTTTCTGGCAGACACGAGTGCAAAACTCAGCTTTTTCAAATCTCAGCTGGAAGAACTGAGTGAATCTGTCTTGGACGAAGTAAGCAAATCCCAGCCTCGTTTTGCACCATTCATGAGACTCGTTAAGCAGACAAAGAAAAGCAAGCTGCATCCTAAAGTGGAAGAAGCACTGGCTCTTCTGGATCCGGTCCTGGATTCATTTGCCGAAGTCTTTGAACAGGCGAGACTCGCAGACGCTGATTTCAGAACGTTTGAAGTGAACGGAACAGAGTATCCACTGAGCTTTGTTCTGTACGAAGAAGTGTACATGTATGATACCGACAAGGAGATCCGTCGTGCATCTTATGACGCATTCAACCATACGCTCAGCCAATATAAAAATGTCGTAGCGACGGCTTACTATAATCATGTGCAGCATGAAAAGACCATTGCGAACATGAGAGGGTATGAGTCGATATTTGACTATCTGCTCGAAGATCAGGAAGTGGATCAGGCCTTGTATCACCGTCAGATTGATGTAATCATGAAAGAGTTTGCCCCGGTCATGCGTAAATATGTGACGCATCTCAAGGAAGTTCATGGTCTTGAGCGGTTCACTTATGCTGACCTGAAAGTCGATCTGGATCCTGATTATACGGCTAAAGTCAGTATTGAAGAATCTCAGGACTTGCTGAAACAGACCATGGCACCATTGGGCGAGGACTACGTCAACTTGCTTCAACGTGCTTACCCTGAACGGTGGATCGATTTTGCTCAGAACAAAGGTAAAGAATCGGGTGCCTTCTGTTCCGCGGCATACGGCAAGCATCCTTATATCCTCATGAGTTGGACAGGGGATCTGACAGATGCCTATACCTTGTTCCATGAACTCGGTCATGCCGGGCAAAGTGAGCTGACCAATGCGAACAACTCCTTTACCGGTTCGGACCCGTCACTTTATCTGATCGAAGCCCCGTCAACATTCAACGAGCTGCTTCTGACTGACTACTTAACCAAGCAGACGAACGATCTGAGAATGGAACGTAACGTTATCTCTCTAATGATATCAAAGACCTACTTCCATAATTTCGTTACGCACTTGCTTGAAGCGGCTTATCAGCGGGAAGTCTACCGTCTAATTGATGAAGGAAAAAGTTTTGATGCGGACAAGTTGAGTGAACTGAAACGAGGCGTCCTTGAAGAGTTCTGGGGAGACGCTGTCGAGATAGAAGCTGGAGCCGAGCTGACTTGGATGAGGCAGATCCACTATTACATGGGGCTGTATCCCTATACCTATTCTGCTGGACTGACCATTGCTACTCAGGCATACCTGAAAATGTCGCAAGGCGAAATGAAAGCGGAACAATGGCTGGAGTTTCTTGCCTTAGGCGGACAGAAGACACCAGAAGAAGCTGCTAAGGTAGCGGGTGTAGACATTACAACTGATAAACCTCTGATGGATACGATCAAGTATCTGGACGAATCAGTCGACCGAATGATCGAACTGACACAGATTATGGAAGAAAATCAATAAGTGGACAAAACGCGCAGAGTAGAATCTGCGTGTTTTTATTTGATTACAGGTACATCTAGACTGTGTTTTCTGATAAGCTGGAATATATACATAGAAATTCAGTTACTAATACAGTCGATCTTAGATATAAAGGAGTCCATACATGTTCGTCAATCATAAACTATACAAAAGTATCCTTGTGGTTTCCGGGGTAGTCATTGCAGCTGGATACGGGCTAGCAGTCTACATACAGCCTGAAGACCCTGCCTTTTTACTCATTACTACTCACTGCAGGCGAGTGATACCAACGGCTATCAGTCATTTCCGGAGCCTTTGCGGTACGTGACCAGCATCCATGATGAGAGGCAGGTCGTAGGCATCAGCTTTCCAGACTACCCAGATATTTCTTTACTCACTGCCGAGACCCCGCGTGCAGGAATCAACTGGACAAGTAATGGTGCCAAATCATCTCGAAGACAGTACGGCCCTTACAGTGTAAGAGAAGTCTGGCTGGAAACGAACATAATGATGGAAGAGCCTTTTCAGGAACATACCATCCTGTCAGAGGCAGAAATCCACTTTGATGATTCGTCTACTATGACTGTTGATCTTGGAGCAATAGAAGTACATACACCAAGCCTGGACTCTCTACCTGTTGAACGGATAGACTGGACATTCAACGAGGGAGAATGGTATGAAGTCACTTACAGCGCACTGGAAGACATTACTTTTGAATCAATCAACAGTGCATTATATGAGCAGATGGAAGACCGTGTCGGTATCCAGGTCAACGGGGTAACTGCTCAACAGGCAGAAGGTCTTCTAATCGAATCGGGGGATACACTTACAGTTAGAGTTGAAAAGTCGACTAGTGAAACGCCTTTTGAAGGGTCTGCTTATTTGAATACTGAACCCGCACTGACAGTATCGACAAGTGAAGGAACGTCATATCATGTCTCCCTTCTTAATAGATACACCCACTATCCCGAGCACGGAATGATTGATTTATATAGACTGTTGAATACAGGGGAGGAAGATAGACATGACGAAACCAGCTAGTGGATACAAGAAAATTTTCTGGGGCTATATCCTATCGATTATTAATGTCTCGGTAGGCTTTCTCATTCTTTTTCCCAGTATAATCGGGTGGTACATCTTGATCAAAGGCTTTGGAGAAATTGAAGAAGATCTTCCATCTCAAAATCGCACGCTCATTAACAGCGGGCTGTGTATTCTTTTCACTTTTTCCTTTCTGGAAGGTATTTCTCCTTTGATCAGTCTGGATTTTCAGATGTTGAGTATGCTCCTGCTCTTTTACCCTCCAGTACATATGGTGGTTGAACTGACTGTCTTTCATAAATTATTCGAGTCAGTAATCATCAGATTTACTGAGATGCAGCAGGTAGACAGGGTGGACACCTACACTACAAAAGATACACGTTATCTTGTGATTTCTGGTGTAGCCGTCCTGCTGTTAACAGCAGCTGCGACAAGTCAACTGACTGGATTGATAGTGGTTGGGTCTTTATCGGCACTAGTGTCCAAAATATATATGCTGACAGTCATTGCGTCACTTAAAAATGAAGAGGCAAGTGCGATGCAAGTGTCTTCAAATACAGAAACGGTGGATACTGCTTCATAAACATGATAAATAATAAACCGGCTGCAGACTTGTAAGTATAGAAGTTGCTAAATAGCATTTACAGAGAATCAATAGTACAAAAACGTGGATATGAAAAAAAGCACGGACGGCTGTCTGTGCTTTTTTCTGGCAACCATTATATTGAGATTTTAACAAAAATTAGACTGTTTTAAGGAGTTGATTCTTACCTAGTTACAACAATCGGTCCAT
This sequence comes from Alkalibacterium pelagium, assembly GCF_900109325.1. Lineage (GTDB taxonomy): Bacteria > Bacillota > Bacilli > Lactobacillales > Carnobacteriaceae_A > Alkalibacterium > Alkalibacterium pelagium. The sequence goes on from NZ_FNZU01000021.1 coordinate 14,147, forward strand.
CTTCAGTCACTATAATCGTGTGTTCATATTGAGCGACAAAACTGTCTTCAGTGATGAGCGTCCATCCGTCATCGGACTGGTCAACTTCCTGCTCATTGTTTGAGATGAATGGTTCGAAGGCGATCACCATGCCTTCCTTTAATTTAACGTCGTCCCATTTGGAGTAATAATTGAAAATGTGGTCCGGCTTTTCGTGGATCGAGCGTCCGATGCCGTGGCCGGTCAGGTTTTTGATTACTGTGAGGCCGTTCTTTCTAGCCGTATCATGGACAGCTTTTCCTAACGCGCTAGTATGAGAGCTCGGTTTGACCAAAGCCAATCCTGCTTCAAAGGCTTCCTGAGCAACATCGCAGACTTTCTGCTGATCAGGATGTCCTTCTCCGATCAGTACAGATATTCCAGTATCGGCAAAGTAACCGTCTTTAGATCCGGATACATCGATATTGACCAGGTCGCCTTCCTGAATGACTCGGTTTCCTGGAATACCGTGAGCCACTTCTTCATTGATGCTGATGCATGTAAAGCCGGGGAAATCGTAAACGCCTTTAGGTGCGGACTGAGCTCCAGCCTCTTCGAACAAAGTGCCTGCCAGGTCGTCCAGTTCTATCGTCGTGACACCGGGTAAAGCCTTGGAAATCAGCTCATCCCGTATCGCTCCGCAGATTTTACCAATGGCTTTTAAGCCTTCAATGTCTTCTTTTGTTTTAACTATCATTTTATCGTCCTCAATTCATTTTCTATTTGTCGACTCGCTCTCATGAAGAGAACAGCCGAATGTCAGTCTGAAATCGTCTATGCATCGGTCTAGCCATTGCAATGATAGAGCAAGTTGATGCGGGGGTCAAGCACTCGATTGATTTATAGTGTCAGATCAAAATCAGCGACATAAACGGCTTCACCGGATATGCTGACCGAAGAGGGATCAGTTGATGGATCAATATTCACATAGACACGTCCGTCTTTACCCATTTCCTGCCCCTGTTCGATAGTTAGCTGAGCAGCTTGATCTGTCTGGTCAGCAATGTACTTAAGATAATAAGCGCCCATTACTGCAGAAGCTGTTCCGGTGACAGGGTCTTCGACCGATCCGGTACCGGCTGCTGAAAAATGCCGACCATGCATATCACTTGATGGATCATATGTCTCTAGACAGAGCGGATGAACTGACGCATCAGGCATCTCAGTCAGAATGGATGGGAAGTCTGCGTTCACTGGAGACATCCGTTTAAAAGCAGCGAGGTGAGTGATGGGAACTATCAGAGTCCAGCTGCCTGTACTGCCGTAAGTAACCGGAAGGTCGGGGGACAGATCCATTTCAGTAAGGCCAATCGAGCGGGCCAGAGCTTCTTTTGATCCGGTAAAAGGGCTGAACTGTGGTGAAGCCTGCTGCATGGTGATAAGCAGACGTCCATTAGCGTTGTTTCCAATATTAACAGATAGCACACCTATATTTGTTTCAATCGACACGGTCGGCTTTTGAGGCAGCTGATTCTGTTCATATAGGGCTTGAACTGCACATACCGTCGCATGTCCGCAGAGAGGCATTTCTTTTTCTGGTGAGAAATAGCGTAATTTGAAATCCGCATGCTCGGATGTCATGACAAAAGCCACTTCATTGAAGCCGACGCGATAAGCAATACGCTGCATCTCTTCACTCGTCAGTGTATTTTCGTTCAAAACGATTCCGGCAGGATTCCCTTTTCCGCGGCTCGAAGTAAAGGCATCATAATGTAAAATTTGAATGTCTGTCATGGTTAAACTCCTTAAAAGCACTTGTGTTACTGTGCTGGTCGTTAATCATTATAACAGGTCTATAGGAAGAGTGGGAGATCAACTAAATTAGAGCTGATTGCGACGGGGGATATAGGTGCAGCATTAGTGGGAGACAAAAGTAAGCAAAAATTAGAAAATGGACAGATTTCTTCAGCAGGCGTATGATAGAGGAATAACGCAGATCGTTAGTATCTGGTATAAATAAGTCATAATATATGCGCTGCCATAAGGACGAAATAAGTGATTGGTTGAAGAAAGGATAGATAAATGATGCGATTAAGTGTACTAGATCAGGCACCAGTAACAACGGGCCATACCCCGCAGCAGGCAGTTGAATATGCTGTGGAGCTGGCGCAACATGCCGAAAAATTAGGTTATGACCGGATGTGGATGGCTGAACATCACGGAAGTGAAGCCTTTGCCAGTTCCGCACCGGAAATCATTGCTGCCTACATCGCAGCAAAAACGGATAAAATCCGACTCGGAACTGGTGGAACGATGATGATGCATTACTCTCCGCTCAAAATGGCAGAAGTGTTCAAGACATTAAGCGCACTGGCTCCAGGCCGGATCGATTACGGTGTAGGACGGGCACCTGGTGGGGATCAGCGGTCGATCTATGCGCTGTCTCAGGGAAATGAGCCGGATTTTGAACACTTATACGACAAGCTGGATACCGCTCTTGATCTGATCAACGACAAGCTTCCAGATGAAGAACTGTACAGGTACACCCCAGCGTCTCCTCAGAAGGTGAGCCTTCCGGAAGCCTGGCTTTTAGGATCGAGCGGAAACAGTGCTATAGAAGCAGGAAGACGTGGAATGGGATATTCTTTCGCCCAGTTCTTCATGCTTGGTGCCATGCGAAAAGAGATCTTCGATTTGTACAGGCACCATTTTGAACCGTCTGAATTTATGGACAAGCCTGAAATAAGCGTAGCGTATTTAGTTACGGCAGCGGAATCGAGAGAAGAAGCGGAATATCTGGCAAAACCTCAGGATATCGCCCGCATTCGTCTGAGTCAGGGACGCATGGACCAGCTGATGACTCCTGAAGAAGCAGCGGATTACCAGTTCACTGATGAGGAACAGGCTGCGGTCACACAGAACCGGGGCATTCATCTCGTTGGAACGGCAGCCGAAGTTGCAGATAAGTTGAGACAAGATCAGGAAACCTATGGATTTCAGGAAGCCATGATCTGCAGCATTCAGCATACTCAGAAGCAGAGACTTAACGTTTATAAACTATTGGCAAACGAACTGTTACAGGATAAATAACAACGAATGGACTTAGTCATGAGAAGACAGATACTCTCATGACTAAGTCCGTTTTTTATTTTCACTCACAAAATTTTAATATAAAGCTGCTAAAATATTTCGAAAAAACCAATATTATCAAGGTCGTTTTGCATCTGCCTGATATTTCTGTATACTATATATTAGAGAAAGATGAGAAAAATACACGTTAAGGGGAGAAAGTATGGAGAGTTTTATTGAGCAGTTCATGGGAATCAACGATGTGGTCAACGATCTGGTATGGGGCTGGCCTCTCTTATTTCTGATTGTAGGAACAGGTGCATTTGTCATGGTGAGAACAGGTTTTGTACCGATCACCAAGTTTGGCTACGCCATGAAGCAGACGTTTTTCAAAATGTTTGCGAAGGAACAAGTCGGTGAAGGAGAAGTGACCGCGTTTCAGGCCGTGTCCACTGCGCTAGCCGCCGCAGTCGGAACAGGGAATATTGCTGGTGTCGGTACAGCCATTGCTATAGGGGGACCAGGAGCCGTTTTCTGGATGTGGCTGGCCGCAGTAGTTGGAATGGCGACTAAATATGCCGAAGTTGTCCTTTCTATAGAGTATAGAGAAAAGACAGAGGATGGCCGTTTTGTCGGGGGACCGATGTACTATCTTGACAGTGGAGCCAAGAAAAAATGGCTGGCTGTTCTCTTTGCAATTTTCGGAACAACTGCAACGTTTGGAATTGGAAATATGGTGCAGTCCAACTCTGTCGCTGATTCGCTGAACACGACTTTTAACATCGATCCGCTGATTACCGGGCTGGTCCTTGCTGTCGCTGTAGCACTGGTAACAATCGGTGGAATCAAGCAGATTGGTCGCGTGACATCAGTTTTAGTACCATTTATGGCCGCCGTTTACATTCTTGGTGGACTGCTTATTATCTTTTTAAATATTGAACTGGTCCCAGCTGCCTTCGGAGTGATTTTTCGGGACGCGTTTACTGGATCAGCAGCACTGGGTGGATTTGTAGGGGCAACGCTGACAATGGCTATCCGTTTCGGAATTGCTCGAGGGGTATTCACTAACGAAGCTGGTCTGGGAAGTGCACCGATTGCCCATGCAGCAGCAACGACTGACCACCCTGTTCGTCAGGGACTATGGGGAATATTTGAGGTTTTCGCTGATACACTGGTCCTTTGTACAATCACCGCTCTGGTTATTGTCATGACAGGTGCCTGGGGGAGCGGTGAAGATGGCGCAGCACTCACAACAGTAGCGTTTGAAGAAGGAATGCCGTTTGGTGGGTATATCGTTACCTTCGGCCTGGTATTCTTCGCCTTCTCTACATTATTAGGCTGGTCATATTACGGCGAGCGGTGCATGGAGTACCTGTTCGGATCTAAATCGATAGTGATTTACCGACTGATCTTCATTCCACTGATTGTTGTCGGAGCTATTGGAGGCTTGAGAGCCGTATGGGCACTTGCGGACACGCTAAACGGACTGATGGCAATCCCTAACCTGATAGCCCTTCTCCTGCTGAGTCCAGTCGTCGTCAGACTGACAAAGAATTATTTCGGGAAAGATGGCATTTACAGAAATGAAAAGCAGGGAACTGATTAACAGAATACAGTGATGAGGAGGGGCTGGGAAAAAACTCCCCTTAAATAAATACATCCCACGACCGTTTTTTAAAGAAAAAGGTCGTGGGATGTTACTTTTATAAAGACAAAACGAGCCCCACCGACTATAATTGAAGTACCAACAGCAATTAAAGGAGGGGCTCACTTTGTATCAAAATTATACCACAATGGAAACTGCTTTAACACTACAATTAGACTTCACTATTCCCGAGGATCACGAAGCCCGTTTGATCAGTCGTTTCGTTGATTCTATTCCTGCGGAATTTCTTCTGGAAGACACCTCTCATACGGGACGACCTGCGTTTCACCCTGCCATGTTACTTAAAATGTGCTTATTTGCCTATAGTCGTTCCACTTTTTCAGG
>NZ_FNZU01000017.1:0-12550 GCF_900109325.1 Alkalibacterium pelagium
TTTGGGTGATAAGCCGGCCGACCAAAGTCATTTTCAATCAGACGGTAATGAGCATCATCCAAGTCTTCGACGACCTCGTTGATAGAATATATAATATGATTATTGGGTAAAAGTGAGTCTATTTCTAATGGCAAGGTTGTCTGGTTCATGGTATATTGAGTATACATAAGGAGCACCCTTTCTATGATTTGTTGTGGTGACTTAATTATATCAAAGCCGTGCTCCTTTTGCGTACATAAACAAATAAGATCCGCTAAAAATCTCAAGTAGATTTTCAGCGGATCTTATTATTTTTCTGGGACTTTTGTCCCAGCCTCTTTCTGGTCAAAAATAAATATTTGTAAAGCAAATCGCTGGTTATTTCTATTCATATCTATACTACTAGGTTTCTCATTTATACGACATGATCCCTACCTCTATCATGTCCTTACAGCCCCAAAGCTGCGCCAGTGCGAATAAACTTCATTAAAACGTGTTTATATAATACTTCATATCTACTTTCAACGTCCTTATAGGATACCACGTCTAACGAATAAATGGTAATCCGATGCTCAAAGGTGTTACTTCCGGATTAAGCGTTAACTTTTCTCAGCAGAAAATGATCCTGCTGCGTATCAGATATACTCTCCATCGTTCCACAAAACCATTTCTCCTTTGCTCAGAGATTGCTGTACATCGATGATGCGCTGATTTGAGCTGCCTCTGAATGCCAGGTTGAGGTTCATCTTGTCCTGCTCAAAGCGGCCGTCAACCACCACATCGATCAGGTCGAGGAGCCGCCGCTTATCTTCTGTTCCCTGCATCAGTTCGTCCCAGGTATAGCCCGTCCACGACCAGATGTCCTTCGTCCACCCGAAGGTTTCACGCACCTGCTCACAAAGGGGTACCGTCACCCCAGTATTGAGGAATGGTTCTCCGCCAAGCAGGGTCAGCCCCTGACAGTAGTCTGCACTGAGATCGGTTATGATCTGACTTTCCAGCTCTTCTGTATAGGGTGAACCGTAACTGAAATTCTGGGCCACTTTGTTGTAGCAGCCCTTGCAGGCGAATGGACAGCCGCTCACATAAATACTGCATCTGACCCCTTCACCATCTACAAAATTGTAGGGTTTGTAATCCGCAATATAATTCTTACTGAAGCGTTCCGATGTCCATGAGATTGGATCTGCAGGCATATCAATCAGTCCCTTTAATATGTTTCACACGTGAGGCAATTTCTTTGTGACGCCCTTCGACCATTGGACGCTTCTGTGGATTACCTAGATAGCCACAGGTCCGCTTGACCACATCACACGTTTCAGGGTTCGTGTTTCCACAACTAGGGCATTCAAATCCGTTTTCTGTTGGATTGAAATCCCCATCATAGTCACACTCATAACAGTGGTCGATCGGTGTATTGGTTCCCAGATAACCGACCCGGTCATACGCATAGTCCCAGACTGCTTCAAGGGCTTTCGGATTCGTCTGAAGTTTAGGGTACTCACAGTAATGGATAAAGCCACCTCCTGTGAACTGTGGATAGTCTTTTTCAAAATCGAGCTTCTCAAACGGTGTCGGATTCTTCCGTACATCATAATGGAAACTGTTTGTATAGTAGCCTTTTTCTGTAATGTCCTTGATCAGTCCGAATTTTTCAGTATCCAGTTTGCAGAAACGGTCAGTCAGACTTTCACTCGGGGTCGAATAGACGCTGACATGGATACCGCTCTCATTCCCCCACTCATCTGCATGCTGTTTCAGTTCTTTCATGATCGACAAGGTAAACTGCTTGGCTTCTTCATCACATTCCCATTCCGGGCCGAAGAATTGAGCAGCTGCTTCGTACAGACCGATATAACCTAAGGATATGGTCGCACGTTTGTTGAGGAAAAGCTGGGATACCTTATCTTCCTTGGAAAGTCGCTTGCCGAAAGCACCATGCATATATAAAATCGGTGCATTAGCCGGTTCCGCATCCATTACGCGTTCAGCTTTAAACATCAGCGCATCCTTTACCACCTGAAGACGTTCTTCCAGCAGTGCACTGAATTTGTTTTTATTGCCTTTTGACTCAATCGCGATCCGTGGAATATTCAGCGTGACGACACCGAGATTCATTCGACCAGCTGCGACATCATTTCCCTGTTCGTCTTTCCAGCCCTGAAGGAAGGACCGGCAGCCCATCGGCGTTTTGAAACTTCCGGTAATGTCAATCAGTTTGTCATAGCTCAGCACATCAGGGTACATGCGTTTAGTTGAACACTCCAGCGCCAGCGTTTTGATATCGTAGTTGGGATCATCCGGGTTCAAGTTCAATCCTCGTTTAAGAGTAAAAATCAGTTTAGGAAATATAGCCGTTCTCTTTTCTTTGCCTAAACCGTTTATACGGACTTTGAGTATCGCTTTCTGTATCTCTCTTTCGATCCAGTTGGAGCCCAGTCCGAAGCCCAGACTGGTGAAGGGGGTCTGACCCTGCGATGTATAAAGTGTATTGATCTCGTATTCCAGGCTCTGCATTGCATCGTAAATGTCTTTCTTTGTCTTTTCTGTTGCAAAGGCCTGCTGTCTGTCTTCTCCCTCGATCCAGTCCCTTGCTGTTGTCATATGCTTCTTGTAATTCAGCTCGGCGTATGGCGCCAGCACTTCATCAATCCTGTCGAAGCTGCAGCCACCGTACTGGCTGGATGCCACGTTCGCAATAATCTGAGCCGTCTGAGCTGCCGCGGTCTGAATGGATTTAGGAGATCCGACTTCTGCATTTCCGATCTGGAAGCCTTCTTCAAACATATGCTTGAAATCGATCAGGCAGCAGTTACTCATCGGTGCATAAGGGGTATAGTCCAGATCATGATAGTGCAGCTCACCTTTTTCGTGCGCATTCGCCACATGAGGAGGCAGCATCTTCAGTCCAAGCGCCTTGCCTACGATTCCAGCCGTCAGGTCCCGTTGGGTGTTGAATACTTTGCTGTCTTTATTGGCATTCTCATTGACAATGGATTTTTCCTTCTGAAGCAGACTCTTGATCATTGCATTGACGTCTCGTCTAGTTTCCCGTTCTTTTTCTTTTTCCTCGCGTCTTTGGATATACCCTTCTGCCAGATCATCGTACTCATATGATTTCAGGATATCCAGAACCATAAAGTCGATTTCTTTTGTGTTCAGGTGTGTCAGATTCTTGTGGAGAATCATTTCCTCTACTTCATAGGCAATAGCCTTCAGATCATCAATGCTGTAATTCAGGTCCAGCTGCTCAACAGCCTGAAACAAGGCTTCAGTTATTTTTTTTCGGCTGTACTTCTGCATGCGTCCGTCGCGTTTTTGAACATCTTTCAGCCCATCGTTGATAACTTTTTCATTATGTTCTGCAATTTTCTTGTCGTTCCACTTCACTTTCTGTATCATACCGCACCATCCTTATTTATTTTTACCTTTTTCATTTGATATATTTTTCACAAGTGATTCTAAAAAAAATGATTGTGAATTTTATGTATCACATTTATAGAGTGCAGGCGCCTCTTTGACAAGGCGCCTTTCCTCTATTTAATTAGCTGAACCATTCAACATAATCATTATCTGACATCGATTCAACCATTCCGACCAGATATCCATTCCCTACCTGGGAGAAGAAGTCGTGGTTGCTTGTTCCTGTGGATATTCCGTTCATGATGATCGGATCCACATCTTCCGCAGTGTCCGGGAACAATGGATCGAATCCCAGGTTCTGCAGCGCTTTGTTGGCATTATAGCGCAGGAATGTTCCGACACTTTCTGTCCATCCGATGGAGTCATACAGATAACTCGTGTACTCCATCTCATTTTCATACAACTTAAAAAGCAGATCGTAGGTCCAGTTTTTCATCTCTTCCTGTTCTGATTCAGTCAGCTGATTGAACCCGATCTGGAATTTATAGCCAATATATGTCCCGTGAACCGATTCATCACGCAGGATCAGCTTGATGATTTCAGCCACGTTAGTCAGCTTACTGTTACCCAGATACCGCAGTGGCGCATAAAAGCCTGAGTAAAACAGGAACGATTCAAGGAATACACTGGCAACTTTTTTCTGAAGCTCCGTGCCTTCCTGATAAATCGCATTGATGATCTGAGCTTTTTTCTGAAGCATCGGGTTGCTGTGCGTCCAGTCAAAAATATCATCTATCTCTGATTTTGTGTTAAGGGTACTGAATATTGCACTATAACTTTTGGCATGCATCGATTCCATGAACTCGATGTTGTTGTAAACAGCTTCTTCATGCTGTGTCCGGCTGTGCTTCTTCAGTGATTCGATTCCGTCCTGAGACTGGAGCGTATCCAGAAGCGTCAGGCCTCCGAATACTTTGGCGATCATATCCTTTTCGTCAAGTGACAGCTTGTTCCAGTCACTTAGGTCGTTCGACAAGGGAATACGTGTATCGGTCCAGAACTGTTCGACCAGTTTTTCCCATGTCAGCTTGTCGATCATGTCTTCTATACGATTCCAGTTGATCGCTTTGTAGGTTTCAGTCACTTTAAACTCTCCTTCATTACAACTGACGACTGCTTTCGTCACTGTCATTCTGTTTGTAGCTTATATCGTACAGCTCTCACATGCATTTGCGCCGATTTCTTCTTCATCATCAGTAAATGTACGGATGTAGTAAATCGACTTGATGCCTTTCTTGTGTGCATAGTGTCTAAGCAGTGTCAGGTCACGGGTGGTCTGCTTGTTCGTTCTGCCTTCCTTCCACTCATAGAGGCCTTCAGGAATCACTGAACGCATGAAGAGAGTCAGACTCATTCCCTGATCGACGTGCTTCTGTGCCGCAGCATAGATATCGATCACTTTACGCATGTCCATATCATATGCACTGACATAATATGGCATTGTCTCATTCGATAGATATGGAGCAGGATAATAGGTTTTACCTGTCAGCTTCTCCTGACGTTCTTCTACCAGACGAGTGATCGGATGGATACTCGCTGAGGTTTCGTTGACGTAGCTGATCGATCCAGTCGGTGCAACAGCCAGTCGGTTCTGGTGATACAGTCCGTCTGCCTTCACATCTTCTCTAAGCTGAGCCCAGTCTTCTTTTGTCGGTACAGCAATACCGCGTTCCTTGAAGATCTTTGCCACTTTATCATGTTCAAAAGTGAAGGATGATTCAGTATAGCGGTCAAAATAACTGCCGTCTGCATAAGACGATTTCTCAAAATTATGGAAAACCTGACCGCGTTCAGCAGCCATCTTGTTGCTTGCCTTTAAAGTATAATAATTTAACAGCATGAAATAGGCGTCTGTAAATTCAACAGACTCCGCTGAGCCGTAATGCATCTGGTTGAGAGCAAAGAATGTATGCAGACCCATTGCGCCTAGACCGATCGTATGGTACTTGTCATTTCCGTTCTTGACTGTCGGCACCGCTTCGATGCTTGACTGATCCGTCACGTAAGTCAGGGCACGTACCATCGTATCCACAGACAGCTCAAAGTCTGGCGTATTCATCAGGTTTACGACATTGGTCGATCCCAGGTTACAGCTGATATCCGTCCCCATGATTTCGTATTCCTGGTTGTCTTTGATCAGAGAAGGTTCCTGGATCTGAAGGATCTCACTGCACAGGTTACTCATCGTGATAGTGCCGTATACCGGGTTCTCTCTATTCGCCGTATCGATGTTAATGACGTAAGGATAACCGGATTCCTGCTGAAGTTTTGAAATTTCATTTTCCAGTTCACGCGCATTGATTTTTGTTTTCTTGATTTCAGGGTTAGCTACCAGGTTGTCGTATTCTTTTGTGATATCGATATATGCAAAAGGTTCGCCATATATGCGTTCGACATCATACGGGCTGAACAGGTACATATCTCCGTTGTGAGCCGCCAGGTCATAGAATTTATCCGGAACGACCACACCAAGAGACAGTGTTTTTACACGCACTTTTTCATCAGCGTTTTCCTTTTTCGTTGACAGGAAACGTAGAATATCCGGGTGGAACACATTAAGATAAACCGCTCCTGCACCATTTCTCTGGCCAAGCTGATTCGAATAGCTGAAACTGTCTTCCAGAAGTTTCATAACCGGCAGCACGCCACTTGAAGCATTTTCGATTTTCTTGATCGGATCCCCTGCTGCTCTTAAGTTCGTCAGGTTCACTCCCACTCCGCCTCCAATACGAGACAGCTGAAGCGCTGAGTTGATGACACGGCCGATGCTGTTCATATCATCTGTTGCCTGAATAAGGAAGCATGAGACTAGTTCCCCACGACGCTTTCTTCCGGCGTTAAGGAAAGTCGGGGTCGCCGGCTGATAGCGCTGATGAATGATTTCATCGGCTATATGTCTGGCCAGGTTTTCGTCTCCGTCTGCTAAGTACAACGCGTTGAACGCGATACGGTCTTCAAATCGCTCCAGATAGCGTGTACCATCATCAGTTTTCAATGCATACTGTGTGTAAAACTTGTATGCGCCCATGAATGAACGGAAACGGAACTCTTTCTGATATAGCTCTTCGAATAATTGCTCTATGAATGATTTAGTGTATTTATTTATAAATCCCTCTTCTATAAAATCCTGTTTGATCAGAAAATCTATCTTTTCAGAAACCGACTCAAAAGGAACAGTATTGGGATTGACGTGCTCTTTAAAGTACGCACGTACAGCCTCCTGATCTTTTTGGAGGGGGATCTGGTTATTTACCGGTCTGTTTATCTGGTTATTTAATTTAAAATATGTGATCTCATTCGTTTTATCTTTCACTGTGCTGTTCGAAGCCAAGATCTTTCACCGCTTTCTTCAATTTTCTTACATCTTCATCTGTTCCCTGAAATTCGAACTGATGAAGCAGAGGAACCTGATATGCTTCAGCTATATCCTTAGCTGTAAAGATAAATAGCTTGCCGAAGTTCAGATTCCCTCCGCCAGCTATCCCTTTGAATAAATCCTTATTTCTGCCAGTTTCTAAAAAATCATCAAGCAGATCACTTACTTCCCCGTCGTATGTCGGTGTGACAATGATAAAGGGCTCTTCCATGTCAATAAAAGGATTTGCTGGATCAAGCTCCAGCAAATCCATATTTAGTTTCTTCACAAATTTTCTGGTCTGTCCTGTCAGAGAAAAGTACACGACTTTCATTTTTATGCCAGTCTGTTCAGCAGGTCCGGTCTGAATCCGTGGAACGCTTCAATGCCCTCAGCAATGACCACTGGAAGTGAACTGAATCCCAGACTCTTCACTTCATCGACAGCCTTCTCGTTCTCTTCAATGTCTTTAATCTGGTAAGGGATCCCCTTATCTTCCAGGAATTTTTTTGTGAAATTGCACTGCATGCAATTCGGTTTTGAGTAAACGACTACTGGTGTATTCTGCATTTTTATCTCCTCCATGGCTCTTTTCCATTAAATCCTGTCACACTACATGTTGTGTGTGTTTTAATTTGTGTGTTTTATTTGTTTTTCTACGATAACTTTATTTTACAGCAGTAGAATAAAAAATCAAGCCCGAAGCACTAGATATATTGTTTATTTTTAAACCGAACACAACATGTAGTGTCTTAAACGAAAACACACTCCCGAGCTAAACGTACAAACGTACATTTATCGGGAGTGTTAAATTGTTAAGAACTTAATTGTTTTTTTCTGAACACTATATATTGTGGTTCTACTTTCTTTCACCATAGATCACTTCAAGACAAAATGCACAAGGTTCATCGCCGTCTCTTCTTGATCCGTAAAACAAGTTACAGACATGGAAGCCGTCTTCATATATTTTTTCAAGATTTAAGCGGGACTTAGTCATACCCGTGTCAGTAATTTGCTTTTCGAGTGATTGCTGTTTCATGATTTCTGCTAACCGATCTCGTAGGTGCTGATTTTCCATCCGCAAAACATGATTATCTTCTGTAAGATGAGATAACTCTTCTTTCATGTTTTTTATAATATTCAAGGTGGCTTCTGCTTGAGATTCTAAATCAGAAAATGTATCGTGCAATTCTTTTTTATTCATACGTCACCACTTCTTTGTTCTTTCATCGTCACCTGCTGATTGAAGCGAGTCGATTTCTCACATCTTTTTATAGCATACCATGATTAGAAAGAAAAAGCCAAACGAACTGAGAGTCTTTTCATTTATCTTTTATTCCTGATGACATCAACAATTTGAAGCGAGCAGTCTTCAAAAATCCCCTGGGCAGCGACATTGCTGTCCAGCATTTTCTTCCCATTCAATATGACTTCCATCATATTAGCTATCGCCAGCGGACGAAACCGCTGAGCTTCTGACTGAATAGTCTCCTTATACTTTTCAAATGCGTAAATATGCGATTCACTCACTTGACAGTTCAGTATATCCTGAAGGAGAATCAGGACCAGATCCATGACCATCAGCTGATCCTTCTTCTCACGAGCAAGAGGCATCAGGTCAGTATGCACATAAACAAAGGCCTGATCATCTTTCTTGGACATGAAACTGAACCATTTCCATACAGTCTGAACCAGTTGTACTAGCTCTTCTCTTTCAGCCAGTTCCTGGGCCTGGTCGGCATCACTTGTCAGATGAATCAGCAGTGCTGCCTTTTCTTGGGAAATTCCACGCTCCACAAGAAGAGACAGTCGCTCGTCTTTAGGAAGCTGAGGAAAATGAATAAGCTGACAGCGAGACAGGATCGTATCCAGCAGTCTGTGTTTTGCCGTGGTCAGAAGAAACAGATAGATTTCACCATCCGGTTCTTCCAGAAACTTAAGCAGACTGTTTGCGGCCTGAATCGTCATTTTTTCTACATCTTCAACGATGACGACTTTGCGGCGGCTTTCCATTCCGCTTTTTGTAAATTCTTCTTTAAGGCTTCTTACTTGTCCGATTTTGATCGACTGACCGTCCGGTTCGATTTCAATAACATCCGGATGATAATGCGATCTGATTCGCTGACACGTCTGGCAGGTCTGACAGGCTCCCCCATCCCTGCTTTCCGGACAATAAAGAGACTGCGTGACCCACATGGCCATGTCTTTTTTTCCAGTACCTGCTTTGCCTTCGAACAGATAGGCATGCTGCAGTGTCTTCTGATTAAGCAACTGAAGAAACAGCCGCTGAATGCTCGGCTGTTTGATTGTTTGAGTAGACATTATCTGTCCTCTCTCTCGATTAAAATTGCAGGAACTGATCGATTGGCAGAACGAATAACGTCGCTCCTCCAACTTCAACGTCCACTGGATAAGTCAGATCTGATTCCAAAGTGAAATCATAAGATGGCGGACTCATCATTGTCTGGCTACGGGTTGAACAGTTCTCTTTGATCAGTTCAAGTACCTCGTCAACTTTTCGATCCTCTACCCCTAACAGGAATGTTGTATTTCCTGATCTTAAAAACCCACCGGTGGAAGATAGTTTTGTGGCTCTAATTCCATTCTCCACAAATTCGTCTGCTAGACGTTTGCTGTCCTGATTCTGTACAATTGCTACGATCAATTTCATCGTGATCATCCTTTCTTATTTTTCAATATGTGTCATTCAGTCTTTCTTTGATGACCGCCCAGGTATCTTCAAATACTTTTTCTTCAGCCTGAGAGGCATCGATAATATTAAATCGCTCCGGTTCCTGACTGATCAGCTGAGCGTAACCTTTTCTGACTTCTTCATGAAAAGTAATGGCTTCAAGCTCAAGTCGATCCTGTGTCCGGTTGGAATTCTTGTCCCTTATGCGTGACAGCCCAACCTCCGCTTCAACATCAAGATAAATCGTCAGATCAGGTTTTAACCCTTCAATAGCGAAGGCATTAATGGCCTTGACTTCTTCTACACCAATTCCTCTAGCCTGCCCCTGATAAGCGATCGAACTATCGACAAAACGGTCACATAAGACGATGTCTCCTCTGCTCAATGCGGGTCTGATCTTTTCAACGACATGCTGTCGTCTTCCTGCAGCAAGAAGCAGTGCTTCAGTTCTGGCATCCATCTTAGTATGTACAGGGTTGAGCAGGATTTCTCTTATTTCTTCGGCAATGTCACTCCCACCAGGTTCCCTTGTCATCACTAAAGGACGATCTGTTTCATCCTGTATGGCCTTTTGAAGTCTTCTGACCAGACTGCTTTTTCCTGCCCCATCAGGTCCTTCAATAGTTATAAATAGTCCCTTCAAGCCTTCTTCCAACTTTCTAATCGGTTTCTACTTATATTATACGTTAGATAAGGAGAGGTTGTCCATTTGAATATATAGATCCTGCCATCTTAGTATCGATAAGATTGACCTGGGAAGTTTCTTTCTCATATAAAATCTCTCCAACCTAATGTTAGTTACCCTACTATTGTTTCCCTACTTGTGGTGCTTAAAACTAGCTGCGAGTACATAGATAAAGTAAAAGTCAGGTCGCTATTTTAGGCGACCTGACTTCATACGGACTAATTTTTGGACAATTTATTTTTAACTAGAGTCACACCTAAACCAGCTATCATCATCGCTGCTCCTGAGAAAGCAATGAGATATGTTTGAGTAGCTGTAGAAGGTAACTTTTCTCCTTCTTCTTTGTCAGCCCCTGGTTTCGTCGGTTCACTTGGGTCGCCTGGTTCTCCCGGCTGACCAGGTTGTCCTGGTTCTCCTGGTTGGCCCGGCTGACCAGGTTGTCCTGGTTCTCCTGGTTGGCCTGGCTGTCCTGGCTGTCCTGGTTCGCCTGGCTGTCCTGGTTGGCCTGGTTCTCCTGGTTGGACTGGTTCGCCTGGCTGTCCTGGTTCACCTGGCTGTCCTGGTTCTCCTGGTTCTCCTGGTTCTCCTGGTTGGCCTGGCTGTCCTGGCTGTCCCGGTTCGCCCGGTTGGCTTGGTTGGCCTGGTTCAGCTGGATCTTCCGGTAATTCTTCACCTAAGAGATCAATGATGCGTCCCTCGAGAACTGGGTCTACAATACCGTTGAGGTACCGTTCTTCAACCATGTAGTCACGCAGCTGCTGCCAGTCTTCTTCGCCGATATCGCGAACGCGTCCTTCAGCATATGCTTGAGCAAATGTCTCGAAACCATCGCCCCCTCGACCGGTGAAACCGTTAGTTGTAACGGTATAAATCTCTGTAAGATCAATTGCCGTAAGTTCTCCATTGTCATCAATATACATCTGAACGATGCGATCTCCTGCATCTCTAGTACTATCATAGAAGAAACGCATGCCTGATACATGTAGGAACCCACCATTTTCGTTTGGTACCTGTCTCACGCTGTGTTCCAGTATATCTTTAATTTCCTGCCCAGATAAAGTTGCAGTAACTGGGTTATTTCCAAATGGTAGAACTGTCAGCACTTCACCTGTAGTGATTGGCCCTTTATCGATACCAGCACGAATGCCTCCCCCGTTCTGGAACGCAATCACTGTTTCAGGGAATTTTTCCTGAGCTTTATTCAGCATTGCATCTGTGATCAGGTTTCCTAATTCTGTTTCATTCGCACGGACACTAACGTCACTTCCATCTCCTAATCTCGGATTTAGAAGATCTTTCATAGCTTCAGCACCAATAGGCTGATTGCTGATTTCTTGGATTCTTTCTCTATATTGAGCCATAACATCCAATGCCTCAGCATCCGCTTCATAATTTGAAACTTCAAGCAGTTCACCAGACTGTCTTACTACTTCCCCTTGTTCATTAAACTCAACAGTGAGTGTTCCTAGGTGTTCTGCGTATTGCCCCCCTTGTACGATAACAGTTGGAGCTTTAGTATTTCCATCTGCATCCGTATCAACGATGACTGGCTCATTAAGCTCGGAGTGAGAGTGTCCACCGACAATAATATCAATTCCTGCTACTTCAGCAGCTAGACGTATATCATTTCCCACTTCTGGTGCACTGTCAAACCCAAGATGATTGACAGCCATTATTTTATTGATCCCTGCGTCTTCAAAGGCTTGAACAGCTTCTTCTGCTGCCTGTATAAAGTCTTCAAATTCAACGTCTGCAGGGCTGGCTATATTTCTAGTATCCTCTGTCACTAAACCGAATATACCTACTAGTTCTCCGTCGACCTCATGGATAATACTGTCGTAGATCATTCCATCTTGCGGATCAGATACTAATGATTCATTTGTTTCGAATTCAGCCATGAATGGATCTCTAGAAAAATCGACATTTGTCCCAAGGAATGGGAAGTTTGCTCCCCTGACAAAATTAGAGAGTGAGTAATGCCCACCTTCTGAATCCCCTAAGTCAAATTCGTGATTTCCAAATGTCATGACATCAATACCCATCAGGTTCATAAGAGCCAAGTCTGCCTGCCCTCTAAACTCGTTAAAGTATAGCGTACCTGAGAAGACATCTCCTGCATTGACCAGCAGTGATTCTGGATTCCCTGCACGATACTCATTTATTGCACTTATCATGTAAGGATAATTTTCAACTCGACCGTGCGTATCATTCATATGCATGACTGACAGTTCGAATAGTTCTTGTTCTACCGGCATATCTTCTCCCTGAAGATCCACGATACGGTTTTCGATTACAGGGTCTACGATGCCATTCAAGTACTCTTCTTCAACCATGTAGTCACGCAGCTGCTGCCAGTCTTCTTCGCCGATATCGCGAACGCGTCCTTCAGCATATGCTTGAGCAAATGTCTCGAAAC
>NZ_FNZU01000017.1:12820-39382 GCF_900109325.1 Alkalibacterium pelagium
CCGTTCTGGAACGCAATCACTGTTTCCGGGAATTTTTCCTGAGCTTTATTAAGCATTGCATCCGTAATTAAATTGCCTAGTTCTGTTTCATTTGCACGGACACTAACGTCACTTTCACCACCCAGTCTCGGATTCGGCAAGTCTTTCATCGCTTCAGCACCAATAGGCTGATTGCTCACTTCTTCTATTCTATCTTTGTATTCCTGAAGCAATTCGACTGCATCCGGATCATCTTCCAAACCAGTAGCATCAATGAGCGCACCAGACTGGCGGATGATTTCTCCTTGATCATTAAAGTCTACATTTAATGTTCCGAGAAACTCTGCATATTCCCCACCTTGAACGATGACTGTTGGAGCTTTAGGATTCCCATCAGCATCAGTTTCAATGACCACTGGTTCCATCAATTCTGTATGGGAGTGGCCACCAACGATGATATCGATACCAGCAACTTCTCCTGCCAGACGCAGATCATTTCCCACTTCCGGCGCACTGTCGAATCCTAGATGGTTCACTGCCATGATTTTATTGATTCCGGCATCCTCAAAGGCTTGAACTGCTTCCTCTGCCGCCTGTATAAAGTCTTCAAATTCAACGTCTGCCGGGCTGGCAATATTCTTAGTATCTTCAGTCACTAAGCCAAATACGCCAATTTCTTCACCTTCTACTTCAAAGATGATACTGTCATAAACCAGACCTGCTTCCGGATTTCGTTCCAGCATAGTGTTGGTTTCAAGACTGCTCATATACGGATCATTTGAAAAATCTACATTTGTTCCAAGAAAAGGAAAGTTAGCTTTTTTGACAAATTCAGATAGTGATCGGTGCCCATCTTCTGAGTCACCCAAATCGAATTCGTGGTTACCGAATGTCATGACATCGATACCCATCAGATTCATAAGAGCTACATCGGCCTGTCCTCTGAATTCATTGAAGTACAATGTTCCTGAGAAAACATCTCCTGCATTCACATGAAGAGCATTTGGATTTTCTTCCCGATACTGGTCGATTGCTGTGATCAGTTTAGGGTAGTTTTCAACGCGGGCATGTGTATCATTTGTATGCATGAGAGATAGTGTAAATGCATCTTCCTCACTATCTTCTGACGATCTCAGATCGATCTGGGCAAGGACAGGATCATGATCACTAGCTCGACTATGCATATCCGTATAATCTGCATTGATGTTAAGAATATCAATTTCAGCGCTTTCTACCAGATTATTGGATACAAGGATGTGATCCAGTACTTGAGAACTGCCTTGATAGACATAATTGTAACGCTCCATTTCAGGTACGCTGTGAATCAGGTTAGTCAGTTCATCGCCCGCCAGAATTTGAAGTGGCTCAGAGAACTCATAGTCATTCATGTCTCCGAGAACCACAATGTTCTCCTCTGGATTATCCTCAAGTATGTCGCCCACAAAGGAATTGAGAGTTTCAGCCAGCTGATTGCGCTGAGCTCTGCTTCCAAAACGTGGCGGTTGGTTCTGACCGTAGTAAGGATCATCTCCCAGTTTTGAATTCAGGTGATTATTAATGACTACGACACTGTCTCCATTGAATTCAAATTGTGCTGCAAGTGGTTTTCTTGTGTTCGTAAATTCTGAAGGAGACACACGACCCGGATTCAGGGTGAGCGAGCCATCAACATACCCTACAGCATCGCTTGTCCCGCCGATTGCCCCCTCAATCAGAGACACGCGTTCCGGATTATATAAATAACCTACTCGGATGTTTCCCCCAGGAGCTCCACCGTCTGCATTAAAGACAGGATCGATATTTGCATAGTCATAGGATGGTCCACCTGCATTTTCAATCTCTGAAATCAGACGCTCATAACTCTGGTCTGCTTCCGGAGAAGTCGAAGATGTCCCATTGTTGGCCATGACCTCAACAATCCCAATAATATCAGGAGACTCCATCTGTTCAACAAATGATCGTGCTATTCTTTGCGCTTTAACATCGGAAGTCTGAGATCGATTGGCAGAAAAATTCTCAACATTATATGTTGCAACCGTCAGCTTATCCTCATCCTTAATGATCGATGTCTGTACATCAGCTCTTTCAGCTTCTACTAGCGCACCTCTGACATCATCAAGATCAGCATAGACTTTATAGTTACCGAATCCATAATTGACTACTCCTTCAATCGATTCAGTGAACCGATCTCCGGTCTTAACAGCCAGTTCCCTAGCTGGTCCGTTAGGTTGCAATTTGAACTGGATAGACTTGGAATCCGGCCCTTCTTCAGATAGTCGGATCCCTCCATTTACAGTTCTGTTTTCAGGCTCGTAATCTTCTGTCACGACTACCAGATCCCCATGCTGCTGTGGAGCAATTGCAACTGAAGGCATAACCTCTACATACATTCCTTCAACACTTTCCCAGAAGTCAAGAGAATAGAGGTCGGGGTCAAACACATCTAAATCAGTATCCCCTTTTATTTCAGAAGGAATCATGTCGGAACTTATTTGAATCGGTTCGGGTAAATCAACTACATTCTCAAGAACATTAACGATTCCCCCACGATCATCTCTGGCATTTATTTGAGTGACAGGCAGATCGGTATCTTCTTTATCACTATATCCATCAATGAAATATTCAGATACATTTCCGGTCACTTCTACCAGATTCCCGACTTCAACACCCGTACTGCGGCCAGTATAGACGACTATCCCTTCTGAAGTATTAGGATCATCATCTACGAGGTCATCTGGCGTCTGCATATGGAAGTAATTGCCACCCTGAATAGAATAGACATAAGTTACAACGCCCTTCACATTGAAGACTTTCTCTCCGTTCATTGGAGAAAAATGTCCAGCGCCTTGTATATCATGAATTCTCATGCCTTCTTCGGCATCGAAGACATTATACGCAAATTCAGAAATCGTGCTTGTCTGTTCTCCACGAACGGCTATCGAACGTATTGTGGTCTGTTCAGTGATAAGTATAGGATCGGAGTATCGCAAACTGCTCGTATCCGGATCTGATCCGTCGACAGTATAGAATATCTCAGTATCAGATGTTGGAGTATCAAGCAATACGCTTGTCCCTATTGGAACCGATCCGCTCCCAGGACTAGCGATGACAGGCTGTACGATACTGGAGTCTTCTATGATATCAAGACTATTCCTTGGTATAATCTGTTGTGTATCATCAAACTGTGAAACTATTCCAGTTATGGATTCATACACTCTCCCAGACTGCAGATCTAGTGTGCCATTTTCGTCCCGAACAGTAAATACTGCGCCTGAAGAGTCGGTGGCTGTGTAATTTGCCCATCCGCTCCCCGTTTGAACATCAGTAATCTCCACACCCGAGAGCACAGCCAGCTGAGACTGATGTCTGGAGAGCTGATCTCCTGTGAGGGATATTGGGGAAGGAACTTCTGCCCCGCTTACTTTTTCATCAAGAACAGCAGAGTCCAGTTGAAGTAGGCCTCGATAATCCTGCAACGTTCCAGTAACTGTAACTGTGTCCCCTACTTCTACGTTCAAAGAAGTCGGTCTGACTGCAATCGCTGCTGTGCCATCCTGAATCTGAATAGTGTTTCTTAGTCTAGCAGTAACAACACCTTTTGTCTTAACTTCACCGGTCTGCTGTTCCCTTGCTTCCAGTATTGACAGAAGTTCCAGTTCTTGTGGTTCTTCTGACGGCGGATCCTCTCCAGCATCAGCTTCCACAAAAGTCAGCTCAGAAAGTTCTCTTAGGCCCACCTCTCCAAAATATGCTTTAAGTTGACCGGTTGCGATGACTTCCCGTCCGATATTATTCGGCTTGGACTGGAGACCAAACTCTCCTCTGAAGCTCGAAGGAATCTGAACAAGAATCATATTCTCCGGATCAGTTTCATCAGGATTATCAGCAAGTGCAAAATTATGATCATTGGCGAACTCATCAAACCTCAAACTCGGACCGTTCCCGGCTACATGCGCCACAATGTAGCCTTTAACATTAGCTGTTGAGGCATCGTTTCCTCTACTCAGCGCTTCTGAAACAGTGATGACCGATTGTTCTATATCCAGTACTGCTGCATCCGAGCTGTCAACTTCTGTTTCAGCATAAGCTGCTATCGGAGCCGCAGTTTGAGCAAATGTGCTCAGAAGGAGCATTGTTGCTAAGGAAAAGCTGTACTTCTTACGCCAGTTGTTCTGCATTCAATTCTCTCCTTAACCTTATTTTCTCAACTATCACTTATGTCAGTATACGCGTCTACTCACCTCACCTGTTTATGTATTAACATTAAGTAATATTTAGTTGGTATATTAAAGTAAACTAACTAACTCAATCTTGTAGCGCTTTCATTATTAACTAAATAACCTTATTCATAAAAAAATAAATAGCAATGAGCTAGTACAATAAAGTGTAAGTTATTGATATAACTAAGTCAACGTTATAAAAATTAGAAAATGTTTATATTCCTCATTAATATTTAATTATAAGTTATATTAATTAGTATGTTGTTATTTTAAACAAACTGATAAGCTGATTCTACTCAACTTTTAGTCTTGCATCAGTTCAGTTAGAGTGGAGTCCATGCCATATCAATACAAATAATCGATTGTCAGGTATAAATAAAAAAGCCCGTCAAAGAGCTGACGGACTTTTGACTAATCATTTACTAAGATGATTCCCTCTTACGTGTCTGATACGCGCTTCTTTAAAGAGGTAAAAATACTTCGCCTTCTGGAGCTTGAGCTGTGCTTCCCATTCCGGATGGTCCTTGATCATCAGCTCTTCCAGTTGTTTGTCGGCTTGGTACAGTTTTTTCTGCTTATTGATGAGTGCGATCAGTTTATCGTCGTACTGATTCTTAAGCTGATGTTTTTTTCTGAACAATCCCATACTCTGATTCCCTACATTTCTCTTCTGCCTTCAACAGCTTTAAGCAGAGTAACTTCGTCGGCATATTCAATATCACTGCCTACTGACAAACCATGAGCCAGACGTGTGACTTTGATTCCTGCCGGCTTGATCAGTCTCGACAGATACATTGCTGTAGCCTCTCCTTCAGCTGTTGCATTAGTCGCAATGATGACTTCCTTGACTTCATCTTTCTGAAGACGTTTGATCAGGACAGGAATATTAATATCCTCTGGGCCGGTCCCTTCAATAGGTGAGAGCACGCCATGAAGGACATGATACAAGCCTTTGAATTCATGCATCTTTTCCATTGCTATCACATCTTTTGCCTGCTCTACTACTAAAATAACTGACTGGTCCCGATTCTTGTCTTCGCAGATATCACAAGGGTCATTCTGTGTCATATTCCCGCAGACCGAACAGTAAGTCAGGTCACGCTTGACGCTGATCAGTGACTTTGCAAATCGGGTGACGTCATCTTCCTTCATATTCACCGTATAAAAAGCCAGGCGGGCAGCTGTTTTCTCCCCGATCCCTGGCAGTTTCATATAACTCTCCATCAATTGTGCTATCGGTTCTGGATAGTGCATAACCGTTTCCTTTCTACTGCGAAACGAATAGATCCATACTCGTCAGACAGTCCACAAACATTCCTCCAAATTATAATCCTGGGATTCCTAATCCTTTAGAGTACTTGCCCATTGTTTTTTCAGTTTCTTCGTCGATTTTTCCCAAGGCATCATTTACTGCTAATAGTACAAGGTCTTCAATAATTTCTACATCTTCAGGATCAACAATATCTTCTTTGATTCTGACTTCCCGACATGTTTTGTCTCCTGTAAATTTGACTGTCACCAAGTCGTCATTAGCTGATCCAGTAAACTCTGTTTCATTCAGAGTAGCCTGAGCCTGTTCCATTTCTTTCTGCATCTTCTGCATTTTCTTCATCATACCTTGCATATTTCCCATTCCACCGCGCATCGGCATTCATCCTCTCTTAATCTTTAATATTTACGATTTCTTCTCCGAAGAGACCGATCGCTTCACTCACGACGGGTTCTTCTTCCGGTTCTGACTGTTCTTCGCTGGAGACTTCTTCAGATTCCCCGGACTGATTTTTCATCTGCTGAATAAATGATTGACGGACTGCAGGCCATTGTTCACTCGGCACACTGCACATCCCGGCACGATGACCGATCACTTTTTCAAGATAATCACCAACCGATTCCAGAAGGAAGGAATCGTTTGAAGCCCTCTCACATAGAATATCATAATCAAAGGTGACAACCAACCCATTCGGACTGGCTGCAACGGGTTTGGACGTCTTCATTATTGCTTTCTGACCCGCAGGCAGGAAATCGATCAGATCAGGCCAGACATCTTTCAGCTTGACCAGATCCCCTTTTGTGGCTTTTTCCAGCACTTTGAAAACCTGTGTCTGATTCACCTTGAATGTCTGCTGTTTCCTGGCTTTACGTGACTGGTTAGAGGTCCTCGGCGCAGCAGGTTTCTGACCCCCTTGCTGCATCTGTTCGATCAGCGTCTGCATCTGCTGCATTTTCTTCTTCAAAGCATCGATGTCGCCGTTGTCTGCTTTCATTTCCTGTAGATGACCAGCAGCCGGGCCGCTCGCAGGTTTTGAAACCGGCTGGGTCAGTCGTACGGTCGCGACTTCAAGATAAACTTCCGCGTGACTGGACAGCCTCATTTCCTGATGGGTCTGATTCATTACCCTAATGATTTCGTAAATTTTTTCAGGATCAGCTTCCTCTGCCAAACTCTTGAACTGGTCATCCACCTTACTCATTTTAAGCAGGGCATCTTCCCCGGTTTTCTTATAGATCAGAATATCTCTACAGAAAAGGATCGTGTCGTCAACCAGCCGGTTTGCATCTTTCCCTTCCTGAAGGATTGCATGAAGCAGGCTCAATCCTTTCTCCGTATCGTTAACTAAAGAAGCGGAGACGTAATCTCCAAGCAGTTCCTGAGTGATACTGCCGGTGATTCGAAGCGTATCTTCTAACGTGATCGACCCGCTTGAGAAAGACAAGGCCTGATCGAGTATACTCAAAGCATCCCGCATGCCTCCTTCTGCCGCCTTAGCGATGGCCAGAAGTGCATCTTCTTCATAAGCCACATCTTTTTCCTGCAGAATGAATGTCATCCGTCTGATAATATCCTGAGGAGAAATGCGTCTGAAATCAAACCGCTGCGTCCTTGAAATGATCGTCAGTGGAATTTTGTGCGGTTCAGTTGTTGCTAAAATGAACACGACATTTGCCGGCGGCTCTTCAAGTGTCTTCAGTAGAGCGTTGAAAGCCCCCATTGACAGCATATGAACCTCATCAATGATATATACTTTATATTCAGCCTGAGTCGGCGCATAGTTCGCCTTCTCTCTAATGTCTCTTATTTCTTCTACACCGTTATTACTGGCGGCATCTATTTCTATGACGTCATTCAAGTTCCCCCGTGTGATGGATTCACAGATGTCGCACTCATTACATGGCTCTCCATCTTGAGAATGAGGGCAGTTCATGGCTTTAGCAAAAATTTTGGCCGCACTAGTCTTTCCTGTTCCCCGAGGACCGGAGAATAGATAGGCATGACTGGTATTGCCTTGATTCAAGGCGTTCTTAAGGGTTTTAGTGACGGCTTCCTGTCCAGCTACGTCTGAAAACCGCTGTGGACGCCAGACACGATATAAAGCTTGATAACTCATTGTCTCCCTCTTTTCTAGGTACTTGCTCTACTCTATTATAGGCCAAAATGAAGTGAATTTAAAAAGAAATTTTCCCTGTCCGAAAAAAAAAGATGCCCTTTTGACAGAGGCATCTTTCTATGAATAAACTGCATTATTCGTGGCTATGTATCACATGACACATGGCGGGACAGTACTTAGTGCTGCTTCCTTCCGGACCTGACACGGTTCATACGCCCGCCATTGCCATGAGGCCTTGCGGCAACTACTATAATAGCATATCCTCAAGATGATTAAAAGGTGTTTTTTTAAATCGATTCGATTTGGTGGCTAGGTTGCTCCCCGCTTCAACTTATTGCCATCTCAGTTTTCGGGATGAGTACACTTACAGCCGACAGTTGAATCCTCTGATTTTAACCATAACAAAGGCACTCGTGTGTGAGGCTGCAATTGGGATTATGATAAATACCGAAGCCACTATAATCAGTGTAACGATAATTGAATCCGGCAAAAAATAAGCTGTTCCCTGGACCAATAAATAATATAGGAAATAGAAGATGATACTTAGTGACGGGCAAAGATATTGTTTCATATACAGATCCCTCCTTCAAAGGTAACTATACTATACTGTAAAGAGCTCAATTATGAAATATGAAAGACGAAAAGAAATGACCTGTCATTTCTTCATTATAAAGGTTTGAGTTTGTTCTAAGATGTTTCTTGCGACCTACTCATCGGCTTGCTCGTTCCCCAGTTGGTTCTAAGAGGCTTCTTGTGACCAGCTCATCGGCTTGCTCCCTCGCCAGTTGGTTCTAAGATGCTTCTTGTGACCAGCTCGACAACTTGCTCCCTCGCCAGTTGGTTCTAAGAAGCTTCTTGCGACCAGCTCACCTGCTCCTAAACCTCTAGGCGTGTCGCAACCTCCCTTAATGCCATTCTCAGAAGAATAATCAACTCCTATTACATAAGAAAAAGACACTACATTGTCGTTCTTCACAACGCAGCGCCTCTCCCACTGATTAATTTAATCAGTCAATAGATAAAGTTGGTCTGACTTAATCTTCTTTAAGCGGTCCGCCCATGCCTCCGATCAGTCCGATCAGAACCAGGACCAGCGCCTTACCGAGTTTTCTCATAGTACAGCTCCTATCTGCTGATACACTTCAGCCTTATTTATCCGATATAATCGATATTCTCCAGTTTCATGCCGCTGTTTGGAATAGTCGGGACCTTCACCATACTGTAGCCCACATCCTGCTCCGGCACCTCATAACTGATTTTGTTGATCAGATAGTCCGTGACGATTTCCATGGCTCTGACAGTATTCCATTCTCCCGGACAGCGGTGACCTGTATTGTAGTCTCCTCCGCCTTGAGCAACCAGTTTCATCTGGACCTGATCTGTCGGGCTTGTGTGCCAGTCCTTGAAACGTTCGGGGTTAAATTCTTCAGGATTATCCCAGATACGCGGATCATGATTTGTACCATAAAAGTCCAGGATCACGAGCGTGTCTTTTTCAAACTGGTATCCGTCCCAGACAAAGTCTTTTCTGGTAATGGCCCCATTGAATGGGAAAAATGGGTAATATCGTCTGATTTCCTGAATGAACATATGCAGATAATAAGGATTGTCTCCATTAAGCTTATCCTTGATTTCAGGAAACTGATACAGGCTCAGCGCCGTGAAGGCAAAGTAGATCGCCACCGCTACTGAAGGACGCAGAACATTAAGCAGCTCCACGGCAGCTGTCTTCAAGTCGAGCAGCTCACCGTCTAGATCCTTAAACCACGAAATCTGGTAAAGAGCGGTCTCTTCTTTCGGATGTAATACCCCGGCTCTGACCTGTTGGATCAGCTCCTTATTCCAGGCTTCTCCCTGCTTGCGTCCGATCCGCCCTTCTATATGGCGGGTGCTGACGGCCATTGGAGACTCGAACATACTGACCAGCTGTTTTGTGCGCTTCTCCACGTCTTTTTCGGGTAAAGGAACTCCTGCCCATTCACAGACAGCCTGTGTCAGAATTTTCTGACTTTCTTCATAGAAGACGATCGAATCCTTCTTGATCCATTCCTTTGTTTCCTTCAGCAAGTATTTCTCGACAAGCTTAGCCCAGACTTCAATGCGTTCTTTGGACATCAGCCCCATAAAGAATGCTTTACGATGTCTGTGTGCTTCATCATCAAGACCCTGAACACCGCCTTTTCCGAGCAATGTTGCCTTGGCAGGCTCGGGGGCAGCTCCTTCACGTTTAAATTTGTCTTCGTCATAAAAGAGTTTAGCCGCTTCTTCTCCACCAATGACTACTGCCTTTTCACCCAGTAAATGGGTTTCAAACGCATCTGCTTTATAAATCTTGTGTCTATTCGGGGCATACATATACCCTTCTCTGAGTACCTTCAATCCATTCTCGAGGCCAGCTTCTTTTGGAAAACTTCGTGTTTTCTGCATACGTCTCCTCCTTAACTTATTGTTACCTTTAAGTATAAAAAGAGTGCCCCGCTTATCGCAAATGATACCCCTTACTGTCCCAGTTCTCGTTTCTGATCATCATATTCCGATTTAAGTATTGAATAGTAGACATCATTGAACCATTCCCCCTGCTTCCATTTTCCAACATGACGAAGGGTCCCTTCTTTCTTCATACCGAGGCGTTCCATTACTTTCCCCGATACGGCATTACGTTCATCATGCAAAGCGGCAATGCAGTCGAGTCCAAGTGTCTCGAAACCTAACTTCAATACACGCTGGCCGGCTTCCGTCATGTATCCTTTTCCGTGAAATGCTTTGTTCAAGGTGTACCCAATGATGGCCCGTTTGTCTTCGCTTTTGATTCTTAAATCAATTGTACCGATCATTTTTCCCGTTCCCTTCAGCTCGATTCCGAACTTTCCGAAGGGGTCTTCCAGAAAATACTCAGTGATGGCTTCTTCTGTCTTTTCAAGTGACGTATGCCGGTCAAAAACATAGTAGGTCGTCTCTTCATCCTGGGCATACTCGTACATGTCCGGTGCATCTTTCAATGTGACTGGTCTGAGAATCAGTCGCTCTGATTCGATTCGATTGTTTTTTGCCAATTTAACTTTAATTGGTGTCATCTAATCCCTCTTTTCCTTGTTTAGTTGCTTAGTTTAATATTATTAGAATAGCATAGTAACAGGCTTAATCCTATTTTTGAACGCGTCGGACATAATTATGAAAAGTTTCAGAAAGTTTCATGAAAACTTGTTGACTACGATCTGGTTGAGGACTATAATAAATTCGCTATAGAGATAGTTTTAATTAATTGAAAGAAGGATTGTAGTATGTCATTAACCGGTTTGTTCCTTGCATTAGGCTTTTCATTTATTCATTTAAGCTCCAGACATTTTAAATTGCGCCTGTTTTCCGTTAACCAGTTTACCTCTTTTGTTGGAGGAATTTCACTAGCTTATGTATTCTTCCACCTGATCCCGACCGTTCAGGGGTATGAGCATGAGGTTATGGAGACTTTTCATATTTCATCCCAGAATGCGTCTCATCTGATTTTCGGCTCCATGCTTGTCGGTATTGTTGTATTTTACTTTCTTGAGCTGGCTTTGAAATCATCAAGACTGAAACTGGCCAAAAGAGATTTTTCTACCTCAGGTATTTTCTGGGCTCACATTGGGTCTTATTTTCTCTATAATTTCATTATCGGTATCCTCCTGTCCAACCAGCGTTTTGAAACAACCTTTACTGCACTGCTTTACTTATTCGCTATTGGTGTCCACTTCATGACAAATGACTGGGTACTGCGTCACCACTTTGAAAAACTGTACGACCGATATGGTCTGAAGCTCCTCGTCGCGTCTGTGCTGCTGGGATGGCTTCTCGGATTGACTATTCACATCTCTCACACGTATATGGGACTTCTGGAAGCTTTCGTAGCAGGCGGACTGATTCTCAATGCTTTGAAAGATGAACTTCCAGCCTGTAAAGGAAGCGGCATGACCTCATTTATGGTCGGCCTGGTCTTCTACTCCGGACTATTGATGTTTATCTTATAATATAAAAATAAAAGTACAGATCATTCGGACGAGCACCTTGCGTGTCGTCCTGATGTCCCTGTACTTTTTATTTAACCGCAAATCGACTGCCATCAGAATGAAAGGCCCCTGTTACATCCCATTTCCATTTGAGGGACGGGTTTTTTCTTACCTTACATGAGAGAATAATGTAAATATACCAGGCTGTATGAAGCAAAGTAAACGAAACAATCAATTCGATAATGTTGGTAAAAATATAAGTCCGCTCTGTAGCCTGGTTCAGTGTATACAGAAAGCCCGGAGTGGCTATCAGGACAACAAAGAAATTCATGACGAACAAAAAGATCATGTCTGTAATAAATTCGCTTAATGAATAATTGAATTTAATATCCATCAGACCGAAGATGATCAGTTCAATGACCATGATCCCTGTTACCATTGTCATGATAAATCTGAAATCAAAATCGAACGCACTGAGTATAATTCCGGCCAGAAATAACGGTAATTCCACAAGCATCTTGTACCGGCGGCGTTTATCCTTTTCTGTCAACTCACTATATTTTAACAATTCTCTCACCTCTTTCTCATTGTACACCATTACATACGTAATTACTATAGGTAAACGTCCTTTACCGCTATTCCTTACACTCTAAAATCAGGCTATTCTTTCTCTAACATTGAAAAGTCCCCCATGAGTTCGCGTTCAATTGAACTCATGAGGGCTCTGATTAAAATGAATCAGACAAGTACAGGCTTATCTGCTATCAGTTTCTTTTCAATTGCTTTTTTACGCAGGTCGTCTCGGAAATCTGGATGAGCGATACTGATCAGAGCTTCAGCCCGTTCACTGAAGGTCTTACCGATCAACTCAGCTTTCCCATATTCCGTAACCACCGTATCGACATCATTCTTAGAGGTAGAGACAATCGATCCATGCGCCAGTTCGGATACAATAGTGGAAATTGTATCTTTCTTAGCGGTTGAATAGAGACAGATGACACCACGGCCGTTTTTAGTCATGCGCACCCCTTTTGTGAAGTCAGCCTGTCCGCCTGTTGATGAATACAGATGGCCGCCTACTGATTCAGAGTTACACTGACCATACAGATCCACTTCTACAGATGAGTTGATCGACACCAGATTATCCACTTTCGCAATGTTCACCGGACTGTTTGTCACATCGCACGGAAGCATCAGGATGTCTTCGTTGTTATCCATGAATTCATACAGTGCTTTGGATCCAATAGCAAAGGTCGAAGCTGTTTTACCTGGGTATACAGGATTAAATGCGTTAGTTACAACCCCTTTGTTATAGAGATCTACGATTTTGTCAGGCAGCATTTCACTGTAGACACCCAGATCTTTCTTGTCCATCAGGTATTCCATTACCGCATTAGGCATTGATCCGAAGCCGATCTGAACAGTGTCGCCGTCTTTAACGATATCAGCGATCGTCTTACCGATTTCCAGGTCTTTATCTGACAGAGTTGGAGAAGGCAGTTCAGGAAGGTCGACAGTGTTTTCAACTAGAGCATCGACCTGACTTATATGGATGGCATTTTTTTCACCGAATGTACGCGGCATTTTTTCATTAACTTCAAGAATGATTGTAGCTGCATGTTCGATCAGAGAAGCAACATACGATGGACTCGTTCCTAAAGAAAAGTTTCCATCTTCATCCATAGGAGACACTGTTGCCATAATGACCGGATTCGGAGCACGCTTTAAAAGGAGCGCAGGAATATCAGAGAAATGATTCGGAAGAAAATCGATGAATCCTTCTCTGTAATGTTTACGGTCAGCCCCAGATAGAAAAATAGATACTTGTTTCAGCTTGTCTTGAGAGATATCAAGTGGTCCGCTGCTTGGAAGCATTCTGTGTAGATAGTTTCCTTTAAGCTGCTTATTTTCAGGCAGAGCCTCCAGCAGCATCGGTGGTTCTCCCGGGTTGATCGGGAAAATAATTTCTTCACCGGGCTTAACTAATTGCACGGCTTTCTCAGCTGTCGTCAGTTTGTCTTGGTATAGTTTCTTGTAGTCAGTCATCGTGTTTCCTCCATTTCATGTAGTGAGCTGCTTATCAGTTCTGATAAACACCCCTTAGGTATGGGTTTACTGTCGGCTGAACTCCGCTTTCACTTTTTCTGTAAAAGCAGTCATCCCAATCTTCTGATCTTCTGTTGAGAACAGGCCACCGAACAGTTCAGCTTCCATTTCAAGGGCATGTTGCAGATCCATTTCGAATCCACGACTGATAGCTTTCTTACTGGATTCGATCGCAAGCGGTGCCTGTTTCATGATTGCTTGAGCCATCTTCTTTGCTTCTGTTAAAAGATCGGCCGGTTCAGTTACTTTGTTCAGCAGACTGATCGCCAGTGCCTGATCCGCAGTAATCGTCTGCGCAGTGAAAATCAGTTCTTTCGCTTTACTGATACCGACGATACGGCTCAAACGCTGAGTCCCGCCAAATCCGGGAATGATGCCCAGACCGACTTCCGGCTGTCCAAATTTAGCATTGACCGAGCCGATACGAATATCGCATGACATAGCCAGTTCACAGCCTCCGCCTAAGGCAAAGCCGTTTACGGCAGCAATCGTCGGCTGACGCAGGTTTTCCAGTTTGCTGAAGACCTGATTACCGAAAGCAGAAAAGTCTCTGCCTTCCAGCGCACTCTTGTCTTTCATTTCCTTGATATCCGCCCCGGCAACGAACGCTTTTTCTCCTGCACCCGTTACGATAAGGACTTGAATCGATTCATCCTGCTGAATCTCATCCAGTATATTGTTCAGCTCAGACAGGACTTGAGTATTCAAAGCGTTCAGATTTTTAGGCCGGTTGATCATCAGTGTCCCTATTCCACTGCTTTTTGATAGTTTCAATGTGTCATATCGTGTCATGTCTATTCTCCTTAAGCATACTCATAGAAGCCACGACCAGTTTTTCTTCCCAGTCTGCCTGCTTCTACGTATTTTTTCAGTAACGGACACGGTCTATATTTGGAATCATTAAATCCTTCATATAAAACGGTCATGATTGCGAGACAGACATCCAGTCCGATATAGTCAGCTAAGGCAATCGGTCCCATAGGATGGTTCGCTCCCAGTTTCATCGAATCGTCTACTTCTTCCATTGTCGCCACGCCCTCATAAACTGTAAATACAGCTTCATTGATCATGGGAATCAGGACACGGTTAACGACGAAGCCTGGTGAATCCGTCACATCGATTGCAGTTTTTCCGATCGACTGACTCAGGTCCAGAATGGTCTGTGCCGTCTGGTCATCAGTTGTCAGTGCGCGAGTGACCTCGACCAGTTTCATGACTGGTACCGGATTGAAGAAATGCATACCAATCACTTTTTCCGGTCTGCTGGTCGCATTTGCGATCTCAGTTATGGACAGAGAAGAGGTGTTGCTTGCCAGAATAGCGTCTTCAGGCGTAATCTCAGCCAGTTTTTTGAAAATATCCAGCTTGATGTTTTTGTTTTCCGTCGCTGCTTCAATAACCAGCTGCACATCTTCAGCATCTGTATAATCCGTTGAAGCAGTCAGACGCTTAAGTGTCGCTTCTTTTTCCTGCTCTGTCATCTTATCTTTCGAGACGGCTTTATCCAGCTGTTTCGTGATGGACTGAAGGCCACGTTCGACAAATTCAGGTTTGATATCATTCAAAATGACCTCATACCCATGCTGTGCCATCACCTGTGCGATTCCGCTGCCCATTGTTCCAGAGCCGACTACCATAATTTTGTTTATTGTCATAAATCCTTTACTCCCTTTCATCATGCTTGTTCTCCTATATGCCTGTTTCTTTCCTCAGTTTTATAACCAGTTCCGTGCAATCATTGCGCGCTGCGTATCGCTGCCTCCCCCGTAAATATGAGTCAGCTCAGCATCCCGTACAAACCGCTCGATACTGTTATTTCTCATGAATCCGTAGCCGCCTGTCAGCTGCAATGCTGTTTTGGCCGTATCAACCGCCACTGATGTCGCTTTAAGCTTGACCATGCAATAATAATCAGACGATTCAGGATCAAACGCTTCCACTTTATCGAGAAGCGCCTTGGCTGCATTCATCTCTGTATAGGCATCAGCCATTCGGTACTGATTATTTGGCAAGTCGATCAGCCGCTTACCAAACTGCCGATCTTTCTGCATATAGCTCAATGCTTTTTTTAAAACGCCCTCGGCTATGCCGATAGCTTGAGCCGCTACATACAGTTTATTAAGTGTCTTGATGACATAGCAGGCAGATTCGCCCACCGCCTGGCCCCCTAAAACATTCTCATGAGAAACCACGACACGATCAAATGAAAGAGAAGCAACGGGCATGCCCCGTATGCCCATTTTTTCTTCCTGTTGCCCAACAGATAACCCTTTCATTTCCGGATGAACAAGAAGGATACCCACTTCCTGCTCCCCGTTTCTGTATTGCATGCGGCTGACTACCGAATAGACGGATGCTTCTCCAGCATTTGATATATAATGCTTGCTTCCATTCAGCACCCACCCTTCATCTGTTTCGACAGCTGATGTTTCAATGAGAGATAAATCACTGCCGGAATCCAGTTCATTGAATGCATAAGCACCGATTTTCGATCCATTTAAAAGATCAGGTAGAAACCGTCGCTTCTGATCCTCAGTTCCATAAAGATAGACAGGCATTATGCCGAAAGACAGGTGTGTGAGAAGAACACTAGCTGTAGAGGAACAGGTCGTGGACACCGTTCTGATGACCGACAGGATGTCCTGAAGTGATCCGCCCAGACCACCTTGTTCACGACTGAATGGAATACGTAATACGCCCAGATCTGCAAAGTAATCAAAGGGTTCTCTCGGGAACGAATCAGTCTCATCATATTCTTTCGCTTTCTCTGAAAGCTCAGATGCTGTGTATCGGTAAACCGATTCTGATATATCTGTAATTGAACGTATAGCCATTTTTCTGTCTCCTCTACCTAGTACCTGATCCGGTCAGGTTGTCTTGTTATCTCTCTACGATGACTGACATGCCCTGTCCGCCACCGATACATAAAGTTGCGAGTCCATATCTGGATTCTCGTTTTTCCATTTCGTGCAGCAAGGTCACCAGGATACGAGCCCCGCTTGCACCTATCGGATGTCCTAATGCAATGGCTCCTCCATTTACATTGACTATATCCGTATCGAATTTAAGGTCTGTAATGACGCTTAAGGCTTGTGCTGCAAAGGCTTCGTTTGCCTCGATAAGATCAAGATCTTCAACGGTCAACTGTGCTTTTTCTAGTGCTTTCTGTGTTGCAGGAATCGGTCCGCATCCCATGATTTCAGGCTCCACTCCAGCACTTGCATAGGACTTGATCGTTGCCATTGGTTTAAGTCCAAGTGATTCTGCTTTTTTGCGGCTCATAATGATCAGAGCTGCTGCCCCGTCATTCAGTCCCGATGAGTTTCCAGCAGTAACTGATCCGCCTTCTTTCTTAAATGCCGGTTTAAGTTTGCCCATAGATGCCATTGTTGTCCCAAATCTCGGGTACTCGTCTGTATCAAACTGAACAGGGTCCCCTTTTCTTTGAGGAATCTCTACGGGTACGATTTCTTCTTTAAAGCGACCGGATGTGACCGCCTGCTCTGCGTTGTTCTGGCTTCGTACAGCTAGTTCATCCTGCTGTTCTCTGGTAAAGCCGTATTTTTCAACTATATTCTCGGCTGTCATTCCCATATGAATATCATTGAAGGCATCGACCAGCCCATCCTTCAGCATTGTGTCTACCATCTTGCCATTACCCATTCGCTTGCCCCAACGTGCATCCTGAAGGACATAAGGGGACTGGCTCATATTTTCAGTTCCTCCTGCGATAACAACATCATTATCGCCCATCATGACGGACTGGGCTGCAAGAGCCACTGTTTTCAATCCAGATCCGCATACCTTGTTAATGGAGAATGACGGTTTGCTTTTCGGGATACCTGCTTTAACTGCGACCTGGCGAGCAACATTCTGCCCAAGTCCGGCACTTAAAACGTTCCCAAAAATCAGTTCATCAACTTCTTTCGGATCTACCCCTGTTCTTTCCATAGCTTTCTTTACGACATGAGCTCCCAGGTCTACAGCTGAAACATTTTTCAATGCTCCACCAAATGCACCTAGGGGAGTTCTTACTGCTTCTACAATTACTGCATCACGCATGAACGGCTTCCTCCAATTTGTTTTTAAAACGGTCAAGTCTTGTTTGAGTGTAAGGTGTAAGATGTAAAACGTGAGTGAAACGTTTACAATGCCATATTAGCAAGCCTTTCCATAGGCGTCTACCAAGCAAATTTTAACGAGTCCATAAGTTGAACTAATAGAAAAACTGTACAGATTTGTGGTTCATATTCACTTTTTCACATTCTTGTTCTTTGAGGGATGATCTTTTGAAATAAAAAAATCGCAGAGATCTGTGATCCCTGCGCCAGTAACCTATTTATTCAATTAACTTAAATTCTAAGCGGCTAGTCCTTAAAGAATTTATTTCACTATCTCAAGTGTACTGTCTGTTTTTCATGCTGTATTCAGGCTCGCTTATAGCTGAAATGTGTATCAATCAGTCGATCGGCTGATAAAAATAACTCAGCATCGACTCATGAATAAAGGTTTCAACAGGGGTGTAGCTCGTTTTCACTGGTCGGCAAAGGAGTACATTAAAAGGAATCGGATCGTCGAAATGCTTCATTACAACCTGATCATTTTTTAAATAGCGCTTGATCGGAGCAGGCAGGATGGACACGATATCGGAATGATTCGCTGTCTCGACAAGAAAATCCCAGGATGCCGATGTCAATGTGACTTCTGCTTTTGACTTCTTCTTACGTATTTTTTCCTTTACTAATCGGTTAGTAATAAACGATTCTTTGAATGTTCCGATCTGGAACTCATTCAGATCCTTCCACTTGATTGTTTCCTTAGAAGCTAAAGGGTGCGACCGGTTCATGAATGCTGTGTATTCGTCAATCTGAATGACGTGCTCCTCATAAGATTTCGGATCCAGATCGGTCGGAGCTACAAGAACAACATAGTCGAGGTCCTTCTCAAAAAACATGCGTTTCAGTTCATAAGAGCCTTCTTCAACGATCTCTATCTTGACATCTGGGTTTTCTACTATAAACTTCGAGAAGAAATTAGAAAAAAGTACAGTCAGAACCAGCGATGGCAGCCCGATTCGAATCGTTCCCTTCTGTTTTGCTGCTTCTTTACGAATCGTATCTTCCATTTCCTCATGCATACTGACAATATCCAGTGCAAACTTATAGATACGTTTTCCGCTCGCAGTCAGACCATCCAGTCTGCCATTTTTTCTGATAAACAATTCTACTTCTTCATCTCTTTCAAAATGCGTAATAAACTGACTGAGTGCTGACTGAGAAATATGGATTCGCTTCGCTGCAAGTGATAGATTACACCCGCACTCGACGATGGTAATAAAATAATTCATCTGGGTAATGTCCATCGGTTTATCTCCTTTGCTCCTTTAATTTCCTACATCTCAAGGTTCTCTATAGTATAGCATTTAACTAGGCAATAACAGCTATTCCTTTTATCTTATTAACTAAACTTTAATGCTTCCAGTATTCTGTAATATAAAAACTCTTCCCAGCTTCACTGGTCGCTTGACCGCTCTGCTGAGAAGAGTTTCATACTATTTTTTAGAGAGGAATGGGTCTTTCGTTAGTCAGATTATACTTGTATTTGTTGATAAGTTAGTCAGATTATATTTATGTCAGTTAGTCAGTTCAGTTGCTATTTAGCCGCTCATTTAAAAGGCCGATTTTTAAATGAACGCACTCTTACCTGTCAAGAATCTTCCAACGATCAGTGCATTGATTTCATGCGTCCCTTCGTAGGAGTAGATGGCTTCAGCATCAGTGAAGAAGCGGGCGACATCCGTATCAAGAGTGATTCCATTACCGCCGACTACCTCACGCGCCAGGGCAACTGTTTCACGCATGCGCAATGCATT
This sequence comes from Alkalibacterium pelagium, assembly GCF_900109325.1. GTDB lineage: Bacteria > Bacillota > Bacilli > Lactobacillales > Carnobacteriaceae_A > Alkalibacterium > Alkalibacterium pelagium. The sequence continues at coordinate 32,367 of NZ_FNZU01000017.1, forward strand.
ATGCATTTTTGCCAGTGAAGAATTGACTTCGATGTACTTTCCTTCTTCCTGCATTTGAGCAAGGCGGACGGAGTAGGACAGGCACGCGTTGACATTAGCCTGCATGATAGCCAGCTTTTCTTGTACCAGCTGGAAAGAGCCCAGTTTTTTACCGAACTGTTCACGCTGCTTGACGTATCTCAAAGCTGCTTCAAAGGCACCCGCAGCAAGACCAGTTGCCAGATGGGCAATATCTGCTCGAGTCGTGCGCAGGATTGCTGCGACATCTTTGAATGAGTTGACATTGACCAGACGTCGGTCATCTTCAACTTTCACATCTTTCATTGTGATGTGGCCATTCGCCAGCATTCTTAATGATATTTTATTCCTGATGTTTTCTACAGAAAGCCCTTCTGACTTTCCGGATACGACGAATGCTTTGACCTGATTATCTGCTTCATCTCTAGCAAAAATCACGATTTCATCTGCTTTGTCTGCACCGCCGATCCAGCGTTTTTCTCCATTGAGGATCCAGTAGTCTCCCTCTTTACGGGCACTGGTCGCCAGACCACCTGCAATATCCGATCCATGATCAGGCTCAGTCAGACCAAAACACGTGCTGTATTCAAAAGACTTGACCTTAGGTGCCCAGCGGTCAATCTGTTCCTGAGAACCGCCGTATAACAGAGACGCGTAAAACAGTCCGCCGTGAACAGTATAGTAAGTCGCGATACTCGGATCCATTTTAGCCAGTTCAAAGTACCTGAACACGTTGAACAGCTCACTGGTCTTCAGCTCATTGTCACGTCCTTCAAACAATTTAGGGTCATCCATAAATCGGGATTTAGCTACTTCGTTCCACGCTTCATATGGGAACTTCGCTTTCTCATAGTGCTCGTTGATGACGGGATAAACGTGTTCTTCAAGTGCTGTTCTCATATCCTGAAGGACTTCAAGCTCACCGTCTGTCAGCTGACTTGAATACTCGTATAGGTCTGTCGGATAAAACTCTTTTGCATCAATGCTTTCTTTTCTGATCGTTGCTTCCATTTATAATTCTCCTTTTGAAAAGTATTGAACACTCTATTTCACTCTTACAGTCACTCTTTTCTCAACCGCTTACAATCACAGATTAACGGATATGTCGGCTTCCGTCTACTTATCAAAAATAATAGAAGCTATTAGTCCAGCTAATTGGCAGCGTTACCGAATCACCTGTCCGCTGTGTAACCTATCTGAGTGCCATGCGGTTTGTCTCATATAAATACACTATTGACAGCATAAGAAGAGCCCCTGTTCTGCAGCATCACTACATAACCGGGGCTCTTCTGGTAGACAGTTCGATAAGACTCTATTATTAAGTTATACCATCATAGGTCAGGCAGTATCGCCTGCCACTTGAAACTTACTTATGCGTTTCATATACCATGCAATTAGTCCAATACCTGCCACTGCCATCCCAGTTGAGATGATCAGCGCCATGGAGTAACTTCCCGTTGCTTCCCTGATTGAAGAAGCAAGTGACGGGCCCATAATCGATGCAATGCCGTATGCCGTAAACATCCAGCCATAGTTTGCTGCTGCTTTGGATGCACCCCAGTTTTCGGCAGTGATTCCAGGGAAAGACCCTAAAAATCCACCAAATGACAATGCAATACAGATCAGTCCGATGATTCCCGCCACGGCGCCCAGCTGATCAGCAAAATTAAGACTCAGCAGACCTGCACCCGATACGGCAAACATAGTCATTACAGTTTTATACCTTCCGATTCTGTCAGAAACAGATCCCCAGAAAATGCGTCCAAGTGTATTAGCCAGACCTACAATCATAACAATCACCGCACCCGAACCAAGAGAGTAATAGTCTGCCAGGTTGGCCGCATGACCGATGATCATCATGCCGCTTGTAGCAGCAAAGATGTAGACGCCCCAGAGGATCCAGAAATTTCCTTCACGAAGCATGTCCTTGAAGGTACTGCCCTCATCAGCAGTCACCCCACTCACCACAGGTTTGGCTGGAGGGTTTTCCATGATGAATGAAGCGGCACAGATCACAACCAGCAGAATTATACCGAGCAGGCGGAAGGTTTGACTGACTCCTACGCTATCGATCATTGCAGTAGCAATAGGAGCTAAAAGGATTGCTCCTGAACCGAATCCGGCAGCTGTCAATCCACCTGCCAACCCTTTTTTGTCCGGGAACCACTTAACGGTGAGGGCAGTTGCTGTCCCGTAACCCGCTCCGATACCCAATCCAAGTATGACACCATAAGTCATGTAAAGCATCAGGATACTGCTGGCAAAACCAGTCAAAAACATACCGAGTCCAAAAAGCAGGCCTGCAGCCATTACGATTTTCTTTCCTCCATGTTTATCGACGATTGGTCCACAGATAATCATCCCAACTGGTACCATAGCAAATGAGATACTGAATGCCAATGAGGTCTCGCTTAGGGACCAGCCTGGATTTTCTGCCAGCAGAGCCGTCTGGAATACTGACCAGGCATATCCTGCACCTAAAGATAAATTAGTTACGATAGCCGCTATAAGAATCAGCCATCTGTTTTTCTGTTCTGTCATTTTACTTCCTCCAATAAAAAAGTTTTTCACTCAGTGTTTACTTCCACCTTTTCTTTAACCGCTTACAATTCAGGTTAACTTATGATGTCTATCAGAGTCTACTTAGTAAAAATAATGGAAGCTATTAGGTGGACTAATAATCTGTGATGAAAACAGCTCTCCCCCTGGTCAGTTTACGTTTTCAAATAAAACCCGGCGTCCTTTTTCAGACACCGGGTAAGTATAAACAGTCAGTATGAAATATAATTTTCTTTTGAGCGAGTCAGACAGGCTGTTACTTCCTTTCCATCCTTGTCCCATTGAATCATGCGGTAATATGCATCATGATAAAATATGAAGCCGGCATTCGCATCGTAAGCTTCCTTCATCCATTTCTGCTTGGCGCTTAGCGAATCCATAGGGTAATCGTCATATGCCATGACCCAAAGCGGATTCTGATGAGCATGGGTAGCCATAATATCAGCCATATGAAGCAGCGTCCTGTTCTGCTGGGTCAGCCTGATGATTGCATGGCCGTCGCTGTGTCCTCCCGTATGAATCAGTTCGATCCCCTTAGCTGGTCTGCATGACTCTTTGTAAGTGATGACCTGATCCTCTACAGGCTCCCAGTTCTCTTTCCAGTAGGTACTGATTGATCGGCTGTTAGGGTGCCTTACTTCATTCCATTCTGTCTCGTTGACATAAATGGTCGCATTGGGGAAGGTTGAAACCAGCTTATCTCCTTCCCACTTGCTCAGTCCGCAGGCATGATCAAAATGCATGTGAGTCATAAGAACAACATCGATGTCTTCTTCTGTCAGCTCAAGTGCCTTCAGGCTCTCAGATATTCTGGACTCTTCTTTGACTCCAAAGTTACGTTTCTGCTTATAAGTCAGCTTGCCGTTCCCGATCCCCGTGTCGATCAGATAATTTTTATTGCAGTATTGAATGAGTATAGGATCTGTTGCATTTTCAATCTGATTGCGTTCATTAGCCGGATACTTCCTGCTCCATAAGGGTTTAGGTACCACTCCGAATATAGCTCCACCGTCAAAGGAAACGACCCCACCTTCCAGCCAGTATAAGGTCATATCATGAAAATCTAGTTTATCCACTTCTAAACCTCCCGAATCGGTCATAAGATACTTTCTACTATTTATCGTAATCGGTTTCACCCTAGTATGCCAATAACCCTTATTTATTCCTTCTATTACTTCAGCTTAATGCTAGCGACTGTACATAGGCTGAATCATTTATTGATGGATATATCAGAATCAGTCAGATTGACCTTTACTGAGCATTAAAAAATGACAGCACACTTCCCCAAACGCAAAAAAGACCATCCAGTTTTCATCTGGACAGTCATTTTTTCACTAGTCTTTATTCCTACCCAAAATCAGGCAGATCTCTGTTTTCTTGCTTTTTTGTTACTCTGCATGATATTCCAGGACCGCTTGATTGTACCCAGTATGTTGGTATCAGAATACACCAGGACATTGGAGCGGTAAAAGGCAAGAGCTACAGCAGAAATCAATGCTGCAAACCCGACTGTTCCTACAATGGACAGCCAGATTCCACTTGTCGCGACAGTTCCGGATGCAATCCTGAACGGCATGACGAAAGGTGTAAACAATGGAATATATGAGAATACGACCGCCAATGTATTTTCAGGAGATGTGAAGGCAAATAACCCGACATAGAACCCGGCAAGAGCGATAAAGACTATCGGGGTGACAGCTTTATTCACGTCTTCCATCTTAGTAGCCAGCGAGCCGAAGAATGCTGCGAGTATGACATATATCAGCACCCCCGCTACAAAGAATATCAGTGTATACCCCAGCAGTTCCTGAAGCATGCCCATAATATCCATCTCACCTATCAGTCCCTGGACAAAATCAGTGTCTCTAAAGTACAGATAGGCTGCAAATCCTACAGCTGCATAAATCGCGATCTGAGTCAGCATCACCATGATGACCCCAACCAGCTTGCCGAAGAAATGATTGGTGGCTGTCGCACTGGACAAGATGATTTCCATAATACGTGTGCCTTTCTCATTGGCCACTTCTTCAGCTATGATTCCGGAATATGTCATGATGAAAGCCATGATAGCAATACTGACCGCATAAGCGCTCCATTCCTGGATCATTCTATCGGTTGTGTCTTCTTCTGTCAGTGCCCCCTCTTCGATACTGACAACTGTTTCTTCTACTTGAACAGCCTCTGTCAGAGACATGACCTGTTCAGGAGCCAGCTCAAGATCATTCGCTCTAAGCATCGTCTGATAGTTTGTCAGCACTTCAGTAATGATTGGTATCTGATTAGACAGCTCGTTTGCATGGACGATTTCTGCCTGAAGGGTTTGTGCTTCAGTATTGATGACCATATATCCTTCGATATCCTCAGCAGTCAGGGCTGTTTCAGCTTCCTCTTCAGTCGTAATATCTTCAGCAATGTCAAAATTCCATTCTTCATCTGAAAACAGTTCCTGAAGAGCCGGATCATCTGTTACGACAGCAATCGGTGTTGGCTCAGCGTTTTGAGCTTCCTGTGAAAAGTAGTAAGTCATTCCGGCGATAAAACCAATAATGATCAGCGGAATGAGAACCATAACGATAAACCCGAATGATTTAATATTTTTCTTGTATACTTCTTTAGTAATGACCCAGAATTTATTCATTTCGCTCACCTGCCATTCGTTTGAAAATTTCTTCTAAAGTTGGAGGCTGCTGGCTGAACGTCGGGATATAGCCGTTTCGTGTTGCTGCCTCAAAGATAGCCTTTCCTTCTTCAGCCTGAGTCAGATAGACAATATCGATTCCGTCTCTGTTTTTTTCCACCCGCTGTACACCTGGGAATTCCAGGAGAGCTTCTCTGCTTAGATCAGACTCTAAAAACAGCTTCGTCCGTCCAAACTGTTCACGAATATCACGGACTGCACCATTAAGTACTTGTCTTCCATTTTTTAGCATGATCAGGCTGTCACAGAGCTCTTCCACATTGTTCATATTATGGCTGGAAAATATGATACGTGCACCTTTACTTTGAGCTTCTCTTATTCCTTCTTCCAGCAGTTCTGCATTGACCGGATCTAGCCCACTGAATGGTTCATCAAGAATAATCAGTTCCGGTTCATGAATCAGGGTACAAATCAGCTGGACTTTCTGCTGATTCCCTTTTGACAGAGTTTTTACTTTATCTGTCTTCTTCCCTTTTACGTCGAACTTTTTCAACCAGTCATCAATCAGAGGACTGATCTCGCTTTTTTTCTTCCCTCTCAGCTGTGCAAAATAAAGAATCTGATTCTCAATCGACACTTTAGGATACAACCCTCTTTCTTCTGGAAGATATCCTATTTTATTGAAAATCTTTTTCGACAGATGCTGATTTTCCCAAAGCACTTCACCCTGGTCTGCTGTCAGCAGATCCAGTATGATACGGAAGGTTGTTGTTTTTCCTGCACCATTCTGACCGATCAGACCCATGATTTCTCCGGGACGTATCGTAAAACTGACATCTTCCACAGCTGTCAGATCACCGAATGTCTTGCGCAGATTTTTCACCTCTAACATATTGTCTCCTTCTTTCTCTATATTATGTACTCTCATAGAATTCTGATTATCTGTAGTATACCGTTTTTAGGAGAAAATAAATATCAGACTTCCGAACCATTTTTCACATTTCCTTCACTCTTTTTCAATCGAGTAGGAGGTAAATAATTAATTTATTTACCGTCCTCTCACACCACCGTACGTACGGTTCCGTATACGGCGGTTCAATATCTTGAGTAAGCAGACTCTGCCAGTTGAGGTAGTGGAACTACGTTCCAACGGTAGAGTCTTTTCGTTGTAATCACCCAATGAACTTCAGGTGTTTTTGATAATCTCCAGTATTTCTTTCTGGAGTAGCCTATGCGTTTAGCACTGTCCATATCTAGACCTAAGCGCATTAATTTGCTAATCTTAGTATGGGGCTTTTTCCATCTTTTTAAAATCAGTTGTCTGATACGGTGATGCAGCCATTGCTCCACTTTCTTCACGAATGATTTGATGAAGCCTGTGCCGAAATAATTAATCCAGCCTCTTGTTCGGCTGTTTATTTCTTTGACAATGTCTTCAAATCTCCCTGCACGCTTACGTTTAGTCAAGCGTTTCAAGGTACGCATGAATTTCGCTTTGGCTTCTTTCGAAGGTCTGTAACGACAGACCCCATTCACTGTGGTTATCAGACAACCCAAGAACTTTAAACGTGTTGGGGAACCCACTTTACTTTTATCTTGGTTGACAGTTAATTTCAGGTCTTTTTCGATGAAGCGAGTGATACTTTGGAGCACCCGTTCACCGGCTCGTTTTGATTTTACGAAGATGACGAAGTCATCAGCGAAACGGACAAACTGGTGTCCCCGCTGTTCCATTTCTTTATCCAGTTCATGTAAGTACACATTACTGAGTAGGGGCGAAATCACGCCACCTTGTGGTGCG
>NZ_FNZU01000013.1 GCF_900109325.1 Alkalibacterium pelagium
TAGTCATGTGTACAATAGTTTCTTGAATCGTCAATATGCAATAACTCGTTAACCAGCTCTTTGAACTTGATCTTATGAAAAAATTCAAAGAGTAAAAGGAGACCGGAATCATTGGATAATTGACCGCCATCGTTTGACATAACCAAATGGGGATTGAATTGTAGTTGCTTTTCTTGTAAAGTTGACATTGAGCACACCTCTTGTTTTTGTTGTTTTCGTCGACTTTACAATAACATAGAGCGTGCTCTTTTTGTATGTTTTTTTCTTCACCCAACGGGTGAAGAAGGAATAGAGTGATAAACCTTATCAAAGCGGGATAAATGCCTGTTCTGACAAGGTACTATGAATTATTCAGGATATAGGCTGTCGGTGGAGAAAAGTCGAGTCGTTCGGTCTGAAGCATCAGACATTCTTTCAATGAACGTGCCCCTATACCAGCAGGATCGAGCTGCTGAAGCAAGGTAAGAGCATCGACCAGTTCCACAGAAGTGGCTCCAGTTTCTTCTACAGCTTCTTCGACAGAAGCTGTCACATATCCTCGATGGTCAAGCTGATTGATCCACCAGAAAATCAGCTCTCTCAAATAAGTGGGACGATAAAGCATTTCAACCTGTTCTTTTAAGTGATCGTAAAGAGACTGCTTGTGAGCAGCTGTTTCTTCTATAACGGATGAGCTGGTTTTCAGCGCACGTTGGACAAGCTGCTGTTCGGATTCAGGGACATCTATTAGCGGATTGCCTATGACCAGTTCATTCAAAAAGGTCGACAGTTCCAGCCGGTTAAGCTGAAGCAGCTGAACATTCTGGACCAGGTTAGGGATATAGGTCTGCTTCTGTTTCTGTGATAAATCGGGACGCTGCTGATATGCCATAAGGGTCACATCCTTTCACCTATTATTTTATCACAAATGAGGTTTAGTATATAATTTGAGTCCTCTTATGCTATACTAAAGAAAAATTAATAATTGACACAGGAGGCAACCAATGAAATTTCAAGATTATACTTATGAACGTCCGGATTTTGACTTGTACAAAAAAGATTTTCTTCATCTAGTTGACAACCTGAAAGAAGCGGAATCAGCTGACCAGGTCAAGCAGGCCATCGATGAAGTATCTGAGCTGACTGCATCACTCGATACCATGGGTACGCTTGCTTCGATCCGTAATTCAATCGATACAAAAGATGACTTTTATGATCAGGAAGACAAGTACTGGAATGAATATTCTCCGTACTATCAGGAACTGAGCACGACATATTATAAAGCCATCATGGCTTCTCCCTATCTTGATGAGCTGAAGGACACTTATCCGCGTACGTTCTTTCAGAATATGCAGTTTGAACTGGATGCCTTTGATTCCAGTGTCATCGATTTACTCCAAAAAGAAAATCAGTTGAGCAGTGACTATCAGAAACTGATCGCTTCTGCAGAAATAGAATTTGATGGGAAGAAACTGACTTTATCACAGTTCGGTCCTTATCTGGAGTCGACGGATCGTGACATACGAAAAGCAGCGTCCGATGCGCAGTGGAGTTTCTTTGAGGAGAACGAAAGTAAGCTGGATGACTTATATGACGAGCTGGTCAAAGTGAGAGATACCATCGCGAAGAAGCTTGGATATAAAGATTTTGTTGAACTAGGCTACGTCAGAATGAAACGCTTCGATTACGATCGTAGCATGGTGGACGTCTATCGTAAACAGGTTCTTGATTACGTGGTCCCAGTGACTCAGAAACTGTCTAAACGTCAGGCTGAAAGAATTGGAATAGAAGACATGAAACATTATGATGCTTCTCTTCAGTTCCTTGACGGGAATCCGACACCTCAAGGGGATCCGGATTATATCATCGACAACGGACGTAAGATGTACCATGAGCTGAGTGACGAAACAGCTGAATTCATCGATTTTCTTTTCGATAAAGAGCTGGTCGATCTCCTGTCTAAGGAAGGAAAAGCAGGTGGCGGATACTGTACGTATATTCCTGACTATCAGTCGCCGTTCATCTTTGCCAACTTTAATGGCACATCAGGGGATATCGATGTACTGACTCACGAAGCAGGACACGCATTTCAGGTTTATCAGTCAAGATGGATCAAGCAACCTGAAATCGTGTTCCCGACTTTTGAAACCTGCGAAATCCATTCGATGAGCATGGAATTCTTTACTTATCCATGGATGGAGCTGTTCTTTAAAGAACAGACAGATAAGTATAAATTCAATCACTTGAGTGGAGCGGTCAGATTCCTTCCTTATGGTGTTCTGGTCGATCACTTCCAGCACGAAGTCTATGAAAATCCAGAGTGGTCACCTGAGAAACGTAAACAAGTCTGGAGAGAACTGGAAAAACAGTACCTTCCTGAACGAGATTTTTCTGAAAATGACTTCCTTGATAAAGGAACGTTCTGGTTCAGACAAGGACACATTTTCGGCATGCCTTTCTACTACATTGATTACACTCTGGCTCAGATCTGTGCTTTGCAGTTCTGGAAACGGGCTATTGTTGATAAAGATGAAAATGCCTGGAGTGATTACCTGGCTATCTGTAAAGCAGGTGGAACACAGAGTTTCCTTGAAACCGTTGAGACAGCCAATCTGCGTTCACCTTTTGAAGAAGGATCTTTAGAAGGCGTCATACAGACGATCGATCAGGCTTTAGAAGAAGTCGACGACAAAGCTTTATAATTTAAATAACCCACTGATTCAACAGGCTAACAGACAGTTCGGAAATGAACTGCGTCCCTGAGAATCAGTGGGTTTTTTATATGAATGATAAATAAACTAAAGCGTCGAATCCAGGTCGTCAGTCTGTTCACTTAAGGTGTTGATCCTGTCCTGGTTCTTATCAAGCAGATTATTCAAGTCGCTGAGTTCTTTTTCCAGTTCATCCATCAGCTGATTCGCCTCTTTGATAGAATCAGCTTCTTTTTTGAACATCCCGTGAAGCATCCATGGAGAGGGTAAGTCAAAAGGGTGATCCGCAGGCAGAGTGTCAGCTTCTTCCTGAGTCAGATCCATCCAGACAAGGGCTTCAGAATTATCAGCCTTGAGTTCCTGGAAAGACTGATCGACTGTTTCGAACAGGCCAGGCTGCTCGTTGAAGTCGGACCAAGGATACACGACATGCAGGTATTCCGTGCCTTTTACTTCTCGCCACATAAAGAGGACTCTAATGCCGTCATGATTTTTATAGCAGTCCATCTCGTCCAGTTTCTCATCACTGAAAAGTGAAGGTCGTGCAGGAAATGGATAATAGGCTTCATAAGGGAATATAGACTTTTCAAAAGCAGGGTCAAGATAGGTCTGTTCAATCCATTGTCTCTTCTCATTTCTGTCTTCGACTTTTGTCCATTCCTTGTTTCCTGTCGTAAGGGGCTCTAGAGTGGAAGCCTGGGCAGCATAGAAAGTGATGACATGAGGCATACCGATTTTTTCCAGTACTTTCTGAGCTGGTTTATTGTGCTGTTCTGTATTAGCACCTATCCATTTCACTGATGGGGTCTTTCGGGCAGCAGTTAAGATATATTCGGTGATTTTTGTCCCATACCCGTTCTGACGGTGCCTTCTGTCACTTCTCAGACGCCCCAGCATGGCAAACTCACCAGCAAAAAGAGTATAACCGGCCACAGCGACAAGTGTCTCATCTTCAAATAAGCCGAAGAGAGCATTCCTCTTAGTCGTCAGGCGGTCAAACACCTTAAGCATATAGTCGTCTTCTAATCCTGTTTCCATGTTTTTATATAAATCAAAGTCATCGGCAGTTAACTGCCTGAATGATACACTCACTCGTTTTCCTCCTCCAATGTACGTATGGCACCGATTTGAAATCCTTCACAGGTGTAGCCCTGTTTTATATACATATCTTTTACGCTGTCTTCCGCATCAGCAGCCAGAATGACCCTTTTATTCCTCTTGACCCCTTCAGCCATGACTCTAGCCTGAAGCGTACTGGCTACGTTTTGACCTCTATGTTCCGGCAAGGTGAACACATCATCTATTTCAATCGTTTCACTTTGGTCTATAGTGATACAGGACCCAACTGCCTGGTCATCTTTTAGAGCAAGCCACATGGTAACAAGCGGATCAGAGAATATCAGGTCATAAAAACCCTGTTTCTCGTCAGCAAAATATCGGGACGTTTTCATATCCTCAATGTAGTTGAGGGTTTTAAATGTGTCTAGTCGCTCATGAGTAACTTTAGTCACCTGAATATTATCAGCTGTCACTCCTTTAAAGAATGCCGGGTCGATCGAGTAGAGCTCAAGTTTTTCAAGACCATATCCCTGTTCACTCAGGTAGTCGAGCGTTTCTGGAAGAAGGCCCTGGTCTTTTGGCCAAGTAAATTTGACGTGCCCCAAGCCATTATCTTCTGAAAAAAACCAGTGCATGTCTTCTGTCAGCTGAAATTCTTCTTTTGACGGCGAATAAAGCAAATGAAAATAGTTGGAATCGTACCTGAAGAGAGCTGACGGATTGAAATACTGTATAAAGAACTCATTTCTATCCATCTCTGCACTGTAAGGGTAGAGCATTTGAAAATCGATCATGGACACCTTTCCTTTCTCATACCTATTAGAATAGCAAATTGCTATAAGATTGAAAAGAATGAGTTCTTTTAACGGAATAATAAAGAACAGGATGCAGTTAAACAAGCTAGTGTTAAAGTATTCATTGTGGACAGACATTGAAAAAAGGGAAAAGTACAATGTTAGCGAAGGGAGCAGAAGAATAAAAGGCAAATCAGACAAGAATGAACAGAATATAAAGTTAAGGGGTTGTCAATATTTGTCACTTATTGTTCACTGGTTTTTCTTTGAGAAACGCCGAATATTACAGTTCATATAATCCTAAAGCCCATCATACCAATGAGTGAGAGTCTTCCTAATAGTCAAACTTTCGTCAAATAATACAGACGTGTAACAAAATACAGCTTTTTTTGTCATAGGATTTAAAAATTCAGACTTCAAATCCCGTGTTATGATTTCATTAGTGCTTCAGAGAGCGGTGAAACGAAGACGTTCCTCCTTCATTAAGAAAGGGAAGCAATGACTAATATAGAACTTTTTATTTTGAAACTGATTGAATATAAATAGAAATGGGAGTTATCACATTGAATAAAAAACGCATTTTGACAGTAATGGCTGCAGCAATGATGGCTGCACCGACATTCAGCACATTGAACGTAGAAGCTTCATCTCAAAGAATGAGAGATCTTGAACAGCAGCAGCAGGAATTGAATCAGAAGTCCAATGAATTGGATGGCCAGATTTCTGATCGTGAACAGCGCATGCAGTCACTTGAAGAAGAGAAGAAACAGCTTGAAGCTGAAGTAATTGAACTTCAAGGAAACATCGACGAACTAGTTAACAGACTCGATGAGCAAACAAAAGAAATTGAGAAAATTGAAAAAGAAATCGAACGTTTAAATGAAGAAATCGAACAGCTGAAAGATCAGATTGCTCGTAGAAACGAGCAGCTTGAAACTCAGGCTCGTTCAGTTCAGACTCACGCTAACCCAGCTGATATTGTTGACATCATGATGTCAGCAGAAAGCTTATCCGATCTGATCGGTCGAATCGGTGTTGTCAGTCAGCTGGTTTCTGCAAACCAGAACATTGTACAGGCACAATTTGAAGATCAGAAAGCACTAGAAGAAACTGAAGCTCAAGTGGTGGCTGAACAGGAAGAAATGGAAAAAGTTAAGGCTCAGATGGAAATTGACCGTAACAACCTGGTCAATCAGCGTATGGCACTTGAAGATACAATTATGCAGGTCGCTGAGCGTTACGATATGACTGAAGATGAAAGAAATTCTTTCATTAATGAACAGTCAGTTGTCGCTGAGCGTGCAAGTAACTTGAATAAAGAAATGAGAGCAGAGCAGCAGCGTATTATTGAAGCGGAACGTAAGCGTCAGGAAGAAATCCGTCGTGCGGAAGAGAAAGCAAGAAAAGAAGCTGAAGCAAAAGCGAGAGCTGAGGCAGAAGCACAAGCTAAGGCGGAAGCACAGGCAAGAGCAGAAGCAGAAGCTCAGGCTAGAGCTGAAGCAGAGCGTCGTTCACAGGCATCAACGTCATCAAGCAGCTCTTCTTCTAACAACTCGTCAAGCAGTTCTTCTTCATCAAGTTCGTCTAACAGCTCGTCAAACAGCGGATCAAATAATTCTGCTCCAGCTTCAAACAGCGGGTGGGCTAGACCGGCAAGTGGACGTATCACTTCTCCATTCGGATACCGTACACATCCTGTGACAGGTCAGCAAGGATCATTCCACGCAGGTGTGGACATTGCCGGAAGCGGACCGATCAGAGCTTCTCGTGCTGGAACTGTAACTCAGGCTTCTTACTCAGGATCTTACGGATATACAGTTATCATCGATCACGGTAATGGCTACTCAACGTTGTACGCTCACATGCAGCCTAACCTGAGCGTAGCACCTGGACAAAGCGTGTCTCAAGGGCAGCAGCTGGGAATCATGGGAACAACTGGACGTTCAACTGGGGTCCACCTTCACTTTGAAGTACGTAAAAACGGATCTGTAGTTAACCCGATGAACTACATCAACTAATTAATTAATATATATGGCTGAAGAGAGAAGGCATTGGTGCTTTCTCTCTTTTTCTGTGTCATGTATACTGATACAAGAGTATAACTGAAGGAGACATACAGCATGGGAAGAATCGAATCAGTTCAGAACAAGCAAGTCAAGGAATGGAAGAAACTACTTACAAAAAAAGGAAGAAAAAAACAGAACAAATACCTGATAGAAGGATTGCATCTAGTTGAAGAGGCGGTCAGAGCTGGTATAGAGATCGAACACATTCTGATCCGTGAAGATAAGCTTGATCAATACACTATCAAAGTCGATCAGGAACCGGAAAATCTGATTATTATATCAGAGTCTGTTTCTGAATCTTTAAGTGATTCTGTAACTGAACAGGGCATTTTTGCAGTAATCGCTCAGAAGGAAGAAGAGAATGCCATTCATGGGAATAAACCTGTATTAATGCTTGATCAAGTTCAGGATCCCGGCAATCTCGGCACTCTGATTCGAACAGCTGATGCTGCTGGCTTTGAGGCTGTGATCATAGGAGAAGGGTCAGTCGATTTATATAATCCTAAGGCACTGAGATCTGCTCAGGGCAGCCACTTTCACCTGCCAGTCATTCATTCAGATTTAAAAAAATGGATCAGCCAATTTAAAGAGAAGAGTATTCCAGTATATGGAACGGCGCTGGATGAGCGGGCTGTATCGTACCACTCAGTTGAACCTGAACAGCAGTTCGCACTTATAGTAGGGAATGAAGGTAATGGGGTGTCCGATGAACTCTTAAAGGAGACAACGGCCAATCTTTACATCCCGATCAAAGGTCAGGCTGAATCTTTAAATGTAGCTATCGCTGCCAGTATCCTCATGTTTTCTTTACATCAGTGAGTGAAAGTTTGACAAAAATAACACATTTGACATGAAAACGTTTTACGGAAGGCTTTCATCCTTTAAAATCAGGCGTATTAGGAGTAATATAAGTACTGGACAGACAATTAGATCTGTTATTTAAACAAACTCTATTACAATAAACAGCCTGACTAAGATCTGATAAAGGAGAGCTTCCATGGAATTTGTTCGTTCAATTTGGGAAAATGACAAAGACTATATGACTTTAGTCGAAGACCTGCTTGAAAGTGAAGATTTACTTAAACTAGATGATATTACGCACCACCATTATACGACTCGTCTCATTCACTCATTGTTCGTTTCTTATGTGAGCTACAAAATAGCTAAGCGACTGAAACTGAACGTTAGAGCCGTTGCAAGAGCAGGACTGCTTCATGACTTTTTCCATGAATGCAGAGAAGAAATTGCTCTGATGAATGAAGGATCGCATAATTGTGTTCACCCAAAGATAGCCGTCAAAAATGCACAGCGTCTGACGGAATTAAGTGAACTTGAAAAAGATATTATCCTTAAGCACATGTTCCTGACTACTACAGGGGTCGGTATTCCTAAATACAAGGAAAGCATGATCGTTACATGTGTAGACAAATATTGCGCAATCAATGAAGTATCTACACCTATTAGAATGAAAGCTAAAGCCAAACTGGCTGAGTGGAGCCTAAAATTAAGAGTCGTCCACGCCTGATTCTAACTGGCAATCAAATATAACAGTCAAGCCGCTTCCAATTAAGTTCTTACTAGAACTTAGATGGAAACGGCTTTTTTAGTGTATGATGGCGCGATCTGGTTGTTTAACAGGTGAAGGATCCTTAGCCACATTCTGAATCCACGTGAGAAAGGAGCATGTAATGTCTTGAACTGGCATGAGTGCAGAAAAAAACGATGCCGGATAAACTATGCGGCATCGTTTCGAAATAGTTATTCAGTTGGCTGGTCGGAGGTTAGTGAGACTTTCTGAGGCTTTAATTTGTCACGCAGAAGGCCGGCACTGACAGCAGTCAGTGGAATAGAGAGAATCAGACCAACACTACCAGCTAAAGCTCTAATGACTTCCGTCGCAATGACATTCATATTGATAATGCTGATGAACGGTTCCTGATATGCTGTAAACAACAGCAATAGTGGAATCATGGATCCAATGTAAGCCAGGATCAATGTGTTAGCCATCGTTCCCATAATATCTTTTCCGACATTCATACCCGATAGAATCAGGCGTTTCGTAGAAATAGTCGGGTCAGCCATCCGTATTTCTTCCATAGCAGAAGCAATGGACATGCCGACATCCATCACGGCACCTAGCGCACCCATGATGATTCCGGCGAAAAGCAAGCCGCCAAAATTAAAGTCCACATTTTGTGGAATATACATAAGCATCATTGCTTCCTGCCCGGACAGTCCAGTCAAGTTGATCTGGTTCCCGACGATATAGGCAATGAGTCCGGAAATCAGGACGCCGCCCAGCACACCTATGATAGCAGCGATGGATTTGATGTTCCGGCCACCGACTGTCAGAATAGTAACCACCGTAATGATAAGAGAAATCAGGATAGTCATGAGTATCGGGCTGTATCCTGCAAGCAGGCCGGGAATGAGTACTCTTAATAGAAGGAACAAGGTCAAAGCGAGAGTCAGGATCGTCTTCAGTCCTTTAAGCCCGCCAAGCAGGATAAGCAGGACAACGAACAGAGCCAGTACGATATATATTGTTCGATCTCTCTCGTACTCAACGATATGAACCTGAGACTCCCCGCCAATTTCGATGACGCTGACGAGGATTCTGTCTCCAGGCTCCACTTCAAAGTCGGAACCGGGATTTCCAGTAAGGGTATGGATAGCCTCTACTTCCTCGCCTTCCTGGTCACCTGAAAGGATTTCAACGCGAACTGTCTGTATTTCTTCATAGAACCCTTCATCCAGACCAGGACCGTCACCTGGAAGGACATCAATGACTCTGGCTCGTTCTATTTCGTCCGCTGGAACATCCTCAAAATCATTATCGAATTCATCGATCGTTTCAAATTCTTCAAATTCCTCGAAGTCGTCAAACTCTTCGAATTCTTCAAACTCCTCGAAATCTTCACCATCATCGTCCAGTTCCGAAGCAAGCAGCTTGCTTTGTGAGTCGAATGGACTGGGTGCCTCTTCGGCGTGAGCTGAGTAAATAAAGTAGGGGATGATCAGATTCAGCAGCAGTATGATCATCACTAAGCGTTTCTTCATGTGTTCATTCTCCTCATTTTAAATTTTTGTGTCTGCCTGGAGACGGGCTTTATGAACCGGATGGTCTCTCACAGCAAACAAAAAGAGTATCTAATGCTGACTACTTAATGAATCAGCAGGTGCTCTAATGTAATACAAGTATAGCATGAACATACAGGAAGGAAGAGGTCTATTAAGTGACAGTTTATTTAAAACTTTGTGGCAGGAGAGGAGATAAATTGAGTAGTATTTCAAGGTGTACAGAAGTAAGACGGACGACATGTCACGTCAAAAGTGGTAAATTTAGGATCTTTACTAGATGAATGTTCCATATATCGATTTATAGACTATTCACCCAGGGAAAACATTCCTTAATGTGCCATATATTCCTTTATAGGACATTAAGCCCTTTAAGCAAGCGTTCAATAGACTATATATCCATTTATGGTCTGTTCACTGACCTCCTATAATGAAAAACGGTCAGCCTGACCGTTTCATATCTAAAAAAAACAGTAAAGAAAGAGCCATCCTCAGTAGCATGAGGATGGCTCTACCTATTCAATAAACGTTTTTGATGCTGGATAAAAACTATTTTTTCAACTACCATAGTGTTCTGCTGGTTCAGTTCGATTCAGCTAGTCACTTTATCCGTTGACAACCGTTCCGCCATTTACATGTATGGTTTGACCAGTGACATAACTGGAATCACTAGTAGCAAGATAAACGTATGCCGGAGCAAGTTCGTAAGGTTCTCCGGGACGATCGAGTGGGACGCCGCCATGTTCTTCATAGCTGCTTCCGATTGTTGCAGGAATAAGCGGAGTCCAGATCGGTCCGGGGGCAACCGCGTTTACGCGCACTTTTTTCTCTATAACTTCAGTGTTCTGTGCCAGTGAGCGGGTGAAGGAAATGATTGCTCCTTTAGTGGAAGCATAATCCAATAGTCCTGGAGATCCCTTATAAGCAGTGACAGAAGAAGAGTTGACGATCGTTCCACCTTCTGCAAGATAAGGAAATGCTTCTCTGGACCAGTAAATAGTGGAGAAAATATTGGAACGGAAAGTCCTGTCAAGCTGGGCAGCATCAATATCAGAAATGCTTTCCTGAGGATGCTGTTCCGACGCATTGTTCACCAGAGTGTGGAGGTCGCCCCACTCATTATGAACGGCTCCAATAGTCTCTTTTGCAAAGGCCTCTTCACCGACATCTCCTGAGAACGCCAGACATTTCACGCCAAGTTCTTCAATACGCTTCTTGACTGATTTGAGATCGTCATTGTCTTCCAGATCGACGACAGCCACATTTGCCCCTTCTTTTGCAAAAGCAATAGCGACGGCCCGACCGATCCCACTGTCGGCACCTGTCACGATTGTATTGAAGCCCTTCATTTTACCCGCAGGTTTATAGGAATCACTTTCCACTTGAGGAATAGGATCCAGGTTCTCGCGGTCATCATTGATCAGGTAGTCTTTCTTTGGTGCCTGTGTATCGATTTTGTCTTTTTCACTCATCGGTCTCTTCCTTTCAAACTGTTATTTTAAATGCCATTGCACTGATTAAATTGGAGCATTCAGAATGACTTCTGAATTGGGAAGATCAATAATCCTCAGGTTATTATCTTCTTCTATATAAATAGATTTATAGATCTGTTCATCTTCTTCCATAAATACGATTTCTCTTCGGCCGCCTTCATCATGTACTAAATAGGCATCGAACTGATCAGGATCGAATGCATCCTGTCCTTCGAATTCTTCGTATTGAGACAGATCGTCGATAGGTTCAGCTGCATCTAGTTGATCTTCATCATAAGGTTCGAGTTCTTCATCGGATACAACAAATTCTGCAGGGTCATCATCCAGCTCGGCTTCTTCTTCCTGAGTATCGATTTCTTCATCAGTATCTTCCATTTCAGGCTCAGGTACATCTGTATCGTCTGTCTGACAGGCAGCTAATGTTGATCCGACTGCCAGAAGTGCTACAAGTTTTTTTATGTTCATAACGTCTCCTCCTTGAATGATTAACACAGTTTCCTTGTAATTAAGTATAGCTAAACCATTCATTTAGCACAAAAATAACGATTGAGACAAGACTCAACTTATTTATATGAAGGGATAATAACTATTGCTTGAACAAATCATTCACATTCGTTATGATTATGTAGGAAAACGAATGACCTTGTTAGGTGAGGCTCCCATATGGAGACACGCTACTGCCCAGAAATGTCCAAAGACGCCAATGGGTCAGCAGGAATCTTCGGATGAAGGGGATTTTTAATGTAGCTGAGACTGAAACAGACTCTATGCCATATGAAGCTGAAGCTCAACGACAGAGGTGTATGAAGATGAATTCTGTATTCATGTTCTTTACACGCTCTCATTGGCGTGTTTTTTTATTTATAAAGATAGATGACACACAGAGAGGTTATTGACCAGCTAATTTACGGAGGTGAAGCGAAGATGGACCCTGTTCCCTTGTGTATCGGGTATATGTTCAGAAAAATAAAAAAATCAGGTTATTCGCTTAGCCCGATTAAAATAGAAAGGACGATCACCTATGAAGTTGATGAAAAGCAATAAGCAGAAAACATATGACCAGATTTTTCTGGCCGCGAAAAAGGATGACCGCGAGACATTCAGAAAACTGTTCCTGAGACTGCATGACCGGGACCAGCACGAAGTCTTTCATTTGTTATATCCAGAAAAGAAGCGTAAAATTTCGGAATTTTTAAGTCCTGAAGAGTTTGCAGAAATTTTCGAATGGATGGAAACAGAAGACCAGGAAGATGCGGTTCACTATTTACCGGATGAATACATGGCTCAAGTATTCAACTTTATGGCAGCAGATGATGTGGCTCACTTCCTGACTGAAAGTGACGAAACAGATAATCAGACCCTGCTAGCTATGATGGATGACGAAGAAAGCCAGCGCGTTCAGGAACTCCTGTCATATGCGCCGGAAACTGCCGGATCCATTATGACCAAAGAGTTTATTGCTATCCATTACAAGCAAACATTGACAGAAGTCATTGAGCAGCTGAGAGAAATCGGACGGGAAGCCGAAACAATTTACTACTTATATGTTGTGGATGAAAAGGAAAGACTGGTCGGCGTGCTCTCGCTTAGAGACTTGCTGCTGTCTCCTGAGACAGAAACGGTTGAGAATATTATGTTCAATCAAGTCGTTTCAGTCCGCATCGATGAAGACCAGGAACAGGTTGCCCGCATCATTCAGGACTACGACCTGCTGGCTATTCCAGTACTGGACCATGAAGGCATGATGCAGGGGATCGTTACCGTCGATGATGTCATGGATGTCCTGGAAGAAGAGGTAACGGAAGACTTCAACGAATTCGCAGCGATCAAGCGAAGTGATGATGACCGTAAAGCGAAAGTCACGCCCTTCAGTACAGCTAAGTCACGTACACCTTGGATTGTTATTCTGCTTTTCCTTGGAATGATCACGGGTGGACTGATCGGTGCATTTGAAGAGACACTTGAATCCGTCGTTCTTCTAGCAGCATTTATTCCAATGATCATGGATACTGCAGGAAACGTAGGAACTCAGTCACTGGCTGTTGCCGTACGTAATCTGACGATTGATGACGACAGAGATAAAGACAGCTTTTTCCAGACTGTTAAAAATGAGTTAGGTGCAGGCATGCTGATGGGAATCGTGGCTGCTGTCGTACTAGTCGGTATCGTATTTGTCTTCTACGGCAATGCTGTACTGGCCTTCATCATCAGTGTATCCATGTTCATCACGGTTAGTGTATCAACAGTAATTGGTACAGTTATCCCTGTTATCATCAATAAGTTCAAGATCGATCCGGCAGTTGCTTCAGGACCATTTATTACGACAATTAATGATTCACTGGGACTTCTGATCTATTTCTCAATTGCAACGATCCTGCTTGAGCAGCTGTAAACTGTTATAGTACAATTGTGAACAAAATCCTAAACTTCCTAAAAATAAGTATTAGCTTCTACACATTTCTTTGGTATAATGGTATACTGAAAGACGTGAAAGAAGAGGTGACAATATATGATCGAAATGACGCAGACAAAAGAATCTGAAAAGGTGATATGCCCCAGATTCGAGCAGACTTTTTCAATACTTGGGAAAAAATGGACTGGATTAATCATTGATGTATTGTTGGATGGACCTCGTCGGTTTAAAGATCTCTCTCAGGCTATACCAGGAGTCAGTGATCGGGTACTAGTTGAACGGTTGAAAGAACTGGAAAAGGAAGAAATCGTGACGAGAGACTTGGATGACACGTGCGATATCCGTTCAGGCTACCGCCTGACAGCTAAAGGTAAAGCTTTAAGAAATGTCATGAATGAAGTGCAGGAGTGGGCAAATCAGTGGATTTGTGATACTGAATTAAATAACTTAAACGATAGATGAAAAAGAGTAGAGATGACCGATCAGTATCAGAGAACAGTGCCCAGGCTGAAAGCACTGACTGAAGAGTCTCTTGAAGTTCACTTTCATCGTGTGCTCTGCAGAAAGTTGCAGAGTCTGATATGGATCTTTTAGAACAGATCCCGGTATGCGCCGTTATGCAGGAGTGCGGAAGCAATGGCTTCTGAACAAGGGTGGTACCGCGTGTTGACCTCGTCCCTCAATTGGGACGGGGTCTTTTTGTATGCAAATAATTAAATGAAGGAGTATGAATATGGGAATTGAAGAACAGTTAACAGGTGTACTGGCTAAAGCAGTCACCGACATCGATTCAGCTGATTCTGTAAAGGATATAGAAGCGATCCGTGTCAGCTATCTAGGAAAAAAAGGGGAAATTACAAGTATTCTGAAAGGGATGAAAGATGTATCTCCCGATCAGCGTCCAGTTATCGGTAAGAAAGCGAATGAAGTCAGAGATGAACTGACGGCTGTACTTACTCATAAAAAGGAACGTCTTGAAAAAGAAGCATTACAGAATCAGCTTGAATCAGAAACAATCGATGTGACGCTACCAGGTAGACAGGTGAAAAAGGGCCAGACACACGTGCTGACTCAGATCATGGAAGATATAGAGGACCTGTTTCTAGGAATGGGGTACCAGATCATTGAAGGTAATGAAGTGGAGTCTGATTACTATAACTTCGAACGGGTCAACCTGCCACAGAATCACCCGGCTCGAGACATGCAGGATACATTCTATATCACACCTGATGTGCTGATGCGTACACATACTTCACCAATTCAGGCGCGGACACTTGAGAATCACGACTTTTCAAAGGGGCCTCTGAAAATGATCAGCCCTGGTAAAGTGTACCGAAGAGATACAGACGATGCGACACACTCTCATCAGTTCCACCAGATTGAAGGGATGGTCATCGATGAGAATATCACTATGGCTGACCTTAAAGGGACGCTGGAGCTGCTGGCTAAGAAAATGTTCGGCGAAGAACGTGAAATCAGACTGCGTCCGAGCTACTTCCCGTTCACAGAGCCTTCTGTGGAAGTGGATGTAAGCTGCTTTAAATGTGGCGGCGAAGGATGTAATGTCTGCAAGAAAACCGGCTGGATAGAAATCCTGGGAGCCGGTATGACTCACCCGAATGTGCTGGAAATGTCTGGTGTGGATTCATCTAAATACGGTGGCTTTGCCTTTGGGTTAGGACCAGACCGTATAGCGATGCTTAAATATGGGGTGGATGATATTCGTCACTTCTATTTGAACGATCAGCGTTTCTTAACACAATTCAAGAGGAAAGGGTAGAATAACATGAAAGTATCTTATAACTGGTTGAATGAATCACTGGATCTGTCTGGGGTCTCCCCTCGTGATCTGGCTGAACAGATCACTCTAACAGGGATTGAAGTTGACGGTGTAAGTGAACCGGCCAAAGAACTGAAAAATATCGTAGTCGGCCATGTGCTGACTGCTGAACGTATGGCAGATTCCGATCACTTGAATGTGACAGTAGTAGAAGTCGGACAGGAAGAACCGGTACAGATTGTCTGCGGTGCACCAAATGTCAAGGCCGGACAAAAAGTCGTCGTCGCTTTACCGGGTGCACGTCTGGTGAATGGACTTAAAATTAAGAAAAGCAAACTGAGAGGGGTCGTCTCCAATGGGATGATCTGCTCACTTGAAGAACTAGGGTTTTCTGATTCAGTTGTTCCCAAAAATTCTGAGGATGGCATTTATGTGCTTCCGGAAGATGCTCATATTGGTGAAGATGCTCTCACTTACATCGGTCTGAATGATGCATTTATCGAACTGGATATCACACCGAATAGAGCAGATGCCTTGAGTATGAGAGGCGTGGCTTATGAAGCTGGAGCGATTCTTGAACAGACACCCAAGTTTACAGGAGTCAACCTGAGCGAAGATCCGACTGATTCTGTTGATGATTACGTCAATGTATCAGTTGAGAACAGTGAAGACAATCCGATCTATAAAATGCGAGTCATCAAGGACCTCGTTGTGACTGAAAGTCCCTTGTGGCTGCAGCGCAAACTGATGCATGCAGGTATCCGTCCGATTGATGCAGTAGTCGATGTGACAAACTACATCATGCTTGAATATGGACAGCCACTTCATGCTTTCGATTATGATGCACTGAACTCAAAAGACATCCTGGTCAGACGTGCCAAAGATTCTGAAACTCTAATCACATTGGATGGAGTAGAGAGAAAGTTAACAGCAGACAACCTCGTCATTACTAATGGAGCTGATCCGGTTGCTCTTGCAGGTGTCATGGGTGGAGAAAATACACATGTCACTGGAGAAACAAAAACTGTAGCACTTGAATCAGCCGTATTCGAATCCAGCCTGATCCGTAAGACTGCTCAGTCACTGAATTTAAGAAGTGAATCGAGTTCACGGTTTGAAAAAGGCCTGAACAAAGAAACAGTGCAGGATGCACTGGATCATGCAGCAGCTCTGATTGCCTCATTAGGTAATGGTCAGGTAGTGTCAGGCACGGCAGAAGTTGTCTCGGAAGAACCTGTCTATCAGACTGTAACGACTACTCTAAATAAAATAAACGGATCTCTTGGGACTGATTTGACAATTGATGAAGTTGAAAAAATCTTTAGCCGACTGGGCTTCGAAAACAGTGTGACCGTGGATGAAATCAGTGTAACGGTTCCTCCAAGACGCTGGGATATCAGCATTGAAGCAGATCTTCTTGAAGAAGTGGCCCGTATTTACGGCTACAATCAGATCCCTTCTACCTTGCCTCATAGTGAATCTGTACCGGGAGAACTGACTCATGCCCAGAAGCTGACTCGTTTCACCCGACACTTCATGGAAAGCTGCGGACTGGGGCAGGCAATCAGCTATGCACTGACAACTTCAGAAAAAGCTGCAGCCTTCTCACTAGATGAGAGCGAGCTTGTGCATCTGGACTGGCCGATGAGTGAAGAGCACAAAGCCTTGAGACAAAGTCTGTTGAGTGGCCTGCTCGACAATGTTCAGTATAATGTCGCCCGTCAGACAAAGAATGTGGCCTTGTTCGAAATTGGGCGTATTTTTACCCGACAGGAAAATGACTTGCCTAAAGAAACGACTCATGTGGCAGGCGTCATGACAGGAACATTAGTGGATAACAGCTGGCAGGAAACTGAAACACGTGTCGATTACTTTGCGGTCAAAGGCATCGTGGAAGAGTGGCTCGATACTCTCGGCGTTCTTGAAGGCATTTCCTTCGTCCCTTCTAAAGAATTACCTGAACTGCACCCAGGGCGTACGGCTAAAGTATTATGGAACGGTCAGTACATCGGAGTTATTGGACAGCTGCATCCTCAGCTTGCTCAGGACCGTGATTTGAATGATACTGTTGTTTTTGAATTGAACATGGAACCATTCCTTGCGAATGAACAAGACACATTATCTTTTGAATCCATTCCTAAATATCCTGGGACATCCAGAGATATTGCTTTCGTCGTGGATGAATCCGTTCTTCACGAAGAAGTCATGGATGTGATGACAGAGGTAGGCGGCAAATGGCTGCGTTCAATCCGCCTGTTCGATCTATATCAGGGAGACAATATTGAAGCAGGGAAGAAATCTCTAGCGTATACCTTGTCTTACCTGAATCCGGATGCGACCTTGAAAGAAGAAGAAGTCAACTCAGACTTTGAAAAAGTGAAACAGGCGCTTGTCGAGCGAGTCCAGGCTGACATTCGTTAACTCAATATTGATAACTGATCACTAAACAGGCATATGCTGCCGACCTCCATTCATACTAAAGATGCAATATCTTTAAAAGAGACGGGAGCGGCAGCATTTGTGTGTCATGAGAAGAAGATGGCCTCGAAATTTCAGAAATGCCGGTCGATATAATGCATAAATGATGGATTCATGTTATTATAAGTAAGAATTTGCGAAGCGAGGAGGCTTTTTCATGCCGGAGGGAAAGCGACGTTATAAAGCAACCATTGACGGAGAGAGCTACACTATCGTTGGACCTAAATCACAGGAACACATGAAAACAGTAGCTGAAACAGTGGATGAACAGATGAAGCAATTAAAAGAACTCACTAAGGGTTTGAGTAATGAAAAGCGTGCGATCCTGCTTGCTATCAATGCTGTTTCTGATCAGCTGACTATGCGCAAAGAACTGGAAGACATCAAGAAGAAACTGGAACACTTAGAGTAAAAGCAGAATCGGCTTCTGTTGTTTCAGACAAGGAGACAATTATGATATTAACGGTAATTATTTTATTTATACTACTGCTGTCCTTGTACAGTGGGGCCAGAAGAGGACTTGTCCTTCAGCTGGTACTGACTATCGGATATGCTTTATCATTCTGGTTTGCATTGACCTACTATCAGCAGCTGAGTGACTTTGCTGAAATGATGATTCCCTATCCGACACCTACGTCAACATCAGCCAATCCATTCGTTCTCTACAGTATGGATTTCCTGTTCAATCTTGACGGGGCTTTCTATAAGGGGATTTCATTTATCCTCATCCTGTTTGCAGGCTGGCTGGTAACGAGACTGATCGGCGGATTATTCAATTTCCTGGCGGACATCCCAGTAGTCAGAACCCTCAACGCTATTGGAGGAGCACTGATCAGTTTTGTGGTCCACTACATCGGACTGTTTCTAGTACTGTTCGTTCTATCGACTGTACCACTACCGATCATTCAGGATCAGTTTGAAGCAAGCAATGTGGCACGAAATATTGTGACGACGACACCTGAATTATCCGGACAGTTTTACGAATGGTGGGTCATAGAAGGACTTGAAGAATAGATTAGTATAAAGGGAGGATGGATCGAAGGAGACAGTATGAGGCTCTGGAGGCCATCCTTTTTTGTTAGAATACCCAAAAGACAATTAGTAAGGCTCCCGCTACAAGTGGGAACAATAAGGAGAGTAATTTGAATGAAGACATTTCAGGCATCCTTTAAAAAACTGGAATTTGAAAAAGTCATACAGCAGTTATCAGAACATACCGTTTCTTCATTAGGAAGAGAACGGTCGCGTCAGCTGCATCCAATAACAGACAGTAAGGAAATCGCTGAAAAGCTTGAAGAAACGGAAGACGCCGTCCTGCTTCTGAGACTAAAAGGAGGCATGCCGCTTGCAGCCTACGAAGATATCCGTCCTCACCTCAACCGGGTACGGATACAGGGAACACTCAATGGAGTAGAACTGGCTCAAATCGGCCGAATCCTTAAAACGATCCGAGAAATAAAAACGTTCTTTTCTAAAGCACAGGAAGAAGCTGTCCCGCTGAAACAGCTGTATGAGAAAGTCAACGGGCTGGATACCTTTGCTAAACTTGAGCGGACTATATTTTCTGTGGTCGATGAAGGGGGATATGTTCTGGATGATGCCAGTTCCAAGCTTAAAGGACTCAGACAAGGCATCAAGCAGACTGAAAGCCGTACACGACAGAAGCTGGAAAGCATAGTCAGAGGGCCTCAAGCCCGTTTTCTGACTGACGCTATAATTACGATGAGAAACGACCGATATGTAATTCCGGTCAAACAGGAAAACAGAAATACATTTGGAGGAGTTGTCCACGACCAGAGTTCAACTGGACAGACACTCTTTATCGAACCTCAGAGCGTAGTCGATCTGAACAATCAGTTAAGGCAGTATCAGGTGGCTGAAAAGAATGAAATCGACCGCATTCTTAAAGAAGTGACAGAAGAAATCGAACCATATCGTGAAGCTATTTCTGCCCAATTGAACAGTCTGGTCGAACTTGACGTCATTCAGGCTAAAGGACGCTATGCTCAGGCTATCAAAGCAGTTAAACCTGATGTGTCAGAAGAGAATCAGGTTGCATTGTTAAAGGCTCGTCATCCTCTACTGAATGAAGGGGAAGTTGTAGCGAATGATATTATAATCGGTGAAGACTACAAAACGATGATCGTAACTGGACCGAATACCGGCGGGAAAACGGTGGTTCTTAAAACACTCGGTCTCCTGCAGCTTATGGGACAATCTGGCTTGTTTCTCCCAGTCGAAGAAGACAGTACAATGGGGATTTTCTCCAGTGTGCTTGCAGATATCGGAGATGAACAGTCGATTGAACAAAGTTTGTCAACTTTCTCATCACATCTAACTAATATCGTATCGATTCTTGAACAAATCGATGAGAAAAGTCTGGTCCTTCTGGATGAACTTGGGGCGGGGACCGATCCTCAGGAAGGGGCGGCACTCGCTATTGCCCTTCTTGATGCCATTGCTCAGAGAGGCAGTTATGTTATGATCACCTCCCATTATCCTGAGCTGAAAGCATATGGATACAATCGCCCGGAAACAATTAATGCCAGCATGGAGTTTGATGTAGACACACTCAGCCCGACCTATCGTCTGCTTATAGGAATACCTGGGCGTAGTAATGCCTTTGAAATTGCCAAACGTCTGGGACTGGATGACATGGTCATTGCTTCTGCCAGACAGCTGATGAGTGGAGAAAGCCAGAGTGTCGACCAGATGATTCAGGATCTGGAGACAAGGAGAAATGAAGCTGAACAGCAGGCTGACAAAGCAAAAGACGATTTGAAACAGGCACAGGCTCTGCATCGGGAGCTGAAAAAAGCTTTCGAAGACTACCAGAACGAAAAAGAGAGATTAAAGAAAAAGGCAGAAAAAGAAGCGAATGCAATAGTAGATAAAGCGAGAGAAGAGTCTGAACGAATTATCAAGGAGCTTAGACAACGTCAGCTTGACAGTGGTCAGCAGGGAAACTTGAAAGAACACGAACTGATCGATGCCAAGTCAAGGTTGTCTGGACTAAGAAAAGAAGAAGAAACGCTTAAGAAAAATAAAGTTCTTCAGAAGCAGAAGCAGAAAAAGACACTTAAAGTAGGCGATGCAGTCTCCGTCCAGTCTTTCGGACAGAAAGGGACTATCGTAGAAAAAGCTGACGGTAAGCAATGGGTCGTGCAGATGGGGATGCTTAAAATGAAATTACCTGAAGCCGATCTTATTCAGATCGAAGAAGAGAAGGAAGCGGACCGTCGGGTGTCAGTCAAACGGACCTCATCATCCGGTGTGTCGACTGAAATCGATGTACGCGGCGAACGTGTGGAAGAAGCAGTCAATCGCGTGGATCAGTACATTGACCAGGCTCTGCTTGCCAACTATCCTAAAGTGACAGTTATTCATGGTATGGGAACAGGAGCAGTCAGAAAAGGTGTGCATCAGTACCTTAAAAAGCACTCTCAAGTTAAAACTTACGAGGATGCTCCGGCAAATCAGGGTGGAATCGGGGCCACGATCGTGACCTTTAAATAATCAGATTCAAAAGCTAGACATGGGTACTAAATTTTGCTATACTGACAATGGATCAAGTGACTTACTTTTAATAAGTAAGTTCAGTAAACTTATAGGAGGTTCAATAATGGTTAGAGAATTAACAGATCAGAACTTTGAACAGGAAACAAATTCAGGATTGGCTTTAGTCGACTTCTGGGCAACATGGTGTGGCCCTTGCCGTATGCAGTCACCGGTCATCGACGAGCTGAACGAAGAGTCCGACGGTAGTGTGGACTACTTCAAAATGGACGTTGATGCCAACCAGGCGACACCAAGCAAGTTTGGTATCATGAGTATTCCAACACTTCTTGTAACCAAAGACGGAGAAGTCGTAGATAAGCTGATCGGTTACCACAGCAAAGAACAGATCGAAGAAACGCTGGCTAAACACAAATAATCATCACTTTGACAGATATTCCGCTTCCTTATCATAAGGTGGCGGAATTTTTCTGTTCAGACCCTGAAAAGTGGAATAGAATAGTTACAATACCATTCAATTATGCACTACACTGGTAATTTATGAATAAAATACAATCTTGTCATACAATCTTAATGTAATTATGTTTAAATAGTTAAAAGTGTTCTCTTGAAAGATATCAAAAGATAGTCCAGAATAGTAGACAGAATCTGTAATGATTTAAGTGTATAAATGTGAATGCTTTATGACATTTCAATGGATATAATCGGTAATAGACCGAAAGAGCCTATCATTCTAATGAAGACTATTATAGAATGGTGGTGTAACAGGATTAAATAACAATCCTAACCTGAACATTCAATCTTTTTACAATCCTTGTGGGTCGTTTATACATATTTTTCAGTTTGGAGAGTGGTCACATGTCACAGAATGAACAATGTCAGACTTTGCTGACAACAACGATTCAGTACAAGTATATAATTGAATGTAAAGATAAATCAGTAGAACTAGAGGTCGAGACTCGGGATGTATTTTATAATGCAGACGATGAACTTGACTGTCCATTGGATGTTGTTCTTCGAAAAAACGATTACTCTTTCAATGACCTGATGAGCTGGGATGCCCGTGAGATACGATTTATTAAAATGGTTGATAATGAAACGATGGTTATCAACAGTGTGCCTTTAAATGTCAATTTATAACAGTAAAGTGTTTATCTTTTCTTTTAAGTAAGAATAGGTGGCACTTTTTTTATGCCTAGAAACTAGATTATCTGTTAAAATGAAGGGAGTACGATTAGGTTTTAGGAGGACAAGAATGAAAGTAGCTATCGTAGGAATGGGCGTAGCAGGTATCAGCATTATAAGAGAAATGAATAGGCAGTTTTCGTCAGAAGAACGAGCTGGTCTGGAACTTCTTCTCTATACCCGGCCTGATCAGTTCGGAACAGGCTTTCCTTACCGGTCAGATGATGAAAGTCTGCTGATCAATCAGTACACAGAAACGATGACGATTGATCCGAATAATCCGGACGATTTTTTGGACTGGATTAAAGAAAATAAATCAGCCGATTCGGTTTACCATTCTTATCTTCCGCGGAGCTGGTTCGGAGAGTATTTAAAAGAGAAGATGAACATCTGGCTTGAGACTTTGAATTACACGGTCATTTATGAAGACGTACAGAATATTGAACAGCTGCATGAAAATACTTACTTAATCATGACAGATAAAACCAGTCAGCAGGTTGATATGGTACATCTGACAACGGGGCATTTAGCTTATAAGGACCCGTATCAGCTGATTGGAACACCAGGGTACATCTATGATCCTTATCCCGCCCGTAAGCAATTAGAGTTGTCGGAAGAACAAGAGAAGATCGCACTGATCGGGACAGGGCTGACTGCGCTGGATGCCTTACTGTTTTTGAAAAAAGAATACCCCTTTTCAGACATTACGTTTTACTCACGAGATGGTCTTTTTTCATCTGTTAGGGGAAATGAATCGTCAGTAACGATGCATTACTTCTGTCAGGACAAAGTGAGCGAGTTGATTGCCAGTGGACAGCAGATCACACTTTCTCTTGTAAAAGACTGGTTTTTAAAGGAAATGGATGAGCATGGCATCAATACAGAATGGATATGGAAGAATTTAGGCGAAGGAACGATGCGGGGAATGGCCATGGACCTGACGTATACAGATGCATTGGGTGAATTCCAGTCGCTGATCCGACACATGAGAAAATGTTACCCTATCATCTGGATCAATCTGCCGGACAAAGATAAAGATGAATTTATACAGACTTACGGAAAGCAGTGGCAGCGATTCAAAGCGCCATTGCCTCAGAAAACGGCTACTTATCTGATCAAGCAACTTTACAAAAAGGATATTAAGGTAGTTAAAGACTTGAAGACAATCACGAAGAAGAATGCGGGATTTGAACTGGAAACGACTCAAGGGGAGGTCAGTCAGGCTGACTTTGTAGTCAACTGTACGGGACAAGATACTGACTTGAAACGGTCATTAAGTTTGCAGCAGCCGCTGATCAGGAATCTTGTATCCAGCGGAATAGTTGACCCGTATCAATATGGCGGTATCAAAATTGATTATCCGAGCATGAGTGTAATAGACGACTCTGGAGTGTGCCATGAAAGGTTCAAAGCCTATGGTCAGATCGTTTCGGGAGTGCAGTTTGGCAATAATAATGTTGAGCTGATCAGTATGAGCGCCGTAAATGGGGTAAGTACAATGAAAAAAAGTTTGCAGAAAAAGGCAGATACATAAGCAATCGTGAGCAACAGTTCGCTAAACTGTCGGTCAAATACGATTGCTAGACTATCTGCCTTCTTACACTTTTAGTCCACAGATTCTTTTCTGTCAGCTTGAAGAATAATTTCTACAACCTTCTTCTTTCTTACGACATTAAAGGATCCTTCAGTATAGGTTTCTGTATACGCCTGTATGGCTTGAGCCAGAAAACCTGTTTCCAGGGCAAAATCAGCATCAGGATGCTCACTCAGTCTTGAATGAACGACCTCACCGTGAAGCTGGAAAAGATAGGATGATTTCTTCTGTTCCAGAAGAGTCAAAGTTCCAAAAGAAGCCGTCTTTAAAATGGAGATGATGTCATCCAGACTGGAAAAGGTAAAACTTCTGGCCAGTTCTTTTCCTGCCCAGTATAATATGTCAGACTGGTCTTCTTTCAGAAGATCAGGAAGCAACGAATCTCTAAGAAGTATAATGCCTTGAAACGGGGGATGCTGGTTTGTGTTACTAGTCATTCTTTCACCTCGATCGGATTGTAGATGGATTTGGAGAATAAATCGATTTGTGTCTATCCATTCTCTTGACTTCTGTCATAAAAGCGACAAGTCTTTATATTTATAGCCGGATTCTTTATAATTAAATAGAGACCGGGCACATCTGTTACTATTTTACAGTGTTTGTGTCCTGGATTCTAGTCAGATCGATAAAGTCTGTCAATTATTAACTAAATTTATGGCATCAGTGTTTGTGATGTCTGAAAGCAAAGGTTGTTATGTATGTCAAATAGACCCATAGGTTTACTGGATTCTGGAATTGGAGGTCTGACCGTTTTAAAAGCTGTCAAGCATCTGCTTCCTGATGAATCATTTATCTACATTGGAGACAGTGCCAGAAATCCTTACGGTAACCGCACAGAAAAAGAAATCATTCAGTATACTGAAGAATTGGTAAATTTTTTACTGCTTCATGATGTGAAAATGATCGTTATCGCCTGCAACACAGCTACAGCATTAACATTGACTCTCCTGAAAGAAAAGCTCAGCATTCCGGTCATTGGTGTCATCAGCGCCGGAAGTAGAGAAGCAGCGAGACTGTCTGAAACAGGGAAAATAGGCGTACTTGCAACACAAAGTACAGTAGACTCACAATTTTATACAGAATCGATTGCACAAGAGAGATCAGATGTCGATGTTACCAGTCTGGCCTGTCCTGAATTTGTAGATTTAGTTGAAGCAAATCGGCATACTGGACCAGATGCTGAACAGGTCGTAGCTGAAAAGTTAGCGCCTCTGAAGAAACAGGCTATCGACACTCTAATATTAGGCTGTACGCATTTCCCCCTTCTGGCAGATTATATTCAGAAAGAGATGGGCGAAGAGGTCCTGCTGATTGATTCTGGCGCACTTACCGCTGAATCGATCAAATATGTACTTGGAGAAGAAAACCTCGCAGCGGAAGCAGGACAAGACTCTCCGACCATGAGAATTTTTACAACTGGAAATGAAGAACTGTTCAGAGAAATCGCAGCTGAATGGATGGAGAACGATTCACTGGAAATAGCTCATATATCATTAAAAGGATTGATTTAAGTGACTGAACTGAGGAAGACAATAGTGATTGCGACAAGAAACAAGGGTAAAGCTAAAGAGTTTGAAGCCTTGTTCAACAAGAAAGGCTATGCGATACAAACACTTCTGGACTACCCTGAGGTGCCGGATGTGGAAGAAACTGGAGTGACCTTTCAGGAAAATGCCTTGCTGAAGGCAGAAACAATTGCTGAACAGTTTGAAACACTAGTGCTGGCGGACGATTCCGGCTTGAAAGTGAAAGCTCTCTATGGCCAGCCCGGTGTCTATTCAGCACGTTACGCTGGAGAAGAGAAGAACGATGCAAAAAACAATGCTAAACTGCTGAACGAGCTGGCAGATGTCAAAGGCGAAGACAGAGCAGCCGTCTTCCACTGTTCACTTGCCCTAGCGATGCCAGGCAAACCCTCTCTTGTAGTCGATGGAGAAGTAGCTGGTCAAATAATGGGTGTCCCGCGAGGAGAAAACGGATTCGGTTATGATCCGTTGTTTTATCTGGAAGACAAAGAAAAGACGATGGCGGAACTAACTGAGGAAGAAAAGAATGATATCAGTCACCGGGCAGTAGCACTGAAAAATCTGGAAGATGTACTCGACGACTGGCTTCAAGACTAAAGAGGAGGAGAAACAGCGATGAAGATAATTTGTGTCAGTGATAATCATGGCAATACCTATTATATGGAAGAACTGCTCTCAATCTACGAAGAAGCATCAGATGAATGGATTCACTGTGGGGATTCAGAACTCCTGGAAACACATCCGTTATGGCAGAATTTCAAAACAGTTGAAGGGAATATGGATATAGCAGATGGATTTAAAAACGAGCGAGTGGTAGAACTGGAAGGGGAGCGTTTTCTGATCGTCCACGGACATCGGCATGGGGTAAAGCGGTCCTATAAAGAACTAATGTCACGTGCGAAAGAAGAAAACTGTCAGTTTGCCTTTTATGGGCATACACATATTCCAAAAGTTGAAGAAGAAGACGGCATCTTTTTCATTAATCCCGGTAGCATTGCCCAGCCAAGAGACCGTCAGATCGGCACCTATCTGGTCATGGATCTAAACAGAAACAATCATCAAGTGTCCTTTACATTTTTTGACCGGGACCATAATGAAGTAAAAGAACTGACTCAGTCTTTTAATCTCACCGATTGATCAGCCTTCTCATCATATTGCCATTATTATAATGACTTAATCCCTATGAATGTAGCTCAAGGTAAACACGTGCAAATATTTTCTAAGAAAATTCACCTTAAACTACTTTTTATTTGGGATAATACGTCCAAAAGGGTAAAATAGAAGTGAAGACTGGATACGAGGAGTGAATAAATTGATAGGTGAGAAAATCAAGTCATTACTTATCTCGAGTGAAAGGTCCCTAGTCAAACCTGCTGAAGAAGTAGCAGTCGTAGGCTTGAAGAACAGACTGAATCACGCCTTACTTATATTAACATCTGATAAATATGCAGTTGTCCCTGTTCTTGATGACGAGTCGAAAATGCATGGGTTGATATCCATGCCGACAATATTTCAGGCTATCATGAATATTGAAGACGTCGAATTTGAGAAACTGGGAGAAATTGAAGTAAGAGAAGTAATGGACACAGACTACCCTGTGGTAAAAGAAGATTTCGAACTGGAAGAAGTACTTCATGCATTAGTGAATCATGCGTTTATTACTGTAGTTGACGATGAGAACTATTTCAAAGGCATTATCACCCGTAGTGAAATCCTTAAAGGAACTAACCGCATCGCTCACGAGTTTGAAAAAATTTATGATGTCAGTGAAAAAACTCAGGACAAGCTAAGTCGTGATGAAGAAGTGAAGAAAGAGTCAGTTCTAAAATGATTTATGGGAAAGCAGCCGTCCAATCGGCTGCTTTATTCTTATGGAAAAGAACAATAATTGAAGGAGTAATGTAGTCTAATGATAAGTCCTGATTCGAATGGGGTTCTGAACTATAGTTTGGAGAGAGACGAGTGGAGTTTACCATCCTTTTCTGAGCTAAAATGTAACTATGTGGTGTTTAAGAGGATTATCGAAGGAGAATGTGTGACTGAGCTGTAACTAGAGGCCATCTAACGGCATTTAAGACAGCCGTCATTTCACGAACTATAACTAGAAGCCATCTAACGGCATTTAAGACAGCCATAATTTTACGAACTGTAACTAGAGGCCATCTAACGGCATTTAAGACTGCCATCATTTCACGAGCTTTAACTAGAAGCCATCTAACGGCATTTAAGACAGCCATAATTTCACGAACTATAACTAGAAGCCATATAACGGCACTAATAAGCCAAAGAAACTTATGAACTTTAACTATAAGGCGTTTAGCGAAGACTTCTATTCGATCACTCTGCCTGAACTGAAATTAGAATGGTTCTAACGGTAAGTTTCCCCCTTCGCTTCAGCAGAAACTGCACTAATGAGAGCTCAAGTAGGCTGAGAGAAAGCAGAACGTGACAGAACGTGACCCAGAGGAGGGTGATCTGAAAACGTAACTCTTTAGCCAGCTGACTGCCGATTTACTCAATCAACATCTATCGGGATACCGAAGAAGAGAGTAAAGAATTTCTTTTTAATAAGGAAACGAATCGCAGAGCGCTTCGTGTAAATAAAGGTAATTGAAACTAATTGACAAAATAAAAACCAGTCAGACGGGATTGGACCTGTCTGACCGGCAAGAGTGTTTACCTATTATATTTCTGATTACGGTGCCTGAATATCCAAATTGACTTTAGGCAGTTCAATACCTGCTTCTCTTAAAGCATCGACATATTTCTCATAGAAAAGATTACGCATAGCGAATTCAGTACCGGACTTGGTGTACATTATGACCTGAGCGGCAATCTGACCGGCACCTATTGGAACAAAAGAAATTTCTGATGGCTCTATAGTGATCTCCTCACGTCGTGGAATCCATTCACGATTGACCTGTTCCAGAACTGCTCTGACCTTATTGAGATCCGTTTCAGGAAACAGTCTGACGTGAAGCATGACACGCATATCAGCCCGCGACCGGTTACTGATGACTGTGATCGATCGGTTAGGGATAAAATGCGTAGTCCCGTCGAAATCTCTGACTTTGGTTGTTTTAAGATTGACATCTTCAACGGTCCCCAAGATTCCGCTCAGTTCGACGACATCGCCAACATCCAGCTGTTTTTCCAGTAAAATCATAAAGCCGTTGACTATATCTGATACAAATCCCTGAGCACCGAGAGAAAGTGCCAGCCCTACGACACCGGCACTGGCGACTAATGTGCCAACCGGTACGCCCATGAGTTCAAGAATTGCATAGACGAGGAAGAAATAAATGATGGCATGGAAGCTGTTTTTACTTAGCTTATACAAAGTATTGAGACGATTGGGTACTGTCTGTTTTTCTTTCATATAACGTTTAAAAACCAGTTCGATAGCGTAATTGCCCAGCTTTTTTAGTATGAAAAAGATAATCAGTGTCAGGATAAGCTGCATGAGAAATAAAATGATTGAAGAGAAGATGCCTTCCCAGTCAATATCATTCCAGTATTCGATGAAAAAGTTTATTCCTTCTTCTGGAGTTGTAGGTCCTTCCTGATTTTCAGTTCCGTTAGTCCCTGCAAAATACATAATTGATTCGATCCTTTCAGAGAGTCATAGTGTACCTATATTCTACCAGTTTTTGTAAATACTTCAATCTTGTCAATTCAAGGGCTTCAAGACCTTCTTGTTTGCAATATTCAGTCCTATAATGGTAATCTAAGTTTATACAGAATAGAAGAAAGAGGGATTAATATGACAGGTGGAGAAATAGCTGCATTAATTGCAGCAGGTGCTTTTGCAGTTCTAGTTCTGGGTTTATGTTTTGTACTATTTAAAGTGGCAGGCATTGTGTCGGAACTGAATACAACTATAGAAGAAGCGAACAAGAGCTTGAGCACGATCACTAAGGATGCGGATCATTTACTTATCGAAGTCGAAGGACTTCTTAATAAATCCAATACGACTTTAGATGACGTGAACGGCAAACTGGGTATGACTGATCCATTGTTCCAGGCTGTAGGAGACTTGGGTGAATCAGTATCAAGCCTGAACGAATCAACAAGAAATCTGACTTCTCATCTAGCCAGCGCATCCAAGAAAGGTGCAACGGTTGGAATCGCCAAAAAAGTAGGCAGTAAAGTCAGAGGGTAAGTAAGATAATAAAATATAAGGAGAGAATAATCAGCATGAAAAAACATTCTAATACTGAGAGTTTTGTACTGGGAACATTCGTCGGGGCAGCTGTAGCGGGACTGACTGCGCTTCTGCTTGCACCAAAATCAGGTAAAGAAATGCGTGGAAACATTGCTGATCAAGCTGACAAAACGAAGCAGCAGGCAAAAGAGTATATGTCACTTGCTAAAGAAAAAGGAACTGATCTGAAAGATACAGTAGAAGAAGCGGGTTCAGAATATCTGAAAAATGCTTCTGTGACATATGACCAGCTGTCTAATCAAGTTGGTTCAAATATGGACGAAACTGAGAAAAATCTTGATAAAATTAAAGAAGAAGCAAAAGAAACAGCTGAAGGTGTTAAAGAAGCCCTTAAAGAAGGGACAGAACGCGACGTAGAAATTACTAAAGATGCTGCTGAAGATGCTCAGGGAACAGTTGAGGAAGGTATTGAAGAAGGAAAAGATCTGTCAGATACCGATGCATCCAAGCCTTAATCTTGCAACATCTGTCAAAGCTATCTTAAAATTATAATCAATAAAAGGATGCGTGGTGTTCGCATCCTTTTTATACATATTACC
Organism: Alkalibacterium pelagium; assembly: GCF_900109325.1. Classification (GTDB taxonomy): domain Bacteria; phylum Bacillota; class Bacilli; order Lactobacillales; family Carnobacteriaceae_A; genus Alkalibacterium; species Alkalibacterium pelagium. The sequence continues at coordinate 30,437 of NZ_FNZU01000013.1, forward strand.
GAGTATTTAAAGATGGAAAGGAGAAAATTATGGGCTTAAAACATGCATTGCTTGTTCTTGCTGCACCAGCTCTCCTGCTGACTGCGTGTGGTGAAGATACCGGTGTGGAGAACGGGACCACTGAAGTTGGTGTCACACATGGCACATTCGAAGACGGCAACTACGAACTGGTCGAAACTAACTATGATGATAACGGTTGGCGGGCTGAATTCACTATCGATGTTGAAGATGGAGAAATTGTCTCGTCAAATTACAATGAATACAATGAACAGGGGACAGCCAAAACTGAAGATGAGAGTTATCAGGAAGCGATGGCTGAACAGACAGGTATTGGTCCTCAGGAGTATATGGATGATTTGAATGGACAGCTTGTTGAAACACAGGATGCCGGTCAAATCGATACTGTGTCAGGAGCTACTTCCTCATCAGAAAAGTTCCAAGAATATGCAGCCATGCTTCTGAATGCAGCTGAAAATGGAGAAACTGATACTATTGAAGTAGATAATGAAGTTGATTAAGCGAAAAAAAGCATAGCAATATGCTTTTTTTTAGGAGGATACCCATGAACACTGGACAATTTGGACGAATAACCGTCGTCTCCTTTTTCTGCTACCTCGTGATTTTATTTGTTCTGAGGCTGTCAGGAAAACGAACACTGCTGAAGATGAATGCTTTTGATTTTATTATTACGGTCTCTTTAGGAACGGTTTTCGGGAATATCCTTATCAATCAGGATGAAGTATTATGGGAAGGCCTGTATATCTTCTGTCTGCTACTTATTTTTCAATTTCTTTCAAGTTATTTGTCTTCGAGATCTGCACTCTTCAGTCGTATTCTAAAGGCTCATCCATCTCTTCTTTTCTATGACGGAACTTATTACGAGGATAAAATGAAAAAAGAACGGATTCCAAAATCTGAAGTGCTTCAGGCAATAAGAGAACAGGGAATAGGAAAGGTTGAAGAAGTCGCTGCAGTCATCTTAGAGACAGACGGGACAATATCTGTTTTACCTAAGAAGAATAACGAACTCAGGGACTTGAATACATTAGTCGATCTGGATGAGAATCAGGAAAACCAGAAAAATGATATAGAATGATATTAATTGTATCGAGGAATATAAATACTGGAAATCAAAAATAGAAAGAAGACGAAATTATGACTCTAGAAAATTTTATTAGAATGATTATTGTAGCATTTGGAAGTTATGCCGTGATCGTTTTAGTACTCAGAATATCAGGTAAGCGGACCTTGTCCAAAATGAATGCTTTTGATTTTATTGTCACTGTTGCTTTAGGTTCGGTCCTAGCCAATATACTGGTCAATCACGAAACGCTCTTATGGGAAGGGCTTTTTGCATTCTGCCTGCTCGTCCTGTTGCAATATATCTCTACCTGGCTTTCCGTACGGTCTTCTGCAGTACGGTCACTATTGAAATCAGAGCCATCGCTCATTTATTATGACGATCACTATGATAACAAGAAAATGAAAAAAGAAAGAATAACCGAAAGAGAAGTTATTCAGGCGATCCGCAAAGATGGTTATATCTCACTGGATGAAATAGCCGCAGTGATTCTTGAATCTGACGGAACGCTGACCGTTATGGAAAAATCAAAACAGAAGCACTTGGAGCAAGATGATTTCTTCCTATAGAAAACGTCCCTTATAGTTGATACGACTCACAGTCAGGTTATGCTCTGAAGTCGATACCTACTATAAGGGAGTTTTTTTTAATCTTTAACTGGAAGAATAATTAGTTCTTTAGTAGTTTGGGTAAAAGGGTCAGCGCCCTCTTCAGTTACAACCAGACAGTCTTCGATTCGAATGCCTGCCTTCCCTTCTATATATATACCCGGTTCGATAGAAAAGCACATGCCGGTCTGAATTGGAACAGTGACTCCCGGGGCGATATTAGGGTATTCATGCACAGATCGTCCTAGTCCGTGACCTAATCGGTGAGTGAAATAGTCACCGTAGCCTGATTCTGTAATGAGCTGTCTTGCAGCACTATCTAATTCACCGGCTGTAATGCCCGGTTTGACAGCTGCTTGAGCCTTTTTCTGAGCACTAAGCACAATCGAATAAAGTTCTTTTTGCTCAGGTGACGGATCGCCATAACTGACCGTACGTGTCACGTCACTAGTATACCCGTTATAGACGACACCTAGATCAAAGAGCACAAATTCACCGGATTGGAGCAGTCGTTCTCCGGGAGTACCATGGGGGCTGGCAGCGTGATCGCCAAACAACACCATCGTATCGAAGCTCATCTCTTTTACACCCAGTTTTTTCATCTCAAATTCTATGACAGCCACGACTTCCTGCTCAGATATGCCTGTAGACAAGGCGTCCATACCAACACGCAGGGCTTCATCTGCCAGACGGCCCGCCTCTTTCATTTTAATAATCTCTTCACTAGTTTTAATTACTTTCATGTCCTGAAGGTATGATGTGAGGGACGTGAATGAAGCATCAGGGAAGAGTGACGTCAGCTGATGATAGCGATCGACTACAAGGTAATCCGATTCGATACCGATTGAGCTAAATAAGCCATCATATTTTACAATCTCTTTCAGAATAGTCCAAGGGTTTTCCTCATCCTTATAGCCAGTCACTTTATCGATGGCGTCATAGGAACTGGCTTCAGTTTCTTCGAGTTTTGGAACGAGTAACTGAGTAAAGTCAGATGTAATCAGTAGAGCCAGCACACGCTCATGGGGAGTGCTGTGGAAACCAGTCAGATAGGCAATGGTATCGGGATTGTCAATATATACAAAAGACAGCGCCTCATCCGTCATATATTTTTTTAATGTGTCAAGCGGGGTCATAATTATCCATCCTTTAAAATTAATCGTGGTAATAGTGTACCAAAAACTTCTCTTTTAGAATAGAAAATGATAGAATGATTATGAAGAAAGCCCTTTCTGAAAAAGTTTTAGAAAATTTCATGAAAATTTATCGATTTAATTGAAAAAGGTTACATTTCCTGTTATCCTGTTAAAGGAAGTATGCGCTCACAAGACTTTTATTCTATATATGTTAAAGGAGATTAGATAATGGATAAGCAAACAATTACGATTTATGATGTGGCACGTGAAGCCGGAGTATCCATGGCTACTGTGTCACGCGTAGTCAACGGTAACCCGAATGTAAAACCCACAACTCGAAAGAAAGTTCTGGATGTCATTGACAGACTTGATTACCGTCCTAATGCTGTAGCAAGAGGGCTGGCAAGCAAGAAGACGACAACTGTCGGAGTCATCATTCCAGATGTGACCAACTTGTACTTCTCCTCACTTGCACGAGGAATCGATGATATTGCAACAATGTACAAGTACAACATCATTCTTGCAAACTCAGATGAAAATGAGCAGAAAGAAGTTCAGGTGCTCAACACGCTGCTGGCTAAACAAGTAGACGGTGTGATCTTCATGGGGAACAAAATTACAGAAGAACTGAGAGCTGAGTTTTCACGTTCCCGCACACCAGTCGTACTGGCAGGGACTGTCGACCCGGATGAACAAGTAGGTAGTGTCAATATCGATTACGAAACTGCTACTGAAGATAGCGTAGATATCCTGGTAGGAAACGGACACAGGAAGATTGCATTTGTTTCCGAAAGCCACGATGAACCAATAAACGGCCAATATCGTCTGAATGGATATAAAAAAGCTCTTGAAAAAGCGGCCATCTCATATGACGACGACTTAGTTCTTCAATCTGAATATACCTATAAAGTAGGCGAAGCAGTATTTGAACAACTTAAAAAAGCGGGTGCTACCGCAGCAGTAGTCGCTGATGACGAACTGGCAGTCGGAATTCTGAATGCTGCCCTTGATAGAGGCGTATCAATTCCTGAAGATTTTGAGCTTATCACATCTAACAACTCAAAACTGACAGCGATGACTCGTCCGCAGATGAGTACCGTCGTTCAGCCATTGTATGACATTGGAGCCGTAGCGATGCGTCTATTGACTAAATTGATGAATAAAGAAGAGATTGACGAAAAAACGGTCAAACTTCCATATACTATAGATGCAAAAGGAACAACTAAATAATAGATCTGAAAAAGGACAGCTATGACGGCTGTCCTTTTTTATATGAGCAAAATGATTACTGAAGTAAGGGCCACATTAATCATGTGTCACGAGTAAATAAAAAAACAGCTGCTGACCAATTAAGGTGAGCAGCTGTTTCGTTTAGTATATTAGTCTTCTTCATCATCTGTATCATTATCATCATCATCATTTTCGTCAGATGGCGGGGTGGCTTCAGAATTACCGTTGCCATTTCCGTTACCGTTAGATGATCCATTACCATTACCGTTGCCATTGCCATTGCCGTTACCATTACCATTGGATGAGCCATTGCCATTTGATTCGTCAGTGTCATCCGAGGAGCCATTTCCATTGTCAGATCCATTATTTCCGTTAGATGATCCGTTGCCGTTTCCATTGGAAGACTCATCTTCCTCGTCATCATCATCTTCAGGTTCCGGCTCAGGTTCTGGTTCAGGTGCTTCAGATGCCTCGTCGTCATTGGACTGGTCATCATCATCAGCATCGTCTTCAGTTTCTTCTTCCTCGTCATCGTCCTCGTCATCTTCTTCATCATCGTCGTCGGAAGATGATGCACGACCCCAGAATTCTTCCAGTTCTTCATCAGTAGCTCCGATAGCAAAGTCATAAACTGTTGTTCCAGGAACGTTATCTGATTTGAACAGCTCAGTATGTGTATTACCAGAGTAGTTGAATGTAGATCCGTCAGGGGCTTCAACTTCACCAGCTTTCATACCAGTATCTACAATGACAGAATCTTCAGTTACACCATCAGGTCGAGCATGGTTTTCACCCACACCAAGGATATCCGGATTAACTGCATGTACAGCGTTCATAATACGCGCCCACATGTCCCGGTTCCTTCTACTTGGATGCAGACCGAAGTCATCCCGCAATGAGAGTTCATTTGTCCCATATCCCATCCATGTACCGAAAGAAACACGGGGGGTGCTTCCAATATACCACACATCGTTACGGTCTTGAGTAGTTCCAGTTTTTGATACCCAGTCAGATGAAAAATTCAACTGATCAATGGTTCCTTCAGCAGTTCCGTCTGTATGAACACCTCGTAGCATATCAGCTAATACGTAATTGGATGCAGGACTCCAGACTTCAGTTTGCTCAACTTCGTGCTCATAAATGACCTCACCTGCACTATTTTCTATGCGTTCAATTAGGTAAGCATCAGCGTGCTGACCATTGTTTCCGATTGTTGAGAAAGCACTGGTCAATCCAACTGGGGAAGGTCCATCTGTTCCTCCAATAGAAAAAGATGGCAGGTTAACTGTTTCAGTAGGAACATCCTCTTCAGTAATTCCCATGCGACGTATATATCCGGCAAGATCGACTTCTTCCTCCAGCAGTTCAGCATGTACTTTAAAAGCAGCAATATTTTTAGAATCTTCGAGAGATTCCCGGGCTGTAATCCATTCATTTGTAGTAGCCCCCACATTAGTCGGAGTATAGTAATTCCATTCTCCTGTGGCAGGGTTCCAATCATTTCTTATTTCAACTTCTGTATCCGGTATGATCGTAGCGGGAGTAAGAAGGTTAGCATCAATAGCCGGTCCGTATACTGCAAGTGGCTTGATAGCCGAACCTGGAGTCCTTCTCATTTGGAAAGCATTGTTAAACTGGCTCAGTTCATAATCTCTTCCGCCAATAAAGCCAATAATTCGTCCGGTTTCATTGTCGATTAGAGATCCGCCATATTGAACGGGAAGGGTAGTAGATTGAGTATTGCCATCATTATCTTCCCAAGTGTAAGTCTGTTCCGCTCCAAGCTGATCCTGATATTCTCTCACTGTTTCTTCCATTGCGTGGTGGACATCACGATCTATCGTGGTATGGATCTGATATCCTCCGTTACGAATTTCAGAACGAATCTGTTCTTCATATTCTCCTAAAAGGTCCGGATTTTCCTCCAGATCTTCATTAGTAATGCCGTCACGTTCAAGTGCCTGAATAACTAAAATACGACGAGCTTCAAATTCTCCTCGGTCATAGACATAAGACAAATCTTCGTAGTCTATTTCTTCACTATTCAGGAAGTCCTGTGTCAGATCATATTCAACAGCTTCCTGGTATTCATCGTAAGTGATAAGGCCTTCACGGTGCATCCTGAACAATACTTCACGTTGTCTGCGCAGACCCAGCTCCTGATCTTCCTTAATGGCACCCGTATTAGTATAAGGGCTGAAAATGTTCGGACGCTGAGGCAGACCAGCGATAAATGCAGCCTGAGGAAGCGTCACTTCTGAAGCGGGAACACCAAATATCCCTTGAGCGGCTTCTTCAACTCCAGCAATGTTCTGGCCTTTGTTGTTTCTACCGAATGGTGACACATTAAGATAAGCTTCCAGAATTTCTTCTTTATCCATGTAATTCTCGATACGCATAGCAAGTAAGATTTCGTTAGCTTTACGTTCATGCGACACTTCGCCGCCAATGATCTGCTGTTTGATCAGCTGCTGAGTAAGAGTGGATCCACCGGTAGAAGCACCAGATTCAGTCAAATCCTGAACAAGGGCACGGGCGACAGCTTTAGGCACGATTCCTTCGTGATCGAAGAAATATTCATCTTCTGTGGCTATTATCGCATCTACCAGAAGAGGAGACATCTGTTCCAGTTCAACTGGCGTCCTCATTAGGTCCGCTCTCAGGTCGCTGATGACTTCTCCACCTGCATAATACATTGTAGAGGTTTCATTATAATCATAAATCTGCTGGACCATCACTTCATGGTCGGGAATATCATTTCCATTGACCAGTGAAACGAAGTAACCGACAGCTGCTCCTGCTCCTAGAGACCCCCCTACAAGAAGGATGACAACTAACATAATAACGAGGGCCTTGACGACCCGATAAAAAATATCAAAATAATAGACAACATTCTCGAAACGTGAGGGTTCATTCGTTTCTTCTGTCTGTCTTTGCTTCTTTTCTTCAGAACGCTTCATTATGAACTCCTTTAAGTTTGATTTAATAGTCATGTAGCTTGTTATATTATAGCAAAATAAGGGGAGAAATAAAATAATTGCGGAGCTAAAGCAAATTAAAAAAGCCGGACTGTGACAGAATTGTTAAGTGCTTGCATGAAAAAATCCTTTACGAAAATAGGAATTAGTTTTCGTAAAGGATTGATGGTCAGACTGTCTCAGGCAGTGTTTCTCCGATTTTTTCTAATCGCTCGGCTACTTCTTCTCTGCTGAGGTGATGCTCTTTAACATAACGGTTTTCTGATGAGACACGGCAGTCATGAGAACAGCCTCTTAAATACTTGTGCTCATTCTCCTCTGAAGTGATGAACTGACGGTTGCAGAATGGATTTCCGCAGTTGACGTAACGTTCACATGGTGTGCCGTCAAACCAGTCTTTGGCTATGACTGTATGTTCCTTGCGGTTGATGTCCACACTGATTCGTCCATCGAAGACATACATTTTGCCATCCCATAGCTCACCTTGAGTTTCAGGATGAGTACCGTAATTATGAATCCCTCCATGAAGCTGAGCTACGTCTTCGAACCCCTCTTTAAGAAGCCAGCCACTCAGTTTTTCACAACGGACCCCACCAGTACAATAGGTAACGACGCGTTTGTCCATGAACTTCTCTTTGTTCTCCCTGATCCATTCCGGAAGTTCTCTGAAGGATCGAATATCAGGACGTACAGCACCTCGGAAATGACCCAGATCGTACTCATAATCATTTCTTGCATCAAGAACAATTGTGTTTTCATCTTCGAGAGCTTCCCGGAATTCAGTCGGTTCAAGATACTGTCCAGTGATCTCGTTTGGATCAAGGTCATCTTCACCTAAACTTAGAGAAACGATTTCCGGACGGTAACGAACATGCATTTTCTTGAATGCATGGCCCTCCGCAGGATCCATTTTAAAGAACAGGTCACTGAAGCGCTCGTCAGATTTTACAGCTTCCATATAAGCATCAGTCTGCTCGATCGTACCGGAGACAGTTCCGTTAATTCCTTCTTCCGAAACAAGAATACGCCCTTTTAGCCCGATATCTTTACATAAAGCAAGGTGCTCAGTTCTGAATTGTTCAGGGTTGTCTATTTTTACATATTTATAATATAGCAATACACGATAATCACTCATCTAATTTCCTCCTGTTGCTGGATATGATCTAGTCCATTCTCATGGAATCACTAAAAAGTATAGTCGTTTCGCTTACAAAATGCAAGTAATCTCAAGCAGTAAAGCCATTTCGAGATGTAAAAGTGACATCTAAGTGTAATATAGTTGCAATTTAATTATCTCGATATAATGGTATACTTTATCCAATAAATCAAACGCTGACATTTTAATAATGTGGAATTACACCAATGGAGGGGCTTTTGTTGATCAAGAAACTTATACTGTCAACTTTATCAAGTGCACTATTACTTAGTACATTTTCTGCTGTACCACTAGCATCAGCAGACGATTTCGACAATGCAATTGATGAACATAGATCGATCATAGAAGAGACCGACAATCAAGTACATAACCTTGAAGAAACTATCAGCTCTCTTCAGGAACAGGTACGCAGCGCAGAAGAAGAGTTAAAGGCTCTCGATCGTGATATCACTGCAAATGAAGACAAAATCAATGAAGTAGTTGAACGTCTGGAGGCAGCTCATGCCGAAATGAAACAGCTTCAGGACGAAATTGCTGAGCTAGAAGGAATCATTGCAAAGCGAACTGAACAGCTTGAAAATCAGGCCAGAAAAATCCAGGTCGACGGACAGACGACCAGCTATATCGAATTTATCATAGAGGCTGAGTCATTAACGGATATTATCGGTCGGGTAGATATTGTAACTAATCTTGTGTCATCAAACCGTAAACTGGTCAGAGCTCAGGTCAGAGACATGGAAGCAGTTGCCGAAAAGCAGGAACGAACTGAACAGACGATCGTTCAGCAGAATGCACTGGGCGCTGAACTTGAAGTTATCTCTCAGGACCTAGAACAACAGAGACTTGAAAAAGAAGTGCTCGTTGCACAGATTGCAGCAGAACGGGCAACAGCACAGTCAGATAGAGATCGGTATCTTTCACAAAGAGCTGAAGCAGAACAAGCTGTTTCACAACTGATTGTAGCACGCGAAGAAGCTGCACAGGCCGCTCGTGAAGCTGAAGAACAGAGACGAGCAGAAGCAGAACAGCGTGAACAGGAAGAAAGGGAAGCAGCAGCACGTGCTGAAGAGCAGGCAGCTGAAGAAGAGGCTCAAGTCTCATTATCATCTTCTCAAACTTCTGAGCCTGAATCATCCAGCTCAGAAACTCCTGCACCATCTAATTCAGATAGAAACCAAGCATCTTCTGGAAATAACGGTGGATCTGCATCAAATACTGAATCATCCAGTAACAATAATTCTGGAAACCAAGGCGATAGCAGTACTCCAAATAATTCCGGAAATACAGTTGGATCAAACAACAGCACTCCTGCAGAATCAGGAAACAATTCTGGGGGTAATTCCGGAAATGGAAACAACTCTGGAAATAATTCTGGTAACAACTCTGGTAATAACTCAGGCAGTAATTCAGGTAACAATGGTGGAGGAAATGGATCAGGTGGAAGTTCGAACGAATCATCCAACAAGCCTGCACCAGCACCACAACCTGCACCGGCTCCGGCTCCAAGCGGAGGAACAAGCTGGGCAACCCTTCAGCCACATGCAACGAAACTGTTAGGTACGCCTTATCTGTATGGTGGAAGTACGGCAAGTGCACTTGACTGCTCCGGCTTTACTTCTCTTGTCTTCAGACAAGTAGGGATCTCACTGCCACGTTCTGCAGCTGGACAGTATGCCTCTTCAAGAAAGATATCCAGAAGTGACGCGCAGCCTGGCGATCTGATTTTCTTCTCTGAAAATGGATCAACAGTTTCCCATGTAGGGATATATGTTGGCGGTGGACGCTTTATCGGTTCTCAGACCAGCACGGGTGTCGCGTATACCAGCGCTCATACTGGCTACTGGGGTGCACGATTTGTAGGATACGGAAGATACTAAAATCAAATTAGGAAAGGACATGCCTGATCGGGCATGTCCTTTTTTAAGTTTAGAGCCAGATTTTTTTCTCAAGTAGTGAACAAGCAGCTGATATCGATCCAAGTTTCAGCTCTCAATATACTCTATATTCTTTTATGGACGGGCATTCTTTAGTTATTTGGTTAGGACAGACTGGAGTGGTGATGCTGACCCGAGTGTGTTCTAAGACGCGTCTTGCGACCAGGTGGGGTGGAGATTGTGCAATGAGTATGTTCCAAGACGCGTCTTGCGACCAGGTGGGGTGGAGATTGTGCAATGAGTGGGTTCCAAAATGGATCTTGCAACCAAGTGGGGTGGAGATTGTGCAATGAGTGTGTTCCAAGACGCATCTTGCGACCAAGTGGAGTGGAGATTGTGCAATGAGTGGGTTACAAGATGGATCTTGCAACCAAGTGGGGTGGAGATTGTGCAATGAGTGGGTTCCAAGACGCGCCTTGCAACCAAGTGGGGTGGAGATTGTGCAATGAGTGGGTTCCAAGACGCACCCTACGACCAAGTGAGGTGGCGATAAAATGCGAGTTGGGTCCAAAACGCCTCTCATAACAAACTGAAGCGGACCCAGGACTCTGTGTTTGTCTCAAGAGTCGAATCACACGTCACTCCTCAGCCTGCAAGCCTCCAACTCTCCAATTCATCATTTTACATAAAAAAAGCAATGAGCGACCGCCGAAATACTAACGGTGACTCATTGCTTTTACTACTCCCAGATTTTCAAATCCCAGAAGTCTTTCCTGATTTATACGCTAGACTACAGCCATTCTGACTTCAATAGAAATTGACCATTAACTTAAATATAAGCATCTGTCAGTGTCATGTACTCATCGATATCTGACAACACTTCATCGATTGCTGCCTGCCAGAAATCAGGTTGTGTCAGGTCGACGTTCAAGTGTTTTTCAGCCAGATCTTCAGTTGTCATGCTGGCAGTGTCTCTAAGCAGCTCACGGTAGTCATCTTCAAAGGCAGATTCCTGATTCTTCGCATGAGAATAGATCCCCAGGCTGAACAGGAAACCGAATGTATACGGGAAGTTATAGAACGGCACACCAGTAATATGGAAATGCAGTTTACTTGCCCAGAACATTGGATGATACGTATCAAGCGAATGCTGGAATGCTTCTTTTTGCGCATCTTCCATCAGCTGGCTCAGTTCCTTCTCGTCAAGAAGACCCCGTTGTCTCTGTTCATAAAAACGTGTTTCAAACAGATAGCGGCTATGGATATTCATGAACATGACAGCTGCACGTGAGATCTTACTGTCCAGAAGAGCAATTTTTTCTTCAATAGATTCAGCTGCATCGACTGTCGCACTTGAGATAACCATTTCACAGAATGTGGATGCAGTTTCAGCAACATTCATTGCATAACGACGGTTCAGATGAGGCAGATCTCTCATAACATGACTGTGATAGGCGTGGCCCAGTTCGTGAGCAAGTGTGGAAACATTGTTTGCAGAGCCGGAAAAAGTCATGAACACGCGGGATTCACCACTTTTAGGCAAGTTGGAACAGTAGGCACCAGGGCGTTTACCATCTCGATCTTCTGCTTCCACCCAGTTTTGTTCAAATGCAGTTTCAGCCAGTTCTTTCATCTCCTGACTGAAAGAAGCGAAGTGATCGACGACGAAAGACTGAGCTTCTTCAAATGAATAGGTTTTAGGCTCGATGTCACCTAAAGAAATAGGTGCAGTCACATCTGCCCAATTGAGCTTATCTTTGTCCATCAGTTTGGCTTTGCGATTAAGGAAGCCTACCACTTTAGGTTTGTTTTCGGTAATCGTATCCCACATCATATCCAAGGTGTCTTTCTTCAGACGATTATATTCCAGTGCTGGATCCAGGAAATGGTCTTCACCTCTTAGTTCATAGGTCTGTAGTCGGAACCCAGCCAGATGGTTCAACGTATCGGCAAATAGCGGAGCTTTAGCGTGCCAGGTCAGTTCCCAGTTATCCAGCAGAGATTCACGGACAGCAGGATCCGGATCCCCCGATAATGTATTGGCTGCCTGACCGGCCGATAGTGTAGTCAGTTCACCATCTTTTTTAAACGGCACACGAATACTGTTCACCAGAGACTGATAGACGTTCCCAAAGCCTTCCAGACCATCGAGTGACAGCTGCTGTATAATGCGTTCTTCTTTTTCAGATAAAAGTTTTTTACCTTTTTCACGCTTTTCATCTAAATTAAATGCACTTTGCTTAAGTTCCTCATGAGCAATCAGTTCATTCCATTGATCATCCGGAACAGCTTTCAGTTTTTTCATAAATAAAGTCTCTACATCGCTCATCTCACTACCGAGACGGCTGAGTTCATTAACGCGTTTGGCCGCTTTGGAATCATTCACGTTGGCAGAAAGGATGCCTCTAGAAAATGTTGATGCTTCTGATAAGTTGTCATAAGCAGTCTGACGTTTGTTTAGAAATTCAATCAGTTCAGTCATTTGAGCATTGGCCTGGTCAGCCGGCCAATCTCCGATCAGTTTTTTAGCTTCTGATATCGTGTCGCGGATGCCGCCAATAAACTGACTCAGTTCCTCAGAATCGCTTCCCCCTTTAAAAATTCGTTCCATATCCCAGTTCAATTGTGTTTGCATATAGTCTCCCCCTTAGTTGATTGGTATCATTGTATCGTTTTTTCCTTTCCATATAAAGGGACATCAGTTAGAATAATAGTATTGACTAATGAGGTGTGAAAAAATATGAGAAAAAAAGCAAGTACTGCAGATAATATCTATCTCCTTTCTGCCTTTGCTGTAATGGCTATTTTGTATTATAGTTCCTCGATGAGCTATCAGGAGCAGACGGTCCAGCCTCTTCTGAATCAATGGCTTGAAAATGAACCGTTCAGAGGACTGCTGGAGCGTGTGGCATTCATGTATGCAGGCAGTGAAGTAAGTATCGAAGCAAGTGGTTATGTCGGATTCATAGAGTTTTTCCTTAGAAAAGGGGCCCATTTCATTTCCTATTTCTTTTTAGGCCTGTTCTGGTACTTAGGATTAAGAAATAGAGTGGACAATCCGTACTTAACTGTACTGCTCGCTGTGATGCTGTCGATAGGCTATGCGTCATTTGATGAATTAAGACAGTCCTTTCATCCAAACCGGACAGCGTTGATGGAAGATGTCATTTTGGATACTGCAGGAGCAGTGACAGGAATCATTTCCGGCCTGCTGTCGACTAAACCACGCAGAAGACGCTCGCGGGTCAAAGTTTAATAGATTGAACCTAAAAAAGGCCACAATGAAAGCGTAACCTGACCGCCTTGAATGACGGAAGATTTTTGGTATAATAACTAAGGACAAACACTAAGATCAGGAAAGAGGAAATAGAATGGCAGGACATTCCAAGTGGAAAAATATTCAGCATCGTAAAGGTGCGCAAGATGCAAAAAAAGGAAAGATTTTCCAGAAATTGTCAAAAGAAATCTATCAGGCAGCAAAAGACGGCGGAACTGATCCCGATACGAATGCTGCACTTAGACTGGCCGTGGACAAAGCTAAGGCAAACAACATGCCTAACGACAACGTCGACCGCGCAATCAAGCGTGCTACTGATTCAGGTCAGGGAGCTGACTATAAAGAAGTGCTGTACGAAGGATATGGACCAAGCGGAATTGCTGTTCTGGTTTATGCCCTGACTGATAATCTTAACCGTTCGAGCACTAATATCCGAGTGGCTTTCGACCGTAATGGCGGGTCAATGGGAGAAAAAGGAACGGTCAACTACATGTTCGACCGTAAAGGCTATATTGCGATCAGCCGAGAAAATCTCGATCTTGATGAAGACGATATGCTGATGCAGGTACTGGAAGCTGGCGGAGAAGATCTGGAAACGTCTGATGAAGTCTTTGAGATCTATACCGAAGCAACGGATTTTGCTAAGGTAAGGGATGCATTGAAAGAAGCAGGTTTTGAACTGGATCAGTCGGAACTGACAATGATTCCACAGACAACTGTTCCTGTTCCTGAGGATAAAGTCAGTGTGTTTGAAAAACTGATCGATGCTCTTGAAGATGATGATGACGTCAGCGACGTTTATCATAATGCAGACATTTAAATAAACACTCTTAATAGGCACTGGACAGAAAATTTGTCCAATGTCTATTTTTTTTCGTCACTTTTGAGATAAAAGAACAATATATATAGTAGACAGAAATATATTGTGGAGGGGTGGTAAAAACTGGATACCGAATTATTTGCACAGCATCTTCTGACAGTCGCTGATTCCTACCGAACGAGTGATATACATGTCCTGCCCGAACAGAAACACTATGATATCTATTTCCGGTTGAATGGACAGATGGACAAACAGTTTTATCTGGATAGAGAAGAAGGGGGACGACTCATATCGTTCTTTAAATACCTGTCTAATATGGATGTGGGGGAGAAAAGACGGCCTCAGAGTGGGTCGATGACGTTTCAGCTCGAAAAGAAAGCGATTGACCTGAGGTTTTCAACGATCAGTAATTATCAGAGTCAGGAGTCTTTAGTGATCAGGCTTTTAAAGCAGAAAGAATCGGATGTGTCAGATATCGGGACATTCTTTCAGTATGAATGGCAGCAGCTGAAAAAACTGGCCGATGCCAAATCGGGTCTCCTTCTTTTTTCAGGGCCAGTCGATTCAGGTAAAACGACTACGATGTATCATCTGGTTAAAAATAGAATAAGAGGAGAAAAACAGCAGGTAATTACAGTAGAAGATCCCGTTGAAATCGAAGAAGTCTCCTTTCTTCAGACACAGGTCAATGAGACTGCCGGCGTATCATATGAACATCTGCTGAAAAGTTCTCTCAGACATCACCCGGATGTGATCATTGTTGGAGAAATAAGGGATGAAGAAACGGCACGAATGGTCATTCGAGGCGCGCTGACTGGGCACCTGATCGTAGCATCAATCCACGCCAAGAACTGCACGGGGGTCATATCCCGGCTGATGGAACTGGGAATCAGTCGGCCATTGCTGCAGCAGACACTAATAGGCATATCTTTTCAGACTCTGCTTCCCCTTTACTGTCCATTGTGTGAATCAAACTGTCGAACCTTCTGTACCCATTATCCCAGAGATCAGAAACGTGCCGCTTTATTTGAAGTTAGAACGGGGGAAGAACTCAAACGGTGTCTGGGGGAGTCGGGAGAACAGAAAACCCGTGAAGATGCTCAACGTTCATTTAATCATTTACTGGAAAAGGTGACTGCATATGGCTATATTTCGAAACAGACCTGCGACCGCTACCTCATTCCTGAGCACTAGAGTCCTTTACCTACAGGGTCGCTTTCTGTCACGACTTGGAAGACTTCTGGGAGAAGGGTTTTCAATGAAAGAGGCACTGGATTTCCTGAGAACACTTGAAAAAAAGGAAGGTGCCGGATGGGCAGACAAGATCAGACAGGAAATTCTTGAAGGAGGAGAACTGTCAGCTGGAGTCAGACGATGCGGATTTCCCGAATCGGTAAGCACGCAGATTCACTTTGCTTTGTATCATGGGCACTTGCATGAATCCATAACGCATGCGGGTCAGCAGCTGATGAAACGGGCAGAACGCAAACGAAAGCTCCTTGGCATTATTCAGTACCCGCTGATGCTGACAGGCTTTATTGTAGTCATGCTGTTTATGATGCGTTACATTCTCATCCCTCATATTGAACAGATTATTTCGTTTCAGTCTGGTGTCATGCCGTTGAGTACCCGCCTGATCGTCATGCTGGTCTACCGGACACCAGAAGGACTGGCACTATCGGCTTGTCTGATCACAACAACATTTCTTATTTTAAAGAAAGCGAACAGCAGGAAAAGTGAAGTCGAGAAACTGAATACACTCACCAGATGGAGCCGTTCCACATTATTTGAGCTTTACTGGAGCCAGTATTTTGCTTACGAATGGGGCCAGCTGATCAAGGGAAGCTGCAGTCTCCTGGAAGTCATCACAATTATGAAAGGAGAGCAGAGCTCAAAGCTAGTTAAAGATATAGGAAGGAGGATCGAGGGTGAGATGCTCAAGGGTTTGTCCTTTTCTCAAGCTTTGACTCCCTATCTTTTTATGAATGAAGAACTGAAGGAAGTGATCCGTCAGGGAGAACTTTCCGGGAAACTGGGTCACGAACTGACAATGTTTGCTCACAGCTGTGAAGAGGATTTTGACCGGAAGACAGAACAGCTGATGGCTCTGATCCAGCCAATTGTTTTTGTAGGTGTCGCATTAGTTATCGTCGCGATTTATGCCGCGCTGCTGCTGCCGACATTTACTGTTATGGATACTTTTTAAAGGAGGAAAAATAAATGATAAACAGATTACGTAGTAGCTTAAAGAAGGAAAATGGCTTCACACTGATTGAAATGACTCTGGTCCTGCTGATCATATCAGTGCTCCTGCTGTTGTTCGTCCCTAACCTGTCCAAAAGACAAGAGTCAGCAAACGATACTGGAACTGATGCGATCGAAACAGTCCTGCAGAGCCAGGTGGATTTGTATAAAATAGAAGAAAAGAAGAATCCTGAAGATTTCGATGTAATGAAAAATGAAAAGTATCTGACACCCAATCAGGCAGATCGGGCCAATAAAGAATTTCAGTTGAATGGCGGCATTGTGACGAAAAAAGCCAAGTGACAGGTGAATCATGATCAGCTCAATGACTAGGGATGAAGGCATGACTATCATCGAAACACTACTGGTGCTCGCTGTTCTTTCCATTATCATCTCAATACCTGCTGTTCAGTTCAGTCGACTCAAAGAAAGATCTGAAACAGCACTGTTCTTTGAAACCTTTCAGTCGAGTGTTACCCTCATGCAGAACTATGCAATACTTAATGATAAATGGACAGTCATCGAATTCAGGCGTCCACTGAATGATATTTCATTCAGAGTAGCGAGTGAACGGGGGCATCCTATCGAACACAAACTGCCATTGCCTGATCATATTTCATTGTTAAATGACTTGACTGAATTCAGGTTTTCAAGAGGGACGGGACATATAAGCGGACATGAGGTCATCAGGTTCCGCACACCGGAAGGAATTGTAGAGTTTGCCTTCCAGCTGGGAAGTGGCAGATATGAAATCAGGTAAATGGAAAAAAAGTGGGGGGTTCATTCTTTTAGAAGCCCTGATCAGTTTAAGCCTGGTTACGCTTGCCGTCTGCAGCATGCTTCCGTTTCTTGTCGATACTTTCGTGATCAGAGAAGAAGCAAAACTAAATGTGGAAACCAGTCGATTTCTTTACGAAACAGCCCAGTTCTGGGATAGAACAGACCAGTCGGTTGCGATGATGGTGGACGGCAAGCTGGTCGTGATTGTTGAAGGAGACAACGGAATCACAGTCAAAGGAGAGAAAATCAGTGATCAGATGGTGGAAATATTGTCAGTCCAGTGGAAAAAATGATCAGGGACTGACTTTGATCGAATGCCTTATTTCTATACAGGTCATCAGCTCCATGGTCCTGCTTTTTTCTTTCGCTCTCAGCCAGTTTGCAGCGCTTGAAAGACAGGTAAACGATGACAGACAGATAGAGTGGCACCTCTTTTTGAACTATCTTGAACAGGATTTGAGAGACAAGGTGGTCACGGATGTGAAGGGAGAGACCATTACTTTCAAGAAGGTGGTGGATGGTGTAGTGCTTGATGAGCCGATGACCTACAACCGCTATAAAAATCTATATAGAAGAAGTGTACGGGGACTGGGGCATCACCCTGTCCTCATGAAAGTCAGTCAGCTGTCAGTCGAAAAGAAAAGTGACCAGCTGATCCTAAAGGTCACTTTCGACAACCAGGAATCATACAAAGGAATGTTGAAGGTGGTGGACCATGTTCCGGAGTAAGCACCTTTCAGGATCTATAAGAGATGACGGGGGGAGCGGTCTGCTGTCTGCACTCATCATGCTCATGTTTACATCATTTCTGATGCTGTCATGTATCACTGTCCTCAAGCATCAGATGATGCAGTACAGGCAGACGACTCTCAGTTATGAAGCCAGAACAATGATTGAAATGACAGAAGTTATTTTGAAAGATGATTATGAGGTTGGTCAATATTATCCCAGTGAAGTAAAATTCACAACAGGCCGCACAAAAGTAAGCAAGGTGAGTGATACACGATTTCTTATCAAAGCTGAACTGAACAATCAGTATACTAGTCAGAAAACAGTTGATCTGGTATTGAAGCCTGTTGAACCGAATAAGGCCCGAGAAGAAGACGAGCAGATTACTCATGAATCGTTCAGTGACGAGGCCCAGCCAATATCAGAAGAGCAGGATATAAAAAACCAGTAGAGTAAATGAACAAGGATACTCCAGCATAAAATCGATTTGAGCATCAGTGGGCCGGACTGAACAGAGCCTGCTGATGCTTTTATCCGTTTACAGGCCTATACCTATATGCCGGGAACCAGATCTGATGGCGACCCATTCATTTCTTTTTCAATTCAGCTTTGCTATAATAAAACAGATGAACGAAGAGCTGTACGATAAACTTTAGAATAGGGTGTTGAAATGTCACGAGTAAAAGCCATTCAAACAGAACTGAAGAAACAGGAACTTGATGCACTGCTGGTTACGAGTCCGTTTAACCTCCGTTATGTCTCCAACTTTACCGGATCAACTGGACTGGGTGTCATCACTCACGATAAAGCCTACTTTGTCACCGACTTCCGCTATACTGAACAGGCTGCTGAGCAGGCAGAAGGGTACGAAATCATCCAGAACACTGGACCAATTTTTGATGAAGTCAAAGCACTAGTTGAAAAAGAATCGATTGCTAACCTTGGATTCGAAACAAACTTCATGACATTTTCGAATTACGAGCTGCTTGATTCACTTGTAAAATGCAAACTCACTCCTGTAAGCGGGCTTATCGAGTCCTTAAGAGAAATCAAGGAAGAAAACGAAATTGAAACAATACAGGAAGCAATTAAAATAACTGAATATGCCTTCGAAGAAATCCTTCATTTCATTAAACCAGGTGTAACAGAAATTGAAGTAGCCAATAAACTGGATTTTCTGATGAGAGAAAAAGGAGCCAGCGGTGTATCGTTTGATACGATCGTTGCCAGCGGAAAGCGTTCTGCTATGCCTCACGGAGTAGCAAGCAGCAAGTCTATCGAGCAGGGAGACATGATTACGATCGATTTCGGCTGCTACTATAATGGATACGTATCAGATATGACCCGTACATTTGCCTTAGGTGACCCTGGAGAAGAGCTGAAGAAGATTCATCAGATCGTACTCGATGCCAATCTGAAAGTAACAGAGCAGATCAAGGCTGGAATCACAGGTAAGGATCTGGATGCAGTAGCCAGAGATTATATTACAGAAAAAGGGTACGGTAAAGCTTTCGGTCATTCAACTGGCCATGGCATCGGACTTGAAGTGCACGAAGGACCTGGAATCAATTTCAAGAACGAAAATGAACTGGTCAGCGGAAATGTCATCACAAACGAACCTGGGATCTATATTCCTGGACTTGGCGGCGTCAGAATCGAAGATGATCTGGTCGTCACTGATAGTGGCAGCAGAAACCTTATGACCGTATCAAAAGAACTGATTCAGCTTTAAGGAAAGCCTTGTGAATAGTAGTGATTTCAAATAGGTTTTCGCTTTAAATCATGTTACAATAAAGAGAGAATTAAAATACGTTTTGTTTATGCCGTATTTTAAATTAGGAGGAAAACAGGTAATGATTTCAACAAGTGAATTTAAAACAGGTCTGACGATCGAATATGATGGAAGCATCTGGAGAATCATGGACTTTCAGCACGTAAAACCAGGAAAAGGTGCGGCATTTGTCCGTTCTAAACTTAAAAACCTGAGAACCGGTGCGATCCAGGATAAAACTTTCCGTGCAGGTGAAAAAATGGAAACCGCTCATATCGAAACGAAAGGCATGCAGTACCTTTATGAGAATGGTGGAAACCACGTATTTATGGATACTCAAACATATGAACAACTTGAAATTCCTGGCGAGCGTATTGAAGATGAACTGAAATTCATGAAAGAAAATATGGAAGTCGAAATCATGATGTACGGACATGAAGTCCTTGGTGTCGATCTTCCCAAAAAAGTCGAGCTGAAAGTAGTAGAAACAGAGCCTGGAATCAGAGGCGACACAACAGGCGGAGGATCCAAGTCTGCAACACTTGAGACTGGGGCAGTTGTAACTGTGCCTTTATTCGTCAATGTCGATGACATGCTGGTCATCAACACATCTGAAGGCAGCTACGTTTCGCGAGCTTAATCATGAGATCGATTCAGTAAAAGGAGGAAGAGTGATGGGTGAAAGAATAGTCGATACAAATAGAACAAATCTACTAGGTGAAATCGAAGTGGCTCCTGAAGTGCTGGAAGTCATTGCCGGTATTGCTGCCAATGAAGTGGATGGCGTCTATGCCATGCAAGGCCGCTTCTCTAAAAAAATGAAAAATGTTTTCGGCAAAGCCAATCATAAAAAAGGTGTTCATTTGAATACAGATGAAGACGGGCTGAAAGTAGACATATATTGCTACTTCAAATTTGGCGTGAATGTGCCTGTCGTAGCTCAGACCATTCAACAGCGTGTACGCGAACAAGTGCTGCATATGACCGATATTTCACTTGCCGAAGTAAATATTCATATTGCAGATATTGTACCTGAAAAAACTACAATCCAGGAATTGTTCGATCTGGATACGGAAGAAGATGAAAAATAGTGACTACTGTAAGGCGTGTGATAAGGGAAAAAGCCTTTCAGTCTCTTTTCCAGTTATCCACACATGATGAACTGACTGCTGACCAGGCCATTCGACTGGCATTGGAAAGTACCTTGTCTTTTGATGAGGGACGAACGATCGAAGAGGCGATGAAAGATGCGTTGCCTGAGGAAAAGAATACTCAGCAGATCGTGACGGATGCATTGCACTATCTCAGACGACTCGTTGTCGGTACAAGAGATAACAAAGAAGTGATCGATGAGACAATCACGAGACATCTGAAAAACTGGTCTTTGAATCGTCTTGAACGTACAAACAGGCTGCTGCTTGAGCTGGCTGCATATGAACTGCTTTTTGAAGCAGAAACAGATAAACGGATCGTGATGAACGAAGCGATCGAGCTGGCTAAGACATTCAATGATGAAAAGGCAAGTAAATTCATAAACGGTGTGCTGCAGAGCATAGTAGATGAGAATAAAGTTTGAGCACTTTTTTCTGTCAGGTATCCGGCAGTTCCGGATAATAAGAAATGAAATGTGACGCAGACAGCAAGAGAGGGCGGGAAAATAGAGTGTAGACCACATTCTATTTTTTTGCTCTTTTTATTTTCATCCAGCATCAGAATTTAGAAAGGAGTTTGCTATGAGTGAAGACTACCTTACTGTCTCTCAGCTGACGACGTATGTAAAAAGAAAGTTTGACTACGATCCTTATCTTGAACGTGTTTTTGTCAAAGGAGAGATTTCGAATTACAATCCTCACCGTAGAAATTCTCATCAGTATTTCAGTATTAAAGATAAAGATGCCAAGCTTTCCGTAGTTCTGTTTCAGCGGGAAGGCAGGAAACTGAATGTCGAGCTGGAAGAGGGCATGAGCGTGATGGCTGTAGGTCGCCTGTCTGTCTATGAAAAGAACGGGACTTACCAGCTTTATATAGAACACATTGAACCTGAAGGACTCGGACAGCTCTATGCAGCATACGAAAAGACTAAAAAGAAACTGACAGAAGAAGGCTGGTTCGATGCCTCGCGCAAACAGCCTCTGATCCGTTTTCCCAAGAGAATTGCAGTGGTCACCAGTCCGAGCGGGGCAGTGATCAGAGATATTCAGACCACTATAGAGAGACGGTTTCCTATTGTTGAACTCACTCTCTACCCTACTCTAGTTCAGGGAGATAAAGCTGCCGATTCAATTGTAAAAAGCATTAAGAAGGCGGACAAGTCAGGTGATTTCGATACAATCATTGTCGCCCGTGGAGGCGGATCGTTTGAGGATCTGTTTCCTTTTAATGAAGAAAAAGTGGCACTGGCAATTGCTCATGCCAAGACACCGGTCATATCGTCAGTTGGACATGAAACAGATACGACCCTTGCAGATCTTGCCGCAGATGTCAGAGCTGCGACGCCTACAGCAGCAGCTGAACTGGCAGTACCTGTGCTAACGGAAGAAATAGGTAAGATCGATCTGACAAGACAAAGACTTGTTCAGGCGATGCAGACACTTATTCGACAGGAAAAAGAACGCGTGAAACGAATGGAGCAGTCGTATATATTCAGGCAGCCCGAGCGGTTGTATGATGGATACAGCCAGAATCTTGACCAGCTCACGGATAAGCTGATCAGAAGCACGGATCAGAGAATCCAGTCAGCACGTCAGAAGAGGGATATGCTGAATCAACAAGTGCGTTCCTACAATCCTATGTCCCGAATCAGGCAGGCCAAAATTGATAATGAGAGACTGAAAAAACAGCTGTTTACAGTATCAAGGCAGGCTGTCGAAAACAAGTCAAGACAGGTGGATCATCTTATTCAGTCGCTGGATCTTCTTTCCCCATTGAATATTCTCGGTAGAGGATTCGCAGTCGCCAGACAAAATCAGACCATTATCAAGTCTACGGAACAACTTAATATAAATGATACACTTGACGTCACCATTTCAGATGGAACAGTTAAAGCGAATATAACAGAGATCAGCAAAGATACTCTTATAAATAAAAGCAGCGAGGAGTAGAAGCAGTGGATAAAGAAAAAACGTTTGATGAAGCAATGAAAGATCTTGAAGGCATTGTGCAGAAGCTGGAGCAGGGGGATGTCCCACTTGAAGAAGCGCTCGATCAGTTTCAGGAGGGGATCAGCTTGAGCCGATACTGCAAACGGATCATTGAGGATGCAGAAAAAACAGTCACACGTATGGTCAATGAAGACAACAGTGAAGAGGCTGCTGATAACTAGCAGTCAGACTGGGATACCAGATGATATAAACCCAGCATAGTTATGAGTAAACGACATGATGAGTCGTGATTTGTCGATCACAAAAGATTAAAGGAGTATCTAATGAATTTTCAGACATTCGTCAAAGAATTTAAACAACCATTCGAACAGTACATGATGGAAGCTGTTCCGGACAGCAGCAGAACTCAGCTGGAAGCATCCATGCGCTACTCCCTTGAAGCTGGAGGTAAACGCCTGAGGCCACTGATTCTTTTTGCGGTTTTAAAAGCATTCAACAAACCGGTCGAGCAGGCTTTCCCTTATGGAGCGGCACTTGAGATGATCCATACCTACTCTCTGATCCATGATGATCTTCCAGCAATGGATGATGATGACCTTAGAAGAGGGAAACCGACAAACCATATAGAATACTCCGAAGCGACTGCTATCCTGGCAGGAGATGCGCTGCTGACCAAGGCCTTTGAACTGATGACTCAGGGAGATGCGGAAGATGCCATCAAGCTCAAGCTGATCAGAGCTCTTTCCCAGGACTCAGGTCACGAGGGAATGGTGGGCGGCCAGCAGGCGGATATGAATGGGGAGCATACATCCTTGACGCTTAAAGAACTTGAGGCGATTCATGCGAGAAAGACAGGTAAGCTGATCCGTTTTGCTTTTTATGCCGGAGGACTTCTTGCAGATGTCGAAAAAGAAACAGTTATTGACCTTGAAGAAATGGCCTATACCTTAGGACTGGCTTATCAGGTGAGAGATGATATCCTTGATGTTCAAGGCGATGAAAAAAGCTTAGGAAAGCGTACAGGAGCAGATGCCAAACTAGGGAAGAGTACTTACCCGGCATTGCTGGGGCTTGAAGAAGCGAATGAGTTCTTCAAGGAAAAACTTGAAAAAGCACTGACATTGAACAGTCAGATAAAAGACCGTGAAGCTGTTTATGATGACGAACTGCTGGCATCCTTCATTCGTTCATTAGAAATAGAAGCAGCGTCTTGAGGTGAAGAAATGAAAAAGGAACGTGCAGATGATCTGCTGATCCGTCAGGGCTGGGCAGATGACCGGGAAAAAGCGAAACGACTCATCATGTCCGGTAAAGTGTACACGAGCAGAGAAGAGCAGATTTTTACTTCAGGTGAGAAGTGGCCCGGAGATACACTTGTTTACGTCAAAGGTGCTGAACAGATGTATGTCAGCAGAGGGGGCAGGAAACTTGAACGGGCTCTGGACCACTTTAAAGTTGACCTCACTGATCAGATTGTTCTGGATATCGGTGCTTCAACTGGAGGCTTTACTGATGTGTCTCTACAGAACGGTGCCCGGCTGGTCTATGCTCTGGATGTAGGGACGAATCAGCTTGCCTGGAAACTGAGGATCGATGAGCGTGTCAGTGTAATGGAACAGACTAATTTCAGAACCTGCAGACCTGAAGATTTTACCCAGGGACAACCTACTGCTGCAACAATTGATGTCTCCTTCATCTCCTTGGAGAAAATTTTTCCCGTATTGAAAGATATTCTTTCTGAAGATGGAACAGTCATAGCTCTGATAAAACCTCAGTTTGAAGCAAGAAGAGAAGATGTGGGGGAACGCGGAATCATTACTGACCCGGAAGTCCACAAGTATGTTATTCAAAATATTATTTCGTTTCTGTATGATTTAGGGATGACTACAGAAGGCATCATACCTTCACCTATCAAAGGTGGTAAAGGAAACAAAGAATATTTAGCGTATATAAAGAATCGGTCTGCCAAAGATAAATCACTCGATTACTGGGTGCAGAATCTTATTAGTGAGTCATTGTTTTCCTGAACAATTAAAAAGTATGCATTTAAATTAATAAAAGATGAGAAGTTCTTTTGTTGGCACTCGGTAAGAAATGAAGTATACTTAAACTGAATATACTGTATAAATATACCGTGTTATTTAGTTTCGCAAGGGCATAGGAGTGAATCAAGTGAAGAAAAAAGAGAGACATCAACTATTACGTCAACTGGTGCAGCAGGAGGTCATTCAAAAACAGGAAGACTTTGTCGATATTCTGCAGAAACGTGGAATCGACATTACGCAGGCGACGATTTCCAGAGATATAAAGGAACTTCAACTTATCAAAGTACCTGCTCAAGAAGGCGGCTATCAGTACAATCTGCCTCCGGAAATGAATTACAACATTTCCAAGAAACTGGCTAGACTGATGAAGGATGCCTTTGTGTCAATTGATACTCAAAAAGAATTTGTTCTGATCAAAACGCTGCCTGGCAATGCATTTGCTTTAGGTACATTGATCGAAACAGCGAAATACCAGGAAGTGTTCGGATGCATATCTGGGGATGATACTGTCCTGATTATTTGTCGGGATGAAGACAGTGCTGAACGTTTCCAGAGAAGAATTATTTCCTTCATTTAAATCATTTGATGAACAGGAGGTTTATCTTTGCTAGAATCGCTAAAAATTAGAGATTTTGCTATCATTCAGGATCTGTCATTGGACTTCAGAAATGGCATGACTGTGTTAACAGGAGAAACGGGTGCAGGAAAATCGATCATTATCGATGCAGTCGGTCTGCTGGCAGGAGGAAGAGGATCCAGTGAATTCGTCCGTTACGGATCAAAAAAATGTGTGCTGGAAGGCCAGTTCTCCTATCAGAAAACTGAAGCGTTGACTGCGCTTCTTGAAGAAAACGCGATTGATGAAGAAGAAGCCACGTTGCTGATCCAAAGAGAAATTTTTGCTACCGGGCGCAATGTCTGCCGAATAAACGGCAGTATTGTAACCATCGCTGTACTGAAAGAGGTAGGCTCTCAGCTGATTGATATCCATGGTCAGAATGAACACCAGGAGCTGATGGTGGCTGATAACCATATTCATCTGCTGGATTATTACGGACCGAGTGAACTTGATCGGCTGAAAAAGGAATACCAGTCAGTATTCAGTGAATACAGACACCTTGAAAAAGAACGTAGAGAATGGGAAATCAACGAGCAGGAACTTGTCCAGCGTATCGATATTCTGAAATATCAGGTAGAAGAAATCAAAGCTGCCGATCTTCATCTCAACGAAGAAGAAGAGCTTAAAGAAGAGGAGCAGAAACTGGCGAACCATCAGTCAATCGTAGAAGCCCTTTCCTCAAGTTATACCATTCTCCAAGGAGAAGAGATAAGTGGACTGGATCTCGTTGGACAGGCCATGGAGAAAATGGAAAGCATTTCGGATATGGATGATAAATTCAGGCAGATATCTGAAACACTCTCTGCGGCATTCTTTCAGCTTCAGGAAGTATCCAGCGACTTGTATTCTGAAATGGATCATCTTGAGTATGACGAAGAACGCCTTAACGAGATCGAAGAACGTCTCAACCTCATTCAACAGCTGAAACGGAAATACGGCCATACTGTTGAATCGATTCTGAACCATTACGAAGAAGCTGTCAGTGAACTGGAAAAGCTGGAAAACCGTGAAGAACAAGTGGATATTCTCAGCAAGAAGACTACTCAGTTGAGGGAACGGGCCGTGAGTCTGGCTAAAGAATTGACGAAAATCAGAAAAGAGACTGCTGAACGACTTGAGGTGGCCATCCTTGAACAGCTGAAAGAACTGTACATGGAAAAAGTTCAGTTTTCAGTGAATTTCAAAGAAGGATCAAACCAGGGAACTGCTGATTCCGGCTTATCCGCACAAGGCCAGGACAAGATCGAATTTTTTGTAGCAACTAACCCAGGGGAACCTTTGAAACCTCTTGCGCGTGTCGCATCTGGAGGGGAACTGTCTCGGATGATGCTGGCAATGAAAACGATCTTCTCCAGATCGCAAGGCGTTACAAGCATTATTTTTGACGAAGTGGATACTGGAGTCAGCGGAAGAGTAGCTCAGGCAATAGCCGACAAGATTTACTCGGTTGCCTACCATTCTCAGGTTTTGTGTATCACTCATCTGCCTCAAGTCGCAGCACGGGCAGATCAGCACTTGTATATACGCAAAGAAGTGGAGAATGACCGGACGACCACCTATGTCGAACAGCTGGCCGAAAAAGAGCGGACAGAAGAAATTGCCCGTATGCTTTCAGGCGAGGAACTGACTCAGCTGACGATCGAAACGGCTCAGGAATTACTGAAGCTGGCTGATAAAAAGAAAAAGCAGGCATAAAAAAATCCTCTTTGCACCACTGAATAAGGGGCCAAGAGGATTTTGTCCATTGTATTATAGAATCACACTTAAAATCGAAGCAAATGCGGGAATAGCCATTGACAGGACCAGCACCCAGATAATGATTTTAGAAGCAGTGCTTGTTGATCCTTTTTCTCTTTGTTTCTTAGGCATAAGTGTACACCAACTTTCCTGAGAACTTTCAGCTATTAGTGTACTTAAAGTGCTGTCATAATGCAAGTCATTATTAGAGAGTTTCAAAAGTGTTCAAATTTTGTTACTATAATTACGAGTAAGATATGCAGATCTGACTATTTTTTAAGCTGTCGACTGCATCAAAAATGAGAGGAGATTTACAATGAGTAAACAGCAAGTCGGTGTTATCGGAATGGCTGTAATGGGTAAGAATCTGGCTTTGAATATTGAAAGCAGAGGCTACTCCGTGTCAATTTATAACCGTACAGGATCAAAAACAGATGGGGTCATCGAAGAGAACCCTGGCAAGAATCTGACAGCAACATATGAATTGGAAGAGTTTGTCGACTCTCTTGAAGTACCAAGAAAAATCGTATTAATGGTACAGGCCGGTAAAGGGACAGATGCTGTCATCAAGCAGCTTCTACCTCACTTGGATAAAGGAGATATTCTGATCGATGGAGGAAACACCTTCTATCAGGATACGATTCGACGCAGTAAGGAACTCGCAGATTCAGGCATCAACTTTATCGGAACCGGCGTGTCAGGTGGAGAAGAGGGTGCTTTGAAAGGGCCAGCAATCATGCCTGGTGGTCAGAAAGAAGCTTATGATCTTGTGGCGCCGATCCTTGAACAGATTGCTGCCAAAGCACCTGCTGATGGAGAGCCATGTGTCACATACATTGGTCCAGATGGAGCGGGACACTACGTCAAAATGGTTCATAACGGGATTGAATACGGCGACATGCAGCTGATTGCTGAGTCTTATCACATTTTGAAAGACGTTGTTGGCCTGTCAAATGAAGAAATTGCTGATGTATTCAAGGAGTGGAATACTGGCGAACTGGACAGTTTCCTGATCGAAATCACTGCAGATGCGTTAACTAAAAAAGATCCGGAAACAGGCAAGCACATGATCGATATCATTCTTGACCGTGCCGGAAATAAAGGAACAGGAAAATGGACGTCTCAGAGTGCTCTTGACCTGGGGTTGCCTCTTCCACTGATTACAGAATCAGTTTTTGCCCGCTACATCTCTGCACTTAAAGATGAGCGTGTAGCAGCGAGCAAGGTTCTGCCTAAGCCGGAGATGAAGGCATTCGAAGGTGATAAAAAAGAAGTCATTGAAAAAATTAGAGAAGCCCTGTACTTCAGTAAAATCATGAGTTACGCTCAAGGGTTTGCTCAAATGGGCACTGCTTCAAAAGAATACAACTGGAACCTTAAATACGGTGACATTGCAAAGATATTCAGAGCTGGATGTATCATCAGAGCACGTTTCCTGCAGAAAATCACTGAAGCATATGAGCGTGAGCCACAGCTGAAAAACCTTGTGCTGGATGACTACTTCATGGATATTACTGAGCGTTATCAGCAATCGGTAAGAGATCTGGTCGGACTTTCTGTTCAGGCAGGCGTTCCTGTACCGGCATTCTCATCAGCGATTGCTTATTACGATTCTTACCGTTCAGAACGGTTGCCTGCGAACATCATTCAGGCACAACGTGATTACTTTGGTGCGCATACCTACGAACGCGTCGATAAAGAAGGCACGTTCCACTTCGACTGGTATGGAAATGAAGGAGAAGAAAGCTGGGATTAAGCTTTTAATGTCAATAATTAAAAAATAGTATGAAGATAGTGGGTTTTCGATTAGAAAACCTGCTATTTTACTGTTACAATAGCTTTAACAGACATTTTCTTTCGTTCCCTTAAATGAGAAACTGTGTTACACTAAAGAAGCCTTGTGACAGGGGAACTGAAGGGGATCACCCGTAAACAAAATGAAACAGGTAAATTAAGCTAGGAGTGAAAACATTGGCAAATATTTTGATCATTGAGGACGAGAAGAATCTGGCCCGATTCGTCGAACTTGAACTGAACCATGAAGGGTTCAGAACAGAAGTACGATTTGATGGACGTTCCGGACTGGAAGCGGCACTGGATGAAGAGGAAAGCTGGGATATCATTCTTCTTGACCTGATGCTTCCTGAATTGAACGGCATAGACGTGGCTCGTCGCATCAGACAAGTCAGCAATGTGCCGATCATCATGATGACTGCTCGCGATTCAGTTATTGACCGCGTATCAGGATTCGATCACGGCGCAGATGACTATGTCGTCAAACCGTTTGCGATCGAAGAACTGCTTGCGCGCATGCGTGCACTGCTTCGTCGAATCGAAATTGAAACAGAAGAAAACGTCAGCCGTCAGACTACGATTACTTACAAAGACATTACTGTCGAGAAGGAAAACCGTGTCGTCAAACGTGGCGATGAAGTCATCGAGCTGACTAAGAGAGAGTACGAACTGCTTGTAGAACTTATGGAGAATGTCAATGTCGTTCTGTCTCGTGAAGTCCTGCTTAACAAAGTATGGGGATACGAAACAGAAGTCGAAACAAATGTTGTCGATGTCTACATCAGATATCTTCGCAATAAGATCGATGTAGCCGGCAAGGAAAGTTACATTCAGACTGTAAGAGGAACAGGATACGTGATGCGCACGTGAAACAACAGGCAGCCATCGATACGACAGCAGTAAACCAGCAGAAGCGTATTTCTCTGAGATGGAAATGGACGATCGGGGCTGCAATTGCACTATTTCTTACCTATACGATTTTTTCAACGATTCTGTTCATAACGTTTCAGCAGATCATGATCGGAAATGAACAGCAGGCTGTCAGGAATGTGGTATTTAACCTTACCGAACGTTTCGGGCAGCATTTTTATGAGTTGACTGAAGAAGATGTAGAAGAAACTCTGGATCAGCAGGAGCTGTACCTTACCCCCGAGATGCCGATAATGGAAGAAACCCAGAATCAGAGAAGTACTCCGCTGAGAGCAAGTCAGGGCAGCATCGTCATTCGTGTGTTCAGCCCAGATGAAGAACTTTTGTATGAAACAAATTCGGTAGATATCGGATTTGAACCTCTTGAGACCTTACAGATACAGACAATTCCTGAAGGACCTCATGGAGAAGCGCTGTCAGCTGTGACCCCGGTCTATTCATTTCTGAATAATGACCGGATTGGGTACGTCCAGGTGATCAACACCTTGTCATCCTATCATCAGCTGTTCAGGAGCGTTCTCGGAGCGATCCTGCTGACAGGAATCATTGCCCTGCTGTTCAGTGGGGTAATAGGCTATATTATAGCAATTTCCTTTCTTCAGCCGATTCGTCGACTGACCGAAGCGATGCACATCATTGAAAAGGATCCGGAATCCGAAGAACGCATCGATGTTGGAGATGGAAATGATGAACTGACTGAACTGGCTAACGCGTATAACGCCATGCTGGATAGAATGCAGCGAAATATTGAGCACCAGAAGCAGTTTGTGGAGGATGTCTCTCATGAATTGAGAACGCCTGTCGCTGTTGTGGAAGGGCACATGAAACTGCTCAACCGTTGGGGGAAAGATGACCCAGTTGTTCTTGAAGAATCACTGGACGCATCCCTGCAGGAAATCGGCCGGATGAAGAGTCTCGTTCAGGAAATGCTGGACTTGTCCCGCGCAGAGCAGGTGGAAATTCATTATAAAAATGAACGGACACCGATCAGGGAAATCATCAATCAGACATTCAACAACTTTAAACTGGTCCATCCTGACTTCTATTTTATTCTTGATGATGATCTTGAAAAAGAGGTCCATGTCAACATCTACCGTAATCATCTGGAACAGATTCTAATCATTCTTCTAGACAATGCAGTCAAGTATTCGACTGACCGTCATGAAGTGCATTTAAGTGTATCGGAACACGGCAGAAATGTTCAGATTGCCATTCAGGATTATGGTGAAGGGATGACTCAGGAAGATACCGTTAAAATCTTCAACCGATTCTATCGGGTAGACAAGGCCCGCAGCCGTCATAAAGGTGGAAACGGACTGGGACTCTCTATCGCAAAACAGCTGATCGAAGGCTATCACGGTAAAATCTGGGCAGAAAGTGTACTCGAACACGGGTCCATTTTCAGAATAGAGCTACCTAAGCTGGAAGATAAGCAGCTGGATAGTGACCAAGAAAAATAATTGATTATAGGGAAAGGCCCGGCATTCAGCCGGGCCTTTTTTCTGTGACAAAAATGTGTGACTGGTACTTTACTGCTCCTTAATTTCGTGAGTTTTTCGCTGAAAGGATAATAGTATAAGTAGAGGAGGAATCACATGCTAGTTATAAAATCGAGAGAAAAGTCAGCACAGTTAAAGGGCTATGAGTCACTAAACAGCCGATCATCATTAAGTAAAGACGAACAGGCGATATATAGCCATTTAAAAAGTGGCTTCGAAGGTGAAATACTATTTGACTCATATGTAGAGTCGATTCTTGGTGGCGATATGTTTGTTCTTCATGATTTGTTGCTGTCAGTAAACGGGTCGTCCATTCAAATTGATGCACTTATTCTTTTGAACAACAGGGTCTATCTGTTTGAAATAAAGAATTACAAAGGGGAGTATAGCTATGAATCCGGAAAATACATCAGTAAAACAGGATACACTATCGTAAGTCCTAATAATCAGCTCGAAAGAACGACTACCTTGTTTAATCAATTGATGAAGCAATGGAACTATTCAGTCAACGTCAATGAAAAATTGGTCTTTATCAACAAGGAATTCACTTTATTCGGAGCACCACCCGATGACAGGGTGTGTCTCCCGACCCAAGTTCATACATTTCTAAGAAATTTGAATGGTCAGGAGACCGCTCTGAATCCGAAAATGCGCCAGCTGGCCAACAGATTACTCGACAATCATAAGCAGAGCGTACCTTTTCAGTTGAAGCTGCCCGACTATGATTGGGAAGGCCTGCAAAAGGGTCCCACCTGCGAGCAATGCAGAAGTTTTAACCTGGTATATACGCAACGCTCCTGCACCTGTAAATCCTGTGGTTTCAATACTTCTAGAATTGACAATATCGTCGGGAACATCGACGAGATCAGACTCCTTTTTCCGGATATGATTCTGAGGACTCATATCGTCCACGAATGGGTGGGTGGGGAAGTCTCCATCAGAACGATCAGGAGGCTACTGAACAGCCAGTATAAGCGGATGGGCCACAGCCACAATGCTCATTATGTTTGAGAATAAAGAATTCTGCGAACTTTCTAGCAATCAAGTTGATTCGTATAGAGAAGTATGGAATTGGTAAGGCGATTAAGACCAACTGGGGATGAAGAATAGTGCCGAGTTGGTTCCAAGACGGATCTTGCGACCAACTGACGATGAAGAATGGTATCGAGCTGGTTCCAAGATGGATCTTGCGACCAACTGGCGATGAAGGATGATGCCGAGCTGGTTCCAAGATGATTCTTACGACCAACTGGCGATGAAGAATAGTGCCGAGCTGGTTCCAAAACGCATCTTACGACCAACTGACGATGAAAAACGGTGCCGAGCTGGTTCCAAGACGGATCTTGCGACCAACTGGCGTTGAAGAATGGTACCGAGCTGGTTCCAAGACGGATCTTGCGACCAACTGACGAGGAAGAATAGTGCCGAGCTGGTTCCAAGACGGATCTTGCGACCAACTGGCGTTGAAGAATGGTGCCGAGCTGGTTCCAAGATGGATCTTGCGACCAACTGGGGATGAAGGATGATGCCGAGCTGGTTCCAAAACGCATCTTGCGACCAACTGGCGATGAAGAATAGTACCGAGCTGGTTCCAAAACGCATCTTACGACCAACTGGCGATGAAAAACGGTGCCGAGCTGGTTCCAAGATGGATCTTAAGACCAACTGACGAGGAAAGATGATACCGAGCTGGTTCCAAAACGCATCTTGCGACCAACTGACGTTAAAGAATGATGCCGAGCTGGTTCCAAGATGGATCATACGACAAACTGAAAGGAAAGAACCAAGCCGAGCTGGTCCCAAAACGCACCTTACGACAAACTGAAAAAAACAGCACCCCCAGTTTGCTATAAGAAGGAAATAAAGCCAGTACTTAGCGTTCCTTCAGTCGGCCCCCGCACACCGTTACACCCACCGTATCCGTAATTACTAAGTCTAACAACCAATCAAGCATTTCAAGCATTGACAAAGTAGGGTTACTAAACCCTTAAATCCCTATAGAATAAAGGAAGCCCGGCACTCGCCGGGCTTTTCATCTCTATAACAAAAGAAAAGAAGAGAGCCGAGGCTCTCTTCTACATCATTTTAAAAGTCTAATTGTTTCTCTGCTGCTTGCCTGAGTTACGACGGCCTTTCTGTTCAAAAGGACTTTGATTACGTCGCTTGTCTTTAGCAGAAGGTGCAGGGGAGACTTGCTTCCCATGTTTAGTTGTGACTTCTTCAGCCTGAATTTTTCTGCGGGAAGGCTTCTTACGTTCAACGACCTGTTTGTCGCCATGTTTTTCTTTCATTTCTTTTTCCAGTTTAGGCTTGTAATAATGATTGGTCAGTAAGGACTGTCCGATTGCAACAAATCCACCAGCAAACCAGTAAAGTGTCAAACCAGCTGGTCCGGTAATAGAAAACATAAGGATCATAATCGGGTTCATCAGCATCATTGAGCTGGATTGTTTGCGCTGCTCTTCAGGCATACCAGCCTGCATGACTCGAGTCTGTACATAGTAGATAGCTCCGGTCAGCAAAGCAAGAATGATACTGCGTTGTCCAAGTTCAATACCTAACCAAGTTGCATTCTGGATCGATTCAGACATGCGGATCGCCTGGAACATTGCTGTAAATACTGGCATTTGAATCAGAAGGGGAAGACACCCGGACAATCCGCCAAGCATGTTGACATTGTTCTCACGGTAAACTTCCATCAGTTCCTGTTGAAGTTCCTGTTTTTCCTGAGCATCATCTGTTTCTTTCATTTCAGCCTGAATCTCATCTGTCACTGGTTTGACAACGGCCATTTTTGTCTGCTGTTCCATAGACGTACGCTGTTGCTTGATTGACAACGGAAGGATAATGATACGGACGATAATAGTTATCGCAATAATTGCCAGCCCATAGTTTCCACCGAATAAATCTGCAAGAATTTCGATGACAGACTGGGTAGGCAGCACCAGATAATCATATAAAAATTGAGAAAAGCCACTTGTCGGGTTTCCAGCCTGATCGACTCTCATACATCCCGAAAGGAATAGGACGATCGACAGCATCCCACCGGATAATAGCCATCTTTTTGTTCTGTTTTTCAAATCAGTTCAATCCTTTAAAGTAAGTTAGTCACGTGGACTTAATATCTGACACGCTATTGAACACTATACAATAAAGGAAGCAAGAATTCAATTAGCTTGGGAAAAATTAGTTTTTTCTTCAACATTTTCGTCATAAGTGACAACAACTTTATCCACATTTGCCGATGGACTTGGTCCTTTTCGCAACGCTTCAACGAATCGGGACAGCTGTTCTTCACTGCCTTGTGCTTCTACATAGACGGTTCCATCAGATTCATTACGGACGATACCTGTTACACCAAGTTCATCTGCAGCCTGCTTGGTGGTGAAACGGAAGCCGACCCCTTGTACACGACCGGAAATTTCGGCTCTCAGTTTCTGTGTATCTGTTCCCTCGAGAGGATCGTTTGTATAAATCACCTCTCCGCTGGACTCATTGTCTTTTCCTTTGTTGAAAAAATCCTTAAATAGTGAACTCATAGTGTTTCCTCCTTATAAATATAGATGAAATACAATCAGTTAATGGATAAATCTTTAGTTGCCAAAATAGTCTGGCCGGCGCATCGGGTTAAATACCCTACTTATAGTTTACTTGTTCAGATAGAAAAAGGTCAATGAATAGCCGTCAAGGGTGGGAGTCATTTTCAACTAATGAAAGAAGCCTTACGATCATGAGTGATTTATCCCTTGAGACACGCCTACCTTAGCCAGCTGATTCATGCTATAATGACACAGATATGAAAGAAAGGAGAACTGGAATGGCACGAACGAAAAAAAGAGGCAGACCAAAGAAAAAGACGCACAAGGTAGCACCTGAACTTATTGGATTTATTCTATTTTTCACCAGCCTGCTGGCGCTTGGATCCTTTGGATTTGTCGGACGATTTATAACTAATGTATTCAGATTATTTGTAGGAGAAACCTATGCTTTTATGGCCATTATATTACTGGCTACTGGGCTGTATCTGCTGCTTAAAGGTGAGTGGCCGAGTTTCAAGGGCCCACGTACAAGAGGAGCAGCCTTACTCTATGTAGCCTGGCTAGTTTTCAATCATTCGAGATGGGTCCTGCCTGTCATCACTGATTCCACAAATAGTGTAACAGCTACTTGGCAGGCGATATGGCCACAGGTCACAAGCAACAGCATAGGTGGGTCAGTCGGAGGCGGAATGATCGGAGCAGTATTCTTTGGAGCCAGCCATTTCCTATTTGCAATGGCGGGAACCTATATCATGATTGTTGCTCTAGTATTCGTAGGAATTATGACCTTTTTCCAGTTCTCATATAAAGCACTTTTTGAACGGATCAGAAAAGGCTTGAGAGCATTGTTTAATGGAATGAAAAATAGTGTGGCATCAGCTGTTTCTCATGTGGGTGAGAGCCGGAAGAAGCGCAGCAAGAAACCGAAAACTGCCAAAAAAACTAAGAAGTCAAGGCAGAAGAAGGAAGAATCCAAGGATCAGCCTGACAGTGCAGACAATTTAGATGAAACGACTCCAGTCAATGAATCAGCTGCATCAGAACACGAACAGACTACCCTTGAAATTGAAGGTTATCAGGAAATACAGGAGAAACTGCAAAATAAAGGCTCAGATCCCAAACCTTCGTCAGAACCTGAAGCAGACGGACAGGACGACGGCCCTGTGGAGTTTGAAATTGGAGAAGAGGAAAATGAATCCTACAAGCTGCCTCCGGTTACCTTACTTAACCAGATAGAAGCGATCGATCAGTCGGATGAATACACGATCATTCAGAAAAATGTCAAGAAGCTGGAAGAGACCTTTGAAAGTTTCGGAGTTAAGGCTAAAGTTACTAAAGCGAACCTTGGTCCGGCAGTAACGAAATATGAAATTCAGCCGGCAACGGGTGTGAAAGTAAGCAAGATTGTCGGGCTGTCAGATGACCTTGCGCTGGCGCTTGCTGCTAAGGACATACGGATGGAAGCACCGATTCCGGGGAAAGCGGTCATTGGTATTGAAGTCCCGAACTCCGAAGTCAGCACTGTTTCATTTAGAGACATTATAGAAGGACAAGTCAAGAATAAGGATAAATTGCTTGAGGTGCCGTTGGGTAGAGATATAGCTGGAAACGTAGCTATGGCCGATCTGGCTAAAATGCCGCACCTTCTGGTAGCTGGAGCAACGGGATCAGGTAAGTCGGTTGCAATCAACGGAGTAATTACGAGTCTCCTGCTTAAAGCTAAACCAAATGAACTTAAACTGATGATGATCGACCCGAAAATGGTTGAACTGAATGTCTACAATGGCATTCCGCATCTTCTGACACCCGTCGTCACCAATCCTAAAAAGGCTGCAGTTGCCCTGCAGAAAGTCGTTCAGGAAATGGAAAGACGATACGAATTATTTGCCGCGAGCGGGTCAAGAAACATGGAAGGCTACAATGCTTTTGTGAAACGTAAGAATGAGGAAAATGACGAAGGGTTGCTGCCGCTGCCTTTTATCGTTGTAATCGTAGACGAGCTTGCAGACTTGATGATGGTGGCTTCAAATGAAGTTGAGGATTCAATAATTAGATTGGCTCAGATGGCACGTGCTGCTGGGATTCACATGATCCTGGCGACTCAGCGCCCAAGTGTGGACGTTATAACCGGTATAATCAAGGCCAATGTCCCGTCAAGAATTGCCTTTGCTGTCTCAAGTGGTACGGATTCCCGGACGATTCTAGACAGCAACGGGGCTGAAAAACTTCTGGGACGAGGAGATATGCTCTTCCAGCCGATGGGTGCCAACAAGGCAAACAGGGTTCAGGGAGCCTTCATATCCGATGAGGAAGTTGAAGCTGTTGTGAATTTCGTCAAGGACCAGCAGGAAGCAAATTATGTAGAAGAAATGATTCCGAAAGATGAACCGCAGAAAAATGCGACTGACTCTGAAGATGATTTATATGACGAAGCTGTGTCGCTTGTAATAGAAATGCAAACTGCAAGTATATCATTGCTTCAAAGAAGGTTTAGAATTGGATATAACAGAGCGGCACGTATGGTGGACGAGATGGAAATGAATGGAATCGTCGGGCCTTCCGAAGGATCGAAACCCAGAGAAGTACTGGTATCAGCTGAACCTGCTGAAACACCTTCAGAAACTGCTGACCAGATAAGTTAAATGAAACATCAATATGAAAGCTTTTTAATTATATTAGACATCAAATTCTAACTTTCTTTTTTGTTACGGGAGTGTTACTATAACCTTGAAAGGACAGAGTGTTAGCGTAATCATTTGAAATGCCTATTAGATTCAAATGAGAACCTGGTGCTCTTTTCTGAGGTAAAAAAATATTAGGGGGAATAATTGTGACAATGCTTAAATTGAGAACATTGCTGGCTTTAGGTACATCTGCTTTCGTACTGGCTGCCTGCCAGGGTCAGGATGCTGGTGACACAACTGATACGATTCAGGATGATACTGAGGATACTACTGAAGACACTGGTGAAGAAACTGCGGATAACGGAGAAGATACTGAAGATATCGACTTCCGCATCGCTATGATCACCGATGAAGGTGGAGTTGACGACCGTTCATTCAACCAGTCCGCTTGGGAAGGTATGAACGAATGGGCTGACAATCTTGGATTAAGTGATGATCACTTTGCTTACTACCAGTCAAACGACTCTTCAGACTTCGTTCCTAACTTGAACCAGGCTAATGCTGATGGTTACGACATTATTTACGGAATCGGATTTATGCTTCTTGACGCTGTCAACGATGTAGCTGATCAGAACCCTGACCAGAACTTCGGAATTGTCGATGACATTTCTGATCGTGACAACGTTGTATCTCTAACTTTCCGTGACCATGAAGCGGCTTTCCTTGCAGGAGTTGCAGCTGCGCAGACAACTGAAACAGGACGCGTCGGATTCATCGGGGGAATTGCTTCTCCAGTTATCGACCGTTTCGAAACAGGATTTACTGAAGGTGTTGCTTATGTAGATGAGAGCATTGAAGTTGATGTACAGTACGCTGAATCATTCTCAGATGCCGGTGTAGGACAGCAGATCGCTGCTGGTATGTTTGCCAGTGGAGCAGACGTTGTCTACCACGCTGCAGGAGCAGTTGGTAACGGCGTATTCACAGAAGCACGTAACCGTCTTGAATCAGATCCTGATTCTGAAATCTGGGTAATCGGTGTAGACCGTGACCAGGAAGAAGAAGGAAACTGGGATGGTGGAAACTTCACTTTGACATCAACACTTAAAGGTGTAGGTTCTGCAATCGAAATGTCTGCTAACCAGACAATTGAAGAAGGATTCCCTGGTGGAGAAACAATCGCTTACGGTTTAGAAGAAGAAGGTGTTGACGTGACACGCGGAAACATGTCAGATGATGCATGGGCTGCTGTTGAAGAGGCACGTCAGGCTATCCTTGATGGAGAAATCGAAGTAACTGAATTCTCTTATTCTGAATAACAAATTAACAATTTTCGAACGAACTTGAATAGGCACAAGTGAATAGATAAAGCGCTAGTCAACAGGCTGGCGCTTTTTCTCTTCATTACCGAGTCCGATAGTTCATTATTTAGTTAAGAAAATTATTACTAATTGTTTATCTGTGTGCAATTTACGAGGGTGTAAAAGTAAGGTATAATAAATAACTGTTAATATTAATAGAATGGAAGCGAAGGAGGGATCGGTTATGTCACAGACTAATAAGGTCATTGAAATGAAAGGCATTACAAAAGAGTTTGGAAATTTCAGAGCAAATGACAATATTCATTTAGACCTTAACAAAGGGGAAATTCACGCACTGTTAGGAGAAAATGGTGCCGGGAAGTCAACTTTGATGAACATCTTGTCTGGGTTACTGGAACCGACGGAAGGTGAAATATGGGTGAACGGAAATAAAGTAAATATTTCCTCACCAGATACGGCGAATCAGCTGGGTATTGGAATGGTGCATCAGCACTTTATGCTTGTAGATAAATTCACGGTTACTGAAAACATCATGCTCGGTAAAGAAAAGCATCGCTATGGATTTATGGATCAGGATTCTGCAGAAAAGGACGTGCAGGAACTGTCCGACCGCTATGGTTTAAGGGTAGATCCTAAGGCGCGCATCTCGGATATATCAGTGGGGATGCAGCAGCGTGCGGAAATCCTCAAAACTTTATATCGTGGTGCAGACATCCTGATTTTCGATGAACCGACAGGAGTACTGACACCGCAGGAAATCGAAGAACTTATGGAAATCATGCAGTCGTTGGTTAATGAAGGCAAGTCGATCATTCTGATCACACACAAGCTGGACGAAATCAAACAGGTAGCTGACCGCTGTACAGTTATCAGACGCGGAAAGAGTATCGATACAGTTGATGTAGCCACAACTTCACAGCAGGAACTGGCTGATATGATGGTTGGTCGTTCTGTTTCATTCAAAGTAGACAAGAAACCGGCTACGCCTAAAGATCCGGTACTTGAAATCAAGAACTTGACGGTCAAAGAAGCACGTGGATATGATGCAGTTAAAGCTATCGATCTGGAAGTTAGAGCCGGTGAAGTACTAGGTATTGCCGGAGTCGATGGAAATGGACAGTCACAGCTGATTCAGGCTATTACCGGATTGACAAAAGTCGATTCAGGCACGATCAAGCTGGCTGGTAAAGACATCACAAACAAAAAACCACGTCAGATCACTGAAACAGGTCTGGGTCACATTCCTGAAGACAGACAACGTTACGGACTTGTTCTTCCAATGAAGCTGGAAGAGAACATGGCGCTGCAGACTTATTACCAGAAACCATTCAGCAAGCATGGGTTCCTGAATCATAAAGAAATCAAAGAACATGCTAAGCGTCTGATTGAAGAATTTGACGTACGTACGCCAAGTGAAGAGCATTCTGCTGCATCTCTTTCCGGAGGTAACCAGCAGAAAGCCATCATCGCCCGTGAAATCTACCGTGATCCTGCCCTGCTTATTGCAGCTCAGCCGACTCGGGGTCTAGACGTAGGAGCGATCGAGTATATTCATAAACGTCTGATCGAACAGCGTGATAACGGCAAAGGGGTTCTGCTCATGAGTTACGAGCTGGACGAGGTCATGAATGTCTCTGACCGAATCGCCGTCATGTACGATGGTAATGTCATCGCCGTCGTCAATGCAGATGAAACAAACGAAAAAGAACTGGGTCTCTTAATGGCAGGTGTCTCTTTAG
Source organism: Alkalibacterium pelagium (assembly GCF_900109325.1). GTDB lineage: Bacteria > Bacillota > Bacilli > Lactobacillales > Carnobacteriaceae_A > Alkalibacterium > Alkalibacterium pelagium. The sequence goes on from NZ_FNZU01000013.1 coordinate 71,070, forward strand.
AGAAGGCGCATGAACAAGTGGCTGAGTCAAAGGGAAAGGAGAAGGAGACCGTTGCTGACACAAAATAATAATCGCTTGAATAACTTAATGGTTCCGATCCTGTCCATCATCCTGGGATTTGTTTTTGGGGCATTATTGATGCTTTTATTCGGCTATAATCCAATAACTGCTTATCAGGCTATGCTGGACGGTGTGTTTACAAGTCCTTATTTCTTCGGAGAGGCACTAAGACAAGCTACCGTTCTGACCTTTACTGGTCTTGGGTTTGCTATTGCATTTAAAGCCGGATTCTTCAACATCGGAATTGCAGGACAGCTGCTTGTCGGTTGGGTAAGTGCCATCTGGGTAGCATTAGCTTTTCCTGATCTTCCAAGAATCGTTTTAGTAACATTAAGTTTAGTAGTGGGTATTGTTGCCGGAGCAGTCTGGGCTGGTATCGCCGGCGCCTTACGTGCATATTTCGGGACAAGTGAAGTTATCGTGACAATCATGCTTAACTATACTGCGCTTCATTTCACAAACTACTTGATCAGAAATGTTCTTTCTACAGGAAATACAACTGAACGTGTAGGTGAAAACGCAAGCCTGCGTATAGACTGGCTTACAAACTTGACAGCCGGATCTCGTCTCAATGTCGGATTCTTTATCGCTATCATAGTTGTTGCGCTTTACTGGGTATTCATGACTCAGACAACTGCTGGGTTTGAGGTGAGAGCCGTTGGTCTTAACCCTCATGCATCAAGCTATGCCGGAATGAGTGCTGCAAAAAACATTATCCTGTCCATGGTCCTGAGTGGGGCATTGGCTGGACTTGGTGGAGCTATTCACGGACTGGGTACCTTCGGGAATATCTTTACACAAAGCGGACTGCCGAATGTAGGGTTTAACGGAATCGCTGTAGCCTTGCTAGGTCTGGGTAATCCGATCGGAATTTTCTTCTCATCCATTCTATTTGGTGTACTGGATGTTGGAGCTGGGTTCCTGCCAAACCGCGCAGGTGTTCCAGATGAAATGGCAAGCATTGTGATTGCCGCAATCATATTCTTTGTAGGGGCTAACTACCTGATCCGTCTGATCATGGGTAAACTGAAGTCCAATAAACAAGCGACAGAAGGAGGAGAATAGGCATGGGTTTTATGCAGTTAATGCAATTGATCGTATCCAGTTCCTTAATGTATGCCGCTCCCTTGATTTTAACAGCACTTGGAGGGACCTTCTCTGAGCGTGGTGGAGTTGTAAACATTGGACTTGAAGGCATCATGGTTATGGGTGCGTTCATGTCAGCTATTTTTAATATTCAGTTTTTCGGTACATTTGGAGCAATGACTCCTTGGATCGGATTGGTTGCCGGTGGGGTAATCGGTCTGCTATTCTCAGTTCTTCATGCTGTAGCAACAATCAACTTAAGAGCTGATCACATTGTTTCAGGTACAGTCATCAACTTAGCTGCGCCAGCACTTGCTGTGTTTCTTACGCGTGCTATTTTCGGTGCTGCACAGACTGGACCGCTTCCGAGAGCTTTCGGACGTTCCAATATCTTTTTACTGCATCGCATACCAGTTATCGGACCGATTTTTTTCCGTAATACTTCCGGACCGGCTTACCTTGGAATAATCATTGCAATCATTGCATGGTTCATCTTATTCAAGACTCGTTTCGGTCTGCGTCTACGCTCAGTAGGTGAGCACCCTCACGCGGCTGAAACACTGGGAATCAAAGTGTACACCATGAAATATGCGGGCGTACTGATTTCAGGTTTCCTAGGAGGAATGGGAGGAGCAATTCAGGCACAGGCGATCCATAATGAATTTGGTATCTTAACTGTTGCCGGTCAAGGATTTATCGCGATGGCAGCTATGATCTTCGGTAAGTGGAATCCACTTGGAGCCATGGGTGCAGCTATATTCTTCGGTTTTGCTCAGAGTCTGGCTCGTATCGGAAACTATATCCCGATCATTCAGGATATTCCTAACATCTGGCTGCAAGTTCTTCCGTACCTTCTGACTATTCTAGTCCTTGTAGGAGTTATCGGACGTGCAGAAGCACCAGCAGCAATTGGTAAAACATACATTAAATCTAAATAATTGCTTAAACTTAAAAGCCCGGATTTCTCAGTTTACATACTGAGGACTCCGGGCTTTTATTATTTCTTTTCAATTGCCAGCAGGAATGGGGGGGAGTTCTTCTGATTGATGAAAGCATACTGCAGCACATCATAGGACTTCTGCGGAAGTGATTGAGCAAAAGACAGGACAGCTTCTTTCTCTTCAGCACCGCCCTCATGCCCATAGTAGACCATGATCAGTACAAGACCGCCCGTTTTTAGAAGGGGCAGCACTTTTTGAAGTGATTCAATCGTTGTATCAGGTGAAGTGACGATCGATTTGTCGCCTTTAGGCAGATAACCGAGATTGTAGACAACCGCAGCAATCGATGAATCTTCTATTGAATATGAGTCGACCTGTTCGTGACCGGTCGCCAGCAACTGAACACGTTTATCCAGATGAGCCTCGCTTAACCTTTTCTGTGTAGCAGAAATCGCTTCTCTCTGAATATCAAAACCGATCACTTTGCCTTCTGGACCGACAATATCTGCCAGCAGAAGCGTATCGTTGCCGTTACCAACTGTGGCATCTATAACCTTTTCACCTTCTTTAACCGATTGGGAGAGTAAGGTATGAGTGAATTTTAACGCTGATTGTAGCATGAAACAAACCTCCGAAAGTACAAATTTTAATGTGAGACCAGTGAACAGTGAATCTAAAAATGCACGTCTGATCGTTGATGCAAGCAACTTATCTATTATATTACAATAGTGTAACAAAGTAAAAATCGTCATAGATATTATTTCTCTTCTGACAGACTAACTGTATAATATAGGGACAATACCTTATTTGAAAAGAGGAGGAATTTTAATGACAAAACACTACTCACTACCTCTTGCCCCTGAAAATGAAAAGGGGATCAGAAAATCAGTTGCTTTTTCGTCAAGTCTATTAGCAGGCGTCGTAGCCATAAGTTCCTTCACACAGTCAGTTGAAGCTCAGGAACTAGATCAGGATCAGGCATTTCTTCAAAGTCTGTATGAACAGTATACCGCTTTAGAGCTTTCAAAAGAAGACACTCCCAAATCTTCTTTAGAAGAGGACGATGAGTTAGATATCGACTCTTCAGAAGTAAGCCCCGTATCAGACGAAGAAACAGATTACATAAAGGCCCAGCTGACAAGAATGATTGAACTGGCTGGAGGAGAAAGTGTTCTGGAACAAGTGGATTCAGAACATCTGTCTATTGAACAGCTGGACTCAATTTTCAATGCACTGATCGAAAAACAGCTCAATGATATTCAGGAAAGTGGAGAGACCGGTTTAGAAAATGAGTCTGACTTAACTGAAGCAGTCTCTTTAGTGGCAGAATCCTTAACAGAAAACAATGATTCGGTGGCTGATACTGCTGAAGAGCCAGCTCTGCTGGCTGCTGCAGTTGCAGCTGATGTAACAGAACAGGATGACGAACCTGCTGAAAGTACTGAAGAAGCGGGTGAAATTCTTTCTGCTGAAGGTGTATCTGAAAATACCAGTCAGGACCAGAATGTTGAATCTCCAACTGAACCAGTAGTAGAAGAGGCAGAAGCAGAAATACCGGCAGTAGAGACTCCGGGAACTGAGACAGCAGAGCCCGAAATACCTAAAACAGAAACACCTAAAACAGAAACACCTAAAACAGAAACTCCAAAAGCAGAAGCACCGAAGACTGATTCAAAAGAAACAGCTTCTGCACCTAAAGTCGAGGAACCAAAAGCAGCAGCACCTAAAACAGAAACGAAGCAGGCCGCTCCTGCACCTGAAAAGGCGATCGTATATGTCGTCAAGTCCGGAGATACGCTGAACCGTATTGCTCAGACGTATAATACGACAACTGCCAAGCTCGCCAGTTTAAATAATCTGACTAACATTAACCGTATATCTGTTGGACAAGTTCTTGCTATCAACGAAGCAGGGGTTTCCCAGGCGAAGAACAGTCAGCCGACAAACCCATCTACTCCTGGTAATCTGAATCAGGCAAACACACCTGCAGCATTCATCAATCAGATTGCCGGATTTGCACAGGACATTGCATCCAAAAACGGATTATATGCGTCTGTCATGATTGCTCAGGCAAGTCTTGAATCAGGTTATGGACGCAGCAGCCTGTCTGCGCCGCCAAATCACAACTTATTCGGGATCAAGGGAAGCTACAATGGTCAGTCTGTCGCTATGCAGACAAGAGAATACTATTCACATACTGGATGGATCACGATAACCGATCATTTCAAAAAGTATCCGAGTTATGAAGAATCACTGCAGGACAATGCAAGGCTGCTTAGAAACGGAACAAGCTGGAACCCACAGTTCTACTCAGGAACCTGGGTAGAAAAAACAACGAGCTACCGTGATGCAACGGCCTGGCTGCAGGGAAGATATGCAACAGATCCGACTTATGCGAATAAGCTGAACAACCTGATCCAGCTATATGATCTGACGCGTTTTGACGTGCCAGTTTCAGGAGGCAGCAGACCTACACCAGTACCAGATCCTGCACCATCGAACCCGGCTCCGTCCAATCCTTCAAATCCATTTAAGGAAACGACGACTTATACCGTCGTAAGCGGAGATACGTTAAGCAAAATTGCACGTGAATATAAAACGACGGTTCAGGCTTTAAAGACGGCAAATAATCTGAGCAGCGACTTAATATTCGTCAATCAGAAACTGACTGTACCTAAACTTGAAACAGCGTCACCTGCACCTGAACAGCCTAAAGAAGACACTAAACCAGATACTTCCAAACCAGAAGACTCCGGAAATCAGAACGAAACACCTGCTCCAGATGCGAGTAGACCGGAGACAGGAAGTGGCACCTATACGGTTGTAAGAGGAGATACATTAACTAAGATTGCCAGAGAATTCAGTACGACTGTTCAGGCGATCAGAGAAGCAAACAAATTGAGTGGAGATCTCATCTTCGTCAATCAACGCTTGACGATACCGGCTAAAGCAGCAGAAACTGTGCCAGTGACTCCTCCGGTCAGCCAGCCTGACAATCAGAGCAAGTCTGTTACGGTACAAAGAGGAGACACGCTTTCTCAACTGGCCCGTACACATAATACAACTATCGCTGCTTTGAAATCTGCGAACAAGCTCCTGTCAGATACCATTTATGTCGGTCAGGTTCTGCTTGTTCCTGGCACATCAGGACAGGGAAACAGCACCGTACCTGCTCCTGCACCAAACACCGATAAAGAGACGGCGCCTGTAAAAGGAACTGCCTCATATACGGTTAAATCTGGAGATACACTATCAGGAATAGCCAGAACATACAAGACAACTGTCGCTCAACTTAGAACGTTGAATAAGCTGAACAGTGATCTGATCAGAATAGGTCAACAGCTGCTGGTTCCATCCGATGAAACACCGACTGTGCCCGCACCTCAGCAGCCTGAGAAACCGACTGCCGCGACTACTTATACAGTCGTAAGCGGTGATACATTGAGTAGAATCGCAAGAGATCACCAGACAACTGTCTCACGCCTGATGTCTGACAACAAGCTGACCAGTGACCGTATTTTTGTCGGCCAGCGTCTGACTGTCAACGGCACAGCTCAAAATCAGAATACTCGTCCAGAAAACCAGACCAGTCCTTCACCTGCTGTAAGTGACTATGTCGTCAAGGCAGGAGATACGTTAAGTCAGATTGCCCGCACACACGGCACTACGGTGAGTGCTCTAAGCCAGCTTAACAGTCTGACTGATACTAACCGTCTGTCAGTTGGTCAGGTCCTCAAGGTAAGTGGCGTACAGCAATCACAACCTGTGACTCAGACGCCTACTGCTCCTGTTCAGGATAATGATAAGACAGTCAGCACAAGTTATACGGTAAAATCGGGAGATACCTTAAGTGGCATTGCCCGTCAGTTCAAGACGACCGTTGCTCAGTTAAGAGAATGGAATGCGATTGAAAACGCAGACCACCTATCTGTCGGTCAGAAACTGACGATTAAAGGCTCAACTGACTCTACTGTACCAAGTGCACCTGCGCCAACCGCGCCTGCTGGAAATCAGAATCAGGGAGGCACGTACACGGTAAAAGCTGGAGATACACTCTCACACATTGCTCGAGAGTTCCAGACCACAGTGACTCAGTTACGTGAGCTGAACAATCTGACTAATGCGGACCGCATCTTTGTCGGCCAGACCTTGCGTACAGGAGGATCAACTTCTGTCAGCACACCGACTGCTCCGACACCGGCGCCAGCAAATGATCAGTCCAGACCTAATGACCGCTCCTATGTGATCAAGGCTGGTGACACCCTTTCAGCTATAGCGAGAGCTCAGAACGTGACGATCAGTCAGCTTAGAGAGTGGAATAACCTGACGAGTGACATCATTTTCGTCGGCCAGACATTAGTAGTGCGCGGTGAGCAGACAACTGAGACGGCTCCTCAGCCCAATCAGTTAGTCCATACTGTTTCAGCTGGTGAAACGCTGTCCCATATTGCGAGACAGTATAAGCTGACCGTAAGAGAACTGAAAGAACTGAACAATTTGAGTACAGATCTGATTTTCGTCAATCAGAAACTGCTCACGGCCAGATAAAAAGATACCCATTTTCACAGGAAGCATCATTGCCTGTGAAAATGGTTTTTTTTGCGTTAGAAAATCAGTTGACAGTAGCTAAATGGTAGCGCTTACTATATAATGAAGGCGACATCTTCTTTAATCATTTCTGCAGCATTTATCATCCCTTTAAAGAAGGTGATCATGGTAAAAGGAGTGGGACAAATGAAGTATTTACAACGAATAGGCCGATCCTTGATGCTGCCTGTAGCGGTATTACCTGCAGCAGCTATTCTGATGGGTATCGGGTATTGGATCGATCCGAGCGGTTGGGGTGGAGAAAGCCAGATTGCGGCTTTCCTGATCAGTGCAGGAGCATCACTTATCAATAACATGGGTATACTGTTTGCGATAGGGGTAGCCTTAGGCATGTCCAGAGACAAGAACGGGGCGGCTGCTCTGAGTGGTCTGGTCGGCTGGCTAGTGACAACGACCATGCTGAGTCCGGATACGGTTGCCCAGCTGCAGCAGATTGACGTGGAAGAAGTGAACTTGGCTTTTGACAGTATCGAAACGCAGTTTATCGGTATCCTTGTCGGTATTATTGCAGCGGTCATTTATAATAAATTCAGTGGAGTCAAGCTTCCTCAAGCTCTGGCATTTTTCAGTGGAAGACGTCTTCCGCCGATTATCACTGCAGTAGCCTCACTAGTCTTGTCAGGTATACTGATGTTTGTCTGGCCACCAGTCTTCGGTCTGCTCGTTGACTTTGGAACATTCATCAGTGGTCTGGGAGCCTTTGGAGCCGGGTTATATGGGTTCTTTAACAGGCTGCTGATTCCGACGGGTCTTCACCATGCTTTAAATGCAGTATTCTGGTTCGATCTGATTGGAATTAATGACATTCAGAATTTCTGGGAAGGAACAGGAGTAGTGGGGGTGACAGGCATGTACCAGGCCGGTTATTTCCCTGTCATGATGTTCGGACTGCCTGCAGGTGGTCTGGCTATGTATCAGATGGCTGATTCAGACCAGAAGAAACGGGTCGGCTCATTGATGCTGGCCGCAGGATTTGCAACGTTCTTTACAGGCGTGACAGAACCGTTGGAGTTTGCCTTCATGTTCGTCGCACCTTTGTTATTTGTAATACATGCCCTGCTGACAGGTCTTTCTATGTTTATTGCGGCGACATTTAACTGGACAGCTGGCTTCGGTTTCAGTGCAGGGTTTGTCGATGGCGTACTCAGCTTCAGGCTGCCGATGGCCAATCAGCCGTATATGCTGATCGTTCAGGGACTAGTATTTGCGGTCATCTATTATTTCGCTTTCCTTTGGGCCATAAAAACATTCAATCTGAAAACCCCAGGTAGAGGAGAAGAAGTGGCACTTGATGAAGGAGAAGTATCAGAAGGACCGACACCTCCTGCCGCGCCGACAGCAAACCAGGGGAGAGACAGAGATCCTGCCTTGTCTGCTGATGACAATCAGTATCGGAGAAAGGCGGAAATCATTCTCGACGGCCTGGGTGGTCAGGATAATATTGCCTCTCTGGACTATTGTGCTACACGCCTGAGGCTGGAGATAAACGACATGAACAAGGTAAACGAAAATAGAATCAAGCAGGCAAACGTGCCTGGACTAAGAAAAACAGGTCGGAACACCATGCAGGTCGTCGTCGGGACGGAAGTGGAATTCGTAGCGAACGAAATGGAAAAATTAAAATAAGATTGCGCAATACCCCAGCCTTTGGTAGAATAAGTGGAAAGATAAGAAAAACAGTGCACAGGAGTAGTAAGTGTCTCTTTCTTCCAGAGAGTGTATGGGTGGTGAAAATACACAGAAAGACAGCTGAACTCGCCTGACAAGTTGCTTCGGGGAATCAAGTACCTGATGCCGTTTTCCGCGTTAAGGACTGGAGGCTGTTTTGCATCATGTAAAACAGTAAATATAGGTGGTACCGCGATCATTAACGCCCTATGAGTAACAGCTCGTCTGTTGCTCGTAGGGCATTTTTTAATTTAAAGGAGAGAGCTGTATGTCATTCAACCATCAGACGATCGAACAGAAGTGGCAGGATATCTGGGAAAAGAACCAGACGTTCAGAACCACTGAAGATAAGAACAAGGAGAACTTTTATGCTCTGGATATGTTCCCGTATCCATCAGGTCAGGGGCTTCATGTCGGGCATCCTGAAGGCTACACGGCAACAGATATTATTTCACGTATGAAGCGCGCGCAGGGCTTCAATGTGCTTCATCCTATGGGATGGGATGCCTTCGGTCTTCCGGCTGAGCAGTATGCATTGGATACCGGAAACGATCCAGCAGAGTTTACTGAACAGAACATCCAGACTTTCAAGCGTCAGATCAAGGCGCTTGGTTTCAGTTATGACTGGGACCGCGAAATCAACACGACAGATCCTGATTACTATAAATGGACGCAGTGGATCTTTACGAAACTGGTGGAAAAAGACTTGGCTTATGAAGCGGAAGTCCCTGTCAACTGGTGCCCGGCACTTGGTACTGTTCTGGCTAATGAGGAAGTTATTGACGGAAAATCTGAACGTGGGGGACATCCAGTTTACCGTAAACCGATGAAGCAGTGGATGCTGAAGATTACGGCGTATGCTGATCGTCTGCTCGATGATCTGGAAGAAGTGGACTGGCCAGAACACATTAAAGACATGCAGCGTAACTGGATCGGCAAGTCTGAAGGAGCTGAAATCACTTTCGGCATCAAGGATTCTGCGGAATCATTCACTGTCTTCACTACGCGCCCAGATACGATTTACGGAGCGACCTATGCTGTTCTTGCACCGGAATCAGATCTGGTCGACAAGATCACCTCAGCTGAACAGAAAGAAGCGGTTGATACTTACCGCACTGAGGCAAATAAGAAATCTGATCTTGAGCGTACGGATCTGAATAAAAATAAAACAGGGGTCTTCACAGGAGCTTATGCAGTCAACCCTGTAACAAACGAGGAGATGCCGATCTGGATCGCTGATTACGTTTTGGCTTCTTATGGAACAGGTGCGATCATGGCCGTCCCTGCTCATGACGAACGAGACTATGAATTCGCAGAAAAATACAATCTGACAATCCGCCCAGTCATTAAAGGCGGAGATACAGACAAGGAAGCCTATACTGGTGACGGCGAGCATATCAATTCTGATATACTGAACGGATTGAATCAGGAAGAGGCAATTGCGACAATCATCGCTTATCTAAAAGATAATAATATCGGAGAGTCTAAGACAACTTACCGTCTGAGAGACTGGCTGTTTGCCCGCCAGCGTTACTGGGGTGAACCGATTCCTGTGATCCATTGGGAAGATGGCACAACAACCACTGTTCCTGAAGAAGAACTGCCGGTTACTTTGCCTAAAACGGATGAAATCAAGCCGTCCGGTACGGGTGAATCTCCGTTAGCTGTCATTGAAGACTGGGTCAACGTAGTGGACGAAAAAACAGGGATGAAAGGTAAACGTGATACGAACACGATGCCGCAGTGGGCAGGAAGCTCATGGTATTTCCTGCGATTCATTGATCCTGAAAACCCTGACCAGCTGGCTGATCCTGAAAAACTGAAACAGTGGCTGCCTGTCGATCTTTATATTGGCGGAGCGGAGCATGCTGTGCTTCACTTGCTTTATGCTCGCTTCTGGCACAAATTCCTCTATGATCTGGGTCTGGTTCCGACAAAAGAGCCATTCCAGAAACTATACAACCAGGGAATGATCCTGGGAGAAAATAACGAGAAAATGTCCAAGTCCAAAGGCAATGTCGTCAATCCCGACGTCGTAGTGGAAGAATACGGTGCAGATACACTGCGTCTATATGAAATGTTCATGGGACCTCTGGATGCGGCGATCGCCTGGAGTGAAGATGGACTGGAGGGCGCGCGTAAATTTCTGGACCGCGTCTGGCGACTGTTCATCGATGAAGACGGCAAAGTCAGAGACCGCATCACCACTTATGACGACAAATCTCTAGAAGTTGTATTCCATCAGACAGTTAAAAAAGTGACTGAAGATTATGAAAATCTCCAGTTCAATACAGGAATTTCACAACTGATGGTCTTCATCAATGCCGCTTATAAAGCAGATGGTCTGCCGCTTGACTATGTCAAAGGATTCATAAAAATGCTGGCACCGATCGCACCGCACGTGTCGGAAGAACTGTGGGCAAAAGTGACCGGAGCATCCGATAGTATTTCCTATGAAGAGTGGCCGTCATATGATGAAACTAAACTGGTTACAGATGAAGTAACAGTCGTTTTCCAGATCAATGGAAAGGTTCGTTCAAAAGCTCAAGTATCGAAATCGATCACGAAAGATGCACTTGAAGAACTGGCGCTTGCAGATAGCAGAATCCAGGAGATGCTTGAAGGACAGACCGTACGAAAAGTTATAGTTGTCCCAGGGAAACTGGTCAACATCGTAGCTAATTAATAGTCAAAGGATAAGAGGGAAGGGAGGGTCCTTCCCTTTTTATCTGTAGAATAAAGTGAGGAAAGCTTATGCAAAAATCATCCGAATTGAAAACTCCAACAAAAAATGACCTGAAGAAATTTACTCAGCTGATTTGGTCAACGAACATTTCAAAAGGGCTGATCGCAATTGGTCTCGCAGGAAGCCTGCTGACGACCTTCACACAATTGATGATTCCGCTCGCCACTCAGCAGTTCATAGATGGCATCGAATTCGATCAGTTTGGGCCGTGGCTGGCTGCTTTGATTGTAGGTATTTTTATTTTTCAGGTTATTTTCAATGGGTTTTCAAACTATGTGCTGCACAAGATCGGTCAACGGGTAGTGGCCAGTCTGCGTTCTTTTTTGTGGAATAAAGTGATTAAGCTGCCCGTTTCCTATTTTGATCAGTATGCATCAGGAGAAGTAGTCAGTCGGATAACGAATGATACAACCATTGTTCAAAATCTGATTTCGTCTTTTTTTCCACAGTTTATCAACGGTATTCTGTCACTGTTCGGTATCTTTATTATCCTGGTACTCATGGACTGGCAGATGACCCTGGTCATGCTGACGGCAGTTCCACTGGCACTGATGCTGACACGTCCTCTCGGTAAAAAAATAGCGAAGGTATCCAGAGAGATGCAGGATGAAACGGCATCCTTTTCCGGAAAGATTCAGCAGACAATTGCTGAAATCAGACTGATGAAGTCATCAACAGCAGAGGGTTATGAACAGTTAAAAGGTGAAAAGGACATCGAGAAGTTATACACCATTGGCTTAAAAGAAGGAAAATACATGGCCATCATCAGTCCGCTCATTTATACGCTCATGATGGGGGTCATGGTGTTCGTCATCGGTTACGGAGGCGTACGCGTAGCCAGAGGACAGATGACTACGGGGCAGCTGGTAGCATTTCTGCTTTATCTGTTCCAGATCATTTTTCCGATCATCACCTTCATGAACTTCTTCATGCAGATGCAGAAAGCTGCCGGTGCAACGGACCGCATCTCATCTATTTTAGAAGAAAAAGAGGAAGCTGAAGAACAGGGAGAAGACAGATCCATTGCCGACTTGCCTATTATTTTTGATCAGGTCAGCTTTTCCTATGAACCTGAGAAAGAAGTGCTCAAGTCCATCTCATTTGAAGCACTCCCTGGAGAAAAAGTTGCGTTTGCTGGTCCAAGTGGTGGAGGAAAATCTACGTTGTTTGCACTCCTGGAGCGGTTCTACACACCAGACAGCGGAGAGATTCGAGCAGGAGAGGTGTCTATAGAGATAATCTCGCTCAATTCATGGCGCAGCCAGATCGGATACGTTTCTCAGGAAAATGCGATGATGTCTGGAACCATCCGTTCAAATGTCTGTTACGGGCTCCCTGATGCTGACAAGATATCTGATGAGCGCTTGTGGGAAGTTCTTGAAATGGCGTATGCTAAAGAATTTGTCGAGCAGTTTCCTGGTAAGCTTGATGAACCGGTTGGCGAACGGGGATTGAAATTGTCTGGAGGACAGAGGCAGCGAATCAATATTGCCCGAGCCTTTTTAAGAGATCCGAATATCCTGATGATGGATGAGGCGACAGCCAGCTTGGATAGTCAGTCTGAGGAAAAAGTATCCAGTGCATTGAAAAACCTGATGAAAGGCCGAACTACTTTTGTTATTGCTCACCGGTTGAGTACAATAGTAGATGCCGATAAGATTCTGTTTATAGAAAATGGTCAGCTCACAGGTATAGGAAAACATGAGGAGCTGATGAAAACGCACCCTCTTTACAAATCCTTTGCCCATCAGCAGCTGGCAGATGAATGATGTGACAGTTTAACGAAAAAGAGATGAAAAAGATTAATCTTTCGCTCAAAAGATTGCACGGAACCAAGTAAAGCAGTAAAATAGAATCTGTTACAAAGGAGCACCTTGCTCCTTTTTTCTATGACTAGCGATAATCTACTAATGAATCCAGCACGCCCACTGAAGTGACTGCCTGCTGGTAACGATTGAAAAGAGGGTTCTATAATGAGTTCTGAAGCAACAAAAGGATTAACTAAAGAAATGTCTCATGATGAGAGAATGATAAGCGGCACAGCCTGGATGACTGCCGGGAGCATGATTTCCCGAATATTGGGTGCATTGTATATCATTCCATGGTATGCCTGGATGGGTGGACAGGGTCCGGGGGATGCAGCCAATGCATTATACCAGATGGGCTACACGCCATACGGCTTCTTTCTTGCCCTGGCGACGGCTGGAGTACCGAGTGCCATATCCAAACAGGTCAGTTATTATAATGCTTTGGGGGAATACGAAGTATCTAAAGCTATTTACAAGCAGGGCCTTAAAATCATGGCCATCACTGGAGTCATTTCAGCCCTGGTCATGTATGTTATCGCACCCATGCTTGCGGAAGCCAGCCCATCAGCCAGCGCCTCTGAAGCTGTCCTGGTCATGCGCTCTCTGACGCCTGCTTTGTTAATTATTCCTGCTCAAAGTGTTACACGAGGATTTATTCAAGGACATAATACGATGAAGCCGTCTGCAGTGTCACAGATACTGGAGCAAGTGTCCCGGATCATTTTCCTGTTGTCGACTGTGTATGTCATCAGACAGGTCAACTCTGGTGAAGTCGTGACAGCCGTTGCATTTTCTACTTTTGCAGCCTTTATCGGAGCAGTCTTTTCATTAGGCTATCTTGGATTCGTGTTGAAGCGTATGAATACAGCCTTTAATTATGAGCCTGAAGAAAGTAAAGGCGAGGTATCTGTCTCACCGAACGATCTGATCATCAATATTATCAAAACATCGATTCCTTTCATCATCATTGCGACTGGAATCATCGTCTTTCAAATCGTCGACCAGGTCACATATGGCCCGATCATGTCCACTTTTTCAAATATGAGTGAGAGCATGATTGAACAGACATACGGCATCACACAGGCCAATGCACACAAACTGATCATGGTACTCACTTCTTTCGGGACGGCCATGTCGATCGCTTCAGTTCCTCTTATTAGTGATCTGATTGCGAAAAGCAATATGAATGAAGTACGTAGACAATTTTCAAAAGGGATCCAGCTCCTGCTCTTTGCCATGTTCCCTGCAGCAATCGGGATGGCTGTCGTCGCTGAACCGTTGTATACCATTTTTTACGGAAACAATGCTCTTGGAACTGGGATCACACAAGTGTCAGCTATCATGAGTATATTCGTAGCATTGTATGCAGTTTTGGGGAATATGCTTCAAGCTGCCAATCTGACGCGTCCGGCGATCAAAGCTCTAATGACCGGACTAGTAGTAAAAATCGTCACCCAGGTTCTTTTCGTATCATGGCTCGGTCCATACGGCATGCTGCTTTCAGCTATCGCCGGTTTCGGAATCAGCTGCTGGCTGATGATGCGCATCATGCATGAACACACTCATTATTCAGCAAGCAGACTATTCAGACGTTCCCTGCTGATCCTGATTTTATCTGTCGTTATGGGGATCGGAACACTTATTGTGAAATGGGGACTTGGATTCGTCCTTAATTATGAAATTAAAATGCACGCATTGATTGCTCTGGCAATAATAGCATTTGTCGGTATTCTGATTTATGGTTATCTTGTGCTGAAAACGAGATTAGCTGACCGACTGATCGGTGCTAAAGCTGAACGTGCACGAGCAAAATTTAGAATGAAATAGACTAGTCATTGCACACTCAAGAGTTTAAGAAAAAACGAAAGGAGAGCATATGAGACTTGATAAACTGCTGGCCCATAGTGGCTTAGGCACACGAAAAGAAGTAAAGAAACTGTTGAAAACCAAAATAGTCGAGGTCAATGAAAAAACCGTGACGGACCCGAAGACTCATGTCGATCCTGAAACGGACAAAGTGACGGTCGGTGGAGAAAAACTGGATTATCAGGAGTTCGTCTACTTTATGATGAACAAACCTCAAGGCGTTATCAGTGCGACTGAAGATTTGATGCACGAAACCGTCCTTGATCTTCTGGAAATGCAGGACAGTCTGCAGGAGCCTCACCCGGTCGGTCGGCTGGATATCGACACAGAAGGACTGCTGATTCTAACAAACGATGGCAAGCTGACGCATCGGCTGCTTTCACCGAAGCATCATGTAGACAAGCGGTATTATGCAGAAATAGACGGCATAGTCACTGAAGAGGATATCACCCGTTTCAAAGAGGGGGTAACTCTGGACGACGATTATGAGACACTTCCTGCCGATCTAAAGATTCTGTCTACAGACGAAGACGCTGGAACTTCCGTCGTTGAGCTGGTTATTCGAGAAGGGAAATTTCATCAGGTCAAGCGCATGATGCAGGCTGTCGGAAAAGAAGTGACCTACCTGAAACGCCTTGAAATGGGTCCAATCAGCCTCGATAACACACTTGAACTTGGTGCTTACAGAGAACTGACGTCAGAAGAAATTGACTTACTGAAAAAATCCTGAATATAAAAGACATGACCCTGAATCCGTCCGGCATTTGCTGGAAACTTAGATTGAAGGTCATGTTTTTTTTGGCCAATCAAGTGAAGTCAATTAGTTGAGATTGCTTAAATTGCCTTAGGTTTGGCATGCTCAGGTGCCTTAATACGTGAAGCTGTCGAAGTGTAGGGGGGCATAGCTCATAGCTAATTTAATGGTAAAATTATCTGAGTGTATCTAAACTCAAAGTAGTACCTTAACTGGATCGATAAATGCCCTCGAGTACTGAAGCAATCTTTATAGCACCGGAACTCAAACGGGAATAATACCCGAGTACCGTAGCAATTGCGATAGCACCGGAACTCAAACGAAAAAAACTCGAGTACCGTAGCAATAGACGACGGCCCCTTAGCCTACTCTGATTTTTCTTCTAAATTCTCGCTATCATACAGTAAAACGAGAGACTCTATACAGCAGACAAATTTTCTGCAGATTTAAAACAAAACAATCATATATAGTATGAAAAAAAGCCGCCAAAGCGGCTTTTAACTACTTAAATAGACTATCACTATCTCTTATTTAGAAGACAGTAAAATAGCCAGCTATAGCTATTTTTCAAGCAACCGCTGGTCATTTACTTATAATACGAATGTCTGCAGAACAAGTGCTAAGAAACCGGCACCCACATATGAGAATGCCAGAGCCATCGTCCATTTCATTTTTCTCTTATCCTGTTCGTGCTCTTCTTCTGTTACATATTCACTAGCCTGAGGTGTGGACCACAGGGCGAACACGAAAAAGCCGGCAATACCGAAAAAGTAAAGAAGGTCCAGATTCATCATCATCAGGAGAAAGCCGAGCAGAAAGACCCAGATGCAATTGATCAGCATCTTATTTTTTTTCATCATTAATACATCCCTCAATTCAAAAAACTCTATCTGCATAATTGTATCGTTTTTCATGTGCATTGACAATATATCCTTACACAGACAGAAGAGAATTAGAAAAGTCTTCACAGGTATGAACAATTCTGATATACAGTGCGCAGTGAAAATCAATACATCCGGCATCTCCATCTGGATTTAGAATCAGTCAAACGAACCGTTTCCCGCTGTCGTATTTTGCAAAAGTTTTCATTGTTTCAGGAATCTGCTCAATAATATGTGTTGGCAAGGTAACGTACTGGTGTCTGGCTAGTTCATCACCAATGTAGCTGTGCAGGTATACAGATGCCAGAACAGCGTGTTTCTTATGCTCAAACTGTGCGACAAAACCGGCAATCATTCCAGCCAGAGTATCACCCATGCCACCAGTAGCCATTGCAGGATTCCCGGCAGTATTTTCCCAGACTTCATCCTCGTAATAGACCTCCGTCCGACTTTTTTTCAAAACCACTACCGCATTCAGTTCCTTCACTTTCTGATGGTTCAGTTCAACGTCATGATCATCGATCGGGACACCAGTCAGTGTACGCCACTCGCCTAAATGAGGCGTCACGATCAGTTCTGCTTTCAGAGGAGGGAGATTTTCATTGACATGCAGATGAATAGCATCCCCATCCAGAACTAGAATTTGCTCCTCGTCAATTGTTTCATAAACGGTTTTCATTACATCAGCCGCCCTCTGATCACGACCCAGACCCGGTCCGATGACGATCACATCCATCCCATCAATCATGGATTTCAGCTGCTGGAGATCATACAACGGCAGACACATCGCTTCAGGAAGTCTGGAGTGAAGGGCAGCGTGATTACTTGGATCTGTAGCTACTGTCACCAGACCTGCACCGCTGTGAACACAGGCTGAAGCAGATAAAATAATCGCTCCACCCATATTTTCGTTACCTCCAACTAACAGTACCCGACCGTACGTACCTTTATAACTGTCTTTTTTTCGTTCAGTAATAAAAGATTCTACTTTTCTTTTAGTTATTTTATTCATCTAACATGCCTCCTTTCCTTTAGTTTACTCTTCAAATACTATCCAGTCGAGTAAAACCAGTCGGCATATTTAGCTCACTGGATAAAGTGGTGAGAAGTGTTTGTGTCATCTTTAATTGGAGTTTGATGAAATAAATGATAAAATAGAAAAAGAGAAACGAAATATTTAGGAGGAATATAAGAATGACTGAACACTCAATTGACTGGAAAGCTGAAGCGGCGAAACGTAAAGATGCGTTTCTGGAAGACTTGTTTGACCTGCTTCGTATCGATAGTGTACGTGATGATGATAAAGCAACAGAGGAAGCGCCTGTTGGACCTGGTCCCAAAGAAGCACTTGAGGCATTTCTGGCTTTAGGTGACCGTGACGGCTTCACAACAAAAAATGTAGATAACTGGGCTGGCCACATCGAATACGGTGACGGAGACGAACTCATGGGCGTACTGGCTCACGTCGACGTTGTCCCTACAGGAACGGGATGGGAAACAGATCCGTTTGAACCCGTGATCAAAGATGGCCGTCTCTATGCACGTGGATCAAGCGATGACAAAGGTCCTGGTATGGCGGCTTATTATGCGATCAAGATGATCAAGGACCTTGATCTTCCAGTATCCAAAAAAGTCCGTTTCATCATCGGAACTGATGAAGAAAGTGAATGGAAAGGCATCAAGCATTACCTTGAAACTGAGCCTGAGCCTGACTTTGGCTTTTCACCAGATGCAACATTCCCGATCATTAATGGTGAAAAAGGGAATACAACTGTATTCATCGAAACAAAAGGAGACGGGTCCGGAGCATCAAATGAATTAGTTCAGTTTGAATCAGGCCTGCGTCCGAATATGGTTCCTCAAGATGCGGTAGCCGTCGTTAAAAGTGACGACCCTCAAGCTATCGAATCTGGACTGACTGACTTCCTTAATGGACTACCAGTCAAAGGGACAGCGGCTGTGGACGGAAACAAAGTAACGCTGGAATTCACCGGTAAGGCGGCTCACGGAAGCAAGCCGGCCAGTGGAGTCAATGCAGCGACTTACCTGGCACGTTATTTATTAGACTTTAATTTTGGAAAAGATGCAAAAACTTTCTTGGAAGTCATCACACTTTATCTGCACGATGATCCTGAAGGGAAAAAACTGGGTATCGATCATACGGACTCCGTAATGGGCGAGCTGACTTCCAATCCGGGTGTCTTCTCCTATAAAGCCGAAGAAGGCGGAAAAATCACGGTCAATATGCGTTACCCTCAAGGGACCACGGAAGATAAGATATTAGATACTTTCAAAGACAAGCTGTCTCAGTATGATGTGGAGCTTTCAAACAGTGAAGGGAAGGAACCTCACTATGTTCCTGCCAACGATCCGCTTGTGACAACACTGCTGGACGTTTACCATCGTCAGACTGGGCTTGAAGCTCACGAAATGGTTATTGGTGGCGGAACATACGGCCGTCTGATGGAACGCGGAGTCGCATACGGCGCAATGTTCCCGGACAGTGTCGATACTATGCACCAGGCCAATGAATTCATGGCTGTAGATGATCTTATGAATGCAATGGCGATTTACGCAGAAGCAATTTATGAACTGATCAAATAAAGAAAAGCTGAATGACTGAAGGAAGAGCAGCGGCTCTTCCTTTTTTCTGTCTAATATGCTCAAAGTGAACTACCCACCACTTAAATCCTTTGGATTTTGAAGTGGGGGCTTCCTACGAACTCCATTCTTGTCTGCACAGACTTCATACAGACAGAGGAATCGGATAGGGGTAGGCTCAAAAGGCAGTCCCTGCCTCATTGATTTTCTTTTACTTGGCCAATGCCAAGAGGTTTTTGCTGGCATTGATATCTCTGTCAAGGTATTCCCCGCATGTCGGGCAGTCCCACTCCCGGATATTGAGCGGCTTCTTGCCGTCTCGGTGTCCGCAACTCGAACAAACCTGACTAGACGGATAGAATCGGTCTGCTTTGATAAGTGTCCGTCCTTTTTGCTTGGATTTATATTCTAATTGGCGGACGAATTCATACCATCCTGCATCACCAATGCTTTTTGCCAGTTTATGATTGTTCATCAGGTTCTTACTCGACAGAGTTTCTATTACAATGACTTGGTTTTCGTCTGTAATCTTTTTGGATAGTTTGTGCAAGAAATCTTTGCGCTGATTGGCAATCTTCTCGTGCTTTTTGGCCACTTGAATGCGTGCTTTATTGCGGTTCTTACCGCCTTTTTGTTTGAGGGATAACGACCGTTGCGCTTTCTTCAGCTTCTTTTCGGACTTGTAAAGAGGTTTTGGATTTTTGTGCTTCTCAGTCTCCCCTAAATCATTGGTGGTGACCGCAAAATCCGAAATACCCAAATCAATCCCGATCTTCCGTTCAACTAATTGGGGCGTTTCGTCCGCTGATTCCACAAGAATGGATATAAAATATTTTCCCGATTTATTCATTGATATCGTACATGATTTAATCTTGCCTTGAAAAGTACGATGCTGGACAAGCTTTACACATCCGATTTTAGGCAGTTTGATCTTACCATCTTCAATTCGGATATTTCCCCCTTGATTGTTGGTGGTATAACTCGCTTTTGAACGGTGTTTGGATTTGAATTTTGGAAATCCAATGGATTTATCCCGGAAGAAATTTTTGTAGGCTCGTTCCAAATTCTGCTGAGCGTTCGCCAAAGCCAGACTATCAACCGCTTTCATAAAAGGAAACGCTTCTTTGTACTGAGCGGGCGTATTGTTGAGCATTTGTTTCGTCAATTTATAGTGGTCGATCTTGTCGCTAAGCATTTGGTTATAAATGAAGCGGGCACAACCAAAACAGTTCGCAAAATAGTTTTTTTGTTCTTCATTTGGGTAGAG
>NZ_FNZU01000005.1 GCF_900109325.1 Alkalibacterium pelagium
ATGATCACCTATGCGGTATTAGCACCCGTTTCCGGATGTTATCCCCCTCTTATGGGCAGGTTCCCCACGTGTTACTCACCCGTTCGCCACTCATCCACACTCTGCAAGCAGAGTGCTTCAGCGTTCGACTTGCATGTATTAGGCATACCGCCAGCGTTCGTCCTGAGCCAGGATCAAACTCTCATTTTAAGTTTGACTTGCTCATAGTATTAATTGTGAGTTAACCATGTTAACTCGTTTGTTGCCTTCGACTCCAAAAGAATCGAAGACCCCTGCACATTTGGTTGTTTCTACTTTGTTCAGTTTTCAAAGATCTATCTCGTTCAGCTCTTTATTTCGTCTCATTCCGTTCGAGCTGACTTTTATAATATTACATTGTTTTCAATTAGATGTCAACAACTTTTTAAAAAAGTTTTTTGTGCATTTGATCCGCACAACGCTGACACAAAGGAAAACTTTGGTTGCTGTTATTCAACAACGAATATAACTATACCAAGTTTCCCATCTTTCGTCAACAGGTTTTCGGATATTTATTAATTCTTTTTCGCGTAGGCTAAAACACAGCGTTACTTGATCAGCTTTATTCTTCCTTCATAAATGAAAAATCAGCTTCGTCTCTTTTTGTAATCATTAACAGTCCATCTCCTACTGGCAGGATTACCGCATCCATTGCCGGGTGGTCCAACACTACATCAAGAAACTCATTTAATTTTCGGTGGATCTTTCTTGTGCGTTTCGGAATGTCCTTTTCATCATCAAGAATCGTACCTCCCTGGAGGACATCATCGACGGCTAATACACCACCCGTTTTCAGGATACGATAACATTCCGGAAAGAAGCTGTAGTATTTTGCTTTAGCGCTGTCCATGAAAATAAAATCTTTCGAGTCAGACTCTATTTTTTCCAGCCATTCATTGGCCTGACCTTTTAAAAGCGTCACTTTATCTTCCAGCCCCAGAAGCTGAAAATTAGATTCCGCTTTATCAATCATATCCGGATTTCGTTCAATTGTTGTTACGTGTCCGCTCTTAGGCATAGATTCAAGCATAAGAGCGGCCGAGAATCCAATGGCTGTTCCAACTTCAAGTACGTCTTTTGGGCTGAGCAAAGGAAGCAGCCATTTAAAGAACGCGACTGTTTCGTGAGGGATGACCGGAACGCGGTTTTCATTCGCCCATTTTTCAATCTCCAGCAATTTCCCTTTCAGCTGTTTCTGGTCTCTTCTAAGAAATTCTCTAACGTCGTTATTGATGACAGGGCGATCCATCATTTCATTCCGTTTATGCAATGTCGATTCCTCTTTTCTTTTATTTTCTCTATTTTACACTGTTTTATCTACTTAACCAAGATTGATTCTGTTATAATGAAAATGTGAAAACACGAAAAATCAGATGAGAAGGAGCTTTTGATTTATGCTTATCAAACAACTATCAGTCCCTAAAAACAACGTCACGACTATTTCTGAATCAGCTACTTTACAGGAAGCGATCACTCTATTAGAAGAAACTGGATTCCGATGTGTGCCTGTGCTGGATAAAAGCGGTCGTATTTTCCGCGGAAACATCTATAAAATGCACATTTATCGCCACAAGGCCAATGGTGGAGATATGGACCTTCCGGTGACCCACTTACTTAAGAATGCAACCAAGTATGTACACATTAATTCGTCGTTCTTTAAAATCTTCTTTATGATCAAAGACTTACCGTATATTACTGTCCTAGATGAGAACAATAATTTCTACGGTATTCTGACTCACAGCACATTGATTGACTTGCTTCAGCAGTCCTGGAGTATCGACCAGGGAAGCTACGTTCTTACCATCGCTACTCCTGGTGAAAGAGGAGATCTGGCTAACATCTCCAAACTGATCAACCGCTACTGTTCGATCATGAGCTGTATTACTCTTGATGTCCAGAGAGAGAATATGGTTCGCCGAACAATCATGACTTTGGAACCTGGCATCTCGCGAAAAACTGTTGACGAAATTTCAAAGGTTCTTGACAGAAAAGGCTTCAAGGTTGTACAGGTTGAAGACCTTCATAACGATTAAGATTAAATAGAAAAACAGTGCTGCTCCTATTGTCGCTCTTATAAAAGAGAACACTAGGAACTGCACTATTTTTTTGCGCCAGACTTGTTTAGTTTTCCATTCGTTTATTGAAGTTCAGTTTCTTATCCAGTGAAAGGATGATTGGTATCCCGACACCCATAGTAACAAACTGTCCCAGGAATACTGTCAGGTAAGTTAACCAGAAAACTTCCTCTACCCCAATAAGCAGGAGCATCAGTGCGATCATGAAGCTGAACACTGAGAATATAACGGTGTTAATCACCATCTTCTTAACTGGTGACTGAATTTTCTTTGTCACTATAAAGAAAATAATAAATGAGACAATTGTATGGCCGACGCCTAGAATCCAGTCGTATACTCCAAAAGGAGACAGAATCAGATTTGTCAGGACGACTCCGGCCGTTACACCATAAGCATACTTTTTATTAAAGACAGCCAGATGATTCAGCATCTCAGATAATCTGAACTGAATCGCTCCAAATCCAAACGGAGCGATAAGTAGTGTAATGCCTGTGTAAAGTGCTCCTATTATAGCATTTAGAACCCATTGCTTTGTTTTCATTACCATTTCCTCCTAGTTTTTATATCGTGGGTTGGCGCTTTCGAACCACGGTCGTTTTTAGACAACGAGGATAAGTTTAGCATGCTTACATTGATATTTCAATACAAAAAAGACAGACTCCGGTCGCCGAGACCAGACTCTGTCTTACACTAAGTATCGTAAGAACTTAAATATGTTTGTATTTGCTTGATAATCCAACACTGATAGCCAAAGCTTCATCAACGGCATTCATCGTCTCAGCATCCAGCTGGGTGACTTGGTCTTTCAGTCGCTGTTTATCGATCGTTCTGATCTGTTCAAGCAGAATGACAGAATTTTTTTCCAGTCCCTGCTCAGCGCTGACTTCAACATGCGTCGGCATTTTACCTTTTTCTATTCTAGTTGTGATAGCCGCAACAATAACTGTCGGACTATATTTGTTCCCAACGTTATTTTGAATAATCAGAACAGGTCGCATGCCGCCTTGTTCCGATCCAACTACCGGGGATAAATCTGCATAAAAAATATCTCCACGCTTAACCATAGGCTTTCCTCCTTGAAGGAGCCTTTCAGATAAGGTCGTGTTCCGTTTGAAGAGCAGTCGGAACCTTATTATCAGATATGGGTGTGCGCTTCGCTCTCGCATCCATCAAATTCGGAACAAATTTCCAAATTAATGTGCCCCATTTCTGCATATCCCTTCCTCATGGCATCCATTTTATTCATTGTTTCTCGAACAAAGCAGTGGAAAATATCAGACATGAGTTCTGTCTCTTCAGTATCTGTCTCCATGCAATATTCTTCGATGTCTTCGTACACTGATTGATCAAGTTCAATAACCATTTTTCTGTTGCTATGCTCTTTCATTAATATGCCCTCCAAAATATACTGATAAAAAAGCTAAACAGCCAGCTTGCTTGACACCAATGTCAGAAGCTTCAATGAATACTTAGCCATAAGAAATGTGAAATCGCATCTCTTGTCTGTTAGTTTATCATGAAAGGCAAACAAATTGAACCGCTCTTTGTGACAATTCTTTGACTCAAAAAACCGCCCAACGAGAACAAGTGTTATTTATCTTCTAAAACGACCTGCGCTACCGCGATCGTCCCTGTATGGGAAATTGATACCCACACCTTTCCCGGGAAAGGGCTTTGTGTAATTACAGGTTTCCCTTGTTCATCTGGAAGAATCTCAACATCGAGAAAAGTCAACTTACCGATACCTGTTCCCAGCGCTTTAGAGAACGCTTCTTTTGCTGAGAATCGGCCGGCTAAAAATTCAATCTGTCTCGTTCCGCTCAATGAGTGAAAGAACTCCCGTTCATTAGTTGTCAGAACTCGGTCAGCAAAGGATGGTCTTTTTATGTATGCTTTGTTGATCCGTTCAATATCGACGATATCCAGTCCGATACCAGCAATCATCTGTGTTCCTCAATTCTATAACTCTATATTAAATCAATCAGCTACTGTATCATGTTACCAGATTAAATAATAAAAGTCATTTCATATAATTTAAGATTAGATTAAAAAGAACCGGCTGATCATCTGTTCTTGTTACATTGAACAGATGATCAGCCGGCTAGTTTTATTTATTCAGTTCGCTCATTAGTTTGAACGGCGGTTATTTGAACGGTTCCCTTTATCTCCAGAACGTCCTTTACCTTTATAGTTGCGGTTTCCACCTTTACCTCTACGGTTGTTGGAATAGTTTCCTTTTCCGCCACGGCCACCGCCACGTCGCTTATCTTTGCTTGGAAGCGGACGCTGAGGTGTGATGCTTACTGGTACATCCGTCGGATCTTTAACCATGTTCTTAACTAAAGCAGCAGCCAGATCTTCAGCTGAGTATGAACTCAGGAGCTTTTCAGCAGCAGCTTCGTACTTATCCAGGCCATTCTGATCGATCATTTCCTGAATGTCTGCCATAGCCGTCTGCAGCTGACTTTCAAGCGCTTCGTCGTTTGTAGGTGGACGAAGAGACGTCATTGGCTGTTTAGTCAGTTTTTCAACTGTACGCAGGTAGCCCATTTCATGAGGCGTGACGAATGTAACAGCTACGCCTTCTTCACCAGCACGTCCAGTACGTCCGATACGGTGAACATAACTTTCAGGATCTTGAGGAATGTCATAGTTGTATACGTGTGACAGTCCGCTGACATCCAGCCCCCTGGCAGCGACGTCTGTTGCTACTAGGATATCGATTTTACCTTTTTTAAAGTCTTTCAAGACGCTCATACGCTTGCCTTGAGAAAGGTCTCCATGGATTCCTTCAGCCTGGTATCCGCGCATTTCAAGTCCTTTAGCCAGTTCATCGACACGTCTTTTCGTACGTCCGAATACGATAGCTGACTTAGGATTCTGTACATCCAGCAGGCGAGTCATGATATCAAACTTCTCGTTGTCTCGCGCTTTTGTATAGTACTGTTGGATAGTTGAAGCAGATAGTGTTTTCGTTTTGATACGAACTGTTTCAGGGTCCTGCATGAAGCGTTCACCGATACGTTTGATCGGAGCCGGCATAGTTGCTGAGAATAGCAAGGTCTGACGCTCAGCTGGTACTTCCTGAATGATTGTTTCGATATCTTCGATGAATCCCATATTAAGCATTTCATCAGCTTCGTCTAGCACCAATGTCTGAACCTGGTTCAGTTTCAATGTTTTACGACGGATGTGGTCAAGCATACGACCAGGTGTTCCAACAACGATTTGTGCGCCACCTTTGATCTGCTTGATCTGACGTCCGATGTCAGCTCCACCGTAGACACATGTTACTTTCACACGCTTGTCTTTGCTTAAACGGAATAGTTCTTCCTGTGTCTGGATAGCCAGTTCACGAGTAGGGGCGATAACAAGCCCTTGAACATTGTGGTTTTTGACGTCGATTTTCTGAAGCATAGGCAGACCGAAAGCGGCAGTTTTACCTGTTCCTGTCTGTGCTTGTCCGATGACGTCTTTTCCTGCAAGTGCAAGCGGGATCGTCTGCTCCTGGATTGGTGTTGTTTCTTCAAATCCCATATTCTGTACGGATTTGAGTAGTTCAGGTAGTAAATCTAGTTCATTAAATTTCAAAGAATGTTTCCTCCTAATATTTTCCTTAGCGTTCATTCGTTTACGAGCCAAGGTACAGTCACTCTTACATTAAGAGAAACTTCGAAAGCAATGAACAGATTTGTATCTTTCTGTTCAAATAAAGACCCTAGTGTTCGTCACTCAATTTCGATGCGATACACCAGGGATCATAGTTAACTTGACTCAGTATTTAATTTTAAATTCTATACGGATAATTCGACGTATCCATTAAACGAACGGTTCACTTCATTCCAGATGTTATCTTAACACATGAATGACTTGTTTTCAACTCGTTTTCATACCTAGATAAAATGAATACGTTTTAACCTTCATCTCCATGTCTTAACTTAGTCACAACTTCAAGCATCCCTGTACTCAAGCTCGATTTCAGTAATACAGTGTCATCTTTCTGTATCTGCTTCGTCAGATAATCGACTAAAGGCTGCTTGTTTCCTTCAAAGTGCTGAAGAGTCTGGTCATCCATCTGAGGTAAAAGCTTATCATACAATGCTTTCATATCTTTCCCGTATAAGACGATCAGATCAGCTTTCTTAGGATCGATTGCTTCACTCAGACTCTCATGCATGACTCTGGAGTGCTCACCCAGTTCCAGTACATCTCCAAGGACAATAACTTTCCTTTTAGGTACATCGATTTCCTGGAAATAACGTAGAACGGCTTTCATTGATGATGGACTGGCGTTGTATGCGTCGTTGAGCAGAGTGGATCCATTGATGCCATCGATCCATTCAAGACGGTTCTTGGTCAGTTCAAAGTTCTCAAGCTGGACATAGGCTTCCGTATCAGATATGCCAATCTCCTTTCCGACTAGAATGGCGGCCAGGGCGTTCTGAACATTGTAGATGCCCGGGACTGGCAGCGTGCATGCCTGTTTTGGATCTGCATTAGTCGTAAAGACTGTCTGTCGCAACCTTGCTTCCACTGTCAGTGGATAGAGATCCACGCCTTCTTCTTTTCCGAAGGTCAGACGCTTGCCTACAGTCGCATCCACATACCCTGCTGCTATTTTATCTTGAAGCAGCGGTTCTTTGCCTGGATAGATCAGTATGCCGTTCGACATCCCTTTAACGATTTCAAGTTTAGCTTCAGAAATCGCATCACGCGACCCGAGAAATTCAATATGAGATTCTCCGATCATCGTAATCACAGCAATGTCAGGATGCGCCAGCTGAGAGAGCACTTCAATCTCCCCTCGTTCACTCATTCCCATTTCAAGTACAAGAACTTCTGTATCCTCCGGCATATTGAGTATCGTAAACGGTAGTCCCAGGTGATTGTTGAAGTTCCCAACTGTCTTATACGTCCGGTATCTGGCAGAAGCAACGGCTGCGACCATGTCTTTCGTTGTTGTCTTTCCGTTACTTCCAGTAATCCCAATGACTTTAGGTCCTACTTTGTTCAGATAATACTGCGCGAAGTTCTGAAAGGCTTTTTCCGTATCCTCTACTGCTATGATCGGGAAACCTTCCGGAGCTTTTTCTGTGTCATCACTCCAGAAACTGGCAGCCGCCCCCTTTTCAATCGCCGCTTTGATAAAATCATGCCCGTTCCTCTCAGCAGTCAGAGGGATGAACAGGTCACTCGGCTGCAGCGAGCGCGTATCAAACGATACGCCTTCTATCTTCAGATTGTCGTCTCCACCAATCAGCTTGCCATCCACAGCTGAAGCTATTTCTTTTAATGTCCATTTAGCCATTGTTTCTCTCCGTTCCTTCTGTTCCTTGATTCCTTCTTACTTGTTTCGTCTTGTATTAAGCTCCAGACGGTCCTTGTGACGCCTGATACCCAGCTGAATTACTTCTTCAATCAGATCTTCATAAGGCAGACCCGTTTTTGCCCATACTCTAGGATACATACTGTTGTTCGTAAACCCAGGGAAAGTGTTGACTTCATTGACGTAGACTTCTCCATCTTCAGTAAGGAAGAAATCGACACGAGACACCCCAGTGCCATCGATAGCGTGAAAGGCACGCGCTGCCAGCTCCCTCAGCTTTTTGGTCAACTCATCTGAAATATCTGACGGGACCTGTCTAATCACTTCCTGGTTCAGGTATTTGTCTTCATAGTCATAAAATGGCTTATGCTTGATAAGTTCACCTGGAACTGATGTATGGATATCTTCATTGCCTAAGACGGCTACTTCAATTTCTCTCGCTTTGACGCCTTTCTCCACCACGATTCTGGTGTCATATTCAAATGCGAGTTCAATCGCCTCTTTTAACTTGTCTTCTTCAAGCACTCGCGTAATACCCACGCTCGATCCCAGATTGGCCGGCTTGACGAACATCGGGAAGCCTAGAGACTGAATCAGACCGTCCTTAACTTTATCAGGATCAACTTTCCAGTCAGTCAGTTTTACCTCATTATAAGGCAGGATGGGCAGCCCTGCTTCTTTAAATACGCTTTTACTAATGATCTTGTCCATACCGACAGCACTTGCGAGTACGCCAGCTCCTACATAAGGAATGTCGAACACTTCAAAGAGACCTTGAACCGTCCCATCTTCACCATTCGGGCCGTGAAGCACCGGGAAAGCTACTGATTCACCTTCCATCATTTCAATGAAATTAAACGGCTGTTTCTTGTCAATCTGATTCATTTCTTCCACTTCAGGAATATCATCTTTGCTGTTCACATTTCCAGCCTTGTACCACTGACCTTCTCTAGTGATATAAACCGGTATGACTGTGTAATGATCATAATATATTTTCTGTAAAATCGAGTAAGCGGATTTGATGGATACTTCATGTTCCGCACTCTTTCCTCCATAGATCAGATAAAGTTTCATTCGTTTCCTCCTGTATTAAGCTGATAGTTTATTACATAGGTAAAACAGAATCTAATCTCATTTTAGCATATTTTCCCGCTGCAACAATATAATTCGGTATCGGATACCGATTGTATTTTGGGCAAAGAAAAAAGCCCTGGCTAGCCAGAGCTTTAAACCGATTATTCTTCGTCTGCAAGACCGTATTTCTTGTTGAAACGGTCGATACGTCCATCTGCCTGAGCAAATTTCTGACGTCCAGTGTAGAACGGATGAGAGTCAGATGTAACCTCCATACGGATAAGCGGATACTCTTTTCCATCTTCCCATTCAACTGTTTCGTTTGATGTTGTAGTAGACCCTGACATGAATTTAAATCCTGTCGTTGTGTCCATGAACACTACTTGACGATATTCTGGATGAATTCCTTGTTTCATATCTTTTTCACTCCTTCATGCCATGAAACCTCTGCGGCTCCATAGTTATCTTAATCCTTTAAGTCAGCGACTGGGTGATCAGCGCTAAGCACTGGTCTCCTTCATCGGCTTGATTATATATGCAACACTAGACATAGTAACATATCCTGTCGTCTGTTGCAATGGATTGTCGCTTTTTTCTGCACATTATTTAGACGATTACTGCTTAAGTACTTTTTCTACAAAGGCGGCATTCTTACCGTAACGTCTCAATGTCTTGATGAACTGATCCGTATACTCCAGTGAATCATTGCGCATCCCTCTACGCAGTTTGTAGACCGCTTCGTATTCTTCCTTGGATAGAAGCATTTCTTCTTTACGGGTACTTGATTTTTTAATGTCGATTGCCGGATAGATGCGTCGCTCAGCCAGTTCTCGGGACAGATGGACTTCCATGTTACCCGTTCCTTTGAACTCTTCATAAATGACATCGTCCATTCGGCTTCCGGTATCCACTAATGCTGTTGCGACGATCGTCATGCTGCCGCCTTCTTCAACATTACGGGCAGACCCGAAGAAACGTTTTGGTCTATAAAGAGCTGCTGGATCGATCCCACCGGAAAGCGTACGCCCACTTGGCTGTTCCACAAGGTTATACGCTCGAGCCAGACGAGTGATGCTGTCCATAAGGATAACTACATCCTGCTTGTCCTCAACCAGTCGTCTTGCACGTTCGAGAACCAGTTCGCTTACTTTGACGTGGTTCTGCGGCTGCTGATCGAATGTCGAATGAACGACTTCTCCATCGATGCTCCGTTCCAGATCGGTTACCTCTTCTGGACGTTCATCGATAAGCAGGACAATCAGTTCAACTTCCGGATGATTTGCCTTGATTCCATTGGCAATTTCTTTGAGCAATGTCGTCTTCCCTACCTTAGGCGGTGCGACGATCAGTCCTCTCTGTCCGAACCCAATCGGAGCCACGAGATCGATCATTCGTGCAGACAGTTCGTTCTCGGATGATTCAAGGTTGATTCGACGATCCGGATACAACGGTGTAAGGGCCGGGAAATGAGGGCGTTCTCTAGCTTCTTCAGGATTCTTTCCATTGACCAGTTTGACGTTCATCAGTCCGTAGTACCGTTCCCCCGCTTTAGGCGGCCGTGCTGTACCGGTGATTTTATCTCCATTTCTCAAGCTGAAACGTGTCATCTGAGAGGCTGAAATATAAATATCTTCGTTACTATGAGAGTAATTGATCGGACGTAAAAAACCAAAGTCCTGGCTGTTGATTTTATCGAGCACCCCGCTGACCTGGAAATACCCCTGCTTTTCTTCCTGCGCGCGAATAACAGCCAGAGACAGTTCCTTTTTGTTCATCTGACTGTAATAAGGTATTTTCAATCGCTTAGCGTGCTCATAAATCTCTTTTAAAGTCATGTTCTGTAAATCACTGAAAGTTAAAAAATTTGCCACTCGTCCCTATCCCCTATTCCTATAATTTAATCGCCACTCTCTTCCATGTAAATGTCTGCACCAAGAGCGGTCAATTTTTCTACAATATGATCATATCCTCTAAGAATATTATCTACTCCATCAATGGTCGTCTGTCCTTCAGCAATCAGACCGGCAACCACAAGACAGGCACCGGCTCTCAAATCACTGGCTTTGACTTCGGTTCCTTCAAGATGTGTGCCGCCTTCAATCAGGATGACATCACTTTCCACACGAGCTTTAGCACCCATACGGTTCAGTTCCGGAATATGCTTGATGCGTTTCGGATAAATCGTATCCACAATCATTGATTCACCTTGTGCCATCATAAGCAGAGGTGTAAACGGCTGCTGCAAGTCGGTCGCAAAACCAGGATAAGGCAGTGTCTTGATAGAAACACCTCTCAGATTCCCTTCCGGCTTGGTGATACGAACGTAATCTTCCCCAATCTCAAGAGGCACGCCCATTTCTTCCATCTTTGCAATCAGACTTTCCAGATGCTCAACAATGACGTTGCGGATAACGACATCTTTCCCTTTTGCCGCAGCCATGATCAGGTACGTGCCTGCTTCGATGCGGTCAGGAATTACAGTGTGACGGCATCCATGCATCTCTTCGACACCATCTATACGGATAATGTCTGTTCCTGCTCCACGTACTTTTGCACCCATGTTATTTAGAAGCGTCGCTACATCAATGATTTCAGGTTCACGCGCAGCGTTTTCGATGATTGTTCTGCCTTTAGCTTTTACTGCTGCCAGCATGACATTGATCGTTGCTCCAATGGACACGACATCAAAATAGACACGCGCAGCCTGGAGACCATCTTCATCTGTCTTGAGATACATTGCACCCATTTCATTGTCAACAGTAGCTCCTAAGGCTCTGAACCCTTTCAGGTGCTGGTCGATCGGACGCGGACCAAGGAAGCATCCACCAGGAAGACCCACGACGCCTTGACCAAACTTAGTCAGTAAAGCGCCCATAAAGTAATACGATGCTCTCAGGCTCTTTATTTTTCCCGTAGGCATAGGAACCGATACCATCTCTGTGGGATCTACTGTCAATGTTGTGCCTTCAAAGTGCGTTTTCACATTCATGTCATTTAGAATTTCGATGAGCGAGTGGACATCTGCAATGTTTGGTACGCCTTCCAGCGTAACAGGTGAATCTGCAAGAATCGACGCTGGAATCAGCGCTACTGTACTGTTCTTTGCTCCTGAAATCGTTACTTCGCCGGATAAGTCATGTCCACCATTTACGATTAGTTTTTGTGTCATTATAAGTCCTCACTTTTGTTTATACGTTTATTGTTTGTCTGAATTTTTTATCTCGAACATTGTGTCATTATATTTTTCAAGGTCGGGCTGCTTACAGTTTAACGATACGCCTTGCGAATGGCAAGCTGGACAATCTGTCATATAAAGCGATGGCCAGAAGCATTTTAAGCGCATCAATAGGAAGAAAGACCGTCAGATTCAAGCTGACAATGCTCATCAGCGAAATCGGCGAGTCAAGAACTGTGTTCATAAGTACATACTGATAACTCATACCTGTTATATACAGTACGACTAATCCCAGGCTCATGATCCCTGTCATTTCCCATTTATTTCTCTGTTTCTTTAATCCTGACCCGACTATCCATGCGACAGCCAGTGCTCCCGCGATATAACCGAAAGACGGAGAAAGAATACTTCCCATGCCCCCGCTTCCCCCAGCAAATACAGGCATTCCGATCAATCCCATAACGATATACAAAATAATCGTCATCAGACCTTTGACTGGTCCTAATAACGCCGGAATAAATAAAAAGAAGAATACTTGTAAAGTGATTGGGATAACTCCAATTGGTAAGACGACAATTGAAGAGACAGCAAGGAGTGCTGCGGATAAGGCTATTTGAGTAAGGTCATGTGCAGATGGTTTTTTCATTTCTTTAACCTACTAACATTTTGTTTAGTTTATAGTGAACTACTAATTAAGATGGTTTCTATCATCAGAAGTTCATTTGCATTTTCTTGTAATGCGAACGGTTAGCATGTGACGACGTGAACAATGCTTTAGAATATACAGTTGCCCACACTCATAATCATACAGGGTTTACTTTTTTTTTCAACATAAAAATACAGAACACTAACTATTGTTAATGTTCTGTAAGATTTTATTCACTTTTAAAACCCATATTGTTCTTCTTTAATGCGTCTGGCTTCTTTATACGTCTCGGCAAGAACCATTGTGTCTTCCACTAGACGTTCGATTCTAAATACCGCATCCTCATTGACAATTTCCTTACGGTAGAAGTCTCTTTCTTCCATGAAGGTATAGGTCTGAACAATTTGAGCCTTCATATAAGCAAGGATCGGTTTGAGCTGTGTTTCAGCAATCAGGTAATGTTTGGCAGATCCCGCTGTCACCAGTATGCCTGCTGTTTTGTCTCTCAGCCCGTCTTGAGGAAGAAGATCGAACACGTTTTTCAGAGAGCCGGGAATGGATGCCTGAAAGATAGGTGTCCCGATGAGGATGATGTCAGACTCCATAATCGTCTCGGTCACGACTTTCGTGTCTCCTTTATATTCTCTGAAGTCCCGTCCATCACTGAAAACCAGTTCGAAATCAGCCAGATCCAGAAGGGTAACCTCGTGCTCCGGATAGTTCCGTTCAATGATATCTTTTGTATAGTTCATCGCTGTTCGCGTTTTAGACCCGATCGTCGAGCCGGATAACAGGGTAATATTCAATCTAGTCACTCCTTATGCTTTTGCTTTAGCTGTATGCTTCTTGACTGCGGGTAAAATGTCATTTCCGATCAGTTCGATATTTCTCATGATCTTGTCAAACGGCACGCCGCCGAAATCCATTTGAGCAATATAACGCTGGTGATTGAACGTCTCATGCTGATACAGGATTTTCTCGATAATTTCCTGTGGGCTGCCGACGTTCATGATATTTTTCAGATGAGCGCCTTGTGCAAATGCCTGCTTAGGAAAGCCTCGTCCATTTGTCAGCTTCATCCCTTCGTTGATGTGCGGGTAATACTCTTTCAATGCTTGCTGAGTCGTGTCTGCTGCGTAAAAGAAGCCAGCTGTTGCCACAGGAAATTCTGATGGATCCTGGCCAAGGCTTTCTAAAGTTTCTCTATAAGCATCGATCGGCCGCTTGAATACAGATGCCGGACCCCCAAGCATCGCCTGATACATCGGCACGCCCTGGTAAGCAGCTTTCATTGCACTGGCCGGTGTGCCACCGACAGCACGCCATATCGGTAAGCTTCCATTAAGTGGACGTGGAAGAATATGCGCATCCCTTAGCGGCTGACGAAACTCCCCTTCCCAGTTGACGACTTCTTCTTTATTTATCTGCAGAAGAAGTTCAAATTTTTCTTCAAACAGTTCTTCATAATCATGGAGATCATACCCTAGAAGTTCGAACAAACCTACACGGGAAGCACGTCCTGCTACGATTTCTGCCCGACCACCTGAAATCAGATCGATCGTAGCAAAGTCTTCATAGACTCTCACCGGGTCAGACGTACTAATGATCGTGGATGAACTGCTGACTTTGATTTTTTCTGTCGCCTGGGCGATTGCGGACAGGACAACCGAATGTGCCTGCGTGGTGAAGTGGTCCTGGTGGCTTTCACCTACGCTGATTAGGTCGATGCCTGCTTCTTCAGCCAGCTTGGCCATTTCAATGATCTCCTGCAGTCGCTGCTGAGGGGAAATCCGTTTGTCTATATGTGGATTCTTTAAATGGTCCCCTAAAGTATACAGGCCAAACTCCAGGCCTTTGCTGTCATCGATTCGGTATTGTTCAAAACTCATGTTATCACTCTTTTCGTTTAAATTTCATCGCTGCTTCGACTTTTACTGGGGTGTCTCATTCAGATTCGGCGGGCAGGGATATCATAATTGCATTTTCCCCGCCCAAGCGAGTTGTTCTAGTTTCAGCAGCAGCAAGTCAGTCTTTATAATGACTTATGTGTGCTCTATTTCGTCTTCTGTTACACAGTATACACTATAAACTAACTTATAGTAAGTTTTTTATCTCTAATTCGTATGATTTTTACTCGACTCGTTCTGTCTGGCTTCTTTTAAGGGCTTTTGAAGTCGAAAGCGGTCGGTCGAGCCGACCGCTTCATTATTTTCAACTGCCTGGTTTGTGGAACTGCCATCGATTTTGGGTGGCTTTCTCTCTGTTTGTCCTGCTATTACCCACTCAATAGCACGGTTCTGTTGAGTGGGTAGTAATCAGCAATCTTTTTACCACTCAAATCCAAATCGATTTTGACTGGGCACTAATTTGTCATTTATGACCCACTCGTTAGTCCAGATTCACTGAGTGGGCAATAGTATGATATTTATTCCCCACTCAAAGGCAAAATCTGTCTGAGTGGGCGTATGTAATCGTCCGATGACGATTACACTCCTTATTTACTCTCTTTTTTGAAAGTTGTGCCTGATTTATTTCCTACTCTAGTATAATTTTCAGAAAGTATCCCACGTATTCTTTTTTTTGGAATAATTTGTCCATACCATCTATATATTTTTTCAGTCGTCAGTAATTCAGCAGGATATAAAAGTATAAACTCTTCAATTTGTCGGATGACTGCACTGTTCAATGACGATGAATGCTCGCAAACTAAACATTTACATGAGCGTTGATTAACTTGCACACTAAAACTACTGCATCGCGTACAAGCTATCCCCTTCCTCAACTCCTCATAAATATACTCCGGCCTTTTGATTTGAATGCGTCCTTCCTTATCGTGTTCCTCGATCAGTCTTTCTGCCAGTCTCTTCATCTTTTTCATCCCCCATGGCTCGTACAGCTGTCTGCGATCGATTTCGGTCAGACGGGATTGAATTTGCCCATAGAAAATGAACGGGTCGGCAGGTGTCGCATGATACAGCATACATGCCGGATTGACAAACACAATGTAGCCTTCGATACTCATTTTGACCTGCCAGGACTGCAGCAGCTGCCTCAGAAGAGACAACGTTCGATTAAGCTGGGTGAGCGGGTTCGATATCTCCTTGCCGGCTACTGTATAGATGTCGCCGTCTTTCATAATAAAGTCACCCTCGTAGTTCTTGACTTCAAAGATATACACGACTTCCGAAGTCAGGAGAACTGAATCGATCTGCACTGTGTTTCCTCTGATGGTCAGCGAAAGATCCTGCAGCATCACACACTCCTGCTCCAGGTACTTCTCTCCCATCTCGTCGAACTGCCTTTCACCAATTAATCCCTTCTCCATATTCAATAGATCCTGCTTCTGTTCAAATGAATATGCCTGCCTTTGGTTCAGGGCTCTCAGTACGTTGAGTTCTTTAGATGCTTCCCGCGGCTTCATTACCTTCATTGATTCTTTCCTCCAGCTGATCAATTTGTCTTCATTCATTATATTGTCCAAACGATTGGATTCTCACGAAATTGACTGGCAGCGTTTATCAAAAGCAGAAGATTTTCGCTCAAAAACGGGCCTCACTTTTCATAAAAAAAATCACCCTCAGGAACTGGCGACAGCTCAAGAGGGTGATTCTGTTGACGGGAAGGCACGGGCCCTCGCGTCTCTATTTTATTTTAATTAAGCTTTGTTTGAAGAACCGAATTCTCTCATTTTAGCTTTAGTTGTTTCAGTGATGTCTGCTTTACCAGGTCCGATGATTTTACGAGGATCGTAAACTTTTTCGTTGGTAGCAATCACTTCACGCGTGCGCTTAGTCCATACTTGCTGAAGCTCAGTGTTTACGTTGATTTTAGTATGACCATATTCGATTGCTTTTTCAATCTGGTGAGTTGGGATACCTGATCCACCGTGAAGTACAAGTGGTGCACCTGTCAGTTCAGAAATTTCTTTCATTTCGTCAAATCCAAGTTTAGGTTCTCCATCGTAGTCTCCGTGAACAGATCCTAGAGCAGCTGCTAGAGCATCGATTCCAGCTTCGTCAACCATACGTTTACACTCTTCTTTATCAGCGTACATTACGCCACCGACAACGCCGTCTTCTTCTCCGCCGACAGTACCGATTTCAGCTTCAACTGACGCACCTTTAGAGTGAGCATATTCAACCACTTTTTTAGTGAAAGAAATGTTGTCTTCGATTGGATCATGAGAGTGGTCGATCATAACTGAAGAGAATCCAGCGTCGATCGCAGCTTTACATGTGTCAAATGATGAACCGTGGTCCAGGTGAAGAGCTACAGGAACTGTAATGTCCATTTCTTCAAGTAAAGCAGTAACCATTGCAGATACCACTGTGAATCCACCCATGTATTTAGCTGCTCCTTCAGAAACACCTAAAATTACTGGAGAATTTTCTTCCTGTGCTGCCTGTAAAATGGCTTGTGTCCATTCTAAGTTGTTGATGTTGAATTGCCCAACTGCATACTTTTCAGCCAAAGCTTTGTTCAACATGTCTGTCATACTTACTAAACGACTCATAAATATAGCCTCCTCAAATTTTTGCGCACTTTTTAAACCGATATACGCACTCGGTCTCGCTTATTATTATATACAAAACTTCACAATAAAACTAGTATTAATCATTAGGTTGTTTCTCTATTTTCAACTTTTTTCATAAAACCAGCCTCATTATCATTTATTTATTCTTGTTTTCTAATGATTTTTCAATAAACGCTTTGAACAACGGCTGAGGTCTGTTCGGTCTGGAAATGAATTCCGGATGGAACTGGCAACCAACGAAATAAGGGTGATCGGCCACTTCGATGATTTCAACCAGTTTGTTATCGGGAGAAACACCAGAGAAAATCAGTCCTTTTTCTTCAAGCAGTTCACGATAACTGTTGTTGAATTCATAACGGTGACGGTGACGCTCCTGGACGACTTCCTGATTGTCATAGGCTTCAGCGGTCACTGTGCCCGGCTTCAGTTGACATGGGTATAGACCCAGCCTCAACGTTCCACCCATATCCGTCACATTTTTCTGATCCGGCATTAAGTCGATGATGTTGTGTTCGATGTCGGGATTGACTTCCGCTGACCCAGCCCCATCAAGGTTGGCTACATTGCGGGCAAATTCCACAGCTGCCAGCTGCATGCCCAGACAGATACCGAAGAATGGAATCTTGTTTTCCCTTGCATATCGAATCGCCAGCATTTTACCTTCCAGACCGCGTTCACCGAATCCACCTGGAACGAGGATCCCGTCCGCATCATCCAGTTCCTTGACTACTTCTTCCGGAGAAAGCTTTTCCGCATTAACCCATTTGATGTCAATTTCAGAGTCTGCTGCATAACCCGCATGCTTCAGTGCTTCAACTACGGACAGATAAGCATCCGGCAGTTCCACATATTTTCCTACGATAGCGATACGTGTAGATGTTTTTAGGTTCAGCACCTTTTCTTCCAGTGCTTTCCATTCTGTCATGTCCGCTTCCGGCACATCCAGTTTCAGATGATCGACTACAATCTGATCCAGTCCCTGTTTCTGCAAGTTCAACGGGATCGAGTAAAGCGTATCGACATCCAAAGATTCGATGACCGCTTTGGAATCCACATCGGTGAAGGACGCCAGTTTATCTTTTGTATGCTGCTCAACTGGATACTCCGAACGGACAATCAGCACGTTTGGCTGGATTCCTAAGCTTCTAAGCTCTTTTACACTGTGCTGGGTCGGCTTAGTTTTCATTTCACCGGCCGCTTTAAGGTAAGGAATCAGTGTCGTATGCAGATACATGACATTGTCGGACCCGACATCACTTTTCATCTGACGCAGTGCTTCAAGGAAAGGCAGCGACTCAATGTCTCCTACCGTTCCACCAACTTCAGTGATGATCACATCCGAATCGGTCGTCTGTGCCGCACGCATGATCTTTTTCTTGATTTCATCTGTAATGTGCGGAATGACCTGAACCGTTCCGCCCAGATAATCACCGCGACGTTCTTTGTTGATCACTTCAGAATAGACTTTCCCTGTCGTGACATTTGAATACTGGTTCAAATTGATATCGATGAATCGCTCGTAATGCCCCAGATCCAGATCCGTTTCAGCGCCATCATCCGTTACAAACACTTCTCCGTGCTGATACGGACTCATTGTCCCTGGATCCACATTGATATAAGGATCAAATTTCTGAATCGTTACTTTCAGCCCTCTGTTTTTCAATAGTCGGCCAAGAGAGGCTGCCGCGATGCCTTTTCCGATTGACGATACCACTCCGCCTGTTACAAAAATATACTTTGTCATAGTATTCCCTCCATAATTCTTTTAAGGAAAGGCAAAATGTCTCATAAAACAGAAAACTCCCTATTCCATTTAATAAATGAAATAGGGAGCGGTGAACTGTCTTGCATTCTGTCCTGTTGACCCTTTACATACATCACATGTACGTAGGGTGCCCAATAAATAGTTTAAAGACCTGACCGCTGTAAGTCAAGAACGAATTCTATTAGTTTTCCCATTTGAGTAAAGTAGAGGGATTACTGATCACTTCAACCGTCCGTCCGCCATATCTATGCCCATCTCCACTTTTATTCTGCGGACGACTTATTCGATCTCAGCTATAAATCTGACGCATTTTTACGCATCAAAAAAGCTGACCCCGGTATACAGAGAGTCAGCTTTTCCAGACAGGTTCAGCGATCAAACCGCCCGCCTTTACTTTTATTCTTCTTCGTCTTCTTCGTCTTCAAGAACATCTTCATCATCAACGATGTTCAGACCTTTCAGCTCTTCGCTGTCTTCGTCCTCATCACCAAGATCGTCGAGATCATCTTTGTATTCACCAAGGTCTTCCTCATCTTCGTCATCGACCATGACGCCATGCTCATCGACTTCAACGCGGTCCCCATATTTAATGGTTTCTTCCTCATCTTCGTCTTCGTCTTCTTCTTCTACTTCTACTTCTTCATCATCATAAGCCTGATCGAATCCAGTACGGCTTCTGCGACGCGGTCTCTCATCTTCTTCATCGTTATCATGCGTAATTTCTTCATCGATTGAGTCGACAGGGTACCATGCACGCAGACCCCAACGATTATCCCCCAGAGAAATGAATCGTCCGTCTACATTCAGATCAGTATAAAACTGAATCATTTCACGTTCCAATGTTTCATCATCCAGCTCCAGATAGTCTGCCACTTCTGACAGCAGATCATTGAAATCAGTGACTTGTCCAGTTGTTTCAAGGATGGCATGAGCCACATCTACCATAGCCAGTTCGTCTTTTGCCTGGCCTTTAAATTGATTTAATTCCACGACTGTAACGTCCTTTCTTTCATCGGTTTCATTAAACTTTCTCTTCAACTAATTTATACTACATGATTATGTTGTAAAACGCAATCTAATTTGATACTCCCCTAATTTTTGTCCATTTGCATGCAGCTTGTAATCGACATAGACTCTTCCGGAAAACGGGCGGTCATAATAGCTGACTCTCAAATCGTCGGTCAGTACCTGCAGCGGAATGATTCCCGCGGGGGTGGCGTAGTTGGTTTCTGTATGTCTGTCACTGTTGAACGTCAGACGCATCGTCCGCTCACCATTTCTGATCAGATTTACTACTCCATCGGGATTGATCTTGACGGTCACTGGAACTGTTGATTCCTCATGCGTTTCTTCAAAACGAATGTAGTAACTGTTATTCATGTACACGACTCGTCCTTTTTCTTCGAACGAATGCTGATGCGTTTCTCCATTCTGTATATAGGATGTTTCCATTTTTACTTCGGCCGGCAGACCGTTTTTTAAATCTCTTGAAGGCACAAGCGCTACTCCTTCCTTATTCTCTTTTGATTGTCTGTCCTATACAGTTTATCATAAATCGTATTCGGCGTCTCATTCTATATTTGACTCCTGTATCCTAACCCCGTTGATTTTTGGTATACTGAAAGAAACTGACGATAAAATAATTAATGAGATAACATGAAGGACGGACATTATGACTGAAACCTATTCTTATTTTAAAGATTACACACAGCCCTATCTGCTGTACGATAATCTGCCGGCTGATTATTCAGAGCACCGCTTCGCTCCTTTTGCGCTGACGGATGGCTTTATCAAAGAAGCAGGAGAAAAGAAGCAGCCCATCCTGCACTTCTGGCAGACTGACCCGCTGATCATTTTAGGAATGATGGATACTAAACTTCCATTCCTGAGCGATGCCCTTCCGGCTTTTGCGTCCGGTGGCTACGACTATTTGGTGCGAAATTCAGGTGGACTGGCTGTTGTGAGTGATGGCGGAGTACTGAACTTTTCCATGATTTTTCCTGAAGGCGAAGAGCGACTGTCTATCGACGAGGCCTACTCTCGAATGCATCATGTTGTTCAAGCGGCCTTTTCACGCTATAACAAGACGGTCGATGCGTATGAAATTGCAGACTCCTATTGCCCAGGTGAATTCGATTTAAGTATCGAGGGCAGAAAAATCGCCGGCATCGCCCAGCGACGGATCAAAGGCGGAATCGCTGT
Source organism: Alkalibacterium pelagium (assembly GCF_900109325.1). Taxonomy (GTDB): domain Bacteria; phylum Bacillota; class Bacilli; order Lactobacillales; family Carnobacteriaceae_A; genus Alkalibacterium; species Alkalibacterium pelagium. The sequence goes on from NZ_FNZU01000005.1 coordinate 20,816, forward strand.
AATGATTTATCTCAGTGTATCAGGCGACCAGACACACCGGGCTGAGATGATTCGCGAGTTCTATACTCAAGGACTGGACGGAACAGAAACCAGATGGAGTTTTCCTGCTGTGAATCCGAATGTGATGACGACACTGGAAGATGCGCTTGGTGTTTCCTTGACCATTGAAGAAACAAAGCAGCATCTGCTTTCTGTATTTACTCAGGCGGGTGTATCACTGGTTCAAGGCGATATGACGCCATCCATCGCCTCTGCTTACGACGAAGGTCTTCAGAAAATGATCGTCCGAAATGACAAATTACTACCCTGATCCCCCCCTCAGTGCTTGAGGCTAAGAGAGGAAGGAAATGGTCTGCTTCACACAGCACCTTCTTGCTTGTAAATAGAAGAAGATGGAGTAGAACCGAAAACTATGTGTATCGACTCATTTGAAAAGCAGGACCGCCTGCCTATTGAAAAAGTATTTAAAGATCCCGTGCACGACTACATTCACGTCCGGCACAAACTGATTTTAGATCTGATCGACACCAAGGAATTTCAGCGTCTGCGTCGAATCAAGCAGCTCGGAACAGCTCAGTTCACCTTTCACGGTGCGGAGCATTCCCGTTTTTCCCATTCTCTGGGAGTTTATGAATTATCCCGGCGTATAGTGGATATGTTCGAGCGCAACTACCCGGATGACTGGGACTGTTCCATGCGCCTCGTCACCTTATGCGCAGCTCTGCTGCATGATGTCGGGCACGGCCCTTTTTCCCATACATTCGAAAAAATCTTCAATACGGACCACGAGTCTCTGACGACAGATATTATTTTATCTGAAGGAACGGAAGTCAATACGATTCTTAAGCGAGTGTCCCACGACTTTCCAAACCAGGTGGCCAGCGTCATCACCAAGCAGCATCCGAACCCTCAAGTCGTTCAGCTGATCTCCAGCCAGATCGATGCGGACCGGATGGATTATCTCCAAAGAGACGCTTTTTTCACCGGTGCCACATACGGCGCCTTCGACTTGTCTCGCATCCTTAGAGTGATTCGCCCCTACAAAGATGGGATTGCCTTTCAATATCAGGGAATGCATGCCGTGGAAGACTACATCGTGAGCCGTTTCCAGATGTATATGCAGGTTTATTTCCACCCGGCGTCTCGGGGAATGGAAGTCACTCTGGATCGCCTGCTCTACCGTGCCAAACAGCTCTATAAAGAGCAGGAGCTGTATCCGGCTTTCGATCTTCTCGATCCATTTTTTGAGGAAAATCCGACTCTGGACGACTATCTGAAACTGGACGACGGTGTGCTTCAGACGGCCATCATTTTATGGACCGAAAGTGATGATGCCTACTTGAGCGAGCTGTCTAAAATGTTCCTTCACCGTAAACCGCTGAAATCCGTCACCTATATAGATGGAAAAGACGATGATGTGGTGGAGACTCTGCGGGATATCGTTGGGCACTTGACATACGACAAGAACCTCTATACTATGACCAATAGCAGTTCTGATCTGCCTTATGACTACAAACTTAAAAACAAGACGCCGATTCATCTTATGCAGTCGGACGGGACCCTTGTCGAACTCAGCAAGGTCAGTTCCATAGTCAAGACACTAAGCGGGAACCTGCACGGCGACCATCGCCTATATGTACCGAAAGAATTTCTGGAAGAACACAGCGACAACATCAACATGTTTCAGGAGGAATACGATGCGTTCCAGCGTCACATTGTCAACGGAGCAATCATCCACCCTAATGAAACAGATTAAAAAATACATTGAAGCAAAGAATGGAGAACAGGTATGACGATTAAATTAGTTGCCATTGATCTGGATGGCACATTACTGAATGAAGAACACAAAATCAGTCCAGAGGTGAAGCAGGCGATTCAGGCAGCCAGACAGGCCGGCGTTAAAATCGTGATCTGTACCGGACGTCCTTTCCCCGGCGCAACAGCCTTTTTGAAAGAACTGGACCTGAGCGCCGATGACGATTACGTCATCACTTATAACGGTGGACTGGTACAGGAAGTCAAATCCGGAAAAGTAGTCGTCAGACATATGATGGATCATGACGATTACCTTACCTTGCAGGCAGCTGCTCAAGAAGCCGGTTCGCACTTCCACGCTATTCACAATGAAGGAATCTTTACACCGAACAGCGACATTAGCGAATACTCCGTACGTGAAGCTTTTCTGATTGGCCTGCCACTGTTTTACCGCAAACCTGAAGAGATGGATCCATCTGTCATCTACAATAAAATGATGATGATCGACAAGGAACCTGTGCTGGAAGCGGCAATTTCCCGTCTTCCGAAATCTTTATGGGACAAGTATACGATCCTGCGCAGCGAACCCTTCTTCCTTGAAGTCCTGAACAAACAGGCCAGCAAAGGAACCGCGGTCAAGGATCTGGCTGAACTACTGAACATTCCCCGTGAATCTGTCATGGCTCTCGGTGATGGGGGAAATGATGTGGACATGATCGAATGGGCCGGAATTGGCGTAGCGATGGACAATGCGCGCGATGAAGTCAAGGCCGTTGCCGACCACATCACAGGTTCCAACCGTGAAAACGGCGTAGCACAGGCACTTGAAACCTTTGTTCTGGAAACTTGCGTATCTTAAATTCAATATATATTAGTGAAAGGCTATCATTTAGCCTTTCTTTTTTTTAGTGCTATACTGATAGTAGACTATAGAAAAGGAGCGTTTTAACTATGCCAGATAAAGTTGTTTACACTACAGCCGCAGTCAATACAGGAGCGCGAGAAGGAGAAAGTCACACACCTGATCGTTCATATGAGGTGCAGGTCGATACGCCTAAAGAAATGGGTGGATCTGGAGACGGAACTAACCCTGAGCAGCTGTTTGCTTTAGGTTATAGTGCTTGTTTCCACGCTGCCCTGGATCACTATAAAAAAGAAGAGAAGATCGACAACAAATCTCAAGTGACCTTGACTGTTCACCTGATGAAAGACCCCGATGATGGTGGATTTAAATTAGGAGTAGAAATCGAAGTCGGTGTTGAAGATATGTCTGAAGAAGAGGCTCAGAAGCTAGCTGATAAAGCACACGCTTTCTGTCCTTACTCAAAAGCTACTAAGGGAAATATCGAAGCCACCGTCAAAGCTGTGCCATATGTCGACGGAAAATAAACTCACTTATGTTTGTAAAGAGCCGATCCATCAATTTTGATGGACGGCTCTTTTTTCTGTTCTCAGGATGTTTCTGAGACGAATCAGCTGGGTGCGTGGAGGATCGGCCCTCACATTAGTCAGCCGGGTTGAAAGATGTGAGACTTGCTGTCTTTCGGTTCGCTTCATTCGATCTTCCTCTCCTCTTTTTTTAAATACAAATATAGAAAGGCCAAATCCTTAGCCCTTCGTCTTTTCAGAGCCATTTCACCTGACTTGGAGCACCTTCAACATCTCAATCCCCGACGCGTTCCCCTTGACGAACCGAATATATGTTCCTATAATTAAAACAAACATACATTCCCTTAAAGGAGGTCCTTGCCATGCTTCAAATAATGGATTACTCCAGAGAGCCGCGTAGAGATATATTATGTATCGATGTAAAGTCTTTTTTTGCCTCGGTTGAAGCAGTTGAGAGAAAGGAACATCCGCTCAAGGCCAAAGTCGCCGTTGTCAGTAAGCCGGACAATCATGGTGGACTGGTACTGGCTTCTTCCCCCATGGTCAAAAAACTTTACGGAATCAAAACGGGGACGCGGGTATATGAAATTCCAAAAGATGCGTCGATCGACATAGTTGAACCCCGCATGGCCTTATACTTAGAAAAAAACTTGGATATTGTGAATATTTTCAAACGCTTTGTTTCAGACGAAGACCTTCATGTCTACAGTATCGATGAATCTTTTCTGGATGTGACACGTTCCCACCGATTGTTCGGCAGTACTGAAGATATAGCCAAACGCATCCAGTACCTCGTATGGAAAGAAATGAAGCTTGTGGTCACTGTAGGCATCGGAGACAACCCTCTTCTGGCCAAGCTCGCTCTGGACCATGCGGCTAAACACGATCAGAAAAGTAATTTTATTGCAGCCTGGCATTATGATGATGTGCAGGATACGGTATGGAAAATTTCTCCCTTGAAAGATTTCTGGGGGATCGGATCAAAAACGGAGAAACACCTCGAGCGAATCGGTATCCGTTCAATCCACGACTTATCACAGGCTGATGTCAAAAAACTGAAGAAACGGTTTGGGGTCATTGGTGAGCAGCTCTTCTTTCACTCCCACGGCATCGACCGGACCCGACTGTCGGATACATTCACGCCTAAAGAGACCTCTTTCAGTAAAAATCAGATTTTGAACAGAGATTACACTGTAAAGCATGAAGTGGAAATCGTGATACGTGAAATGGCCGAAGAGAATGCAGGGCGCCTGCGCAGACATTACCTGACGACGGGACTGGTGAAATTGAGTATTGGTTACTCCAAAGATGTCATGGATCGGGGATTCAGTCACCAGCTGCCGATAGAAAAGACAGATTCATCCAAAAAAATCATTGACGGGCTGTTGATTCTCTTCAACCGTCACTACAGATCCCTCCCTGTCCGGGTAGTCAATGTCACCTTCGGGAAAATCGAACCGAAGTCCGCCCTTCAGCTCTCATTATTTGATTCCGCTGAAAAGCTGATCAATCAGGAGGATCTGGATCAGACGATCGATTCCATCAGACATAAATATGGCTACACCTCTCTGCTTCATGCCAGCAGCCTGACTAGTGGCGGGATGGCAATGTACCGGTCCAAGCTTCTTGGCGGTCATCGATCAGGCACTCAGAAATAAACTGCTTTCTGGACATGCCTCAAAGAGCAGGCAGAAAAGAGTTAACTTCATACTTAAAAACTAAAATGAAAGGAGCGGATCAACATGCAGGAAGACGTGATCAAACTGTCCCCTGATGCTTTGGGGTACAAGGATCGGGGTAAAATGAAATGGATGGGAATGATGCTGTCTGACCATGCTGAAGCACTGAAAAAGCAGAAAAAAGCCAGCCAGTCAGCCGTGATCGTTCCAAAAGAGAAACAGACACTCGAAGACATCAGCGCCTCCCTTTATAAAAGCTATACATCAAAAAAGCCATTGGCCATTCAGCTCGATATGATAAAAGACGGGAACTACCTTCCTGATACGGAAGGGCTTGTAAAAGGTTTTAAAGGCTCCATCGTATTTATTGAACGTCGCGACCGCTCAATCAGACAGATCCGACTGGAAGATATCAGACACATCAGCTGGATCGATGCTGCTTCCTGGTTTGAAAAGTACCAGCGTCAGTCGGTTTCTTACTGAATGAAAAAAGCCCTTCTGGATGAAAGAAGGCTGTCTTCATTTCATCCAGAAGGGGACTGGTATCTGATTTCATAGTATTCAATTTTAAACGCGTCTAAATGACAGATTCAATGCCGCGCCGTCGAGAATTTTGCATAGGTTTTTTTCATCTGTTTATTTCCGGCAAAAAATCGTACAGTGGCAATGCGCACAACGACCATGACAGCATTCTGAATAAGTCGAGGCGGCAGAAGAACAGCAATCGGATTTTGAGTCAGAATATGAAGCCAGATTGTATTCAATGTCAGATTGACAAACAGAGCGATCAGCACTTCAGCCATTACGATCCGTTTCAAAGTCACGTCACGCTTGTGAAGAAACAGCCCGTAAATCAGTCCTGTCAGAAAGGCTGACAAGGTAAAGCCAGGGAAGAATCCACCGACACCCGGACCGATGATAAAACCTAAAATATCAGCCAGAACTGCCCCAAATCCGCCTATCCATGGCCCGAAAAGCATTCCGATCAAAGCAGTTGGCAGGAAAGCGAACGTAATACGGACCACTGGTGTCGTAATGCCCACCATGCCGAGCGTAATGTTCATGGCGACCAGTAGACCAACAATGGCAATACCTAATGTCCGGTTCTTCATTGTCCACCTGGATAAGCGAACAGCCCGGAAAACCAGCAGCCAGATATAGTATAAGAAGGCGATACCGTAAATAAGGCCGTTGTCTTCATAAACTAGATTGATCTGAAGCAGTTCCCGTTGAAGGAAAAGCAGAAAAGGTGCACCTGTAATCAGAAGGCCGAGAAGCAGACTGATCAGCATGCTTTCTTCTTCCAGCTGTCTGGATACGGCCACACTGATCAGCAGCAGCAGTCCTGTAAAGAATGCAAGGAAGAGCATGTCCGTCAGAATCGTCTGCAGATCTCCCGTTCCGTCAAGCAGCTGATTGAGTCCACCCATTCCGCTTTGTGAACGTGCGAAAGGAATGAGAAAAGCCAAGCATAAAGGTCCAGCCAGACCGATAAACCCATAGTGGAACCATTTGTTCTGGCGTCTGCCAGTATGTGGTGTTGCAGTCATATCGAAGATCTCCTTTAATTTTAGTTCTCTTTCAGCCAACGAATAAGAAAAGCTTCACGTGCCGTTCAGCCTCGACAAGAAAATACCTTAGTATCTGTTTGAGCTTCAGCTCTTACAGATATACTTGAGATCGCCGGAGCGATAGCGAGTAGACCTTACAAGTTGTAGTGCTTTAGCACGTACAACTATTGTTGAGATCGACCGAGCGATAGCGAGTAGAGGAAATTTGCCCCGAATTGCTGTGAATCTAGCATTTCAATGCGTAGAGACAAGTATGCGGCAGAAGAGCATCCTGCGCAATGGGTAAATTTATCTTTTTCTCGAGAGGATGGTACGTGTAGCTAGACAATATCAGCTACTACACGGAACTTATACTTTTCAACAGACTGAAAAAGGGCATTAAACTGAGTACGGCAGCCCCAGTAAAATTAAAGAGTCCTCACTAAAAAACTATTCAGTTTTCAAGCGGATGCAGAGAAAAATCGCAAAACTACCGTTTCTTCGTCTGGAGGCAACATCCCATCCACCCAGCACTTAACGTTTTCCTCTTACTCTTTTTTCCTTCTCTATTATAAGCGACTTGCCCGATATCCTCAATAGGGTGACACTAACTTACTGATCAAGTCCAGTCTTCTTCAACCCCTGCTCAGTTATCAGAAAATCTACCGGCACATCATGCGGTTCTATCGGAAAAGATTCAACAATCTGATTGGAATGAAGCAGTGAGACAGTAGGCTTGTTAAAACCAGCAAGTAACCGGTCAAAATATCCGCCCCCGTATCCGATACGGTAGCCCGCCGGTGTAAAAATCAATCCGGGGACGATCATCAGATCCAAGTCTTCCGGTTCACGCCGAGTGGTCTTTTCCGGTAAGGGTTCTTCAAGTCCGAAGTACCCTTTTTCCAATTGTCTGAACGAACTGATTTCATAAAAATGGAGGTCTTTTGTTTCGTGAATCGATTTCGGCACGCAGACCGTCTTCCCTTCATCCCAGGCACGTTCAATAATCGTCCGTGTGTCCCACTCCCGATCACTTGAAACGGTCACACCGATGGAGACAGCATTATTCCATAAGTCCGACTCAAACAGGTGGTCATGCAGATCGTTTTCCGTACGGTTCCTTTCGAGCCAGCCGATTTTTTCAAGAGAGAGGATCATTCCTTTTCGTAAGTCTTCTTTCCCCATACTTTCTTCCTCCTTTAATCCGAGCGCTGATTCCATGCAGCTTGAGCGACTTGTTCAGCCAGTATGGCGGTCGTGATCGACCCGACTCCACCAGGTACAGGGGTGATCGCTCCAGCTTTTTCAAACACATCATCATAACTGACATCTCCCACAGGTTTCCCGTCTTTATATCCGAAGCCTACATCAATGACTATAGCGCCTTCCTTGATGTGTTCTGCTTTTACCAGCTCAACAACACCTGTCGCTGAAATCACGATATCTGCCTGACACGTATACTGCTTGATATCCTTCGTTTTGACGTGGACATTCGCCACAGTCGCTTCTTCATTCAGCAGCATGATGGACAAGGGTTTGCCGACGACCGGACTGCTCCCGATGACACAGACGTCTTTTCCTTCAACTTCTATTCCATAAAACTCAAGTAAGGCCATGACTGCTTTAGGCGTACTCGGGACGAGAGTAGTCGGATCATTTTCCACTACCCGGCCAAGGTTTTCAGGTGTCAGTCCGTCGATGTCCTTATTCGGGTTGAGGCAGCGCGCAATGTCATTTCGGGACAAGGTATCAGGCAGCGGCTGCATGACCAGGATCCCATGAATATCAGCTTTCTGGTTGAGTGCCTCTATCGATTGAAGGACTTCTTCGGCATCCGCTGTTTCCTTAAAAACGACAGGCTCAACTGCAATACCAGACTGTTGCATAGTCTTTATCGCCGCATTCTCATAAGAAATAGACGATTTATCATCTCCAACTCTTACAATAGCCAAAGTCGGATAGCAGTCAATTTTCTTGAGGTCTTCCACCGTTTTCATGGTCCGTTCCAGTAATGCCTTTGCTACAGGTCTACCTTTCAATTCTTTAGTCATAAAGTCCCTCCGTCTTTAATGATTGATAATAAACAGGTGAACAGTACGTTTCCCCCCCTGTCCTGTTCACCTTTGTGGTCTAAATAGATTCCGGCCACTCATTTTTTTCCAGAAAATATTCGATAGTCTGACGCAGCTGGCTGATTCGCTGTTTGCCGGTTGACAGACGCTCGATTGCTTTCTTCTCAAGTGCATTTCTTTCATTTGCATCAGAAAGAAGTTTCGTATTGATCGTGACGTTCAGGACAGCTGTTTCAAGCACTGTCCCCACAAACAATGTCGCCACCATCAGATCATTCACAATCGTTCCTTTCATTTTCATGCGGGTCAGCTGCTCGATCAGATCGATCAAGTCGTGACTTTTTTCAAGCATTTCAAGGGGTGGCTGAGCAGCGCCTTTAATGGCTTTCTGAACTTCTTCCTGGCGCCTTTCTTTTTCTTCGTCAGTACCTTTTGGCAGCTTGTATGCCATCAGAACAGGTTCGAAAGCAACTGCATCATCTTTTGCCAGCTGTTCAAATGCTTTTCTTAAGGCATGTGACGCTTCCAGAGCCTGTGTGATCTCTTCTGAATAGTCAGCGTATGCCTTCTTGTCTTTCTGGATATCTGCTACCATGCGTATAAGAGCAGCGCTCATTGAAGCAATATAAGCAGCGGCACTTCCTCCCCCCGGGGTTCCTTCTTTCTTCCCGAGTTCAGTCAGATAGCCTTCAATCGTCAGTTCGTTCATCCGTGAGCCTCCTAAAACAGTCCGGAAATTTTGCCGTTATCGTCCACATCAACATGTACCGCAGAAGGCACTTTCGGAAGTCCAGGCATGCGCATGATATTTCCTGTTAAGACGACGATGAATCCCGCCCCTGCAGATACAGTTAAATCTCTGATGTTGACATTAAAATCTGTAGGGCGACCTAAAGCAGTGGCTGTATCCGATAAGGAGTACTGAGTTTTCGCCATACAGATCGGCAGATCTCCATACCCTAATTTTTCCAGACGTTTCGCCATCGTCTTAGCTTTTTTGCTCCATTCCGTTCCTTTTCCGCCATAGACAGACTGGACGATCTTCTCTACTTTTTCTTCGATTGGGTCACTCAGTTCATAAGCATAGCTCAGGTCAGACTCTTCCCCGGTCATCCGAACCACTTCTTCAGCAAGTTCGACTCCGCCTTCTCCGCCTTTGGCCCAGACATCTGACTGGACAACCTTGCTTCCCGTTTCTTCAATAGCTTTCCTCACCACATCCAGTTCATTTTGAGTATCTCCGGGAAAAGCATTGATCGCAACGACGGCAGGAAGAGAGAATGTCTCCTGTATATTTTCTATATGCTTAATCAGGTTAGGCATGCCTTTTTTCAGAGCCTGCGTATTCTCCTGATCCAGATCAGTTTTCTTTACTCCTCCATGCATTTTAAGCGCACGGATCGTGGCAACAATGACTACTGCATCCGGCTTGATATTCCCCATACGGCATTTGATGTCGATGAACTTTTCAGCTCCCAGATCGGCGCCGAAGCCCGCTTCTGTTACGACATAGTCTGCATGAGCCAATGCCATTTTTGTCGCCAGCATACTGTTGCATCCATGAGCGATATTGGCAAAAGGCCCGCCGTGAATGAATACCGGCGTATGTTCCAGTGTCTGAACCAGATTCGGCTTGAGCGCATCTTTAAGCAGCGCCGATACCGCTCCTTCAGCTTGAAGTTCTCCCAGCTTCACCGGTTCATTATCGAAAGTATAGCCGATCAGGCAGTTTCTCAATTTATCTTTCATTTCAGCCATTGAACTGGATAGACACAATACAGCCATGATTTCAGAAGCAACGGTAATATCAAACCCGTCTTCTCTAGGCATCCCATTCGTTCGAGCACCGATCCCGCTGACGATCGAGCGGAGCTGACGGTCATTCATGTCCATTGCCCGTCTCCAAGTCACGCGTCTCGGATCTATGTTCAGTTCATTCCCCTGATAAATGTGATTATCGATCATCGCCGCTACCAGATTGTTGGCAGCCCCAATGGCATGAATATCACCTGTGAAATGAAGGTTGATGTCTTCCATTGGAATCACCTGAGCGTAGCCCCCGCCAGCAGCTCCACCTTTGATTCCGAAAACCGGTCCGAGCGATGGCTCACGTAAGGCAATGGCTGTTTTCTTGCCAATTTTTTGAAGCGCGTCTCCCAGACCTACAGAGGTCGTGGTTTTCCCTTCTCCAGCTGGAGTCGGATTGATAGCCGTTACCAGGATCAGCTTGCCGTTTTTCCCCGTATGATTATGTAGTGCACTGTAATCCACTTTCGCTTTATACTTGCCGTAATGTTCAAGAGCATGCTCTTCGATGCCTAATTTCTGAGCAATGTCTCCGATTGGGAACATATCTGTTGACTGAGCTATTTCGATATCGCTTTTTACCATTTTTACCCCTCCTGCTGATGATGATAGACTGATCCATTTCAATGGACATGTGTTTCTGTAAGTGATTACACATCACTTCCGATTTTACTTTTTCAGTATAACATAGAGTGTTTATAAGCCCACTTTAATTTCTTTTTTCTATCCATTTTCACCTTTTCATAATGTGCAGGTCAAAATTTTCCCTGCTCAATGAGAAACAATCGACATTTTTCATTAAATTTCGTATGATTATAGTATAAGAATATTTAGGAGGAGCTCATTTTGAAAATAATTGACCGCGCAGCACTGACTTTACTTATCATTGGCGGCATTCATTTACTACTTATCGGTTTATTCGGGTTCAATGCTGTAGAAACCCTGTTCGGCGATGCTGAACAATGGGGAACACGTATCGTTTATATACTTATCGGCTTGAGTGCCTTATGGTGCTTCAAGTACTATTCGTTTACACCGAGAGGCGGCAGTCGCCTGAGAGACCGCTGACCTTCTGTATAAGCTGACTGAAAGCCCATCACCCTGTGACTGGGCTTTTTTTTCGGACGTTTATTGTAAGCTTCGACCTGTTTCGGACTTAAGTAGGCCTCAGATGTTATCTCCTCACAGCCCTATGATTCCTGTTCAAAAAACAGGAGTATGCAGATCGTTCTGCATCTCCTGTCCCTAATCGTAAAGTTTATTTAGTCAGCTCTTCAAAAGCTTTGAATTCATAATAAAGATCGTTAGCCACTGCCTCATTGACCACATGTCCTTTATATACATTCAGGCCGGCAGCGAGACTTGCATCGCATTTAAGTGCATCTTCAACGCCCAGCTCAGCTAATTTAAGAGCATATGGAACCGTATCATTTGTCAGAGCCATTGTCGACGTTTTCGGTACAGCACCTGGAATATTGGCCACACCATAATGAAGAATTCCGTGTCTTTCCACTACCGGTTCATCGTGGGTTGTCGGCTGGTTCAACGTTTCAAAATTACCGCCCTGATCGATGGCAATATCAACAACAACCGCCCCTTTATTCATAGTCTTGATCATATCTTCCGTGACCAGTTTAGGTGCCTTTCGTCCTGGAATGAGAACTGCACCAATCACTAGATCAGATTCACTTACAGCTTTCGCAATGTTGGCTGGATTAGAAGCTAGTGTCTGCACATTGCTTCCGAACATCTGGATCAGTTCTCTCATCCGTTGAGGATTCAGTTCAATGATGTTTACATTCGCACGCATCCCGACAGCCATCCGGGCAGCATTTTCTCCTGCCACCCCGCCACCGAGGATAGTTACGGTCCCGCGAGGCACACCGGTTACTCCACCTAGGAGAATCCCTTCTCCCCCCGCATGTTTCTCAAGATAATGAGCCCCGATCTGGACAGACATTCTTCCTGCCACCTCACTCATAGGCGTGAGCAGTGGTAGTTTGCCGTTCTTTTCAACCGTCTCGTAGCCGATAGCCGTCACTTCATGCTCCACCAGTGCTTGAGTCAGTCCAGGAGCAGCTGATAGATGAAGATACGTAAAGAGGATCAGCCCTTTTCTGAAATAAGTGTACTCCTCTTTCAGCGGTTCTTTCACTTTCATGATCATCTCAGCCTGTTTCCAGACTTGACCGGCTGATTCTGTCAGCTCTCCACCGTTTTCAGCATACTGCTCATCTGTAAACCCACTTCCTTCTCCCGCTCCTTTTTCTACGAGGACACGATGTCCGTTGTCTGTCAGGCGTCCGACATTCGATGGGGTAAGAGCTACCCGGTATTCATTATTTTTTATCTCCTTAGGCAGACCAATAATCATAGCGACAATCCTTCCATCAATTAGTTAAATAATAAAGTAAGCTATCATCAGAAGCAGGCCAGTAATCATAAACAGCAGCCCGCCAATTTTCTGAAGCTGCGGGAACCATTCCGGAAACTGCGTCTGAGTTTGGCGTCCGCGCTTTCCTGGCTTAAGCTGATCTGAAAACCTGAATGACAAATAGCCAGAAATAAGCAGTGCTAATCCGATAACCAGCAGCATGTCAGCACCCCTTTAAAAATGTAGTGAATCACGGTCCTGTCCTCTCGAGACATCTCGCCAGCTATAAAATCCGGCATCAAGTCCTCTCAGCAGCACTTCAGCTGAACCTACATTAGTAGCTAATGGAATTTCATAGACATCACATAGGCGAAGCAGTGCGGATATATCTGGCTCGTGGGCCTGGGCAGTAAGAGGATCACGGATAAATATAACCAGATCCATCTTATTATCGGAAATGTAGGCACCGATCTGCTGGTCACCCCCGAGTGGGCCAGATTTAAACCGATGGACATTCAAACCTGTTTCGTCTGATATTCGCTTTCCTGTCGTTCCGGTAGCAAAGAGATCATGGTGTTCTAAAATGACTTTATAGGCTTCTGCAATTTTCACAATATCATCTTTCTTTTTATCGTGAGCAATTAATGCAATATTCATAAACTGATAGTCCTCCTTAAAACGTTGTATTTTTTTCATCATAACATAAAAAAGAGCAGCTTATTGAATAAAAAAATCCAGTGTCGCTGCCGCGAATCGTTTTACTTGAAGGATACAAAGTGAGTCGATAAACTGTAATTAGAATAAATGAAGGAGGAATTTCAAGAATGAGCAAGAAAGTTGCAGTCGTCATAACAAAACTATTTGAAGACGTGGAATTTACTTCCCCTAAAGAAGAACTGGAAAATGCAGGTCATACACTGACCACGATCGGATTTGAAGCAGGTGAAACAGTAGAAGGTAAAAAAGGAGAAGCATCGGTGACCATTGATAAAAGCATCGATGATGTCTCTCCGGAAGACTTTGACGCCCTGCTGATTCCTGGAGGATTTTCTCCAGACCAACTGCGTAAAGATGACCGCTTCTTGGAGTTTACCCGTGCGTTCTCAAACGACAGTAAACCTATTTTCTCTATCTGTCACGGTCCTCAGCTTCTGATCAATGCTGAAGTAGTAAAAGGAAAAGACATTACTTCAGTTAAGCAGGTGGCGGTGGATCTTAAAAACGCCGGAGCCAACTTCTATGACAAGGAAGTTGTAATAGATGACTCAGGCCTGATTTCAAGTCGTACGCCTGATGATCTTCCTGCTTTCAACAAAGCAATGGTTGATGCATTAAGTGAGTAAATTATCATTTTAATTGGATGAATGCTTAGGCAATTTTAAGGATTTTTCCAGATAGTTTTGCTACACTATGAATGTGGAATTTAAGTACACGTTTCTTTTCTCCCCAAAAAGCTGATTGAATGTTTCCCCCGAATCATTCATCACCTTTGAAAAGATAAACACTATTTGAGACCATTATTCTTTCTCCCCGGATTGAATGGGATTACTCAAATAAAAAAAGACGTTTAGTCTTATCCCCAGCCACCTTTTCTAGAGGAAAAGGTGGCTTTTTATTATGTTTCGCTTCTCCATTTTTATTTACTATCAAAAAGAAAGCGTTAATTTATCATTGATTGGTCACATTAAATTCAAATTTAGATACTATACTTTACTCATACCCACAACAACCAACTTATTTTTGGTTACCTGCACTCCTCCAAGTGACAGGTTACCACTCCTTTTTTGCCACCTGCTGTTCACTCAGCAGGTGGTTTTTTGTCGCTGGAAACTCACTTGAAACACAATATTGTATTATATTTCCTTCTTGTCCACTTACTATTTGAAAGCTTCCTACATCTCAGAATCCTTGATATACCGGTCTCCGTTCCTCCTCCGGCAATCACTCGGATATGTTCAATGTTAGACCTCGCCTGTTTCTTATTACACATTCATACCTTATTTTATTGCTTCCCTTCTCTATCCTACATATAATTGGCAGTGTTGTTTAAACAGCGACGTAAATGAAGGAGGTCTATAGACACTTTGATACAACTCCGTCAGATAGAAAAAACGTTTTTCAGTAAAAACCAGACACTGGCTGCACTCACGGATATCTCACTCGACATAAAGACAGGTGAAGCATTCGGTGTCATAGGTGAAAGCGGGGCAGGAAAGTCGACTCTTCTCCGTATGATCAATGCACTTGAGACACCCGATGCTGGTTCCGTAACCGTAGACGGTGTTGATTTGACTCATTTGTCAAAGAAAGACCTGCGTATGGAACAGAAGCAGATCGGCATGATTTTTCAGCAGTTCAATCTGCTCAACAATAAAACAGTAGCTGAAAATATCAGATTACCTCTGACTCTCCATAACTATGATCAGACTCTGACCGTAGACGAAGTCCTCGATTTCGTCGGGTTGAGCGACAAGAAGCACAGCTACCCTCAGCAGCTCAGCGGGGGGCAGAAACAGCGAGTTGGTATAGCCCGTGCCCTTATTACACGGCCAAAACTACTATTATGCGACGAGCCGACATCCGCTTTGGATCAGAATACTACCGAAGACATCGTAGCTGTTTTAAAAAAGGCACACAGAGAGTTCAAAATGACCATTGTCGTTGTCACACATGAGCTTCCGGTCATCAAAGCCCTGTGCACACGGGCGGCTTTAATGGAATACGGTAAAGTCAGGCAAATTGTAGATATCACTCGTTCAGAAGACAAACTGACTGATCGACCGTATCTTGAGCGTGCAATCGAGGTGCTGACTAGTGACTGACTCTATTTCGATATATATAGAACGCATCATTGAATTCGCACCGCGTCTGCTCGACAGTTTATGGGAGACAGGCATCATGCTGTTTTTCGCCATGCTTGCTGCTATTCTTCTTGGAATACCTGTTGGCACGCTACTGTATCTGACAGCTGACACTCGGCCTATGGCTAATCGGTTCGTCAATCGCCTTTTAAATATTCTGGTGAATGTGATCCGGTCGTTCCCCTTCTTGCTGTTAGTTGTAGCCATGCAGCCCTTTGTCCGGCAAGTATACGGCCGAGCGACTGGCGACCCCATCGCAGCCTCATTTCCTATGGTCGTCATTGCGATTGCCTTGTATGCCCGTTTCGTTGAACAGTCTCTGATGGAAGTACCAAAAGGCATCATCGAAACGGCAAAATCTATGGGCGCAACAAACTGGCAGCTGGTCTGGAAATTCCTTTACGTGGAAGCCAGGAGCAGTCTGGTCATCGGCTTTACAACTGCTGTGATCAGTTTCGTGTCCTACTCGACGATCATGGGCGTTGTCGGTGGAGGAGGGATCGGTGATTTTGCCATCCGCTTTGGCTACCAGCGTTACGAAACAGATATTATGTATACCGCCATTGTCCTGATCATTGTACTCGTTGAAATATTTCAATGGCTCGGACTGGCTCTTGCAAGAAAACTGGATAAAAGATGATGAATGAAAAAGACTTAAGGAGAGATTATTATGTTTAGAAAAACCCTGCTTTTAGGAAGTACTGCTCTGCTCTTGGCTGCCTGCGGTGACGCAACTGAAGAAACTGCTGATGAAACAAATGGAACAGATGAGGAAACAACTGAAGAATCTGGAAACGGCAATGGTGAAGAGGTCGTCATTGAAGTCGCTTCTCACCTTCCTCCGATGACAGATATCGTTGAAATTGCCGGAGATGTGATCGAGAATGGATACAGTGTCGAACTTGTAGAAGTATCCGACAATATCCAGTACAACGAAGCTCTCCTTAATGATGAAGTGGATGCCAGCTTCGCCCAGCACGAACCGTTCATGGAAATGTTCAACACAGAACGAGACGGTAACCTGGTTGCCATCCAGCCTATCTATAATGCGATTGTAGGCTTCTATTCTCCAGTCTATGGATCGATCGATGATATTGAAGAAGGAGCAGAAGTGGCACTTCCAAGTGACCCGTCAAACGAAGCCCGTGCTCTGATGATTCTGGATCACTACGATTTGATCACATTGAGTGAGGATGTCAGCTTCGAAGCCACTGTAAATGATATTGAAGAAAATCCGTATGATCTGACCTTTACAAGTATCGATCTGCTAAACTTGTCAGCTGCCTACGAAGACGGTGTGGAACTGGTATTCAACTATCCGACTTATATTGAATCAGTTGGGCTGACACCTGAAGATGCACTTATCCTGGAAGATGATGAAGACTTTACTTTCGCGATCCAGCTTGTAGCAAGAGAAGATAACCAGGATTCTGATGCTATCCAGGCCCTTAAGGACGCCTTTACCAGCCAGGAAGTCTATGATTTCCTTGATGATCTTGCCGAAAACGGCCATCTGGAACCAGCTTTTGAAGTGAATAATTAGTTTGAACTAAATTGACTGAACAACCAGTCAGTTTTCTGCCCGCCCAGTCGGATTCCAGTCCTGCACGGAGTATTTCTCCTGCAGGCTGATCCCTATGGTCGGGCATTTTTTGTACTGCCAGTTTTGTCTTCATCAGCGCCGGGGCACTGTCTGCTCATATACTCTCCCGGAAGTGGCTCCTGTCGCTGTATAGTGCTCTTTCAACACCTTTCTCATCCGTCTGAAATGAACCGCATCCCCGCACCACTCGTTTACTTTAGCCGTCGTCAGAGTGGTCTCAGGAAAGAGAAACTGCAGTTCTTCTATATTGTCCAGAATTACATCCGTTACTGCACGTTTAACGAAACAGGATTTACAGTAACAGGACCGTTGAGTAATCAGAAGATCAAAGGATCCGCAGGCATTGCAAGATAACCCTTTCTTCAACTCCTTATAGGAATAATACGGCAGCTGATTCTGCACGGGACTGTCATCGTCATGCAGTTTGAGTATGCGTCTGGCCAGATCGTGATGATCCCTGCTCAGCATTCGGCTTTTTGTATTGAGATCCTCCAGGTACTCATCGATCTGATTCGGCAGGATGATTGGATCCTCTACTCTCGCATTGTATAAACTGAATTGTGGATGGATAAACACCAGATGAGCTGTGACCTTCAGCTCACTTCCCCACTCTTTCAGAAGCTGACTGAGAAAAGATGCCGATCTATTCAGCTGAATCAGCGGATTCGCCACCTCCTCCCCATGTATCGTACTGAAGCCTTCCATATGCCTGACATAGCGTCCAACATAGTTCCTGATTTCGAATATATACACCCCGTGTGAGGCAATCAGCAGGGAGTCCACTTTAAAAGACAGTCCTTTGTTCAATAGAAGCAGATCATTCAGTACGATGGCCTGCTTATCGATATGCTGATTTATTTTATCGTCAAATGCGGTCTCTCCACTTAATCCTTTCTGCAGATTAATCAGGTAACGCTTCTCCGGCTCCTTCAATTCAAACCGTTTATCCAAGTAATTCAGTCCTCTGAGCAAGTCGGATGGTTGTCTTGCTTTTAATATCTCCATTTCGTTCGCCTCCTTACTATACTCATTGTCTTTTTATCGAAAAACTGACTAAAATTGTTTGAGTTTTTTTAACTGCTTTATCTATAAAGGAGGCGCCTCGTTTAGCGTAGATTCAGTGGTAGGATCTTAGATTCAGATTTTTTTGAGCAGACCCATGGGATGGGCGGAATCTTGTGACAAACTGAAGATAAAAAGAGGATTTGAGGTGGCCATAAGCCCCTCCTCAACTGCATCCAGCATCGTCACACTGAACCCCTTCTTCTTTTCTCTGTATAGACGATGCTCGTCAGCTGACGAGTATCATCATCTCAACCCCTTCAGAACGAAAAAACAGCCGATCCAGTCGGCTGTTTTCAAATCATCTTATTTAGTCAGGGTGTCTTTTTCGACCTTTCCGTCCTTGACGACATATTGAATGGTATCGGTGTCCGCCAGGCTCGCAATGTCTTCGAGGGGGTCGCCTTTGACGATGACGATATCGGCCAGTTTTCCTTTTTCAAGGGTCCCGACTTTGTCTTCCCATCCTAGACACTCAGCTGCCGTTTTTGTGGTGGCCACGATTGCTTCCATCGGTGTCATCCCCACATCGGTCATGAGTTCCAGTTCCCTTAAATTGAGTCCGTGAGGCATGACTCCAGCATCAGTACCCATAGCTATTTTAACTCCTGCTTTATGAGCTTTAGTGACACTTTCCTTGTGGATCTCAATGACTTCCTTGGACTTCTCGACAGCTGAATCAGGCATTCCGGATTCTTCAGCAAGTTCCAGAACGGATACTGGAGCCAGCAAGGTCGGCACCAGGAATGCTCCGTTTTCTTTCATCAGATCAATAGCTTCGTCATCGAGAAAGATGCCGTGTTCAATTGAATGGATGCCTGCCCGGACGGCCTGTTTGATCCCTTCAGCTCCCTGAGCGTGGGCCATGACTCGCACACCTTTTCTGAAACGCGCTTCTTCCACAATGACTTTCAGTTCTTCCAGAGAAAACTGGGTAAACTCCGGATGGTCGGTCGGGCTGAGTACGCCACCCGTCGCATGGACTTTAATGACCTCAGCTCCGGCACGAAGCATTTCACGGACTTTCTTCCGGACTTCTTCCACACCGTCTGCCCGCCCGTCAGGCATCCCTGGATAATTGGCCTGAAGCAGTTCAACCGTCTGACCAGATGTAGTATAGCCATCACCATGTCCACCGGTGATCGTCAGTGCATTGATGCTCAGCTGCAGACGCGGACCGGCGATCAATCCTTCTTCCACAGCTTTCTTAACACCTAAATCTGCCCCTAATGCATCTCTGACAGATGTGATTCCAGCATCCAGTGTCTTCCTCATATACTGGGCAGCCTGATAAAATCTGTAGGAAAAAGGAGTCTCCAGTCGTTTCTGAACCCCTTCAAACTCCATCATGACATGCACATGGGTATCGATAAGTCCTGGGAGGATGGTTCCTCCTCCGGCATCGACTATCGTTTCATCTCCAGTCAAGGTGTATCCTTCCGCTTCTCCTGCGTAAATCAAGGTGTTTCCTTCGAATACGACCAGTCCATCGCGGACCGGCTGTCCCCCAAGTCCATCAATTAGACGTCCGTTGTTTATAGCTGTTTTCCCCATAGTATCTCCCCTATTAATTAGTGTATTTACTATTGTATACGAAGTCCAGCCGTTTTACTATAATAAGATTAAAATTAAATGGCTTTATTCTAATTTAACTGCCCTGATATAATGACCTGCTTGTCTGTACCCTTTACTGAATAATCTGCTCCAGAGCATAGGCCAGTTCCATTAACCGGACATCCTCTCCGTCCTGGCCGATAAGGGTTATGCCAATAGGCTCACTGGTTGCGCGAACATATCCAGGAACGGTGACTGCTGGATAACCGGATGCGGAATAGACAGCAGTCGCATAATTACTTAATGTCAGAAGAACATCCACGGAGTCAAAGGCTTTTTCCAGTGCCTGTCGTGTAACCGTCTGATTGGATGTGATGATCTGAGTGATGTCTTCAGCAGTCTCTTCAACACCGGCTGACTGAATCAGCAGCTCCTGATTGAAAGGTGCCGTCTGATCTTCCCCTTCTTCTTCATTGAACGCTCTAATTGTCTCGAGAGTCAGTGGATGGGTCCGACTCTGATTGAAAAAAGACTTGATCCCTGTATTGAATTCATACTTCAGAACCGGAACATAGTCTACTTCAAGTGCCTTTTCATCTAAAGAATACTCAGATGGGATCGCTCCGGCTTCTTTCAGCTTCTGCCGAACATCTTCTATTATTTCTTCGTCTTCTTCTCTATAGAGGGACTTGATCGATTCGTTTTCCAGGATACCTGTTTTCACACCTTTAAATCCTGCTTCAGACCACTCTGCTTCTTCTGAAACTGCTGACGCCATTCCCTTGAAAAGCAGATACGTATCCTTGACAGTTTTCGCGATCGGCCCCGCAGTATCATGCGTTTTTGAAATGGGGATAACACCGTCCTGAGAGACTAGACCAAGTGTCGGTTTAAGTCCGACCACACCATTCTGACTGGCTGGATAGATGATAGACCCGGCCGTTTCCGACCCGACGGTAACAGGAGACAGGCTCAAGGCTGCAGCAGCGGCACTTCCTGCACTCGATCCTCCAACATCAAACTGTCCCAATGGATGTATCGTCTGTCCACCTACTGCAGAATATCCATTGGAACTGTCAGTAGACATAAAATTTGCCCATTCGGTCAAGTTTGTTTTCCCCAGAATCAGTGCCCCCTTTTCTTTAAGAAGCTGGATAAGTTCTGCATCTTCCTCAGCTATATAATCTCTAAGAACAGCAGCCCCCGCTGTAACAGGCATCCCCTTCACACTGATATTATCTTTAACGAGGACCGGCATACCATAAAGCAGGTCATGCTCGTCATCAAAGACCAGTTCTTCAGCCTCCTGAACAATAGTCTCATTCAGAGAGATGACCACATTGTATCTTTTCTGCCTGATTGTTTCATTCCAAAAGCACATCGCAATTTCGGCGTATGTAGTTCTGCCTTCTCTGACTAAATTCTGAAGTGTCTGTATATCGCTCGATAGAATCTCCCGTCTCAATTCATCACTCAGATGATACTCTTCATGGTCCAGATCTAATTTATACCGACTCTTCTTCGTACGAATATGCTGCTTGTCTATCTGCCCCAAAAGATAGTCTTTACTATTAAATCCCATTAGTTGTCTCCCCTGTTCTATCTAAGTATTTAGTTCCTCATTTTATTATACACAAAATGAGGAAAGAGCCTTTAACATTGTTCAGCGAAGGCCCCTTCCTCTTTCAGTTACGTTCAGTCATCAAGTTGTGCTAGTCAAAATCTTCCGAGTCAAGCAGCTCCCGGACATAGGCCACATCTTTGTCTCCACGACCAGAAATAGTGATGATCACAGGCTCTTCAGGAGAAAATTCATCCGCCAGTTTTTCTACTAAGGCGACAGCATGGGCACTTTCGAGTGCCGGAATGATTCCTTCAGTTTCGGACAGGTTCTTGAAGGCAGACATGACCTCTTTTTTCGATACCGTATAGTATTCAGCACGCCCACTATCTTTCAGGTAACTATGTTCAGGCCCGATTCCCGGGTAGTCCAGACCGGCAGCGATTGAATAGGTCGGTGCCGGGTTGCCGTTTTCATCCTGCAGGACAAGGGTTCTGAACCCGTGCAGATCCGCCGCTTTTCCTTTACTCATCGTCGCTGCTTCTTCAGGCTCCGCCCCGATCAGACGCACGCCGGGTTCTTCAATATAGTGAGCAAAGGAGCCGATCGCATTGCTTCCTCCACCGGCCACTGCAACAACCGCTGCAGGCAGACTGCCTTCTTTTTCAAGAATCTGCTTCTTCGATTCCTCGCTGATCACTGACTGGAAATACTTGACGATGGACGGATAGGGATGCGGTCCGACGGCTGAACCGAGGAGATAAAATGTGTGATCATAATTCTCGATCAGATCTCCTAGAGCGACATCAACGGCATCCTTCAACCGCCCTTGTCCTTGCTCGACAGGAACCACTTCTGCTCCGAGCAGCTCCATCCTGAACACATTGAGTGCCTGGCGCTCGGTGTCCAGTTTACCCATATAGATCGTACAGTCCATACCAAACATCGCGCAGGCCGTCGCAGTCGCTACCCCGTGCTGTCCCGCTCCTGTCTCTGCAATGATGCGATGCGCTCCCATTCGCTTGGCCAGAAGAATTTGTCCCACCACATTGTTTATCTTGTGCGCCCCTGTATGATTCAGATCTTCTCTTTTAAGATAGATTTTCGGGCCGCCGAAACGTTCTGATAACCGCTCTGCGTAGGTCAGGGGATTCTCTCTACCCACATATTCTTTTAAAATCGACTGGTATTCTTCCTTGAACGCGTCATCTTCTCTAGCCTCGTCAAAAGCTGTCTCAATCTTATCCAAAGCCGCCTGAAGGTTTTCAGGGACGAAACTGCCACCAAATGTTCCGAAAAATCCTTTTGCTGTCTCCATTATCCTTGCACTCTCCTATAATTATATTTTCCCCATCAGAAGTTCTATTAAAGTTAAATGATCTGAGCTTTTTCTTCTTCAAACAGAACAAACAGATCTTCCAGCTTCATTTGTGCTTTTTCTCTAGCATTCAGATCCAGTTTGATTCTTCCATTTTCGAGAACAATCAGCCGATTGCCGTACTTCAAGGCATCTTCCATCCGGTGCGTGATCATCAGACAGGTGAGCTGATGAGTTTCGATAACTTCTTGTGTCAGCTCCATCAAGCGCTTTGCCGTTTTAGGATCCAGTGCAGCAGTATGTTCATCCAGAAGCAGGAGCTCTGGCCTTGTCAATGTAGCCATAAGCAGACTCAATGACTGTCTCTGCCCACCGGATAAATGCCCCGTCGGCGTGTCCAGATGTTTTTCAAGCCCATTTCCAACTGAGGCACACAAGGTTTGGAATGAGTCTCTTTGAGCCTTCATTTTCCTTGGCAGAAGGTGCCGTTTCTCCCCTCGTTTCAGAGCAAGCAGCAAGTTTTCCGCCACCGTCATTCGTGGAGCAGTCCCCATTTTCGGATCCTGAAAGACCCGGGAGATATGACGTGCTCTTTTTTCTTCGGGTAGTCTTGTCACTTCCTTATCTCCAATGTATAGCTTACCGCTGGTCAGTTCGATCGTGCCGGTTATACTGTTGAACAAGGTCGTTTTCCCTGCGCCGTTCCCTCCAAGGACTGTGACGAATTCTCCCTTTCTAATTGTCAGATCGACATGATCCAGAATCGTCGTATTCGTATCGGACTCATTCTGGATTGTTTTAGTTGCTTGCTTTAAATTCAGTAGTGTGGTCATCCCTTATCCCTCTTTCCGGATCAATGTGTCCAGTTTAAGCGCCCGTCTGATTTGCGGGATCATCAGGCAGACCGCCAGTATGGATGCGCTGAATAACCTGATGTAAGTCGTATCGAAGCCGAGTCTGATTACACCGAGAAGAAGTAGCTGATACAGGATGCTTCCGATAACGATGGAAATCAGTCGTTCGCCCAGAGTCACATCTTTGAAGGCGACTTCCCCAATAATCAGTGAAGCCAGCCCGATGACGATGACACCCGTTCCTCCGTTGACGTCCGCATAGCCGTTATTCTGAGCAATCAGAGAGCCGGCCAGTGCGATGATCCCGTTAGAAAAGACGAGCCCGATAATTTTCATGCGGTCGGTCTGAATGCCGAACGATCGGGCCATCGCTTCGTTATCCCCTGTGGCAATATAGGCCTGACCTAAACTGGTGTAGAAGAAAAACAGCAGCAAGCCGATGACGAGACTGACAACTGCCAGCCCGACCACAACTGCGTCGAAATAATTAGGTAAAAAAGCCAGGCTGTCAAAGATTCTTGGATGATTTAAAAGACTCAGGTTCGGACGCTGCATCACGTAGAGCATCACGGAATGCAGCGCCGTCATGACTAGAATACCGGCTAGAATGACTGGGACTTTTCCTTTAGTGTATAAAAGACCCGTCACCAGGCCTGCACTCATACCGGCCAGAACTGCCAGCCCCATAACCAGTACGGGATGTATTTCATTGACAATAGCTGTAACAGCGACAGCGGCTCCCAATGGAAATGAGCCTTCTGCCGTCAGATCCGGAAAATTCAGAATCCGGTAAGTTGTGAAAATGCCGATGCCAAGCACTGCCCAAAGCAGCCCCTGTGCGATTGCTGATATGACCATAAGCTGATTCCCTTTCTTATTCCCTAGTTTCGATGATAACCGCATCCTCCAGAATAGATTCTGGAATGGTGACGTTCAGACGTTCCGCTTTCTCCTGATTGATTAGAATATCTCCTTCACTCAGGACAAAAACAGGGAACGCACTCGGGTCCCGCCCGTCCAGTACTTCTGCAGCCATCCGTCCTGATTCGACCCCCATCTGTGTCTGGTTGATTCCAACTGTAACCAGTCCCCCCTGGGCAATCATCAGATCGACCGTCGGAATCAGAGGCATGTCGTAACGGTCCGCTTCGCTGACCACGGTGTCGAACGCACTCGCTATTGTATTGTCAGTCGGCAGGTAAATTACATCGACTTCCTGAGACATGGATGCAACCATCTGCTGAATATCATTCGTACTTGATACCGTATAAGTGACCGGTTCAAGCCCCATTGATTCAATCACTTCTGTCGCCCGTTCTGCTTCAGCCCTGGAATTGTCCTCACCTGAACTGTATAATAGCCCGATCGTTGAGGCTTCCGGAAGTACGGCACTCATCAGCTCCAGCTGGGCTTCGACCGGGGCTTGATTCTTCACACCTGTGACATTTGTTCCCGGCTCGTCTTCTGACTCCACCAGACCGGCACCGACGGGATCGGATACGGCACCCATGATGATCGGAATCTCACTGGTTGCATTGGCAAACGCCTGGCTGGCCGGTGTACCGATACCGATCAGCAGATCTGCCCCGTCTTCCACGAGAGACTGAGCCATCGTGTTCATCAGGTTCTGATCGCCTTGAGCATTCTGAAAGTCGATTTCTGCGTTCTCCCCTTCGACATAGCCATGTTCAGCCAGCCCTTCTATTGCCCCCGCCGTAATTTCGTCCAGCGACGGATGACTGGTGGTCTGTAGGATACCGATTTTCACAGTTTCCTGTTCGTCGCTCTCATCAACTACTTGTTCGCTTCCATTACGATTTCCGCTGTCTATAGCTGTGTCGTCATCTGCACTAGTCAGCGAGGCAACAAAGACTCCGATAAGTAAAACTAAAATAGCGCCTAAAGTGATGATCATACCTTTTCTTTTCATGATTGATTTGTCCTCTCTTAATTAAATTCATTGGTTTTTCGGTCAATTTCTTGTTGCGCCAGTCCCAGTCAGATTCCATCTGCATCCACTCCTTTAATTAAGACTCATTTTGACAGAAGATTTTTATTCACCCATACCTAGTGGTACAAAAAAAGGCAATCTCCACGAATTGAATCGAATCGTGGA
This sequence comes from Alkalibacterium pelagium, assembly GCF_900109325.1. Lineage (GTDB taxonomy): Bacteria > Bacillota > Bacilli > Lactobacillales > Carnobacteriaceae_A > Alkalibacterium > Alkalibacterium pelagium. The sequence continues at coordinate 46,370 of NZ_FNZU01000005.1, forward strand.
AATTGCCTTAAAATAAACAAAAACCACATAGATAATTTATCATCTATGCGGTGTAAAAAAATCCTCGTCAAAGTGAGCCGGCATAGATACAAAATTTAGATTTGTTCTAAACGTTGTATCTATGAAAGAAAGTCTTCATCTATACAACAATCTGCGCCAGCTGTTCCAAGCCATATTCAGTTGTCTGGATTGAGCAGATCGTGTAAGCATGTTGACCTTCCTTTCGTCTGTTTTTTAATGTGATTCTCATACTACACCTATGAAATGGATCCGTCAACATCTTTTTTGAGAAAATTCAAACTGATCTCAAATTTTCTTAAATTACTGGTGGCCAGGAAGCGATGGTCCTTTATGTAAATCAGTCTCTTTCTTTTTCCTGCTGTCCTGCATGTTTCAACTGAGTCGGTAAAGACAACTGCTTCAAAAGCTGTCTGTCCAATAGACGTATGACAACAACTGAGACTGCAATTAAAGCGAAACTAATCAGTCGGTTATTGACTCCTAGACTGATTAATGTGATCACAGTAAGTACTAACTGAATCAGGTCCCCTCTTATAACCGACTGAATGACCATTTCATCCTGTTTCCTATTCTCTTTAAGTAGTCGGCGCGTATTCCATCCTCGGCCTGATGTTACAAATACGGACCAGGTCTCACCTTTGTATGCTTTAATAATGCCAATGATCGTCCACATCAGCAGGCTGAGTATGGCCAATCCTAATAATCTGTCCACTGCTTATCCTCCTGTTATTATCTCTACTGTTACTTATGTATTTTATAATCACTAATAAAACTCATTTAATAAATCAATGTAAACAGTATATCCTGAACATTTTCTACTTACAAGTTATTTTCGGGCAGCCCTTATTTTTTCTCCTCCCTGTTTTCTTTTTGAACAGACATGTTAAACTTGGAAAGAGAGTAAAAGAAAGGTTTGACACATATGAATAAACGCGTTGCTATAATTGGAGCAGGAGTCGTCGGTGCTTCTGCCGCTTATGAATTGAGCAAAGATCCTTCTATTGATCTGACGATATATGACGAAGGGACAGGACAAGGAACATCAGCTGCTGCAGGAATAATAAGTCCGTGGCTTTCCAGACGTCGAAACAAAAAGTGGTATGTCATGGTCAAGGAAGGCGCTGCTTTTTATCCCGATTTTCTATCTGAAGTCATGCAGGGCAAGGAGATTCCCTCTTCAGTTTACAGGAAAGTCGGCACCCTTTTATTTAAAAAGAAACCCGAATATCTGACTGAGATGCTTGAAATAGGAGAAAAAAGGCGGCTGGATGCACCGGAAATAGGTGAGCTCGCTATTTTAACAGCCGATGAAATCAGAGAAAAAATTCCGGTCTATAAAGGGGAGAATTCAGCACTTTGGGCTTCTGGAGGGGCACGCGTTGACGGCGGCCGATTAGTTGAGCTGCTTTTATCACGAGCGGTTGAAAATGGAGCTGCTGTGATCAGGAAAAAAGCTCGATTCAAGCGAGCAGATCAAGGCTATTCAGTCCTGACAGACCACTCTGAAGACTCTTTTGAATCTGTCATTCTGTCCGCTGCAGCCTGGCTCCCGGACTTGCTCGATCCTGAAGGCTATGACGTTGATATAAGACCACAAAAAGGTCAGCTTGCGGAAGTCCAGCTGTCAGATCATCAAACTGAAAACTGGCCGGTCATCATGCCTGAAGGCGAAGCGGATATTATTCCTTTTGAAGACGGGAAAGTAGTAATAGGAGCGACACATGAGAATGACAAAGGATTCAATCTGACCATCGATGAAGAACTAGTCAGCACGCTGATTGATGATGCCGCTGCTTTCTTTTCGACAGAACTGCATCAGGCATCCATTACATCCTACCGGGTTGGAACTAGAGCCTATACCTCTGACTTTGCTCCATTTTTCGGAGAAGTTCCTGATCTTCCAAACGTGTATGCAGCCAGCGGTCTCGGGTCGACAGGTTTGACAGCAGGTCCATTAGTCGGAAAATGTCTGGCGGATCTTGTTAGAAAGATCTCGCCCCTGCTTCCGGTTGAAGATTATCCAATCGCTGACTATGTCAAAAAAAAAGAGCTGACTTAATTGTCTGACTCCGGTAAGTAAGGTATACTTTTAAAATAAGAGTGAGACAGGTAGACAAGGAGAGAGAATCATGAAATCAGATAAAGTAGGCAAACTCATCGGATGGGCCGCCATGGCGATAGCCCTGATCGGATTTTTCGTCTGGAATATCCCTCTAGGGTTAGCCGCAATCATTTTAGGAACTGTCGGTCTTGCCAGCAATGAAAAAGGGTTGAACTGGACGGCCATTGCTTTCGGAGCGATTGCGATGATTATTGGTATTATATAAACTAAATGCCCTGTAGATAAAAGAATCCCCCTTGCCACAGACCTATTTCCTGTTGCAAGGGGGATTTATTTATCGTTCGCCTTTCTTGTACCCTTTGTTCCGAAGTGAGGCACTGTAGAGTCCGATACTAAGTGAGAGAATCGCCAGCCCAAGTGAGTAGCCGCCAATGATATCTGACGGATAATGCACGCCCAGATATACTCGACTGATGCCAATCAGCCCAATGAGCGGGATAAGTGTCACCGAAGCAGCGAGAACAGGTTTCCAGCTTTTACTGGCTCGAATGATCAGAAACAGCAAAGCACCATAGGTAATAATCGATCCCATGGCATGTCCGCTGGGAAAAGAATAACCACCCTGAACGATCAGGTGCTCAACATGAGTCGGTCGCGGCCGTCTGAAGAAAATCTTTACCAGCTGGTTCACACCTCCGGCTCCTACACTGACTGTAAGAAAATACCAGACCGCCAGTCGCGTGTTTTTTCTGAAACGCCAGATGTAGAGAGAAAAAAGGATCGTAAACAGTCCCACGAACCAGCCATCACCCAGACGTGTGACAAAGATAAATCCCCATGTCAAAAGAGCTCGTCTCTCTTCATGAAACTCATTCCCTATCACTTCATCCAGTAGACCGATGAATCCCCAGTCATAAAAACTCATCCAGACTAAAAAGAGAAATGGAATGGTGAGCACGGTGGCCAGGATAAACAGATTTTTGGGCTTGCCGAACTTACTAACAATATAATCTTTTGCTTCTTCCATTATTCTATCCTTTCGCAAACTATTTATGTTTTCAATTTATCAGTTTACCGTGTATTCGTCTGACTTTCAAACGTTACATTCCTGTTCGAAAATCAGACATATCTAATTGCAAAGTGGCTTTGACATGATGCGTGTCTTCCGGTAAAGTAGTTTAGGGAAACTCAATTCTAAAAAACATGTTTTTCTCCCTACTATCTGTCTTTTCAGACTGCAAAAAAGAGGAGTACACCATGAAAGTATTTGATTATGAAGATATACAACTTATTCCGGCGAAATCGATCGTCAGAAGTCGTTCAGAATGTGACACATCCATTACATTAGGCAAGCATACCTTTGCCATGCCTGTAGTTCCTGCAAATATGCAGACAGTGGTGGACGAAGAGCTGTCCATCTGGCTCGCAGAAAATAATTATTTCTATGTCATGCACCGTTTCGAAGAAGAAACACGTATCAACTTTATCCGTACAATGCATGACCGCGGACTGTATGCTTCTATCAGTCTAGGCGTCAAAACAGATGAATATGATTTTGTAAAAGAATTAGCTGAAAAAGATCTTGCTCCTGACTACATTACGATCGATGTGGCCCACGGTCACTCTGATCTGGTCATCGATATGATCCGTCACGTGAAGCATCATCTTCCAGAAACTTTTCTGATTGCCGGTAATGTCGGTACTCCTGAAGCCGTGCGTGAACTTGAAAACGCCGGTGCAGATGCAACTAAAGTCGGTATTGGTCCGGGTAAAGTCTGCACAACTAAACTTAAAACTGGTTTCGGAACCGGTGGATGGCAGCTTGCTGCTCTTTCTCATTGTTCAAAAGCAGCCCGCAAACCACTAATTGCCGATGGCGGCATCCGTACTCATGGAGACATTGCAAAATCCATTCGTTTCGGTGCAACTATGGTCATGATCGGTTCCCTGTTCGCAGGACACGATCAGTCTCCAGGTAAAATGGTGACGATCGATGGAAGACCATATAAAGAATACTTTGGCAGTGCCTCTTCTCATCAGAAAGGCGAACGTAAAAATGTCGAAGGGAAAAAGATGCTGACCGAATACAAAGGGGATATCGCTGATACCCTACTTGAAATGAAACAGGATTTGCAGTCTTCCATCTCCTACGCTGGTGGCAATGACATTGAATCGCTTCGTAAAGTCGATTATGTTATCGTTAAGAATTCCATCATGAATGGAGAAAATTATAACGCAAGCGGAATCGATGTACCGGACAGCTTCGCATCGAGCAATTTCACTTCCTGAACAGAATGACAGACTAAACTGAATAGACTGAGACCCACAAGTTGATTGAGAGACAGTCAATTTGTGGGTCTTTACAATTCTACTTTTTAATTTCAATAATTATAATCACCAGGATATAAAGAAAAACGAGAAATAAAGCGAGAAACAGTGTCCAGAACGGTAGATCGAACAACAGACTCAATATCAGATAAATCAGCAAGGTAAAAAGAGGATACCAGACAATCGTTTTAGGATCTATTTCCATAAGCTATTCCTCATTTTCAGCCATAGACTGGTCTGTTTTCTTTCCAATCAGGCTCAGGATTTTATCAACAGTATCCTCTACAGATTTATTTTCAATAATCAGATCTGCTTCTTCAACTGGTTTCAGCTCATCAGTCTGTCTGCTGAAAGACAGTCGTTCAGAGATTTTCTGCTCACTGTCTCCACGACCTGCCATTCTCTTTTTCATCTCTTCAGTTGATACATAGATGAAGATTACGATAGTTTCTTTTGGAAAAGTTTCTTTCATAGCCTTCGCTCCATTTTTATCCAATGAAACATGGACAACTGGCTTTTTTTCTAACGCTTCAGTCACTTCCTTCTTTGTCAGGCCGTAAAGTTTCTGATTATAGACAGTCTGTTCAATAAAATCATCCGAGTCCAGTTCTTCAACTTTTCTGAAATAGTAATCGACGCCATCTATTTCTCCTTCACGTGGTTGGCGGGTCGTCGTCGTCACCAGTTTAGGTATTCCTTTCTTTGTCAAAAGTTCTCCCACTGTCGTTTTTCCGCTTCCACTTGGTCCAACCAGGACGATGATCCGATTATCGTTCGTCATTGTATGCTCAGTCTCCTCTTTATGAAAAGAGAATAAACAGAAGTCGTCTGCTTACTCTCTTCACTGGTTATATCTATAGTTATCCACCTAATGTTACATCAGTTTCCTGATACCATTCCAGTGCTTCATGCAGATGCTCATCTTTATAGTTCGGCCAATATTCATCGATCACATAAATATCGGAATAAATAGACTGAATCGGCAGAAAACCGCTCAAGCGCCTTCTTCCGCCCCATCTCAAGACCATGTCCATTCGGGAAATATCTTTGGATGCTATATGGTCGATGACGTTATTATCACTAGAAGCTTCTCCATTTTTCAATCCGTAATTCAGATCCCAGTTCCAGCCATAATTGACGAGGAAATTGACTTTCATTCTGCCTTCACCAAATTTGGTTCGTTTCATTGCATAAGGAAGCAGTTCTTTAGGAAATACTTTAGAATCCGTATTTCCTATGACCAGCAAGTCTGCATCACGTTTTTTCAGTTCATTTACTGAATCAACACATGCTTTCTGAAATGCTTTTGTCTGAAGCGACGGACGCTTGACATTATCCATAGTAAAGCCATAGTAAGTCATTTCTTCTACCCCGAGTTCAAGGCAGGCTTCATATAACTTAAGTCCCGGTCCAATCCCATGATCATACCCATCATGTTTTTTTAATCCTTTATGGACGGCCCATCTCCTGTTGCCGTCTGGAATCACGCCAATGTGTTTTGGTAAACGTTTATAGTTTTTCATTAATCTAAAAGTCTCCCTCTAATTGTTTTGCAAACATTCCAGAATCAGTGGATAAAATGCTTACTACTATCATACCGTTTTTTAGATGGATTCATCAACTAAGAGAACAGTTTTAATTGAAAAAAGTTCTGCATAAGCGCGCCAGTAAAAATTTCCTCTTCAGTAAACATATGGATTTGTTTTTGTAAAATAAATTGAGTACAAAATTCACCATGATCACTAATGATCAAATTTAAAACCTTAAAATACAGCATTTTATATTCATAATATTTATAGTTTGTGATTGACTGAACAATGTATTTTATTTATAATTACAGTAAGAATTTAACAAGAAAGGAAGAAAAATCATGAAAGCAGCAGTTGTAACGAGCGACAAGACAGTTGAAGTGAAAGACAAGGATATCAGAGCGATTCGTTCAGGAGAAGCACTCGTTGATGTGGAGTTTTGTGGTGTATGTCACACCGATCTTCACGTTAAAAATGCAGACTTTGGTGACAAGACAGGCGTTACCCTCGGCCATGAAGGAATTGGTGTTGTCAGAGAAGTAGCGGATGATGTCACTAGTTTAAAAGTCGGTGACCGCGTCAGTATTGCCTGGTTCTTCGAAGGCTGCGGCCACTGTGAATACTGTGTCAATGGACGTGAAACGTTATGTCGTGAAGTAAAGAATGCCGGTTATTCTGTTGATGGCGCAATGGCCGAACAGTGTATTGTGACCGCTGACTATGCAGTAAAAGTTCCAGATGGGCTGGATCCTGCTGCTGCAAGTAGTGTGACATGTGCCGGTGTGACATGTGCCGGTGTGACGACCTATAAGGCGATTAAAGAGGCTAAAATCAAGCCGGGCCAATGGATTGCGATTTACGGCCTGGGAGGTCTGGGGAACCTTGCTCTGCAGTATGCCAAAAATGTCTTCAATGCTAAAGTCGTAGCAATCGATGTCAACGATACACAGCTTGATTTTGCTAGAGAAGTGGGTGCAGACCTGATCCTAAACCCGACAAAGGAAAATGCTGAACAAGTTATGCAGGAGAAAATAGGTGGAGCCCATGCGGCAGTAGTAACAGCTGTAGCAAAATCAGCTTTCAACTCAGCCATTGACTGTGTCCGTGCAGGTGGTGTGGTTGTGGCAGTCGGACTCCCACCGGAAGCCATGGACTTGAGCATCCCTCGTCTTGTACTGGATGGGATAGAAGTCGTCGGCTCCCTGGTCGGTACCCGTGAAGACCTCCGGGAAGCATTTGACTTTGCAGCAGAAGGACTGGTCGTCCCTAAAGTTGAGAAACGCCCGATCGAAGACATCAATGATATTTTCGATGAAATGATAGAAGGTAAATTTAAAGGCCGAATGGTCATTGATATGAATATGTAACTATAAACTTATGCAAAAGGGCTGTTCTGATCAAACATTCAGAACAGCCTTACTTTTTTCACAGCATTATCGCTGTCCATGGGTATTAAGAACCTATCAGATTATCAGTTGCCTGTTATGTATAGAAAAGACCCTCACAGCTATAGTGACCTTTAAAAGTTAGAACCGAAAAATCTAACTTTTTGGGGCTGCACACAGCTGAGGGTCTTTACTTTATTCATTTAATTGATGGAATACGCTTTGCTTTCTTCAAGAAAAGCAGCTCGGTCTTTTTCAGGGACCATTGACCCGCCTGTTGCCCAGGCAATATGAGTAGCCTGATCCATTTTATCAGACAGACCTGATGATTCGATGTAGCCCTTGCCATTATCAGTCTTCATCAGACGATAAGGCCCGACAAGCCCAGCGACTGCAGCTGGCTCAAGGAAAATCGATTCAGTGTCATACAGGCTGGAAAGCAGCCCGTTGAACACACCTTCTTGCACAGAGTACCCGCCGCTGAAGAACGTTCTCATCAGTTTAGCAACTAAACCTGATGTACGTGGAACAGCCAGACCATCGGCGATAGTCAGTCCGCCCAGCTGGAAGTCAAAGACGGATACATCATCATATTTTTCAGTCAGCAGCCCGACAAGCATGCTCGGCATTTTGGTCGGTTCTGCGAAGAAGCAATGCACATGTTCTCCGAAAGCTTGCTTCAGACCAAACGTAATCCCACCTGGAGACCCGCCGATCCCACAAGGAAGATAGACGAACAACGGGTGGTCAGCATCAACAGTGATGCCTTCTCGCTCAAGCTGTTTCTTCATTCGGTAGCCGCCTACTGTGTAACCTAAGAAAAGCTCCACTGAATGCTCGTCATCTACAAAATAGCTGTTAGGATTCGCATCAGATTCAGCGCGACCATTTTCTACAGCTTTGGAGAAATCTGTGTCGTGCTCGATAACTTCGACACCTTTGTCTCTTAAATAATCTTTTTTCCACTGCTTGGCTTCTACGGACATATGAACCGTTACGTTAAATCCCAGTTTGCGCGCCATCGTGCCTACGCTGATTCCCAGATTTCCTGTCGTTCCTACAGCAATATGGTAGGAAGAGAAAAATTCATTAAATGCTTCACTTGCAAATACAGCATAATCTTCTTCGGTACTTTCGAGCATTCCTTTTTGAAGCGCAAGATTTTCTGCATGCTTAAGCACTTCATAAATCGCACCTCGTGCCTTGATCGTTCCTGATATAGGCAGCAGATCATCACGTTTCAGTAACAATTTGCCGTCCAGAGTCGTTGCAAGTGTGTCATTCAAGTAGTTCTTCATGTCTGAAATTTCTGACACCGGTGATTCTATTATCCCATCAGTGGCTTCAGTTTCCGGGAAAGCTACACGGATGAAAGCTGCAAATCTCTGCAGACGTGCCTCCGCATCCTCAATATCGGCCATTGAGTACTTAGTCTGTTTCGTTGCTTCTTCAACAGGGAGATACATTGAATTGTTCCAAAAGATTTCTTCACTGTTTCTGATGTCAGTCAATAAAGGATTGGATGTAATAAGCTGTTCGATGTCTGTCATATTTGTTTCTACTTCCTTTCATAAAAGACTTCTCTGATTCATTCAAACTCGTTTATTGTAGCATATTCAACCTGATGAAAAAACCTTAAGGACGGCCTTCTCATCATAAGATAAGGAAGCTTTTACCATTCTGTAAACAAATCGTCACGCTTACGATTTGTTCTAATTTCAGTTCTCAGTTTCAGGATTTGTTCGCCAAGTAGTCCGTGATGAGTTCCAGAAAGTCCTCCCCGTATTTTTCCAGCTTCGCCTCTCCCACTCCATGAACCGAAAGGAAATCTGCCGGTGTCTGCGGAAATACAGCAGCCATACTCATCAATGCCTTATCTGTAAACACAACAAACGGGGGTTTCCCGATTTCCGCAGCAATGTCTTTACGTAACGCTCTAAGCTGCTCGAACAGTGTTTCATCATATTCTTCTACAGTAGCATGCTTGGTATTCGTTCGCTCAGCCTTCTGGTGTCTGGTCATTAAAAGCTTGCTGCGGGCATGTAGCAGATCCACAGACTTCTCCGTGAATTTCAGGATCGGATACTGGTCCCCTCCCACGTGAAGAAACTGCTCGCTCACCATAAGCGCAATGATGTCCTTTATTTCCTGATCAGCAGACTCTTTCATAATGCCGTAAGTCGAAAGGTCATCGAACCCCTGCGCTCTGATTCTCGCATTATCTTTCCCTCTCAAAACATCCGTCACGAGTCCCATCCCATACTGCTGATTCATTCTGTAGATACATGAAAGAATCTTCTGGCAAGCCTTGGTCACATCGACAAGTTCCGTTTCTCCGTTACAGTTCGAGCAGTTGTCACATGTCTCAAACTGCGGCGTTTCATCAAAGTAGTCCAGAATAATTTTGCGGAGACACTGGCCTGTTTTACAATAAGAAATGATCGTGTTCAGATTCTTCTTGGCATGCGGGTGATTCCCCTGTTCGATCAATAAATTATTCGTAATGATGTCCTGACTGGAATAGAACAGGATCGCTTCAGCAGGTGCCCCGTCTCGTCCGGCACGACCGGCTTCCTGATAATAACTTTCCATATCAAGCGGCATATTGTAGTGGATAACGCGACGTACATTACTTTTGTCTATACCCATTCCAAAGGCATTTGTCGCAACAATGATCGGGGCTTTATCATACAAGAAGTCTTCCTGATACTTGGTCCGCTCTTCCGGAGTCAGTCCGGCATGGTAATACCCGACCCCGTACCCCTTTTTCTTCAGGAATGCATGGACCCGTTCGACATTCTTTCTGGTGTTGCAGTAAATTACACTGGATTCTTTATCTTTAAGCAGGTCAAGCAGCTTCTGCTGTTTCTTCTTGGGATGCACAATGGAAAACGTCAAGTTTGGTCGGTCGAAACTGGCTGTAAAGGCATAAGGGTCGTCAAGTTCCAGTTTTTCCGCAATATCTTCTCTGACTTTCTGAGTTGCCGTTGCAGTAAACGCAGCAAAAGGCGGATACGTCGAACAGTATGCCCGGACTTTGGGAATCGCCTGATAACTTGGACGGAAATCATGTCCCCACTGTGAAATACAATGTGCTTCATCTACAGCGATCAGATTGATGTTCATCTGACTCAGACGGCTCAGAAAATAATCGTTTTCCAGTCGTTCAGGAGACACGTAAAGCAGATCGATCTCGTTTCTGATTGCCTGTCTGATGGTCTCATTCTGCTGATCAAGAGAGAGCTGGCTGGTCAGAAATCCTGCCCGGATGCCCATTGACAGCAGCCCATCCACCTGGTCTTTCATCAGAGAAATAAGTGGAGAGATAACGAGCGTCAAGCCGTCCATTTCGACAGCAGGAATCTGGTAGCATAGTGATTTCCCTCCACCAGTCGGCATGATTCCCATGACATCCCGACCGCTCATGATCGCTTCAATGATTCCCTGCTGACCGGGGCGGAAAGAGGTATAGCCATAGTATTGCTTGAGTGTTTGATTAATTGTGTTCACTGTATCGCTCCTAAACATTCAGTTGTGTCACTGTGCATAAACAGACTGATTTATTCTAACATAATAACAGCAGGCCTCAAAGGTCTCATCAAGTGTTCTACGTATATATTATCTTTTCATGCTAAAACTCATTATTTTAATCTCCTATCATCAACTTCTATTCGCAAAATTCAAGAAAACTCGTTATACTTAGCGTATTGAACACATTCAGGAGGAGTAGAAATGCAGAAGTATCCCGTAGCTGATATCCTTGATGTTTGCGTCGAAGCCGGGCGAGTTATGCTCGAAAATGGAGCTGAAACGTACAGAGTAGAAGATACCCTTTACCGTATCGCGAAAAGTTACAACCTTGTTTACATTAATGTCTTTGTTGTTCCTACAGCGCTTATACTGACCGTACAGGGTGAAGACGGTCAGGACCATACTGAACTATTGAGAATGACTGATCGGCAGACGAATCTTGAGAAGGTCTCCATGGTAAATGATCTGTCCAGACAACTGGCTCAGCGTGCACTGGCTCCAGACAAAGTTAAACTTAAATTGACCAATATAAAAAATACGCCACGAAATTTTTCAACCTGGCAGCGCAACCTGGCTATTGCATTTGCCTGTGGCAGCTTTCCACTTCTGTTCGGCGGAACCTATGACGATATGCTTCCCGCCTTTATCGCAGGCGGACTGGGGCATATCCTGTTCGAAGTGGTCAACGACTGGACGAATGTCAGTTTCTTTGCTGAAATGGTGGCATCATTTTTCATTGGGCTGCTGGCTCTGCTCTTTACGACCTCAGGTTTTGGAGATGATGTCAATATCATTATCATCGGCAGTGTCATGTCTCTTGTTCCAGGTATGGCTATCACAAACAGCTTCAGAGATCTGATGGCCGGTCATCTCCTCGCTGGAGTGGCTGTACTTGCCAAAGCCTTTTTGACCGCCGGAGCTATAGGCATAGGGATCGCAATGGTCTTGACATTTTTATAACAGATAAGGAGTTTTCAGATGAATTTGAATCATTTAGCCTACTTTATAGCTGCACTTGTCGCCACATTTGGTTTTGGTGTGCTCTACAATGTTCCAACACGAACCTTATTTGCTTCCAGTTTTGCAGGAGCGGTCGGCTGGATCGTCTATTATATCCTGTCTTTCCAGCTAGAACTCGACTTATTTGTAGGTGTCGGCGTAGCAGCTTTTTTAGTGGCCTATTTCAGCCAATGGTATGCTAGACATTTTAAAATGCCAGTAATCGTCTTTGCTATCCCCGGAATTATCCCTCTTGTTCCAGGAGGTTCTGCCTACAATATGATGCGAGCATTTATCGAGGGCAGCTCAGAAATGGCGCTCATGTACGCCACAGAAACCTTTCTGATTTCAGGTGCGATTGCTTTAGGCCTTTCAGTGAACAGTGGTTTGTTTCAGGTCTTTTCTAATCGGGCATTTGAAAAACGCGACAAACGGTACCTCCCTTAACACCCACTTTTACTCAAGTCAGCATATATCATTTTCATAAATACAACTAAAAACCGGGAGCATCTCACTTGTTACTTGAGAGGCTCCCGGTTTTTTAGTTTAATGTCTTTTTTTTATTCGTCTAATGTCAGTGATTAATACCCACTGACGTAGTTCAGTGGATTGACAGGTTCGCCATTTTTATGAATTTCAAAGTGAAGGTGGACACCTGTTGAATCTCCAGTCGTCCCCATCGTACCGATTCTCTGTCCTTGAGACACTGACTGACCTCTTGATACCAGCAAGTTCGGCTGCATGTGAGCGTATCGACTTGCGTATCCGCCACCGTGGTCGATGTCGATATAGTAGCCTAATGATCTGTTGTATCCCGCTGTTCTGACTGTTCCAGAACGTGTCGCAGTGATTGCTCCACTACCGGCAATGTCGATTCCGCTGTGTAATCTGCGTGTTTTGAAAATCGGGTGGATTCTGTAACCAAATGGTGAAGTCAGACGTCCGCTTGCCGGTCTGCTCCAGCTTACGCTTGATGGCGTACTGCTTGAGCTTGAACTTGGACTAGAACTCGATCCACCACTTTGAGATGAAGAGGCTGCAGCTGCAGCAGCTGCTGCTTCCTGTTCTCTTCTTTGAGCGGCAGCTCTTGCTTCCGCTTCAGCCTGACGACGCGCTTCTTCTTCACGCTGTTGAGCCGCTGCACGCTGTCGCGCTTCTTCTTCACGTTGCTGAGCCACTGCACGCTGTCGCGCTTCTTCTTCACGCTGCTGAGCCGCTGCTTGTTGACGGGCTTCTTCTTCACGCTGTTGAGCCGCTGCTTGTTGACCGGCTTCTTCTTCACGCTGTTGAGCCGCTGCCTGCTCGCGAGACTCTGCTTCACGGCGTTCTGCCGCTGCCTGCTGACGCGCTTCTTCTTCGGCACGTGCTTGTTCTTCACGCTCTGCTTCCAGTCTTGCCGCTTCAGCGATTGCCTGACGTTCAGCTTCTTCTTCTGCTCTGCGACGCTCTTCTTCTTCACGTCTGCGCTGCTCTTCAAGACGACGTTCTTCTTCAATTCGTTCTTCTTCAGACTGAATTTTAGAGGATAACGTCATTGCCTGCTGTGCCAGAACATACTGTTCACTGATAAATGATTCTTTCTCTTTTTCATTCATTTCATACAATTCAGCGACGTGCATGATTTCATCATCTAGTGCCACTTGCTGTGAACTCAACTGTTCACGAGTCGCTTCCATTTCGTTAAGCGTATTCTGTACTTCTACTCGCTCAGCTTGTACCTGCTCTTCAGATTCTTTTACCAGCTGCTGGTCACGAATCTGGTCTTCAATAATAGAACGGTTAGCAGATACTAGCTGACTGACAATACCCATACGACTGATCAGATCTGACAAATCTTCTGCTGACAGAATGATATGTATGATTCTCGTCGGGTTCCACTGGGTTTGTGTGGAACGAGCTTGCTGCATTAATTTCTCGTTACGCTGTTCAATCAGCACATTCAAGTGATCGATCTGTTCATTTAAACGGTCGATTTCCTTATTTGTAGCATCCAGACGATCATTCTGGTCGATCAGATCTTCAGTCAGTTCCGAAATACTGATTTGTAGGGCCTGAATACTCGCTTCAAGTTCTTCTCTTTCTCGAGCCAGCTCTTCCATTTCCTGTTCAGTGTTTTCAATGACACCGTCTAATTCACCTGAACGATTTTCAACTTCTTCTTTTTCCTGTTTTAATTCATCAAGCAGGTTTTCAGCCTGGACCGGAGAGCCGGCAATAGGGAATGAACCAGCGAGCATGACAGAGGCTAATAAGCCAAGTGTAAATTTCTTCTTCAAAATAATTCCTCCAAAATTCAGAATAGTCTCGTTTAATATGCTAAAATTATCATAATCAATAAGTTCATGTTTAATCGCTTTTATTTTTTAAGCTAAACTTATAATAGCATCAAACTGAATTTTGTTAAGCTTTATGTTGATTACAGTTATATTACACTTGTGTTTGGTCAAAATTCTGACAAATTATACAGACTTAAAAATCTCAGGAAATCGCATATCATTTGACATCTTACTTGAGTAGAAAAAAATTGTTCTATAATTTCACATACACTTATAGGCTGAGAACACATTAAAATAACAGTTCTCAGCCTATAAGTATTTCTTTCTACCTATTTTGTAAAGTATTCGAACAATTTTCTATGACTACATTTATCTTTTAGTTAAAATATTCATTCTATTCTCGAAAAAGTCAATCGCATAATTTCTTTGCAGAATATCATGATGCTTTTGATTATAGTAATTACAAAGACAGCTATAACAAGCCGCTTCACCATTTGAATCTTCTCCACAATTACACTGTTTAACTACTTGGTATGAGCGATAAAGTAGATCATGAAATTCATCAACATCAGCTTCCCCTAAACGTCTCACATGACCTGCTCCACCTGGAACCACATCAAATAAAATAAAATTAGTAACCCAGTCCCCTTCACCCAATTTATTATAATGAACGGTTCCTGAGATATCATTACGCTCAATTCCTAGTTGCTTACTTACACCTTCAAGTAAAGCATATAAGATTGATAAAGCTTCTTTATAATCGATATATATTTCAAAGGAGATATTAGCTACGTCTGTTTTAAACGTATGACCCAAAGTTCTTCTATATAATCTTTCGTTTGAACATTCTCTTCCATATGGTGTATGGTGCATCTTATTATCAAATAAATCATAGAGCAACTGATCATTTTTTTCTGCGTATCCGCAAGTTTCACACACAAAGAAGTTTGACTTATTTATAACCACCAGTTCATCATTAGATGTTGACTTAACCTTAACGATTCTTTGATTATATTCTATCTCATTGACTTTATTGTTCGTGATTTCTTCTTTATCTCCTACATAGAAAATTTCACTTTTGTACGTTTTTTCAGGTTTACTTATGGTCGATTTTTTTATTTGAGGGCTTATTATAAATCCATATTCAGGAATCACAAAGGTGTTTTCTTTATTTACTTCTTCCCCACACACATCACAATCACCAAGCTTATGACTATACGATTCTTTAAAATGTCGTTTGATATTAACATGTCCACATCTAGTATTTTGACAAATGCCAAAATCGTATAAATCCCAGACTTTGTTTTTCCCAGATGGTCTTTTAATATACTGACTTCGGTATAGATTTCCGTCTGCTATAATCTCTGCACCAGGTGCATATTCCGAAATCGCCATCAACAAATCTCTTTGCAACCTTAGATCATTTGATTTGTTATTGTACTTAATTGATCTCTCATCGAGTGATGTTACCAGTTCGACAGTATCAACAGGGAAGCCATATTTGGGTAATATGTTTTTCTTAGACAGGAAGGACAGTATATTTTCTCCCTTAATCTTGCTTATATAATTATCAAGTCTATTATAGACATGTGTATTATTTTTATTTTCCTTAATCCTATCAATAGCTTCATTCTTCAATTTTTCTATATCTTCAAGTTCATTAATATATTCTGAGTATTCCCTATATAAAATCCCTTCTTCAGAACTCAAGGCAGCAATCCATTGTAGATAATTGCTGGATAAAATTGTTGGTAGAAAATGTTTAATGTATTTTTCGGTTGTCTTTGGTAAATTTTGGATAAAATAAATCAATCCTTCAAAGTTATTTTTTTCAAAGAATAACTCTACATTTTTATATCTATCCGGATATTTCCGCCAGTATGCCGAAATGATCGCAGCATTAAAGTGTCGCTTGACTATTTTCTCATTTTCAACCTTAAACTTCGGTGGATTTATTTTTCCTCTAATCATAGATTCTGGAGATTTATAATAAGTCAAATCATGAGAAGAGAGTCTAGAAAATGTAAGTGAATAGGCAACTGAATTTTTTCTCCTTCCTGCTCGTCCTGCTCTTTGGGCATAGTTTGAAGGAGATGGCGGCATATTTTTCATGAATACTGTTTCAAGTTCTCCAACGTCTACTCCCATTTCAAAAGTAGTTGAACAACTTAGAACATTAATCTCATTTTTGATAAACATTTCTTGATATTGTTTAGCTTTCATTGAACTGAGCTGCGCAGTATGTTCCTTTACCCTCAGCGGGAAGATATCTAGGTTTAAATATTGTTTCCTATAATGATTATTTTCAAATGTTTCTTCTAGATCACATTCCGTAAGTTTTCCATGGCATCTATACGTACTACAGACATTTGAAATGTTATGTGGTGTTAATTTCCCGCACTTATCGCACATGTACCAGTCCAAATCGTAGGAGAATGACGGTTTAACTACGAAATTACTGATATCCATAACATATTGATCTGGTTTTTTAGCTACGATATGCTTTTCTTGCTTCAACAATTTCCAGATATTAGTCAAATAATCATTTATTCTATCATGTTGGCTCTCTTCAAGTGTTTTTTCAAGATAGTCCATTCTTGAGTTAGATCTGCTAACAGACACCCATGACTTTCGTAAGGTATTCTTTCTATCTGGTTTATCCAGACTTAACGACATAGTAAACTCATTGCCGTTAAATGAATAATATTCTCTATCGCTTTCTAACATTTCTTTCGAATAAGAAAAATCGAAAATACACTCTCTCTTGAAACTATTCGTCAAAACCTTTATTAAAGATTGCGCATCTTCTCCAGCAAAGTAGCCTAATTTTTTGATTTCCTTGTTTAAATATTGAAACGAAAGAAGACCAAGATTTTCCAGACTATTTCGATCACTACTAGATATTTCATAAAGTACAGTTTTCCATGCTTCTTTCATAGAATCCTGCTCTTTTTCCAATATACCTGTCTGCTCAAATAAAGCTGCTAATTTATTCACTAAGGTATTTATTTTAATCCCATCTTCAGGCTTATATTTACTTAACTCTTTAAGAGCTTCCATCACTAGTCTTCTTCTCAAAATATTGTTGTAAGTGAAGTCAAAATAGCTGGCAAAATAGGCTGCTTCCTGACGACTATCGGAAAATACGAGTAACTGTTTATTTTGAGAATCCGAATACACTTCTTTACTTGATTCTGATCCAACAGCGTCAATTCCAAAAAAGTCACTATCAAGATCATTTATCTCGTTTACTATTTTTGATATTTTTGAAGGTATTTCTTCATAGATACTTGAACCAATTACACTTGCCGCTGCTTCTTGTCCTATATAAAAGCCACGTAATATAGAACCTCGGGTACTAGTCGTGTCGCATGCATAACATTTATGAAGTGCTTTCTTATCAGTCTTTACTTGCAAAACTTCAACTAAATTTTCATCGTGACAGTCACATCCCAGTCCGTTGACTAGCTGTTTTTTTTCAATCTTTCCACACTTTCCACATAACTCAAAAATTTGGTCTTCCATATCTTCAAATTCTTCTTCACTAAAATTATCCTGATTTAATAGCATATAATATTCATTAGTTATTTCAACTGATTTACTTTGCATTAAATAATCATCTGAAATAGTTGCAGGTATATGAATTTCACCACAGTGTTTACATACATTAATTTTAAAGCTTACAAACTCTTCGCCATCTATAAATGTTTTATCTCTCGGAACTATTGAAAGGTTATTATGTTTACCTAAAGTAATGTACGCTCCTTCTAGTGCACGCACAAACATGTGGTAACGTGCATCTAGTAATGAAATATTATCCTTTTCTGCCTGCCTAGCCAATGAGACAAATGCAACCACTTCAGACTCTGTAATTCCAATTCTTTCCGATATTTCTTTAATTGTTATGGGATTATTCATCAAAAGACTTCTCATCCTATAATACAATGCATCTGTGGTCATAAAATCATATAATAAGGCATTTAATTTCTCCATTGTACAAGTAAATTTTTGATTATAATTACGTATTACCTCCTTTAATTTTTCTAGGCTTGCTCCTTCATTTATCTGATTCAGTAACTCCTGATAAATACTGGAGGGATAATCTGATTTATTCTCTATTTTAAAATCGGAATAACGTATTGCCTTAATTATGCTATCCGACTTAAATTTGTAGCCTGCACACAAAGAAGATGCAAAATCACAAATATCGTCGTTGGCTTTTTCATCCCCCAGGGTTGCACTAGTAAGAATAAAGCGAATTTTATTGGTTGTACTTAATACGTTTACTAATCTTCGCATTAACATCGAAACTTCGATACCACTCGCACCGGTATAAGTATGTGCTTCATCTAAAACAATATACTTCCAGTTTGTTGACTTTTCTCCATTAAAAAAAACATTATCATCAGGTCTTAATAATAAATACTCCAGCATTGCATAATTTGTAATCAAAATATGAGGCGGTTTTTCTTTCATTTGACGTCGTGAAATCCGTTCGTTAGGTATGGGTTTCTTATTATCATTTAAAGACAAAAACTTATCGAACGCTTTTTTATCTTCATGTTCAGTCTCACCCGTATACGCACCAAATGAAATATCGGGATAATCTTTCAAAGTTTCTCTCATTCTTTTCATTTGGTCATTAGCCAATGCATTCATCGGATAGATAATTAAAGCTCTAACACCATCTGATAAAGTATTATTTTCTTTTTCTCTCATTAAGTGATTTATAATCGGTAGTAAAAAAGATTCTGTTTTCCCGGAACCTGTTCCTGTTGTTACCACTATATTATTGTCTTCATGCACTTTTCGAATGGCTAATTCTTGGTGTTTGTACAAACTTCTGGAAAGCAACCCTTGCATGTGCTCATCTTTATATAGGGTATTAAACTCGTTACTCAAAATGTCTTCATCAATCAATTCATTGATACTAGAACCAAACTTAAAGGAATCGGAGAAATCTAGATACGGTCCCTTTGAAAAATGCTCAGGAGAACTAATCTGATTTTTGAATTGCTTCATGTACTCTGAATCATTAATATAAAAGGTCGTTTCAATATAGCGTAAATATTTATCTACGATATTTTTTGACGCAACAATAGGATCTAATCCCATTTAATCCACCTCTCTCTTATCAATCGTTATAGTGTCAATCAGCTTAAAACGCTCCTCATTGTTTACTACCTTGGGATTCACATGCTTAGAATGAATGTCAAAGATCAGTCCATCCCTGTCCTTATCCTCAATCTCTAATTCATAAATATAATCGTTGGATTTTCTTAGTCTCATTATAAATGGGTTATAAGTTGAGAAATACCATTTTCTTAACTCCTGTGTATCCCAATCTGTGATGTAATAAAACCCATCCGCTTCATAATAACCCTCTATTTTTGAAGTACGTACATTTTGTAAATAAAAATTGTCCAGAAGAAATTCTCCATCATACGTATTGCACTTTTTAACCTTTAATACCTTTTTCTGTGTATCAATTACAAAAGGATCTCCAACCAATAAGTTTTCTTCATGTAGCACCTTTTCATCATCGGACAATCCGAAGAAATCATCTTCTTCAATGAGTATTATCCTGACCCTATATTTCCCCATATCTAAGTTAACGTTCGGGTCAAACAAATTAAAGCTATGTTTAATATCATACTCTTGTATAATACTCTCTTTTATATCTAGCACTTGAGCTTTTAGATTTCCTTCACCCACGAAAGCACCTTGTATAAATAACCCCTTATTGAATCTACCCGTATCATAATAGTCAACCTTTACATTTTTTAAAGTTGGTTGATAATGGGTGGTTACTAAGGGTATCTGCTTATCTTTCAATCTTACACCTATTGTGACGGGAGATTTATGCTCTACTGAAAAATAATCTCTTAAATCAAACTGATTTTGATTTACCGTTTGCTTACCCTCGAGAGTAATCATTTTATTTGAAGAGACCAAATAAATTTTTGAAACATCTTCTGTGTATGTTACTTTTAGCTGTGGTTCTTTTACAGATTTAAACCATATATCTGAAACATTCTGACTAGAATTATATTCACCTAAATGCCAAGAAAACTTTGGTATCTTTATCTTTAATCTAATTGCTGTTTTTTCTATTTTCACTGCCACATGATCATACTTTTTTAAGTTGACTTTTAACGGTAAAGTTTCACGACAACTCAAAGCATCCCCCACATTTAAATTTGTCAACTTTGCTTGCTTATCTTTATAATAAAAGTGCTTATCAAAAGAATAATTCAGCTGAGGTATGATACATAAATTCCGGCTAATTACAGGATGCATATTTCCCTTCTCTCTGATTGCTAGGGAGTAGTTCATCAAATCTTGAAGCAGTGAGTTATTTATTAAAATTTGGGCCACCTGAGATCCACTGCCATCAGTCATAGTATAAATGGAAAATTTGCTTTCTTGTGAAAGATGATAATTATTTCCGTTGACCGATACAACATAGTCATCTATTGCTTTTTCTTCAGATATAACCAATTGCAATCTAGGAATTTCTGAATAAATAAAATAGCTTTCTTCATTATCACCTATTCCTTCTACTCTCTCATATAATGCCTTGTCACTAAACTCTGTTATTAGTCGCTTAGTGTTCGGTGTAATAACATATCCAGACAATTCGAGAATAGTATCATCTTTCAGAAATACAGTATGAATGGTACGATCTGGGTATTTTAGACTCGTTATATCCCCATTGATGACTTTTAATTCAGTTTTATTTGAGCATACTATTTTGTATCTTTGACTTTTTAATTGATTTGCTGCTACTTCCTCAGCGTCTGAGTTGAATATTAAATAGTCTCTAAAGAGTTTTTCTTTAGAATTGAAAATAGTTACATCGCCTGTCCATATCTCGTAACGAAGATTTTTATAGAAACTATTTAAAAGGACTATTTCTTCTTCAGTCTTAAAGAGCAGGCGACTTTTAGTTAGTTTCAGTTCCCTATTTTCAACTAGCTTATCGTCATTGTAAACATTCAAATAAATTTTATCTTTAATATAGTCACTATCTATAATTTGTTTTGGGACGATTAAATGCAATAAATCTTTTTGGAACTTAAAATGAGCTGTGGTGAACTTTTTAATGCCTTTTTTGGCTATAGTCGACTTATCAGTTGATACTCTTTTTAATTCTGATATGTTATTTACATAATATTTAAAGTAGTTATCAAATCGAGTGTTAAAGCTATATGAAATATCACGTGAGTAATTTAACTCATTCATATAAAATAAATAATTTTCAATAATGGGCGCGACAATCCCTGCGGACTTTACGAATGCTATACGAAAGGCTTTAGGTAACTGCTGGCGGGCAATTGTCATTTTTGACCCTTGAATATTTAATTGAATGTCATCTTCTTCCAGAAATTTTGAAAACAATCGATGCATATACTCTACTAATTGCTCTACTTCGCTACTTTCATAATCTTCTTCTAGATCCTTAAAATATATGTCTTCTAAGAATTCCAAAAACTTATCAATGCTAGTTTTTGGTATGATTGCATGAGTTAAAATAGACGTAACATAACCTTTATTCTTTCGTCCTACATGAAAATAAAGGTTGTTTAACTTACAAAAGTTCTCAAACGCCGGTTTACATATTTTTTGAACTTGCATTTCATTAGCATCAATCTTACGAGCAAATTCATCCCAAAATTGGTTTCCTTGAAAATCTTTAATGGCAAAGAATACTAAAGCAACTGAGATAATCATATTTTTTTCTCGCATATAGACTAACTTTTCTTTTTTTATTAAAGCGCTTGCATATTTTAGCACAGTTTCATACTGCTTATCTGGTAACTTTATAAGTCCAAGTAAGAATTCCTTACCTTCTTTTTCTATACATTCTTGTATCCTTGGTTCAAGAAAGTCTAATTCTTTAGGGAATGCCACTGTTAACACCTCACTTATTATCTAAATAATAAATATGTAGGGCTGGAGTTGTGTAGTAATTTAACCTCCAACCCACTTTGTCTAATAATCCATTCTGTCTTCTTCAGCTACTTGTGCAGCCCAAACATGTTCTTTATATAGGTTGCCTGCCATTTTTTCTACTTGAAGCATAACCGTAATGATTGCTTGAGGAGACTGATCTGGTGGATAGTCATACTTGGCTAAGAGACGTTTAATCACTCGTCTCATACTGGCGCGTGCACTTTTTCTGACACTCCAGTCAATAGTAATATTTTTCCTAATCGCTTCGGTCAACTCATGTGCGATCTGCTTTAGAACGTCGTCTTCCATAAATTCTTTGACGGCGTCTTCTTTCGTTAAGGCATCATAGAAAGCAATCTCATCATCACTCAATCCCAGTTCACTTTCTTCTTCTCGCATACGCTTGAAATCATGGGCCATACGAATAAGTTCTTCAATGACTTCTGCATTTGTCAACGCTTGATTTCGGTATCGGTTTAACGTTTTTGTCAAACGTTCAGAGAACTTCTCTGACCTAACAACATTTCGTCTTTCAAGTGCTTTAATGTCACCTTCCAGTAATTTCTTCAACATTTCGACTGCCAAGTTCTTATGCTTCATTTCCTGAACTTCATTCAAGAAATCTTCTGATAAAATGGAAATTTCTGGTCGTTTAATATTTAATGTATCAAATACATCGATGACTTCCTCTGAAATAATCGACCGTTCGAGAAGCTGAGATACACGTGCATCGATTTCTTTTTGAGAAAGTATAGGCTTGTCGCTATTTTTGAGCTTAACCAAACTCGCTTTTACTGCTTTAAAGTAACTCACTTCCAGTGCTTTTTCTTTTCCAGTATCCGTAGCTGCACATAGGGCGTGAGCTTTGCCGCATTCCAGAACCGTTTGCTTGAATTCTTTTTGGTCTTCTTCGCTCTTGCCCATAATAAAGTCCATTCCACCGGTTATGGCGCGGACACGTTTGCTTTGTGAGTCACCCATATAGTCAGAATAATCGTACCCATGCATCATATCTTGAAGAACATCCAATTTCTCAAGCATTAAGTTAGTTGCCACGTCTGTATCGATACCAGTATTTTGTCGGTCGCTGCTGGTGTACTGATTTAATGCATGCTTTAAACTTTCAAGAATACCAATATAGTCGACAACGACACCACCAGATTTTTCCTTGAAGACACGGTTCACGCGCGCAATCGCTTGCATTAAATTATGACCTTTCATGGGTTTATCAATATACATGGTATGCATAGACGGGACATCAAAGCCTGTGAGCCACATGTCTCTTACAAGCACCAATTTCAATTCATCATTGTTGTCTTTCATACGCTTAGCCAATGTATCTCGGCGCTGCTTGCCACCGGTGTGCTTTTGCAGGCGTTCACTGTCCGCTGCACTTCCGGTCATAACCACTTTAATTTTTCCTTTATTCACATCGTCACTGTGCCAGTCTGGTCTGATTTTAATGATCTGATCATACAAATCTACGGCAATCTTTCGACTCATACAGACGACCATTCCTTTACCATCCATAGCCTGTTCTTTGGCTTCGAAATGCTGGACGATATCTTCAGCCAGCTTTTTGACCCGGTTTGGTGAGCCAACTATGGCTTCCATTCGACTCCACTTCGACCGATTTTTCATGCGAGCCTCTTCTTCTTGACCCTCCAATAGTTCTTCAAATTCATCATCCAAGTTCTTGAGTTCCACTTCATCCGCTTCAAGTTTGATGATCCGGTTCTCATAAAAAATACGAACCGTTGCTTCATCCTCTACCGCTCTGGTCATGTCATATGTATCAATTGTATGACCGAATACAGCAACCGTCGAGCGGTCTTCTAAGTCAATGGGTGTACCAGTAAAGCCGATAAAGGAGGCATTGGGCAGAGCATCTCTTAAATACTTAGCATAGCCATAGGTGACTTCCCCCGTTTTGGCATCCGTTTTAGCATCCAATCCATACTGACTTCTGTGTGCTTCGTCTGCAATGATAATCACATTTTTTCGGTCTGTCAGAACGGGCATGTCTTCATTTTCCGGCTTGAATTTTTGAATGGTTGTAAAAATAATCCCACCTGATTGTCTCTCGTTTAAAAGATCATACAAGCCATTAACTTCTGTGGAGTTATCTTTGTTGTTCGTCTTTTTAGCTTGAGATAATTTTCTGACGTGCGCCTGCTTTGGTGTTTGCCGCAATAAGTCTTTTGATTTAGAAAACGTACTGAAGAGCTGGTCATCCAAATCATTACGGTCGGTTATAACCACAATGGTCGGATTGTTCAGTTCTCTCACCAGGCCGCCTGTATAAAAGACCATCGAAAAGCTTTTCCCTGACCCTTGCGTATGCCAAATCACCCCGATTTGACGGTCGCCTTCTTCTTGGGTGGCTTCTTTTGTTTTAGCGACCGCTTTTTTAACAGCAAAGTACTGATGATAAGCTGCCATGATTTTTACTACGGATTTATTATTCCCTAGTATTTTCCCATTCGCGTCTTTTTCTGCTTCCTGTGATTCCTGGAAGAGTATGAAGTTATGAACGATATCTAAAAGCCGTTCTTTTTGAAGTATCCCATTAAACAAGACTTCATACTGGGGATTGGAAAGGGGTTCGATATGTTTTCCGTCAACCGTTCGCCAGTTCATGAACCATTCTTCGTTAGAAGTCAACGTCCCTACTTTTGCATTAATTCCGTCTGAAATAATATTGAAGGCATTGTAGTTGAAAAGAGAAGGGATTTCTCTTTTATAGGTTTGGATTTGGTTGTATGCATTCTCAATCCCCACTTCTTCATCACTCGCTGATTTTAATTCAATTACCACGAGCGGAAGACCGTTGACGAATAAAACGATATCTGGTCTACGGTCCTCTTTTTCCACTACAGTAAACTGATTCACAGCTAGGAAATTATTATTTAACGGGTTCTCAAAATCAATAACATACGCCCGCTTTGTTCTAATTTCTCCCTTTTCCTTGTAACTGACCTCGACTCCTTCGGTCATTAACTGATGAAAGTGACGGTTATTTTCAATTAAACTGGGACTGTTAAAGGTAATGACTTGTCTGTATGCTTCTTCTAAAGCTTCAGGCGGAAGCTCTGGGTTGATTTTGCTCAGAGCTTCTTCCAGTCGCCTTTCTAACAGCACTTCTTTCAAGGTCTCACGTTCGACTTGTGTTCCACCTGGTGAAAGGTCTAATCCGGATGCATAGTCATAGCCTAACTCCTGTAAGATCTCAATTGCCGCTTCTTCCAGTAAATCTTCCGTAAAGTGTTCATATAGACTCACAATTAGCCTCCTTTCACTTCGGTTAAACTTTCTTCCAAACCCTCTAAAGGTACGCGTATTTCTCCTGACATAAGTTTAGGGAGGAGCGTGTCACGGACCTGTTTCAATATCTTATTCTCTTCATTAAGTACTTTATAGCTTTCGAAACTATCATCAATAATTCTACTAAATTTTCCGATCAAGTTTTCATCAGTAGGAAGAACTATTTTCATTGACTTTAAATTTTTTTGATTAATTTTTAATTGAACTGCACCCGTAACTGCACTCGATATATTCATATTTCTTAACATCAAATAAAGAAAGTTTATTGATATATCTCTTTTTGATTTTAGAACATGGGCATGATTATTAACCCAAAACTTGCCCCATACATATTGTAGAATCGGTTTATAATCTTCTGTCATTACAGTCCCATCTTCTCCTAAGAGTATAAAAGTCCCATCAAATAAGTAATCGTCTACATAGTCCATTAAAGATGCTGCTCCGTAGTAAGGATATATTTTATCTCGCTTAGTTCTCTCATTTTTAGATAAAGGAATCCTTTTAGAATCATGCAATTCTATTATCGTTTTTAGACTATTGACTTCCCACCCTTTAGGAATCAACCCCAACTCACTTTCAATCATTTCACCACCACTTGATTGATAAGGGGCTCCATCTTCGTTTGGAAATTCAAAGTCCACAAACCATCTTTTAAATAGCTCTTGGGCCATGTTTTCTAATGTTTGATTTATTTGATTATTGACTTCTATTTTTTCGTCTAAGGTAGAGAGGATGTTTGCTATTGCTTTTTGTTCATCTATTTCTGTAGGTACATTTAATTCTATGGGATGAATATGATTGCGATTAAGTGTCGGAACTGCACTTCCACCGGCGAATCTTGATAACTCTAAAGTTTTTAGCAAATAATATATAAATTGGGGGTAGTTATTCTTAAAATCATCAATATAGAGAGTAGTATTATGGGCCCATGCTTCAAAGTCTATAATATGAGGATTTCCAACATTTCCACTTCTTCCAACAGTAATACATGGCCTTACTGTAGTAAATTCATTGTGAAAGCCTATAACACCATTAGATCCTATTACTGGATATTTTCCTACAATCATATTTTTTTTTGGCAAGTCGTGACCTCTTCTGAAGTTAATCAAATCTCCTAATTTCACTTTTTTCCATTCATCAAAACTCAAATCCGATCCCTCCTAGATTTTTTCTGATTTCTTCTTCTAGGTGAGAAGATTTTGCAAAGAGTTCTGCCAATTCTGCAGTCATGTCTTCCATCTTCACTTCAAAGGGAATGCCGTCATCTTCAACTTCTTCAATTCCTACATAACGTCCTGGTGTCAAGACATATTCATGCTCTCTTATTTCGTCTAATGAAGCTGACTTACTGAAGCCTTGCACGTCTTCGTAGTCACCGTCTTGATTACGCCAGTTGTGGTAAGTCTCAGTAATTTGTGCAATATCCTCATCTGTAAACTCTCTGTGTCTGCGGTCAACCATGTGTCCCAGTCTTCTGGCATCAACAAATAAAACCTCTTCTTCACGGGATCGGAATTTTGGATGATTTTTCTTGTTTTTGTTTAAAATCCAAAGTGAAACAGGAATACTGACAGAATAAAACAGTTTATCAGGCAGCGCGACAATCGCATCAACCATATCTGCTTCCAGTAAATTCTTTCTGATTTCTCCCTCATTAGATGTGTTTGAGCTTAAGGATCCATTAGCCAACACAATCCCCGCTGTCCCGTTAGGCGCTAGATGATAAAGAATATGCTGAATCCAAGCATAGTTGGCGTTCCCTTTTGGTGGAATACCATACCTCCAGCGGACATCATCTACTAAGTGTTCCCCACCCCAGTCACTGATGTTAAAAGGAGGGTTAGCCATGACAAAGTCACTTTTAAGTAATTTATGCAAATCATTATGCATGGAGTCTGCATGATGCGGTCCTATATTTCCTTCCAGACCTCTAATGGCCAGATTCATTTTACACAGTTTCCAAGTCGTTGAGTTCAGTTCCTGACCGTAAATAGATAAGTTGTCAATGCGTCCTTGGTGATCCTGGACGAATTTTTCACTTTGAACAAACATCCCGCCAGATCCGCAGCATGGGTCGTATACTCGGCCACTATAGGGTTCAATCATATCGACTAATGTTTTAACTACGCTGGTTGGGGTGTAGAATTCTCCTCCGCCTTTACCTTCAATGGATGCAAACTGACCTAAGAAATACTCGTACACACGACCAAGTAAATCCTGTTCGCCATTATTATGCAGCTTAATTGTAGAAATCAAGTCAATCAATTCGCCCAGTCTTCTTTTATCAATTTCTGGACGGGCATAGCGCTTATCCAGTACACCTTTTAACGACGGATTTTCTTTTTCAATTAAGATCAAAGCGTCATCAATGTACTGGCCGATTTTCTCACTCTTCGCATTATCCATAATGTGAGACCAGCGTGCTTCTTTTGGCACCCAAAATATATTTTCTGCTAAGTATTCGTCACGGTCTTCTTCAAATCCCATACCCTCTTGCACAAGCTCGTCATGTTTTGTTTCAAATTTATCTGAAATATACTTTAAGAAAATCAGACCCAACACAACGTGTTTATAATCTCCAGCGTCCATACTGCCACGCAATTTATCTGCTGATTTCCATAATGTTTCTTCAAATCCAATATTTCCAGTTTGCTGTACCATTCGTATTGCCTCCATCGTCGGGGTTATATTATATATAATCACTTTATATTAAATAGTGTTAGGTATATTGTACGTCTGTTCACTTATTTATTCAATGACCTCACAGCATAACCTCAAAATAATAATTTCCCTCTGATAGCTATTAAAAATTTCCATTAGATGAGATTCTAAAGTGCCTATCAACTAAGCACTTTGATAACTTAAAAGAACCACAGATGCTGAATAAATCAACACCTTTGGTTCTTGACAATTACTCCTATTCCGGATACGGATTTGGTCCAGTCACTTCATGAGGAATATAGACTTCTTCCAAATAGTCCATTTCCTCTTTAGTCAATACAATTTCAAGGGCAGCTGCAGCATCGTCCAGATACTTTTCTTTGGTTGCCCCAATGATTGGTGCCACAACCTGTGGTTTATGGAGGAGCCAGGCTAGAGCGACTTGCGAACGGGAAACACCTTTCTTCTCAGCAATGTCTCCTACTCGGTCTGCCACTATTTCATCCTGTTCTTCCGTTTTCCCGTATTTCATTTCCTGTATCTTATCGGTTCTTGACCGTTCTGTTTCTACTGACCACTCTCTTGCCAGCCGTCCAGATGCCAGAGGACTGTATGGTGTGACAGCTATTCCCATATCTTCACACAAAGGCATCATTTCCCGTTCCTCTTCACGGTACAGCAGATTATAATGATTCTGCATCGACACGAACTTAGTCCACCCATTCTTCTCAGCAATGTATTGTGCCTTCTGAAACTGCCAGGCATACATGGCCGAAGCTCCAATATATCTGGCTTTTCCTGATTTCACTACATCATGGAGAGCTTCCATGGTCTCCTCAATAGGCGTGTTATAATCCCATCTGTGAATAATGTAGAGATCGACATAATCCATCCCCAGGCGGCCAAGAGACTGATCGATTTCATGCATGATTGCTTTTCTGGACAATCCCCCACCATTCGGCCTGTCGCGCATTGATGAAAAAAGTTTAGTCGCTACAACGATGTCTTCTCGGTCAGCAAAGTCTTTCAGTGCACGTCCAAGAATCCGTTCACTCTCTCCTTTCGAATAAATGTTGGCGGTATCAAAAAAATTGATCCCTAGATCCAGTGATTTCCGGATAATCTGACGACTGTCTTCTTCATTGAGGACCCAGTCATGTATCCAGTTTTCGGGATCCCCAAAGCTCATTGCTCCAAGACAAATTGGACTGACATCCAACCCTGTTCGACCAAATTTTACTGTTTCCATTTGTACCCTCTCCTTCAATTGATAGGTTTACTTTACCATTTAAAGTCGACTTTAAGTCAAGCAAATACAGAAAAAAAACGGAGAAGGCACCTACACCTCTTCTCCGCTTAATGCTAAATTAATTAATCCAACTTAGTTCCGTTGGATTCGATGACTTGTTTATACCAGTCGAACGATTTTTTCTTTCTTCTTTCCATAGTTCCGGATCCGTCATCATGCTTGTCGACATAGATGAACCCGTATCGTTTGGAGTACTCTCCTGTTGATGCACTGACTAGATCAATACAGCCCCAGCTGGTGTACCCGATCAGATCAACACCATCTTTGACGGCTTCGCCCATTTCTCGGATGTGCTCACGCAGGTAGTCAATACGGTAGTCATCTTGAATCGATCCATCTTCTTCAATCTTGTCATGTGCACCCAGACCGTTTTCCACGACCATCAAAGGCACTTGGTAGCGTCCGTAAAGTTCGTTCAATGCAATGCGCAGGCCGACTGGATCGATTTCCCATCCCCAGTCACTGGCTTCAAGAAACGGATTCTTCACTCCACCGATCAGATTGCCCTGACCCAGCTCCTCAGGTGTTTTCTCTTTCTTATCGGTACGTGACATGTAGTAGCTGAATGAAATGAAGTCAACCGTCCCTTCCTGAATGGTCTCCAGGTCGCCGTCTTCCATTTCGATGGAGATCTCATTTTCTTCAAAATAGCGGTCTGCAAAGTATGGATAGGCGCCACGGACATGCACATCTCCGCAGAAGAAGTTGAACAGGTCAGCTTCTTGTCTGGCGTGCATCACGTTATCTGGATTTGAATCGAAAGAATAGACTGGTGCATAGATCAGCATGCATCCTACTTGAGAGCCTGGAATGATCTCATGCGCTTTTTTCACTGCTCGAGCAGAGGCGACAAACTGATGGTGCAGCCCCTGGAAGCTTTCCTGCAGACGCGTTTCAGGACTCTCTGGTGAAAACCCTAGACCGAATAATGGCATATGCGTCGCACCGTTGATTTCGTTGAATGTAAGCCAGTATTTCACTTTATCTTTATAGCGTGTGAACAGTGTTTCAGCATAGCGGTCGAAAAACTCTACCAGCTTCCTGTTTTTCCACCCGCCGTATTCTTTGATTAAGTGCAGAGGTGTTTCATAGTGTGCAATAGTAACAAGTGGTTCAATGTCGTATTTAGCCAGTTCATCGAAAACTCGGTCGTAGAACGCCAGACCCTCTTCATTAGGCTCAAGCTCGTCTCCATTTGGAAAAATACGGCTCCAGGCAATACTCATACGGAAAACTTTAAAACCCATCTCCGCAAACAGTGCGATATCTTCTTTATAGCGGTTGTAGAAATCGATTCCTTCGTGATTCGGATACGAATATTTATCAGTATCCATTTCAAAATCGAATCCTGATGATGCCAGAAGTTTCAGACGAGCCTTTCCGCCTGGAAGAACATCTGCCAGATTAAGGCCTCTTCCTCCCTCATCATATCCACCTTCAAACTGATTGGCAGCTGTAGCGCCACCCCATAAAAACCCGTCTTTAAATACTTGCTCAGTCATAAAACAATCCCCTTTTTCATATTTTTGTTTGTATCAAGTTAAAGAGGCAGATGATCTATCCACCTCTTTAATGGTTTTAAATAACGACAGTCATTAGATAGTCTGATGATTTCAGTTTAGTCTCATCAGTAGTCAATATATCAAGGTATTCATCTGAATTGGTAACAATTACAGGTGTCACCGTGCTGTATCCCGCGTCTCTTATAATATCAAGGTCACAGTTGATAAGCAGCTGTCCTGCGGTTACCTTATCTCCTACTTTAACATGCGGAGTAAAGCCTTTTCCATCAAGCTGAACAGTGTCCATTCCAATGTGGATCAGCACCTCTACACCTTCGTTACTTTTAACACCTACAGCGTGATGTGTCGGGAATAGTACTGTGACTTCACCATCGACTGGTGAGTGAACCTGTCCATCAGCTGGATCGATCGCCACTCCTTTACCCATCGCGCCTGAAGCAAATGCTTCATCTTTTACTTCGTTCAATGGAATAACGTTTCCTTCCATGACACTTGCCAGTACTTGTTTTTCAATATAAGTTTCGCCGTTAGCTTCAATAACTGCACCTTCAGATGCTGGTTTAGATTCTACTCCTTGAGTTGTAGCTGTTTTGTCATCTTCAAACAGTGTACCAAAGCCTACCAGGTAAGTTACAACTGCACCGAATACTAAGCCAGCTAGAGAAATACCAATGATCAACCATAGATTTCCTACACCAGCAGTTGATGGATCGATGAAGTTTGTATAACCAAATACGCCTAGTCCACCTACGATATAACCTTGAGTGCCGATAAGAGCTAAGGCTGCTCCACCCAATGCACCTCCGATACAGCTGATGATGAACGGTTTTTTTAGTGGCAGTGAAATACCATAGATAGCCGGTTCTGTAACTCCGAAAAATCCTGAGATGATTGCAGGAATGGAAAGTGTTTTGATTTTGTTCTCTTTAGTTTTCAGTAGAACACCAATGATTGCACCTGTCTGAGCGAATGATGCGATAAATGACAGAGCAAGAATCGGGTCACTTCCGTATACAGATAGATTGTTGATAGCGATAGGTACAAGTCCCCAGTGCAATCCAAAGATAACAAAGACTTGCCAGAATCCACCGATGATCAGACCGGCTACGATTGGGCTGAAGTTGTAAATTGCTAGTGTTGCAGCACCAATCAGGTTGGCGGCGATATTAGCAATAGGTCCGATAACGATAAATGTCAATGGAACAGAGATTAGCAATGTGGTAAATGGTACCAGGAACAGTTTAACAACATCTGGAATGATTTTTTTCATCATTTTTTCAACTTTTGATGCAAATAGGACAGCTAAAATGATTGGAATTACTGTAGACCCATATCCCCCTTGAGGAAGGATTACTGGGATACCCATAAATTCAAGTACTACCGGTGAAGCGAATACTGTGCCTTCAAACAGTGTATAAAGAACATCTCCTCCAGCTAAACCTGCCATACTTGGATAGACAAGCGCTCCCCCTATGGCCATACCAATAAATGGTGCCAGGTTGAGTTTTTTAGAAGCGGTATATCCTAAAAATATTGGGAAGAAGTAAAATAGCGCATCTCCCGTTGCGTCCAGAATCTGATAGGTTCCTGATGTTTCACTCAACACCCCAAAAGCCAGGAACAAAGCATTAAATCCTTTAATCATCCCTGTAGCGGCAAGTACACCTAATACGGGCTGGAATATGCCTGAAACAAGGTCAATAAAGCGATCAAACGGATTGCCTTTAGGTCCATCATCATTCGCGCTGCTTGATCCAGATCCTAAATCCGCTACATTAAGAACCTGCTCGTAAACGTCAGGAACGTGATTTCCTATAACCACCTGATACTGTCCGCCACTTTTCATGACTGTTACAACGCCGTCCATACCTTTCAGTACGTCTGTATTCGCTTTCCCTTCATCCTTTAATTTAAAGCGCAGTCGTGTGATACAGTGTGTCAACCCATTAATGTTTTCCTTGCCTCCGACATTCTTGACAATATCTCTAGCTAGTTCTTCGTATGCCATTCCCTTTTCCTTCTTTCTTGTTTTATTTTGTTTATTTGTAAAATAAAAACCTAAATCAACAGTCGACCAGAATCGTCCACAAAAATGGACCTTTTCTGTCAACTATCAACTTAGGTTTTGCCTGGTCGAGCCAGTAACAATCCATCTGTGATAGATCAGTTTATTCAGTTTGAAATTAATCCTCTGTGGTCACACGCTGAATGTGTATGGCCAGATAGAGCTGTTCGTCTTTTGTAAGAGAAGTGTGTTCAACTTTTTTAAGATATTCGTTGATTCTCTCGGTGCATTGAAAAGCTTTGCGGTATTTTCTTTGGATTTGTTCATACAAGAAGTCGTCATTAGATTCTCTTCTCTCCTGATGCAGGAGCCGTCTAGCAAAATACTGAAGATGAGTAATAAAGCGTGTGTACTGAAAAGAATCTTCGTCAAATGTCTGACCATAATAGAAATGAACGATGTTCAGTATATCCTGAACCATTTCGGTCATTTTCATAGTCACGCCCAAGTCTGAATCATCCTGCCTGGCATTGACGATATGCAATGCTATGGCTGCTGCTTCAGAATCCGGAAGACGGATATCTAATTCCTGTTCCACTAATTCGATTGCTTTGCGCCCTATTTCATACTCCACTTTGTAAAACCGTTTGATTTCCCAAGTGAGAGGATTCTTTATATCCAAGCCCTCTTTTGTACGACTGATCGCATAACTCAAGTGGTCCGGCAAGGTTAAATAAATATGATTGCTTAACTTAAGACGTAATACACCTTGGGCATACTTGATGACGTTAGTCGCCACTTCGAGAATATCAGGATCGATATCGCGATACAGATTGGCTAAATTGTCCAATATCTCCTGACCTTCTGGAATGAAAGTCTTTTCAATTTTATCTGCTTCTATCGAGTCCCCAATTTTTTTCTGAAACGCTATTCCTCTGCCCATGACCACTGTTTCTTTATTGGATTCATTTAGAGTAAGGATAACGTTGTTGTTTAATATCTTTTCGATTTTCATTTCACTCGACTGACACCTCCTTTGATCGACTTATCCAAAAAAATAAACCTAAACTCATCCCAGATATCTACTGAAAGACATAGTCGTCTCAAAGTAAAGTTCTCGGATCAATTCAGGTTTTGCCTGCATCTAAATTCAGATCAGTAACAATCCAGTTATGCTCCAGATATTTAACTTTGAATAAACTATACCATTTAAGTAAAAACCTTGCAAGCGTTTTTTTAATATTTTTCAACACCTTATTTAATCGTCGCTATAGCCCTTCGAAACAGCACCTGTTTAAGCTGGACTGTGCAACTGTTTATATCCACAGTCCAGTATCCACTATGATTATACAACTTCATTGACACTTCTGTTCAAATGAATTATATCCAAGGCGTTATCCAGCGCTATATCGACCATATTCTGAACAGCCTCTGTCGTGTAAAAGCCAATATGAGGGGTAAGCAGAACATTCTTCATATTCATTAGCAAGGTCAAATTTTTATCTGTCTGGACTTTCCCTCTCAGATCCTGATTAAAAAAGTTCTGTTCGTTTGTGAGTGTATCCAATGCTGCCCCTGCCAGTTTAGCTGACTGAAGCGATTCAATGAGTGCTGAGGTATCAACTACCGGACCCCGGGCTGCATTGATCAGAAAGGCTCCACCTCTCATCACGTTTAAAGCTGATGCGTCAATCAAATTAATCGTAGTAGAATCCAAAGGCACATGAAGAGACACGATATCCGCCTCAGCCAGCACTTCTGTCTTTGATTCTTTATACGTCAGAATACTTCTTAACTCATCGTGCTGGACAGGATCATAAGCAATAACTGTCGCACCAAGGGCGTGGAATAATCGGGCAGTGGTGCCGCCAATTCGTCCGGCCCCAATTATTC
This sequence comes from Alkalibacterium pelagium, assembly GCF_900109325.1. Lineage (GTDB taxonomy): Bacteria > Bacillota > Bacilli > Lactobacillales > Carnobacteriaceae_A > Alkalibacterium > Alkalibacterium pelagium. Next base: position 81,172 of record NZ_FNZU01000005.1, read on the forward strand.
CTATTGTCATCGTATGTATTTCTCTCGCAATTCGTCCAGACCATCTGAAGTCCCCTTCTGCCATGTCCCTTTCTATAGAAGGAAACTGCCTAATCAGTCTCATCGTCTGAGTCAGCACCAGTTCAGCAACTGATCTTGGGGAATAAGCAGGTACATTGGTGATCTTCATATTATATCTTTCCGCCAGGTCCATATTGATAATGTCATATCCCGCCGTTCGTAAGGCCAATTGCTTAATACCGAAATCAGATAAGCGCTTATAAACGGCTTCGTTTGTGATGTCCGTTCTCTGCTGGATACAGACACCATCAAACCCTTCGACCAGTGAGACCGTATCAAGTGTCAGATCTTCCTTTACAGTTCTTACCTCTACGCCGTTACGTATGCTCCATTTATTTACAGCTGGTTTTTCGTCATCTCGGGTGCTGAACATAATCAGTTTCATTCTTTTATCCTCCTGAAATTATCTGTCCCTAAACTATATCATGTATCGCTTCAACTATTCTTATAATAGACACTGATCGTTTCTTCCTTTTTAAAAATGCACAGTACAAAAAGAACCTGCAGCGACTATTATTCTATGTCCCTGCAGGTCTTCAAATTAATTCAATCCGACACGTTCAAATATCTCATCTACATTTTTCAGATGATAGTTATAATCAAAAGCATCTTCAATATCTTCAGCATTCAGAATGGACATGATTTTTTCGTCCTCTTCAAGCAATGGGCGGAACGCTGTCTGTTCATCCCAAGCAATGGCAGTTTTGGGCTGAACCAGGTCGTAAGCTTCTTCCCGGCTGAGACCTTTATCGATCAGCTTCAGCAATACACGCTGGCTGTAGATCAGACCAAGTGTCGCATCCATATTTCGTTTCATGTTCTCAGGGAATACCGTCAGATTGCGGACGATATTGGCGAATCTGTTCAGCATGTAATTCAACAGGGTCGTGCTGTCAGGCAAAATAATGCGTTCCGCAGATGAATGTGAAATGTCACGTTCATGCCATAAGCTGACGTTCTCATACGCTGTCACCATGTGTCCTCTGATCACACGCGCCAGCCCGGCCATATTCTCAGACCCGATTGGGTTACGCTTGTGCGGCATCGCTGAAGAGCCTTTCTGACCTTTAGCAAAACCTTCTTCTACTTCTCTAGTTTCCGACTTTTGCAGTCCTCTGATTTCTGTAGCGAATTTTTCAACACTGGTCGCGATCAGGGCAATGGCGCTCACATACTCCGCATGCAGATCACGCGGCAGGACCTGGGTCGAAATTTCCTGAGGACGCGTTCCCAGTTTGTCGCAGACATACTTTTCAACAAATGGCGGGATATTGGCAAACGTCCCAACTGCTCCACTGATTTTCCCGGCTTCTACGCCTTTAGCTGCGTGTTCGAACCGTTCGATGTGGCGTTTCATTTCTGAGTACCAGAGCGCGAGTTTCAGACCAAATGTCGTCGGTTCGGCATGAACACCGTGCGTCCGTCCCATGGTCACCGTATGCTTGTGCTCTTTCGCTTTTTCTCCGATGACTTCAAGCAGCTGCTGCAAGTCTTTTCTGAGCACATCGTTGACCTGTTTCAGCTGGTAGCCGTATGCTGTATCAACGACATCCGTACTGGTCAACCCGTAGTGGACCCATTTCTTTTCGTCTCCCAACGTTTCAGAAACGGCACGTGTGAAAGCGACCACGTCATGTTTCGTTTCTTTTTCGATTTCCAGAATACGGGCAATATCAAAAGAGGCATGCGCTCGGATCTTCTGAACGTCTTCTTTAGGAATCTCTCCCAGTTCAGCCCAGGCCTCATCAGCTAAAATTTCAACTTCCAGCCATGAATTATAGCGGTTCTCCTCTGACCATAATTCTTTCATTTCAGGTCGCGTATAGCGTTCGATCATTATACCAGTCTCCTAATTCCAGATTTTCGTTTCTTTAATGTCTTTCAGTGTCTTGTCAGTGTCAGCCGTCAGTATAGTCACATGCCCCATCTTACGCCCGTTCTTGACATCTTTCTTGCCGTAGTCGTGTACATGCCAGGTGGGCTGACTGCTGTTCAGATTCAGTGCCTGTTCAAAATGCTCACCCAGAATATTGACCATCACAGCGGGCTTGAGCAGCTCTACCTTTGCCAGAGGATAGCCACAGATCGCGCGTATGTGGAGATCAAATTGGGAGTCAGAGCAGGCTTCTATAGAATAATGTCCGGAGTTATGCGGACGCGGGGCCAGTTCATTGGCATAAAGCTTTCCTTCAGAAGTCAGAAACAGTTCCACTCCCAGGACACCCGATAAGGTCATCTTCTCAGCTATGGTTTCAGCAATCTGTCGTGCCTCGGCCATCACTTCTTCTGACACACGAGCCGGTACGATACTCTTAAGCAGGATGTTTTTCTCATGGATGTTTTCTGAAACAGGCAAGGTGACCACATCACCTGACGCATTACGAGCCACCATAATGGAGAGCTCCTTTTCAAATGTCACCCACTCTTCCAGGACACATGTCCCTTTTTTTATGAGAGCAGAGGCTTCTTCAAGATCAGCATCCGATTCCAGAACGACTTGACCCTTCCCGTCGTAACCGCCTTGAACAGTTTTGAGGACACATGGATAACCAAGGGCTCCAACTGCTTCCTCCAAATTTTCTTCCGTTTCAATTTTAGCATAAGCGGCAATAGGAATGCCTGAATTTTTCAGAAAATCTTTCTCAGTCAGGCGATTCTGAGTATTAAGTAACAGCTCTGTCCCCTGTGGAACAGCAATATCTACTGCCTCACGAACGTGTTCGATTGTTTCGGCATCGACATTTTCAAATTCATAGGTCAGCACATCGCTGGATCTGGCCAGTTCTTTTAAAGCGTCCAGATCATCATAAGCTGCTTCAATATGCAGATCCGCCACCTGGGCTGTCGGACAGTCTGGAGTCGGGTCAAGCACAGCGATACGGTAGCCTCTTTCCTTAGCAGAAAAAGCCATCATCCGTCCCAGCTGTCCCCCGCCTATAATGCCTATTGTACTTCCCGGTCTGATCAGTTTAGACAAGTTCGTCACTACTTTCCATTACCTTCTGTTTCAAGGCTTCTCTTCTATTTTCGATTCGGTCTGCCAGTTCAAGCTGAAAGGCTCCTAACATTTGAGCGGCGAGGAGACCGGCATTCGTTGCCCCAGCCTTGCCGATGGCTACGGTAGCAACTGGAACTCCTCCAGGCATCTGTACAATTGACAGTAAGGAGTCCAGACCGTTCAGCGCCTTTGACTGAACAGGGACACCGATGACCGGTAATGTCGTTTTGGCTGCCAGCATACCAGGAAGATGTGCAGCGCCTCCTGCTCCGGCAATGATCACTTTGATCCCTCGACCGCGCGCTTCTTCAGCATAATCAAACATCAAGTCCGGTGTCCGGTGAGCGGAGACCACTTTTTTCTCGTACGTCACTTCCAGTTCATCCAGCACCTCACATGCATGCTTCATGGTCTCCCAGTCGGATGTGCTTCCCATGACGACCCCTACTTCAATTGCCAAATCAAACGCCTCCTAATTGTTATGAATCTATTTTAACCTTATTACTTATTTCGTGTTCACAACTGCTCTGTTTCCGATATCTTTCCTGTATACATACTCGCTTGTATCAACGGCTTCAAGCGCTGAATAGACGGCTTCCTGTGCCTCTTCGATCGTTTCCCCAGTTGCTTCAGCCAAATACACACGGCCGCCGTTTGAAACTAGCTTTCCTTCGGTTTCTGAAACACCTGCGAAGTACAGATTCATCTGCTTGGTTATTACAGGCAGGTCCAATGGTCTATATTTTTCGTAAGCTTCTGGATACCCTTTCGAGGCAACAACGACGCCAAAACTGACACCCTCCTGTTTCCAGACTAGACCGGGTTCCTGGCCATTAAGCATAGCTGAAATGGCGTCTGCCAGATCGGATTCCAGACGGTTCATCAGCACTTGGGTTTCCGGATCTCCAAAGCGGGCATTGAACTCAATCGTTTTGGGTCCATCGTCTGTTGCCATGACTCCGGCATATAATATACCAGTAAAAGGCGTCCCGTTTCTTACCATCCCTGTCGCAGCGGGCAGGAGTATCTTTTCAGTCGCTTCTTTCACAACAGTTTCCGATATATGCTTAACTGGGGCATAGGCCCCCATCCCCCCAGTATTCGGACCTTCGTCCCCTTCAAGCAGGCGCTTATGATCCTGTGAAATCACCATCGGATAGACCTTCTCATTTTTAACGAAAGCCATAAGAGAAAACTCTTCTCCCGTCAGGTATTCTTCGATGACTACACGCGTGTTCTGATCCCCAAATTTTTTATCCAGCATCATGTCTTCAAGGGCTTCAAGTGCGGCTTCCATCGTTTCAGCTACCACGACTCCTTTACCTGCGGCCAAGCCGTCAGCCTTGATGACGACTGGAATGTTTCCTTTTTCAATGTAACGTCTCGCTTCTTCATACTCCTCAAAAGACTGGTAGGCCGCTGTCGGAATAGCATTGGCAGTCATCAGCTCTTTAGCAAACGCCTTTGACGATTCAATCTGAGTCGCGGCTTTTGACGGACCGAAAATGGCGAGCCCTTCTGCCTGAAAATCATCTACGATGCCATTGAACAGTGGGATTTCCGGTCCAACGATGGTCCATGAAATGTGTTCTTTTTTGGCAAAATCGATTAACGATTCATGATCTTCCTGACTGATATCCAGCACAGTTATGCCGTCCTGACTCATCCCCGGGTTTCCCGGTGCACAGTACACCTGCTCGACTTGGCTGCCTTCCAGCAGTTTTTTTGCAATCGCGTGTTCACGTCCACCTGATCCGATCACTAGTAAATTCACAAATTTCTCCCCTTTAAAATCCCTCAATATAATCTATGTATAAAACGAAAGAGAGGTTCCCCTCTCTTTTATTGATTAATGTCTGAAGTGACGCATGCCCGTGAACACCATGGCAATGCCGTATTCATTGGCCTTATCGATCGATGCCTGATCCTTGATGCTTCCGCCTGGCTGGATGATTGCTTTGATACCGTGCTCGGCAGCATATTCGACACTGTCATCCATCGGGAAAAAGGCATCGCTGGCCATGACCGCACCTTCTGCCTGCTCACCTGCCTGTTCAATGGCAATCTTGACTGCTCCGACCCGGTTCATCTGACCGGCTCCGATGCCTAAGGTCTGCTTGTCATTCCCCACGACAATGGCGTTGCTCTTCACATGCTTCACTGCTTTCCAGTTCAGTTTCAGTGCACGCATTTGGCTGTCAGTTGGTGCCTTGTCAGTAACAACTGACCATTCAGGTGCGTCTTCTTCGTTGACCCAGTCCTGGTCCTGAACCAGCAGGCCGCCAAGAACAGTAACAGATTCTTTTCCGCCTTGTCTTGCTTCAGAGAAATCCAGTTCAAGCAGACGGATATTTTTCTTCTTGGTCAAGACTTTTAAGGCATCCTCAGAAAAACCAGGGGCAATGACGATTTCAAGGAAAATCTTACTTAATTTTTCTGCTAAATCGGCAGTGACGGTGTCATTAACTGTGACGATGCCACCGAATATAGACACCGGGTCTGCATCGTAGGCTCTGTCAAAGGCTTCTTCAATTGACTCGCCGATGCCTATTCCGCAAGGGTTCATGTGTTTAAGTGCAACAGCAGCCGGTCCGTCAAATTCACGAATGATACGGATCGACGCATCTGCATCCTTGATGTTATTGTAAGACAATTCTTTTCCGTGAAGCTGCTTTGCCTTGGCAATGGAAAAACTGTTTGCTCGTGGCGATTCATAAAATACAGCACTCTGATGACTGTTTTCTCCGTACCTTAGAGTCTGCTTCAAATCATACGTCTGCGTATAACTATCCAGCTGGGTCTCTTCCTCAACCTGCTCAGTCAGATACTCAGCAATCAGTGCATCATAAGCGGCCGTATGACGGAAGACTTTAGCTGCCAGACGCTGCCTAGTCTTGAGGGAGGTCTGTCCGTTCTCTTCCAGCTCCTTGATCACCTGATCGTAGTCATCTGTATCTACAATGACTGTGACCGCTGCATGGTTTTTAGCCGCGCTTCTAAGCATGCTCGGTCCACCTATGTCTATCTGTTCGATTGCTTCTTCTCTAGTCGTTTCGGGTCTGGCAATTGTCTCTTTAAAGGGATACAGATTGACACAGACAAAGTCGATCGGGGTGATGTCGTGGTCAGCCATAGCCGAGAGGTGAGTGTCCAGATCCCGACGGCCCAGCAGTCCCCCATGAATCAGCGGATGCAGCGTTTTGACCCGTCCATCCATCATTTCAGGAAAACCGGTGACCTCTTCGATCGACAAGGTCGGGATACCCGCCTCGTCCAGGACCTTTTTCGTCCCTCCTGTTGAAATTATCTCTATGTTCTGTCTGACTAAAGCCTGAGCAAAGTCAACGATGTTTGTCTTGTCTGAAACACTGATAAGTGCACGTGTCATAGTTAGGCATACTCCTTCTGCAGCTTTTTGATATAAGTCTGAATGACTTCAGGATACAGCACATGCTCGACAGCATGAATCTTCTCCTCTAGTGATTCTATCGTATCGTCCGGATCGATGGCAACTTTTTCCTGAGCCAGTATCTCTCCAGTATCGATGCCTTCATCCACCAGATGTACGGTCACACCCGTTTCTATAGCTCCTGCATCAAATGCATCCTGTATCCCCTGTTTCCCGGGATAAAAGGGAAGCAGCGACGGATGAATATTGATGATTCGATTATCGAATGCTTCCAGTAATGTGGATCCGATAATACGCATATAACCCGCTAGTACAATCAGGTCGACGCCGGCTTCTTCCAGATGATCAAGGACTTCCTTTTCAAAGCTTCCCTTTGAAGGAAACTGTTTTGGATAAAATGAAACGGAAGGCACAGCCAGCCGTTTCGCTCTAGTCAAAGCAAAAGCATCAGGCTTGTCACATACTAGCAGGGCTACTTCTGCATCAACAGTCTGCTTTCTAACAGCCTCTACCAGTGCTTCAAAATTAGACCCACTTCCAGATGCAAAAACAGCTAGTCTGATTGGTCCTTCTTTACTCAAAACGGATCGCCTCATTTTCATCGACTCTGACTTCCCCGATAGTCACAGCTTTTTCTCCTGCATCTTTTAAGATTTTAATAACTGCTTCTTCATGTTCTTCCGAAACAGCCAGAACCATACCGATGCCCATATTGAAGTACCCGTACATTTCATCTCGGTCGAGTTTTCCATACTCCTCAAGCAGAGTAAAAATCCCAGGTATTTCCCAAGTGTTTTTTCTGACTACTGCGGATAAGCCTTCTGGTAACATACGAGGCAGATTTTCAATGAATCCGCCGCCTGTAATGTGAGAGATCCCGTGTACCCAGCCTTTTTTCAAAAGAGGCAGTACAGCAGACACGTAGATTTTTGTCGGCTCAAGCAGAGCCTGTCCTAAAGTGTCGTCACCTAAGGCATCATGCTTAAAATCATAACTCAACGCATTCTGTTCAAAACAGATTTTTCTTACTAGAGAATAGCCATTGGAGTGTATCCCGCTGGATGGCAGTCCGATCAGCTTATCTCCTGCTTTAACGTGATCTTTAGTCAGCATACGTCTTTTTTCCACCACACCGACGCAGAATCCCGCCACATCGTAGTCGTCTTCCCCATACATGTCAGGCATCTCAGCCGTTTCTCCACCGATCAGTCCTGCACCTGCCTGGACGCACCCATCAGAAATGCCTGCAACGATCTGTTCCATTTTCTCAGGAACCGTTTTTCCCGTTGCAATATAATCCAGAAAATAAAGCGGCTCAGCACCTTGAGCTAGAATGTCATTCACACACATAGCCACACAGTCGATCCCGATCGTATCGTGTCTGTCCTGCTGGATCGCAATCAGCAGTTTCGTTCCGACCCCGTCCGTTCCGGATACAAGGACTGGTTCTTTCACGTCGAGAACAGACAGGTCGAATGCTCCGCCGAAACCTCCCAGTGCACCCATCATACCAAGGCGCTCCGTTCGTTTTGCATGTTTTTTTATTCGTTCAACTGTTTCATAACCTGCTTCGACATTGACCCCTGCGTCTGTGTAGGCATTTCCCATTTGACAGATCCCCCTGTTGTTTTCTGACCGGCTATTGTCTGAACCATCCGGCCTTCTCTCGTTGTTTAAACCATTAACGGCTTACTCTCTCTGATTTTAGCCAGTGTTTTCATATAGTCAGTTTCATAGTCATATAAAGGTGTTGGATAGTCTCCGGTAAAGTAAGACATACACAGGCCATTATGAGGCGCATCGAACTTCAGTCCGATCGAATCCACTGTCCCTTCGACACTTAAAAACGATAGACTGTCTGCACCGATTTTCTCGCGGATTTCTTCCACTGAATAATCTGCAGCAATCAGTTCTTTCTGATTCTGAATATCGATCCCGTAGAAACATGGGTATTTCAAAGGTGGAGATGAAATGCGGACATGGACCTCCGCTGCTCCAGCTTCTTTTAATAACTGAACAATGCGTCGGCTGGTCGTACCGCGAACGATGGAATCATCCACCATGATCACCTTTTTACCGGCAACTACACCTCGAACAGCAGACAGCTTCATTCTTACGCCCTGTTCTCTCAATTCCTGAGTAGGCTGAATGAAAGTACGAGCAACGTATTGATTCTTGACCAGTCCCATTTCATAAGGGATCCCACTCGCTTCTGCATATCCACTGGCTGCGGACAGAGAAGAGTTCGGGACACCGATGACCATATCTGCATCGACTGGTGCTTCCTCAGCGAGACGTTTCCCCATATTCTTGCGTGCAGTGTGGACATTGACTCCAGCGATATTTGAGTCCGGTCGGGCAAAGTAGATAAATTCCATCGAACAGATCTGAAGCAGCGTCTGGTCGGTATAGGTCTCGATTCGATACCCTGAATCATCGATAATCACGAGTTCCCCTGGCTGAACGGCACGGACAAATTCCGCTCCGACAACATCGAGGGCACAGGTTTCACTGGCAAGAACATATGCCCCATTTTCCATCTGTCCAATGGATAAAGGACGGAAACCGTTCGGATCTAATGCACCAATCAGTGCATCAGGTGTCAGCATGACATAGGCAAACGCACCTTTGACCGTATTCAGACTTTCTTTGATTCGGTCGATCAGTGTATCCTGCTTGCTTTTACGGATCAGGTGCATCAGGATTTCAGTATCCGAATTGGAGTGGAATATCGCTCCATCCTGCTCGAGTTCCTGACGCAAACTCACTGCATTGATCAAATTCCCGTTATGGGCCAGCGCCAGCTCCTCATCGTGAAACTTGAACAGGAACGGTTGAATGTTTAAGATACTGTTGCTGCCGGCAGTGCTGTAACGGACATGCCCAATTCCAGCTTCTCCCGACAGGCGGATTAGTTCGCGTTCATCTTTAAACACTTCAGATAAAAGTCCCAAGTCACGGTGTCCTTTCAGACGCCCATTGCGATTGGTCACAATCCCTGCGCCTTCCTGACCGCGGTGCTGCAGGCTATGCAGACCGAAAAAGTTCAGCTGGGCTGCATCCGGGTGTCCCCATACGCCGAATACGCCACATTCTTCATTTAAGCTTTTGATTTCAGCAACCAAGGAATGGCTCCTTCCCATAAGTCCTTCACTTCTTTAACATCAATAGTCAGCTCTTCCGTCTGCGTACGGATTTCAGCGATTCGCGTGTCTTTGACTTTACCAATTTCAACGGCATCTTGTCCAAATACTTCTTTGACTGCTTCGGCGTGTTCAGGGCTGACAGATAGAACAAAACGAGAGGGTGACTCTGAAAACAGCCACTCTGACGGCATATCTAGTGTCGCAGACAGCCCCAGCTCATTCCCAAAGGCTGATTCCATCAGCGCTACAGCCAGTCCGCCTTCGGAACAGTCATGTGCACTTTGTACCAGTCCTTCACGAATCGCCTGCAGAACTTTATCCTGAATCATTTTTTCTTTATCTATATCAAAATCGAAAAGCTCTCCTTCGATTCTCCCCAATTGCATTTTCTGCAGTTCAGATCCGTTAAAGTCAGCTTCTGTTTCCCCGATGACGAAAATTTTATCCCCAGCCTGTTTAAATTCTGATGTTGTCACATGATCAAGATCCGTGACTAAGCCGACCATACCAATCATTGGTGTCGGATAGATTGCTTCCCCATTTGTTTCATTATATAGAGATACATTTCCTGATATGACAGGTGTGTTCAATGTCGTGCAGGCTTTAGCAATGCCATCCGCTGACGTCCACAGCTCCCAGAACACTTCAGGCTTATCGGGATTCCCGTAGTTCAGACAGTCCGTTATTGCCAGTGGCTCGCCCCCGCTTGCCACGATATTTCTTGCGGCTTCTGCTACGGCCATCTGTCCACCTTTCTCCGGATCGAGATAAAGGTAGCGGGCATTACAGTCAGTCGTCATGGCAAGCGCCTTGCGGGTCCCTCTAATGCGCAGAACTGCCGCATCGCTTCCTGGACCGACCACGGTGTTTGTTCTGACCATTGAATCATATGTTTCAAAAATCGATTTTTTTGAAGCAACTGTAGGCTGCTGCATGAGTTGTTTCAGTGTTTCTTCTGTATCAGCGATGTCCGGTATGAATGCATCAAGTTTTTTGAAAGCTTGAATACGTTCCGGTTCAGTGTATGGTTTATGATAGACAGGTGCTTCTTCTGCTAACGCGTCTACCGGCAGGTCAGCGACCAGTCTTCCTTCGTGGTACAGTCGATACTGCCCATCACCGGTCACTTCTCCGATAGTCACGGCATCCAGTTCATAACGTGAGAACAGGTCTTTGACACGATCTTCTGCCCCTTTTGTGACACAGATCAGCATACGCTCCTGAGACTCCGATAGCATCATTTCATATGGCGTCATGCCTGATTCACGTTGCGGCACATCGTCCAGATTAAGGATCAGTCCACTGCCCGCTTTTGATGCCATTTCCGAACTGGATGACACCAGTCCCGCTGCTCCCATGTCCTGGATGCCTACGAGAATATCGCTGTGGTCCTGGATCAGTTCCAGACACGCTTCCATCAGAAGTTTTTCCATAAATGGATCGCCGACCTGTACAGCTGAACGCTCTGCCTCTTCTTCATCACTGAATTCTTCTGAAGCAAAAGTTGCGCCGTGAATGCCATCCCGACCTGTTTTGGCTCCCACATACATGATCGTATTACCGATCCCTTTGGCCTGGCCTTTTTGAATATCCTCATGGTCGATCAGACCGACACACATGGCATTGACCAGCGGGTTCCCTCTGTAGACTGGGTCAAAGGCGATTTCTCCCCCGACAGTCGGAATCCCGATACAGTTGCCGTAGCCGCCGATACCCGCCACGACTTCTTCAAGCAGATACTTCGTCCGTTCATTGTCGAGTTCACCGAATCTTAAAGAATCCAGCATCGCAATCGGACGGGCACCCATACTGAAAATATCGCGAATGATGCCTCCGACGCCAGTGGCTGCCCCTTCATAAGGTTCAACAGCTGACGGGTGGTTATGACTTTCCGCTTTAAATACGACGGCCTGCCCGTCCCCAATATCAACAATTCCGGCTCCCTCGCCAGGGCCTTGAAGCACTTGAGGTCCCTCTGTAGGGAATTTTCTCAATACCGGTTTGGAATTTTTATACGAACAGTGCTCGCTCCACATAACTGAAAACAGGCCAGTTTCCGTATAGTTAGGGAGACGTTTCAGGATATCTTCTGAAATCATGCGGTACTCTTCGTCAGTCAGTCCCCATTGAGCATAGATCTTCTGATCTCGGATCTGTTCAGCTGTTGGTTCGTGTAATATCTTCATACCTCTGCAGTCTCCTTTACAAAGTTCTTGACCATTGATTCGAAAAAGCGCAGACCGTCACTAGAGCCTAAAATGTCTTCGATCGCACGTTCAGGGTGCGGCATCATACCCAGCACATTGCCTTGTCTGTTTATAATCCCTGCGATATTTTCAACTGAGCCATTCGGATTGTCAGACGCGTAGGTAAAAACGATCTGATCGTTAGCTTTCAGCTCTGCCAGAGTTTCTTCATCGCAATAGTAGTTCCCTTCACCATGTGCAACTGGAATTGTAAGAAGTTCTCTATCGTTGTACTCAGTCGTAAATCTTGTCTGGTTATTGACGACTTCCAGTTCAACTGTCTTACAGATAAAGTGCAGGTTTTCGTTTCTCTGTAAGGCACCCGGCAGAAGGCCGGCTTCGACTAAAATCTGGAATCCGTTGCAGGTACCGAAGACTGGCTTGCCTTCCTCTGCAAAACGGGTCACTTCGCTCATCACATTCGAAAAGCGGGATATGGCACCACTTCTTAAGTAATCTCCATACGAAAAGCCTCCAGGAAGCAGGACACCATCAAATCCGTCCAGACTTTCTGCAGTGTGCGGCACATATTCAGCTTCTTCTCCTACCCCGTCTCTGATTGCATGAAGCAGATCGACATCACAATTGGACCCTGGGAACTGGATTACTGCAAATCGCATGCTCAGACCGTCTCCTTTACTCGTTCGATTTCGTAGCGGTAACTTTCCATCACGACATTTGCCAGAAGCTTGTCGCAGATGGTTTCAATGACTTCTTCAACTGAACGGTCGTCAGTATCTGACACTTTGATTTCAAAATACTTCCCGATACGAATATCTTCAATCTCATCGAAGCCCATGCGGTGAACGGCCCCTCTTACCGCTTCTCCCTGAGGATCCAGAATTGATTCTTTATAGGTTACATATACTTTTACGTTATACATGAGTCACTTCTCCTTTTGATCTGTTGTCAGACGGTCGAGTACTTCCTGATAGAGTGGGATAATGTCCCCGAGATCCTGTCTGAAAACATCCTTGTCCAGACGATTGTTCGTCTTTTCATCCCACAGACGGCATGTGTCCGGTGAAATTTCATCTGCCAGAACGATTTGCTCTTTTGCTGTCTTTCCAAATTCCAGCTTGAAATCGATCAATCTGATGCCCGCCTCTTTGTAAATCTCAATCAGTGAATTGTTGATGTTGTGAGCCTGTCTTTTAATCTCGTCAATTTCTTTCTGGTCAGCTAGATTAAGTGCAAGTACATGGTCATCATTAATGAGAGGATCGTTCAGTTCGTCATTCTTGAGGTAAAATTCCAGCACGGGAAAGGCCAGCTCCGTCCCCTCGTCTACACCCAGGCGCCTGGAAAAGCTTCCAGCAGAGACATTTCTGATGACAACCTCAAGATCGAACATAGCCACTTTTTCAATCAGCTGATCCGTTTCAGACACTTCCATGATGAAGTGACTCGGAATATCCTTTTCCTTCAGCTTTCTGAATATCATACTGGTAATCTGGTTGTTCAGCTGTCCTTTGCCGGCAATAGCTTCTTTCTTGGCCCCATTCCCAGCTGTAGCCTGATCTTTATACGTGACCCATAGAATGCTGGGTTCACTGGTTTCATATAATCGCTTTGCCTTGCCTTCATACAACAGGTCTCTCTTTATCAACTGAATACCCCTTTCAGGACTGAGTTAAACACGAATATTAAATATACTTAGTTTTGTGATCGTTCCGATTTTTTCGGTACAGCTTTATCATAAATCGTCTATGAAATAGAGTCAACCTTTCAGCGTCTATTTGTGAGTAATATTTCGATTAATGTTCGTCTTTTAGTTTTAAATAGCTATACTTACACATTAAAACTTTCTAATAATCTATAATTAACGAACATTAGTGGCTCTGTTTCTTTGTGTACTGATATTTCGAACAAGACTTCGTAAGACTATTCACAAAATATAATTGAGAATAATTCTCAATTAGAGTATACTTAATTAAACTCAGTTAACTGACAGATCACACTTAGGAGATGATTCACATGCAGATATACTGGACAACCCTTGTAGACGTCATTGATGAAGCTACGGATACAAAAACGTTCTACCTCGATCTACCAGATGGATTCACATGGGAAGAAGGTGCGCACACTCACCTGGCACTGGAAGGATTCAACAGTGGAGAAAAACCTGACAAAGGGCTGGTTCGGCATATGTCGATCGCAACTCTTCCAGAAGAAAACACAATCGGCATCACGACTCGCCTTAGAGAAGAGCGCTCAAGATACAAGACGCATCTGGCGGAACTTAAAAGCGGAAGCTCAGTTGCTCTCTTCAAGACACATACAAATATCCCGTTGAAGCGAGAAAACAGACCTGTTTATCTGTTGTCGTGCGGGGTCGGTATCGCTTCATTCAGACCTCTTGTTCTGCAGTACTTAAATGATTCTAATGGAATAGACTCTCTCCATTCTCTGAATATCGACTCGTCTGGTGAACAGCTCTTCTCCGGTTTGTTTGAACAAGATTCAGATCAGTCGCTGACAGCTCAGTACGTCACTGACCGTCCAGCTTACTATGAACAAGTGGACAAGCTGGCTGAGGACACTCACGCCCTCTTCTACATTGTCGGCAGTGATGACTTCCTTAGAGAAACCATCGCCACTCTGCGTGAACGAGGGATTTCTGATGAACAGATCACGATCGATAAGCACGACCGGTTTCGTGCAGATTTTCTTGGCTGAACAGATCAAAAATAAATAATAGGAACGCATTCTTTGGAATGGCGTTCATCCCATTGAGTGAGATCTCAATTTCTCATATCCTTCTTTTATGCGACATTCGTCTATATGAATTAGAGGTAGTCGTAACCTTTAACTGAGAATTAATTCTTCATTAAGTAGTGATTCTCAGTTATTTAGAAAAAAGCTGCGTTACTCCCCGACTTAGGAGTAACGCAGCCTTTTACAAAGAATACTGCTTATTTCCGGAAATACCGTTTCGCATTTTTGTAACACACATTTTCCACCAGCTGCTTAAGAAGTGCAGGTTTATCCGGGAACTTGCCGCTTTCGACCTGTTCGCCGACAAAGTTGCAGAATATGCGGCGGAAGTAATCATGTCGAGGATAGGATACGAAACTTCTTGAATCAGTCAGCATCCCTACGAAATGCATCAGCAGTCCGTGATCCGCCAGGGTTTCCATTTGTCTAAGCATCCCCTGTTCCGTATCATTGAACCACCAGCCGGCACCGAACTGAACTTTCCCTTTGATGCCTTCTTCATTGGACTGAAAATTGGCCACTGCACTGGCAACAATGTGGTTATGTTCAGGATTCAGGTTATAGACGATCGTCTTAGGCAGCTTGCCTTCTTTGTCCATTGCATCCAACAGACGGTTCAGATGAACCGCTACTTTTGTCTGGTCATAGATGGAATCGACGCCTACATTTGCGCCGGCCTGTTCAAAGAGCCGTGTATTCGTATTTCTTATCGCTCCAAAATGAATCTGCATGACCCAGCCTCGCTCATGATACAACTTACCTAAATCGACGAGCAGACGAGTCATCCATTTTGCCTTATCTGCATCTGAAACTGATTCTCCTGCTTTGAAAGAAGCGAAAATACGCTCGATGTCTTCATCTGAACCTTCTTCATAAAGTAGCTCAGTGATGCCGTGATCAGAGATCAGCGCCCCATGCCGGTCAAAATGATCGATACGGTCTTCGATGATGTTAAGGAAAGAACCATAATCAGCTGCCTGTTTTCCGGTCAGCTCCTCAAGTCTTGATACATCTTCAGCTGACAGATCATACAGTTCATCCGGCCTGAATGACGGCGCCACTTTGACATCGAACGCCTCATCGTCAGCAATCTGTTTATGATACTCAAGTGAATCAAATGGCGTATCAGTTGTACCTATAAACTCTACATTGGATTTTCTGATCAAAGACTGCGCCGTCATATTTTCCTCTTTCAACTGACGGTTTGCTTCATTATAAATTTGTTCCCATTTATCGCTCCCGAGAAGTTCTTCAATCCCGAAATACTCTTTCAGTTCCAGCTGGGTCCAATGGAACAGCGGATTCCCAAGAGACATTTCTGCTGTCTCCGCCCAGGCTTTGAATTTGTCTCTAGACGATCCATTTCCAGTAATCAGTTCTTCAGACGCCCCGTTAGCACGCATCGCCCGCCACTTGTAATGGTCACCGGCTAGCCACAGCTCGGAAATGTCTTCAAACGCATGATCCTCAGCGATTTCTTTAGGATCAAGGTGGCAGTGATAGTCAATGATCGGCAGGTCCTTGGCTATTTGGTGATACAAAGTTTTAGCCGTTTCATTTTGAAGCATAAAATCCTCATGAATAAACGTCATAGTTACCCTCCGTTAGTTTGTTTACATATTATACAGACCTTATTCTAAAGAGAAACGAATCCGGTTACAAGTTATTTTATTTCTATTAATCGATTTTTTGCATTAGACCGTTAGACATATCAGTAGTCTCGAGAAAGGAAAATGCTCTGACTTTATAAATTGGGACCTAAGACCTATATTAATCAGGAGTAATTATGTTATAATTATTTTAATATATTAATGCATATATAATAATGGTTACGGGGAGATCGTTTTTATGCACATCGGGGAAAAAATTAAGTTTCTAAGAGAAAAAGAAGAGTTATCACAAAGAAAACTGGCTAAGTCTATGTATGTCAGCCGTCAGACCGTATCTCGATGGGAAAACGGGTTTTCACTTCCAGAAAGTGAATCAGTTATTCTGCTGGCCAAAACGTTCGGGTACCCTATTGAATGGTTTCTGAAAGACGCATACGGGGTAGACTATCTTATCAGCACGCGGTCCGACAAACTTAACGAGAGCACGGAAATCCCTGCTGCTCTAAATGTATCGGAACAGAGCGGTAAGCAGCCACGATCAGTATTGAAGAAGTTGTTTCACCCCTTACATAAATAGAATACAGTTGAAAAGACCGGTTTTCCTACAAGAGGAAACCGGTCTTTTCTTAATTATAGGACTTTAGACAGGAAATCCTGAGTCCGCTCATTCTTAGGATTAGAAAAAATCATGTCAGGTGTACCTGATTCGACAATATAACCGTCATCCATAAACAGGACACGATCGGCAACTTCGCGGGCAAAGCCCATTTCGTGTGTCACCACAACCATGGTCATCCCGGATTGAGCCAGATCTTTCATAACTTTCAGGACCTCTCCGACCATCTCAGGATCCAGTGCGGAGGTCGGTTCATCGAACAGCATCACATCAGGATCCATCGCTAGAGCACGGGCGATTGCCACACGCTGCTGCTGTCCACCTGAAAGGCTGGCAGGATACGCATCTTCCTTATCACCCAGCCCGACTTGTCTCAGCAATTTGACTGCCGTCTGATCAGCCTGATGCTTGTCGACCCCTTTTGACTTGACCGGTGCGATCGTCAGATTCTGCTTGGCTGTCTTATGCGGAAAAAGATTGAACTGCTGAAAAACCATACCCATTTTCTGACGCAGCTGATTCAGATCTTTTTCATTCAGACCTGTCAGCGTAGTCCCTTCGAAAACGATCTCCCCATCAGAAGGTTCTTCAAGCAAATTCAGGCAACGTAGAAATGTTGATTTCCCGGAGCCGGAAGGGCCGATCACAACGACCACTTCCCCCTGGCTGAACTCTTCGTTAATATCTTTCAATACTTCATTTTTTCCAAATGACTTTTTCAAATGATTCACTTTAATCATGATTCATTCTCCCTTCATAGAAGTTCAAGAGTTTCGTCAGGCTGAATGTCAGCGCAAAATAGATCAGCATGGTAATGAATAGCGGCAGGATCCCCTGGAAGGAAATAGAGCGCACGACTCGCGTCTGGAAAATCAGTTCGCCGACACCAATGACTGATACAATGGACGACTCTTTAATAATGGTAATGAACTCATTACCTAGTGCAGGCCAGATATTCTTAAGGGCCTGAGGGAAAACGATGTAACGCATGGAATCATTTTTACTCATACCTAAACTTCTCGCAGCTTCGTCCTGTCCTTTATTGACAGAATTTATCCCACTTCTGATAATTTCAGCAATGTATGCCCCAGAGTTGAGCGAGACAGCGATAATCCCTGCAGTCAGTGCCGGCAGATTGAAAAACATACCTGAGGCGAAGTAAATGAACATGACTTGGATCAGCAGTGGCGTTCCTCGCACAAATTCTACATAAGCAGTTGCCAGTGGTTTAAGCAGGAATACTTTGGATAGACGCATCAGCGCGAGAAGCGAACCAAGGATCAGACCGAAGAAAACGGCTGAAGCTGATATGAGCAAAGTGATCAGCGTTCCATCAAGGAAATATTCCCAGTAACTGGCAATAAATCCTTCTTCTATTTCTTCCCCATCTTCATCCAGTTCAGCCTGAGCCATATACTCGCCCGCTTCGGCTAAATACTCCTCTGTCAGATTCTGTTCTTCAATTTCAGCCAGACTTTCATTTACTGCATCGACAAGGGAATCTTCACCTTGTCTGAAAGCAATAGCCGATCCCTGGTCATCATCGTCCAATTCAAATCCACCTACAAAAGTATGCAGATCTTCATCATGACCAGCATGCGCTTCAGCATTTGGTCCCTGCATAACAATGGCTTCAATTCGGTTAGTCTTCAAAGCAAGAAGCAGGTCGTTCAAGTCAGTCAGACTCATGATTTCTGCATCGGGAATCTGCTGAGCAAGATCTTCCTGGAGTGATCCGGACTGTACGCCTACTGTCAACCCGCTCAATGATTCAAGCGAATCGTAGACATCCTCATCTTCCGCACGAATCATAATGTTCTGGAAAGTCTGGAAGTAAATGTCAGAGAAATCTACACTTCTACGTCGTTCAGCAGTCGGGGTCATCCCCGCAATGACTACATCGACGTTTCTCGCTTCCAGTGCCGGCAGCAGACTGTCAAATCCAATATCCTGAATCTGAAGTTCTACTCCCAGGTCATCTGCAACCTTCTGGGCGATCATCATATCCATTCCTACAACCTGACGCTCCCCGTCGACGACCGCATAAAACTCGAATGGTGGAAAATCAGCACTTGTTCCAACGACCAGAACCCCTGCATCCTGAACCCGCTGCAGTGCCGATCCATCTTCAGCCAACACCGGTTCTGCCGGAATGAATAATGTACTGAATAAAATAAGTAAAGCTATAAATCCTTTTATACCCTTCTTCATACGTCTTATCCCCTTTAGTTCTGTTTTGACTTAAGAAGAATCATACCACCATAAAGATAATTATGCAATATAATTTATGTAAAAAGGTATATTTTGTTTAAAAAACGCGTTATTTGTATTATTTATGTATATTAAGGATGCGTTTTCATAGTTTTTCTAAAGACGGAATGGTTCTTTAGAAGTGAGAGTTTTACTGGTTTTTTTGACTTCTGGACTGGGTTCAAGTGTGGAAGCGGGACGGGTATCGAAGGAGATCCGGCTCTCTTTTTCTTCAGTTTGTCGGGTTGGGTCTTCTTAGAACCAGCTCGGTGGTTCTTTCCTTCTTGAGTAGGTCGTAAGATGCGCTTTGGAACCAGCTCGATGGTTCCTTCCTTCTTGAGTTGGTCTTAAGATGCGCTTTGGAACCAGCTCGATGGTTCCTTCCTTCTTGAGTTGGTCTTAAGATGCGTTTTGGAACCAGCTTGGTGGTTCCTTCCTTCTTGAGTTTGTCGTAAGATGCATCTTGGAACACACTCGATGGTTCTTTTCTCCCCAGTTGGTCGCTAGATGCGTCTTAGAACCAGCTCGCCTGTTCTTTTCTCCACAGTTGGTCGCAAGATGCGTCTTAGAACCAGCTCGCCTGTTCTTTTCTCCACAGTTGGTCGCAAGATGCGTCTTAGAACACACTCGTGCTATTCGGCCTATTCAGTTAGTCTCTCCTCAGCCCTACCCCTAGCTCTTAAAGCAAAAAAAGAAGAGTTGGGAATACCTGATAGGCTTTCCAACTCTTCTATGATAACCAGCAAGCATGCCGTGCTTACTTCTTCTTCAGCAGCTTTCCATTTTCAAAATGTTCGTCATACTCCACTTCTCCGTCTCTGCTGTAACGGAGCCATCTTCCGTGTTTCTGATTGTCTTTAAAATGACCGACTTGCCACAAATCTCCGGTTTTGCGGTAAAAAACCCACTCTCCTTCCATCTTATCCTCAACAAAAGGCCCTTTGGCTTTGACTGTAGCGTCTTCATAAAAATAAGTCAGAACATTATCTTCCAGTTCATATACCTTCTGTCCATTGGCATATTCTTTTTTCTCAAGCATCTTGGCGGGATATCCGTCCTTTTTGAACGTGATTCCCTTCCTCCTCTCTCCACTCTCTAATCACCTATCTACAGTATACTAAAACAACTCAATAAATTTAAATGTCTCCTCCTGCTCAGTATAATTCATTATCTGACGCTCAGTCACACTTTATAAAAATAATACACCCGACCGTCTGACTAAAAAAGGACGGTCGGGTGCTGACTATTTTCAGTTATTTATACTTCTCCTGAAATGCAGTGATAGCATCATATTCTTCTTCGAAAAGACGGCTCAAGCGGATATAAATCGGCATCAACTCTTCATAAATAGCCACTTCTTCAGGTTGAGGCGGATTCACTTTCCCCGTATTGACCATATTACCGACTTCACTTAAATCATCGATATCTCCTATAGCGAAACGGCCAAGGACCGCTGCTCCCAGACAGGCACTTTCTACCGTCATCGGGACATGGACTTCCTGATTGAAAATATCTGCCAGCATCTGGCGCCACACATCAGAATTCGCAAATCCTCCAGTGGCATGGATCCGTTCCGGTACGCCGATCACTTCTTCAAGAGCCAGCAGAACCATATAAAGATTCATATTGATGCCTTCCAGTACCGCACGCATCATGTGTTTTTTCTGATGATGCAGTGCCAGTCCGTAAAAGGAGCCGCGAGCGTTGGCATTCCAGGAAGGCGCCCGTTCGCCAGATAAGTACGGATGGAAAATCAGCCCGTTGGATCCAGCCTGAACTTCCGCAATCTTTTCTGTGATGACATCATAGGCATCCCGCCCGTCGGCTTCTGCTTGAGACACTTCTTCAAGACAGAGTTCGTTTCTAAGCCATCTCAAGATCATTCCGCCGTTGTTCACAGGTCCACCGATCACCCAGTGCTTGTCCGTCAGGGCGTAACAGAAAATCCGGCCTTTAGGATCCGAAACAGGTTTATCAGTAACCGTACGGATCGCCCCACTCGTCCCGATCGTTACAGCCACCACGCCTTTATCGATCGCATTGACGCCAAGATTAGCCAGGCAGCCGTCATTTGCGCCAATGACAACCGGTGTATCTGGACTGATGCCCATCTTAGCTGCATACACTAGCTGCATGCCTTTGAAGATTTCTGTTGTCGGAACGATCGGTGACAGTCGGTCAGGCGTAACTCCAGCCGTTTCAATGGCTTCTTGATCCCAGTCCAGAGCCTTCATATTGAACAGACCTGTAGCCGATGCGATCGAATAATCGACAGCATACGTGCCAAAAAGTTTATGGAAGACATATTCCTTTATTCCAATAAACCGGGCAGCTGACTGAAATATGTCAGGCTTTTCCTCTTTCATCCAGATCAGTTTGCACAAGGGGGACATGGGATGAATCGGCGTCCCAGTCTTTTCATAGATGCTCTGCCCATTTGTTTCTTTAAGCTGCCTTGCGTAAGGTTCGCTGCGCTGATCTGCCCAGGTAATGACCTGTGTCAGCGGCTTTCCCTCACTGTCTACAGCAATCAGACTGTGCATAGCCGCGCTGAACCCGATGACTTTAATTTCTGACTGGGCTGCTTGGGACGTTTCCATGACTGACTGAAGGGACAGGAGGACCGCATCGAAAATTTCATCCGGATCCTGTTCGGCAACTTTCGGTTCCGGTGTGTAGAGAGGATACTCAATCGTTGCCTGATGGAGATTCTCTCCTTTTTCTGAAAAAAGGACGGCCTTAGTACTCGTCGTCCCGATGTCCACACCGATGGAATAATTACTCATATACGAAATCCTTTCATTTAGACTGATAGGTTCCTATTCGTCTAGTACTCTCTTATATTATAAACAATCCGATGAGCATTGCCATGACTAATCCGACAAGCCCGATAATTGTTTCCATCACTGTCCACGTTTTCAATGTATCTTTTTCATCCAATCCAAAGTAGCGGGAGACAAGCCAGAAGCCTGAATCATTGACGTGTGAAAAGGCAGTTGCTCCGCCGGCAATCGCGATAACGATCAGAGCCAATCCGGGCCCTTCGATTCCCATAACGGGTAGAATCGGAGACATCAGTCCAGCAGCAGTGACCATAGAAACAGTCGCAGATCCCTGTGCAATTCGAACTACTGCTGCAATCAGAAAGGCCAGTAAAATCGGTGGCAATGGTGAAGCCGCCATCTGTTCACCCAAAATATCTGCAACTCCTGAATCGATCAGAATTTCTTTGAAGACACCACCGGCACCAGTTACTAAGATAATTATTCCGACAGGTTCCAGAGCTTTAGTAGCAATATCCTGAACCTCTTTACGAGAGTACCCTCTTTTCGTTCCTAAGACTCTGAACGTGATCAGCGTTGCAAAAATCAGGGCCACAATCGGATTACCTATAAAGGTTGTAATGTTTCTGATTGTGCTTCCTTCTGCAAAAAGAACGGTTGATAATGTATTCGTCAAAATCAGTGCCAACGGAATAAGAATGATTGATGCAATCAGCCCAAAACTCGGCAGTTCCTTATCCCATTCCTTATCATCAAAGTTCATGTATTCCGGTATACCGACATCAATTTTTCCTGCAATAAACTTCCCGAAAAGTGGTCCGGCAGCGATCATGGATGGAATCCCTGCGATGACACCAAATAGAATAACCCAGCCTAAATCCGCACCAACCAGATCAGCTACTGCGATCGGTCCGGGTGTAGGAGGTATGTATGCATGAGTAACAGCCAGTCCGGCCAGTAATGGGATCCCGTAATACAACAGGGAGCGACCGGTTTTTTTCTGAAGTCCATATACGATTGGAACAAGAATGATGAATCCTACATCGAAGAAAACAGGAATGGCGACCAGAAATCCAGCAATCCCGAATGCCCACTGTGCTTTGTCTTCGCCAAACTTATCCAGCAATGTACTCGCCAGACGTTCGACTCCACCGGATATCTCGAGCATTTTACCAAACATGGCGCCCAGACCGACGACTATTGCGACGAATCCAAGCGTGCCTCCCATCCCTCTTTCAATCGACTCAAGTACATTTTCCAGTGGCATGCCTGTTCCGATACCGACCAGTAAACTGACCAGCAATATGGTGACAAAGGCATGCAGCTTCGCTCTAATAACTAGGTATAACAACCCGAATATTCCTGCCAGAGCAACTAATATCAATACTGTATTGGACATATTCTCTCTCCTCGTCTGTGTTGTCTTATCTTATTTAGTCCGTCTGTTAGTGTTTCTCAACTGCGTGTCCGCCAAACTGGTTTCTAAGTGACGCGACGACTTTTCCACTGAAGGTATCTGCTTCCAGAGAACGGTTTCTCATCATCAGTGACAACGCAATGACTGGTGCAGCCGTTTCAAGTTCCATAGCAGTTTCTACTGTCCATTTGCCTTCGCCTGATGCGTGAACGACTCCTCTGATATCATCCAGTTTAGGATCATCAGAAAAGGCGTCCTGCATCAGCTCCATCAGCCATGAACGAATGACCGATCCGTTGTTCCAGACGCGGGCAACAGCCTCATGGTCAAAGTCGAAAGGACTTTTCTCCAGGATGTCGAATCCTTCTCCGATAGCCTGCATCATGCCGTATTCCACACCATTGTGTACCATTTTCAGGAAATGACCGCTGCCTGATTCACCTGTGTAAAGGTACCCGTTTTCAACCGAAATATCACTGAATAGTTTCTCGATCTCCATAACGACTTCCCGCTTGCCTCCGACCATCGTGCAGGCTCCGTTTCTTGCGCCTTCCATTCCACCACTTGTACCAATATCGACGTAATGTACGCCTTTTTCTTCAAGTGTCTGAGCTCGTCTGATTGAATCTTTGTAAAAGGCATTCCCGCCGTCCATCAGAATATCGTTTTCCGTCAGATACGGTGTCAGGTCAGTGATCAGCTGTTCCGTAATGTCTCCTGCAGGAACCATCATCCAGATCAGTTTTCTATCCGAAAAGGCTTGTGTCAGGTCTTCTAAAGAATGAACCCCTTCTGCCCCAAGTTTGTCTGCTGCTTCAACTAGTGTCGCATCGATATCGTAAGCGACTACTTCATGACCATTACCTAATAAGTTATCTACTAAATTCAGACCCATTTTTCCCAGTCCGCAAATGCCCAGTTTCATAAAAACTCCTCCAAAAAATTATTTTCCATAAATAGAGTATACGAAAGAAAATTATTCTTTGCAAGCGTTTCACGAAAAATATTTCTTTTTACTCTTTTTTTCTTTATACTAGATGATGAGAAAGAAAGAGGTGACTTCCCGATGGATAAATCATTAAATAATAAACCTTTAACGATGCGTATCCGACTGCTTTACTCTACTATGAGTGAAAAAGAGCAGCTGATGGCTGATTATATTGCCAGCCAACCCGATACTATCATTCATGGAACGATCACTCAGATTGCCGAGGAACTGAATATTGCAGACTCCACAGTCTTCCGCTTCTGTAAAAGGCTGGGATACAAAGGGTTTCAGGATATGAAAATCTCTCTGGCTGCAGAAACATCCTCAACACTCGGGGATATTCATGACATGGTCAGTGAAGAGGACGATAAAAAAACGATTCTTGAAAAAACATTCCACTTCAATATTAAAACTCTGGAAGACACATTAAAAGTCATTGATGACGCAGATTTTTCGAAAGCAGTGGATACCATCCTTAATGCCGGGAAAATAGAGTTTTTCGGCTTCGGAGGATCAAACATTATCGCTCAGGATGGGTACCATAAATTTATCCGGACTGGTCTCCCAGTCAGCACCCAGATCGATTCCCATATGCAGCTGATGTCCGCTTCACAGCTGAAAGAAAATGATGTAGCTATCCTGATTTCTCATACCGGAAATTCCAAGGATATCCAGGACATCTTAAAGACCGTTAAGAAAAACAAGGTCAAGACGATAGGAATCACAGGCTATACTCAGTCGCCATTCAGTCAAGCCGTTGATATTCCTTTGTATACTTTATCAGAAGAAACAGATTACAGATCAGAAGCTCTTGCATCACGAATCGCCCAACTAAGTATCTTAGATGCTCTCTTCGTCAATCTGATGATGGCTCTCGATGAGAAAGGCGCAGAATCACTCAAGAATGTACGTGAAGCTATCCAGTATAAACGACTTTAATTCTCATTATTCAAACCATTTTAGAAAGAAGGTCACATGTTGATCGACTTAAGCAAGTTAACCGCAGGCAAAACGTTGACAAGCCTGGAAACCGATATTCTTACCTATATCGTCGAACACATTACAGACATTCAGGATATGGGGGTTCGAGCAGTCGCCAGAGAAACCTACACCTCTCCTGCTTCTGTTATCCGCTTATCCAAGAAGCTGGGCTTTACGGGTTTTACAGATATGTACTATTCTCTTCTGCCTCTGATCAAGCAGGCGGAACACGGGGAGAATCATACGGAAAGCCGCTTTTTGAATCGTCCCCTCTCATCATTAGTGAAGGACTGTTCGCTGGAGACCATGGATGCCTTTATCGATCAGGTCCTCATGAACAAGCAGAAGTATATCTTCATCTATGCGACTGGTTTCTCAAAAATCATAGCCGAGTACCTTTATAAGAAACTGCTCGTTTTAGGGAAGAAAGTCATCATGTCCAGCGGATCGGACTCTGTTGGTGTCTTCGAGAATAATCTGGATGATATCGGCGTCATGCTGGTCGTGTCCAAGTCCGGTGAAACAGACCAGGTCTATCAGAAACTGAAAACAGCATCTGAAGCTGGAATCTACACGGTGTCTTATACCCAGGACAGCAGCAACCGTATAGCTGAGCTGGCTGATCTGTCCATTCAGATCAGTGATTCACACAAGCTGGATGATCAGAATCTCCTGCCCAATGTCTTCTTTCCAGGCGTTCTCTTTTCATTCGAACTGATTGTTGAACGCTACCTTGACCGCTTTTCCAGCTGAATACATTTGACGAAACGTGTTTCGCTTTGGCGGAACACGTTTCAAACGTTTACAGCCCCCTAACTTTTCAACCGCTTTCACGTTATACTCACTATATCGACATCATTATTATGATAAAAAAAGAAATTGGAGGATTACATCAATGAAAGACAAACTGATGAATAACATGCAGCGCTTTGCCAAGGCCATGTTTATTCCTGTACTTATTCTACCGATTGCCGGTATTCTTATCGCTTTCGGAAATTTATTTACAAATGCGCGGTTAATTGAAACCGTTCCATTTCTGGACAATCCGATCACGACCGGGTTCGGTACGATCCTGTCAGGGTCACTTGTTTCAATACTGACCAACTTGGGTCTGATATTCTGTGTCGGTATCGCTGTCGGTCTTGCTGATAAGAAAAAGGCAGAAGCCGGCTTCACTGCCCTTCTTGGCTTTCTAGTTTTCATTCATGCAATGAACAACTTCCTGTCCCTGAACGGATTGCTGGTCGATCCGGAAGCCTTGAGAGGATCCGGACAGACCATGGTCATGGGTGTTCAGGTTCTGGACATGGGCGTTTTCCTGGGAATCATTCTGGGTGTCATCACTGCTTATGTTCATAACAAATATGCTGAAATCGAATTTGACAATGCCTTCCAGATTTATGGTGGATCACGATTTGTTTTCATCGTACTTATTCCAATCGTCGTTCTCTCAGCAATTATGATGAGCTTCATTTGGCCAATCATTCAGTCAGCTATCGACTCAACCGGGGTCTTTATCAATCAGGCTGGTAACTTCGGACTGTTCCTGTATGGGACACTTGAGCGCCTGCTAATTCCGACAGGCCTGCACCACCTAGTCTACACACCGTTCCTTTATACATCTCTTGGCGGTGTAGCTGAAGTAGGAGGAGAAGTATTCGAAGGTGCCCGCAACATTTACTTCGCAGAAATGGCTGATCCTTCAATCAGCGTCTTATCTGAAAGTGTCATCTGGGATGCGCGTGGAATTTCTAAAATGTTCGGTCTGATCGGTGCCTGTCTAGCTATGTACCACACAGCCAAGCCTGAACATAAAGCGAAAGCAAAAGCGATTCTGATTCCTGCTGTAGTTACATCATTTATTGCAGGTGTAACTGAACCAATCGAATTTTCATTCATGTTTATTGCACCGCTTCTGTTCGTTATCCATTCTGTATTAAGTGGATTGAGCATGGTCACATTGAATCTGTTAAATGTCCGGGCGATCGGTCCTAATGGATTCATCGACTTCCTGCTGTACAATGTGCCTCTGGGCATTGAGCGAACAGGCTGGCCAATGTACATTCTAGTCGGACTCATCTACTTTGGTCTATACTATGCAATCTTCCGTTTCCTGATCACCAAGTTCAATTTCAAGACGATCGGACGTGAAGACAGCTCAAGCGAAACCCGACTGTATTCGAAGAAAGACTATCAGGCGAAAAAAGCTGGTGACGTGGTTCCGGGTGCGACTGTTACAGCTGACGCTTCTCAAAACGATATGGCTGGGACAATCGTACAGGCACTGGGTGGCGACGGCAACATTCAAACCATCACAAACTGCTATTCCAGACTGAGACTCACTCTTGCCGATCCTTCAATGGTCGATCAGGCTATATTGAAAGATCAGACAGGTGCAAGCGGAGTGATGATTAAAGATAAGAATGTACAGGTCGTATATGGTCTGCAAGTGAACAAGATCAGGAAATCTGTTGAACAGTATCTCGGCAGGAATTCAGAAGAATAACTCAATGTAAGAACAATTAATTAAAAGGGGAAGATTTAAATGAAGAAGGATTTTTCAGTAGTAATTGCAGGAGGCGGAAGCACATTCACACCAGGTATCGTTATGATGATGCTTGAAAACAGTGACCGTTTCCCAATGAGAGAACTGAAGCTGTACGATAATGATGGAGACAGACAAGGGATTCTGGGTGAAGCACTGGAAATTCTTCTAAAGGAGCAGGCACCTGACCTCAAATTCTCTTACACCACTGATCCGGAAGAAGCCTTTACAGATGTCGATTTCGTCATGGCTCATATCCGTGTCGGAAAGTACGAGATGCGCGAACAGGATGAAAAGATTCCATTAAAATACGGTGTTGTCGGTCAGGAAACGTGCGGACCTGGCGGAATTGCTTATGGTATGCGAAGCATCACTGGCATGCTTGAAATTATCGACTATATGGAAAAGTATTCTCCAGATGCCTGGATGCTCAACTATTCCAATCCTGCAGCAATCGTTGCTGAAGCGACACGCGTTTTACGTCCGGATTCAAAAGTTCTGAACATCTGCGATATGCCTGTCGGAACACTGCGTAGAATGTCACAAATTGTTGGAACCACTCCAGACAAGCTGGAAGTCAGCTACTTCGGCCTGAACCACTTTGGATGGTGGACCAGCGTCAAAGACAAGGCTACAGGATATGAATACATTGACGAAATCAAAGAATATGTGGCAGAAAACGGCTACCTGACCCAAGTCGAAGTGGATACACAGCACATGGACGAAAGCTGGCAGGCCACTCACAAAAAAGCCAAGGACTTACTGGCGATCGAACCGAACTATCTGCCGAACACTTATCTGAAGTATTATTTCTATCCTGACTATGAAGTAGCGAGCTCCAATCCAGAATTCACTCGTGCCAATGAGGTCATGGCCGGACGTGAGAAACAGGTATTTACAGCTGCTCGCAATATCATTGAAAAAGGTACAGCAGTTGACGGTGGCTTCCACATCGACAGCCACGCATCATTCATTGTGGATCTGGCCCGTGCCATTGCGTTTAATGCTAAAGAGCGTATGCTTCTAATTGTTGAAAACAACGGAGCGATTGCCAACTTTGATGATGATGCTATGGTCGAAGTGCCTTGTATCGTCGGTAGTGACGGACCGGAACCACTGGCTCAAGGTAAAATCCCTGCATTCAACCGCGCACTGATGCTTCAGCAAGTGACTGCTGAAAAGCTGGTCGTTGAAGCCTATATCGAAGGCAGTTACCAGAAACTGTGGCAGGCTCTGAGCTTGTCGAAAATCGTTCCAAGTGCTGAAGTCGCTAAACAGTTGCTGGACGATCTGATCGAAGCAAACAAAGGCTACTGGCCTGATCTGAAGTAATAATCATACAGAGAAGCTCCATCCTGCGAGTTGATTCCCAGGATGGAGCTTCTTTTTTCAGTTTATCTAAGTTTCTTGAATTGCACGCGCCCTGTGATCGCCTTCTTTATTCAACGGATCATTCTTTACCGATTTTAAGAACAGGCTTAATCGTTTCTCCGCTTTCTGAATCCTCGAACGCCTGGTTGATATCGTCAAAGTCATAGTGTTTGATCAGTTTGTCAAATGGGAAGAGCCCTTGCTGATAGTACCTGATCAGTTTAGGAATGAATACTTTCGGCACCGCATCTCCTTCAATCACACCTTTGATCATTTTACCTTCAGCCATAAGGTCTTCCATCAGATTCATTTCAAAATCTGATCCAACACCTATGATTGCAAGTTCACCTCTCGGACGCAGCCCTTGCAGCGCCTGTTTAACCACTGGAGATACCCCTGTCGTATCTATTGCATAGTGGGATCCTCCACCAGTGATCTCTTTTATTTTCTCAACCACATCTTCTGACTTGTTCCCATTGATCACATGGGTAGCACCGAGTTCTTTAGCCGTCTCAAGTCGACTATCATGTAAATCGACGGCGATAATATGCTCGCAGTTCACTATCTTAGCCGCCATGACTGCACTCAGTCCGACTCCGCCAGCACCGAAGATGACAATGCTGGTACCGAATTCAGGTTTAAGGTTGTTCAGGACGGTCCCGGCGCCTGTCTGGATGCCACATCCAAGTGGACCAAGAATTGACAGGTCAACATCTTTAGGCACTTTTACAATGTTCTGTTCATGAGCGATCGCGTATGTCGCAAAGGAAGACTGCCCGAAGAACATGGACAGCTCGTCATCTCCCTCATAGTGACGATGGGTCCCGTCCTGAGCTTTCCCGCCAAAGTTCATCGGTGTAAGGAACTCACAAGTCGCCGGATAACCTGACAGACACTGCTCACAGTTGCCACAATGCACATAGCTCATGACAACATGATCACCTTCTTCAAAGTTTTCTACTCCGGTCCCAACCTTTTCAATAATTCCCGATCCTTCATGACCAAGAACAGCCGGTTTCGGTGTGATGCCTGTGTCTCTTGCGACCATATCCGTATGACAGACGCCTGATGCAACGACTCGAATCAATACCTCATTGGCTTTCGGTTCCTGCAGCTCGATATCCTTTATCTCGAATGGCTTTCCTTCTCCGGATGTAACAGCAGCATTGATTTTCATTATATAAAGCTCCCTTCATTTATTTTCTACATGTCCAGAATATCAAATCACTGCTATATTAACAAAGAAAAGCCTTTCATAAGCATTGTATGCTCACTATTAGTTTTTTTCTGATTGCTAATGGAGTAGCTAACCGACTGTACCTGTACTCAAACTGTTTTTCCATCTGAGTTCCGGCGCTATTCAGATTGCGCCTCTACTCAAACTGTTTTCCCGACCGAGTTTCCACGCTATCTCTATTGCACCTGTACTCAAACTGTTTTTCCATCTGAGTTCCAGGGCAAACACAATAGTGAAGGTTTTTTCTACAAAAATACCGCCCGACTGAAGATAACCTCAGTTAGGCGGTGCTGATTTGAATCAGTTCTTCTTATTCATCTTCAAGTAAGGCAAGAAATTCTCTTGTCCGGTCTTCTTTTGGATCAGTCAGGACTTGTTCGGCCGGACCTGACTCAAGGATATAGCCTTCATCCATGAAGAAGGCTTTGTCCGCTATACGTCGGGCAAAGTTCATCTCGTGTGTCACGATGACCATCGTCTGGCCTTCTTTTGCCAGACTTTCGATAACTTTGAGAACTTCTCTGACCAGCTGAGGGTCCAATGCAGATGTTGGTTCATCGAAGAGCATGACTTCCGGGTGCATCATCAGTGCACGGGCGATCGCTGCTCTCTGTTGCTGACCACCGGACAAGGCATCTGGGAACTTGTCCTGATGTTCGGACAGTCCAACTTTTTCAAGCAGCACACTCGCTTCTTTCATGATCGTCTCTTTATCCTGCTGCTTGGCAGTTAGAGGTGCTTGAGTAATATTTTCCAGCAAAGTCATATGCGGGAAAAGGTGGAAGCCCTGGAAGACCATCCCTGAATAGCGGCGGATGTCCTTGATGTCTTTCTTGGACAGTTTGTCTTCACCGAAAGATACTTCTTTATCACCTATTCTGATCGATCCTTCATCTGGTGTTTCCAGCAGATTCAGGCAGCGAAGCAAGGTTGTTTTCCCTGATCCGGATGCGCCGACCAGGCAGACCACTTCTCCCTTTTTCACTTCAAGGTTAATTGATTCCAGAACTGGAGTATCGTCAAATGTTTTCTTGAGATTCTTTACTGTAATCATGCGTTTGCCTCCTTATTTAGATAGGTAACGGTTGTATCTGACTTCCAGACGATCCTGGAAATAGCCGATTACGATACAGACCATCCAGTAGATCAGGGCAGCAGAAATGTACATGGTCATACTGTCATAGGTTCGACCAGCAACTAGTCGTGCACTGTACAGTAGTTCCTGGACCGTAATAACAGAGGCCAGTGATGTCCCTTTGACGACGTCCATAAAAATATTGAATGTCGGTGGAAGAGCGATACGTGTAGCCTGAGGTATGATGATCTTTCTCAGTGTCTGGAAGTAATCCATCTGAAGCGTTGCGGCCGCTTCCCACTGTCCCCTTGGAACGGAAAGTATGGCAGAACGGACCACTTCAGCATTGTAGGCGGCAAAGTTCAGACTGACCCCGACAATAGCGGCTACCAGAGCATTATTGAACTCGATGCCGATGACAGGCAGACCGTAATAAAGAATGAATACAAAAACAAGTAGTGGTGTCCCTCTCATGAAGGAAATATACAAACGGGCCGGCAGATGCAGGACCGCGTATTTCGACATACGGGCTATCCCGATGACAATCCCGAGCAGCAGGGCAAATACCATACTGAAGAGGGAAATAATCATCGTATTCTGAAGTCCCTGCAGCAGAAACGGCAGAGAATCGAGAGCCAGTTCCAGGTCGAACAGATACTCCCAGCGGATGTTTCTAAATGTCTCAAACATGGCTAGATCCTTTCATAAATAGTCTCGTTATTCAAAAAGAAAACATACAGGAAGACTCTTCCTCCTGCATGTTTTTCCAGTCATTATTCTCCGTCAAGTCCGACAACTTCAGATTCATCAACTGGTTCAGTTACATCAGCGCCTAAGAATTCCATAGACAATTCTGAAACAGTTCCGTCATCCATCAGTTCCTGAAGGGTTTCGCTCAGACGATCTCTTAAGGTCGTGTTACCTTGCAGGACGGCCATCGCACTTTCAGTTGCGTGGAATTTCACATCTTCAGCAATCGTCAGTTCGTCGTCACCGAATTCGTTCAAGGTGTTAAGCAGAACCAGGTAATCATTCAGATACGCATCCTGGTTGCCGTTGATGACATCTCTAAGAATCGCTTCAACTCCACCGTCGTATGCCGTACCGTTTGCTCCAATGTTGTCAGCGAAGATAGCATAGTTACTAGTCAGTGACCCAACTGCAACATCGACACCTTCCAGGTCATAAGCAGAGTCGAAACGGTCTGCGTCTTCCTGTCTGACGATAACTGATCCGTATGAGAATTTATGTGGATCAACAAAATCGAAAATTTCAAGGCGTTCTTCAGTGATGGCAAAGTCGTGTGCTGCCACATCAATCTGGCCATTTCTCAGTGAAGGAAGAATCCCGTCAAAATCCATCGTTTCGAATTCAACTTCAAGATCCAGTCTTTCGCCGATTTCTCTAACCAGCTCAACTTCAAAACCAGTCAGTTCATTGTTTTCATCAAAAAATGTGATTGGGGCATATGTGCCTGATGTTCCGACTGTCAATACGCCTTCTTCTTCGATATCAGCCCATGAGGTGTCTTCCGCTGTATCTTCCCCAAGATCTTCTTGCGCTGTATCTTCTGCTGTATCTGTTTCGGCATCGTCTCCGTTATCAGCTGGTCCACAAGCCAGAAGGAATCCACTCACAGATAGAATACCGGTATATAATAATTTCTTTTTCATAAATAAATCCCCTTTTCAATCAAATCATCTCTGTGTTTAATACATTATTAGCATGCAAAAGCACTGGATGTTAAATCAATCCAGTGCTTAATATAGCATGTTTTCATTGTCTTGTCACTTGTTTTCTCTAACTTTAAGTAAGTTTTAACCTTACTAGAGCTTCTACTCCGAAATGATCACTGACGACCGGTCCATTTTTTCCGTCGAAGGTCACTTTATACTGGTCCACGTCAAAGCCTTTTCCGGCAAAAATATAATCGATCCGCTTGAGATCCGAGTGATCTTCCCAACCATCTATTTCCTTCTCAACGGTTGCTTCACCTATCTTCACGTCCGCTGTTTCAAAAGCATCATTCAGGAAAGGGGCCGAGCGTCTGACCAGTGCATAGCCCTCATTCTGAACTGAAGGGTCATTATTGAAATCTCCCATGACGATGGCCGTTTTTCTTTCTTCAGGACGGATCATGTCCAGCGTCTGTGACCATTCATGCTCAAACAGATGTCTGCCGTTCCCGTCAGTCCACCAGGAATAATGAGCGGACAGAACCGCCCATTGTCTATCCTGATGATCAAAGGAGGCTTTCAGCACTTTACGTGTGTAGTGACTGGCATAGTCCTCTGATTCAGAGACCAGCTGACTTTCTGCTTTGAACGGGACTTTGGAGAGAATGGCGACCCCTTCGTCATACAAGTCATATCCGACATGATTGGCTGCCCAGCTCCAGTAGTAAGTCAGACCAAGACGCTTCAGTTTCTTGATCAGCAGCCGGGCAAAATTATCTTCTTTTATTGGAACAGCACGTACTTTTTCTTCAGGAGCAATGAAGGTGTCATCTTTTATTCCCTTGGCATCGATCGTCTGATTGACCTCCTGAAGAGCAATAACATCATATTCTGATTCTGCAAGCTGCTCAGCTAGAGCATCCAGCTTTTCATAAGGGTCGTCTTCCATCCACGCATGAGTATTCAGTGTTAAAACCTTCATTTGTACACTCCTTCTTTATTCCATCACTGACCCAATAAGGTCCGCTGCTTTACTTTCTTCAGTTGCCTTAAGTTTAATTGTCTGTCCATCAGTCAAGTTCGTGAAGACCACTAGTACCGCAGTCTCCTTACCTTCTTTACTAATTGCTTCGCGGTCCATTTGAGCCAGCTCATCACCCGCTTTCAGTGTCTGTCCTTCTTCAACAAAAAGCTCGAATCCCTGACCGTTTAATTCTACCGTATCAATTCCCATGTGTACAAGCACATCGATCCCGTCTTCTGTCTGGATTCCGATCGCATGTTTCGTCGGGAAGATGCTGGTGATTGATCCTGATACAGGTGAAACGATTCTATCCGATAAAGGTGTGATGACATAGCCGTCGCCCATCATTTTCTGAGAGAAGACGTCGTCCGGTGCCTCAGTGATCGGCTGAACGTATCCGTCTGCAACACTGTAGACAGCTGTTTTTTCTGATTGATTTGTTGAAGATTCCCTCGTCTGATTATGAGCTGTGTCTTCTGCTAATGCCTTATTCTCATCGATCGTTGAGGCAGGAATGTCTGCATTCGATTCAAGCACATCCAGAATATCAGATTTCAGTACATCCGCTTTCGGTCCGTATATCGCCTGAACCCCCGTATCTTTATGAACAAGTCCCATCGCTCCAGCTTTTTTCCAGTTCGCTTCGCTGCCTACTTTATTTGTATCCTTAACTGTTATACGCAGTCTTGTCATGCAGGCATCCACATCAGAAATATTGTCTTTTCCACCTAATAGATGAATGATATTGTACACCTGCTGAGAAGCATCAACTGCCTGAGCTGCGTCCGATCCGTTTGCTTCTCCTTCATAGTTTCCTTTACGCCCAGGTGTGGCATACTGGAACTTACGAATGAGGAAATCTGCCAGGAAGTAAGTTCCGACAGCAAACAGAACAGTGACCCACAGGAAGTTGATCAAGTCGAGGCCAAGACCCGCTCTCAATGCAAGTGGTGTACGAGTCAGAAGCTCGATATTTCCGAAGGCGTGGATTCTTAGATTAACAATATCCGCCATGGCAAAAGCTGCCCCCTGAATCAGTGCATAGATGCCGTAGAGCGGCATTGCTGCAAACATGAACATGAACTCAAGCGGCTCAGTAACACCAGTAAGGAAAACTGCCAGTCCGGCAGACAAGTACATCGATTTATACTGCTTGCGCTTATCTTTGTCGACATTTTTATACATCGCATACGCCAGTCCCATTAAAATACCTGACGATCCAATCATCTGTCCTACTTTAAAACGAGCCGGTACGAAAGTTTCCATGGCATACTGATATGTGCTGGTATCTCCAGCCGCGTCAAGGTTGACCAGGTCACGTGCCCATGCCAGCCATAGCGGATCCTGTCCAAATACCAGTGCACCTTCCTGCGCTCCACTCAGCACCTCATAGGTTCCTCCAAGTGGCGTATAGTTGATTGGAATGGTCAGCATGTGATGCAGACCGAACGGCAGCAGCAGTCGTTCCAGGGTCCCGAACAGGAAGGGAGCCAATATTGGGGCTGTATCCTGTGATTCTGCGATCCATACGCCGAAACTGTTGATTCCGCCTTGGATGACCGGCCAGACAATTGATAGCACAACGGCCGCAATCAGTGACCATAAAATAACGACGAAAGGAACGAAACGCTTACCATTGAAGAATGACAAAGCATCCGGTAATTTTCTGAAGTTGTAGTATTTATTGAATGCCATCGCACCCATGAATCCGGCAATGATTCCGACGAACACACCCATATTCAAAGCCGGTGCTTCCAGAACTGATGTAAAGTAACCATCGACCGGAATGTCTGTCCCGAATAGTGTCTGAGTGATTGCTGATTCATCTGCAAGCATGTCTCCAGTGACGCCGAAAATTGCTCCGGTGATCCGGTTAATCAGAATAAAACTGATTCCGGCAGCGAAGGCTCCGCCAGCTTTATCTTTGGCCCAGCTTCCACCGATAGCCAGAGCGAAGAGGATATGCAGATTTCCAATAATCGCCCACCCAATATTCTCGATCACGCTTCCAAAAGCAACCAGGGCTGTCAGATCAGGATTGATCAGCGGAATCGATCCACCGATACTGATCATCAGACCGGCTGCCGGCATAACGGCAATCACACCCATCAGTGCTTTTCCGAATTTCTGCCAGAACTCAAAGTTCATTATCTTTTTCATCTTTTATTCTCCTATTCTACAAGTTGACGTTTTCATTTTGTGTAACGGTTTCCACTCTGTCTTCCAGAGCAAACGCTAGAGATGCGGCACCAAGTACGCCCGCTTCGTTTTCAAGTGATGCTGTTCTGATCGCCGTGCGTGTGGCGATTGTTGGAAACGCATGCCGTTCAAAGTGCGGCGTCACGTAATCAAGAAGCAGCTGGCCGGCTCTGGACACCCCGCCACCAAGAACAATCGTTGACGGGTTCAGGATATTGGCAATATTGGCACAGGTCTTGCCCAGATAACTGCCTACCTTTTTTAAAACATTATCTGCTAATGGATCATTAAATCTAGCCTGGTCGAAAATACTTTTTGCTGTGACCGGCTGACTGTTCCTTATTTTCTGAGCCAGCTGTGACTCCCCGATAAACTGCTCAGCCTCTTTTCTGGCGACATTGACGATCCCGGTCGCACTGGCTACTGTTTCCAGACAGCCTACCTGACCGCACGTACAGTGAAAACCGTCTGCCTCGACTTTGACATGACCAATTTCTCCAGCAGTACCATGTGCCCCATGAACCAGCTCCCCGTTGACGATCACTCCGCCCCCGACACCAGTTCCTAAAGTCAGAAAGACCACGTGGGGCTCATTCTGTCCTGCTCCCAGCCACTGTTCTCCCAGAGCGGCAACGTTTGCATCATTGTCCAGCTCAAATGGAATCCCAAATGCACGTTCGATTTCTTCCCGGACATGGACCGTTTCAGTCCAGTTCAAATTATAGGCTCCGGTTACTGTCCCTTCAGACCTGTTCACAGATCCAGGTGACCCCATTCCGATTGCTGCAATATCTTCAGCTGAAAGTGACTGTTCGCTCATTTTTTCCTGAATCGACTGAATGATTGTAGGAACGATACTGCGCCCCTTGTTATGGACAGGAGTGGGAACGGCCCACTGAGTGACCGTTTCCCCTTTCCGTGTCAAAAAGGCAAATTTAATCGTCGTTCCACCTAAGTCGATGCCAATCGCTATTTTCTCCATCTGCTTCTCCTTTGATTAAAGAACGTAATAGTTCGGATCGTGCCAGATTTTCTGCTTGGCTACTTTATACACACGTGATTCGTATGGACGCAGCGTCATAACTGTATTCTGAGCATCCGTTACAGTATAGTTGCTTAATTTCAAGTCTCCAAGTTCAAGTTCCTTACTCAGGTCCAAGTCTGTGGTCTCATTAAAGAGATTGACGATCACGACATACTCCACCCCTTCGTATGCGCGAAGGTAGGCGTAGACCTTGTCATGTTCCTCTGCAATCAGCTCATAATGCCCGTAGATAAGAGCGGGCGTGGTCTGTCTCATCTGAATCATTTTCTTGTAGAAATGATAGATTGAATCCGGATCGTTCAATGCCTGTTCCACGTTGATATCCGGGTAGTTCGGGTTGACGCCGAACCACGGTTGTCCTGTTGTGAACCCGGCTTGAGGCGCATTTGACCACTGCATCGGTGTGCGTGAATTGTCCCGTCCGTTCTTCCAGATGTATGCCATGATTTCTTCGTGCGTCGAACCATTTTTCGTTTCAATGTTATACATGTTGATCATACCGACATCATCATAGTCCTCGATCGAGTCGAACTGCACATTTGTCATACCGATTTCCTGACCCTGGTAGATGAACGGCGTGCCTTGCATGAAGAAATAGAATGTAGCCAGAGCTTTCGCCGAGGTTTTTCTCAGATCCCCATCATTTCCCCAAGTCGATACGCTTCTCGCCAGGTCATGGTTTTCAATAAATAATGCATTCCATCCTCGACCGTCCAGGCCTTTCTGCCAGCGGGTCATGACCTCTTTCAGTTCCTTCAAGTCAAGTCCGTCGCCATTCGCTCCCCATAAGCCGAGGTGCTCGAACTGGAAAATCATGTTAAAGTAGCCATTCTCTTCGCCTACCCAGCGGTCTGCATCCTGAATCCTTACCCCATTTGCTTCTCCGACAGTCATGACATCATAGTTGCTGATCGTCCGTTCGGCAAACTCCGAAAGAAACAGGTCGATCCCAGGCTGATTCATGTGTCCGTCAAAGGAAGGCACGTAATCCTTGTTCAGGGGGTTCGGCATATTCGGATAGCCGTTTTTTTTCTTGATATGTGAAATGGCATCGACTCTGAACCCGTCGATTCCCTTGTCCAGCCACCAGTTCACCATTTCGTATAAGTGTTCTCTGACTTTTGGATTTTCCCAGTTCAAGTCAGGCTGCTTTTTTGAAAAGACGTGCATATAGTACTCGCCTGTTTTTTCGTCGTATTCCCAAACCGATCCACCGAAGATAGACTCCCAGTTATTAATTTCGGAGCCATCCGGTTTTGCCGGATGCCAGATGTAAAAATCACGGTACGGGTTATCTTTAGATGATCGGGATTCGATAAACCACTCGTGCTCATCAGAGGTATGGTTGATGACCAGATCCATAATGATTTTCATGCCACGCTTATGTACTTCTTCAAGCAGTTCGTCAAAATCAGCCATCGTTCCAAATTCCTGCATGATCCCGTGATAATCACTGATGTCGTATCCGTTATCATCATTAGGCGACTCGTAAACCGGGCTGACCCAGATCACATCGATTCCCAGATCCTTGATGTAATCAAGCTTTTCAATAATGCCTCTTAAATCTCCAATACCGTCTCCATTTGAATCATAAAAACTGCGCGGATAGATCTGATACGCTACCGCTTTCTTCCACCATTGCTTCTTCATTTATATTCGTCACTCCATATTCCTGAGATACTCTATAGCCCTGTCATTTATGACAACAGAACTAATATTATCTTCTGAGTAAACGGCTTTCAATACTTTTCTGTCTGTTAACGGTATCAGAATGGATATATGAAAAATGGATGAGGGGAAGTCGCTTAAGGGAGGGGTGGAATCGATGCATGAACATGTATTGGGGCCAACTCAAGAGTCTTTCAGTTGTGAGCCGGTTGCTGGCGGTGTAGTAGAACCAGCTCGGTGGTCCTTTCTTCTTGGGTTGGTCGTAAGATGCGCCTTGGAACCAGCTCGGTGGTTCCTTCCTGCTTGAGTTGGTCGTAAGACGCATCTTGGAACCCACTCGATGCCTCTTTCCTGCTTGAGTTGGTCCCGCTGAGCTCGACAGAATTCCCCAAGCAGCAGACATAAGAAAAAGCAGTGAGCACCTTCTCAAATCCAAGGCTGCTCACTGCTTTTCATTCAATGTTTTTAGAGCTGGGGCGTACCCCAGCTTCCTTTTTATGTCTTATTTTTTCTTTTTGACTTGTCTGACCGCGACCCCTGTCAAAAGGCTCACTAGTCCGACTGCTCCGACTGTCCAGAGCATGGTTGCCGTAGAAGGAAGTCTTTCTCCATTCTGATTACCAGTTTGGGATTTAGAAGAATCGCCTTCCGCTTCGGTAGTCTCCTCACCATCCGGGCCATCTAATGGACCATCTGAATTTTCTTGATCGCCATCAACTAGGGATTCTCCACTATCCTGACCACCACCAGTATCCTCAGACGGATCAGTACCGTCTGCCGATTGACCATCACCCTCATCATCTCTTTCCAAATCAGCCGATTCTTCGCCACCTTCGACAGGATCATCGCCATCGGATCCCTGATCTGTTCCTGGTTCTGTTTCTCCATCAGGCTGTTCTCCGCTACCTGAGTCAGTTCCTTCATCGCCATCTTCGTCATTCTCTTCAACCGGTTCAATTTCTCTATCCGTCAGTAAAACCACGGATGCTGTCAGAGGCGCCAGCGTCACACCAAACTGTTCGACTGTAATGCCTTCTGGTCTGGTAATCGCTCGCGTGCCGGCCTGCTGACTGTCGACCAGGACATGTCCTTCAGTCAAATCAGAATCAAGTGTCAGAGTCCGTACGGAATCATCAGCATTCACAAAGATGTAGTAGCGATCGCCATTGGAATCTTCTGCACGATAAGCGATAACCAAGTCTTCGTCCTCGATTTCCGGTGCGTCCACTAGTGACACCATGTCCGCGATGTCTTCCATCGTTCCTTTACTGAAGGCATCCGTACTACGTCGCAATGCAATCAGTCCAGACGTGTAAGCCTGGGTCTGCGTATTAATCGGATAAGCGTCAGTATCCGTCACTTTATCCCATTCAAAGCGGTTGACCGCATCCGTTGAATCATAGGAATCATGAATGAAATACGGGTAAAGGAAGGGATTCCCGTCTTCATCTGTCATAAATGTCGACTTGTAAGGAACCTGATCGTTTGCTACAGGTTCGATAAAGTCAGGATCACGGTACTGCTTGGTCCGTCCATATTCCTGACCGGCATGGACGAATGGCGTGCCCTGAGAAGTCAGTACCATCAGATTTCCCAGACGGATACGCTGATGGATTTCTTCCTGGTGGTATTCCGGATCTTTCTGAATGCTTTGAGCGATGACATCATGAAGCGTCAGATTGTCGTGCGCCGCGATATAAGGGACCACATCGCCCGGATCCGTCGCCGTAAAGTTGTGCGGATTGGCTGTCAGATTGTCAAAAATCCGCTGGATGGACCGAGCGCCCCCGGTAATGAAGCGCGGTTCCCCCTCACTGCCGAATCCGGATTTCAGTTCATTTCTGAAGTCATCCGAGAATGATCCGACGGCTTGTGTGTGCTGCATCCAGTCCTGATCAGCCGGCATGACGTCTTCATAACCTTCGTCACCGACAAAGGTCCGCCAGCCTTCACCGATCATCAGGATATTCGGGTTCAGTTTCTGTGCTTCGTCAAATGCCATCTGAATGCTTTCGGCATCGTGATCGCCCATCATATCAAAGCGGAAGCCGTCGACTTTATACTCTTCCACCCAGTATGTGATCGAATCGACCAGAATACGGCGGGCCATCTCATGAGTGGTGCCCAGTCTGCCGCCTCCAAAACTCGTTCGTGATGTGCCGTCCGCATCCATGAAGTGGTAATAGTTCGGTTCCAGATCCTCAAAAATGTGCTCCCGTGCGGTATGATTGTAGACGACATCGAGAATGACACCCATGCCGCGGGAATGGATCGCATCGATCAGATTTTTGAATTCTTCAATACGTCTGGCCGGGTCTTCTGGATTTTCTGAATACATCCCTGTCAAGGAGAAGTAACTCTGCGGATCGTAACCCCAGTTATAGTTGGTCTGAGTCGATCCGTACTCCATCATCCGTTCGCCGTTCTCGAATTCATTTGCAAAGAAATAGCTCATGACCGGTAGCAGCTGAACGTGGGTCACACCCAGACTTTCGATGTAATCGAGTTTTTCTATGAAGGCACTGAATGTCCCGAATTGACTGGTCAGTTCATCTTCAATAGACGGGTCGGATGTGAAGTCTCTGACATGGATTTCGTAAATGATTGCATCTTCCCGCTTGTCATAGCCGTCGATCTGAGCATAATCCAGTTCCGGGCCGATATCACCCGGATTCACGATGGCAGCCTTGCCGACGTAATTATCCGGATCACCGCTGTTCCATGCGGCCATTGAGCGGGCATAGGGATCCAGTGCCAGGACTGTTTCGCCATTTCTTTCGATTGCAAAATGGTAGAAGTAGCCGGTCACATCGGCCAGTCCCGTGGTGGCTTCATCAAGAACGACACGCCACACGCCTGACTCCTCGGCAGTCATTTCGATATCATCTCTTACAACGACAGTCTGATCATCTTTATCATATAAAACGACCGTCACTGCGTCGGCACTCGGCGACCAGACTTTCAAATCAGCGGTCCCGAATTCGTTGAAAGTCAGACCAAGTTCTCCATCATAGGCATAGAGCGCATCTTTCAGGCGCCATCCCATTCGCGCTTCTGCTTCTGTTTCATCAAATGTCACAGTATAAGGAGCACGCTCCACTGAGAAGTCACCGGTCAGACTAACGACTCGTCTCTCATGATTGATAGCTGCATCAAATTTAACCCCTCGTCCTTCTGCATCGGTCAGCTGAATCGCTTCAAGCAGATTAGCCTCCTCCAGCCCTTCTGTCGAATGGAAGAACACCTCGATTTCTGTTTCAGATATCAGTTCGGCTCGGATCATGCCGGCTTCACTGACATAGTACGGATTGGTATAAATAGTTTCATCTCCTTCACGCATAAATAGCTGGCTGTGAGCGGACAAGTTTGAGAACGTGTAGTCCCTGGTCTGAGATCCATCCGCTTTATTCAGGAACAGAAAACCGATCTGACCAGCCTCTTCTGCCAGCG
The DNA here is from genome assembly GCF_900109325.1 of Alkalibacterium pelagium. Classification (GTDB taxonomy): domain Bacteria; phylum Bacillota; class Bacilli; order Lactobacillales; family Carnobacteriaceae_A; genus Alkalibacterium; species Alkalibacterium pelagium. Next base: position 123,684 of record NZ_FNZU01000005.1, read on the forward strand.
CAAGATTAAAATAAGTTCCGTCAGGACCGACGCCGTCGCTGTCCTGAGCGCCTTGAGGCCAGTTATCTGTCGGGTCTGCCACATCGTCCCAGGTCCAGATTCCCCAGTCATCGTAGTCATTGTTGTCTCGTTTGTAGTTGATCCGGATCATATCCTTTTCAAGTAAAGGCTCATAAGGTGTCATGGCATATTCATGATCAAGCCATACCTGATTCATCTCAGAAGTCAGAAGCCGCAGAGCGATATCTCCTGACAGGTTGTTCCCAGAGACGGAATTGATAAGGAAGCCGATCGACTGTGGATTCTCTGCCAGCTCAATATCCATATACCAGCCGTAGTCGGTCTGAACAGCCTCTGTAAATGAGGTTGCCCCATTCGGCCATGCCCCTCTGTTTTCCGAAGGCTCTTTTACATCGTTCCATATCCAGAGCCCAAGAGTCTCGAGATCATCTGACGGAAGCGACGCAAAATGGATGCGAAAAAATCCTTCTTCCACCTCGGTTTCTTCTACCGGTTCATCTGAATCATCCGGTGTTTCGATTTCTTCAGCAATCAGTGACCCGTTGTCCACTGTAAGAAGTGCTGTTCCGCCGTCTGCCATGGCTGGCAATGTAAATGTGATGATCTGGCTGTCACCCGTCTCTTCAGCAGAGTACTGGCTGTCTGAATAATGATCCATCACGATGACATCGCTGCTGTCTACTTCCACAGAAATCAGCTGCTCCTCTTCTGACGTATTGAAGGCCAGAAAGACTGATTCATCTTCCAGGGCCCGTTCGACAATCATCCAGTCCTCGTCTTCTGAAGTCAGGAAAGTTTCCCTCGTTCCTCTGGAAAGCAGTTCGCTGAAGTCATTTCTAAATCCGATGACTTTCTGATAATGGTACAGGATATCATTATCATCAATCAAATCCCAGCCGAAGTCATAGCGGTTATCATACTGTGGCCAGTTTTCGTCTCCTGTCTGGCCAAGCTCTTCCCCGTAGTAAATGACCGGCTGCCCTTTCGAGGTCATCTGAAGTGAGGCGGCCAGCTTGAGTTTCCCTTCATCTCCTCCAAGAGAATACAGGAAGCCCTGTTCATCATGACTGCCTAAAAACTGTCCAAGAGTCGCATCACTGGCTAAAACATTATTTCGATTGACTAAATGAGTACTCGCCCGCTCTATGCGTCCGTTGACGAAGTCCGCCGCATAGCTTTTGAAATTGAAATCCAGCAGACTGTCCATCATCCCTGCATTCAGGTAACCCTGATCGTTCTGGTAATTTGCTCCCCAGGATTCTCCGATCAGCTTGAACGCCGGATCTCTTTCAATGAGTTCATTTTTAAAGTGCTGCCAGGTCGTATCGTCGACGTGTTTAACTGTGTCGACCCGGAAACTCGCGATCGCATTGCCCGCCGCTGTTGTGGAGCGGTCGATCCAGTCTGCCTGCCAGGCTACCAGCTGCTCTCTGACGGCCGCTTCTTCTGTTAGAAAATCCGGCAGACCCGCCAGTTCCATATTCAGATCCGTGCTGCCGCCTTGTTCTCTGATCATCCCGTCAAAGCGTGCCCGGTCTTCGTCCGTCGGATAGCCTGCCGGTGGATCGTCCACCCCGTTGTCAGGATGCAGACCATAGCCGGCATGGTTCAGTACCACATCGACCATAATAGCGATCCCTTTATCCGCTGCCTGATCGATCAGGTCATGAAAAGCTTCAAGCGTTCCAAGGTGCGGATTCAATTCTTCGAAATCCTTTGCCCAGTAGCCATGGTAGCCATAGTAGCTGCCGTCATCACTGCTGTATTCGACATCATGGCCCACATTTTCAACGATCGGTGTGATCCAGATGGTCGACACACCCAAGTTTTCCAGGTAATCAAGGTTCTCCGTTACCCCTTTGAAATCCCCTCCCTGATAAGTGCCTCGAGGATTGTCTGCCTGACTGTAATCAATGCCGTACGGGTCATTATTAGTCGGATCCCCGTCAGCAAAGCGGTCGGTAAGCATGAAGTAGATGATTTCCTCATCCCAGTCCCGCTCACCTTCTGCCTTGTTCCGCTCACTGATCGTCACGTCAGTCTGCGCAGCATAGCGTCCGTTATTTTCGTCCCAGACACTGACGGTTATTGGGTATGTACCCGGCTGGATCGTGTGATCAGCTGAAAGGGTCACCCGGTTCAGTTCAGGAGAAATACTCAGATCAGACGGTCCCCCGATCGATGAGACATCCGCTGATATGCGTGAAACTTCAAGGTCAGACTGGTTATCGATAGTAACGTCCAGGAGTCCGTGTTCGTTGTAGCTGAATGCCCGGCTGACTGAAGCAGACACGCTGATGTCCTCGCCTCCCTCAGTTTCTTCCGGTCCGTCCTCTTCATCTGATCTGTAGAAAGGATCAGTAAAGGCCTGACCTGGGTCATCGGCTGTGATAAAGACCTGATTCATCGTATCAAACGAGGAAAACCTCAAGTCATCTGTCAGCTTGTCTTCTCCATCTGACAGATTAACGACTAGAAAGCCGACTGACTGCGCGGATTCATTGACTGGAAGATCGATGTAGGCTCCGTGCGGGCCGACCTGATCATTTGAGAAAGCGATGGCCTCAGATGGCCACTTATCAGGCTGGTCCGGTGCATCTCCCCAGAACCATACCCCGTAATCCTCATAGTTCACGGTGTCGTTCAGGTAGTGAATTCGCAGAGCCGGTGTCTCAAAGTCGACTGGAGCATAATAATGGACGGTGCCATCAGCTCTGATCCAGACTTCTTCGACTTCCGGGAACAATGCAATAATAATGTCTTCCTCTATATATTTTGTTTCATCCCCGAACACAGGAATCAGCCCGATTTCTTCGGCATCTGCCTGAATCGCAATGTCCTGATAGTAGCCAAAGTCAGTCTGATCAGACTCTGAAAAAAGCGAACCGGACGGCCAGGAAGACGCATCACCCGATTCCGTCAGCACATCTCCCCACATCCATAACGAGAGATCATTCTCAATCTGATCCGTTTCTAGATGTATTCGAAGCATCCGCTCAGTCTCGGCACTCACGGATGTGAAAACGGGAAAGACATTGGCTAACGACTGAAATAGTAGTAAAAAGACCAGTAAAGCTGAAAATAATGCAGATGATTTTCTGTTCATTTACTCAGACTCCTCTTCTTTTTAGTTAACGCTTTCAATTTTGGGCAAAAAGGACTCCCCCTACGGAAGGCGTAAGGAGAGCTTTAGTTGTATTATCCTTTGGTGGCACCGGCGGCAAGACCTGAAATAAGGTACTTCTGCAGCAGGAGGTAAACGGTGGCGATCGGAATAGCGATCAGTACCGCTCCTGCAGCGAATCGGCTGAAGTTATTGGAGAACTGGGCATTGACAAAGTTGTACAGACCCAGAGCCAATGTGAAGTTTTCAGGGCTTCTCAACACGATACGAGGCAGGATAAAGTCCATGAATGGGGCCATGAAGTTGAACAGGGCCACCACAGATAAAATAGGTTTTGCCAGAGGCAGCAGAATCTGGAAAAAGATTCTGAAGTGACCGGCGCCATCCATTTTAGCGGATTCATCCAGCGATTTAGGCAGGGTATCCAGGTATCCTTTGACTAAAAAGGCATTCATCGGAATGTTTCCTCCGATATATATCAGGATCAGTCCCCATAAGTTGTCCAGAAGGCCGATCGTATTCAGCAGGATGTACAAAGCCACCATTGCCATCAGAACTGGAAACATCTGAAGCAGAAGGAAGGCATATAATCCGTACGTGCGTCCTCTGAAACGGTAACGTGAAAATGCATAAGCTGTAAAGCTGACCAGCAGCGTCGTTACTACCGTTACGATTGTGGAAACGAACAAGGTGTTCCGGTACCACAGCAGGTAGTCACTTCTTGGATTGGTAAAAAGCCAGACGTAATTGTCCAGCGACCAGTTTTCCGGAGAAAGGGACGCTGTATATAAGTTAGATGTCGTGTTCATTGAAATGGCAAAGGCCCAGAACAGCGGGTAGAAAATGATCAGGAACATGACGGCCAGAATCAGATAAATCAGCGCGACTTCAAGCTTGCTTTTCTGCTTGCGCGTGAACTGTCTCTTCTGCATGCGTTCAAAGATTTTACTCATTAATAGTTCCCCTCCTCTTTAAATGATCGTGAACGACGGAACTGGAAGAAAGCGAAGGTCGCCACGATCAGTCCGAGAATCAGTGAAATTGCTGCAGCCATACTGTACTGAGAGTTGGTGAATGTCAGCCCGTAAACCCACGAGATCAGGATATCGGTACCGCCGGCATTCTGTCCGCGCACAGCAGGTCCCCCTTCATTGAAGAGGTAGATAATGTTGAAGTTGTTGAAATTGAATGTGTACTGCGTCAGAAGGATCGGTCCTGTGGCAAACATCAGATGCGGGAAAGTGATTTCCTTGAATTTCTGCCAGCGTGTTGCTCCGTCCATATCCGCTGCTTCATACCAGTCGTCAGAAATTCCTTTAAGTACACCGGAAAACAGAGCGTAGACATAGGGGAAGCCAAGCCATACCTGGATCATGATGATTGCGATCCGGCTCCACATAACGTTGGACATCCACGGGATCGACGTATTGAACAGTGGCTGAATGATATCTGTGTTTATTGCTCCAAAATTGTCATTGAATAATGCTGAGAAAATAATGATCGTCACGAATCCCGGAACAGCCCATGGTAAAATGAGGATTGTCCGGATGATACGTGTCCCTTTCAATCTCTTGTCATTTGTCAGGATGGCCAGGAACATAGCCAGGCCGATGGACAAGGTCGTTGCTACGAATGTCCAAGTCAATGTCCATGACAGAACACTGAAGAAAGTGGTGCGCCATTCCGCAATTGTCACCAGTCTGACAAAGTTTTCGAAGCCGACCCACTGCAGAATATTTCTCGGCGGGGCATTATACAAATTGTAGTTTGTAAAAGCCAGTAAAGCCATGAAGAGCAGCGGCAGGATGACCACGAAAATCAGCAGCATGAATCCTGGGCCGATCAGAGCATAAGGAAAACCGGTATCCCATGAATTCCTGAAGTTCTCCATAACGCCTCCTGGACGCCATCCGTCTCTGATTTTCTGCGCTTCTTTTTTTGCATCCTGAAGGTTGAACGTATAAAACACACCGTAGAACACAGTAAATATGATAGCTAAAATTCCTTCGATCAGGAACACACGTGAATCGTCCACTCGTGGTTCAGTTCCCAGGGTAATCAGTCCCTGTAATCCGGAAGCAATAAATTCAAACATCATTACAGTAAAAGCTGCAAACAAGATGAATATCAGTGCACCTTTTAACCATCGTTTATTATAAATTTGACCCATTCCCGGAATAATGGACAGCAGCATAGCTTTTTTAGGGCTATGGTCCAGATCCGCATTTACGGGACGCTTGTTTTTTTGATTTTTCTTGTCAGTAGGCATAATCTCTCTCCTTCTATCAGCCTAATATCTCCAAGAGACTTTGCTGCCTTTAAAGCATCGCTCTCTATGCATTCATTACTTCAAAAGAACTAATACGAACAAGGAGATTGAGTCATCATATCTGCTCAATCTCCCCTGTTCAAATTAGTTTGATTTTACACTATATTGGGTGACTTATTGTCCCATCATTGAAATGTTAGCTTCAATATTTGCAACAGCTTCGTCCAGTACTTCCTGTACATCGTCCCCTTGCTGTACGAACTGCAGTGCGTCTCCTAGAGGCTCCCAAACCTGAGACATTTCAGGAATGTTTGGCATTGGATGAGCGTTCTGAGTCTGTGCAAAGATCGGATCCATTAACTCATCGTCGATTTCTACAGCTGTGTGAGCTGGCAGTTCACCGGCAACTTCAAAGTAAGTGGTTGAGCTTTCTTCGTTAGTGATGAACAGTGCCAATTCAGTTGCCCAGTACTCATGATCTGTGTAGTAGTTGACTAACCAGCCTTTGTTTCCTGAGAAGGAATTCAATGGCTCTCCGTCTTGAGTCGGCAGTTCTACTACTTGCAGGTTTTCACCGATTGCATCGCGGTAGTCAGGAATTGCCCATGGGCCGTTTACGACCATACCAAGCTGTCCATCAATGAACAGGCTGTTCGCTACTTCAAGATCAGTTCCTGGAGGCATAAGTCCTTCATCGAACCATGACTGAATCATTTCTACAGCGGAGACAGCTTCAGGTGTGTTTAGACCGATATCGGTTGGATCATATACGCCGTCTTCGTCCTGTCCAAAGATGTATCCACCGTCTGCAGTGATGAACGGATACGTAAAGTACAAGTCTCCTGCATTCATCATGAAGCCGTACTGGCCGTCTCCAGTCAGATCACGTGCAATGTCCATCAGTTCATCCATTGTTTCAGGTGCTTCAGGTACTAGCTCGTTGTTGATGAATAAAGCATAAGTTTCAACAACTGCTGGAATTCCGAACTGGATGCCTTCGTAGCTGAATGACTGAACTGCTTCTTCGTTATACTCTCCAAGGCGTTCAAGCTGATCATCTGTCAGATCAAGTTCAGCTGCCACACCCTGCAGGTAAATATCTCCCATACGGTCATGCGGCTGGAAGAAAAGATCCGGTCCTTGTCCAGCAGGTCCATCCAGGCTCATGCCGTCAAGCTGCTCAAGCATTTCGTAAGGTGTGATCTGTACATCGATGCCGTACTCTTCAGTAAAGCGCGCTGTAATTTCTTCATAAGCATCCAGCTGCTGTTCTTCCTGGTTGACCCACATGTGCAGGGATTCAGGTTTTTCAGGTGCATCTTCATTTGTTGTTTCTTCAGCTGTTTCGCCGTTCGTATCGTCAGTTGTTTCTTCAGTTGTATCAGGATCAGCGCCGGTATCTCCAGCATCTCCCCCATCACCATTTCCACATGCGGCTAATAGACCAGCGGTTGAAAGCAGTAACATTCCTTTGTATAACAATTTAGAATCGATCATTTTTTTGTTCCTCCTATTTTTTATTCAGTCATCATCAGACACATTACGTGTCACTTTTCCTCACAGTTTAGTCTATGAACAGGAGGTACCATCCCGCTCAGGAAACCGCTTGAAAAGCTTTTGTAAGTGATTACAAACTAACTATATAAGGTTTTTACAATTGTTTCAATTGTTTTTTCAATGTTACCGGTATCAGGAATCACGTCATATGACTGGAATTATATTTTGTTGTCATACTTCCCTTTTCTTGCATTAATCAAGAGGTTAAATAATTTCTCACCCTCATAATGACCGGCTGTTAAAGTTTCAGCCCAGCCAATTATATAAAGATACTTTTCTGCAGAAAAAAATACATACGTCTCTTCCGGTTATATCCCGGTTAAAAGACGTATGCATGAAACTAATCGGTTAGTTTATTTCGCCTGCTCTCACCGCAAACGCTTCGTAAGGGTTCAGGTCCACTGAGTTCCAATCAACAGCTGACCTGTTGTAATTGGTTACCATCACCTCATACTCAGTCGGCATGTCATCCAGACTGACCTTCTGTTTTTCATCACTGATACTGGCCAGCACAACCCATTTTTCCCCTTGATACTGACGCTCGTAGGCAAAGACATTCGGGTTATCAGGTAATAGAAGTATATAATCTCCCCAGACGATTGCTGGATGATCTTTTCTCAACTGAATCAGCTGCTTATATGTATGGAACACTGATTCTTTGTCTGATAGGGCCTGTTCAACATTGATGCTTGTATAATTCGGCTGAACAGCGAGCCATGGTTTTCCTGTCGTAAATCCGGCATGTTCTGAACTGTCCCATTGCACAGGCGTCCGTGCATTGTCACGGCCTTTGACGTTAATGGCATGCAAGATCTCTTCTTTTGAATAGCCCTGCTCCAGGCGTTCATGGTACATATTCCGGCTTTCAATGTCGTCCACTTCATCGATCGATGTAATAATACGATTGGTCATACCGATTTCTTCTCCCTGATAAATATAAGGGGTTCCTTTCATCAGGTGAAGAAGAATCGCAAAGCATTTCGCACTTTCGATACGGTAGGTATCATCATTTCCCCACCTTGAAACGACACGCGGAGTATCGTGGTTATTCCAGAAAAGGCTGTTCCAGCCGTCTTCCTTAAAGGCTACCTGCCACTTGCTCAAGGCCTGCTTCCATTCGACCAGGTCCAGTTCTTTCAGATCCCATTTCGTCTTGCCGGGCTGTTCGTCAAGCATCATGTGTTCAAACTGAAAAACCATGGACAGCTCATTGCGGGCCGGGTCTGAATACAGCTTGGCCGAATCAGGAGTCGCACTCCATGTCTCGCCGACTGTCATCACATCACGGCCCTTGAGCGTGTGCTCATGCATTTCTTTTAAGTAATCATGCAGCTTCGGCCCATTAGCCGTCAATTTTTCATCCGGCAGTTTACCGATCAGATCGATGACATCCAGACGGAAGCCGCCAACACCCTTGTCCAGCCAGAAGTTCATCATCTTATAGACATCCTGACGCATCCGTTCATTTTCCCAGTTCAGGTCCGGCTGCTTCCTGCTGAATAGATGAAGGTAATACTGTCCGCTGTCTTCGTCAAATGTCCAGGCTGATCCGTTGAAAGCAGAAGTCAGATCGTTAGGAGCCTGACCATCTACAGGATCGCGCCAGATATAGTAATCTCTGTAAGCATTATCCTTACTCTTTCTGGCTTCGACAAACCAGTTGTGCTCGTCACTCGTATGATTGACGACCAGATCCATCACGATTCGGATGCCGCGTTTCTCCCCTTCGGCAATCAGCTCATCCATATCTTCCATCGTGCCGAACTCGGGATGAATAGCCTGGTAATCACTGATGTCATACCCATTGTCGTCATTCGGAGAGGCGTAGACCGGACTGAGCCAGATCGCATCGATCCCAAGCTCTTCTAAATAATCCAGCCGACTGGTAATGCCCGGAATATCTCCTATCCCATCTCCATTGCTGTCCTGAAAACTGCGCGGATAGACCTGATAGACTACCGCATTCTGCCACCACTTCATTCTTGTCCTCCTTAGTCCTGATTGGCCTTTTCGAGGATCGTGTCCAGATCCAGGTCGGCCGTACTTTCAACTGCGTAATCCGCTTCTTTCATCGCATCTCTGGATCCGACTCCGACAGAAAACATATGTGCTGCATTAATCGATTCTATCCCTGCTTCGGCATCCTCAAGACCAACACATTCTTCAGGTTTTAGGTTCAGCATGTCGGCTCCTTTGACAAAAATCTCAGGATCGGGTTTTCCCGCTTTAAGTGACGCAGGGTCTACGATTCCATCAAATAGATCCATAATTTCCAGGCTTTCCATAATAGCCGGCCCATTCTTACTCGCTGAGGCCAGAACCATACCCAGATTTTTCTCTTTCGCTTCTTTCAATAGCGTATCAACACCCGGAAGCAAGTCATCTGGTGTGATTTCCTTGATGTAAGTCTTATATTCTTCATTCTTCTGCGTAGCCAGTTCCTCTTTTTCCGCTTCTGTGTACGCCTCTTCTTTCCCTCCGTGCTTGAGAATCAGTTCCAATGACTCCATGCGGCTGATGCCTTTCAGTTGTTCGTTAAATTCTCTGTCAATCTCTATGCCGATCTTTTCAGCCAGACTTTTCCACGCCAGAAAATGGTATTCTGCTGTATCTGTAATGACACCGTCTAAATCAAAAATCAAACCTTTAATCATGTCAATTCCTCCTGTTTATTATATAAATGGACTAGTTTTCGCCCGGCGATAACTGACGACCCAATGATTGTAATGGGCTTAAAAGCCGTCCAGGCGGCTTTTTCTATTTTGGATAAGCTCTTCCCTACCAAAATAGGTTTGGTAGCAAACTTAGACTAAATCTCAGTCCGAGTACCTGTGCTTGCAGGCACCCCTCACTAAAAAAGAAGGGGGAGAAGCCTCCCCCCTTTACTTTACTGCAATTATTTTTCTATCGCATGCGACAGCGTTCCGTCAAGCGTGACCTCTTTGCCGTAAAGTGTGAAGGTCAGCGCCTCCCCTTCTTGAAGAGAAAATTCGACCTCGTCAGCAGTCACGTGTACAGCAATCAGACGTCCGCGGTACTTGAGCTTGAACTGATAGCCATCCCACTGCGTCGGGCAATATGGTTCGAAGGACAGATGCCCCTCAAGGGTACGCATGCCTGCAAAGCCGTGAACGATCGACAGCCAGCCGCCGCTCATTGACGTAATGTGCAGACCGTCTTCCGTATCATTGTTGTAGTTGTCCAGATCCAGTCGGGCCGTACGCTCGTACATTTCGAAAGCTTTTTCCTTTTTGCCCAGCTCGGATGCCAGAATCGAGTGTACAAGAGGAGACAGTGAAGACTCATGGACCGTCATCGGCTCATAGAAATCAAAGTTCTTTTCTTTCTCTTCCTGAGTGAACTCATGATTCAGGAAATACATCCCTTGAAGCACATCGGCCTGCTTGATGAACGGCGAACGCAGAATCTTGTCCCATGACCAGTTCTGGTTGATCGGACGTTCTTCCGGTTTCAGTGAATCTACCGGTCGCAGATCCTTGTCTAGGAATGTATCGTGCTGAACGAAAATTCCAAGCTCTTCATCCTCAGGAAAGTACATATGCTCGACAATATCCGCCCACTTGTCGGTCTCGCCAGGTTCAAGAGCCAGAGCACTTAAGCGGTCTTTGGATGCTTTCTCCAGAGACTGCATCGTATAGCGAAGTGTCCAGGCTGCCATCGTGTTGGTGTACCAGTTGTTGTTGACGTTGTTTTCATATTCGTTAGGTCCCGTTACGCCATGGATCATATACTGCTTGTTACGCTCGGAATAGTGGACACGGTCAGCCCAGAATCGGGAAATGCCCACAAGGACATCCAGACCCTTATCCAGCAGGTAGGACTCGTCCCCGAAGTAAGTGGAGTAATTATAGATCGCATGAGCAATCGCTCCGTTCCGGTGAATTTCTTCAAACGTGATTTCCCATTCATTGTGACATTCGATACCTGTAAAAGTCACCATCGGGTAAAGGGCACCTTTCAGTCCCTGTTTCTGTGCATTGATGTGGGCCTGTTCGAGCTGATTGTGTCTATATACGAGAAGCTGTCTGGAAATTTCTTCATCCGTGATCGAAAGGTACATCGGCAGGATACAGGATTCAGTATCCCAGTAGGTCGCCCCGCCGTATTTCTCTCCAGTAAAGCCCTTAGGTCCGACATTAAGACGCGGGTCTTCCCCGTAGTAAGTCGAAAACAGCTGGAAGATGTTGAAACGGACCCCTTGCTGACTGGCCTCGTCCCCTTGGATCATGACATCAGCATTTTTCCAGCGCTGTGCCCATTCCTCTACATGAGCCTCTTTCAAGCTCGCATAACCTTTATCCATTGCTTCAGCAACAATGCGTTCAGCAGCATCGACCTGATCAGATTCTTCCACATCACGACTTGTAATGACAGAAACCAGCTTAGTCAAGGACACTGATTCGCCTTCAGCCAGCTGACCGGTTACATGCTCTTCCACCTTCATGTCAGAGTCCGCTGCTGATTCAGATGTCAGGCCTTCCGTCAGATTCGCCATCATCATGGTCACGGTGAATCGGTCCGTTCCGAAATTGTTTTCGATCGTCTTTGTAGTCAGATAAGGATGCGGGGAAAGTCCGCGATTTCTTTCCAGCCAGAATACCTCGTCATAGTTACTGTCTTCATTCACCACATCACCATCCAGATGAGGAATCAGTTCAATTGATGCCTCGCCTTTTTGACTGGTCGCTTCTACATGAATGACGGCCAGCTCTTTAGTAGACGCACTCACAAAGCGTGAGAAAGTAAAGGCAATTGCCTTTCCGTCCTTTTCCCATACGAAGGACCGGTTCAAGATTCCTTCTTTCATATCCAGTTCAAGCGTATAGTCCCTGACTTCATCAACAGCCAGGTCCATTTTGTGTCCATCGATCAGCACAGTAACTGGAATAAAATTAGTCGCGTTGATCACTTTCCCGAAATACTCCGGGTAGCCGATTTTCCACCAGCCGACCCGGGTCTTGTCAGGATACCAGACTCCAGCTAAATACGTTCCAATATGAGTATCTCCGGAGTAGCCTTCTTCAAAGTTTCCGCGAAGCCCCATGTAGCCATTCCCAATCGAGGTCAGGCTTTCCTGTACGCGCTTCTTTTCACTCACATCTGTAGAAATGACCTTCCACGGGTCCACCTTTGCAATACGTTCCATACATTACACGTCCAATCCTAGTCATTTATAATTTTGTCTATTTTTTTATCGCTTCCAGCAGGACCTTGCGTTTTTTGGCACGGTCACGTTTTTTCATCATGCGTTCCTTACGCTCTTCTTCATTGTCTTCATAATAAAAAACTGAAAAGCCATTATGGCTGAGCAGTGTTTCATCCCCGTCAGCAATATCATTCAGATGGAAAACTTTCTTAGCACCACGAGGGATCAGCGGCAGGAAAGCTTCCTCTTCATCCTGATTGAAGAAGAAAAGCAGCTCTCTGTTACCCAGTTTACGCTTGAATCCGAGGAATTGTTCATCATCTCTTACATCATGCCACTCTGTTTCACCGGAAATGAGAATATCCGAATACGTTTTACGGAAATGAATCAGTTCTTTAGTGAAAGCCAGCATATCGTGATCCTGTTTGTCCTCATCCCAGATCATGCACTTGCGGCAGTCCGGATCCATTCCCCCATCCATACCGATTTCTGTGCCATAATACATGCAGGGTGCTCCCGGTTGTGCATAAAGAAAAGCCATGGCTGATTTCACCAGATTCTTGTCATTGCCTGCTTTTGTCAAGACACGTGGTGTATCGTGGGAATCCAGCAGGTTGAACATGACTTCCGTTGTCTGCTGGCGGTAAAGCATCAGCTGACTGTTCAGACCGGATACCAGTCTAGTCGGTGACAGAAACTTCTTGAAGAAGTAGTTCTCGATCGTATCGGTAAAGGCGTAGTTCATTACTGCATGAAACTCATCACCGTTCAGCCAGTTCTGAGAGGAGTGCCAGATTTCTCCTAGAATATACAGATCGTCTTTGATTGCCGTCGTTTCTTTGAAGAATCGTTTCCAGAAGAAGTGATCGACTTCGTTAGCGACATCCAGACGCCAGGCATCGATATCAAATTCCTTGATCCAGTAAGTGGCAATATCCAGCAGATACTCCTGTACATCAGGATTGGCCGTATTCAATTTAGGCATATGTCCAGTAAATGCGAAGGTATCGTAATTGACGCGGCCGACATTTTCCAGCGCTTCGGTGCTCAAGCCTGCGACGTCATCGACTGGGAAAGAATGAATATAGAACCAGTCTTTGTATCTGGACTGATCCTGATTTTCAAGGACATCCAGCCACTGAGGAGAATGAATTCCCACATGATTGAATACCGCATCAATCATGATTCGAATGCCTCGGCTGTGCGCTTCTTCCACGACTTTCTTAAATAAAGCTTTGTCCCCAAAATCAGGATCAATTTCCTTGTAGTCGATTGTGTCGTATTTGTGATTCGAATGGGCTTTGAAAATCGGTGTGAAGTAAATGCCGTTGATGCCCAGGTCTTCCAGATAATCCATATTATCGAGAACGCCCTGCAGATCTCCCCCGTAAAAGTCGTCTCGTGACGGGTGCTCCTTGCTTCCCCATGGCAGCACGCCTTCAGGATCATTGGCTTGATTCCCATTGGCAAAACGTTCCGGGAAAATCTGATACCAGACCGTTTCGCTCGCCCACTGAGGGGCGCGGAACGCATCAATTTCATGGATATAAGGTACTCTGAAATAGAAGTTCATCTGGCTCAGGAAAATCTCCTCGAAAGGATAGACGCCCTGATCGGAATAGAAAATCTCGATCCCATCTTTACCGATGACTCTGAATCCGTATGCCATTCGTTTAGTCGGTTCGTGTGTATCGATCATCCAGTAGTCATGCATGTTCGTTGAAGCAACTTTCTTCATTTCCTTCCCGTTCATGAACCACTTTTCCTGTTCCAGTGCATAGGGATCGCCGCTCAGCAGTTCAACGGACTGCACATCCTTCGCTTTTGTCCGGATTCGGATGTGATAATGCCCACGTTCATAAAGATAAGCGTATTCGCTCTCGGCACGGTGATAAATTGCAGCTGTGTCCATATTAAAGTCTCCTTTTAACTAGTGCGTTTCTGATTAATTGAGTCGCTCGTTCCCGCTTTCGTGAAGCGGTTCCATCTTGATTCTAGCATCCACAGGTAAATATACAAGCAGTTTTAAAGTGTTATCGGTAACAGAAATCAAAGCGCTGACATCTGTCCAATTATAGCGTCCGGAAAAATAAAAAACCTGAGAATCCTAGTCTCTCATTCGATTGATAGACCTACTCCTCAGGTTCACGCTATTCAGTTGATACGATATCTGCTATTTAATCTAATTTTATATAAAATGGCCGACAGGTTCAAATTCCCTGTCCTGATGCTGTCTGTTCGTTAAATAACTCATTATTTTCAATAGCTTCCGCCAAGCTGTCTTCTGTAACCGGGTAAGGAAGCACATGGATACCTGGATCATGTTCAAGGGTGAGCGCCGCAAGTTTTCGGTAAAGTTTTTTTCCTCCAGCAAGTCCCAGTTTATTGAGTGATACCGGCAGGCCCAGCTGATTGAGCAGGCGGGAAACAGCCGACTGTTCGTCGACCTTGCCGTCCAGAGCCAGCTGGACCATGATGCCATAGGCTACTTTCTCCCCGTGAAGCAGGTGGTGTGTTTCTGGAAAGAATGTCAGGCCGTCATGAATCGCATGTGCAGCGGTCGTCCGTGCCAGTTCATCGCCGAAACCACCAACGAGTCCGCTGGTCATGATGATCGTCTCTATCGCTTTTATAAAGGCATCGCTAAGCTTATTCTGTTTCGCATCAACCACAGCCTGAAGCCCGTGTGTCTCTATCACTTTTCGGCACAAGCCAGCCGTCATATAAGCCAGTTCGAGTGCAGTTGAATCATGTTCAGGCAGCGACAAATTCGGCTCAGATTCATACCACTTGGCAAGTGTGTCTCCCAAACCAGCTGTCAGGTAACGAACCGGTGCATCGATAATGATCAGCGGATCGACCAGCAGAAGAGATACCTGACGGTGATGAAAGTCATATCGGATAAATTCTCCTTCCGGGGTGTACATCACACTCAGAGGTGTCCATGGTGCACAGTTACTGGCCAGAGTCGGAATCAGGACCGAGTAGACCCCTGACAATTGAGCGGCGACATACTTGACCGTATCCATGATCTTTCCACCGCCAACACCGATGATAAGATCGGCCCGCTCACTCGCCGCCTGATTCTTCAGCCTTTCCACTTCTTCATCGCTGCATTCGCCCTGAAAGGCACTGAAAGTCAGTTCTTCATATGAGGTCTCTTCGAGAAGGACGATCAGCTTGGGCCTGACTTTCGACCAGGATATTTTCCCGTGAACCACAAGAATACGTTTGAACCCCCGCTCCTCAATATATTCCTTTAAATCATCCAGGATACCCGGCGCACACTTGTACGCTTCCGGTCCCGGTCTGACAGTCAGCTGCTCCTTCACTTCTTTTCCCCCTCCAGCGGTTGTTCACAACAGTTCTTTTCTAATCGTTTTTTAATATTTTGATAGTTTACCAATCCTCGTTTACCCTGTCAACACTACGTGCCCAGTTTGAAAAAAAAAGACAAGCCGGATTAAGATATCGGCTTGTCTAAAATATATCAATATTGCAGTCACTTCAGTCAGGTTAGTATCAGTCAAACCTCGCTCTAAGGAGGTAAACAATGTCGTATTCCTCAATCATACTCAAGTTTCCTTCAACATCTTCATAAAAATCAGGTGGAATCGAGCTTACACTATCAGACCATTCAATTACAGTGCTAGCCAAGACCATATCTTCTTCGGAAATAGGGACCTTTTCGTTCACTATTGTTTCGCGCAGGGTTATTGGTCCTTCCTCATCAATCATCGAGATATCTTGTATGAAACTTAACCCACCTCCGCCAGACTCTGCGCCGAGATACATCTTAAAATGCTCTTGCCCCGAATCAGGCGACACCGAACTTGTTGAAAAGATAATCATACCTTCACCTTCAACCTTTGAAGACATGCTTGACCCTGAATCATGACTCAACTGTCCATTTTCGTATTTTTCTAACCATACTGTTGCCTCTTCGTACTCCTTAGTCAGATTAAAATTGAATACAAAGGCATGGTCTGACATAGCATATATCATCGTCTGATCTCTATCAGTCAGCTCAGCCGATGCAATCGTAGAATCACGACTTAAACTCTTACTTGCATTCGCTGCTCCATCATTATTCCAGCAGGCACTTAATATAAATATTGCAGCTAATATTAGCCCAAAAACTGCCATATGTTTGATTATTTTCACCATCGTGCATCACCTGTTTTCCAAATATAGACTAGCTTTAATTTAGCCTTATCATACGCCTTTTCTAGCAAATTTAATAGGATATTTTTTAATTTTATTAAAATAATGAATTTAATCGAATTTAACTAGGGTTCCTAGGCACTTCAAGATCGGCTGGAAATAGCCACAGCTATTTCCTTTCCACATTAGAGAATTGATCAATTCCTTATTACTTTTCTGTCCTTCTTGTCATCAATCGATTCTCTTTATAGTTCAGGTAATTCCAAGCTTTCTAAGATGTAACTAGGCCTGCGCCTAGTTATACCTTATTGAAGATCTTTTTGTACATACTACAGATAGTCGGAGTCTACTTATAGTTCAGCTCCTATAAAGTAGAAAAAGCTTCTGCTAGAAAGGCTCTAGTTCCACTTTATTTTTGTAAAGTCTTTATTACTTCCGCTAGAGGGCTTCTCGCTTCACTTTCAGGTCCTACTTTTTTAGGAACTGTAAATAGACTCGCTCTACTTACAGTTCCTCGTCCATAACAAGAGCTGATCTTCAGCTAAACTGGTTCTAACTAAACTAATCTCCATATCTTCTAGATCCAACTCCATCTAGCTCTCTTCACACCCCCTAGTCATATCCTGCCCAACAGATTTTTGAACAAAAAAAGGACTGAAGCCAGTCGTGCGCTTCAGTCCTACCTGTTATTCTCTCATGATTTACTTTACTTAGGCCCGGTTCCGGGTCGTTCCGCCCAGTTTCAGTTCGGTTTCAAAGAGCTCGTTTCCTTGAGACTTGCCATTTTCTTTCACCTTGTTCAGAACCATTCGGGCACAGGCTGCACCCATTTCGGCTGTCGACTGCTTGAGGGTCGTCAGGTGTGGATAGGCGATCTGATCCAGGAACACGCCGTCGTGTCCGATGACGCCATAGTCGTTGGGAATATCAAATCCCATCTCCTTGATTTCCCGGATAACACCCAGCCCCAAACGGTCGGATGCGCAGAGGAACAGCGTGTTCTTAGGAAAACGATCCAGATTCTCCCGGATGAATGCAGCAGAATATCTTGATCGGTTTTCGAGACGGTAGACATTTTTTTCCAGACCATGTGCATCCATGACTTGAGCATAGCCTTTCTCTCTGGCATGGGCAAAGGGCTGATCGACATCGATACCGATATAGACAATCTTATCGTAGCCATCCTGAATGGCATATTCTGTTGCTTGTTCCATACTCTTCTGATTGTTGCTGTCGACAAAATCGTAGCCGATATCATTCTGACCGTAGATCACTGTCGGTTTCTTCAGACTTTCCACCAGTTCCTTATGCTCGTCACGCATGCCGCAGACGATATAACCGTCGGAATCCCCGATCTGTACGTTTTTGTGAGTGAGAAGCTGAAGGCTGTATGCATACTTATCCAGCTCATTCGCAATACCAGTCAGCAGAAACATGTAGTACGGTTCAGTGGTATCCATTTCTTCAAGGATAAGCAGTTTAATAATTTGAGTTCGGTTGTTAGCCAATGCTTTGGCAGCAATATTCGGCCGGTAGTTCAGTTCCTGCATAGCTTCATAGACCAGCTGCTTCAACTCATCGGTCACTTGTTCCGGGTGATTGATGACACGGGAAACAGTCATTTTGGAAACATTGGCTTTTTTTGCAACATCATTTAATGTGACCAAATGCGTTCTCCTTTCTCTTTCTCAATCTTACTTTTCATCTATTCATCCTATATTATATCAAGAATCGACACACTCTTTTAGAATAAATTCAATGAAAACTGTGAACTTTCAAGTACAGCCCAATTCATCGCGGATAATCAAACAAAAAAATAGTTTACATCTTTAAAGTGCATTAACCAGAAGAAAGGTCAGCACAGTAACGATCACAGTAAAGGAAGCCGTCAGCCAGAACACATTGTAGTCATATTCTTTGTCTTTATGTACTTTTTCGATAACAGCTACCAGATTCATGGCACACACAATAGCCCAGATCGGCATGGACAAAGTGGCCAGCATCATCAGAAATGAAAAAATCATCTTCTCTCTCCTCTATTCTCAACTTTTTCTATCACTATTATTATTAAAATAGGGAAGGCTCCAGTTATCAGCCTCCCCTACTGTACAATTAGCTTACGACTTTCTCGACCACTCTGACTTCGTAAGGCGCCAGATCAAGTGTGCCAGATAATGGAGAATTGGTATGCAGATCCGTCACGTCTTCCATGATCTCAATCGCCTGCGTTTCTTCAGTGAAGTTCATGATGAAGATGGTCTGTCTGCCCTCAGCTTCTCTTGCCTGAACAGAGACGCCTCTGTTATGTCGGATATCCAGCGGGGATTTTAAACCCAGCGCATCGATCAGTTCGCTGTAAAATGCTTGATGAAAGGCATCGTCAAGACGGGCTCCGATATAGTAGGTCTGTCCATTATGGTACTCATTCCGAGTAACCGCTGATGTCCC
Organism: Alkalibacterium pelagium; assembly: GCF_900109325.1. Taxonomy (GTDB): domain Bacteria; phylum Bacillota; class Bacilli; order Lactobacillales; family Carnobacteriaceae_A; genus Alkalibacterium; species Alkalibacterium pelagium. Next base: position 142,434 of record NZ_FNZU01000005.1, read on the forward strand.
TTTGTAGAAGTCTTCTTCATAAGTTCCCAGTGTTTCAGCTCCTGCCATATCCATGACTGTCGCATAGTCTCTCACTTCATAAGACACGCCTTTATAGGAGACGTGGTTTCGGTCCGTTGGATAGAAGGTATCCGTTTCAGTCGGTTCGATTCCAAACATCTCTTTCAGCGGGCCATACCAGCCGCCAAGATACGTCAGATCAGACTCGTCAACTAACCCCGTGATGTAGGTACCGACAAGCGTTCCGCCGCTCTTGACATAAGCCTGAAGCTTGGCTGCCGTTTCTTCAGACACCATGTAAAGCATTGGAATCAGAAGAATTTTATACTGATCCAAGTCATCTTCTTTTGACAGTACATCTACCGCAATGTTTTGTTCCCAGAAAGCCTGATAATGTTTCTGAAGGGTTTCTCCGTAATGCTTCGTCTTCAATCCGAAGCCTTGAGCATCTTTCAGTGCCCAGTCACTTTCCACATCATACAGAATGCCGACATCCGCTTTGCGCTGGTATCCGACGACATGCTCCGACAAAGCTTCCATTGCCTGACCGAGCTGTGCCACTTCCTTGAAGACCCTGTTTTCGCTGGACCGGTCGTGATCGACGACAGCTCCGTGGAACTTTTCCGATGACCCGCGGGACTTGCGCCATTGGAAATACAGGACGCTGTCTGACCCATGTGCGAGCATCTGCATGGAAGACAGGATATGCATTCCTGGACGTTTGGCTTTGTTCACATCGTGCCAGTTGACCAGGCTTGGTGTCGACTCCATCAGCAAAAACGGCTGATGCTTCATATTATAGAAGTGGTCGTTTAAAAAAGCGACACGCGAAGCCAATGTGGGTGTATCTTCCTGATCATTATGCCATGCCGGATAGGCATCCCAGCTGATGACATCCACTTCCTTGGAAAACTGACTGTAATCAAGTGCGGTAAACGGCACAAACTCCGGATTGTCCGACATGAAGTTTGTCGTGATTGGGACGTCTGGTGTCCGTTCTCTCAATGGAACGATTTCATTTTTATAAAAGTCGATTGTCTGGTAAGACACAAAGCGACGCCAGTCCAGATTCATGCCGTGAACAGCACTTTCCCCAATCGGTGAAGGCGACTCGATCTGATCCCATTCTGTTATCGTATGGCTCCAGAACGGCCCCCACCACGCGTGATTCAACTTGTCCAGATCGTTGTCATACTTATTTTTGAGCCAGTCCCGGAAATTCTCCTGACACAGCTCACAGTGACATTCTCCGCCGAATTCATTTGATATGTGCCACATCAGCAAAGCGGGGTGATCGCCATACCGTTCCGCCAGCAGCTCATTCATTTCCTGCGTTTTTCTTCTATAATAAGGTGAAGAGAAGCAGTGATTGTGCCGTGCCCCATGGAGCTGTTTGCGTCTTAACGAATCGACGCGCAGCACTTCAGGATGATTTTTGGACATCCACGCCGGCCTTGCCCCACTCGGAGTGGCCAGAATAAATCGCCCGTCGATCGATGTGATCCGTTCAATGACTTGATCGAGCCACTCAAAATTGTAGACCCCTTCTTCAGGTTCCAGCGCTGCCCAGGCAAATATGCCAATCGAGAATGTATTGGTGTGTGCCTTTTTCATCAGCCTGACGTCTTCTTCAAGGATATCCGGATATGCCAGCCACTGGTCCGGGTTATAGTCTCCGCCATGAAGCAGGCGCTTGTCGTCAGTTACTCTTATTCTATCCACTTGCGTCTTCCTCTCTTCCTCTTAACTAATTGTAGTATTTTTTCAGTTCCTGAATCAGTTCATCTGCTACGTTCATCAGGTAGCCGGCCTGATGTCTGTCCCTCATTTCATCTTTCAGACAGGCAAGATAGTCGAGATGATGCTTGTCCAGCAGTTCGCAGTCCTTGTCACTTAAATACTCATTGAGATTTCGAGATTTAAGATAGGTTGGAATGTCCATCCTCCAAGTACTGGATTGCGTCGGATAATGAAGGAGCAGTTCTTCTGCCCGGACAATCCCTTCAGGGGTAAAGTTCCCGATAAAGCGAAGGTCGAATCCACTATCCTCTATCCGGTCAAAGACTTCCCATGTAGCACAGGTCCATTCCTCTTTCGTACAGATCATCGGTATCGAAGGCACGTCATCCAGAATACGTGTGAACAGCTCGGGATCATCTACGACATAAACGATGCCGGTTTCATGAGCCGGATAGACCGCAGTCAGTTTGATGACTTCTCTTAAGGGAACGGTCAGCACGCTTCTCGCGTGCACAGCGGCTTCCCACATCGGATGATACCCTTTCTGGGTTTCGGCAAAGAGGTTAGCAACCGTCACAGAATCAGAAATGTCTTCTCTGAATAAGTTGAACTCCTTAAGCAGCTTATCCTCTTTTTTTCTATTTTCAGGCAGACGGATCGGCTCGATTGCATGAAGACGCTTGGTTTCCGCCAGGACATGCAGCCACAGTTTTCCTAATGGACTGGAAGGCTGGAAGGCGTCGGCATCCAAGGTGATGATCTGACTGAAGACAGATAGGCGGATCGGTCGACTCGGAAGCAGACGGATGCCTTCGGATAAGTACAGCACATGCTGTTCAAACTGATGGCTCGACTCCTCTATCATATCGTGAATCCATCTTACATCTCGGCTATGGGTGCGCAAATAAGCCAGCCAGTCTTTCAGGAGGGAAAATTCCTTTTCCAGCCGTTTAAGATACAGCGAGCGTTCTTCTTTAGTAGATAATGTCAGCAGCTTTTCGTCAAAATAGGCCTCCAGCAGCTGTGTAAGATCAATTCCATTGAATGGCGGGCTATCCAGTTTCCTGTTGAAGGCTTCAAGGTCGACGCGACCTTTGATTTTAAGTGAATCAATGGATACTTGAAAAAAATGAGCAATGGACTCCAGCTCTATAAGAGAAAACCCATCCAGCTTAACGTGTCCTTTGATTCTGCGATGCGTCAGCAGTTCATCTCTTAACAGCCTGAACAGTTTATCCATTCCAGGCTGAGATTCAAAAAACTGAATCGCTTCATTCAAGTCAGTCATTTTCAGACGTAACTCCTTTCCTGCGGGTGATTTCCCTTACATCTTACCACTAAACCACCCTGTTCTGCATTTTTTTAACAAATTGTGACAACACTCTCATTTTTTTCATTTTTAACATGCATTTAACCCCTCACCATTCTCCGGCTTGTGATAAGATACTTGTAATGATGCAATTTTCATAGAAAACGCATGAGATTAGCAGTTTATTAAATCTGTCTATTAAAGACAGCACAATGTCCCAAATGAATTTGTGAGAAAAAGGAGCTTTTGATTAGTGAATAAAAAACGTGTAATGCTATGGCGTGCAGCCTGCGCAGTGGTTCTTGTACTTGGTATACTTTTACCAGCCACTTCTGCCTTGGCTCATGACCGTCATCACTCTGACGAGTACATAGATATTATCGTCAGGTACAGCGGCGAGGTTCCATCAGAAGAGGACCTCGACCCGGAATTCAAAAATGTACGTACAATGACACTTCTCCCTGTTCAGACGATGTCCGTCCCAGCTTCTTCAATCAAGGACATCAGTCAGATGGAGAATGTCGAACGTATCACCTATGACCAGGAGATGCACACAACAAGCACCAGCCATAGTTTTCCGGTTCAGGCCGACGACTGGAATCAGGATATGATCGGCACATTTAACGCCTGGGAAGAAGGCATTACGGGTGAGTCAGTCCGTGTCGCTGTCCTGGACACTGGTTTCTATGAACACGGCGATATTGAGTATGCCGGTGGATACAGTATATTTGAAGATGATCCGGATGAACCCGATTACTGGACGAATGATCACGACGGTCACGGTACACATGTCGCCAGCATCATTGGTGCCAATCAGGGGTCACGTGCTCAAGGCGTGGCACCTGGCGTCGATCTTTACGGTGTAAAGGTCTACCACCAGAGAGATGGCTCTCGGACCAATGCAAGTAATCTATTAGCTGGCCTTCAGTGGGCAATTAATGAAGGCATGGATGTTATCAGTATCAGTTCCGGCTATAGTACCAAGAGTCAGGAAATCCATGACCTGATCCAACTGGCAGACCAGCAGGGCATCCTTGTGGTTGCCGCCAGCGGAAATATCTCTGAGAATAAAAATATCATCGATTATCCTGCAGCACATCCGGAAGTCATTGCTGTAGCTAACGTCGATCAGAACGGGTACCGTGTAAGTGATTCAATGATTTCAGCTGAAAACGAACTCGCTGCCCCTGGTCGACAGATCTTAGGTCTGGGCATCGATGGGCCGGATAGTTTCAGAACAATGTCCGGTACGTCCCAAGCTACTCCTCACGTTGCCGGAATCGCTGCCCTGCTGATGCAGAAGTATCCAGGCGAATCAGCTGGACAGATTAGAGCACGGATGGCTGAAAAAGCCAGAGATCTTGGTGATGAAGGTCGTGATCCGATTTATGGATACGGACTCGTTCATTACCTTCCTGAACAGATGGAAGAGCCCGAAGAAGACGTCGAAGAGGACCCTACTGAAGAAGATGATACGGAATCTGACTCCGATGACGACACTGAAACAGAAGACGACATGACTGATGAAGATACTGATGAAAACGGTAATGGAGAAGAACAGGATCCGGAAGAAATAGACGATACTGAATCCCCTCAGGATGACCTGGAAGACGATTCGTCCCCTGAAGAAGAGCCAACCGAGGATCAGGATTCAGAAGATAGTCAGGACGACGCATCAGATGCTGATGAAGAAGACGAAGCTGAAGAAGAAGAGCCTCTTCAGAGTACGGTATGGATCCGCCCTTCAGACACGAACGGGATGGCTGTCATCGATGACGAAGACCTGGAAGCTGTTGCAGACAATGGCTTGCTGGCAATCTCCTTTGACTCGTCACTGGAATATATTGAGCGAGTCAGTCTCACTCCAGAACAAGTTGAATCGATCAGAAGCCGAAATATTACACTACTGATCGCACGTATCGATATGGAATGGGTCATTCCGTCAGCTAATCTGACTGAAGGAGAAGCTTTCCTATCTTTCGAAACAGTTCAGGAGCCTCTGGATTACAGCGAGACTGCTCACAGCGATCTGATCGACTTTTCCATTGAACAGAATGACCAGATGATCACGGCTTTCCCTGAACAGATGACTTACCGTTTCTTTACAGAACAGGCTGAAGCCAATCAGCATCAACTATACGAGTGGAATACAGCTCAGGAAGAATGGATTCTGCTGGGCGACACCTATACTAACAGCGCGGTAGTCGGTGAAACAGCTTCAGTTGCGACGATGGCTGTGTTTGATCCGATAGAACTGGAAGCTGCCATTTTAAGCAGTGAAGAACCTGAAGATGAACTGGAAGAAATAGAAGACGTAACCGAGGAGCCTGAAGAAGAATCGGAAGAAGATGAAACTGAAGAATCGACACGTGCTTCATTCGGTGACGGAGACAGCGAACTCCCAGTTGTACTGGTTGGAGGCCTTGTTATCCTGACTTCAGTTGGTGGAGGATTCTACTTCTTCGGCGGCAAACCTAAGCAGTAGAACGGCCATTGGCTGATCGATATAATGTAATATCTGAACAAAAAAGGATCATCCGACGAGGGGTGATCCTTTTTCTATTTATTTAAATGAATATGACCGTCTTCTGCCTGACTTGTTTCTAAGTTTGTAAATAATCGGGTTCAGAACAGCCAACAGGACAACGCCAAGGAACATGTAGAAAGTCAATGAATCCCCATCTAAAGTAAAGTCTTCAAGAAAGGTATTTTCAACAATCAGCAAGGCTGTAGCAATTGCCAGATGTGAAATGGAAATAGCCAGAACTGAAAAGAAGGTCACTACAGTATCTCTGCCTTTTGGAACAAGAGAAAGAACTAAAAACAGCACAAGTATAGCCAGGATAATGCCAAACACTAATCTAAATTCCGTGAATAATTCAAGATCCATTTTATAATCTCCTTTAATTCATATACTTACTATATTCTACAAGGCAACCTCAGAAAATACAATCTTTTTAAAATGAAATATCACTGTATGATACTCAATTAATAAAACTGCCGTCCGAACAGCCAGCCTCCGATCATATCGGTCACTGAATAGTAGTTTTCCATACGGGACGGATCCACTTCCTGTTCATCGTCGGTCAAGTGCAGAGCTTCAAAAATGATGTGGTGTTCATTGTAAAAGCCGATGTCTTCGAACTGCTCGTCGACCAGCCGGTGTTCACGCCCGATCAGATAACTCGAGTCTTCAGACCAGTGAACCACACCGTCAAGCCGAAACGTATAAGCGTTATCTTCTCCATATGAAAAATAATGCTGACTGCCGTTTGAGCCTACATAGGTATAGGGAAAATCGCGCGTCACTTCCTCATCTTCGTACATCTCAAGCTGAGTAAGATTCTCCCCTAAGCTCTCAGAACGTCTGTAGGCACTGGCGATCGCTGGATCTTCGTGAGTTTCCATACCAAAAATCGTTGCCCGGTCTCTTATCCCCGGATGAATGTAGTCATTCTGATCAAGCCAGAAATTATGAGATCGGTGGCCCCATAAGCCGTAGATGAGAGCAGGTATCAGTAGACCGAAAAACACCAGATGACCGATTTTCTGCGCTCTCGTCTTCCGGTCGGTGTAGATCAGAATGAACAGGTAAACTCCTGCCAATATGATCATGGCGATTGCTATAGCCGGCAAAGTAAACGTATAGAACTGTTCAGCTGCCATCCATTGTCTAAACATAGGTCTCTCCTATTCTGATATCCTGTTTTAGTCACGCTGATTTGGGAAAATCCAATTCGGATAAATTTCACTGATTGCTGTCATACGGTATTCAGACAAGTCGGCCAGCTCTCTCTGCTCTGTTTCAGGTAACAGAAGGACAGCAAAAATAATATCAAAGTCGTTTGCGAAACCTAGCGTTTCGAAGCGGTCATCTGTCAGCCTGAACTGCCAGCCGTGAATCTCCCGTTCGCCTTGGGTCCACTCTACAGTACCCCTGATCCTAAACGCATACTGATCTTCGTCTCCGAAAGAAAAATAATGGGTATCATCTCTGGATCCCAGATAATCGTATATCATCGGCTGTACCCTAGCATCAGCTTCATATTTTTCCAGTGCATTCAATTGTCTATAAAGAGACGGGCTCTGACGCTGAGCTCTTATGACCTGCCGATCCTCATCTGACCGAATCCCTAAGATATAGGTATATTCTCTGATTCCAGGATGAATGTATTCATTCTGCTCCACCCAGAAGCTGTAGCGGAGATGACCGAAGACAAAATACAGCAGACTGAGTAAAAGGATACTGATCACACTTAAATTAGTTCCTTTCCTCAGCTTCTGACCCTTGGCTGTGTAGGAATAAATAAAAATATAGACAAACACAAGGACAGCTAGACCGATGATGGTCCAAGGCATGATCAGTGTATAGAACCGTTCGGCTTCGATCCAGGATTCATACATAGCTAGCTCCTTCTAATTCTCTTCCAGTATCAGCTGGTCGACCATCGGCAGGTAAAGAACATCGCCTTCATTCAGGTCGATCACCGGCTTGTCTTCTTCAAACCTCTGTCTCTGCATTTCATTCATTTCATATGTTTCTGGGGTAATCTGCCCTCGTTCAAGCAGTGACTGATTGTCTTCTGCACTGATGACCCCGGCAGGATTCATACGCGAGTGCAGCTCAATAATGGCTACCTCATCGTTCTCAGAAAGGAGATAAAGTTCCGAGGCCCTAGGACCCATAGCACTTTCTATCGTATACTGCCCGGGTGAGAGATGCGTCCCTACACTGTAGTGTCCTGATGTCAGCGTGATCTGCTCTTCACCGAGCCCGGTGTTAACCCAGTTGCTCCCGGTTTCTCCAGTATAGTCCACATAAAGGATCGGATCATTCCCGCTTACTTCAATCGTGTAGCCTTCTCGTAAATCGACATAGGCCTGCATCACGCCAGTTTCATTCTGAAAATGCTGATCAAAAGCGACTGAATCTTCTTCGTCTCTAATCATGAAGTGTGCTGTGTGAATGATCCAGAATTCAGGCCTGAAATCGCTCGACTCACTTTGAATATAAACCCGACCTTCAGGCACGTCTTCTCCTACAGTGTACTCCCCTTCGTTCAGTTCAAAAGAGCCTGCGTCAGAAAAGTCCAGTGCGTCCTCTCTTAATCGACTGCTCAGAGGATACCGTCTATAGATGTCTTCGAATGCCTCATCAACCTGGGCTGATTCGCTGTAGCGCTCAATCGCTTCCTCATCAGGTTCAATCGGCCCCCCATCATAATGCGGTGAGCGGAGACCTGTAAAGCCGGCACAGCCGGAAAGCAGCATAAGTACACCGCTCAGTCCAGTCAGCTTGACGGACAGTTTAAACCGGTTCAGTCTCATGCTCATGCCCCCTGTCGTAAGAATGAAGTTCCAGGCCGTAGAGATGAGAATAATATTCTCCCGTCCCAAGCGGTCCCACTGTCAGGGCGCCGTCTTTCATCTGACGGATCATCTGATAAAGAGCCAGCTGTTCTTTTTCATTAAGGGTTTCAAGTGGAATGCACAGCATGCTGTTTCCCAGGTGCATGGTTCCTTCAGGTAAAGCTATAGACTCTTCCAGCTTCTCAGCCTGCTTCTGTGTACACATGAGTTTGAAATAATCGATTTTATCAACATGATGATCGAAGACAAAATGCAGCTGCTTGTCTTTCAGGAAAAAGACTTTGTCTGCGTACTCGTCCAGATTGTCGAGCAGGTGGGAAGCGACCATGATGATTTTTCCATCGCGTCTCAGGTCAATCAATATGTCAGAGACGAGCGACACGTTTTCCGGATCGAGTCCGTTCATGACCTCGTCCATGAACATGATCGGTGTATCGGCCGCCACCACCATGGCAAAGCAGAGTCGCTGGCGCATACCTAGAGAGTAGGTGCTGACTTTGCGGTCCACATAGTCTTCCATTTCCAGGCGTTTGATGATCGCCTGAACCTGATCGCGCTTGCCTGACCACATATCCGCATACATCTGGATATGCTCCGTTCCGGAAAAGTTTTCATGCAGATCGGCCTGATTCGGAAAAAAGGTGATTAGCTTATGCAGAGCCAGAACATCCTTGTCCTTGGCAGAGTAGGCTGTACCATCCACTTCGATCGTCCCGGATCTGACCGGAATAAAGCGCATGATCGCATTGAACAGCGTCGTTTTCCCGGTTCCGTTCGGCGCCACAAGTCCGATGATCTGCCCTTCATTCAATGTAAACGAGATGTTTTCCAGTACAACACGATCGCCGTAAGCAACGGTCATATCGGTGATAGTTAATGTCATTTAGTTTCTCTCCTTTTTAATCCAAGCGACTGAGTCGGAATGAGGCTGAACAGGTAGTGAAATGCCCCTTCAAGAGCAAGCCAGATCACCAGTGCAATCAGCGGAAGGCGCCAGAATTCGATGCCTGGAAGCTGGAACTGTCTCGCCATCTGTCCGGTCAAAACGCCTACGCTGTTCGTGTAGAATGACGGCTGCCAGCCTGTAAGTGGTGGAAAGACCTGCCATAACGTATAAGACAAGACCAGCCCGGCTGTGATGAACAAGGTCAGGTAGACATTTCGGATCATCCAGCTCAGTCCGGTGATGATCAGCAGAAACAGGAAACTGACAATCATGCCCATTCCGATCAGAAGGAGGCTGTACTGCCAGAGCGGGATGTATCTGATGGTCTGATTCATATATATTTCAGTCGGATAATTCAAGCTGCCAGACGTTTCAAAGAACAGTGAAATGAGATAACTGGCCGCCAGCCCACCCAGAGCCACGACCCAAGTCAGGAACCAGAGCATCCCGCTTCTAACCCGCCACTGAGCTTTAAAAGGAACAGGCAGCCCCTGGGTCACACTGTAATTCTTCACTTGATCTTTCGTAAAATGATCCCCCGCGAGCAAAGCGATTGCAATGAACACGATGACCGTCACGAACAGTTCAACCTGCTGCTGAAGAATCTGAGACGACGCATACGGGTTCCATTCGATATCAAGGTTGTTGTCTTCAAGTGCATTGAAAAACGCGATCTGCTGCTCCACTTCTTCTATCGACGGCAGATAGACGTCCTGAAGAAGATCATAGGATTCAAAATCAGTTTCTTCATGAAGATAGAGATTATTTTCAGCCATTTCTCGGCCGTTATTTAAATAATCCGACACCACCTCTTCCAGCCCCTCTACAGTATTCCCTTCACGTTGAGTCATGATGTAGCGGTTCAGTCCGATCAGGATCGAATTGCGCCCCAGTCTCTGCTGGACTTCCTGACCTATTTCTCCTTCGAAGTGTGAGTCCGGAATCATTCGGAAAATCTGATGCGCATCACTGTATTCTGCACGCAGCTGCATCTCAGGCAACGTCACATTCTGCTGCCTGTAAAGCAAGGAAAAGGACCCAAGAAAGACAAAGAATCCAATCAGCAGCAGGCGTGTCTTCCAGTCTCGAAGCATCAGCCGGCTGTTCCATTTAATTAATGTTTTCATCTGTATTCATGCCTCCTATCCTAAGAATGTCTGTCTAGTAATGAGTTTCGATGCCAAGTAGTTCAGCCCTTCAATTATCAATAAGGTGACAAGCAGGACAATGATACCTCTAGAATACGGAACAGGTTCCTGGACAATTGCGTCGATCATGCCTGTTGCGGCACCTCCCACCTGATAGTAGGTCTGAGGATACCAGCTTATATTAAGGCCCAGCAGTTCTGTCGTCTCTTCCCCGTAATAAAGAAAAGGAAATAACAATGCAAAGGATGTAGCAATTAGAACGACGACATCCTGCTTGACAATCAAGCTGATCAGCGTATTCAGACGTGTAAAGCCGTAGAGAAGCAGAGCCAGAAGCGGCAGTGCCCGGATAAAGAATGTTGAAAGATCAATAACAGACCAGATGGAGGCATGGAACGGTTCGCCTTCAGGTGCGGCTTCAAAAACACCAGCAGGAAGCGATCCAAAACCAAAGCCGTACTGAATGCCATTGACGAGATAGAAAATCCCGGTTATGACCGCAAAGAACAGCGCAACAAAGCCCAGAGCAGCCAGAGACTGGACCATCAGATAGGTAAACCAGTTCTTGGATACTCCGAGTTTTTGAGTGGTCAGCTTTCTATCTTTAGTCACTACATCACTGATCATGAACAGCAGCAGGAAAATAAGTATGTATGGGCCCCATCCGATCAGGAACAGATGCATCTGCTGCAGACTCGTCCGTTCGTGGATATGGTGAAAACTGAGTGGCTCGACTTCATTAACGTAGACTTGATTTTTCATCGCCTGAAACTCCCGTTCCTGAGCATAGCCTAGTATGGGAATATTGAACCCTTCATCTTCCATAACACTTCCCGGATCTTCCTGTGGTCTGTAGTTAATCGTCAGGTAGCGTCTGGCATCTCCAGTCCGGATCGCTGTCAGCAGTTCACGCTGATTCACGTACTCGTTTCTGGCTTGCTGATAGGCACTCGTCCCGGTAAAAAAGGATGGCAGGGTCTGACCGGTTTCCAGACGGTCTTCAAAGGTCTGCTGATTTGATACGATGGACCGCTCAAGCTGGGCAACATCAACATCAAAATCTTCCGTTAGATTAGGCAGGATGAGAAGGCTATGTACCAGCACGACGCCCAAGCTGAGTACCATAACCAGCCTGTTCTTCTTATTTCTCCACATATATTTCAAGATTTCTTCTATAATCTGCTTGTACATTCAACCGATCCTTTATCTATGTATTTGTACTATTTAAATCATTCTATCATAGAAAACTAAGAAAAAAAGACGTTTTATCATTTTTTTCTAATCCGGATCATTCTTCATACTTTCTTCATAATATGAGCCGTTATATCGGCTCCGATATGACTGTTATTCACTTGAATCATTAATATAGAGTCGTTCATATATCAAGAACCAGTACTAAACTCACTCGGTGTATTTCGCTCGCATTATTCTGAATAAACTACATTATGGCACTTTAGAATGCAGTCCAGCTTACCAGTTGAGTCGTAAACTAAAGTCGTTTTGATCACGGTCTAGTTTATCAGCACGATTCATCACTAGACTCCATAATTTTGTATTCATAACGCAGTTTAAATAGACATTTATCCCTATACTTCACTCACCATTGTAGACAAGGGCCTAGAAAAGGTTTCCGAGGAAATTTTCCACCTCTTCTATTTTATTCCTATTCTATATAATGAAAAAACTCCCCGATCAGGGGAGTTTTTACTCAATCACTTAATTTTCGATCGTCAGTGCATACTCGTCGTTCAGCATGTAGGGTCTGTAATACGCAAGTGTACCAGCCATCGGCAGCACATCTTCTGACAGCTTGATACCCAGCTCGTCACTCAGATAGGCTCTCCTGCTTTCGATTCGTTTCCACATATCCGGATAATCCGCCCGTATGGCCTGCTTCAAAGCATCATCTGCTAGAAGGACCGTACTTTCAGCTGATACCCCATTATGGCCAGGCTGAGAAGGGATGAAATCGACTTGAAACAGCATCCCCGACTGAACGACTGCTTCTGATCCTTTGTAAAATGGCGAAGACAGCCATTCTTCATCTGCCGTCAGATGACCCGGGCAAAGATGCCAGCCGTATGTGTCCTGCGGATAAAATGTATTGAAGGCATCATAAAAGTCTCCACCGCGCAGACCTATTTTCAAGTTCGTCAGCCAGTAATGATACGCTTCAAAATAAGGTACGACAACCTCTTCTAAGTATCCTTCATCTACTCCATTAAGTTCTTCTTTATTTGTCACGGCATAGCCTGACCTGCTCGACAACCCGCCTTTATAAGAAACCGTCAGGGCCACTTTGTCTCCTTTGACGAGTCTCTTATCAGTCGGGTAAAGATTCCCTTTTATAAATCGGTCACCGAATGCACAGATCGTGACCACATTGTTGTACTGACCATCTCTGTTGAGACGGTTCCCCATTTCCAGTTCGCTCACCCCAACAGTCAGGCTATTCATTGCATCCAGTACCGCATCTGATGCCAGAGCTGCTCCGTATTCGTAATGTGCCGCTTCATTGGCATTGATGGTCACTCGTGCGCCATTTTCCGGACCGACCAGAAGCGCTGTCGCATTAACAAGCTTGTCTTTTCCGGCAACCGTCTCCAGGGCACTAACGATAAATTGCGGGATATCGAACTGACGAGCCATCCCCGGAATCAGCTTCCAGCCAACAAGGCCGACCTGACTGGACGTATCTATATCTGTCTCTTGAAGAACAGCTGTAAAATCATCCAGCTCTCCCATTGGCTGATTCGGCAGTGAGAAAAGCGCACACTTTCTTCCGACAGCTTTTAAGCGCGCATGCGGCGCTTTGTTGATATTCTCATTACCCAGTATAAGTGTCGCCGAACCATCCTGGTTTAAAACCAGCAGCGCTTCTTCAAACCTCGGAATGAACCCGACCAGATACTCGAAACTGCTGCCATGTTCCTTGTCGGCATAGATAACTAATGAAGACAGTCCACTGTCTTTCATGCGCTCAAGTACTTTGTTCAACCGTTCCTGAATCGTCTCATCCGTCAGCATGACCTTGCTTCTGATGTTGTCCATTTCAGGCTTCTTAACTTTTTTGACTACAACTGCCACTGTCATTCCCATCCTTTTCCATCTTATTATTCAGTCAGGCTACACAAAACGCCTGTCTCTTACATCCCTGTCAATCATATCACAGGGAATGAAATTCGGCAGGCCGGGTAAGTGTTTTCTCATTTGAGGCCTCTAGTCAGCTATTCTGGGATAACGTCTGATCAGCCAGGTATCGCAGGCACTATGTTCCGTCCCGTTAAGTGGAGCCTCCAGCTTTTCAAATCCATATTTACTGTAGAGATGGTTGGCATCTGACAATGAGGCAAACGTTTCAATGTAAAGTGCATCATAGTGATGCGTACCAAAATCCATAGCCTTCTTGATCAGCTGATGAGCGTAGCCATTCCCACGCTCTTTTTTTATAATGTAGAGTTTCTGAATTTCTCCAACTTTCTCTTTCTCGTCAAATGGACCGACCCCGATTCCACCGATGACTGTTCCGTCTTTTTCCAGCACCCAGTACTGTCTGTCCGGTTTCTGGTAATAAACGTACAATTCGAACAAGTACGGGTCGTAGTATGCTGTCCCCGGCATCTTGAGTCCTTCTTCTTCAAGTGAGCGCTGAACGATCTGACCGATGATTTCATTATCTCTTTCTTCAATTTCCCTAAGTAAAAGCATCCGTTCTCCCCCTTATTATGTTTACCACTTAGCTTATGTGACCTGGTGATCGATGACGCCAGTAAAGATTCGCCTCTCACCATTATTTTTCTTATCCTATCATACTTTTTCCGGAGGATATAACTTCTTTTTAAAATGCATTCTGTTATCTTATTATATCCATTAAATGATACTATTCAATTAGGACAAAATGAGCGGATTAAACTATACCTACAGTGAGCACTAATATACGAAAGGATGTTAAAGCATGACTCAATCATTTGATGTCGTCGTCATAGGCAGCGGCGTTGCCGGAAAGAGCATTGCCTCAGGTCTTGCAGCTGCTGATAGAACAGTTGCCATTATTGAAGAAGATTTATGGGGCGGAACCTGTCCGAATAGAGGGTGTGACCCGAAAAAAGTTCTCGTGAGTGCCGTCGAAGCCCAGGATAAAGCTGCTCAAATGAGTGGAAAAGGAATCGAAGGTCAGCAGATAGTCAACTGGCCGGACCTTATGGCTTTCAAGAAGACCTTTACTGATCCGGTACCAGAACAAAGTAAAAAAAGTCTGGAATCGGCCGGAGTGACAACTATAACGGGTTCAGCTGAATTTATCGGTAAAAATACCCTTCAGATCAAAGACACCGTCATTAAAGGAACTCAGTTTGTCATTGCGGCAGGTGCCCGTCCTTTCCTTTTGGATATTCCAGGGCAGGAACATTTCCTGACTAGTGATGATTTTCTCTCACTTCCGGAAATGCCTGATGTGGTGACTTTCGTAGGCGGTGGGTATATCTCTTTTGAACTGGCTGCTATAGCAAACGCAGCGGGTGCAGAAGTGCATATCGTCCAGCACAATGACAGGCCTCTCAAGGCGTACAAACAAGATTATGTGGAAGAAGTCATGAAACAGCTGGAAAACAAAGGCGTGACCTTCCACTTGAATACCAGCATCGCCGAGATTGAAAAGATAGACCACGGGTATCGTCTGACGGATGACTCTGATTTCGACCTGACGACTGATCTGGTCTTCGGGACGACTGGTCGCGTTCCAAATATTGAGCGCCTGAATCTCGAACAGGTAGGCGTGGATTACGGTAAGGCAGGCATCAAGGTGGATGACTATCTCCGTACAAGCGATTCATCAATATTTGCAATCGGAGACTGTATTGCTAAAAACCAGCCGAACCTGACCCCGGTCTCCAGTTTTGAAGCCAGCTATCTGCTGGACTACCTGACGGGAGAATCAAGCGAGCCCATTGCCTACCCGAGCATTCCGACGATCGTCTTTACCAGTCCAAGACTTGCTCAGATCGGCGTAACAGAAAAGGATGCAACCGAAGATCCAGAGACTTATGACGTGTCCACCATCGACGCGACTAAGTGGTTCAGCTACAGCCGATCAAACGAACCTGTCTCTGATGTAACGATAGTGACAGAAAAAGAAACAGGGTTCCTGGTCGGAGCCGCCTGCATCAATAACGAGGCCGATCAGCTGATCAACTACTTCAGCTTCCTAATCAATCAGAAGATCAAAACGGAAAATTTATCAGACATGATTTTTGCCTATCCATCCATTGCCAGCGACCTGCCGTCTCTTTACAGCTGATCCATTCCCCCTCCTTTTGGTTATTGAATACCCGAAGGAGGGCATTATTAATCAGCTGTAATTCAGATACAAAATATAACGCTCCCGCTACCCCCATGAGTATATGATTACAGGTTTACCCCACCCCTTTGCTATACTGAATGAATAGAAAACTAGGAGGAAATAATATGATACGGTTCGAAGAGGTGTACAAATTTTATAATGACACCGCTGTGGTCGAGGACTTTTCGCTGGAAATAAATGAAGGCGAGTTCTTTGTCCTGATAGGTCCCAGCGGAAGTGGAAAGACCACGACACTTAAAATGATTAATCAGCTGATCCACTTAACTGAAGGGACGATCCTGATCGACGACAAGCGCATCAGTGACTATGATCTGCAGGAACTGCGCTGGAATATCGGCTATGTGCTTCAGCAGATTGCCCTGTTTCCTAATATGACAGTAGAAGAGAACATCACTATTGTGCCGGAAATGAAAAAATGGTCCAAAGAAGATATGCACGACCGTGTAACTGAACTGCTGGATACGGTAGGTCTTGATCCTGACAAATACCGGAACCGCCAAATTTCCGAATTGTCAGGCGGTGAGCAGCAGAGAATCGGAGTCATCCGGGCTCTGGCAGCTGATCCAGACATCATTTTAATGGATGAGCCGTTCAGCGCTCTGGATCCTATCAGCCGAAGCCGTCTGCAGAAAGACGTGGTCGAGCTTCAGCACAAACTGAAGAAGACAGTAGTCTTTGTGACGCATGACATGCAGGAAGCCATCAATCTGGGCGACCGCATCTGTGTGATGAATCAGGGCAGGATCGAACAGGTCGGTACTGCCGAAGAGATACTGAAGCACCCGGCCAATGACTTTGTCAAAGAATTCCTGCAGACTGGTCTGCCGCATTATCAGGAAGAAAAGACTGTCCAACATTTAATCGACAACGACTACATCACCAGAACCTCAGATGCACCAAGTACGGCGTCGATCGAGGCAGATGCGCCAGTTAACGACTTGCTTTTATTGATGGCAGACCATTCAACTGTCAAGGTGACCCATGCCGATCAGGAAGACTGCATGGTTACACGTGACCACCTGGTTCATTACCTGGCCAGCCAAGTCAACACTGATAAGGAGGCCTCTGCATCATGACAACTTTAATCGATACTTTCCAGCAAAGAAGCAGTGACCTCGGAACGGCTCTCATCGAACACATGCAGCTGTCCTTTATGGCGTTGATCATTGCTGTACTGATCGCTGTTCCCTTGGGCATTTTTCTGATCGGATATAAGCGCATTGCTGAACCGATCATACAAATCACTGCTATTTTTCAGACTATCCCTTCACTGGCAGTCCTGGGTCTTCTGATTCCACTAGTCGGTATAGGAACAGTGCCTGCGGTAATGGCTCTTATAATCTACGCCCTGCTTCCGATACTTAGAAATACCTACACCGGACTTGAAGGAGTAGATCCATCTCTTAACGAAGCCGCTGATGCCATGGGAATGAGCCGCTGGCGCAAGCTTCGTAAAGTGCAGCTTCCACTGGCTATGCCTGTCATTATGGCGGGGATAAGAACAGCGATGGTTCTCATCATCGGAACCGCCACAGTTGCTGCTCTGATCGGTGCTGGCGGACTCGGTAATCTGATCCTTCTTGGAATTGACCGTGGAGACAACAATCTGATCCTGTTAGGTGCTGTCCCGGCCGCACTGCTGGCTATTATTTTCGACCAGCTGCTGCGCTACTTCCAGAATGCGTCATTCAAAAAGACTGCGACCATTCTCGGTTCAGGTCTTCTGGTAATCCTGCTTCTGCTGGCGGCTCCTCTAATCTTTGGAGAAGATGAAGATATTGTCATTTCAGGAAAACAAGGAGTAGAGCCTGAAGTGCTGATGAATATCTACAAACTACTGATTGAAGATCAGAGTGACATTACCGCTGGTGTGGAACCAAACTTCGGCCAGACCAACTTTGTTTTCAATGCGTTAAGATCAGGTGAAATCGACATTTATACAGAATTCACCGGAACAGTCCTGACAACTTTCTTCGATATCGTCCCTGAACCTGGTACAAGCGAAGAAGAAGTCTTTACAGAAGCTAGAGATCTGATCTCAGAAGAATACGACATGACACTGCTGAATCCAATGGCTTTCAATAACACGTATGCTTTAGCCGTCACTTCTGAATTTGCTGAAGAACATGATCTGGCGACTATTTCCGATCTTGCTAATGTCACTGACGAGGTTGATGCCGGATTCACACTGGAATTCAATGACCGCACAGACGGCTACCCTGGTATCCAGGACATGTATGGCATCACGTTTGGGAATGTGACAACGATGGATGCCCAGCTGAGGTACACGGCTATCGAAAGAGGCGACATCAATCTGATCGACGCCTACAGTACGGATGCCGAAATCGATGAATACAATCTCGTCGTGCTCGAAGATGACCAGGGATTATTCCCTCCTTACCAAGGTGCACCACTGATGCTTGACGCCTTACTGGATGAGTATCCGGAAATCGAAGAGATCCTATCTGTTCTTGACGGCCTGATCGATGATGATCAGATGCGAGGAATGAACTACGAAGTAGCCTTTGAAAGTCGATCAGCTGAAGATGTCGCACGTGACTTCCTGATTGAACAGGGTCTGCTTGACGAATAAATACGTTCAAAAAAACAACCATACAATCAAAGTCCAGCTGTTTTTACGGCTGGGCTTTTTCACTTTTTAAACCTCTATCAGTTTGATCAATGTTCGGGTTTTACCCTTATTTGACGATACAACACAGTGAATATTCGTGTTTATCCCCTCTATAACTGAACGTTCTGAGGTTTATCCCTTGATAACATAATTAATTTTTGATTAGACTTATATGCTTTAAGCGAATGATTATAATTGATCGATCCCTCTCTATCCCTATCACAATAGCTTTTGAAACGGCTATCATGATATTTTCTATTCCATCTATTAATGAGAAGTTTCTCATTATAAAAAATGCCTGAAAATACCATTTGATAAGCTTCCGTCACTTTGATACACTAATCCTTAAAATTATCAGCCCGTTACGCTAAATCTTAAGGAGGATTTTCATATATGTCTCAATGGGAAACGAAATTTGCTAAAAAAGGCTTCACTTTTGATGATGTACTATTAATGCCACAGGAAAGTCACGTCTTACCGAACGATGTTGATCTGAGTATCAGTCTAACCGATAAAGTCAAATTGTCGATCCCCGTATTAAGTGCCAGCATGGACACTGTGACTGACTCCCGAATGGCAATTGCCATGTCCCGTCAAGGCGGACTAGGAATTATCCATAAGAACATGTCTATTGAAGACCAGGCGATGGAAGTCCGTAAAGTTAAACGTTCTGAAAACGGCGTGATCATTGATCCGTTCTACCTGACACCGGACCACCTGATTTCTGACGCTGAGGAATTGATGTCTCGCTATCGCATCAGCGGTGTCCCTTTAGTTAATTCTATGGAAGACCGTGTTCTTGTGGGGATCCTGACAAACCGAGATCTGCGCTTCCTGACTGACTATACTCAAGCAATCAGCACAGCAATGACTAAAGAAGACTTGGTTACTGCACCAGTCGGTACGTCTTTAGAAGAAGCTGAGAAAATCCTTCAGAAACACAAGATCGAAAAACTGCCGATCGTTGACGAAAATAACCGTTTAAGTGGACTGATTACAATCAAGGACATTGAAAAAGTCGTTGAATTCCCTAATGCTGCGAAAGATTCACATGGCCGACTACTTGTTGGAGCAGCCATTGGTGTAACCAGCGACTCATTCGAACGGGCTCAGGCACTTGTAGAAGCAGGAGTTGACGTGATCGTTATAGATACAGCTCACGGACACAGTGCCGGTGTTATTCGAAAAATCAAAGAACTGCGTGAAGCATTTACAGATGTTGCACTGATTGCAGGAAACGTCGCAACTGCAGAAGGTACCCGTGCTTTATTTGAAACAGGCGTAGATGTCGTTAAAGTAGGAATCGGTCCCGGATCGATCTGTACGACACGTGTTGTTGCCGGTGTCGGTGTCCCTCAAATAACCGCTATCTACGATTCTGCTTCTGTGGCTAGAGAATTCGGCAAGCCGATTATCGCAGATGGTGGAATCAAGTACTCCGGCGATATCGTAAAAGCTCTGGCTGCCGGTGGACATGCCGTCATGCTGGGAAGCCTGCTTGCAGGAACAGACGAATCACCTGGTGAATTCGAGATCTTCCAGGGTCGCCGGTTCAAGACTTACCGTGGTATGGGAAGCCTGGGTGCTATGAAACAAGGATCAAGTGACCGTTACTTCCAGGATTCTAAAAATGAAGCCAACAAGCTGGTTCCAGAAGGTATCGAAGGCCGAATCGAATACAAAGGAAGCCTGCAGGAAGTTATCTTCCAGATGCTAGGTGGACTGCGTTCAGGCATGGGCTATGCAGGAGCTAAAGACTTGAAAGCACTAAGAGAAGATACTCAGTTTATTCAAATGAGTGGTGCCGGACTACGCGAGTCTCACCCGCATGATGTTCAAATTACAAAAGAAGCACCGAACTATTCCGTACGTTAATTGATTATAATTTCTAAGATAAGGGTGAATTGAGTGACCTCTACTATTGATACGACAACATTGGAAAAACTGATCGTTCTGGACTTCGGAAGCCAGTACAATCAGCTGATCACACGCCGTATAAGAGAATTCGGTGTCTACTCCGAACTGCTTCCGCACACAACAACTGCAGAAGAACTGAAAGACATGAACGTTAAAGGCATCATCTTCTCCGGTGGACCGATGAGTGTCTATGACGAGAATGCCTTCTCGATCGATCCGGAAATTTTCGATCTGGGCATTCCGATTCTGGGTATCTGTTACGGCATGCAGTTGATGACATATATGCTTGGCGGAGAAGTCAGCCCAAGCAAAAACCGTGAATACGGTAAAGCTGAAATCAGCGTGCAGGACCGTACAGCCGCTCTATTTACAACATTGGAAGAAGAAGAAAACGTCTGGATGAGCCACGGGGATTACGTGACTAAAAGTCCGGAAGGTTTCACTGTCACAGCATCAAATGATCACTGCCCGATCAGTGCCATCCAGAACCTGGACAAGAACTTCCACGCCGTACAGTTCCACCCGGAAGTCCGCCATACAGAAAACGGCAATGAAATTCTGCGCAACTTTGCCTTCGGTGTCTGCGAATGCTCAGGTAACTGGACCATGCAGAACTTCATCGACATGGAAGTCGACAAAATTAGAGAACTTGTTGGCGACAGGAAAGTCCTGCTTGGATTATCAGGCGGCGTCGATTCAAGTGTTGTCGGCGTGCTTCTGAATAAAGCCATCGGGGACCAGCTGACCTGTATCTTTGTCGACCACGGCCTGCTTCGTAAAGACGAAGGCGATCAGGTCATGGCCAGCCTAGAAGGTAAATTCGGACTGAACGTGATCCGCGTCGATGCAAAAGACCGCTTCTTAAGCAAACTGAACGGTGTGTCAGATCCTGAACAGAAACGTAAAATCATCGGAAACGAGTTCGTCTATGTCTTCAACGACGAAGCAGCGAAACTGGATGGCATCGACTTCCTGGCTCAAGGGACGTTGTATACCGATGTCATCGAAAGTGGAACAGCCACAGCTCAGACCATCAAGTCTCACCACAACGTTGGTGGACTCCCTGATGACATGACTTTCGAGCTGATCGAACCATTGAATACCCTATTTAAAGACGAAGTCCGTGAACTCGGACTTGAACTGAACATGCCTGAATCACTCGTCTGGCGTCAGCCATTCCCTGGACCAGGTCTAGGTATCCGAGTGATCGGTGAAATCACTGAAGAGAAACTTGAAATCGTCCGCGAAAGTGACGCGATTTTAAGAGAAGAAATCAAAAAAGCCGGCCTAGACCGTGACATCTGGCAATACTTCACGGTCCTGCCTGGCTTCAAGAGTGTCGGTGTCATGGGAGACGGCCGCACATATGACTATACAATCGGTATCCGTGCCGTGACATCAATTGACGGCATGACCGCAGACTTCGCCCGCATTCCATGGGACGTCCTACAGAAAATCTCTGTTAGAATCGTCAATGAAGTCAAGCACGTTAACCGTATCGTGTATGACGTAACGAGCAAGCCACCATCCACTGTTGAGTGGGAGTAAAGATCCACTATAAATAAAAGTATGAACGCCTATTTTACAGCGTTTCTTGGAATGTAAAACGAACAGAAAACACTATCAATCAAGCCTGCCATGAAAAATTGGGTAGGCTTGATTGTTAGTGTTTATGATAATAAAAAATCTCATTCAGATATTTTATTCCAAATAATCTGATAGCAACTCTTTTTCTTTTTGCTTTTTAAGTGAGTCTATACATTTTGTGATAATTAATGAATGGGAAATATATTTTATTCCTTCAAAAATATCAAGTAACTTATTTAAAAAACTAATATCTTTATCTAAAAGAGGTACTAAACTTCCAGACCAACTTTTAGTGCGCATAGTTAGATTTAATTTTTCAAAAAAAGTCTCAGTAATTTCTTTATCCTTGAGTAATTCGAAAATATGCAGCAATATCTCATTATCGAATATTTCAAGCGATAAGTTGTATAAATTAACCAACCTATCCTCATTCCCAGTATTTATTACTTCTGCTTTTATAAATTCTATAGATCGCTCAATATTAGCTATAAAAATTTTTTCCAGATAGGGGTCTACTCCTACATAAATCACACGATTTTCTTGAATTAAAAATTCTAAATACCTTCTAATTCCTTTCTCTGCGACTACTGATTTCCATATACTTTCTAGTTGAATATCGTATTTATCATAATTGATTTTTAATCTATGAGTGTTTAGCTCAACAAGGAATAAGTATATAAAGTTTTCATCATTTTCTTTTAATAGGCATTTAAAAATTTCTCCTGATTCATCAACTCCTCTACTACCGATAAGACTTAAATAGATTTCTTTTAGTTCTTTATATCCTACTATATCCAAAATTTTATCAGCGCCATCCTCTGGCACATAGTTAGGTATAAAAAAACTCCCCAATACCTTATCTTCTGATAACATATTTTTTAAGATATTTAAAATATTTCCATCATGCTTGATATAGTTTTCAAAAGATATGATATTAAAATAATTTATTACTTCATGGTCTTTAAGATTTTCTATGAAAGACACGAGTCCTTCTCTCTCGCTATCTCGAATGTTTCTACATATCAAAAAGTTTGTAAGATACCAACCTTCATCTATTTCCTTTTCAACTGTGTTTAGAATATTTTTACCTTCTTCAAAAGACAACTTATTCATATAATGGATAAAATTATTAGGTGAAATATAAAAATTACTATTTAACAACGCTGGTAATAACTTTATTTTATCCTCAATATCTAGTTCTGAATACAATAGAAGCACAGAATCTTCTAATTCATACTTATTTAACAATTCGTCCGATTGATATATTCCAATGATGTTGAACAACCAAACTAAGTCATTAGAATAGTTTTCAAAAATCTCACGAAGACTTTTCTTTCTTATCTTTTGAACCTTTTCATAATCAATTTTTTCCATAGGATAAGCCCAAACGCTAGTTGAAAAATCTTTATAAATTTTTTGAATGCTTGACGGTTTATATTCAAAAAAAGGCTGTGATTTTATATTTAGCTTTTTAGATTTTGAATACAATTCAAATACTATAGCTTCTTGTCTATAATTCAACCTATCTAAATCTTGAAAAAAAAGATTTTCAATACAAGTTAAATCTGAACTAACAGTCTCAAAGAATCCATTTTCAGTTTCATAGACTGGATAATTGAGCAATAATTTATCTATATAATTATTCACTTCTACGATTCCATAACTATAAACTTTGGAGAGTAAACAAAAAATGTTTTTATGCAATTTAATTAGATATTCTCCATCAACTAGTGTATAACGATTAACAACCAAATTCTTATTGTTAAAAGTAAATTTTTCTGCTGAAAACTTTAAAAACTCATTAGCAATATTGGCAATAAGCAGCGCTGTTGGTTCATTTATGTTTTCTTGAACTGTAAAAATTTCAATAATACTGAATCTTTTTTCTAGATAAAGATTCGAACTAGCTTCAATATCAAAATTATTTTTAATTGCCGAGAAAATTTCATAGATTTTATCCTGTCTTTTTCTGAAATAATCCATAAGAAGTATACCAGCATCCTTAAATCTTTCGCTATTTGATAATGAACAGAGAATACTTATAATCGGATCGTTAACTCCTTGATTTTTCTTGTTCTCCTCAAATTCGTTTTGAGATACTTGAAATTTAGCGCTATCAACATCTTGAATTTTCTCATGAACATAAGCAAGAGATTCAACGGGTATAATTACCCCGTATTGTGTTAAAAAACTTTCATTATCCTTATCTGCAATAATATCATTGAAAACAAACTTTATTTCATTGGTTAGATATTCTATCCATTCCTTAGAAGAATTAAAATTATTTACAAGAACAAGCATTTCAACAATCTCTTTTTTATGGCTAGGATAAAGATTAATAAAAAAATCTTTTATCAAAATTTTCTTATTTGCAATAAAATCTACTATTACAAAATCTGATAAACTTTGATCGCTGACTTTAACAGCTTTATCCTGAAATATATCACAAAGTTCTTTACCGTGTAGTTGATTTAAAGCAGCTAGAAAGCTATCATAATCAATTTTGAAATATTTTAAGATGTCATCTAATGATTCTTTATTTGTCAAATTCAGCTTTTGTTTAAAGCTTAAAATGAACATACAAATTTGTTCATTTGAAGAGAGGGAATTCTCTTCAATGATTTTACTGTAATAACTATCCAATATTTCTTTCCCATTTTCAATAAAATCAAAGTTTTTCTCTTTAACCATAATAGCTGCAATTACAGCTATTCTCGGATTATTATGAGATAATTTCATAATCTTCCTAAGATTAACAGGAGAGATATCTTCTATACTTTTAATCAGCGTTTCAATATGATCATCGCTCATTAAAGAGTGTTTATGCACTTTGATTTTAAACGGCGTTATTTGTTTAATGACCCCTGAAAGTGCATAATCTCGAACAGTCATAATGATTTTCAACTTTTGTTCAAAGTCCTTTAAACTCAGTAGGTTAACAATAGCATCAAAATTTGTAATCGTATTAGCATCATCTAAAAACAAATAATTTACTCTGCTAATGTCTAATGCATCCTTAATATCTTGATAAACAGGCATACTATTGCTCTTAACACAAATTATGTTGTTATCCTCAGGTAGTGCCTTACATATCTCAATGGCTAGTCTAGTTTTTCCAGCTCCAGGTACTCCAGATAGCAGAATAATCTGATGACTATTTACGTCATCCTTCATCCTATCAATTATATGTTTTTCATCTATATATGTTGTATCCAGGGGTGCACTGGTTTTACTTTTATGATGTATAGATATAAATTGCTCTAAATTCCAAACCTGTTCTGTTGATTCTAATATACCCAAAAAGTCTTTTACAATATCTTGATACTCAAACTTAAGGAGGTCATTGGATAATGTATCTATTCCTATTAAAGTCAGCTTTATCGAGCCTGCTAGACTTCTTAGTTCCTTATCTTTCTCAACAGTTAAATTCGAAGAAGTGTGGCAGCAGATTATTTCTCCAATATCTTTTTCATCAACTTTAGATTTCTCGATAGCTTCTCGTACATCTGTCTCTAATTTTGCCGTCGCATCCTTTCTAGTACCATACATAACCAAAATGTAAGTTTTAGAATCGTCGTCAAAATAGTAAGTGTCAGGTATTCCTTTAGTAGTCTTATCTGTCCCATCCATAGACCCAAGAGATACAATATTCTCCCAATTTCTTTTACGGTACAAATAGACATCACATAAATTTTGGAAGCGTCCTCCTTCTAATTGTTTGATTTCATTTTGAACCCTATTTAACTTGGACACAGTATATTTTTCCTCCTTTGCCACCTCAAAAGAATTTCAATGTATCTTTAGTAACTTTTCTTAATTTCCCAAATCAAATATAAAGCTCATCCCTAGTCTTATCTGAATGCAACTTCATCAAAGCCGGACGCATTGATTGGAAACCTCAACTAACACTTTCCCTTCAAAAAGAGGTGAAAAAGATTTCCCAGTCAAACTCAATGACAAATTCGAAATCATCTTCAAGAACATTCACTGACCTTCCTATCAAATATTCTTCCGAAAATTTGACTTTTTCCTCTTCTCTCCAAATTGCTAATATAGTAATCAACCAATTCCGACAACCATTTACTTTTCACCATACTTAATTTACCCGCTCATTTCAATATAATCCAACACTTCGTGATGGACAAAAACCGCCGCCTCTCCTTTTTCCTTATCAGATAATTTTTAAGTTTCTCTGATTTATCAATCTGCTGCTTAACGTTCTTACCAATAAAGCGATTAAAAATACTCGGAGAAAAATCCGCGTAACAATCATCTATGAATTCTTCCAACGGATAACCGACTTCATTTTCTCATCCCCGATTCTTATAATCGCAAGTAAAGAATTCTTCTTTAACCTGCCTCACAATTTCAGGGTATTCTTTACCTAGCTCACTTAGTCCCGTTAGCGTTAGATAATCTGCGATATATTCCTATATCTCACCAAAGTAAAACCATCCAACAGACCTTCCACTAATCTTAGCCATCTTTTCTTTCACATCGATTGGTGCTAGAATATATTCTTGAAAATACGAACTAATCGTCGGCTTCTTCAATCCAAGCCGACTGCCAAAGGCTGTAAAAGAGATATCCATTGCGTCTTTGATTTATTTCAGTCGCCTTCCGATTTTTCTTTATTTGGTTATAGTTATCCATACATTTCCGATCTCACCTATACAATTCATATGCAGAATATCTCACGTATATTATTACGTATATATTTTTTCACAAAAGCTATCGACGAGTATTTAAACTCGTATATGGTTTAATTGTAGAGGTACCGCTACGTTATTTAAAATCTAACGTATATCAAATCATTAGTGTCTCACGGTAACAAAAGGATGGAGCTATGAGCGCGTCTTATCTTTGTTTCGTTTTGAAAAGATGAGCGTAAAAATTGAGAACACTAAACCCGTCGTAACGGTAGATGAACTTGAGAAAAATGGAATCTCACCTGTCCCTTTTAACATTCTTGTGATAAAACCTTAGGGACGTGAAAATGGTCACTTTGTAAGTTATGATTTTCTGACACTTCAGACTCAGCAGTTTTATTGACAAAATAACCAACAGATGCTCTTGGCAATCATACTAAAGATTCATACAACAAGTGATCAGGCTAGCGGAGCTGCGTAGCAGTTCTGCTCATTTACTTGTTCTCTATTAACTCTTCAGATTCATTATATATAGTAAGAGTACTGGAATTTTCATGTTCGCAGCCTATTATTACTAACAGAATCATAGATAGCATAATAATTTACACTAAATATCCCCCTGAATGTATCCTTATTATTAATAACTCTAATAAACTGTATCATATAACTATTGTATCTGCGTTTTGTGTCCTAAGCAATGGCTTTAGTGACTAGTTCTAAATTTGAACTTTGAGACTAATTAAAGCGGCGACGTTATATGAACTGGCTGCAATACCCTTTTTAGTGCCACTTAATTTTAGAATTATAAATTAATTGGTCACAAAAACGCTTTTGATACCATTTCTCTCGTAAAAAGCTATTAAACTAGTCTCAATATGGGTTTATGAGACTAATCCAGGGACATTATTTTAATAAAATGGCTCTAATGTAAATTAGCGGAAGATTATACTTTCAGTTTCACCCAATCATTCCTAGCCACCAACTGTATCGGGCAAGGCCTGATATTCATCACGAGAAATAACGATCTCATGTATAAAATCTTCCAGCTCTCTAAAATCCTTTACAGCAACTGGTGTATCGGGACGTTACCATATATGAAATGTCTTGCCTCATTATTCATATGAACGGTCCACTCAGATACTGTTGGCGGTTCGGAATAACATGCTTCTCCAGCATCAAAATCGTTGATGCTCCTGATTTTCAATGCACTCATTTCATTATATATATATCCTCCATATCATCAAATATTCACTCCAAAGTTATTTCTACTATGCCAGCTCCCTCAGTATCTTTTGTCAAGCTGTCTTCGAAGGTGTCGATGTTCTGTCTTTCATATGTATCATAGTTTAAGTTGAAATTAAAATCTTCTGGTACTTCTCCGGCAATTTGTTCTTCTCTAGCTGGTCCTTGGCTTTCCAGTACATTTTCCAATTGTCTACAGCCACTGCTGAATACAACTAGAAGTAAGACAGTGGTGAATAACAGGGCTTTTTTGAATTAAACCATATGTGACCACTTCTTTTTAAGACGCCTTATTCTCTAGTCTCCTGCACTTTTCTAACGAAGCTTTCTTTATGATCTGTATACTCTACAATCCCTTCTGACTTTTCATTCACGAATGCTGTTTTGATTGATTCATACTCTTCTTTGGCTTCTGAGTGAGTACTCAGATAATCTCTGAAGTAAATCAGGTCACTCCATAGGTTGCCTTTATACTCCACTAAATGAATGAAGTGTGTTTTCGTCCCAAACGTAGCATCTGTAAAACGAGCGAAGACGATTTCTTCAGGACGCTCTACTTTTAAACGATAGAATCCGCATTGTTTCAGCTGATCCTGAAGTTTGCTGATGTCTGAATCTAGTGAATCAATACCTACTAGAATATCGATGATTGGTTTTGCTTTTATCCCTTCTACAGCAGTACTGCCTATGTGCTCGATCTGCTCACGATTGAGCTTTGTGTGACAGGCAAGTGATTCTCGTACCTCATTGAACGCTTGCTTCCATGATGGATCGTGTCGCACTAACTTGACCTCATTGCGTTTCAATCCCAGTTCCAAATCTGATCTCCCCTTTCAGAATTAACCATAGTATACCCCGTAGATTTTTAAACTGGCAGTCTGATAATCACTTTTTATTTATGTTATACTATATATAGAAAAATATATGCGCAATTATTTTAATTACATATACAAACGGCATACTGCTTTGAAGTAATTAACTTAAAAAAACTATTCTTATTACTAACATTCACCTTACTCCCCAAAAAAACAGGAGGCAAATCATGATTACTATCAAACGAAAAAGAGATATTGTATCAGGAGCAGCGCTCAAGTATAAAGTATGGATCGATGGAGAGGTTGCAACTAAACTCTCATACGGGGAAGTACAGACCCTTTCGCTACCTAAAGGCACCGGAACCGTGCAGGTTACAAATTTAAATGGGAAAAGTAATAGTCTGGACGTTCAAGACGGGGACTCAATAGAAATCAGCCATAGCTCGTTAAACCTATGGGTCTTTCTAGCACTATTTATTTTTGGTCTCGTTCTTCAGGCATTAGAGGTATCATTTTTTCTTGTGACTCTTCCTATCGCTCTTATCTTTTATATCATCGTAACCAGGATGCTGAAGCTGACCATACTAGAAAAAGTGGGTACCAAATCTCCACATTAAATTAAAAAGGCATGCCATGGAAAATAAAATTCCGGCATGCCTTTCTCATGTTCTTTTTCATATATCTAAGCTCGGTCATATTAATCCGCCGGCCAGTGATCTCCGGTCTCATAATCCAGTTCGATGCCATCCTGCTGGTTGGGGACGAACACGTTGAATGTCAGAGTTTCTCCGTCATCGTCTACAGAGAAACCTTCCATGATAATGCCGTGGGCAAGAAGATTGTCTCCTTCAAATAATGGCGTGACCCGGTAGCGGACCTGCATCTCTGTTTCTTCGACCACGTTGGCGACAAAGTTTTCAAACGGCAGCATCCCCTCGGCGTTAAACTGACGTGTCCCGGTCATAAGGTTCTCACGCCCATCGTACCCAGTCATCTGATGTCCGATTAAATGGCTGCGGTTATATAACCAGTTCCCTGACACAATTTCGTAGTTCCCCTGATTCCATCCCGTTGGTTCAATATGTCCAATCGATCCGCGCTGTTCTGCCGGCATCAAGTCGATATCAAGCAGTGCTTCCGCTACGCCCACGCGGCCAAGTTCATCCAGGTCGGCATACGTATGAAAAGGTTCACTGACTTCCAGTTCTTCATTAGTGAAAAACGGGATATTGTCATTCACTTCTAAGTATAGTGAGTCGATGGGTAAGTCATCCGGTCCCGGAATATCCGCTTCTGCTATTCCGGCAACAGAGCCTGGACTGCTTTCCGCCAGCCCTAAAGCATCTTCCAGAAGGTCACACCCACTCAAAAATAAAGCAGAGCTAATCAGCCCGACCGCTGTAACTTTTTTCAACATGTAATCAAAACACCCTTTATTCATCCAAGCAGCTTTTTTTATCATCAGCTGCTCTATTTTTTATAACACATAAGCCTGAACTGAGCCGACTGCCAGGAAGACCAGAATGACTTTCAAATATTTATATCTAGTTTCCTGTACTTCTGCTCGGTCAGCAAGCAAATCCTTCACTGTTTTCTTCATCAGGCCACACCTTTCCTACTGACAGCTTATCAAATCAAGCTCCCGTGTACCAGGTCAGAATGCCTAACACGGCAAGGAGGATCGGTATGATCTGAATAAACAAAGCGGCTAGAGCAGCCATTGGTACCCAGCGTTCTGTTTCATAAGTATTTGTATAATTCAGTATGTACAGCGCAAACCCTATTCCCAGAACAGGAACAAGGTACGCCAGCATAATGAATATAGGCAGTTTGAGTGAATCAAAAGATTCGGTTCCCTTCGTATTCATCTGTCTATTCTCCCTAAATTCGTGATGATCTTACTTTTCTATTTCCGGTTGATCCTCTTTCGTCTGACATAGAAAACATACAGATAAAACAGGCCAAAAGCAGCTATATATACTAGTCTCAAGTTAACTAAGGTCTGGTTGAAAGCAAACTCGTATGCGAAATTGTAAAGCAGCAAAAAGAGTATAAACGAAAATGCGACAGCAACCGTTGATTGTTCTTTCTTCATAACATTTCCCCTTTCGAGAGTTTCTCTCGTCTAAGATCGGGTTATTGACAACTCCACACTATCTCAGTTAGTCCCTTATGCATGAGGTGGTCTACTCAATTCTTTTAGGATGGATAACGTGATAATCAATTATACACTGAACAGGTTCCGATTGTCTTATAATTCAACCTGACTATTTAATAAACATTTTATGCCCTTTGGGACCCTTTGATAAAGGTAGAAACTTTAAAGGCCCACATCTTACTAGAAAAGAAAAGCGCTACTTCCCTTAGGTCTGAGGAAAGTAACGCGTAGCTTTTATTTATACTGTTGGCACACTCATATCCAAGTGGTTCGCAACACCTTCAGCCAGTTCAGGTGTAACCTGGTGGAACAGTTTCAATTGACGCTCGATAATCTGCTCGTCTCGAACCCCTCTTAAGTGATCCGCAAAGTTTTTATACAGACGATCGCGCTCTTCTTCAGAAAAGACTTCCATAATCAGCTTACGCGGCTGAGAGAAGTGGTCTGCCTGGTCATAGGGCACGCTGTCTGCTTCGCCTGACACTTTAAACGGCTTGAAGTTGTCTTCTCTTGACTCTTTGATTCCATCATAGCTGTTCGGCTCATAGTTGACTGCTTTTCCGCCGTTATGGTAAGCCATCTGTCCATCGCGCTGATGATTTCTGACTTCCGCTTTAGGCGAGTTGATCGGCAGCTGGTTGTGGTTTGTTCCGACACGGTAACGATGAGCATCTGCATAGGCAAACAGACGACCTTGAAGCATTTTGTCTGGTGACGCTTCAACTCCAGGGACAAAGTTACCTGGTGAGAATGTAGACTGTTCTACTTCAGCAAAGTAATTTTCCGGGTTACGGTCAAGGACCATTTTACCGACTTCAATCAGTGGATAGTCTTCGTGAGACCAGACTTTAGTGATATCAAATGGATCATACGCATATTGAGCCGCTTCTTCTTCAGGCATGATCTGAACTTTCAGTGTCCAAGACGGGAAGTCGCCCTCTTCAATCGCGTTGAATAAATCTTCGGTATGATAATCAGGGTGTTCTCCGGCAATCTTAGAAGCAGTTTCCGGATCCATATTTTTAACGCCCTGGTCTGTTCTGAAGTGATATTTCACCCAGAAAGACTCGCCGTCTTTATTCACCCATTTGAATGTGTGACTGCCGTATCCATGCATGTGGCGCAGCGTTGCAGGAATCCCGCGGTCAGAATGCAGAATCGTGATCTGATGCAGGGATTCTGGAGATAGTGACCAGAAGTCCCATATCATATTAGGATCCTTCAAGTTTGTCTGTGGCACACGCTTCTGTGTATGAATAAAGTCAGGGAATTTGATTGCGTCACGGATGAAGAAAATAGGTGTGTTGTTACCAACAATGTCATAGTTTCCTTCATCTGTATAGAATTTCACTGCAAATCCGCGTGGGTCACGAACCGTATCAGCTGAACCCAGTTCGCCGGCAACTGTAGAGAAGCGGATAAACATAGGTGTTTCTTTTCCTTCTTCAGAGAAAAGGTCTGCTTTCGTGTACTTGGCAATGTCCGGATTGGTTACTGTGAAATGGCCGTGAGCACCTGCACCTTTTGCATGCACGACACGCTCAGGCACACGTTCACGGTTGAAGTGAGCCAGTTTCTCAAGTAAGTGTACGTCTTGGATTAAAGTTGGGCCGTGGGTACCGGCAGTCATTGAGTTCTGATTGTCTCCAACTGGAGCACCAGTGGATGTTGTTAATTTACTATTATTCTCAATCATCTTATGTATCTCTCCTTACATTTTATGAACTACTATATTATAATAGATATAAACTGAAAAACCAAGACCCTATTGCAAATATGTCTTTTTATTTCAATGATATGCTTTTTTAAGTTGAAACTAAGGCAAACATGTGTTAATTTAATAAATGTAAGAAAACTATCAAAAACATACATAAGGAGATTGGTCTATATGAAAAAACTGAATACAAAAACAGTTTTACTTGTCCTTTCAGCAGTCGTCACTCTCATGTTAGTGGCTTTACTAACAGATGTTTTACCTACTTACAGTGAACATGGTCGTTCAATGATCGTGGGAACTCTTGCTTACATCGCCATGGGTGGTATAGTTTTATCCAAACCACTGGACAACAAGCACGTCGCTGCCGTTTCCGGGATCATGAGTGCCGGATTCATCGCGGCTCACATTCTCATTGAAGCTGCTTTATTCTCAACTATGGGTATTGCAGCAGTCACTAACCCATTTGGTTATGCGGCTGTCGCAGCGCTGATTTTAGCAGGACTGGCGTTCGTCGTAAGCAAAGTCAAAGCACTTGAAAACATCAGCCTGTACGTGAATGGCTTTATGACAACTGGAGTGACACTGGTTTATTACCACGTGGCTTCACTTGCTCCTATCAGAGCATCACTCTTGTTCTTCATCCCGTTCACTCTATTCTTCGCATGGACTGTTGCACAATACGGCATGCAGGTTTCAGAAGTAGTTAAAACACGCAGACAGACTGCGTAATATAAGATAAACCGAAAGACCAGTGGCCCGTCATTCAAACGGCAGCGACTGGTCTTTTTTATTAATCGTTTTAGCTTAATTTGGCTGTTTTTCCACGGGCACCCAAAGCTCACAGAAGACATTTGCCTCTTTTTCTTCAGGATAGAATTCATAATCGGTCTCTTCGAGCATCTTATAGCCTGACTGTTCTTCGAATTCCCGGTTGATCATGTCCCACGTCTCACTTACACTGCTCGGATCAGTTCCGATACACTTGAATACCGCCCACTGTGGAGACGAGATCGTCCATAACTGATAGCCGTCAGGGATGCCGCTTCCATCATGACGCACGCCTATCCCGAATTCAAACGTCCCCTTCTCTTGCGATATAGGTGTACATGCCCCATAAATATCGGACGTTGCAGCATGCTTTTCTAAAACTTGCATCACACCTGACTCCATACTCTTTTTCCAGAAATCTGGAATAGTATAGGACACTTTCTCGGGGTCGGTGATAGCCTCCGACGGAAACTGATCCACTCTGGCCAGCAACGTAACGGCCTCCCGTTCGACAATTCTGTATTCCATATCTATTTCTCCTTTTTTCTCTTATTTACCTGCAGTTTCCTCTCAGCCTGTCGCTTTCTCTAATTACTTTCTAGCTTCAGACCTCGCGGAACTACATCCCCATTCTCACCTTTATTCTACTCCTATATCCATAGAAAAACAGCTGTGATTCCTCAGAATTATATATAAAAAAGAGCCCCCTCAAGAGCTCTTTCATCCAAACCATAGAATTGCCACACACTTTTTGCTATCGTGTGCCGATATACAGCAGAATGTAACTGACTATGTAGACAAGTGTAGTAGCGGTTGTCACTATGTAGAGAATCGTTTCAGATCGTGACAACACATTCTGTTTCTTTTTCTTTCTCAAAGACCTCTCAAGAATGATCGCGACAATAAATAATATAAGTATAGACACTTCGTTTAAACTTTCCAGTATTGAAATCAATGGCCCTACCTCCCCTCTTAACGGCAGATTCTCTATTAACAACTAACGCAACACAAAAAGACACTCTACTTAAACAGTGCCTTTTTGTGTATTTAATTTTTCTTTGCCACCGGGATCCATATTTCACAAAACAGATTTTCTGGTCCATCAGCTGGATATAATTCAAAGTCCGTGTCATCAAGCATATCGTAGTCCGAACCGGGTAGAAACTCTTTAAATATACGCTCCCAGGTGTCTGCTATGCTGTCTGGTGTGTCACCGATACAGGAAAAAACTGCCCACATTGTCGGGGTCACGTCCCAGACCTGATACCCCTCAGGGACTTCGCTACCGTCATAAACCATTCCGATGCCGTAATCAAAATAGAGACTGTCCTTAGATACAGGTGCACAGACACCATAAAAATCGTCCGTTTCTGCATGCTGCATCAGTTCTGTAAAGACGCCCGATTCTCTACTGTCTTCCCAGAAGCCAGCTATCTTATTGACCTCTATTCCGTTTTCATCCACAGCTTCCGTTTCGAACTGCTCGACCTTGGCAATCAGCTGAAACGCTTCTTTTTCGACTATTCTATACTGCATGATCGTGCCTCCTTCTGTTGATATTCTTATCACGAGGCGATTGAAACTGTTCAACGGAGCATCCGCTTTTTTAGCTTTACTTGGCGTGATGCCATGAAACCGCCGGAACGCTTTGGAAAAACTTTCAGGAGAGTCATACCCATATTTGTAGGCCAGATCGATGACTTTCACATCTGACAAAGTAATCTCCTGGCCAGCCATCGACAGGCGCCGGTTCCTTATGTATTCACCCGGCGTCACATCTGTGATCAGACTGAATATCCGCTGAAAATGAAACGCCGATAAATAGACATGCTCGGCCACATCGGTATAACTGATCTCTTCCAGCAGATGGTCTTCCATATATTGAATGGCCTGCTGAATCGTCTGAAAGTAATCCATATCGCTCACCTCACTTCAAAGTATACGTGCAGAAAGCACATGTTTCCTGACAGGGATTGCTCGAATGTGTCAGGTTC
Source organism: Alkalibacterium pelagium (assembly GCF_900109325.1). GTDB lineage: Bacteria > Bacillota > Bacilli > Lactobacillales > Carnobacteriaceae_A > Alkalibacterium > Alkalibacterium pelagium. The sequence goes on from NZ_FNZU01000005.1 coordinate 177,785, forward strand.
AGTACGACTTACTTTTTATTATTTTGATTCTGTTCACTTATGAAGTGCAGCACGTATTCATTAAACTCATCGTTAAACGAATCGTCTTTAAATCCTAAGTCCCTGAGAAGGCTCCCCATGGCTTCGTTTCCTTTGACATAGTCGGCAATCAGCAGGGTATGGACAGTGTCATTTTTAAAGCGCTCAATGACTGCCTGCACCGTCTGACGTCCGTAACCTTTTCCTTGGTACTGCTTGTCGATCATCATACGCCAGATCATCATTTCCTTCTCTTCAAAGTCCAGATCAAGCAGTAAAAAGCCGACAATCGTCTCCCCGTCCTGGATCGCATAAGGGAAGACGTCCTCATTTTTTCGGTAAAGGTAACATTCTGCAAGTGAGTGCACATTAGGTGCGACGAATTTTCGCTGGTGTTCATGAAGGTCCAGCTTAATCACTGCTTCAAAATTATTCTCATCAATTGGTAACAGTTCGATCATCTCGTTCTCCTTTGCGATACTGCTTTTTCAAGAATTAATAGGCCTTCCTGACTTTCAGTATCATAAAATCCGGTGCTCTCAAGTCTTCTTTGAAATCCGGATACTTTTCCAAATTTTCTTCAGAGGGAGCAGGTTCAATTAAGGTCTCAAGTGTAAAGCCGGTACTGAATAATGCATTTATATACGTCGTCAATGTCCGGTGGAAGCCGAAAACTTTCTCTTTTGTCCCGAACCGCTGCTCAAACTGCCCTTCTTCAAAGTAGTGATCCGTCTTCCAGTGAAGACCATTGCCCTGTTCATCTCTATGCCAGCCACTTTCAGGTGTGACGAAACAGGGGTGAAGAATCGAAAAGATAAACGTCCCTCCCGGCTTCAGTACACGGTGCACTTCACCTAACACGGCATCCAAGTGAACTACGTCCTGAATGGCCATATTCGACATGACTTGATCAAACAGACTGGATTCAAGTTCATTCAGATCCTCCAGATCAGCCTGTCTGTAGTCGATAGCTGCATCGTTTGATGTCCGCTCACGGGCGATGTCGAGCATCCGAGCAGAAAAATCTACGGCAGTGACATAAGCACCCTTTTCGGCAAGCAGTCGGCTGAAGTATCCTTCGCCACAACCGGCATCCAGAATCTTCTGCCCTTCTACGCCTTCAAGCAAGGACAGAATAGTCGGCGTCAATAGTACTTCTTTGTGCAGATCCCCGAATTTACTGGTGCGTTTTGCATAGTCTTCCGCAAACAGATCCCATCTGCGTTTGGATTCCCTTGTTACTTCATTAGTCATTTGACTTCTCCTATCCGCTTTTTAAATCAGCACTTTCTTCAATGTAATACAAGGGACGCCATCTTCAAGATAAGTCTCCCCTTCTCTCGTGTACCCAAGCTTTTCGTAAAAAGGTGCCGCGCTCATTTCACCATGAATTTTAGAAGTTCTACAGCCTCTAGTCCGGGCATACGCCTCAAGCTCTTTGACCACCCGTTCACCAAGACCTTTCCCACGGTAATCGTTTAAAACAGCAATCCGACCGGGCCGAACAGTGCCTTCATCCATTTGAATAAACCGACCTGTGGCAACTGGCTTGTCGTTATCATACAGTACGACATACACCGTCTCATCATGGTCTTCACTGTCAAATTCATCTTGAATGGCGATGTCTCTTTCCAGAACGAACACCTTCATTCGGACAAAATAAGCCGCTGCCTGATGCCATTTTTCACTGCCAATATGTACGCTTAAGTCATTACTTCCCGTGTTTCCCATTGTCATGCCCCCTATTCAAGTATTCCCGTGTAATAGTTTCCCGTTTAGTATATCATAGAGAAGAAGGTACACTATGCCGATTTTTCTCACCAGAATCATCAAACTAAAGAATTAAGAGGGATACTATGCGAAATATAAAAATGACGATCGAATATGATGGAGGCCGCTATCAGGGATGGCAGAGACTGGGTCATTCAGACAAGACGATTCAAGGCAAGATCGAACATATTCTTACACAACTGACCGGAACAGAAACGGAGATCATCGGGTCAGGCCGAACAGATGCCGGGACGCATGCCAGAGGACAAGTGGCTAACTTCAAAACGGATTCGGATATGGACCTGAATGCAATGCAGGAGATCCTGATCAACAATCTGCCGCAGGATATTATTGTCAAAAAGCTCGAAGACGTGCATGACCGTTTCCATTCACGCTACAACGCAACATCCAAACAGTACAGTTACTATGTCTGGAATCAGACTATCCCTTCAGCATTTGAACGGGGCTACAGCTTCCATTACGCTGAACAGCTGGATTTGGACAAGATGCGTGAAGCGTGCGACAAGCTAGTCGGCAAGCATGACTTCATCGGCTTTTCTGCGCTCAAGAAATCAAAAAAGTCGACAGTGCGAACACTGGACAGCATTACCATCGAACAGGAAGGCAGCCTGATTCACTTTACATTCAAAGGAAAAAGCTTCCTGCATAAAATGGTGCGCGTACTGACGGGGACTCTTCTGGAAATCGGATCAGGCAATTTATCTATCGACAGCATCGATGAGGTGTTTGAAACAGGCGTCCGAAGCAAAGCAGGACTCACTGTGCCGGCTCAAGGACTGTTTCTGGATGAAGTAACGTACGACTGATGATTGAGTTCTAAGGATGCCCAATAGAGTAATATTGTACTGTCCGTTTGAGTATAGCTCACTCGAAAGGTAGGCTTATATGAAATTATATAAAACGTTTCTAACTAAACGCTTCGTTTTTTTCTCACTCTTTTCCGCACTTCTATTAGCTGGTTGCGGGTCAAATGACTTATTTGGTGATGATGCCGAAAATGTGGCCTCTATAGAGGTAAGGGACTATGATTCCGATGAGTTCATTACCACTATAACTGACTCTTCATTTATAGATTCTCTAGTAGAAGAGCTGGAAACCGCTGATACAGGGTCGACTGCTAATATGGATCTCATGAACCCAGAGTACACTGCCCTGTTTTTAGACAGTGAAGAACAAGTCATCCAATCATTCGGTTACTACGTTGATGAGCTGAGTCTAGGTGTGGTTGGACGTTATCACAGCAGAGAGCTTGGGGCGCTTCTTGCAGTAACGACTGAACTGCCTATAGAATAAAGTAAAAAGAAGCAGGGATAAACCCTCTGCTTCTTTTTACTTTTGAATATCACTTGATACTATTACTTCATGTACACAGTTTAGATCACCACATGTAAAGCTTCAGTATTTATTCTATCGACAGCTCATTTAAAAGAGTATCTAAAGTTTTGCCTTCTATGAAGTCTTCAATTGATTCTTCAGCGTGTTGTTCTATCGTTATTGTTCTTCCAGATTCTAATTCCAATGTTTTGGTGTCATTATGTTCTATCTCTTCAGTAAGAGGTGAATATAGTTCTACGGTTTGATCCTTATTTATTTTTATTGAAAATGGTTCGATGGCACCATAATATAAATCGAAATTTTCATCGTACTTTAAAAACAAAATATACTCTTGATTTATTTCTGGTTCTTTATACAAATCATTAACTATAAAAACACTATCGTTTTCCTCTTCAATATAATAATCTCTTCCGTAATGATGATTTATTTGGATAGCGCTATTTTTGGCTTCTCCACTTAAAACCTCTGTAATTGTAAAATTGTATATGTGCCCCTCCACATAAGCCTGTTTGTTTTCTCTAGAAAGATCATCATCATCTCTAGACATATTCCAAGACTCTTTAAAATCAGTGTATTTACCTTTCACAATGATGTCCGCCTCTGTTTCCATATGATTTAAATCTTCAGTAATAGGAAGGTCTGATGAGATAGCTAGTATGATAGGCTCTTTGGCATTTAAGCGGTTGATTCCGAGAAAAATTCCTGAAACAATTAATGCAACGGCGAACACTATAATAGTTTTTTTATTATTTTTTCTCAATTTAATTTATCCTTTCTGGATCGTAAATTTATGATATAGGAATGAGTTCAATGCGAAACACCAGCGTATAGAGTATTTATCCTATCTCTGTCTACCTTTTGAGGTGCATATATCTCTGCACGAATGCGACTAGTGTTCATTATAGACTCACTACCATTATGATCAATTCCTAAAGTGTGTCCGAATTCATGAGTCGCTGTACTTCTAGCTACGTTTGTTTTATTTATATTTGCGTTTTGATTATTTAATCTTATGGTAAATCTGTAAACTCTATTTGTAGAGCTTCTTCGATATGTTGTCGCCTCGCCGTAGAGATTGGTAGCACCTAAGTTTTCTTGACCTAGACTATTAACTGAATTGGATTTTTGAACGTATCTTATGTCATTTGCTACTCTCCAAGAAGTAATAGCTTGACCGTAGGCAGTTCTAAAAGTAGATTTAACATTGCTGTTGTAGTTATAATCCATAGTTTTTAAATGATATCTCCATCCATGTAAATTAGCAGACACACTAGGAGCAAACGATACCCCTATCATAAAAAACGTGCTTATGAATAATAGTATCTTTGTAATCTTTTTTCTTAGCATTGTTTATTCCTCCATCATTATTTAAATATGATTATTAGTGAGTTTAGTCTATTTTATGAAGCAAAATAATATGCGTCGTTTAGGAATAATTTTATGGTCTGTAGTTTTACTTTTTGTAACACAACTAAATACTTTCTCCACAACTGGTAATTTATGTAGTTACACTTATCGGATTATTTACGTTGAGGCAATAAATATCTTTTATACAAGTAAAACTTCAAATATAAGATTTGACTAAGGCTCTATTAATTCTTTAAGGATTCCACTACCTAAAATGAACACTAAAATCTCTAACAAAAATATCACCTCCTCGTAGATTTTTACAATTTGAAGTTGGAAATTAAGAGTACTTCAAACTGGAAAAATAATAATTGATTTATACTCAAACTTTAAATTATTTGACTGGAACTATGATATAATTGTAGTGTAATCCGACATTTTTCTTATATAGGAGATGTAGCAGATGGAACAGGGAGAGGTTTTAAAAAAACTACGGACCGAAAGAGGATTTAGTCAAGAAAAACTCACAGAAGGAATTTGTGCACGGAGTACCTTGGCAACTTTTGAAAATAAAGGAAGTTATCTTTCTGTGGAATTATGTTCGAAATTCTTAGACCGCTTGAACATAAGGGCTGATATGTATTTTAATTTAATTTCTGAAGATTTTGATTCTAAAAGGACCGGATTCGATCGTTTGAAAAACTTAATAGATAAAGATGACAATGATAATATAGTCGATCAAAAAAACTATTTTCATTCAAAATACACAGCTACAAAAGATATCTATTGGTTTCATCTGTATTTCTTAGCGGTAGAACATTTGGAATCTTTAAATAATGAGTTCTCATATGAAAACTTTAAAATTGATTATGTTAAAGAAATTGATGTACTGAAATCCTATTTATACAAAGTTGCAAATTGGGGTAGTTTTGAATTTGCACTCTTTTCAAACAGCCTCTGGTATTTTGAATTAGACCTTATACTTACAATAAATAAAAAGATTAAAAAGTCGTTTAGTGTAGCCAATCAATCGAGCCAAACTCTTTACGGGAAACACTTGTTAAATTTCGGGTTCTATTGCCTTGAATTTGGCCATCACCAATTAATTGATGAAATTAAAAACACTTTGTTTGCTATGGCAGGTTACGATAATATTCATTGGAAGATTCTGTCTACATATCAATTAGCATTAAGTCAAGAATTATTAACAGGCAAGAAATCAGAAAATGATAGGTTTGAAATAATAATTGAACCCTATTACCTTTTTAAAGAAGAACACTATGCTGAAGAATTGAAGAAGTATAGAAATCGGATGCATACAAAGTTTTTATAAATCCTGTCTCATTTTAGTCCTACCATATAACAGTCATGCTTCTATCCACAATTACTTAAAGTAGGAGTATATTAACATCACAAAATAATTACGCTACTCATAACTTTATGAAAAAATGGATATGAGAAGTACTATGAATTTTATTCTTACACTTAGAACATAAATTGAATTGAAAGAATAGTGTAGAATCATAGTAACCAAGTTCATAACACACGATGCTATATAACATTGAATATTGAGAAGGTATAACCCCTTAAACTAAGAGTAGAAATCTAAATTTAGAGGGCTATTTTAAAAACAAATATTGCAGAGAATTCAAGCAGATGATCATTAATAAATATCTAGAAAATATATTAGGCTACAACAAGCTTTTGGAGGGAAAAATAATTTTGCAGATCTCAATTCTAATTCTACAAGACAGTGAGTTAATACCTATAAGTACTTTGGTAAAAAAAGGTACAAAGCACTGAGAGAAACCAACATTGAGTATTGCGGACAGAAAGAACCACTTGTGCGGAGTTTAGAGCCAGTAATTGCGAGACATAGAGCCACCCAATGCGGATAAAAAGGCCACTGATATTTTACTCATCAGTGGCCTTTTGTCTATTCTTCTAGCCCATTATCTATAATGGATATTGCTAATTTCACCATATCATTTTCCGGCGGTAACTCATCCTCAAGATAGAAAAGGACTAATAAATTCTCTATTTCCATCATAATTTCATCTGGTAAATAACGGTGAAAAAATAACGAGCAAGTCTATCTTCCACTTCTGAAGGAATCATTTCACTGCTCTCAATCCATGTTTCTCACGCATAGAGACCTCTCCATCGATCAGAATACTGTAAGAATCATGCAAAATACGATCAAGGATTGCATCTGCGACGAGAGCTTCACCGAGTTTCTCATACCATCCTTCAGTGGCTGTCTGTGAACAAAAAATAGTAGAAGCTGTCTTCAAACGAGATTCTATGATTTCAAATAAAGTTAAGGTATGTTCTTCTGGTAATGCCGTTAATAACCATTCATCAATAATAAGCAGGTCAACTTTCTTATACTTCTTAATCAATCGGCGGAAACTTCCGTCTGCTTCATTTCTTGCTGAAATAAATTCGTCAAGTAGTTCTGGCAAACGTACATATTTCACTTTGTAATGTTGGCGGCAGGCTTGAATGTCGAAGGCATTAGATAACCATGTTTTTCCGTTGCCAGATGCGCCCATTAATATGATGTTTAAATGTTTTTCAATGTAGTTACCAGCTGCCAGTTCAAGAATAAGGTGTTTATCCAAATGGTCTTTTTTTGTTCTTGATCGATAGCTTCATCCAGAAAATTTTTAGAATAGATATTTGTGCTCTTCCGGTAGAACGTTTGCCAATATTAGGTAAATGATAAACATCTGCGGTCCCGGAATCAGTATAAAGAGCACCCTCACTAATGTTGGAGACAAGTCAAAATATTCAGCGATACCTCCACACACACCGGCTACTGCTCGATTATTAACTGACCGTTTAAGCTATTGTTTTCCATAGAGATCCTTCTTTCGCTCATTTATGCCTAATCATAGCATAGTTTTGAATCCCGCAATGCTCATTATTCTGAGGCTTCTATCTTGTCGCAATAATTCAGAATCTTCATCAACTATTTAGTGCACATTCTGATACTCATCAGACACACAGAATGAATCTGATGATTCATCATACACAGAAACACTCCCAGACTTGATGTCGTAGTACCAGCCTTCGATTTCCAGCTCGCCTCTTTTCAGGCGTTCTTGGATCTGAGGGTAACTTTTCAAATGCTCGACTTGTTCGATCACATTCATTTTTTCCATCAGTCTAGCTTTAGATCGCTCATCCATGTCTGTCTGCTTAGCTTCGATTTTTTCCTTCACACATTCGAGTGGCTTGAGGTAATGCTGAGTGTACGGCAACTGGTCCAGTTTCTTAGGCCCTTGTAAAGCAGCGGCGCAGCCCCCACAGTTTGAATGCCCGCAGACGATGACCTCTTCGACACCGAGCACCTCAATCGCGTACTCTATAGAAGAAACGGTCGTAATGTCATTTTGGCTGACTTCATAAGCCGGAATAGTATTGGCTATATTTCTTATCGTAAACACTTCTCCAGGATCACTGTCCAAAAGCATGTCCGGACTGACACGGGAATCCGAGCAGGCGATAAATAAGGTATGCGGGTCCTGAGTCTGTTCCAGATCATGATACAGTCGCTCATATTTTTTATATGTTACTTCCTTAAAAGTTGTTAATCCAGTTTTCAATCGTTCAAGCATGTCTTTTCCTCCGAATAAAATCACTAGCATCTACTATACCATAATTTACAGGTTTCGGAAGAGTAAACGTATCATCATTTTCAATGTCTAGCAGATACGTTTAAATTACAGTAGAATGCGTTACTGTTCTTTTCAATGTTCCTTATACTAGGCTTACAATGATAATAATTATCACTGATAATATTGAGCCTGAGCATTCCAAAGCTCACGGTACTTGCCTTCTTGATCAACCAGTTCTTTATGAGTCCCTCTTTGTACAATTTCACCTTTGTCGAATACTAGGATTTCATCGCAGAACTTGGAGCTTGAAAGTCTATGGGAAATATAGAAAGCTGTCTTATCCTTTACTAAGTTATCGAAATTTTGATAGATTTCGAACTCGGTCAGAGGATCTAGAGCAGCAGTCGGTTCATCCAGAATCATGACAGGCGAGTCTTTGTATAAAGAGCGGGCAATCGCCAGTTTCTGTTCCTGTCCTCCCGATACACTAATACCTGATTCTTCAAATTCAGTTCCAAGGTATGTGTCTTCCTGATTTGGAAAGTTTCTAACAACGTCACCTAACCCGACTTTATCTAATGTAGACAACACTTTTTCTCTATCAAAATAGGGTTTAACAGAAACGTTTTGTCCCAATGAAAACCCGACTAGATGGTAATCCTGAAAGACAACGCCAAACAGGTTGAAGTACTCTCTTAAATCATACTTATGGGCATCGATTCTATTCATTTTTATTGTCCCTTCACTCGGTTCATATAAACGAGTGAGCAGCTTAATGAAGGTTGTTTTCCCTGATCCGTTTTCTCCAACTATGGCGTACTTTTTACCGACTTCAAACCTTTCAGTGATGTTCTTTAAGACTGTTTCATCTGAGCCGGGATAAGAAAAACTCATATTCTTTACTGCAAAATTATAATCATTATCTAACCTTTTTTCTACAGGTAAACTGCCGACGACTTCTTCATCTGGCAAGTCCATGAATGCATAATACTGCTCTAATTCACCCGGTGAAGAAATAAGCATCATGCCGTGTTGAATAACATCAGGCAGAGCAGATACCATTTGACTGAGTGCGCTGGAGAGTTGAATAATTAAAGCAACAGGTAGAGCGCCAATTAACACGAGCACCCCGATATAGGCATAGGTCAAATAAGTCATAACTTGGAATAAACCAGTAGTTGGAATCATCATGGCTCTAAAGCGTTTGTAGTTTTCTGACAGTAATTTTCCTGTATAGTTAGATTCGGCTTTTTTATTTTCTATCATTTTTTCAGTTAAATCGTAAAGACGCATTTCTTTTCCAGACTTAAAGTCTTGAAGAATGCCATCTTCATAGAAAAATCGTGCATTGGATTCTTTTAATTCTGCTAAAAGGGCTTTTAGCAATTCTCCTGATTTTTTGGATGACGAGATTTGAATCCGGACACTAATTACAATGAGAATTAGAAATAAACTGATAATAACCCCTGGGTGCATCCACCAGAAACCTTCTGGAAAGAGATTCGTATTTACTGAGAAGAGCGGAGACAACAATATAAGTCCCCAAGTGATACTTACCAACCCTGGCATCATTTCTTTTATACGAACGTTGATCATCGGAAGAGAAGATTGACTACTCATCATATTTCGATTGATGATGTCTAATTCTTCTCTTACTTCTGAACTTTCTGCATGATGATAATGCATAGTTAACATCTTTTTGTTCGGTTCTGCAAATAAGGTTTTTAAAAATAGAGAATCCTCATGAGTGACTAGTGGGTCTATCCATCCAGAAATCAATTGCAATACCAACAAGATGCCCAGATACTGCACGATTAAAGAAGGAATTCGGGTCATATCGTTTCTTGTCAAAGCATCCACAATCTGGGTCATATAGATGTAGCCGATAAAAGGCAAACTGTATCTCGCCAATGATTGGATAAAGAACAGCACATAGTAAGTTTTGCCAATTCTAAACAAATCACTAAAGGCACGTTTAAACACGGTCAGCTTTTCCATTAAATCACCCCTCCTGTTGCGACTGGCTCGTCTTCTTCCTCTTTTTCTTCCTTATCATGTTTATAGTAATAGGCTTGTGCTTCATAAAGCTTAAAGTAGTCTTTTTGCTTAGTCATTAATTCTTCGTGCGTTCCGACTTCTGTTATGTCTCCATTTTTGATGTAAATGATGCGATCACAAAAACGGGTAGACGATAGTCGGTGAGATATAAAAATAGATAATTTGTCTTTAGAAAACTGGAAGTAATCCTGATAAATCTGATGTTCGGCGATGGGATCCAAAGCCGCTGTCGGTTCATCCAGTAAGAGAACGGGTGCGTCTTTATATAAGGCTTGAGCCAGTTTCAGTTTTTGTAACTGCCCTCCCGACAAATTCACTCCATCTGGATAAACGGCACGCACAATTTTTGTCTCGTCTCTCGATTTGAACTTTGAAATGATGTCAGTCAAGCCACTTTGTTTCAAGACACGATTATACTTAAGTTCATCAAAAGGCAAGCCTTGAATAACCGTCTCTTTAATGGAATAGGTCAATAAGAATTTCTCCTGAAATACAGGCGCAAATAAAGCATAATAGTCTGAAATATTAAACTCACTCTGAGCTACTCCGTTAATATAAATTTCCCCACTATCCGGTTTAAGCAAACCGGCAATTAAATTAGTCAGCGTCGATTTCCCAGCCCCATTTTCTCCTACTATAGCTAGATTTTCGTAAGGTTTAATGGTTAAAGACACATTATTTATCGTTGGTGTATCATTATTTGGATAAGTATAGGACACATTTTTTAATTCGATGGACAAGGGTTCTTTTGGCAAAGATCTGCCCTCTTCATGGTTAAATACTTGACCCTGAGACATAAAGTCATCATATTTTTTTGTCTCATTTAAACTCGTATTCATTTTACCTATAGCATTGACTAAGGTCATGATGGTTTGAGCTAAGATCGTGACAGACCCGGCAAAGATGACAAAGCTAGAAACCGGAATAGCTCCCGCCGCAATCAATTGAACACTTCTAATATAAGATAAGGCAGATAGACCGATAATCCCTAAATTTACCAAGGTACTTTCTGTCCATGTCAATCTTACTTTCGGCTTGATAATCCGGTGGTATTCCGCAATTGTTTTATCTTCAACCTGCTTGAACCAGTCTTTCATCTGGAAAATCCGTACATCTTTAGTGATTCGGGATTCCCCATACACTTTTCTCAAGTAACGTAATTTTTGAGAATTGGCTGCTTTCGCTTGAAATAATTTGCGGTCCATCTTCACTTGCCATACGTTAAAGAAGACAACAATAAGCAGAAACACACCCACTAAAACAAGAAACAGAGATTCTAATTGACTTAAAATGTTGATATATAAAATGACTCCTAAAAACGAACTGCATAATTCAATAATTTCTGTTACTAATCTACCGAAGAGTGTCATATTGTTGTCGGTCAACTCACTAGCATTGTTGTATCTCTCCTGAGCTTCTTTTCCTATAATTAAGGGATAATCCAACTTTAAATATTTCGTCTCAATTTTATTTCTCATAAAATCTCTAAAATGATTCATGTTCTCTTCCTGATATAGCATAAAATAATAATTGCCCATTTGAGCGATTCCTATAGGAACGATTAACAAAAGCAATCTTAACAAGTAGTCTCCAATAGAAATACCTTCCAGAAGCCATTGGATAACAAATGCTGATAAAAGCAATTGTAGCAATGGCAAGGCTACATTAAATACCGTTGCAAACATAATGGCTAACAAAATGGTAGGCTTAAACTCGTACAGCTCTTTAATTAATAGTTTTGAATGTCTTATTTTTTCCTTCATCTCTATCACCTCACAGCTATCTTACCTAAAAAAATACACTTCTTTGCCAGAAGTGTATGAGTGGTTCTATTTGTGTTACGAATGGTTGTTTAAAGGGATGGTGACTTCCGTTGCAAACACCCCTTCTTCCCACTTACGGTTCACAATTCCTTGGTACTTATTAACAGCTTGGTCAATTCGCGACAGTCCATAGCCCCGTCTGTTTACACCTTTTAAAGAAAGAAAAGCAGGCTTAGGGTTTTCGGTCATGGTATTCGTGACGCTTATGTACAAGGTGTGTTTCATTGGGGCAATGTATAAACGGATAAACGTATCTCCGTTAGCTGGCCCTGATTTAGTTGTTGCTTCGATAGCGTTATTCAGCAGATTCCCTAAAATGACCGCTAAATCGACATGTTCGATAACTAGTTCTTTAGGTGCGATGGCTGTTGCATCAAGCTCCACTCCTTGATTCTTCGCAGCTGTCAGTTTTGTATTTACGATGGCATCGATCATCGTATTGCCTGTCTGAATAATCGTATCCACCTGATTCAATTCATTGTTCAACTGCTTGATATAGGCGTCCAAATCGTCAAAGCGCCGGTCTCTCATCAATGTATTCATTACTTGAAGATGATTACGGTAATCATGACGGATTCCTCTCATCTGGCTGTAGATGGTCTCCACTTCCACGGCATACTGATCCAGTTCCTGTTCTTGAACACGGTAAAAATCAAGTGCGGTTTTCATTCTATAAATAACTACAGCACAAACAATCAGTATACTCCCCACAATCATCAGCCATATCCCATTAGTCATCATAAAACACTGCCCCTTTGTTATGCGTGACAAACCGTTCTTGAACCTGTTTGACCAGTCTTCTGGAAACTGGCACTACTACTCCATTCGACAGTTCAATATCTGTTTTTAGCAGACGGTTCATGTGGCTGACATTGACTAGGTAACTCCTGTGAGTTTGTATAAAGTCGTCGCTAAGCTCTTCTGACAATTCTTTCAATGTCCGACTGACTGTTACTGGTCCATTCAAAGTATGTATCTCACATTCTCTCCGATTAACTTCCACGTATAGAATATCATCTAAGGCTAATTTGACTATTTCTCCTTGAGACTCGAGGGTGACTTTTTCTATTACAGCCGGCTGTCTATCTAGATGTCTTCTAAGCACACGTTTGACCTTGTCTAACTCGATCGGCTTTAGTAGATAATCCAGCGCCTGCACATCATACCCTTGAACAGCATACTCAGCAAAAGCTGTAGCAAAGACTATAGTCAGGTCCTTATCCGTTTGCCTGATCGTTTTTGCTACTTCCAGTCCATCCGTCTGATTCATTTCAATATCGAGAAAAACCATATCCAGATCGGGGTGGTCTTCCAAAGCGAACAGAAAAGCTTCACCACTGGAAAAATCAATAAGACTGACAGATAAGCTCAATCCCGCTGCAGCTTCTTTAACGAGCGAGGTCATTGTATCAACTTGAATATCTTCGTCGTCAACTATAGCTATCTTTATATGATCTGCCATTGTTTCCCCTCCTGTCAACGGATGTTGTGTCCTGATATTATCTTATCATAATAAGTCCGTCTATAACTTTTCTAACCGTAAATCACCATATAATATAAGTCGAATTTTTGAACTAACTGTTCTTAATATATCATGTAATAATGTTTAAGACACATTCGTATTAGTATATATATTCTTCAATAATATATATATTGACTTAATATATATATTTTAGTATGTTTAATATATAAATGACTAGGAGGGATACGATGATTTATAATGATGGAGTGACCAATGCGGGAAGCTATAAACTGAGAAAATCCGGGAACAGCGACATTACTACAGTCCCAAAAGAAGTCAAAGATGCATTAGAACTGGAAACAGGCGATAAAATTGAATATATTGTAGACACTAAAGGTACCGTCACAATGAGAAAAAAAGTCGAAAAACATGATATCGATTCTCTGATAGAAGAAAGTGTGGCGCAATATCATGAATTACTTGAAGAACTGGTAGAGAAATGATGAACTACTTAACAGCTGAAGACATCATAAAAATCAATGTATACGTCATCAAGACTTTCTCTCCAAAAGAACCTATAGGAGTCAAAGATGCAAGTGCTCTTCAAATGTCTGTGACTCAACCTAAACAGGTAGTATTTGATAAAGAGCTCTATCCCGGCGTATTAGAAAAAGCCGCCATACTGGTCATCAATTTAACCAAACGACACCCATTCTATAATGGAAACAAACGAACAGCATGGGTTGCAATGGACCTGTTTCTGAAAATAAATGGGTATCGGACAGTTTTTCCAACTAATGAGGGGGTCGACTTCATCCTAAAAATTACTACCTCTGATGATCCATTCGACGAACTGAAACAATTCACTGTAGACTATTTAAACGAGAGTGGCTACGTCACCAAAGATTGAATACAACCTAAGGACTATCTTCTCGGATAGTCCTTTTTATATGTCTTTATGTATGATATAGTATACATTAAGTAATGAATAGAAGACGCTTCGGAGGATAACTATGGCAAAAAACTTGAAAATGAAGGCTGCGAGAGTCGGTCTGGACATGTCTCAGAAAGACCTGGCCGATGCAGTCGATGTGACGCGTCAGACTATCAGTGCGATTGAGCGGGGAGATTATAACCCGTCGATTAAACTGTGTATACGTATCTGTAAAGTACTAAATACTACACTTGATGAATTATTCTGGGAGGGATAAGATTAATGGGAAATTTTGATGAGTATCAGAAATTACTGAGATATAAATATGGATCACACGCTTTTATGATTTTGATTTCTCTGCAATTTATAAACTTCGGTCTCGGCTTATTTACAGACTTTCAATGGGGAGAAACTAGAGAAACTGAGTATATCCTGCTTATTTTTATCCCCATACTCTATTCTTTGGTCATGTATATTTACCACGGTGCCTACTTTCTCAAACATCAGAACGGGAAACTTTATTCTATTCTGTTCTTCATCATAGGTATACTCCTTCTTTCTCAAGGATTTTCACCTTATGCAGACATTGTCTCAGATGGACTCGTGACTCTAAACGCCATAGGACCTGTGAGTGGTCTGATTTGGATATCAATATCACTTTCATATGTAGTGAGAAACTTGGTGGAAAAGCGAAAGGAAGCTGATGAAGAGGATTAAATGTTTATTGCAAGGAGTTAAAAAATTGTGCAGATAACTGTCTGAGAAAGGAAAATGTATATGAAAGAGTATGATGAGTATCAAAATTTCAAACGTTATAGAAACGGGTTTTATGCTCTCTGGATTCTGGTATCACTTTATATGGGTAATCTCGTTCTAACCGGCTTAACCGATATACAATGGGCAGAAACACACAGACTTGAGTCAACCATCATTATTGTATTTTCAGTAACATGCATGACAGTATTAAATGTGTATACAGGAGCTCACTTCGCAAAATGGGAAAATCCTATAATTATTTCAATCATCAGTATAATTTCAGGATTATTATTCATGAGTAGTTCCATTTTGTCCTATCAACCCATAATTGAAGATGGAAAATTGACCATGCACGCGACAAGCTTACTTGTCGGACTTAATTTCCTGGCTTTACCCGTCACTTACTTAGTCAGAATCAGTGTAGAAAAGATAAAAGATGCGAAAACGGGTGAAGAAGAGTAAACTGAGGAAGCAAATAATAGGAGTTTAAACTGGACCTGGGGAGGACACTTTAATGACTGAATCAATTTTAGCAATCACTGGACCGACATCGGGGCTCGGTCGGGGAACTGTACTCGAGCTGGTAGACACGTTTGACCGAATACTGCTCTTATGCCGGAATCTGGAAAAAGGCGCCCGTCTTAAAGACGACCTGCTGGATCTAAATGCTAATCTGTCAGTGGATATTGTGTGGTGCGACTTAAGTGAGCTGTCCTCTGTCAATGATGCAGCTAAAACTATTAAAGACCGCTATGACCATATCGACTGCCTCATCAACAATGCTGGGATAGTCTCGACTAGCAAGCAGGAAAGTGTTGATGGATATGAACTGATGATGGCGACCAATTATTTATGTCCGTTCCTTCTGACCCATCTCCTGCTTCCTCTGGTTATGAACAGCGAGAGGAAACAAGTCATTGTGGTATCATCTGGCGCCTACAAATTTGCGCCAATGAAACAGCCATTTTTCAAACCTAAACGATTCAGTCCCATTACCGGTTATGGACGTTCCAAGCTCGGTAACCTGTACATGGCTCAGGAACTGCATGAAAAGTACTCACGTCAAGGTCTTAAGACAACGGCCGTTCATCCAGGTATGGTTTCAACGAATCTCGGGAAATCAAATGTCAGCAAAAAAGTCGCTGACGGCATCTTCAAGCTTCTCGATCCATTCTTTGTGACCGTTGAAGAAGGTGCCCAGTCCGTCCTTGCAGCAGTTAAAAACCCGGACACCTATGCCGGTTTCTATTCAGAGGAAGGCAAAATTACTGTCGTTAAGAAACACGGGAACGATGTCGAGATGCGCCGAGCTTTCATTGATGCAACACTTGAAGAACTGGACATTCAGTCTTTATAAAATCGACTGGACCAGTTCTCTAAGCGTCGGGAGGACCTCCTGCTCAAACCACGGGTTGCGCTTCATCCAGCCGTAGTTCAGTGGACTGGGGTGAACCAGCGGGAGATACTCAGGCAGATACTGCTTATGATTTCGGACAGTTTCAGTCAGATTTTTCTCCCGTCGTGGCCCGAGGTAATGCTTCTGCGCATAGCCTCCTACTAAGATAATCGTTTCAATATTCGGCATCTCCTTAAGAATAAGGGGGTGCCATTTTTCTGCAAATCCTTTACGCGGCGGCATGTCTCCCGATTTAGCCTTGCCCGGATAATAAAAATCCATTGGAAGATGAGCGATTTTAGACGTCTCATAGAACACTTCACGTGAAATACCCATCCACTCACGCAGCCGGTCCCCGCTTAAATCGTTCCAGAACAGCTGCGACTCCTCTGCCTTCCTTCCAGGTGCCTGGCCGATGATAGCGATTCTCGCCTCTTCTGTAGCTTTAAAAAGCGGCTCGATATCACGACTTGTATACCCTTCATTCATCGGATCGGCTATAATCTGATGTCTGATCTGTTCGAATTCACTCATATGACTTAAAGGCTCCTTAATTTCTATTAGTTAATTAAAATGGCTGGTTTAAATTCTCAGATAATTATTCCAGCTCGTATATTTATGAGAACACCAAAGTGAAAGATTCTCATTACAAAGCGTGCTACATTAGACTCTTAACCAGCATCCCAAAATATTCAACTCACTACCCAAGCGCAACATCTAAAGCCATCATGACTGTAAAACCGATCATCAGCCAGATAGCAGCTAAATCTTTGTTTCCATTTTCCTGAGAGCCCGGGATAACTTCTTCAGCTACAACAAAGACCATTGCGCCTGCCGCAAATGCCAGTGCATAGGGAAGCAGCGGCTGGATCAGTGATACGAGCCATAGCCCCAGCAAAGCAGAGACAGGTTCTACAAATCCTGAAAGCTGTCCATACCAGAAGGCGCGGCCGCGTGACATCCCTTCTCGTCTCAAAGGCATCGACACAGATGTTCCTTCAGGAAAATTCTGCAGTCCCATACCGATGGCCAGAGTGACGGCTCCAATGAGCTGTGACATATCGCCATTCAGCGCCATCGTTCCGAAAGCGACACCAATCGCGAAGCCTTCCGGGATATTATGTAGGGTAATCGCCAGGACTAACAAGGTACTCCGTCTGTAACTGTCCGGATTTCTTCCTTCAGCTCCTCGCTTACCGGAATCTGAACCTGTCTGACTCAATGCCGGATGCAAGTGAGGCAATAGCTTGTCCACTCCCCATAAGAAAAATCCACCCGTCATGAATCCGACGGCTGCAGGGATCCAGGAAGGCAGCGGACCGCTCTCTGCCATTTCGATGGCGGGCTCCAGAAGTGACCAGAAACTCGCTGCGATCATCACTCCTCCGGCAAACGCCAGCATGGCGTCCATCACCCGCTGATTCACTCGTTTTGCTGTGAAGACCAGCGCTGCACCTGCCGCAGTCATTCCCCATGTAAATAATGTAGCCAGCAGCGTTTGTACTGCTGGACTTAATTCCACAAACCAGTTCCACATCTTTATCTCTTCCTTTTTATCAGTTGTAATAGTCCTATTATACGCTTAATTTCTAAAAATTAGTATCCTTCTGCCTGTTCTAGGACTTCTCTGATTCTCAGATAAAAGGTGTCAAATAATGAATGTTTGTACCTGATCATCTTTTTCATCGGATTATGGTGGACACCTGACCGCCTAATTAGTTAAACTGGATACACAATGAATCGCTTACACTTTAAACCAAGCAGGAGGATTTAAATGACTACACTCGACTCAATTATTACGGACAGCACGCGCCTGTATATCGGTAATGCCGTCCCTGAAACTTATTATAAAGACACCTATGTAAAAAATATCAAGCCCGTTCATGCAGTCGCTCTCCCAGTCACACATCAAGAAGTTCAGGCCCTGGTTCAGTTTGCCATCGACAAAGATCTGAAGATACTGGCTCGTGGTGCTGGGACAGGTGTTGCCGGTGCTCAAGTTCCGCTTGAAGGCAATGAACTCATCATCGACGTTCATCTGATGGATACCATTACCGAGCTGGATGAAGAAACGCTGACGCTGACCGTTGAACCGGGCGTGCTGGTTGGCGACATTCATACCTATGTAGAGAGTAAAGGCTACTTCTATCCACCAGATCCCGCTTCAAAGCATTCAACGATTGGTGGAAATGTGGCGACGAATGCCGGTGGACTGCGTGCCGTCAAATACGGAACGACGCGTCAGTATGTCAGGGAAATGACCGTCGTTCTGCCGAGCGGAGAATCCATGACACTTGGCAGCAAAAACATCAAGGACAGTTCCGGATATGACTTGAAAGATCTCTTCATTGGATCGGAAGGCACGCTCGGCATTACAACTCAGATCAAGCTTAAACTGATTCCTCTGCCAAAAGCCAGCCAGTCCATACTTCTAGCTTTCGATACGGTCCAGGAAGCAACAGATGCAACTTTAGCTATTCTGACCAGCGGAGCTGATCCTTCCGGGGTGGAACTGTTTGAACGACAGGCTCTGAGATACGCTGAACAGAATCTTGGTTACCCATTAAAATCACAGGTGGGAGCAGCCTATCTCTTGATGACGCTTGATGGAAATGATGCAGCTGATCTGACGGTGCGGGCCGAACTGGTCGAGCAGATTGCTAAAGAGACCGCACTTGAGAGTCATGTCCTGACAGAGGAAGAAGCCGCTAAGAACTGGGCATTGAGAGACAACATTCTTCTGGGGCTTACCGTCTTTACTGAATTCGAACTGCTGGATGAGGTCGTTCCAATCAATAAATTTGCCGAACTGATCGAGTCCACAAAAGCGATGCAGGAAAAACATGGGCTGAATGTTTTGAACTTCGGGCATGCTGGAGACGGTAATGTTCATACCCTGTTGATGAAAGACGACTTGAGTGAAGAAGAATGGACTAGAAGACGCGCTGCTCTTCTAAAAGATCTCTACCAGAAAGTTGCTGATCTAGGAGGCCTTCCTTCCGCCGAGCACGGCATCGGAATCGTCAAGAAAGAATACATGGAAAGCATGACGGATGACATCAACTTGAAGTACATGCGAGCCATCAAAAAAGTCTTTGACCCGGATAACCGACTGAATCATGGGAAAGTGTTCTGATTGGCTCCTGAATGAATATAGTAATTTAGAAAAAGAAACACTCGTCCTTGGACTTATAATCAAAAGGACGAGTGTTTTTTTCATCTTGTAATCTAGCAATTTTTAGTATTCACTATATCAGTCTTCTTCGCTTCCATTTGAGTGCGTATCTTCCTGGTAATCATCCTCGAATCTCAAACTTTCCCCATTTTCTATCGCTTCTTCAAAGATGTTTTCTACTTTAGGGATATAGGTGATACTTCCCAGTTCCCCTTTAATAGCCACATATTCCTTACCGGGCTCAATATTAAGTATAGATGGGACGGTTAGCACAATGTCAGTTCCCTGTCTACGTGCCTTCATCAGACTCTCCCCTTTTATGTCTATTTAGCTATATTGTAGCAGTTGTTGAAACTAAATAGAAAGTCATTATGAAAATGTTTAACACGACAACAAAACCTCATTCACTATAGGCAAAAAGCTGACTTCAGTCTTATCCTGAGGTCAGCTTTTATACTCATTTACCGATTATCCGTACAGTGGAAACTTACGTGTCAGTTCTTTAACTGACTGTCTGATTTTTTCCAGTTCATCTTCGTTGTCCTTAGAATTCAAAGCAGCAACGATCAGCTCAGCTACGTGTCTGCATTCTTCTTCCTTGAATCCGCGAGTGGTTACAGCAGGTGTTCCGATTCGAATCCCACTTGTTTTGAAGGGTCCAAGTGTATCAAAAGGAATAGAATTTTTGTTTACAGTGATGCCTACTTGATCAAGTAAAGCCTCTGCCTGTTTCCCGTTCAGTCCAAAGTCAGAAACTTCCATAAGCAGCAAGTGATTATCCGTTCCCCCGCTAATTAAACGGCCTTTTGATCCTTCGAATACTTCTACCATAGCTCGTGCGTTTGCTTTGATTTGCTTAGTGTAGTCTTTAAAATCAGGCTGCAGAGCTTCCTTGAGGGCAATGGCCTTACCAGCTATTACATGCTCGAGTGGTCCCCCTTGAATACCCGGGAAGATTGCGCTGTTCAGCTTCTTGCCGTATTCTTCTTTTGCAAGGATCAGTCCGCCTCTAGGTCCTCTCAACGTTTTGTGCGTCGTGCTGGTCACAACATCAGCGTAAGGAATAGGATCCGGATGTTCTCCCGTCGCGATCAGACCGGCTATATGAGCCATATCCACCATCAAAATAGCCCCTACTTCATCCGCTATCTCACGGAATTTGGCAAAATCAATTGCTCGTGGATAAGCACTGTATCCAGCAATAATCATTTTAGGTTTATGCTCAAGCGCCAGACGTCTGACCTGGTCAAAATCGATTGTTTCAGTTTCTTTATCTACTTCATAAGGGACGACATTATAGAGTTTCCCACTAAAATTGACATGAGAACCGTGGGTGAGATGACCACCGTGATTCAAGTTCATTCCCATGTATGTATCCCCGGGTTCCAGAAAAGTCTGAAAAACTGCCATGTTAGCTTGAGAACCAGAGTGCGGCTGTACATTGGCATACTCTGCACCAAAAAGTTCTTTTGCTCGTTCAATGGCCAGATTCTCAATCACATCTACAAATTCGCATCCACCGTAGTAGCGTTTGCCCGGATAGCCTTCTGCATATTTATTCGTCAGCACACTTCCCTGTGCATCCATGACTGCTTGAGAAACAAAGTTTTCTGATGCAATAAGTTCAATGTTCTCTTCCTGACGCTTTTTCTCTTGTTCAATCGCTTCAAATACTTCATGATCAATGACAGGTTTTAACACTTAAGATCCTCTCCCCAAATAAAATTTACTGCTTTTGTAAAAGTATAGCACAGCTGTGTGAAAAGTCATTTACTTTCATAAAATTTAGTGACTAAACTTTTTGTCTCTATTACTTACTCTTTTTTTAACCTCTGTTGTCGCTTGACATGGCTTGCGTACTGCGTTATTCTACTTTTAACAAACAAAGACAGGAGTGTTTTTTGAGCCGATGCGTAACTAATCTCATTTTTTAAACGTCGAAAAGCAGCAGAATAAGTTGGATCATCCACGCTTATTCGTCATGCCTTTTAGACTGGAATGAGATCGCATTATGATTCGGCACAAATTCTGGACTTCTGTACGTCGCTTTATCAAGTCATTTATTTACATGTGTCTAAGCGCCTCTCATTCTGTCTGAAAACCAGAGTGGGAGGTTTTTTGCATGCGTCATTGATCGATAACAAGGCAGATTCTAAATAAAAGGAATGGATTATATGCCAATCGTATCATTAAATCATTTAAGTAAAAGCTATGGTGACCGACTGTTGTTCGACATCGCTCACCTTCAAATCGAATCACACGACCGTATCGGGCTTGTCGGAGCAAACGGGAGTGGTAAATCCACTCTGTTTCGTCTGATCAAAGGTCTGGAAGAAGCAGATTCTGGGACTATAGAGCGGCACGGATCAATCGAACTCCTGCCCCAATTAAAAGAAACAGACACTGTGAAAAGCGGAGGAGAAACGACAGCTGACTACATTATTCAAGCCTTGAATAAACAACCTAAATTGCTGCTTGCGGATGAACCCACGACTCATCTGGATATTTCCCATATCAACTGGGTGGAGAAGTCCTTTCGTCGTTTCACCGGAGCCTTTCTTGTGGTTTCCCATGACCGAACCTTTCTGGATAAGGTCTGCACCTCAATATGGGAACTGGAAGATCAGAAACTGACCGTATATACAGGGAATTATTCGGACTATAAAGAAGCTAAATCAAGAGAATTAAAGAATCAGCAGACAGAATACGAGAAATACATCAGCAAGCGCAATCAGCTGATCGAAGCCAGAGATAATAAAGTTAAACAGGCTGTGAACGCAACGAAAAGCAAAAAGAAAGTCGGAGATGCCGAATATAATCTGAAAGGGTCTGCTCCTTATTTTCAGAAAAAGTCAAAAAAACTGCATCAAGTACAAAAGTCAATGGACACACGTATCGATAAGCTCGAAAAAGTTGAAAAACCGAAGGAACAAGCGGCCATCCGCATCGAAGTTCCTGACATGGACAAATTGAATCGTCGATTTATTGTCCGGATGACAGACTGCGTCGGTAAAGTTCCTGGTAAAACACTCTGGAATAAAGCGACCTTATCCATTAAAGGCGGAGACAAAGTCGCTCTCGTCGGTCCTAACGGCAGCGGGAAAACTACGTTGATCAATATGCTGCTGAATGGAGACAGCTCGATCCAGCGTTCACCTTCTCTGAAAATCGGTTATTTTTCTCAGAACTTGAGCACTCTGGATACTTCCTTGTCCATACTGGACAATGTCAAACAAGATGCCGTCCAGTCAGAAACACTGATTCGAATCATACTGGCCCAGCTTCTCTTCAAAGGAGACGACGTATACAAACCCATTTCCGTCCTGAGCGGCGGCGAACGCGTAAAGGTTTCCCTGGCCAAACTAATTGCTGGTAATTACAATACGCTCGTACTCGATGAGCCGACAAATTTTCTGGATATCCAGGCAGTCGAGGCACTGGAAAGTCTACTTCAGGACTACGAGGGCAGCGTCCTGTTTGTCTCTCATGACCGGTCATTCATCAATGCAGTCGCTTCAAAAGTCTGGGTCATTGAAGACCAGCAGATTCACGCCTTCGATGGTAACTTGAATCAATGGGAAGAATCAAAAGAACAGAAGGAACAGGTAACTTCAGCTGAAGAAGAGTTGCTGCGCATTGAAAATCGAATTGCGGAAGTTCTTGGAGCGCTATCTTTAGAGTATTCTGAGGACAAAGATGAGGAATTTAATGCACTGATCCGGAGGAAGAGAGAACTACTGTCAGACTGAAAGTGCAAAGTTAAACTAAGTAAAAAGAGCCTGTTTCTGCGATTACTGCAGAAACAGGCTCTTTTATTAATCAATCTATTATTTTGAATATCATTTACTATTTGATTGTAATGTTACTTTTTTTCAATCCTCTCCAGGGTTTCAAGTATGTCTATCAGGAGATTGACTATTCTTTTCCCATAATAACTGATTGTCAGTGCAAGTAATAAGTAAATGACTATGTACATTAGAGCCTCCCTAAGATTTTTTAGTAAAATTTTAGTCTGAATTTTATGGTGCCGGCGGCGTTTCTTTATTTACTCCTTCTGTTGTCGAAGTAAAATCATCTTGACTGCTGGAGCCAGATATTCTCTCTTCAATCGTTATTTCGCCTGTTTCCAGATTGAAATTAACTGATCCGTCACCATCAAACGCTTCAATTTTCTCCCTGATTTCTTTCAGCGACTCTTCCAGTACGAATGTCTCATCAACATCATCTCCGGGTTCTATAGGATCTACGTATACTTCCGGGACATATACAGGGCTAGATCCATTTCTCGTGAGCAATTTCTCAGAAGCAGGCATTAATCCAGCTATAAAGGTAAGTAAGATCAAAACAAATACATTACGCGTTTGATTTATCATTTTATTCTCCTAGAGTTATGTGTTCTTCTTAAATGACAAAAATTGATATTTTTTTATATTTACTATAATATTTATGTATGCATTACATTTAATAAAAGAAAGTGGGTGATGAAATGATGACTACAACTCCTGCAGAAGAATTTGAATCGTTTAATCCTTTTAGACTTGTATCGTATACTTTGTACGCTAATATACTTACTCAAATCCTTACAATAATTTTACTCATCGTACTTATAGTCGCAATTATTTATGGTCTGATTCTGCTGAGGCAGTTCGTTACAACCTACACTGCTTCACATGAGAATCATCCTCGTGACCCATGATCCACCTATTCCTCCTTCTATTAGCGATACGTTTCAGAAGGAGGATATTTGCGTTCCAGTCAATTTATTACCTGTCGCTTATAATGGCCTGATCGAACATATTTTGATACTCATTTAACGTAATTCCGAAAGAAGTCTCCCACTTCTAAACGTATGGGTACGAAGCACCAGTGAAAGTGGGAGATGAATTTCGGTCAAGCGATAGCTTGAAGTTATTTCTCAAGACCTTTTCTTATTAGTTCAAGGATAGCTGCCGTTCTTGTAGGCAGTCCATTTTCTTTTTGGTATGCGTCTACTTTTTCTAGAATAACTTTTGGCATACGTATTTCTACGCGTTCTTTGTCAGACATATACTCACCTCCGACTTGATTGTACGGTATTTTTACAGTATAATCAAGTAACAAAGCGTAAGAGGAGGTGAAGAATATGTTAAAAGCTTATAAGTA
>NZ_FNZU01000018.1:0-10420 GCF_900109325.1 Alkalibacterium pelagium
GTCGCAATATACGTCAAAAGCTTATCGTCAGATCACTACAAAAGCCGGTATTACCCGAAGTATGTCTCGGGTTGGTAAGTGTATTGATAACGGCCCCATGGAGAGCTTTTTCGGACACTTTAAATGCGAATCTTATCACTTGAAACAGTTTAACTCTTATCAGGAACTCGTAAAGACTATTGAGTCATACATGCATTTTTACAACTATGAACGTTTTCAAGAAACACGAAACAGCCTAACACCAATGGAATATCGGTATCAGGCTGCAGCATAAGAATTTTTATTTTTTTTACTGTCTACTTGACAGGGGTCAGTTCACAGACTTGGGGGCTTTCTAGTGTTCATATTTAGCTGAGCATTGAAAAGAGTGTCTGTATCGTACC
This sequence comes from Alkalibacterium pelagium, assembly GCF_900109325.1. Lineage (GTDB taxonomy): Bacteria > Bacillota > Bacilli > Lactobacillales > Carnobacteriaceae_A > Alkalibacterium > Alkalibacterium pelagium. The sequence continues at coordinate 384 of NZ_FNZU01000018.1, forward strand.
GTTTTCTAGCAAAATGTAGATACCCAGACCAATGAAAACGATAGGAACAATGACTCGCTCGTATTTCTCCAAGGTTTCTGAGATGAAGGAGAACTTAGCCAGGCGGAAGCTGATATAGCAAAGTATGGCTACGGAAACGGCAAAGACGAGTATGGCAAAAATGATGTCGATCGGATCAAGTGAGGTAAAGTAAGGGATATAGATACCCAAGTTGTCAGCGCCCGACGCGACAGTGATGAGAGACACGGTCCAGAACAAGCGACTCGATCCGCCGGAACTGATTTTTTCGACGACTTCCTCCTCTTCTTCTTCCTCTTCACCGTAAAGGGCGACTTGGATACCTAAGTATAGAGGTATCAGTCCCAAGAGCCCAATGATCCAGTCTTGAGGAATGAGATTCAGGACATAAGCAGCGAAGAGACTGACGGCAACGAGAAAGCTTGTCCCCAGATACTGTCCTCCATAGATATGAACGATGCCTTTTTTTGTATGATTCTGCGAAATTATAATAAGTAGGATAAAAAAATAATCGATGCTAGTAGATATGTAAACGGCTATCGCCGATATGAGTGTTTCTATCAAATGCTTGTCCTCCAGTTATGATGGTACCGGGATAGTTTGCGTAAATTCTGTAAGTGAATGAAAAATCAAAGCGGCATTCTCCTTAATCAGAGAATAATAAACGACTCTTCCATTCCGTTTTGATTCGAGCAGACCGTTCTGCTTCAAATAGCGCATATGGTGAGACGTTGAGGCGATGCTGGCTTCCAAAACTGCTGCAAGGTCGCAGACACACAGTTCGTTATACGTCATTAAGGCATAAAGGATCTTAATTCGCGAAGGCTCTTTGATGCATTTACTCAACAGTAGTATGTTTGACAAGTCCTTCTCTAAAAGTATTTCATTCACTGTGTTTACTTTATCTTCGTGGATGATAGTGGAGCTGCACACCTCCAGAGTCATGAGTTTCACCTCTCATTCAAATATAAGTTTGAATGAATTATATCAGAGGCTCATAGTTTTTTCAATAGGATGTAAATTAGCGTGATAGACTCATTATTAGAAGTTCATCTAATTTAGCTAATGTAGTTTACTACCGAGGCTAAAACCAGCTACAATAAGAAGGAGAGTAAAGCTGCTGAACGTTGCTGATCGAAAAAGAACTAAGATTCTAAAGCGCGTTGCAGTTAAACAATGGAGGTTAAACTATGCTAAACATTGCCTATATCGGTGACGGAAAAAGTACGAACCGCTATCATATCCCTTTTTCCAGCCAAGTAGACGGGATTAAAATCAAGACCATTCAAGCCCGCTCAGGTCATAATGAGATGTGGGAAAGGGTCCCTGGTGCGGACTATGTGTAAGAGAAAGAAGCGATCTGGAGCGATCCGGAAATCGATCTGGTCGTCATCTCCACACCACCGCAAACGCATTATGCGCTGGCGAAAGAAGCCCTTTTGAACGGTAAGAATGCATTAGTTGAAAAGCCTTTTGCTGAAACGCCTGAAGAAGCTAGAGATCTTTTTGACCTGGCTGAAGAAAAAGGTTTATTAATTCAGTGCTACCAGAATCGTCGCTTCGACTCGGATTTCCTGACCGTTCAAAAAGTGATCGAGAGCGGAGTCCTGGGAGACATCCTGGAAGTGGAAATGCATTTTGACTATTTCAGACCTGAAGTACCGAAAAGTGCGGAGTCATTTGAAAAACTGATCAGCTTTATGTACACACACGCCTGTCACACCGTGGATCAGGTCTTGTCTTACTTTGGTGACCCGAAAGCGATCCATTACGACGTGCGCCAGCTCCTGGGTGACGGTCGCATGAACGACTACTTCGACTTGGACTTCAACTATGAAAACAATCTGAAAGTGGCTGTCAAATCCAGCTACTTCCGCCTGAAGAACCGTCCGAGCTTTGTCGTTTACGGTAAGAAAGGGACCTTTGTCAAAGAGACGAAAGACCGTCAGGAAGAACATCTGAAGCTGTTTTATATGCCCACGAATGATGATTTCGGCGTCGACCTGCCGGAACACTACGGCACGCTTTACTATATGGACGAAAACGGTCAGTATCACGAAGAAAAAGTGGTGTCAGAAGTGGGCGACTACAGCCGCATCTATGAAGGTGTCTATGAGTCGCTCGTCAACGGCAAGGAGAAAGTCGTCAAAGACGAAGAAACCATCCGACAGATCGAAATTCTAGAGCAAGGCATCAAGGAAATGAAGAACTACTAAGGATACGTTACGTATAAGTGCCCTTTGCGAAAACAGGCAGTAACTAAAGGTCACAAAAGTGGTGTATATGTGCCCTTCGCGAGATCAGCCTGAAGCTGAAGGGCTCAAAAAGGACGGTCCTCAACTTGAATTGAGGACCATTACAAATCAAACTCACTTAAGTAGTTACTGCGTTGACCGACTACAGAGTAAAAGGGAGGAAATAGCTTGGATAAACTGACGTTTCACGATATGACACTGTACTGGCTCGATGGCGGAGTCATTTCTTTGGATGGAGGAGCAATCTTTGGGGTCGTACCTAAACCTTTATGGAGCAAGAAGTACCCGGCCAATGAAAAGAACCAGATCACCCAGGCGACAGAACCGATCCTTATTCAGTATCAGGACAAACACTATCTGATAGATACAGGCATCGGCAAAGACAAGTTGACTGAGAAACAGAAACGCAATTTTGGTGTTCAGGAAGAATCGCGGATATACGAAAACCTGGAAAAACTGGACCTGACCAGAGAAGATATCGATGTGGTTTTAATGACACACATGCATTTTGACCATGCATCAGGCTTGACCCATGAAGAAGAGGGTGAGTTTGTGTCGACCTATCCCCGTGCTGCTATTTACATGACAGAAACAGAATGGGACGAAGTCAGACATCCGAATATCCGGTCAAAAAGTACGTATTGGAAACAGAACTGGGAAGCGATCCAAGATCAAGTCAATACATTTGAGAATACGCTGGAAGTCGTTCCCGGGATCACGATGATCCATACTGGCGGACATAGCAATGGTCATGCGGTGATCAAGCTGGAACAAAAAGGCGAGACGATCTTACACATGGCCGATATCATGGCGTCGACCGCGCACCAGAATCCTTTGTGGGTCATGGCTTATGATGATTATCCGATGGACTCTATTTATGCCAAACAAGAATGGATGGAACGGGCTTATCAGAATAATTATAAATTCATATTCTATCATGATGCCTATTACCGTATGGTCCAGTGGGATGAAGAAGGCAAAGAAATCGTTGACGGCATGAACCGTTCGAAGAGTTGATTTTTTATAAATGAAACGCATGGACCGGATCCATGCGTTTTTAATTCAAATAATACCCTGTAAGAATCTGCAAAGCCATTTTTTTGAAAACATCTTATAATTTATTATTTACCAATTTCTTGAATGGCTTTCATTCCGCCTTCAATAACTTTAGGATTTAATCCTTTTGATTCAAGGAAAGAAGCCGCTGCAGTACTTCGGTTACCAGATCCACAAAGCGTAAAAAGTTGTTTGCTCGTATCCAGTGATTGATAATCATTAACTAAATCCTCAAATGGAATATTGACCAAATTCTTCTCAGGTGCTGGTCGTGTAATTTCATCTGGATGTCTGACATCAACTAAGATATAGTCATCATTTTTGACTACTGCCACACATTTGTACCATTGGGACAGTTTAAATGCAATATTCAATTACTTGTTTATATCAGAATGGTAGGCTCTCGAGAGTGTAGAAGTTAAATAAGAAAATCTGAACAGTGTCTCCGTCAGGCACTTTGAAAGTGTACTTTCTTATGAGCTTTTACAGCAAAGTAAATGGACAAAAGTACCTGTCTTTCATATTTAAATCACCTTTAAATGCTTATGACAACACTCTTTTTTGGATAACAATAAAGGCCATATAATTGTGTAAAAGATAAAAGGCCATGTATGAGGTGACCCCCCATAAAGTTAGAATTTTCACTCTAACTTTTGGGGTTCACTACATATTATAGTCAGCCCCAATAATTGACGTTTAATTACTCTCTATCTGCTGTTGCAACCAATCATTGATGTAAGAAAAAATTTCCTGGTTGTTTAGTTCATTTACTAATTCATGCCGGGCATCTTTAAATAACTTAAGTGTTACATTTTCCAAATCTAATTGAACATACTGCTCATATAATGCTTGAACCGCTGTACCATACTTACCAACAGGATCCATATCACCAGAAACAATTAAAAGAGGCAAATCCTTTTCAATTTTTTCTAGTCGTTTAGTTTGATATAGCGATTTAAAAGCATGGAAGAGTTCATAGTAAAAGTTTATCGAAGAAACGAAACCAGACAATTCGTCTTTCTCATATTGTTCCACAACTTTAGCATCTCTTGTGAGCCAACTAGATGTCGGTTGCTGCTTTTTAAATTTCTTATTAAATGACCCAAAAGATAATTGATCAATCAATTTAGCTTCTTTTTTATTATCGAATACCATATTTTGGAAGGTAGCCAATATTCTTCCCATTTTTACGTCCAGTCCATTTTGTTTGGCTGAACCAGAAAGAATGATCCCATCTATTTTTTCAGAATTTTGAATGATATACTCCTGCCCGATAAATGAACCAAAACTATGAGCAAAAATAAATAAAGGCAGTTGAGGATATTTCTTTTTTATCAACTCAGAAATTAGTTGTTCATCTTTAACAATTTTTTGAAAACCATCCTCACCAATATACCCAAAAACTTCTTCTTCTGTTAAAGAATGCCCATGACCGCGATGATCATCCGCATAAACAATATAACCTTTCTTATTCAAAAAATATGCAAAAGTTTCATATCGTGCAGAATGTTCGGCCATTCCATGAATAATTTGAACGATTCCTTTTGGTTTTTCTACTTGATCCCATATACGTAAAAATATCTTTTGGCCATCATGGGAAGAAGTATATATAGTTGTATGTTCCATTTTCCTGCTCCTATCAAATTTAATTTTATTTAGTATAATACAAAACAAATTATAATTCCTTAAACGTGTATTTTGTCAGTGGAGTTGTCAGGCGATAACTTATTCACTCCACATATTGGGTTAGATTCTACTCTAGAAGTCATAAAAACTGGTGATACAAAGAATCGTGTAAACTAATTCAAAATCGGAAAATTTAATATTCTTAACATCAAAGGCTATGGAATCTTTTTAAAATCCATAGTCTTTTATAATGATTTGCTACAGGAGAGACAAAATGAGTAAATGAGTAAAATCTTTCTCTTGGCTAGATTATAAATAGTTATATGTTCTTGTTGGATTCATACTGTATTTTCACGAATTATCTAGTAAAGATTGGAAAACTAGTCAAGATTTAACTGGGAATAATATAACAGTTTTAAGTGCGTTATGCCAGCTTTTTAATTTTGTGATTCGTTCTATTTGGGTCATATTTGGTTGGAAAATTTCGCTCTCAGACACTAAAGCTTTTAATTCATTTAAATCTTTCCAATAATCAACAGCTAATCCAGCGAGATAGGCAGCACGAGACGGTCGTCCTTCAGAACGTTCATCATCCGCTCTTTCTGATTCAGCCCATAGTTGATCGCTGTGCCAAGTTTGCCATGCGCAGTTAGAGATTCACACCAGTCAAAAAAAGGCTTCAAGCTTCGGCTTCACTAATTCCAGGCGCTGGTCATACCGTTCGCTAACGGATAAGTCATTGAGGGACTTATCCAAAATAGTATGTATTATTAAATCAATAACTGTTTCAAAATCGTGTATAATTACTTCATAGGTAACTAAAACCAGAGAGGGGAGAGAACTCATGTCAGAGCCATCGATTGTTCCGGCCGGGGACTGTGCACTTCGTGTAGTGTTCGATAATAAAATCGATCCATCAATTAATCAGCTAGTAAACAGTCTGGACAAGAAGCTGACCGAGTTGTCTGTTCCAGGAGTGGCTGAAACGATTCCTGCTTTTCGTGTCCTGACAGTTTTATATGATCCGGAAATCACGGATCTGGGCATTCTCTCAGAAGCGATTCGCCAGCTTCTGTCGGATCAGAATGAAATGGACAGCCGAGAAAAACGAGTCGTACATATTCCTGTCTGTTACGACAGAAGTTTCGGACCAGATTTAGAAGAGTTGTCCCGGCACTCGGGCTTGTCGATCGAAGAGATCATAGCTGTCCATTCCGGAAGAGATTATCTAATTTACATGATGGGCTTTCTTCCCGGGTTCGCTTATCTCGGAGGACTGGATCCGTCCCTGCACATACCGAGACTCGACACGCCTCGCACGTCTATTGAAGCGGGTGCTGTGGGGATTGCCGGTAGTCAAACTGGGATGTATCCGATAGCGTCACCGGGTGGATGGCGACTGATTGGATCGACACCTGTGATCCTTTTTGATCCGAACCGATCAGAACCCTTTCTTTATGAAGCAGGAGATTACATTCGATTTGAACCGGTGTCCCGAGAAGTCTATGACCAGATCAAAGCGGACTGCCGAGAAGGAATATACAAGTATCAAGTGACGATGGAGGTTGATGGCGGTGGGCATTCGGGTAACCAGTAGAGGGATGCAGACGACCGTTCAGGATAAAGGACGGACAGGATTTCAGCGATATGGTTTTTCGGTATCGGGAGCGATGGATCAGATTGCTTTTAAACTGGCGAATAGTCTTGTCGGTAATGATCCGGATGAGGCTGTACTGGAAATGGCGCTGATGGGAAGTTCCTTTATCTTTACGGATGAGACTGTCATAGCATTAACAGGAGCCGACTGTCAGCCTCTTTTAAATGGGAAAGCGATCGATACCTACCGAGCATATCATGTGGAAAAAGGGGATGAGTTGAAGACAGGCCCTATGGGTGATGGCATTTTTTCTTATATAGCTTTTGCCGGAGGGCTCGACATTCCAAAGGTCATGTCCAGTTATTCAACAAGTACCCGTTTCAATATCGGAGGCTATCGTGGGCGAGCCCTGGAAGAAGGAGATCATCTTAATTTTAAGCATACCGATATCAGCTTCAATCAGATTATAGGACGAAATATCTCCACGTTTTTAGAAAGCATTTCATCGGGACCTGACAATATACGTGTCATTCCTTCATCAGAGCAGCCTGCCCTGACAGATGTAATAAGAGAAAGTTTTTATTCGCAAAAATATACCATTTCGTCCAAGTCCGATCGCATGGGTTACAGGCTGGAAGGCAAACGTATCGAAATGGATGAGCAGATATCTGTAATTTCAGAGGGGACAGTCTGGGGAGATATTCAGGTTCCGCCGGATGGTCAGCCAATCATTCTCATGGCAGACCGCCAGACAACCGGAGGGTACCCGGTAATAGGCACAGTCTGCTCAGTGGACAGATCAAAGCTGGTGCAATGTTCACCTGGAACAGAGATACAGTTCACTCAAATAAATGTAGAAGAAGCTCAGACTCTATTCATAAAACAGAAGAACTGGCTTAAACTGCAGCAGGAGCGGCTGAATGACCTTGCTTTTCAAAGCAAACAATCAGGTGAAGTGTCAGGTGTTCAGGCAAGAAATAAAATCGACGATCTGATCGATATAGTCAAAGACTCATCGTTCACTCAATTCAGTTACTCAGACAAGCATATTAAATTGGATATCGATCATGAGTCTGTGAGGGTTCAGTCGAAAGAATCGACAAACCAGCCAGAGGACCAGTAAAGACATAAGGAGGAGAATAAGGCAATGAAGACAATAGATTTGAACTGTGACTTAGGAGAGAGTTTCGGGGCATATACACTTGGACTCGACAAAGATATCCTACCCTATATTTCTTCGGCCAATATTGCGTGTGGCTTTCATGCTTCCGATCCGATGGTTATGGCCCAGACAGTCGCAGAAGCGGAGAAAAATAATGTCGCTATTGGGGCACACCCAGGTTTTTATGATCTGATGGGTTTCGGACGACGAAACATGACGATTTCTGCGGATGAAGCCAGAAATTATATAAAGTACCAGATCGGTGCACTGTCGGCTTTCAGTAAAACGGGAAAACTGCATCATGTCAAACCTCATGGAGCCCTCTACAATATGGCCAGCACAGACTATCAACTGGCCAGAGCCATTTGTCAAGGCATCAGAGAAGTGGACGATGAGCTGATCCTTTACGGCCTGGCGAACAGTCAGCTGATCAGAGCTGCTCAAGATACAGGCCTGTCTTATGCTCAGGAAGTATTCGCCGACCGGAATTATAATGACGATGGAACTCTGGTTCACAGGCAGCATGAAGATGCCCTGATCACAGATGAAGATGTGGCTGTCGAACGCGTCGTTCAGATGGTCGAAGAAGGCAATGTGAAGTCAGTGACTGGGAAGTGGATCGATCTGCAGCCTGATACGATCTGCGTGCACGGGGACAACCCGAAAGCTGTCCAGTTTGCGACTAGGATACATAAAGCGTTGACAGAAAAAGGGGTTACTATTACACCAGTTAATGGCAGACTTGGTTAAATAAATCAGACGTGTCTATTAGCAACAAGGATAAATCAGTACAGCCCACTGGAGAAATAGCTCGGTGACTGATAGACTGGTCAGTAGACAAAGTATGACTTTCAATTTATTAGAAGCAGAAGGAGCATGGAGATGAAACCGACCGCATTAGTATTTTTTGATTTGGATGGGACATTATTGAATGAAGAATCTTTAGTTGATGAAGATGTGAAAGAAGCACTAGTCCAGTTGAAGGATAATGGAGCTGTTCCGTTTATTGCTACTGGAAGAAGCCCGTTAGAAATACAGCATGTACTGGAAGAAACCGTGATCGATTCGTTTATTACGTTAAATGGCCAGTACATTCAATATGAAGGAAAAGAAGTATTCAGGAACGTCATCCCGCAGTCACTGGTTGACGGGCTTAAGAAGATGACGAGTGAGAAGAACCTTCCGCTGTCCTTATACAGCTCTGACAAGATACGGGCCACACGCTATAGTGAGACACTTAAGCAGGCCTACAATTTCATTCATGAAGAGCCACCTGCTGTTGATGAGTCGTTTGATGAAAAAGAAGAGATCCTGATGATGCTTGTTCTAAATGAAGACAAGTCGCTTGATCAGGAATTTGTTGAAGGCTTTCCGGAACTGTCGTTTTACCGTAATACCCCATACAGCATGGACACTATTACCAAAGGACACAATAAAGCGAAAGGCATCGACGCGCTTCTGGAGTCCATCAATATGCATGACATTCCACTTTATGCCTTCGGAGACGGCGCAAATGATTTAGAGATGCTGAAACGCGCGGATTATAGTGTGGCCATGGCCAATGGTCTTGATGACGTAAAAGACGTCGCTGACTATGTCACTTCATCCAATAAAGATGGAGGCATCGTTGAAGGACTCAAGTATTTTAAGCTGATTGACTGATCTGGCCAATTCAAAAGATCCTAGAGTGTGTCCGATTAAAGATAGAAGGAGATTCACATGCAGTACAAAACACATTTAGCAGTAACTTATGCTGCTGCTCTACCCGCTCTGGCATCCACAGGCAACCTAACGATCGGAAATACCGTGGCTTTAGGCATAGGGACCCTATTCCCTGACATCGACCACCCAAAGTCCTTTATAGGTAACCGGACAGGAGGAATCAGTCACAGCATCGGAGCGGTCTTCGGACACAGAGGGCTGGCCCATTCAATCCTGGGGGTAGTATTCTTTCAGTTGATTTCAAAATGGGTACTGAACTATTTGCAGCTGCCTCCAGAATTTGCGGACTGGTTCATTGTCGGCTATATAGCACACTTAGTGGAAGATTCTTTTTCTAAGACGGGTGTAGCTTGGCTTCAGCCCTTATATTCAAGACGTATCCAATTCGGCTTCAAGAAACTCTATTATTCTACTGGTAAATCAAGTGAATCCTTAATCTTAGGAGTGGCAATGGCAGCACTAATATATCAGGTAATGCAGTTCGTATTATAATGGAGAACAAGTCGAAGCCTATTCAGAAATAGATTATGTGGAGAGCAACTTATAAGACGCACCTTGGAACCAACTGGAGATCCGCGACGCAGCCGAGTGAGTCGTAAGA
>NZ_FNZU01000018.1:10709-25741 GCF_900109325.1 Alkalibacterium pelagium
CGAGTGAGTCGCAAGAAGCATCTTGGAACCAACTGGCGAGCCGCCACGCAGCCGAGTAGGTCGTAAGACGCGTCTTGGACCCAACTGACGAGCCTAAAGGATGTGTCTCCAAAGATAATGATTTAATGGAACACACACTGAGACAAGACCAAAAAGAAGGCCTGAGAATCCCTCCAATAGTGGATTCTCAGGCCTATTTATTTAAATCGTTTAAGTATAATGGGTGTATCCAGGAAAGACTAGCGATTAGTATAGTCTATCTATTATCCCAATTATCCAATACGTTTATTCAGGTTATTCAGTTCTTCTTCAATTCCATTTGGATAGTGTCTATATAACTGAGCAAGCAGTTTAGGGTCCGTGCTTGAGGATTTAAGGAGATGAACCACTTTCTTGATCAGCTGGTAATGGTCACAGGTCTGTTTTTTAGCCCCAGATTCCTTATAGATAGCGAGATCATCAAGAATTTTATGAAAATCATTAACAAACTGTTTAAACTCGGGACCATTCCCAAGGAGAACAGATTTGACTTGCTGATTTTTCTTGTGCAGGCTAATCGCATATTCTTCAGGAGTCATCCCGATAGAGTGTGCGTATTGTTCCAACTCATCGTATTCTGAACGTACACATTCTTTCATTCATTTCACCTCGACTCGCACTTGGCTATTGGTCTAACCTAGTCTGCGAGTTATTTTAATCTTCATATAGTTTATAACCTTTTGAACCTGTAGTAAACAAAAAGTAACGCTCTGTCACATGATATTCTTTTATTGTTCAATCCTTTGTCACTTATTAAATGTAAGTACATTAAGCAGAGAAATATACTTTAATTATGCATCATATGAATAATACTGGTTATATGTCACATTTCGGACACATGAATAATTGTAACCGCTTTTATCATCTTTTTTATGGGAAATAGCTTAACAAAAGTCTTCATAGATTAAAATAAAATGATAATCTTTCTCATAAAACTCATTGACAAAGTCTTGGCCTATGTATACACTTTAAAAAACGATAAGAATAATGATAGATTTCTCATTTGTTCTCATCAAACTTTTTAGAGGAGTGATTTAGTCATGTCAATTGAATCACTGGAAGAAGCATTAAATCACTTGTTTCCAGAAACCGTTCAATGGCGAAGGCACCTTCATGAAAATCCGGAGCCTTCTTTCGAGGAATGGAATACCAGGCAATTTATAGCAGATAAATTAAGAGAATTTGGATACGAAGAAGTAGAAGAAAATGTAGGCGGGGGAGGCATCACTGCTTACCTGAGGGGGGCGAATTATGGTCCTGTTATCGCTTTTCGCGCTGATTTCGACGCGCTTCGCATTGAAGAAGAAACGGGATTGAGTTTCGCTTCTAGGAATCCCGGTGTGATGCACGCCTGTGGTCATGATGGACACACGGCTACTTTACTAAGTGTAGCTAAAGTTCTGAAAGCTCATGAGGATAAACTATCCGGATCGGTAAAATTCATTTTCCAGCATGCAGAAGAAGTCCTTCCCGGTGGGGGTAAGGCAATGGTCGACGCAGGAGTGCTTGAAGATGTCGATGCGGTATATGGATTACACCTCAGATCGCCGCTTGAATACGGAACGGTTTCATACTGTGAAGGCTACGCTATGGCAGCACCTGATTTCTTCAGTATAGAGATTCAGGGAAAAGGGGGCCACGCAGCTCATCCAAGTTCGACAGTCGACGCAGTAGTCGTTGCTTCATTTGTCGTCAATCAGCTGCAGACCATTATTAGTCGGAAGAAAGATCCGACTCAGTCTGGGGTGCTGACTTTCTCAACTTTTAAAGCTGGGGACGGGGCCAATAATGTTATTGCGGACAAAGCATTGCTTAAAGGAACCGTCAGAACCTTTGATCCTGATTTGAGAAACTTGGTTGAAGAGAAAATTAAAACCATGACTGAAAGCATATGTGAAGCCCACGGTGCCACATGCAAAGTGACCTATACAAGAGGATATCCGGCACTGTTCAATCATATAGAAGAAACACAACTGATCAGTACATTATTTGAAGCCAACCGTAAAGACGTGAATGTTGAACCAATACCATTACGTATGGGCGGCGAAGATTTTGCTTATTTCCTTCAGGAGAGACCGGGATCGTTTTTCTTCGTTCATTCCGGAAACAAGGAAAAAGGCATCACATATCCACATCACCATCCAAAATTTGATTTTGATGAACGGGCTATGCTGACTGGAGCCAAGTGCTTTATAGATATTGTAGGGCATTATCTGATGGACACTTCAGTCGTATCTTCCGACTCACACCACGCAGTAGGGGAATAAACAGAAAGAGGGATGTTTCATGAGTTTTGAGAAATGGAAAGAGGAGCTGAAGGAGAATTATCTGGAAACAGTAGCATGGCGCAGACACCTCCATGCTCATCCGGAGCCTTCATTCGAAGAAGTTGAAACAGCTCGCTTCGTCAAAGAAAAACTTGAATCATTCGGTATCGAAGATATTCGAACGAATGTAGGAAATGGATATGGAATCGTTGCAAAAATCAAGGGTCAGCATCCTGGACCGACGATCGCACTTCGAGCTGACTTTGATGCTCTTCAAGTGAAAGAGGAAGTGGAATCACCATTCAAATCCAAAAATGAAGGAATCATGCATGCCTGCGGTCATGATGGTCATACCGCATCATTACTCAGTGTGGCTAAAGTAATGGCTAAACATACTGATGAACTTCACGGGACACTTGTCCTGCTTCACCAGCACGCTGAAGAAGTCCTGCCTGGAGGAGCAAAATCAATGGTAGAAGATGGAGCACTTGAAGGGGTCGATTACGTTTTCGGCATTCATCTCGGTGCGACACAACCTTTAAATAAAGTCTTCTACAATGTAGCGTTCGGTTCAGCGAACTCCGATTCATTCAATATGAAAATTCAAGGGAAAGGTGGCCACGGTGCTGCCCCGCATGATACGCATGACGCTTTGACTGTCGGAGCTCAGATCGTAACGAATCTTCAGCAGATCATCAGTCGGATGACAGATCCTGTGAAGCCAGCCGTTCTGACATTTGCCGGTTTTCAGTCGGGAGGCGAAGCTTACAATATAATTGCTGACTCAACAGAAATAAAAGGAACCGTTCGGACTCTTCATCAAGATGTCCAGGAACTTGTGGAATCGAAGCTGAAATCGATGAGTCAGAGTATTGCTGCAGCATATGATGCAACTGTGGAAGTGGATTATACCAAAGGGTATCCAGCTATCGAAAATACACCTGAAGTCGTGGATGTAGTAAAAGCTTCTCTCCTTGAAGATTTTCCAGAAAATGAGGTAGCTGAAGTGAAGGAATCGATGGGAGGCGAAGATTTTGCCTACTTCCTGAAAGAAAAACCAGGAGCGTTCTTAAGAGTAGGGGCACAGCCTCCGGAAAACTCAGATGCTTTTCCTCACCACCATCCAAAATTTGAAATTGATGAACGGGCACTTCTGAGATCAGGAGAAGTATTTCTTTCTCTGATCAGAACGTATCTTCAAGGACAATCAGCTTAAAAGATGACAATGCCATCTAAAGAAAGAAGGGATGACTATGAAAAAATACATTATAAAACGACTGCTGACGGCGATTCCAGTTCTACTGATGATTTCAGTCGGCGCCTTTATCATGATGAACCTGGCTCCAGGAAGTCCGACAGATCTATATGTCAGTCCGGATGCTACGCCGGTTCAGATTGAAGCAACAAGGCGAGCGTTAGGTCTGGATCAGCCTTATCATATTCAATATTTCAGATGGTTGGGACGAGCACTTCAGGGGGACTTGGGTATCAACTACTCAACACGTTATCCTGTACTGCCAATTCTGATTTCTCGAATAGGACCGACAATCACACTTATGGGAACCACACTTGTCTTCTCATATTTAATAGCAATTCCTTTGGGGATCATCAGTGCTAGAAAAAATGGAACTTGGGTCGACAATCTACTGACCGGAGGATCGTTCGTTGGTGTATCAATACCAAACTTCTTTCTGGGACTTGGACTCATCTATATATTCTCCGTCCAGTTAAGATGGTTTCCAACCGGAGGGATGTCCGAGTTAGGGGGATCAGGAGGATTCCTGAGCGCTATTCATCATTTAGTGCTGCCAGTCATTGTCTTATCAGCATTCTATATTGCAAATATGACCCGATACATGAGAGCTACTATGATTCAAGTATATGGGGAAAATTATATCAGGACCGCCACAGCAAAAGGTCTGGCTTCTGAAGTGATTTTGACTCGACATGGAATAAGAAATGCATTGATACCAGTCATTACCATCATCGGAACTGATTTACCGAGACTGGTCGGTGGAGCTATTGTCACTGAGCAGATTTTCCAGTGGCCCGGTCTGGGACGACTGACGATCATGGCAATTCAGCAGAGGGAATACCCGATGCTTATGGCCATTACCGTCCTCTCAGCGGTCGTTGTACTGTTTGCGAACCTGCTGGTTGATATTATGTATGCAGTCGTTGATCCACGTATCAAATACAATTAGAAAGGAGGGAGACAAATGGCACAAAATGTCGGAAATAAAAACGCTGAAGCTATGTTTCATTTAGTAGATGCAGTGGAAAGAGTCAATTTTCCAGGAAATGAAGCCGAGCAGATCGCTACAGATGGCGATAGTTATATAAAAACAGTGGCGAAACGTTTCTTTAAGAACAAAGTAGCAGTCGTCAGTCTCGTTATCTTTATCATTCTTGTACTGACTGCCGTTTTTGCAAATCAGATTGCACCACACCCGCGGGACGCTTCAGTTGGTCGGTTTCAGGCAGCGCCTTATGATAACTTCTATCTCGGAACAGACGATATTGGTCGAGATGTTCTCTCCCGACTGATTCATGGTACGCAAGTATCAATGATTGTAGGGTTAGGTTCTGTTATGGTCTACGTCATTATCGGAACGACATTGGGCCTCGTCTCCGGTTACTTTGGGGGATTTGTAGACAGTGTCATCATGAGGATTACAGAAGCTTTCATGTCCTTTCCGTTTTTCATGGTTATTTTAACACTTGTTTCATTACTGGGATCTGGGCTGTGGGTTGTTACCATCGTCCTTGGAGTGTTGAGCTGGCCGCCGTTATGCCGGCTGGTCAGAGGGCAAGTGCTGACACTGAAAAAACAGGACTTTGTTCTGGCAGCTGTCGCTACAGGTTACTCAACTCCGGGTATTCTGTTTATCCATATACTGCCAAATGTATTATCGCCTATTCTCGTGAATGCGACATTCGGGATTGCGACAGCGATTTTAACAGAAGCATCTTTAAGCTTCCTCGGTGTCGGTGTACAGAGACCACGTCCAAGCTGGGGAAATATTCTGTCAGAAGCTCAGTCTCTAAGAGTTCTGGCTTATGAACCATGGCGATGGATTCCAGCAGGGATATTAATATTTGTAGCGGTACTGGCCATCAACTTTATAGGAGATGGACTGAGACAAGCAATTGAAGGAGAAAACAAAGCATAGGAGCTGAAGGGGAAAGCTCTTATGCCGAGCAACAGTAAAATCAGAACCATAGATAAATAAACGATTCACACATAGTTTTATACAAGTGTCACCTACGGGGGATTACTTACAAAGGGGAGACTAATATGTCTAAAATGAAAAAAATGCTTAAATATGGAACAGTTATGTTTGCATCATCTTTAGTACTGGCGGCTTGTGGAAATGGCGATGTGCCTGATCTTGAAGACGATGGCGCAACGGGTGGGGATGATACTGAAGAAACGGCAGCTGAAGGTGATGTACCTGAAGTTGAAGAAGGAGATACCTCTACTTTAATGGTCGGTCTGACCAATGCACCGGATAGTTTCAATCCATTTTATCGTCCTGGTGTAGCAGGTACCTGGATCCAGCGCTTCTTTTATGACAGCCTGCTGACGATGCCGACTGCAGACAGTTTCGAACCTGCCTTAGGCTCATTTGAAACCGAAGATAACCAGGTCTTTACAGTAACTATTGATGAAAATGCGAACTGGTCTGATGGGGAACCTGTTACTGCTAATGACGTGGCTTTCACTTTAAACACGATTGCGGATCCAGAAGTTGAAACATCACTAGGAACAAGCGTGGCAATGATCGAAGGAACAAATTCATCAGGTGTCCGTCTAGAGGAATATGATGAACTGCCAGGTGTGGAAGTCGTAGACGAGAAAACATTGACCATCACAACTAAGAGCCCAGTCGATCTGGCCTACTTGTCAGAGTTCCTTGGATTTAACGTTCTGATTGCTCCGGAACATGTCTTTGGAGATATTGAAGTGGCTGATATTCCAAACTCAGAAGCAGCTACGATGCCTAGCGTCTTCAGTGGAGCTTATGAGTTCGTTGAATACGATACAGATAACTATGTTCACCTGGAAGCAAATCCAGATTACTACAGAGGCGCACCGGAAATTGAGACAGTCTATGCGCGTATCATGAATGGTACAGCAATGATCACAGAGTTCCAGGCAGGAAATCTGCATATGGCAGCCGGTGGAGGAATCGGTATGGTTCCTGTTCAGGATATCTCACTGCTGGAAGACATTGACGGGCTGGTAGTAGATGAGTTCCCAAGTTTCAATGGTCAGTACATGATCATTAACAATGAACGCTTTGATGATCCACAAGTTCGTCAAGCATTTGCTTATGCACTTAATCGTGAACTGACAGTAGAAAATCTTCTGGAAGGTCGTGGGGAAGTTCTGGCCTCCACATATTCTTCTGCAAGTCCGTATAAAG
The DNA here is from genome assembly GCF_900109325.1 of Alkalibacterium pelagium. GTDB lineage: Bacteria > Bacillota > Bacilli > Lactobacillales > Carnobacteriaceae_A > Alkalibacterium > Alkalibacterium pelagium. The sequence continues at coordinate 17,446 of NZ_FNZU01000018.1, forward strand.
ACGAAGACCTTGAGCCGCTTCCATATGATCCGGATCTTGCTAGAGAAATGCTGGAAGAAGCTGGGTTCGACTTCGATACGCCACTTGAATTCGTTGTACCAACAGGTAACGCGGTCCGCGAGCAGAATGGTGACTTGATCGAGCAGTGGTTATCTGAAATCGGAGTAGAAGTCAATCAGTCCAACTATGACTTCCCGACTTGGTTAGCAATGGCAAACGATCTGGACTATGATATCGGCCTGATGGGATGGGGACATACTGCTGACCCTAACATTGCCAGCTATGTTCAGACCGGTGGTGCTTCAAATAACATGGGAGTAGAAGATCCAGTTATTGATGACCTGATTGAACAAGGAATGTCAGGAACAGATTTTGATGAGCGATACCCAGTGTACGCTGAACTGCAGCAGCACCTTCAAGATGAAATGCCAATTGTCCCACTTTACTCTGACTCTCAATTCGGGGTTCGAGTAGACTACCTGAATGGCGGAATCAAAGAATACTGGGCAGGTTCACTGCACGACCTGCACGAATGGACACTGGATCCTCAAGACTAATGTGCTGATCTGACAAACAAGTGGATAGAGACACTCATTAATCAGTTTTTAGTGTGTGTCTCTTCCCGTGTTTATATAGGACAACAGGAAAAAGAAAATGAGGTGAAAGAAATGGAAGATAGAACGATATTGGAAGTTAAAGACTTGGCGATTTCTTTCCAGACATTTGAAGGAGTAGTTAAAGCTGTCAGAGGCGTTGACTTCACCTTGAAAAAAGGTGAAACACTGGCCATCGTAGGTGAGTCAGGTAGTGGAAAATCAGTTTCCACAAAAGCAATCAATCGTCTGCTGCCTAAAAAAAATACTATGATTGAAAGTGGAGAAATACTTTTTGAAGGAACGGACTTGTTGAAACTTTCAGAGAAAGAGATGCAGAAAGTGCGTGGAAATGATATTGCAATGATTTTCCAGGATCCAATGACCTCTTTAAATCCAACGATGCAAGTAGGAAAACAAATTGCTGAACCTATTGTTAAACACAAAGGTGTCAGTAAGGAAGAAGCAAAAAAACAGGCACTTGATCTAATGGATCTTGTTGGGATTAAAAATCCTACTGAAAATTATAAAAGTTATCCCCATCAGTTTTCAGGTGGGATGAGACAGCGTGTCATGATTGCGATCGCACTGGCTTGTGAGCCTAAAATACTGATAGCGGATGAACCGACGACTGCCCTTGATGTAACTATTCAGGCTCAGATTCTCGGACTTATGAACAAATTGAAAAAAGAACTGGACACTTCCATTATTTTTATCACACACGACTTGGGAGTAGTTGCTCAGATGGCAGATCGTGTAGCAGTTATGTACGCAGGTCAAATTGTCGAACATGGCACTGCAGACGAAATTTTCTATAACCCAATGCACCCTTATACCTGGGGACTACTGGCATCAATGCCGACGTTAGATGTGGGACAGACAGAGTTGTACACGATTCCTGGTTCACCTCCGAATCTGCTTCATCCACCAGTAGGGGATGCTTTTGCCCCTAGAAATGAGTTTGCTCTGGAAATCGATTTCCATGAAGAACCTGACATGTTTAAAGTGTCAGATACGCATTATGCTAAAACATGGCTGCTCCACCCAAGTGCACCAGCGGTTGAGCCACCAGAAGAAGTCAGAAGACGTAAGGCTAAATTTGAGTCCCTTTACTTGGGAAAGGGAGAAATCAATGAGATGGGAGGGGAAGCCCTTGGTAGCAGAAGCTGAAAAGAAAGCTATTGTAGAAATTTCTGAATTGAAACAGTACTTTAATGCTGGAAAGAAGAATGAAGTGCGAGCTGTTAAAGATGTCAGCTTCTCCATCTATGAAGGTGAAACGTTCGGTTTAGTTGGAGAATCTGGAAGTGGAAAATCAACGACCGGAAGAGCATTGATTAAACTGGGTGATATCACCGGAGGCCAAATCTCCTATAAAGGACAGGATATTAATGACATCAAGCGCCGTAAGGACTTGCTTACCTTCCGTAAATCCATGCAGATGATTTTTCAGGATCCTTATGCGTCCCTTAACCCGAGGCTGACTGTCAAGGAAATCATCGGAGGGGCACTTAAAGTTCATGGCATGACCCAGAACAGCAAAGAAAGAACTAAACGCGTCTATGAGCTTCTTGAATCGGTAGGGCTGAATCGCCAGTTTGCCAACCGTTACCCTAGTGAATTCTCAGGTGGACAGTGTCAGCGTGTTGGTATTGCTAGAGCATTGGCTGTTGAACCGGATTTTATTATCTGTGATGAGGCGATCTCTGCTTTGGATGTCTCAATCCAAGCCCAAGTTGTCAATTTACTCAAAGAATTGAAAGAGCAGAACAATTTGACGTATCTGTTTATTGCCCATGATTTGTCGATGGTTAAATATATCAGTGACAGGATCGGGGTCATGAACAGTGGACGGGTTCTTGAAGTATGTGAGGCAGATGAATTGTATATTGCTCCGCTCCATCCTTATACGGAGTCACTGCTTTCTGCCATTCCGACACCGGATCCTGAAGCGGAACGTAAACGTGTCAGGACTGAATACGATCCTAAGTATCATCATTATGATGACCACAGTAATGTCGGGCTGCATGAGATTGCACCGGAGCACTTTATTTACTGTCACAAAGATGAAATTGCACTCTACAAGAAAAAACGGGAAAAACTGCTGAGACAAGCGAAACAACAATATGCCTGAGGCAAGAAGACACTGGTAAGCAGTTTGTAAGGAACTGGATTACCTGTGTCTTTTTCTTTAGATGGAGGACTGAAAATGCAGAAGAGTTTGGAAAGTGTCACAGAGATTATCAATGCTCATCAGGATGAGTTCTATGATTATTTGAGGCTGGATTCGGTCTCTACTCAAAATCTATCGATTTTACCCACTGTAGCTTACGTTAAAGATATGATCGAAAGAACCGGAGGAGAAACACGAATACTGGATGATCTGGGAGGAAATCCGGTCGTTTACGCTTACTTCAAGGCCGGACCAGAAGGGAACGCTGAAAAAACGGTTCTTTTCTACAATCACTATGATGTTCAACCTGAGGACCCAGTAGATGAGTGGGAAACACCACCATTTGAACCAACTGTAGTAGACGGAAAACTGTATTGTAGAGGAGTAACTGACAACAAAGCGAACCTAGTTATTCGTTTATATGCGATAGAGCACTTGCTTAACACCGAGGAGGGCCTGCCATGTAACGTCAAATTCCTCATTGAAGGAGAAGAGGAAAACGGCAGTCCGAACCTGAACGCCTACATCGAAAAGTATGCCGATTTATTTGAAAGTGACGGGTGTATCTGGGAATTTGGAGGAAAGAATGAAAATGAACAGTTCGTCATTGAGACGGGCGTCAAAGGTATGGCTTACTTCGATCTGTTTGTTGAAAGTGCCGACGTCGATATCCATTCCTCACTTGGAGCAGTGGTTGACAATGCCGCCTGGCGACTGACGCATGCTCTGGCTTCATTGAGAGACAAGGATAATAAAGTACTGGTTGACGGCTTCTATGATGATATAAAGCCTCCTTCTTCATCTGCATTGAAAGCAGTTCATGAGCGTACAGTCAGCCAGAAAAAAATCTCAGACATATATGGGCTCAAACATCCATTCATTACCGACAAGCTCGACTGGACAGCGGAAGAAGCTCTGGCATTTTATCCGACGATGACGATTTGCGGTCTCTTATCTGGCTATACTGAAGAAGGCACAAAGACAGTCCTTCCTCGAAAAGCTTCAGCTAAACTGGACTGTCGGCTTGTTCCTGGACAGGATCCTAAGAAAATCGAACAGCTGATCAGACAGCATCTCGATAGGAATGGGTTTTCTGATGTCGAACTTGTACTTTTAAAAGGGCAGAAAGCGTTCCGTTCAGATATAGATGACCCGTTCGTACAGACAGTCAGAAAATCTGCAGAAGAGATTTACGGTGGACCGGACAACGTCGTCCTGTCTCCAACAAATGCAGGAACAGGCCCGATGTACAGTTTTGGGCAGCATTTAGGTATCCCTGTAGCAAGCAGCGGATGCGGGCATGCAGAAGGTAAGGCCCATGCACCTAATGAGTCCGTCAGATTAAAGGACTTTGAAGAAGGCACCCTTCATATGGTTAAGTTCCTCCAACAATTTAAAGACGCTTAAAACAGAGACTTTCTCTGTTTTTTTGCGTGCCTTAATAGGATTAGTGTCTCATAATTTGTTACGAAAGTGTGAACATCGTGTAAATTGGGTGTAAAGACATATAATGATGGATTATATCATTATTATTTTTGGTAGCGTTTTATTTCGTAAGTAAATCACTTATATACGAATGATTAGCTATTCTGACGTTTGTTAAATTCGTGAATAAAGAAAGTTAACTTAATGGTCATATGTAAGCGTTATATTGTGAGTAGCAGGATAAGAGAGAATCGTTCTGAAAACGATTAAAATTTTCTCATTTGAAATATTGTGGTTCATTTTAGCGCCAATTAGATTTAAGATAATAACTATACTACCCGGAGCGGCATTATGATGATCGGCCTTTTACAGGCAGCCACTCTGGTATTTATTTTTGTTCTAAATATTAAGATGGAGGGTTATGATTGGACATACAACAGTTACTATTCACCTTTTTTGGTGGACTGGGTATTTTCCTGTTCGGTTTAAAATTTATGGGAGATGGCCTGCAGAAATCAGCAGGAGATAGCTTAAGAGAGATTTTAAACAAATTTACGGCAACACCTTTTAGGGCAATTCTTGCGGGGATTGCTGTTACAGTAGCGATTCAAAGTTCATCCGGGACAACAGTCCTTGCAGTTGGACTGGTAAGTGCTGGCTTCATGAAGCTGAGGCAGGCGATCGGGGTCATTATGGGGGCCAACATTGGGACGACGATTACAGCGTTCGTTATCGGTCTGGATATAGGAGCCTATGCCTTGCCTATATTGGCGGTCGGATCATTTATGATTTTCTTCTCCAAGAAGCCGATTATTGCTACCCTTGGTCAGACAATCTTCGGTTTCGGGGCGTTATTCCTGGGACTTGAGCTCATGGGGGACGCCATGTATCCGCTGAGAGACCTGCAAGTCTTTCGGGACCTGATGATCAGCCTTTCTGAAAACCTGCCACTAGGTGTAGGAATAGGAACAATGTTCACTTTTCTTGTACAAAGCTCCAGTGCCAGTATAGGAATACTACAGGAGCTTTATTCTCAAGGTCAAATTGCTCTTGAGGGCGCACTGCCGATCCTTTTCGGAAGCAATATCGGGACTACGATTACAGCAGTACTGGCCGGCGTCGGATCGAGTGTTGCCGCAAAGCGTACTGCCGCCTCTCATGTCATTTTCAACCTGGTTGGTACCTTAGTTATTCTGATGATTGTTGGGCCGTTCACTCAGCTGATTTATGCAGTCACACCGATTTTTAACCTGAATCCGGCAATGAGAATCGCATTCTCCCATGGACTCTTCAATGTGGTCAACGTGCTCATTCAGATGTGGTTTATTGATCACCTGGCGAGACTGGTCACTAAAATCGTCCCTGGTGATGATTCGATCATTGACTACGATTCTACTCTGGATCATACGATCATTAACACCGTTCCCTCAGTAGCTTTAAACCAGGCTAAGCTGGAACTGGGTCAGATGGGGGATTTCGTTGTTAAGGAATACAAGGAAATGTTCAAGTATTATCAGAGGCAGCAGGATGAAGACTTGGCCAATACCCTTCATTTAGAAGAAATCGTCAATAAAATCGATATGAACCTGACAGAATACTTAATGAAAATTTCTGTGGAAGATCTGCCAATTAAAAGTGCCGTGGAACACTCTCAGATGATGGATATTACGAAGTATCTGGAACGTATAGGTGATCACTCGGAAAACATTATCAGCAACGTTAATGAAGCCGTAAAAGCAAGTAAGAAAGCAGCCAAATCTAAAGGATTAAAAGAACCAGAAAAGATTTTTTATGATGAGGATCTGATTGCACTGTTCCACCTGGTGCAGCAGAATATTGAAGAAGCCATCAGTTCCTTCATAGAGGACAGCTATTCCTTAGCCGGAAAAGTGCTTCAGCGAGAAAAAGAAGTCAACCGCCTGGAAGAAGATATTCGACGTAAATACATTCAGCGTCTGAATAGTGGTGAAGGCCGTCCTTCAGACGGAATTCTGTTTGTAGATATCGTATCAAACTTGGAGAGAATGTCTGACCACTCGGTTAAGATTGCTAAACATGCAATCGGGTTAAGATTCCCGTTCCAGCCAGGGGACAGAAAGACTGTATCCAAACACACGCGTGCATTTGAAGGAAAAGACATCTAAAATAAGACTAGCAAAAAGGAGTGTGTGGACCTGTTCCACACACTCCTTTTATGATAGCTGTATCCTGAAAAGTTTTAATTCAGCAGATACTGAAAAAGAGCTGGCCGGTTTGGCCAGCTCTTTTTCAGTTCAATCATTCTTTGTATACCAGTTCCATTTTAAATCATTTGATTACATAGAGTCCCAATGTGCTCAATGGTAAGTTCCACTACATCTTCGGACTTCAGCCAGTTGGGATCCTTCTGTTCAACAATGACGCCACTAGGTGTTCCCGTGAAAATCAGATCCCCCGGTTTTAGCGTCATGTACTGGCTGGCTTCACTTACTATTCTCTCTACAGAAAATATCATATTGGATGTTGAACTGTTCTGCACCAGTTCGTTATTGCGCTTAGTGTGGATCGATAAATTATTGACATCTTCAATTTCGTCTTTAGTGACTAAGACAGGACCAACTGGACCAAAAAAATCAAAAGTTTTTCCGATCATCCATTGGGAAGACTGGAACTGATAGTTTCTTTCGCTGATGTCGTTACCAACGGTGTAACCTAAAACAGCTTTTTTAGCTTCTGCTTCACTTACGCTGTTAGCATACTCCCCAATCATTATGACCAGTTCCGCCTCATAATCGACTTTCTGAGAAATAACAGGGAGCGGGATAACTTGTTTATGTGCTGCCAATGCATTTGGAAATTTGTTGAAAAATACGGGATTGACAGGAACATCTGCACCGGTGGCTTTGACGTGATCGACATAGTTCAAACCGACACAGAGAATTTTTTCAGGATCGCCTATGACAGGCAGGTAGCGGAAGTCTGCTTCAGACAATAGATATTGACTCATGTCAAAATGAAGATCTTTCGCGCGATCAAGGACAGCCTTCAGCTGCTCAATACCTTTGTCGTGATCCTTAAGCAATTCTCTCATCGTCATCGGAATGGGGCAGTTTAAATGATCAGCTAATCTGTCCATTTCCAGTATGCCGTCTTCTATCTGGATACCTAAACGCTCTGTTGAACTTTTCGATAGATTGTAGCGTACAAGTCTCATTATACTATCCCCTTCTTATTAGCTAGTTAAATTATATGTTAAAAGATAAGGGTTGACAAAAATAACGTTTGTGATAAATGAGCAATACCTGATAAGTAAACCTTGCTCTCGAAGAGTGTTTTTAGTACACTTATGAAACGGATGTCAGTGAAGATAGTGGAGGAATGAACGATGGCAAAACGCAATAAGCAAATAGAAGTGGAAATTAATGAGACAGCTAAAAATACTAAAGAGTATACAGAACTGGAACTGGTCGTCAGAAAAAAAGTAATCGGAAAAATCATGCAGAATAATGATGGACCTGTTACCGTTGAGTTTAAGACCGGAAAAAAACGTACGGCCCGGTCAGTGGACGAAGGTATCCAGCTGATTATTGAAGAATACAACCTGCACGACGAATAATATAATTAAGAAGCAAAGCAGCCGTTCCTGCTTTGCTTTTTTCATGTGCGCCCGGCATGGGCGACAACTTGGTGGTGAAAGTCCACTACAGACTTGGCAGTAGGAACTGTTAGCGAAAGTCAAGGGTGTCCGCCGTGAGGCGGAATCTGAAGGAAGACGGACGCAAATGCTTGCACTGACGAACAGAAACTTCATACCAAGGCTTAATATAACGGATGAGCTTGCATGACAAAGTGAAGTCCGATACTGCCCGAATTCTATTGAGTAAATGAAGCAGTGACATGAGCAGAAGGTTGTCGTTCTTACCCGGGGAGGTCTCGTCAGCGCATAGTAGTAACAACGAATGGCGAGAAGTCAGCCGAGGTCATAGTAGGGAAAATGTACCGAAGGACCGAACAATATCAATACTTTGAAGATTGGAGGTTAGGCATTATGACAAACGCAGAAAACAACCGACAGGTTGGCAAGCTACAAAGGGATAAGCTGGAAGCGAAAGAGTATGTAGATGTG
>NZ_FNZU01000022.1 GCF_900109325.1 Alkalibacterium pelagium
CACGAAACAGCCTAACACCAATGGAATATCGGTATCAGGCTGCAGCATAAGAATTTTTATTTTTTTTACTGTCTACTTGACAGGGGTCAGTTCAGTATATACTCACAAGCCGGGCTGTTTTATATTGCAGTTAATGGTGAATGTCCATTACCAGTTGATCAGACCGATAATCAGAACGAAGAGGATTGCTATCGGAGCAACGAATTTAGCTGTCAGCAGGTAAGCTGGACCAAATGCATTGTCTTCGATGTCCCCATGATGCAGAACTTCCTTTTTCGTCCAGGTCCATCCGACAAACAGCACCATGATCAGACCACCAAGAGGCAGCAGCAAGTTGCCTGTGAATGCATCCATGAAGTCCAGGAAGGAAGCACCGAATATCGTAATTTCAACGGCCCCCTGACTTAATGAAGACGGTACCCCGAGAAGGAAAATAATCAGTCCCACAATCAGTGTCACTTTCTTACGAGACATATTCAGCTTGCGGATGAAGTAGGCAACAGCGACCTCCAGTAGTGAAATAGCAGAAGATATTGCAGCCATTGACAGTAATAGGAAGAATGCAAACCCAACGAGGGCACCCACACCACCTAAAGCTTCAAAAATATTCGGCAGGACTACGAAGACCAGTCCAGGACCTTCTGCAGGATCCAGTCCGAATGCGAATAGTGCCGGGAAAATAACTAGACCGGCTACTAGAGCAAATAAAGTATCAAGACCAATGATAATAGCTGCAGAAGAAGTCAGTCGTGCGCTAGGATCAAGGTAACTGGCATATGTCAGCATAGCACCCATTCCCAGACTTAGTGTAAAGAATGCTTGCCCCATAGCTGAAATATAGACGCTTGGATCAGTAAAGGCTTCCCAGTCAGGCTGGAACATAAAAGCAAAAGCTTCTTGAGCGCCACCTAATGTTAAACTGTAGACAGCCAGTAATACGAGTAAAATGCTTAAAATAGGCATCATCCATTTGCTGGACAACTCGATACCTTTCTGTACACCAAGGTAGACGATAGCAATTGTGATAGCCATGAACAGGAACTGCCATAATACCGGTGATACCGCAGAGCTAATGAATCCACCGAAGAATTCACTGGAATCGCCAGTTATTCCGCCAGTCACATAAGCCATTGTGTATCTGAGTGACCATCCGCCAATGACTCCATAAAATGATAAGATTAGAAATGCAGCTAATACACCCATTCCGCCAGCTACGACCCAACCAGTTTTTGGTGCAATTTTCTTGAATGCATCTACTGCATCAGTCTGGGCTCGGCGACCAATTGAAAACTCAATGAGCATGACCGGGAAACCGATGAGCAGGACACTAAGCAGATAAATAATAAGGAAAGCTGATCCTCCGCCATCTCCCATAGCGTACGAAAATCGCCAGATATTTCCTAATCCTACTGCAGACCCCATCGCAGCAAGGATGAACCCCCACCGTGACCCCCATTGCTCTCTTTTCTGTTCCATAATACTTTCTCTCCTTTTTTGAATGCTATACCCAAATTAAAATATAATGAGAATTAATTTGTTGTTTCTCATTTTATTCTACTTTCATCCTATTTACAACCCTTAATTTACTGAAATCAAAGAAATATTTATAAAAGATAAATGAATTGATCATGTCCTTATTAATGTATCAATCTGATAAAGTGGAAGATGCTTACGAAATTGGCTATACTGGAAGAGAAGCTTATAAAAAAAGAGGTGAACAACTATGCAAGTAGAATTAGTAGGCTGCATTGTCAAAAGAGGACAGGGAGATACCTGTCTGAAAATGGCAGCCAAAAAAGGAGTTAATGGTGGAACGGTCATCAGAGGTGAAGGAACAGTACAAGGCAGAGTATTGAATAAACTGGGTCTGGATAAAGTCCGAAAAGAAATAGCTGTATTTATCTCTGACGGATCGACAGCTCAGACAGCAATGATGCATATAGCAGACACTATGGGGATGACAAGAAAAAATAAAGGGATCTGCTTCAGACTCCCACTTGCAGGTGCAATGGGCCTTGTCAAACAACAGGCGGCTGATCAATCTGAACAAATCGATCCATCTGACAGTCAAGGTTTTGACCAGCAATGGAATCAGGGGAAAAATGAAGGAATAAATACGAAGGAGCAGGATAACATGTTTCAGGCGATTGTTGTAATTGTAAAAGAAGGTCAATCTGAAATTGTGATGGAGGCAGCTCAGACAGCAGGTGCCCAGGGCGGTACAGTGATTCAGGCACATGGCGCAGGAGGGTACGAGACAAAGAAAGTATTCAATATGGAAATTGAGCCTGAAAAAGATATGGTACTGATCATTTCATCCAGAGATCAGACCAAGGCTATTACTACAGAAATCAATAAGGTTCTAGGACTGGATAAACCAAACTCCGGTATTCTATTTGTAGCGGATCTAAGTGAAACGATAGGGGTTATTTAAAATATGAAGGAAAGGGGAATAATCTGACATGCCTATACTGATTGAAAAAATGCTCGAAGTGACACGTTCAGTTGCCCCTATCTTTCTCTTTGTTCTGCTGATTCATTTTTTCCTTGTGCCGTTTTCTTCAAGTCTGTTAATCGCCTTTTTTCTTGGCACTCTAGCTATCGTAATCGGCCTTAGTCTGTTTCTGGTCGGTGTTGATATTGCTATAACGCCTATTGGAGAATACATAGGAAAAGGAGTAGCGAAATCCAACCGAATCTATGTCTTGGTTACTGTGGGTTTCCTGATCGGTTTTATAATATCGGCAGCTGAACCTAGTTTGACGGTACTAGGAAATCAGATCAGTATTGTCACAAGTGGAACGATCGACAGTTTTCAGCTGATCCTGACCGTTTCGATAGGTATTGCAATTATGGTAGTCGTAGGGCTGCTGAGAATTGTTTACAGCTTATCTTTCTTTAAAATCATTGTTTCGGCATACGCCCTTGTTCTGCTCCTGTCATTTTTCACGTCAAGTGAATTTCTTTCTGTAGCTTTTGATGCTTCTGGTGCGACAACAGGTTCAATCACGGTTCCATTTCTGCTTGCACTATCTGTCGGGATTTCTTCTCTTAAAAAGAACAGCGTCCGGTCAGGAGAAGACAGTTTTGGACTAGTAGCCATTGCCTCGGTCGGAGCTATTCTGGCCGTCATGATTTCCAACCTGATCAACCCGACTGAGTCACTGACGGGAGACCTGCCAATCCAGTTCGGCTTCGATCAGTCTATGTTTTCTGCTTTCACATCAATAGGAACTGATCAGGCGGGGGACGTGCTGATATCTATCCTTCCGATCGCCATCCTGTTTTTCATTTATCAGATCACATTTCTACGGCTGCCTAAAAAAAGAGTCAACCGCATATTTATAGGAATGGTCTATGTCATCATTGGACTGATCCTGTTTCTGACAGGGGTCAATTTCGGATTCATGTCTATAGGAAGCATCATTGGATATGAACTGATCCAGTCAGAACGCTTCGTATGGTTCTTTATCCTGTCGTTTGGACTGGGCATGGTTACAATTCTAGCTGAACCCGCCGTCAGTGTTCTGACGTCGCAGATCGAACGAGTAACTGCAGGGGCTTTGAAACCGGCATTCGTCTTGTCAGCACTAGCTCTAGGCGTAGGGTCTGCGACACTAATTGCAGGTATAAGAGTAGTCAGTTACAATCTGGAATTGTGGCATATTCTTCTGCCGGGATACGCGCTGGCTATTATGTTAAGTTTCTTTGTTCCAGGTACCTTAGTGACGATGGCTTTTGACGCTGGAGGAGTAGCTTCAGGTCCCATGACGGGTACCTTTATCCTGGCTTTCATACAAGGAGCGGCTGAAGGAATGCCTAGTGCATCAGTCCTTGTCGACGGCTTTGGAATGATCGCTCTTGTTGCTCTGATGCCCATCATAACGATCCAGCTGTTCGGTCTGATTTATGCATTACAAAAAAATTAACTGAATAGTTTTGTGCATGCATATCGCATCATAAAACGGATTATATGTCGCAAATATGGCATAAATATGGCTAAAATAATGCATTGTATTGACTTAATTTAGACACAGACATTTATTCACTTCTCTTGTATAATCAGTGTATGTTAAGTCGGAAGCAGCTTAATAGCTGCCCCGCTGATTACTAGGTTCTAAACGGAGAGTTGGGATGAGATGAACCAATTGAAAAGACGCTTTATTTATGTAATAGACACGCCGACCGAATCGAAGGAACTGCTCATTAGAGAAAATGAACTGATCGAAAATGCGGACGGAGAATTGGATTGTCCGTTAGATACCATTTTGAGCAGATACCATATGGGATGGGACGACTTGTTCGAAATGAACGCAGCTAGTGTCTCACTTATGGAAGAAGACATTGCTGAACGTAAAATGATCCGTTCCATTTCATTCGAAAACTTACGTTACTATAAAAATTAAATAAAGGCCGACTAAAGCTGGGTATTTTCCTTTGTTAAGGAAGGTGGCCCAGCTTTTTTTGTATGCCTTAAAAGTGAATGCAGTCTCTTAATTTATGGTGAACGCCTCATAACTCGTGGATATGAGGCATTTGCCACTGCAGAATGGGTGCGAACCCTTCATATCTTTAGTTTATGAGATATTAAGCTTACGCTAAACCTCGTCAATACCTCATAACTCGGAAATATGAGGCATTGATTCCGTAACTTCCTCTAATTTCCGACGCCCGATAAAAAATTTCGCGCAAAAACCCCAGGAAGCCAGAAAATAGTCCTTGTATTTAGAGGTATTTCCTGGTCGAATGTACCATAAACGGATATTTGACCCATTGGAACAATAAATCAAATCGTGAATAGTCCATATCCAAATATATGACCCATTCGCCAAAAGGAATAGCTCTCGAATAGACCATAAAAGATTATATGACCCATTCACAAAGCCTATTCTGTTAATTAATCCTCGAATATCCAAATTCATAAGTCAGTTAAGCATGATTCAGACAACGAAAAACACCTCCGAGCTCCCAAAAGTATCTGGGTTCGGAGGTGTTTTCTCTTCTAGTTTAAGTGTTAAGTCTAATTATTACAGTAGGTCTAAAACAAATCAGTCTTTATTCTGTTCATTCTTGGAGCGTTCGAGGTCATCAGCCTTATCGACATCGAACGATTCAAAATCCTCTTCGGTCGTGTCCTGGGCCTTATCCGCCTCATTTTTATTATCCGGTGAATCATCTCTAGTTTCATCCGCATTGATGAATTCATTCTTGTCTTTTGGATGATCGGCAAACGGATAAGCTTTGTTCTGCTGGTTTTCGTCCATATTCGGCATAATTCCACTCCTTATGTGTTTTTATTTAATCGTTTGAATCATTCAATTGGTCCAGATCATCCAGATTGAACTTTTCGAAATCTTCCGGTCTGGTCATCTGAGCTTTTTCTTCTTCAGAGAGTTTCCGGTCGTCACTCACGGGGTCACGTTTAATAAATTCATTCCCACTTTCAGTCGCTTTAGTTTTTAAAAAATGATCAGCCTGATTCTGCTGATCCTGGTGCAAAGTCGGATCGTTTTCCAACATAACCCCTCCTTGATTTCTCACGATTTGTTATCCATAGTTTATCATAGATAAATAAATAACGCTTTCAAGATGCATTATATGATACAATATAGCTAGTATTTTTATAACGACAGCAAACAGCTGCAGGAGGAACGAATCATGGTGTGGATATTACTGGCTTTAATCATTGCACTAGTTATTTACTTATATACTCAGAACTATCTGATAGAAACAACGCAGTACTCAGTGACTGTACCTAAACTTGATGATCAGATGAAGGGGAAAAGAATCGTTCATTTGACCGATCTGCATTTGACCCCACGATCAAATAAAAGTTACATCGAAACGATCATTCAGAAAACTGAGGAAGCAGAACCGGATTTCATCGTCCTAACCGGGGACCTCGTACAGGCAGGATTGTCCAGCCTGGCTGATACTCCGCTCAGACGCTTTGTCGAATTATGTACGAACATTGCTCCTACTTATGCGGTGACTGGAAATCATGATATTGCAAGTGGGACCTTTTCCGAATTCACATCGATACTGTCTGCAGCAGACGTTCACTTACTTCTGGACGAAGCTGAGGCGGTGACTGTCGACGAGGAAGAGAAACTGGTCATCATGGGGCTTGCTGAACGTGAGGACCAGATCAATCTGCCCAAACCGATGCTTAAATCCATCGAACTGACACCAGAAATGGAGCGGCTTCCGAAAGTGCTTCTGGCACATAGACCGGAACATTTTGAGCAGTATATGTATGATCAGACAAAAGCGCCAGCCTTAGTATTGAGTGGACATACCCATTCAGGACAGGCTCGTATTCCTTACTTAGGTGGCTTCTATGCACCCGGACAGGGATTTTTCCCGAAATATGACTATGGTATCTTCAGTTCAGAAGAACATCGATCCAGACGACTGATTATTTCAAGAGGACTTGGCAACTCATCGTTTCCACTAAGAATCAACAATCGTCCGGAAATTGTTGTGATCACACTTCAATAGAAGGCATGTCCAGCACACACGTGATATACTGAAGAGGAACAGAGCACACAATCAGAAGGGGATCGATGAGACATGGATAAGTTAAGATTAGGAACGATTGGAACGAGCGGAATCACTGAGCAGTTTATTGAAGCGGCAGTAAAAAGTCAGAAGTATACGTTAGAAGCAGTTTACTCTCGTACTCAGGATAAAGCCGATGATTTCAGGAAAGTTCATGAAGGCAGGAAGGCTTACTCAGATTTCGAAGCGTTTCTCAGCGATCCTGAGATTGATGTGATTTATATTGCATCTCCAAACAGTCTGCACTTTGACCAGGCAAAAGCTGTGCTTATGCACAACAAGCATGCCATCGTTGAGAAACCAGTTGTTACGTCTGCAGAGCAGTGGGATGAACTGACAGATTTGTCCAGACAGCAGAACAAGCTGGTCGTTGAGGCAGCCAGACATATATTTGAACCGAATTTTCTTAAAGTGACAGAGCTGATTAGTAAGAAGCCTGATATATACGGGGCTTCATTGACCTACAGCAAGTATTCATCCCGATATGATCAAGTACTCAATGGCGAAGAACCGGCAATTTTTTCACCTAAGTTTGCTGGAGGAGCAGCTAATGATCTGGGAATCTATGTCATCTACGCAGCACTCAAGTGGTTCGGTCAGCCGAAATCGGTCGAAGCATTTGCCCAACCGATCAGAACAGGTGTTGATGGAAAAGGAACAGCCATTTTGAGATATGATGGATTTGATGTCACCTTGAATTATGGAAAAATCAATACGTCAATGCAGCAGTCTGAGGTATACACAGCAGATGACACGCTAGTCCTGGATGCCATTACTGGCCTGGCTTCAGCTGAAGTGGTCGATGCACGAACTAGAGAAACAAGCTCGATCAAGCTTGACGAGCCGTCTAAGAATCCTCTGATGTGGGAAGCAATGGCTTTTGCAGAAGTTATGTCCGACTATGACAGTGAAAGCAGCAGAAACCGAGTTGACGAGTGGTGGGCGCTGACCAGACAAGTGCATGCTGTTCTCGATGAGATAAGAAACTAAGAGACTCTAATCATTATAGCTAAAGCAATTCTGATATGACAGATCCGGGTCAACTGGGATCACGATTTAATTAAACAGAACAGTGATGAAGACACCTAGAGGCAGGAAAACTTGTTTCTGGGTGTCTTTTTTGACTAGACGTACTCTTATGATGTGAGTAAAGTCTAGTATGGAAAAATAATACTCGAAATAAGAAGAATGTAGTTCAACATTAAACCAGCTGGTGAACTTAACTATCCGACTATTAAAGTTAAGTTAATTAGTCAAGAAACGACATGAACTGCACTAGTAACACAGAGAGTAAAGTTCGTGGAAGTCATAAGCTTCTGAACTACATTATCAGTTGTCAATAATGCAGTTCAGAAGCGAAAGACTCAGTAAACTAATCCCCTTTCAAAAAGATATATTAGAAGTCACACTCACTCCATCAATCATCCTTTAATGAGGCAGTCAATAAAGGAATATCCCTCTTTCAAGAGGGGGAAAGTGGACAAGATTTTTTCTGAGGTGTATGATTAAAGTAAGGATTTATATATAAATAGATAAGATCCAATAAATAGGAATTATAGGAGGAAACGGAATGGCAAAAAAAGAAATTATGCTGGTATGTGCTGCTGGAATGAGCACAAGCATGCTGGTATCTAAAATGCAGAAATCCGCGGAAGACAGAGGTCTTGAAGTGGAGATCTTTGCTGTGTCTGCAAATGAAGCTGATTCCAAGATGGAAACTCAAGCTATCGACGTCATGATGCTTGGGCCTCAAGTCCGTTACATGAAAGATAAATTTGAGGAAAAGGCTAATGAACAGGGCATTGCCATAGATGTCATCAACATGCAAGATTACGGTATGATGAATGGGGAAAAAGTTCTTGACCGTGCGCTGGAACTGATGGATTAACGATCCAGAATGACCTGGGAGGGAGCAGTCATGAGTGAAGAAAACAGAGAGTTAATGGAAGTGATCATGGCACTGATCATGCACGGGGGAGATGCCAGAAGCAGCTCTATGGAAGCAATCCATGCCGCCAAGAAGAGTCAGTTTGATCTAGCACAGGAGAAACTGAAAGGAGCAGATTCATCCATTACTGAAGCCCATCAAGTTCAGACCGATCTGCTGACGCAGGAAGCAGCGGGAAATTCTGTAGAATTGAACCTGCTGATGGTACATGCACAGGATACATTAATGAATGCTATGACTTACCGAGACCTCGCTGAAGAAATGATCGACATGTACCGAAGGATTGAGAAATAAACTTGAATGACAGCACTTTTAGTGTGTCATAAGTTACTTTCATTAAATTTATATAGAAGCTGCTGCTTGAGAATAGCTGGTATAAAGCCTATTCTTAAGCAACAGCTTCTTTATTTTTATTTTTCTGCTAAAATCGTCATATTTATGTTGTAAATGGAAACGTTTCAGTGTATAGTTGAAAGCGATGAGAGAGATTTAATAAAAACAGGAGAGGAGGACGTGCAAGATGAAAACATCAGTAAACCGAAACGATAAAATAAAAACTACTTTTTGCACACAGCTGGATCCTGTGACGGGTCGGCTGACGCCTCCTTATTTCATAATAGAATGAATCCCTTGTTTTTTTTCGTGTAATCAACCAGAAAACTATTCGGACAGTCTATTCTCTTAAGGGGATGGACTGTCTATTTTTTTGGAAAGAAAGGAAAGATAAGATGTTTGACGTACTGGTAAAACTGAAATTTTATTTTAAAGAAAACAAATGGCAATACCTCGGCTCCTTTATCGCTCTGGCCGTCTCCAATATATTTGCTGTCATTATTCCATTTATCATCGGACGATTTATTGATGCAATCGTCACGGGCGAGATGAATGCCGCTGTGCTCAGAACGTATAGCCTTCAGTTCGCAGGCCTGGTCATAATCACCTATGGTCTTGATTTTCTATGGGGCTATGGGTTGTTCGCCGGTGCTTATAAGCTTCAGAAGGAGATGCGCAGTAAACTGATGCGCCATTTCTTAAGAATGCGAGCACCGTATTTTGAAAAATTCCGTACAGGAGACCTGATGGCTCGTGGGACTCAGGATATACGTGCTCTGGCAGATACGGCTGGTTACGGGATGCTTGTCCTGATGAGTGCCACAGGATTTACAGCCACTTTGGTAATCATGATGGGACTGACCGTCCACTGGGGGCTGACTTTTGCAGCAGTTATTCCTATGCTGCCAATGGCTTATGTCATAAAAGTCAAAGGAGCTCAAGTTGATGAAGCCTATGAAATTGCGCAGAAATCATTCTCTTCTGTCAATGACGATGTGCTTGAGATGATCGACGGCATGCGCGTGATTCGTGCTTATGTCAAAGAAGCCGATTTTATCGATAAATTCAAGGATCAGACGAGCGGGCTGCTCAAGAAGAATAATAAAGTATCTGAAATTGCAGCGATTTTTGCACCAACGGTCAAGGCATTTGAAGGGCTCAGCATCATGATTGCGTTGAGTTATGGAGCAATTCTCGTAGCTCAAGGCACCTTGAGTGTAGGAGATATCGTCGCATTCCAGATGTATCTGGGCATGATGATCTGGCCGATTATATCGGTATCTGAACTGGTGCTCATCCTGCGTCAGGGCAGTGCGTCCATGAGACGTGTCGATGAAATCAGATACGCAACAGATGAACTGAATTTCAAAGGAACGATCGAAGCAGAACAAGTGGATGACTTTGAATTTGACGAGTTCACCTTCAGATACAGTTCAAGCGAAACAATTAATCTGGATAAAATCAGACTGGACTTAAAGAAAGGCAAGACGCTCGGAATCGTCGGAAAGACTGGATCAGGAAAAACGACTCTCATCAGACAGCTGCTCAATCAGTTCCCGCTTGGTTCGGGAACGTTTAACATGGGCAGTTCGGCTTACTCAGAATATAACGATCCATCTCTCAGACGACTAATCGGATATGTGCCACAGGATCATGTCCTGTTCAGCCGCTCCGTAAGGGACAACATTGCCTTCGGTAAAAAAGATGCAACAGATGAGGATATCTTAGAAAGTATCCGCATGGCTTCCTTTGAAGAAGACCTGAAAAATATGAATAGAGGACTGGACACCATGATCGGTGAGAAAGGCGTCTCGATCTCCGGAGGTCAGAAACAGAGAATCTCCATTGCACGAGCACTGATCAAGGATCCGGATATACTGATTCTGGACGACTCCTTATCTGCTGTGGATGCCAAGACAGAACAGACCATCATTCACAATATTCAACAGGTCAGAGCAGGGAAGACGACAATCATTTCTACTCACCGCTTGTCCGCAGTTAAAGAGGCTGACGAAATCATCGTTCTGGACAACGGAACGATTGTGGAGCGCGGAACTCATGATGAGCTGATCGACAGACGAGGCTGGTACTATGATCAATTTACAAAACAGGAAATCAAAGAAATCACAGAAAATGAACCTCTGTCATCACCAGATCCATATAAGAGGAGGGATGACTAATGAAGACAGTTAAACGGTTAGTTTCTTATATGAAATACTACAAGCTTTACTTCACGATCGGGATTGGACTAGTCATGCTTTCGATGGTTACTGACCTCGGAGCACCGATCATTGCACAACGTATCATCGACCAGGTTATCATACCTGCTGCTGCTGGAAATGAGGAATTTACAGATGTGCTGATCCGACTGATCGTGATCTATTTCGGATTGATGGTTTCAACGGTCATCACCCGATACATTTCAGCGATCTACCGTATGCGCGCAGCAAATGGGATCATTAAGATCCTGAGAGACCAGCTGTACACGTGTGTGCAGGAGCTGCCGATCAATTATTTTGACAATCAGCCAGCCGGTAAGATCGTTGCCCGTATCACTAACGATACCGAAAGTCTACGCCAGCAGTTTTATGTTGCAACAGTCGGGCAGATCCTGATCAATGTGTTTTACGTTGTCGGGGCATTCGTAGCGATCGCCTTTTTCCATCAGGGACTGGCTCTGACGCTATTAGTCCTCATTCCTATCATGTTTTTATGGAATAAGTACTACACGAAATACGCCAGAGTCTTTCACCGTAAAGAACGGGATCTGAATTCGGACATCAACGGGAAACTGAATGAATCGATTCAGGGCATGCAGATCATCCAGGCTTTCGAGCAGGAAGAACGCATCCAGGAAGAATTCGAAGACATCAATGGCAAGTGGTACGAAGTCATGCGGAAATACGTCATTCTCGACTCAGCCTTCCAGTGGACATTTGCCGACTTCCTTCGCCGACTGTCACTATTGCTGCTGATGGTCTACTTCAGTACCCAATACATTAATGGTGTGCTGGGAGTTTCAGTCGGTATGCTGTATCTGTTCGGAGATTATGTCAGCCGTCTGTATGAACCGATCAAAGGAATCATCCAGCAGATGGCCTTCGTTCAGCAGGCAATTGCAGCGGGAGACCGGGTATTTGAAATGATGGACATGAAACCAGAAGACAACCCGGAAGCAGCGATGGAAGTGACAGAAGGACGCGTGGCGTTCAACCATGTGACATTCGGCTATACGGAAGAAAAAGACGTTCTGAAAGACATTCACTTTACAGCTGAACCGGGTCAGACAGTCGCACTTGTCGGACATACTGGATCAGGTAAAAGTTCGATCATGAACCTGCTCTTTAGATTCTATGATCCGCAGACCGGGGAAATCACGGTCGACGGTCAGAACACAAAAGAGTTTTCCAGACAGTCTGTCCGGGAAGATATGGGAATCGTCCTGCAGGATCCGTTCCTTTTTACTGGGACGATCTACTCAAACATCACGATGGACAATCCTAGTATCTCAAAAGAAACCGCGATAAAGGCTCTCCTGGATGTCGGCGGACAGGATCTGCTGGACAAATTCGAAAAAGGGATCGACGAACCGGTTGTGGAAAAGGGAAGCACCTTAAGCTCAGGTCAGCGTCAGCTGATTTCATTTGCCCGCGCACTGGCTTTCGACCCTAAAATTCTGATTCTAGATGAAGCAACGTCTTCAATCGATACTGAAACAGAAGAAATTATTCAGCATGCGATGAACGTTCTGAAAAAAGGACGGACGACCTTTATCATTGCCCACCGTCTGTCAACGATTCAGCATGCAGACCAGATCCTGGTGCTCGATCAGGGAGTCATTAAAGAACGCGGCACGCACGACAGCCTTCTGAGCTTGAACGGTGCCTATGCAGAAATGTACGAAATGCAGAAAAAAGGTCAGGCCCTTGCGTCGTAAGAATAAGAAGATAAAAAGGGAATGCAAGTCCTTAAGTTGACAAAGTAAATGACCTGTATACAAAAAGAAGTCATCATCTCGAATAACTCGGGACGATGACTTCTTTTCGTATAGTCAACTTTAAAAATTAGTATGGTGAACGCGAACTTCCGGACTGGTCCTTGAGCAGCCAATTGTGGAAAAAGGTTTCAAATAGAGCAACTCCCAAGGCAAAGACAAAACTCGCAACAATAGCTTCTCCATCAGTCATGGCAGTCAGGTAGGCCACAGAAATAACAAAAGCAGCCCCCGCATCGACAAATGTCGCCACCATGTTTCCGCTGTTTTTCAAAATGACCAGATCGCCTAAAATGTATATAAGTATAGCAGTGATAAGAGCAATGGCAAAGACACTGTCACCGGGCATTTCGAAAATAATATTTAAAATGATAAAACTGAGTACAAGCAGTGCAACCAGCTTTAAGCTGAACGCTTTAATATGTTTCAATTCTTTTCCTCCTTTTTATAAATTTCATGCATGAAGTGTACAGAAATAAGTATACCATAGTTTAGGTCCCTGGAAAAAAGAGAGCTTAAAAATGAACATAGAAAACCTTTTTTGATGAATGGGGAATTGATAAGAGAGCTTAAAACAGATGCAGGATAGTTAGTATGCTTAATATAATTTAGATACAATCTGCCTGTTTAGAGGATGCGTATCCCGAATATGGCAGGTTGTTTTTTTGTGCAGGAAAGAGAGGTCTAGCTGTAGTTTATCTGAAGAATTAGGGATGGAACTATAACTAAAAGAGATCTAGTTATAGATCAGCTCAATTAAATAGATACAAACTGCTGTTAGAAGGCTTCTAGTTATAGTTCATCGGATAAAACATGAATAAGCTACCGCTAAGGGACTTCTAGCTGTAGTTCATCAAGATAAAAAGTAAAATGCTTCCGTTAAAAGGCTTATAGTTACAGTTCATCATAACAACTAACGTCAAGATTAAGCTAGAATACCGTTAACTACAGTTCAAGAGAAAAATCCATAATAATGTACAGCTAGAAATACTCCTAGCTGTACATTAGAACAATAAAGACCAAATAAAGTAGAACGAGAGAGGCATTGTACATAAGCCCATAAGAAGTAATATAGAAACAGAATCTTTTTAAGAAAAAGAAAACCAAGAAATAAAAAGGCAGAACTGCGTACGCAGTTCCACAGCTTATAACGATCATATAGAGAAAGACAGACTTGTCTTTCCTTCATTATTCAGGGAGTTTGTCTTCCAGTTCAGAGACTTTGTTGATCAGCTGATCGATTTTGTTTTCCAGTGAACTGATTTTTTCGGCTTCTTTTGACTTGGACCGGTTAAAATAAGTCGTCAGGGAACTGGTCAGCACGCCAATCATGGCCAGTCCGAGAAACATTAGAATGGTAGCAGCGATACGACCAGTCAGAGTAACCGGATAGATCTCTCCGTGTCCCACAGTAGAAGCCGTGACAAGGGCCCACCACACTGATTCCGAAAAGGCGACATTCTCAGATACAGAAAAAACGACCGCTCCAAAAAGAATAAGCAGGACGCTTGTATACAACGCATAGATAAGGCCATTTGTATGCAGGATCGATTTGATCTCCCGCTGGGACCGGACTTTCAGACTGAACAGGCGAGTGAAGCGGGACAGCCGAATGAGATGAGTGAAACGCAGGATCCTGAAGATTCTGGAAAGACGGAACAGTCTGAAGATTGAGACAAACGGAATGATCGACAGCAGATCAAAGACATGATGCACCGCAAACTCCTTCTTATCTTGAGATAGAATCAGCCGATAGATATAATCAATCGCAAAAATAAAAACGAAACTCAAATCAATTGAAAAGTATGGCTGGTCAGCAATTGAAATGACAGAAAGCAGATCGAGGATGATCAGAAAGATGGACGCAATAGATAGAGCCATCATAGTCAGATTGTACAAACGAAACGAGCGCATAGTAACCTCCTGTAAACTGCCTGACTTAAGGCAAGTAGTTAACCTAATAGTAGGGTGTTTTCTGGTGGATGTAAAGCCTCTGACTTATTAATCGACTTGAGGGTACAAAAAAGCACCGAACCCTGAAGTTCAGTGCAGCATGCTGAGTTATTTTTCTGAAGTATAACGGAGTGCTCGAGTCTGCAGATCTTTTTCAAAAATCTTACGGAAGAACTGGATGAACGGTCCGATAAAGAATGCAGTTATAATTGTATTGAATCCAAGTGTAGCACCTAGAAGATAGCCAATAATCGAGAAGGAAACATCTATGATGACACGTGATGTCCGGTAAGTCCATCTGCCATTTGCCTTTTCTGTCAGAATGATCGGGAATGCATCATAGGGAGCCACACCTTCTTTTGCCTCAGTATATAAGGCTACACCGCTTGAAATGAAGAACAGGCCAAGTAATGAGAAAATGATGCGAATAAGCAGACCTTCAGGCTCTGAGAAGTAAGAATTATAGAGCGAAAGCGTCAGGTCTGAAAAGTTTCCGACAATAAAGATGTTAAGAAGTGTCCCAATACCGATGAGTGCACGGTTATCAAAGAAAATCAGAATGAGTGCGATCAGACTGGAGATCATGATGAATAAGCCGAAGCCCATATCAAGAAAGCCGCTCGCTCCTAAGTTGAATGTTGTATATGGGTCAGTACCCAGATCAGCCAGACGGAAAAACGATACCGCGAAACTGATGAAAAACGTGCCGATAAGTGAATAAGTCAATTTGATTTTTTTCATATAAACCCTCTTTTTCCTAAATAATGTCCATTTTTCATCATACGACCTGAATGGATGAAAGTCAATTCTGTAAAGTAAACTCTCATTGAGTTAGTTCCGATTTATGACTGATTTCTCATCTGAGGGAGTAGGTGAATCATAAAAATGTCGGGTATTATATATAGAAGAAAATAGGGTTTCTAGAATAGAGTGTACTTCGGGGATGAAAAAACTATTTGATCAAGTGCACAATAATAGACGGCCGTAGAGAAGCTGAGATGTTATTTGAACAAGTATTTAGATTCTATAAAAATATAATCGCTTTATGATGTAAATAATTTCTTCATCTCACGTAATGGATACGATTGTAACGACACTAATATAGTAAAATAGCCTTGTCACGAATTTGTTCCCCCTCTGTCAATCAGCTGAGTGTCTAAAATTGTTCAAAACTAGTTAGGTAAGATTGTTTGTATACTTTACAATTTGTTTTTTAAATAGAATAGGATCATTACTATGATAAACCAAAGATTATCTGGTTTAATTAATTCATACGATACTCCATCAAATTATTTAGATTAGTTAATCTAGGGTTTAAATACCACAGCATATTATAAAATAAATAAAATTCATTAATAACATTACTTTTGTCTTATCTGTACTATATAATAAATATAATATTATGAATACATAGGAGAATTATTTGTGAGATTGAAATATTTAGACGTATTAAAAACTATCGGCATCATAGGAGTTGTGGTGATTCATTCCTCAGCACCTTTAATTGATAAGTCGATAGTTGGGTCCCATATCTGGTGGGTTGGTAATGTATTTGATTCTCTTTTCAGAATAAGCGTACCTCTGCTATTTATGGTTAGTGGAGCATTGCTACTTGAGAAGAAAGATGTTGGATTAAAAAACTTTTACATGAAAAGACTGAGTCCTTTGATGTTTGCGTTTGTCGTTTGGAGTGTAATATACTTTGTTCATAGAAATATTGATTACCCTCAATCGTTTACGCTTAACATTTTGGTGAGATCGATTATCTCTGGTGACATTTACGGAAGACTTTGGTTTTTCTATACTATAATTGGGTTATACCTAGTAACCCCTTTTTTAAGGGTATTTGTTAAGAATGCAAAATATGAAGAGTTAAATCTTTATTTAATACTATGGTTTGCTACCACTGTAGGAAGCGGTTTTTTTAATCACTTTTATAATTTAAACATTGCATTTAATCTTACTTTTGTAAATGGATACATTGGATATTTCATTTTGGGATATTATCTTAGAATCTCAGAATATCAAATTAAAAATACAAAACTAGGACCGCTTTTGCTTTTATTAAATACTATTACTGTAGTAGGAACATTTTTTCTATCTAATTCCGGTGGTGAAAATAATCTTTACTTTTACAACAATCTTTCACCTAACGTAATATTGACTTCGGTTTTAGTTTTCATTTTCATAAAAAGCAACGTTAAGGGAACATCTGGTGTTTTTGAAAAAGAGATTGGTAATAATAGTTTAGGAATATATGTTATTCATAGTCTAGTAATGATCTGGTTAAGCAGAAGGGGCATTGACTCGTTTATATTATCACCTTCAATATCTGTGATACTTTTAACAATCTTGACCTTTACCATTAGTTTTTTATTGTCGAAGCTCATAAAATCTATACCAATCGTTAAATTTATTCTTCCGTAATTTTAATTAGCAAGGGAGTTTATTCGTCGCAGGCTTTTTTAGGTTCTAAGTCAAATAACGTTGGTAAAGAATAATAAGTAAATGTCAGAGAGTTTATATAAGGTGTATAGCATGGTGGCTTAGGCCACCATGCTATACACTTGTTTTTGTGCATGTTTACGTTGAGATGCTTCTGATTTTAAAGAAAAGTGAATGATAATTCTATTCTTGTAGTTGGCAAAGTTCCTGTAGCCGTAGGCCACACGATTAAGAACCTTGATCTTATTATTGATTCCTTCTATTTTTCCATT